>NZ_JADAXG010000001.1:0-1229486 GCF_019837545.1 Bacillus sp. 17RED48
TTTTACATAAAGGCTCGGTAGCTCAGTCGGTAGAGCAGAGGACTGAAAATCCTCGTGTCGGCGGTTCGATTCCGTCCCGAGCCACCATTTTGAAGTCGCAAGCCGACTTAGCTCAACTGGTAGAGCAACTGACTTGTAATCAGTAGGTTGGGGGTTCAAGTCCTCTAGTCGGCACCACTTTCAAAATGAGCCATTAGCTCAGTTGGTAGAGCATCTGACTTTTAATCAGAGGGTCGAAGGTTCGAATCCTTCATGGCTCACCATTTACAATTTAATGCGGGTGTAGTTTAGTGGTAAAACAAGAGCCTTCCAAGCTCTGGTCGAGAGTTCGATTCTCTTCACCCGCTTTTCAATTATGGGCCTATAGCTCAGCTGGTTAGAGCGCACGCCTGATAAGCGTGAGGTCGATGGTTCGAGTCCATTTAGGCCCACCATAATTATTCCGCAGTAGCTCAGTGGTAGAGCTATCGGCTGTTAACCGATCGGTCGTAGGTTCGAGTCCTACCTGCGGAGCCATATTATAGAGAAGTACCCAAGTGGCTCAAGGGGCTCCCCTGCTAAGGGAGTAGATCGCGAACGCGGTGCGAGGGTTCGAATCCCTTCTTCTCTGCCAGAATTGGCCCGTTGGTCAAGTGGTTAAGACACCGCCCTTTCACGGCGGTAACACGGGTTCGAATCCCGTACGGGTCATACTAAAAGAGATAGCATAATCTGCTATCTCTTTTTTGTTGTTTATAAATATAGAGGAAGCTATAACAGATTATAAATAATAAGTTTAAAAAGTTATATTAATTTAAATAGGATTACCTCTCCTTACACATAAGAAGAGGTAATCCTATTTTTTGAATATGTTTTAACTCTCTGCTGAATGCCCATCCGGTTTCATAACAGCATGACTATATGCGGAGTGGAGAGTTTTGTATCCTAAAAGTGCAATAGTTAAGGCAAGGCCTCCTGCTATAATAGCAACACTAAACCCTGCACGAGCTCCAAAGTTATCAATAACTAAACCAGCTACTGCTGATCCTAGAGAGACTCCAATACCAAGTCCTGTAATTGCCCAAGTCATTCCTTCAGTTATTTTTGATTCAGGTACGATTTTTTCCACAAGCCCCATAGTAATAATCATAGTAGGAGCGACAGATAACCCTGCAAAGAAAACAATAACTACTAGCCAAGTAATAGTGCTTACGAGAACTAGTGGCAGCATTGTTATCATGGAAAGTGTGACTGCTATTAAAAACTGATTATAGGGTGGAGTATTGAGTTTAAGAGTACCGAAAATTAGACCTGCAAGGCATGAACCGATTGCATAGACAGAAAGCACAAAGCTAGCAGCTACTGTGTTTCCTTGCTGTTCAGCAAAAGCTACACTAACGACATCTATTGTGCCGAAGATAGTGCCTATAGCAATGAGTGTGAATACTAGTACTCGCAAAGAACCAATTTTAAATACTGTTCCTTTGTTTGTAATGTCATGAGGGTGCACAGGCGGTTCTGTGCTTTTTTGCATGGTGAATAGGCATACCCCAATTGTGAGAAAAACAGATGATAAAAGTGGTCCGGCTTCTGGGAAGAACATAACACTTAAACTGACAGATAATACAGGACCAATTATGAAGCAAATTTCGTCGACGACCGATTCAAAGGAAAATACTGTATGCAATTTGTGGGATCCACGGTATAGTTTAGTCCAACGCGCACGTACCATAGCTGACATGTTTGGCATACAACCTGCACATAAGGCGGATAGAAATAGTGTCCAATAAGGAGCTTCATATTTCGTACATAGAAGTAAGAGGATCGTAAAGAAAACACTGATACCTGCAGTCGGAAGAAGTATGCGAGATTGCCCTAATTGATCGGCCATACGAGAAATATGAGGAGCTAGTAAAGCAGATGATAATGTAAAGGTGGCTGCAACAGCTCCAGCAAGCCAATAGTCACCACGTAACTGAGATAACATTGTAACAATACCAATACCCATCATTGATATGGGCATCCGAGCTATAAATCCTGCTAATGAGAATCCTTTTGTACCAGGAGTACTGAAAATCTCACGGTAGGAATTAAACATGATAATCACCAAAGTATTTGACGTTTACATATACATTCTTCATTCTTTTAACTCCTCCTCTGTTTCATTAATACCTTCTATAAAAAGGGACAGTGAGTCAATGTAGGATATAGGTAAGAAGTTATACTATCTTGTAAGCTAGAAATAATTGACATACGCACCATATGCCAATATCCGTATTAACATACGGAGCGTATGTCAATTTAAATGTTTTATCTCTAGATAGAGAGCTGACGTTTAAAGGAGTTATTCTTTTACATAGAGAACGGTACTATAATGCAATTCATTTTTAATAAAGAGGATGAATAGAAGTAGGAGGAAAAGATGATTAAAAAAACAAGAGCAGAAATGATCACTGAAACACGTGCTAAATTGCTGAGTGCAGCAAGAGAGGCTTTTGGTACAGTTGGATATGTAAATACGTCTATGGATGATTTTACAGCATCTGTCGGTTTAACACGTGGTGCAATTTATCATCATTTTGGTGATAAAAAAGGATTGTTAGAAGCGGTTGTAAAAGAAATTGACATGGAAATGGATAATAAATTAGGGGAAGTATCAGATGAGGCCGAAGGAAAATGGGAAGGATTTGTTGGGCGTTGTCGTGCGTATTTAACAATGGCACTTAATCCAGAAATTCAGCGAATCGTACTTCGAGATGCACCGGCAGTATTAGGAACTAGTTATTATCAATCATCACAGTCGAAATGTTTAACGACGATGGCGGAGATACTTCAACAATTAATGAAGGACTCTATTATTGAAAAGACGGACTGTGAGGCTTTAGCAAGATTCATAAATGGCGGACTAGTGGACCTTGCTTGTTGGATTGCGAATTCTGAAGATGCAGAGATGCAGTTGTCTAAAGCTTTGCATAGCCTATCACTTATATTGGATGGTTTATTACTAGAAAAGAATGCATGATTTTAACGGATATTCTTTTTATTAATATACAGTAATGGTTAAAAGGGAGGTGTTAAAGTATATGCTAATCCATTTAGTTCATCGTATTCTATATAAGCTAATTGACGTCCATCTTGTAAGGGGATGATGTGATCAGTCAGTTTAATCTTATAATGTGATTACATTTTTATTCACAATCTAAAGAAAACACCTAATTTGGTATGGATTCCACACCTATTCCATCAACTTTACACTCTATGTGAAAAAGTTCACAAATAGGTCATAATTTGTGAAGTAATTCACAATGATACGTGCTACAATATGAATGTAAAGAAGTTAAACAACATTAAATTAGTATTTTAATTAATTACTTAAACAATCATAAAAAAATATATGTGAACAATAGAGAGGGGAAATTAACATGAAAAAAGGTATCAATCGTGTAGTATTAGTAGGAACAGGAGCTGTAGGTTGTAGTTACGCTTACTCAATGATCAACCAAGGTGTAGCTGAAGAATTCGTATTAGTAGATGTTAATGAAGCAAAAGCAGAAGGGGAAGCAATGGACTTAAGCCATGCGGTACCATTCTCTCCATCACCAACAAAAGTTTGGAGCGGTAGCTATGCAGATTGTAAAGATGCAGATCTAGTTGTTATCACTGCTGGATTACCACAAAAGCCAGGTGAAACTCGTTTAGACTTAGTTGAGAAAAATACAAAGATCTTTAAACAAATCGTTCGCGGCATTATGGATAGCGGATTCGATGGAATTTTCTTAATCGCTACAAACCCAGTTGATATTTTAACTTACGTAACTTGGAAAGAATCTGGTTTACCAAAAGAGCGCGTAATCGGTTCTGGTACTACTTTAGACTCTGCTCGTTTCCGTTACATGTTAGGTGACTACTTAGATGTAGATCCACGTAACGTTCATGCTTACATCGTTGGTGAACACGGTGACACTGAACTTCCAGTATGGAGCCACGCTACTATCGGTGTACAAAAACTAGAAACAATCTTAGCTAACAACGAACAGTACAAACAAGAAGACTTAGATAAAATCTTCGAAAACGTACGTGATGCAGCTTACCATATCATCGAGCGTAAAGGTGCAACTTACTACGGAATCGGTATGTCACTACTTCGTGTAACTAAAGCAATCTTAAGCAACGAGAACAGCGTATTAACTGTATCTGCATATCTTGAAGGACAATATGGTGAGAAAGATGCTTTCGTAGGTGTTCCAGCTGTTATTAACCGCGAAGGTGTACGTGAGATCGTAGAACTTGAGCTAAATGAAGATGAAAAAGCGAAATTCGCTCATTCTGTAAAAGTATTAAAAGAAACAATGGCACCAGTACTATAATAATTGTTAAACCATTCAGAGGCGGGACACTGCTTCCTACCTCTGAATTCATATAATTTAATATAAATTCCTTTTCCGGTTTCCCTTGTATATCCCCAATATACCCCTTTTGCTGGATAAGGGTCGTTTATAGAAAAGAGCACTCTACTTTATATAGAGTGCTCTTTATTATTATTTTTTAGGCGTTAATCCTAATTTCTTTAAAATATCTGCAAGTGTACCGCTTTTTGATTTTTCAACAGGTGTTTTTGAGTTAGATGCATCTGGACCTTTCTTCAAGAAGTTCTTTTCAACGAAGCGAATATCTTTTTCGTCGACAATACCATCTTTGTTAAGGTCACCGTCTTTTACAGACAGTCCTTTTTTATCATAGTTGCTAGCGATAATTTCTGCATCTTTAATATCAATTACTTTATCTCCGTTTACATCACCTGCAAGGCTTTCATCAAGGCGTGCATAATAATATTGGCCAAGTAGCTTACCATCTTTTTCAGTACCTAATTTCGTTGTTAGTCGGCTTGTTAAATGCCCTGGAATCTCCACGTATAAGTTGTAGTCGCGTTTATTAACAGGAAGTCCATTCAGTTTGAAGTAACCGTATTTATCAAGTGAGCCTTCAAACTTATGACGGTAAGAATCTGTTGCATATACTTTTACGCCAAGCTTTGTATAATCGAATTTCTCATCTAAATAGCCACGTTCATTTAAGAATGCACCAGGTTTAATATTGCCTTCTGCTAGTGAGTTTAAAGACATTACTGAGAATGTTTGATCTTGAAGTACACGCATTCTGTTTGGCTCTGATTCACCTTGTTTCCAGTAAGCAAACACTGCTAAATCTAATTGAGCATTTGCTTCATAAAATTCATCATTTTCTACTTTGAAAGTTACATCAATGAACGGGAAATCACCATCTAACCCAGCAAAGTTTTTGTCATCGATAGCTCCGCCTACTGTGACAGAACCTTCTTCTAATTTAGGTTCATTCACTTTTGCCGTTACCCCTTTTTCAGAAAGGAGCTTTTCAAAAGCAGGATTCAATTTCGCATTTGCAAATTTGAAGTTCTTCTCTAGGAATTTTACGTTAAATTCTCCAGATATAAATTGTTTCACATGTTTGGCGTTTAGCGTCACAGTGAATTCATCATCTTTATATAATTCCTTTTTATCGTAACTAGCTTTTGCA
This sequence comes from Bacillus sp. 17RED48, assembly GCF_019837545.1. Classification (NCBI taxonomy): domain Bacteria; kingdom Bacillati; phylum Bacillota; class Bacilli; order Caryophanales; family Bacillaceae; genus Bacillus; species Bacillus sp. 17RED48. Next base: position 5,533 of record NZ_JADAXG010000001.1, read on the forward strand.
TATTGAGCGCCTTGCGGGATAAACCAATAGTTATTTACACCGCTTGGGTAGTCAGGACCTGCAGTTGCATAATCGAAAATATATACGCCTGTATTCATTGGGCCTTCCACCTTAAAGGATTCAGGAGTAATGCCAACTTTAAAGTCACCATTTGCATTAATAGGCAAAAACTTATGCAAGTATGGAGAATAATCATAGTACATAACACCATTCGCTTCTTGCGTAATGTTAAATCCTTTTCCTTTTAAGTAGTCAACGTTAGAATCATATACATTTCCTTTAATCCATAGTGCTTTTTTACCGTCTTCTACTGTATAGTTTTCTTCATTTAATTCATAAATACCAGGCTGTAATCCAGTTAATTTCACTTCTGGCGGTGTATTATCAATTACGACATAATCACCTTTCACACGTGCTTTTCCGGCTTTATCATAGCCAACAAACTCAATTGTGTAATCACCTTCTGGTAAGTCGATTTTCTCATCACCAATTGGTTTTGCAGGATCATTTGTAAAAGGATACACTCTGCCGTTAAAGAATGAATCTAAGTAGTAATACACGTCCGTTTTTAGTCCACTCGTGTTTAACATTCCGATGAAGCCAAGCGCTTTATTTGTTTTTGAATCTTTCACGATAAGGTCTAACGTCTCCAGTTCGCTGTTTAATTGGAATGCCCCGTGCAAATACGATTCACGGTATGGATTGAATTTAGATGTATCAGTTGAGATTGTTTTTCTTGATAACAGTGCATTTTCAATACCAGGCTCTGATACACGAATAGAGAACGGAATTTGATATGTTTCTTCTTTATTTTTCGTATTTGTAATATGAATATATCCTTCATATCGGCCTTGCTTTGCACCAGCTGGAATATTGATTTTTGCTTCAATTTCATCTGATTTTCCAGCATCAATTGTAATTGTTTCAGAAGTAGAAACTTTTACACCGTTTGCGGTAGCATCGTTAATAGCAGAAGATGCTGGTGTATAAGAAATTTCTGTTTTAAATTCTTTCTTCTCTTGTTTATTGCGATTTTCAACTTTAATTTTTCGTTTTTGTTCAAGAGATTCCCCATCTTTTTGATAGTATTTACCGAATGCAATGGATCCAGTTTCTTCGGGTACTTCAATCACTTCATCGTTTACAATCGTTTTTGTCGTATCTAACACTTTAAAACTTGTTTCAGTGTGAACAGAGTTATAAGCATCTACTCTTCCAGCTCCCACTTCATATACGGAATACTTTTCTTTTAAATCATCAGCAGTGTTCATAAGAGACGCTTTTACATCGAATGGAGAGTATTCTGGGTGTTCTTGTAAAATAAGAGCAGCAACGCCAGCGATATGTGGAGATGCCATAGATGTTCCTTGCATACGTTCATAGGAAACATCGTAGTTTTCACCTTCTTGTGGGTCGTTAATATATTCCGGTACCGTTGAAAGTACCGCAACACCAGGCGCTGTAATATCAGGTTTAATATCATCATTTGATGTAACAGGACCGCGTGAGCTAAAGTCTGCAAGATGATCGCCTTCTGTTTGAATGTAATTGATTTCATCGAAAGTTAAGGATGTTTTGCCTTGTTCGATTTGAGCTTTTAGTTTTTCGCCATCTTCTTTCGTTAGGCGGAATGCAGGAATGTATTTTGTGCTTTCGCCAATGTAGTTAGGAATTTCTCCATCCACATTGTTATAAATAATAACTGCTGTTGCACCAGCTTGTTTCGCATTTGCGATCTTTTCATCAAATGAAATTGTACCACGTGCAACGAGAGCGATTTTTCCTTTTACATCTTTTTTACTAAACTCGTCAGGAGTACCAATTCCTACAGATTCAATAGGGAGAGATTTTCCTTTGAAATCTTCTATTTTATCAGTGAAGTTTTTGCCGAATAAAATTAGATTAGGGAATTGTAATTGTCCAGCATGACCTGATAGTTTCGGTAAGGAAATAGAGCTATCACTTGCTCCGACTGTAATAGCAAATGGAGAAGCGCCTGGTGATCCGAGTGTTGCTGGATTTGGACCAGAGTTACCAGCAGCAACGACTGTAACAACGCCTGAAAGCATTGCATTATTGACAGCGATAGACGTTGGATCAAGCGGATTGTTGCTATCGTCACCTAACGATAAGTTAATGACGTTCATACCGTCAGAAATAGATTTATCGATTGCAGCAATAATACCGGAACTATCTCCGCTTCCATAAGGACCGAGTACTCGGTAGTTATACAGTTCAATGTCAGGTGCAACACCTTTTACTGCGGAATCTGATTTGTTTTTCTTTTGAGCAGAAACGATACCTGCTACGTGAGTACCATGCGCAGTGTAGAAGGAAGAACCGCGATCATCAAATTCAGGAGCACCAGATTGTTGCCACTCTGTATAAGTTGTTTCCATCGGATCTGCATCGTTATTAATAAAGTCCCAACCTTTTACGGAGTTTGGGTCTACCTTACTAGAATCTTCACCCGGTTTTGCGCGATAGCCTTTATACACGTCTTTTAAGTCGGGATGATTGTAATCAATACCTGTATCTAATACACCAACTTTAATTCCTTTTCCGGTAATGCCCTCGCTATGTAACTTATCTACCCCAATTTGTGGAATGCTATCTGTTAGTTTTTGAGGTGCTTTCTGCTCTGCTTGTTTTGGTAAATTTAGTTTCACTTCGTAATCTTTCCAAATACGTTTTACAACGCCAATTCGTAACAATTCTTCAACTGTATTGGCAGGTAATGTCAGCGCAACGCCATTTATAGCATGCTTATAAGAACGTTTAATTTGTACAGACTGGAAATTCCCTGATTTTACTGATGGGCTAAATTGATAAAGACGTTTGAGTCCTTTTTGGAATTCTTCATGTTCTTGATCAATACGTGCTTTTATATTTTTAGGAGCAGCTTGTAACCCTTTTTCTTTTTGCTTTAATTCATTAATCTTTACTGGAGCAGTTTGAAACTCTACAATGATATTTACTGGTTCAGAACTACTCGTATTAATATCTGGCGAAATAGTAAAACCAGGATTGGTATCTAACGTTTGTAATGCCTGACGTTGTTCTTTAGAAAGTTTTGATAGTAAAGACTGGACGCTGGAAGAGTCAATTTGGTTAATTGGGTTTTCAGCGAGAACATTGAACGGAAGGGCAGTTGAAAATAGAACGCCAGCCGTTACAATTCCGGTAACAAAACGATTTTTCTTTTTCATATATAGGCCTCCGATAATTTATATTTTAAAATTTATTTCTCCACGCCAGGTGTTTGCTCTGCATGGAATGTCCAGTTTAGCTGTAAGGAATCACCTTGGAATTTATTTTGATCCTGGTCGTTATCTTCAAAGGAGAAGAGCACATGTAAGGAATCTGTTTCACCAGATTTAATACCATCTATTAAGTTATGACGTTCTAGAGAAGTAGCTACATCTTCAGGTTTCATAGTTTTTAATTTTGATAGTTTTGTTTCCCACAAAATTTCATGATCATCGTTTGGATTAGATGGCTTTCCATCATTCACTAAAAATTTGACGATGATATGATCACCTAAATCTTCACCATCATTATTTTGCTTTGCATCTGTAACGTCATAGGATGTTTCAAGTGCTACTTTCGCAATATCCAATGATCCTTTGTTTTCAAGCTTGAAATTTCTTTCAATCAAATCGCCTGGTTTTAAATCTTTCACGTTAACGATTACACTTGGGTTAATAGAAAGATCTAGTGTACCAGCTTGGAATGAGTTACTAGATGTTTCAGCATCACTGAAATAGGCGAATACACCACCGAATGTAAGGGATAAGCCAAGTGAAGCTGTGACAACTCCCATTCCAACCTTTTGTTTTAATGACATAAGAAAGCCCCCTAGTTAAATTTTTTATAGCGACCGTTCGTAACAAGGATAAATAAGTAAACACAGTAGTCCACTATGAATTATAATTACGAAAGGTCGATGTTCTTTATTGAGAACAAGTATAGGCTTATGAATTTTCCATTTCAATAAAATTATGACAAAAAAATGTTGAGAAACATTTTTTATGACAGATTATTTTGTGGCGATTTTAAGTGATAAATAGCGAGTAAAATAGGATAAATCTAATAAAATAAAGGTTGAGAAATAAATAATAGGATGAAAGACTAGTAGGAAATGAAGCGTTTGCAATGAATATTCGTCAAAATTCGATATTTTACACAGTAAATTTGAATATTTTAAGCGAAATTAAAGAAAAAAACGAATATTTTTTAAAAAATAACAAGGATATTTCAGTTTTTCGCAGAAATGATAAAGAGTAAAAAATTTCTGTCATCTTAGTGAGGTGAACATATTGGATGTAATAAATTGTGAAGAAGTGAAACGAGATGAGTTTCATACAGAAAAGTACTATGACAGTTATAACATCTTTGGGGCACATATTGTGACGGAAGATGGGATGCGAGGTGTACGATTCACAGTATGGGCTCCTCATGCGAAAGCAATGAGTGTTGTTGGAGATTTTAATGAATGGGATTATGAGCAACATAAGATGCTACAAGTGACAGAAGATGGGATTTGGTCCTTGTTTGTACCGCATATTGAAGAGAATGAGATATATAAGTATGCGATTGAAACGATGGACGGTGATGTGATTTTAAAAGCAGATCCTTACGCAGTATATGCAGAAGTAAGACCAAATACGGCATCTGTAGTTTTTGATATAGAGGGATATGAATGGAATGATAAAAACTGGATTCGTAAGAGAAAGAAAAAATCGATTTATAAAGAAGCGATGACAGTTTATGAATTACATTTCGGTTCTTGGAAAAAGAAAGAAGATGGCGCTCTGTATTCTTATAGAGAAATGGCCGAGGAGCTCATTCCGTATGTGGTGGAACATCAATTTACACATATTGAAATTATGCCGCTTGTTGAGCATCCATATGATCGTTCTTGGGGATATCAGGGGACGGGATATTATGCAGCGACAAGTAGATTCGGCACGCCACATGATTTGATGTATTTTGTCGATGAATGTCATAAATATGGAATCGGTGTCATTTTAGATTGGGTGCCGGGGCATTTTTGTAAAGATGCTCACGGTTTATATTTGTTTGATGGGACACCGACTTATGAATATAAAGATATAGATGTACAAGAAAACCTAGTATGGGGAACTGTTAATTTTGATTTAGGGAAGAGGGAAGTACGTAATTTCTTAATTTCAAATGCGTTATTTTGGATGAAGTATTTCCACATTGACGGTTTCAGGGTGGATGCAGTTGCGAACATGCTGTACTGGAATAAAGAAGGACAAGAGCAAAGTAATGAGCACGCTGTTTCATTTTTACGAGAGTTAAATGAAGCGGTGTTTGCAGAAGATGAAGATTTTCTTATGACAGCAGAAGATTCAACAGCTTGGCCACTTGTAACAGCTCCAACGTATGAAGGTGGGCTTGGATTCAATTACAAATGGAATATGGGCTGGATGAATGATGTGCTGAAATATATGGAGTGTGCGCCTGAGTATAGGAAGTATATTCATGAGAAAATGACGTTCTCTTTAATATATGCTTACTCTGAAAATTTCATATTACCGCTTTCTCATGATGAAGTCGTTCATGGGAAAAAGTCGTTATTAAATAAAATGCCAGGAGATTACTGGGATAAGTTTGCTCAACTTCGTTTATTATATGGATATTTCTTTACTCATCCAGGTAAGAAATTACTCTTTATGGGTGGAGAATTCGGGCAGTTTGATGAGTGGAAAGACCTTGAAGATTTAGATTGGAATTTACATGATTTTGAAATGCATCGTTATATGCATGATTACTTTAAAGAGCTCATAGCATTGTATAAGCGCTCCAAACCACTTTGGCAGCTTGATCATTCACCTGAAGGATTTCAGTGGATAGATGCTAATAATCATGAGCAAAGTATTTTCTCGTTTATCCGCCAAGGGGATAAACAAGAAGATGCGTTAGTTGTCGTATGTAATTTTACTAAAGCTACATATGAAAACTATAAAGTAGGCTTGCCAGATTTTGAGTATTATAACGAGATTTTAAACAGTGACGCTGAGCAATATGGCGGCTCGGGGCAAGTGAATAAGAAACGTCTCAAGACGATTCAAGAGCCGTATCATAATCAAGCGGCGCATGTAGAAATTACAATTCCACCATTTGGCGTATCCATATTACGACCAGTGAAGACGAGAAAGGGGAGCAAAAAACAAGATGGCTCAAAAACAAAAATGCGTAGCAATGTTACTAGCAGGGGGAAAAGGTAGTCGATTAAGTGCATTAACAAAAAATTTAGCCAAGCCAGCTGTTCCATTTGGTGGTAAATATCGCATTATTGATTTTACGCTAAGCAACTGTGCGAATTCTGGTATTGAAACAGTGGGGATTTTGACGCAATATCAACCACTTGAACTTCATAACTATATCGGAATCGGCAATGCTTGGGATTTAGACCGAGTAAGCGGTGGAGTCACAGTGTTACCTCCTTATGCAGAATCTTCAGGGGTGAAGTGGTACACAGGTACGGCAAGTGCCATTTATCAAAACTTAAACTATTTAAGTCAGTACGAACCAGAATATGTTCTGATTTTATCAGGCGACCATATTTATAAAATGGATTACAGTAAAATGCTAGATTACCATATTGAGAAAGAAGCGGACGTTTCGATTTCTGTTATTGAAGTGCCGTGGGATGAAGCGAGTCGTTTCGGTATTATGAATACGAACGAAGAGATGGAGATTGTTGAATTTGAAGAGAAACCGCAATTTCCAAGAAGTAATCTTGCATCAATGGGAATTTATATTTTTAACTGGGCAATTTTGAAAGAGTATTTAGAGATGGATGCAAGAAATCCTGAATCTAGTAATGATTTCGGAAAAGATGTACTTCCGCTTTTATTAGATGAAGGGAAAAAGCTGATGGCGTATCCGTTTGAAGGATATTGGAAAGATGTTGGAACGGTGAAGAGCTTATGGGAAGCGAATATGGATTTACTTCGCGATGAAACATCACTGAATTTAAATGATCGTAATTGGCGTATTTATTCTGTGAATCCAAATGAGCCACCTCAATATATTGCAGAAAAGGCAAAAGTAGAAGAATCACTTATTAACGAAGGATGCGTCATTGAAGGGGACGTGAAGCATTCTGTGTTATTCCAAGGGGTGACGGTGGAAGAAGGTAGTATGGTTATTGATTCGGTCGTTATGCCAGGAGCGAAGATTGGTAAAAATGTTGTGATTGAAAGAGCGATCGTTGGTTCGGAAATGGTTATTGAAGATGGAACAATTATTCGTCCAGAAAAAAATGTCGACGATGTAGTACTCATTGCTGAAGGGAAATAGAAAAGGGGGATGAAATGAATGGGAGAAAAAATGTTAGGAATTATTAATGCAACGGGAAGTTTTCCTTCCTTAAAGAAAGTAACAGGGCATCGTTCATTAGCGGCGTTACCGTTTGGGGGCCGTTACCGACTCATTGATTTCATGCTTTCAAATATGGTGAATTCTAATATTCATAGTGTAGCGGTTTTTACAAGTCATAAAAACCGTTCACTAATGGACCATGTTGGTTCAGGAAAACAGTGGGATTTAGATAGAAAAAGAGACGGATTGTTTTTATTCCCGCCAAATTGCCAATGTGACCAAGATGAATTTGGATCTTTTGCACATTTTAGAAGACATATTGATTATTTTTTAAGAGCTAGAGAAGAATACGTTGTTATTACGAATAGCCATCTCGTAACAGCATTAAATTTTCAAGCGGTGTTAGAGCGACATATACATACGGCAGCTGATATTACTGAAGTTTGCCATGAAGGGGTTTCGCTTCAAACATACGTGTTAAAGAAACAATTATTGTTAGATTTATTTGAGACATATAAAGATGTGGAGCAATACAGTTTATTTGATGTAGTGAGAGAAAAGCGCGGAAAATCACTGCATATTGCTACGTATGAGCATACAGGATATGTAGCTATTATTGATTCGATTGAAAGTTACTATAAACATAGCTTAGAAATTTTGCAGCCTGCTATTTGGAAGCAATTATTTAAGAAAGAAGCACCGATCTTTACGAAAGTAAAAGATGAACCACCAACTCGTTACCTGAAGGGTGCAGCCGTGAAAAATACAATGATTGCAAACGGCAGTATTATTGAAGGAGAAGTAGAAAATAGTGTTATCTCCCGTTCTGTTACAATTGGAAAAGGTTCAATTGTTCGTAATAGCATTATTATGCAAAAGAGCAAAATTGGAGATAACTGTATAATAGAAGGTGTTATTATTGATAAAGACGTGAAAATTGGTGACGGTGTTGTACTAAAAGGAAACGCCGATGATCCATATGTTGTAGAAAAAGGAAGCGTTCAAAGCAGTACGATTAATAGTTATTCTTAAAAGAATCAGTGGGGGTTTTTCCTCCACTGATTAAAGCATTCATTCAAATGAAAACTCGAAGGGAGGAAGCTGCAAGGGAAGTCGTATAAGCTTTTCGTGCAGTGGGACAACAAGTGAATATTTTATTTGCAGTATCAGAATGTGTACCATTTGTTAAATCGGGAGGATTAGCTGATGTAGCAGGTGCGCTCCCAAAAGAGCTGAAAAAATTAGGTGTGGACGTTCGCATTATACTTCCAAATTATAGTCTTATTCCGCAAAAATTAAGGGATGGATGTACGTTACATAAAGTAATTAACGTCCCGCTTGGGTGGAGAAATCAATATTGCGGAATTTTAAAAGGTGAGCAAGACGGGATTAAGTATTACTTAATAGATAATGAATATTATTTTAAGAGAGATTCTCTATATGGTCATTATGATGATGGAGAGCGTTTTTCTTATTTTTCGAAAGCAGTTTTAGAGTGTATTCCGCATCTTGATTTCGAAGTGGATGTTCTCCATAGCCACGATTGGCATACAGCTATGGTGAATTTCTTACTGCGTGAAAAGTATCAAGATAATCCATTATATGAGCATATTAAAACGGTGTATACGATTCATAACTTGCAGTTCCAAGGTGTATTTCCTCCTGAAGTGATGTACGACTTGTTAGAACTTGGTGACGAATATTTTCATAGTGAGCAGCTAGAGTTCTATGGAAATGTGAACTTTATGAAGGGCGGAATTATCGCTTCTGATCAAATTACAGCGGTTAGCCCGACATACAAAGAGGAAATTCAATATGAGTTTTTCGGTGAGAAGTTAGATGGATTGTTACGAAAAAATAATGGTAAGCTTAGCGGCATCGTAAATGGAATTGATACGAGCGTATATAATCCAGAAACGGATTCGTATATTACTGCTCAGTATGATGCAGAGTCATTAGAGGAAAAGAATGAAAATAAACGCGCCTTGCAGCGTTATTTTGGTTTGCCAGAAAAAGAAGATACACCAATTATTTCAATGGTAACGAGATTAACGAAGCAAAAAGGTCTTGATTTAGTACGTACTGTATTCCGCGAAATAATGGAGGAAGATGTGCAATGTATTATTTTAGGATCAGGTGATTCTGAATATGAACAATTCTTTGAGTGGATGGCATACGAGTATCCTGAGAAGGTAAAAGTGTATATCGGATTTAATGAAGAACTAGCCCACCAAGTGTATGCAGGAAGTGATTTATTCTTAATGCCATCACTATTTGAACCGTGTGGACTTGGACAACTTATCGCATTAGCGTACGGTACAATTCCGATTGTAAGAGAGACAGGCGGATTAAATGATACTGTACAATCTTATGACGAAGAAACTGGAGAAGGAAATGGTTTCAGTTTCACGAACTTTAATGCACATGACATGTTGCACACGGTTCTTCGTGCAATTGAATTTTATCATGATAAACCGGTGTGGGAGCAGCTTGTAAAACAAGCGATGACTGAAGATTATAGCTGGGAGAAATCAGCTCTTGCCTATAAGAAATTGTATAAAAGTCTCATGGAATAACATGTAGGTGGTGAAGAAATGTTTACTCATGTTGAAAGTTTCAAATCAGCTTTTCTAGAAAAGTTAGAGACGATGTATGGTAAAAGTTTTAAAGACTCTACAACTCGTGATCAATACAATACGCTTGGGTACATGGTACGTGAGTATATGAATAGTCAATGGATTGCAACGAACGAAAGTTATCGGTCTGGAGAGCAAAAGCAAATGTATTACTTATCCATTGAGTTTTTACTTGGGCGTTTGCTTGGAAGTAACATATTAAATTTAGGCATCAGGGATGTATGTGAGCAAGGACTTTCTGAGCTTGGGATTTCTTTGCAACAGTTAGAAGAGGTGGAAGCAGATGCAGGTCTTGGAAATGGTGGACTTGGACGATTAGCAGCCTGTTTCCTTGATTCACTTGCATCTTTAAACTTACCAGGTCATGGCTGTGGAATTCGTTACAAACATGGCTTATTTGATCAAAAAATTGTTGATGGTTATCAAGTTGAATTTCCAGAACAGTGGCTTCTTCATGAAAACGTATGGGAAGTAAGAAGGCATGATCAAGCTGTAGAAGTAAGTTATTTCGGCAATGTGGAACCGCTATACATTGACGGGCGTTTAGAGTTCAGGCATACGAATGCAGAAGTGATTATGGCAGTACCATATGACGTTCCAGTAGTAGGTTATGAGACGAGTACTGTAAATACACTCAGACTTTGGAATGCTGAACCAGTTCCTTTCCCGCAAAATTGTAAAGATATTTTGAAATATAAGCGTGAAACAGAGGCGGTATCGGAGTTTTTATATCCAGATGATACGCATGATGAGGGGAAAATACTTCGTTTGAAACAACAGTATTTCCTCGTATCAGCAAGTTTGCAAAATATCGTTCGTATGCATAGAGAAAGATATGGTGACCTTCGTCAATTACATGAGAAAATTGCGATTCATATTAATGATACACATCCCGTTTTGGCGATTCCAGAACTGATGCGTATTTTATTAGATGAAGAAAAACTAGCATGGGAAGAAGCTTGGCACATAACAACGCAAACGATTTCTTATACGAATCATACGACGTTATCAGAAGCGCTTGAGAAGTGGCCAATTCACATTTTCAAACCGTTATTACCGAGAATTTATATGATTATTGAAGAGATTAATGAACGTTTCTGTCATGAACTTTGGGAACGTTATCCATATGAATGGCATCGTATTGAAGAGATGGCGATTATTGCGCATGATCTTGTGAAAATGGCTCATTTAGCAATTGTCGGTAGCCATAGCGTAAATGGTGTAGCAAAAATTCATACGGAAATTTTAAAGCAACGTGAAATGCGACTGTTTTATGAGTTTTATCCAGATAAGTTTAATAATAAAACGAATGGAATCGCTCATAGACGTTGGTTAATGAAGGCGAATCCGCAGCTGACGAACCTTATTTCAGAGGCAATTGGAACAGAGTGGAAGAAAGAACCGATTAAGCTTCAAGAGCTACAATTAGTTCAATATGATGCGAGTTTCCAAGAGAAATTTGCAGAGGTAAAACAAGAGCGTAAAGAGATTTTAGCGGAGCGCATTCATAATAAAATGGGGATTACAATTGATCCTAATTCTATTTTTGATGTGCAAGTAAAAAGACTACATGCTTACAAACGACAATTATTAAATGTTCTTCATATTTTATATTTGTATAACCGTTTGAAAGAGGATGCTAGTTTTACATTTTACCCGCGTACTTTTATCTTTGGAGCGAAAGCATCACCTGGCTATTACTATGCGAAAAAAATTATTAAATTAATCAATGAACTCGCAAGGAAAGTGAATAATGATCCGTACGTAAGCCAATATATGAAAGTTATCTTTCTAGAAAACTATCGAGTGTCTTTAGCGGAAGATATATTCCCAGCTGCGGATGTGAGTGAGCAAATTTCAACTGCGAGTAAAGAAGCATCAGGAACGGGGAATATGAAATTTATGATGAATGGTGCGATTACACTCGGAACGTTAGATGGAGCTAATGTTGAAATAAAAGACCGGGTCGGTGATGATAACTGTTTCATTTTTGGCTTAACAGCGGAAGAGGTTCTTCATTACTATCAAAATGGTGGATATCGTGCAAGTGATTATTATCACCACAATATGCATATTAAAAAAGTAGTAGATCAGTTAACGAATGGTTTCTTTGCACATTCGGGAGCTGAATTTGAAGCGATTTATGATTCTCTCGTAATTCAAAATGATGAATACTTCGTTCTGCGAGATTTTGGTCCATATGCGGAAAGGCAAGAAGCTGTTGGTAGAGCGTATGAAAATCGAACGAAGTGGCTAGAAATGTCGATTTTAAATATTGCACAGTCTGGTCATTTTGCGAGTGATCGAACGATTTTACAGTATAGTAATGAGATTTGGAGTATTGGTAATGCGGTTACACAGTATTAAGTGAAAGTCCCTTTTGAAGGGACTTTTATTCATGGAGACAAAGTGTAAAAATGAATTATACGTATAGGGATGCTAAAGTGTATTCACTTTTAAAAGAGGAATATAATCACTTGAAAAACCGAGCTTAATCTCATTAAGCTCGGTTTTCTTTTTTTGCTTAAGAAAGAAATGGGATAGCGGTATATATGATACCTGTTCCACCATATTCTCCCGTCGCAAAGTATGAAAATGTAAAGAAACCTGTAAACGAAAAAATTATAATGAGAAAAAGTGCAAAGATAAATTTTAGCATGTAAGGTCCCCTCATCCAAAAATAACTTCATATACTATTATAGTATAAGGATATAGAATTTCCAATCATTACCTGGTTAAAAATGAGAAGTCAGACATGTTTTGTATGTTGTCATGGCATGATTATTTGTAATAGATTTTGTGTTTTTTGTAAAAGTCATATTGTGATGAACGTGTGCATATTCCCAGTCTTGGTCATTAAAATGGACATTGCGCGGAGGAAGAAGAGGAACGACATCAAATAGATTAACAAAGCGAAAGCTACTAGCTACTTGTAGTTTATAATAATTACGAAATGCAATATCGCCCACTTTGGGAGAGGCAAATGTATAAAGACCGTACTGTGCGAAGGCGGTGTTGATACGCGCATCGAGTATATGTAGTGTGGCGAGCGCGCCGCCTAAGCTATGACCTGTTGCAAGAAGTTTTTTATGGGCTGGTAGTGATACGAGCATATCCATAATAGAATCTCGACAAGATTCATAAATGGAAAGAAAGCCGTTATGGACATTTCCGCTGTTTAAAGCATATGGGTATGGTTTTTGGTTAACGAGTGAATCGATAATCCAGTCTGTATCTGTTTGTGTCCCGCGAAAAGCTACAATAATCGTATCCTCAGATTCTAGTATGAATCCAAACCATTCTGTCGTTTGAATGGTTTTTCCTTGAAAGCCTTGTACATATTGAAAACCATCCGGTATTTCGAAAATCCCATTTTGTTTATATTGTTCATACGTTAACTCACAACAAGAAGCTAACAATATGGCAGTATCTTTATCGAAGGATAAAGGAGTACGCATTAAGGAAGCCCTCCTTAAGAAAAGGTATAGTTCAATATATGCAGTGAGGGACTTGATTCATTCTTTTGAGGAAGTTTGAAAATTAGGCTTGAACCTTTCCTTTATAAATATGAAGAAGAAGCGCGGCTAATGAGGTTATGGAATCCAATACGATTCAAAATGGTTTATACAGTCCAAAAAAAGATAGTTCCCTATGAAGGGGACTATCTCTTTTTTGTTTTATTCTTTCCCATCTAAAAGACGTCCAAGTCCGCCTAAAACGCTGCCTTCACCGCTGTTTTGAGCTGCTGGGCTTGTAAGGCGTGCTGCTAAACGGCTAAGTGTTAGGGACTGAATCCAAACCGTTCCAGGACCTTCTAACGTTGCGAAGAATAAACCTTCGCCGCCAAATAGAGCTGTTTTTACTTTTCCAACGAACTCGATATCGTAGTTAACGTCTTTTGTCATGGCAACGAGACAACCTGTATCGATGCGAAGTCTTTCGCCAGGTTTTAATTCACGCTTATATACAGTTCCTCCTGCATGCATGAAAGCGAGTCCATCACCTTCAAGTTTCTGCATGATGAAACCTTCACCACCGAAGAAACCAGTTCCAATTTTTTTCGTAAACTCAATTCCGATAGAAACGCCCTTTGCTGCACAAAGAAACGCGTCTTTTTGACAAACGACTTTCCCTTGATATTGTGTTAAATCAACAGGGATGATTTTTCCTGGATAAGGAGCGGCGAATGATACGTGGCGCTTGCCATGACCTGTATTTGTAAAGACAGTCATAAACATACTTTCACCTGTAACGAGACGCTTACCAGCGCCCATTAATTTACCGAATAGACCACTAGATGGGCCAGAACCATCACCGAAAATGGTTTCCATTTCGATATGATCTTCCATCATCATCATTGCGCCAGCTTCTGCGATAACGCTTTCTTCTGGATCTAATTCAATTTCAACAAACTGCATATCATCGCCATATAATTTATACTCGATTTCATGTGCTTGCATTTTTTCACCTCATCATATGTAGTAATTATATTGTACAAAAATCAAAGGAATTAGAATACTGTAGATTTGTTAATTTTTGAATAAAAATAGAATGAAAATTTAAGGTTATACTAGGATTATAAAAAACGATGGTTTGAAAGTGTTCTCATTTGACGTTTTTGACATAGCATGATATAGTGAAAACACTATTGAGCTACATAATGTGGTACGGAAATAAAGCACGTTGTATTAAAGGCTGTAAGCTTGTTATACATTCATGTCCTTTATATCCACCTTTTCATGTGGATTCATAGTTTCATTTTTATTTAGGAGGTACATGACATGCAAACAGGTAAAGTTAAATGGTTTAACGGCGAAAAAGGTTTTGGCTTCATCGAAGTTGAAGGCGGAGAAGACGTATTCGTACATTTCTCAGCTATCCAAGGCGACGGCTTCAAAACTTTAGAAGAAGGTCAAGAAGTTTCTTTCGAAATCGTTGAAGGAAACCGCGGACCACAAGCAGCTAACGTTACAAAAAACTAATTAGCTAGCGATAAAAAGCATTCCGAATTTCGGAATGCTTTTTTTATTCTTTGGAGCTAGATTCATTTGAAGATAACTCGCCTTTGAAAGTGCGCTCTTCAAAGTCATCAAGCATTTGTTCATACTCTTCATGTTCTTCTGTGGCGAAAACTTGCGGATTTTTGCCATACATGTCTGTTCCTATAAAATTTTCGAAATCCTCTACATACCCAACATTTTCCTCACTATTTACGTACATGCCATTATAGTTTTTGGAATCCTGTCTTTCTAAATCGGACGGTGTTTCTGATGTCCCGTAATTTGCGACATCTTGCCATGCATCTTCAGCATCGTATTCTACAGAATGATCTTCGTCGTGCTTGTGAAAAGAAGGAGCCAACACCTCTTCTTCAACTGGTCGCGTGTTCATATTTAATTTATTTGTAGTGTGCTGAATACACGTTGTAGCGGTTGGCATTGCCTCTAATCTTTCAAACGGAATTTCTTCGCCAGATACTTCGCAAATTCCATACGTACCTGCTTCAATTTTTTGCAGGGCATGTTTCGTATCTTCTAGCTGCTTATGCCAAAATTCGATGAGCCCGAAATCTTTCTCGCGTTCGTATAATTCTGTAGCCATATCACCTGGATGATTGTCATAGCTAGATAATTCTCCAACAGAATCGCGTTCAGAAGCACGATCTGTATTCTCATGAGTTTGTATTGTTACTTCAACTTCTTGCTGTTGTTTTTCTAAAATAGATTTAAATTGATTTATTTGTTGTGGAGTTAACATAGTCTTCCACCTTCCTACAAGTCAGTTTCTTTACATAGTATGAGCGTTGAGAGTAGGAATTATGAGCTGAATTTCAGCTCGGAAATCGGTATAAAAAAAGAGCCGCATAAGCAGCTCCTTTTTATAGAAAATATCCAAGCAATAATCCGATTCCCATGAGGAGACCGAAGATTGTATTTGTTTTCGCTGTTGCAATCATCGCAGGTACCATTTCCATTGGAATGCTTTTGCCGATAAAGCCTTTCGTCGCTTTCAATGCTTTCGGTGCACTTAAAAATACGATAAGCATCCACGGCGATACGATGTTCACGATAATTAGAGCGATTGTCCAAATATAAGAAACGATGAACATAGAAGCGAGTACACCAACGGCTCTTTCACGTCCGACGAGAATTGCTAACGTTTTACGACCGTTTTCTTTATCGCCATCTAAGTCACGAATGTTATTAGCTAGTAAAATGGCACCAATTAAAATGGAGCTTGGAATAGATAATAAAATGACTTCTGATGTTACAGTTCCAGTTTGAATAAAGAATGAAATCCCAATAATAATGACACCCATAAATAATCCGGCTGTTAACTCTCCAAATGGTGTATAGGCAATTGGAAGTGGGCCACCTGTATAAAGGTAGGCAACGGCCATACAAACAAGACCGATTGCAGCAAGCCACCAGCTAGAATTCATACAAATATAAACACCTAATAGTATTGCGATGCCGAAAAATCCAAATGCTAAGTTAAGCACTGTTTTCGGCTGAATGCCATCGCGAACGATAGCGCCGCCGATACCGACTGACCCTTCGTGATCGAGTCCTCTTTTATAATCAAAGTATTCATTAAACATGTTTGTTGCTGCTTGAATGAGAAGACAAGCGAGAAGCATCATAAGGAAAAGAGGGAGATGTATTTGATTTATACCTCCGACCTGCATCGCATAGGCTGTTCCGATGAAAACAGGAACGAAAGCTGCTGTTAATGTATGGGGACGTAGTAAACTCCACCAAATGCGCCAGCCGGTTTGCTTACTTGGCTTTGGCGCCGTAGGAGAGGAATTCGTTTCGACGTTCATTTCCATGTTGAATCCTCCTTTGGTCACATATTGTACACAACTAAGTGTAGAAAAAGCATCATTTAGTGTCAACGTTTATTTTCTAGGAAGAGAAGGTGAATTTCTCAGAAATGCTAAACGTTGACAGGCCTTTCGTTTGAGGTGTATCTTAAAATCAAGCGTAATTATGACTATTTTTCGCCCATAGGGGGGAGACAATTGTGATTCAAACGAAACAAATAGGCTTGCAAGAAGTTCTTAGTGCAGCCATTAAGCGTGCAACTGATGAAAAAATATTGGTTAGCTTCGTAAAACAAATAGACTGGATAGATCCGCTTCTGTTTTATGCAGCAGGAAAAAGGATCTCATTCGAAAATAGATGTTATTTTGCAGACCCAGCTCAGCATGTAATATTTGCTGGAATTGGCTCTGTTTTCACTATAGCAACTTCTTCTCACAAACGCTTTCAAACGGCTCGTGACGAGTGGGATAAAGTAAAAGAGAAAGCATTTGTACAAAGAGGAAGATACGAATTTGGGACAGGTCCTCTTTTATTTGGTGGATTTTCATTTGACCAAGAAAAAGAGAAAACCGACTTATGGAAAGAATTTGATGATACGACATTTTCACTACCAGCATTTTTATTAACTGTAAAAAATGAAAAAGCATGGTTAACAATGAATACATTCGTTTCAGCAACTGATTGTGCAGAAACTCTTTATAACGAAATTGTTTCTTTAGAAGAGAAAATTTTTTGGGAGAGTAAATGTGCACTAGAGGGATCGAAATTAACAGTTACTTCTAAAGTAGAAGTAGATCCGAAAGGCTGGATGAAGGCCATTGAGACAGTGCAAGATGAGATGAAGCAGGGGAACGTGCAGAAGGTTGTATTAGCGAGGGAGCTAAAAGTAGAAATGGATCATCATATTGATTCTGCTCTTGTTTTAGAAGCGCTTCGCATTGGGCAACCGGATTGTTACGTATTTTCTTTTGATTATAAAGGAGCATGCTTCTTAGGAGCGACGCCAGAGAGGTTAATACGCAAAGAAGATGAGAAATTTACTTCGATGTGTCTTGCTGGTTCAACTGGTCATGGTCAATCTATAGAAGAAAGTAAACGAAATAGTAATGCGCTTCTTCATGATGAAAAGAATTTAGCTGAACACGGTTATGTTGTGAACATGATTCGAGGAGTGCTAAATGAGCACTGCGAATCCGTTAATATTCCGGAAAGTCCGGGCTTATTAACAACGAAAAACTTAATTCATTTATATACGCCTGTAGAGGCAAACGGCGATGCGAGTCTTTTAACAATGGTAGAAGAATTACACCCAACACCAGCTCTTGGCGGGACACCTCGTTTGGAAGCGATGAAATTGATTCGTGATGTTGAATTGTTAGACAGAGGGTTATATGGTGCACCGATTGGCTGGATAGATGATGAAGGAAATGGTGAATTTGCGGTTGCACTTCGCTGCGGATTATTAAATGGCGCGAAAGCATCCTTATTTGCCGGATGCGGGATTGTAATTGATTCAGTACCGCAACTTGAATATGAAGAAACAAGCTTGAAGTTTAGACCGATGCTTGGTGCTTTGGAGGAATTAATGAAATGAACAATCATATAGAAGCATTATCATATTATTTAGGCGCGTTCGTGGATGAACTGACGCGTCTAAATGTATGTGATGTTGTCATTAGTCCAGGCTCACGGTCAACACCGATTGCTCTACTAATGGAACAACATGAAGGAATGAACACATATTTACATGTAGATGAAAGATCAGCAGGATTTTTTGCGCTCGGTATCGCAAAAGCAAAAAAACGCCCTGTTGCATTATTATGTACGTCAGGAACGGCAGCAGCGAACTACTATCCAGCTGTATGTGAAGCTTTTCATTCACGAGTGCCGCTTATCGTCTTAACGGCAGATAGACCGCATGAATTAAGAGATGTTGGTGCACCACAAGCGATGAATCAATTCAATTTATACGGTACATTTGTGAAGCAATTTACAGAGATGGCACTTCCAGAAGCGAGTGAAGCGATGTATTATTATGCTCGCATGACGACGCAGCGCACGATAGCAAGCGCACTTCTAGCGCCGCAAGGACCTGTTCATCTTAATTTTCCAGTTCGCGAGCCGCTTATCCCAGATTTCTCATTAGAAAGTTTATGGGATAAAGGACGCGGGGAATATACAGGAGTAGTTCAGCAAGGGAACGTGATGATGCCGAGTGAATATGTAGATTCTCTTGTAGGGCGCCTTTCACATATGGAAAAGGGGCTTATTATTTGTGGAGATGATAGTCATTCAGAAATCGCAGCGTTTGCGGCAGAACTAGCTGAAAAAACGGGATATCCAATATTAGCGGATCCACTTTCGAACATTCGTAGCGGACATCACGATAAAACGATGGTAATCGACTGTTACGATACATTTTTACGAAATGAATTGTTAAAAGAAACGTGGAAGCCAGAAGTTATAATTCGCTTTGGTGGTATGCCTGTTTCTAAAGCATTAACGCAGTTCATTAAAAAACAGAAGAAAGCCGTTCATATCGTTGTTGAAGAATCTGGCCAATGGAGAGACCCAGCTCTCGTTGCGACAGAAGTTGTACAGGCAAGTGATACTGCATTTTGCAAGGCACTAATAGAAAAAATACCAGCTATGAAACAGAATGATTGGTTCGGAATGTGGCAACATATAAACGAAAAAACGAAGGAAACGCTTCGTGAAATGGAAACATATGAAACTGCATTTGAAGGGAAAGTTATTACGGATATCGTCCGCGTACTACCAGAAGGGGCAACATTATTCGCGAGTAATAGTATGCCAATTCGTGATACAGATTCATTCTTCTTCACATCAGATAAAAATATTCAAGTGATGGCAAACCGTGGTGTAAATGGGATTGATGGAATCATTTCGACAGCTTTAGGAGCGAGTATTATTTGCGATCCGCTCGTATTAGTTATTGGTGATTTATCATTTTATCACGATTTAAACGGATTATTAGCCGCAAAATTACATGAATTAAATATAACGATTGTCGTTGTAAACAATGATGGTGGCGGTATTTTCTCATTCTTACCACAATATGAGAAAAAGGAACATTTCGAATCATTATTTGGAACGCCAATTGGACTTGATTACGAGCATGTTGTCAAAATGTATGGCGGTTCATTTAGCCGTGTAAATGGTTGGGAGCAATTCCGAGAAGAGGTGCAAAAGGGAACGACGAAGGAAGGTTTACACGTTGTAGAAATTTGTACGAACCGTGATGAAAACTTAATATTGCACCGTAAATTGTGGGCGAAAACGCAGGACATAATTACTGCATCGTTGCAAGGTGAATCAAAATGAACGTAACGCTGCAAGGTGTATCGTATGAATATGAAGTAGTTGGAAGCGGGGAACCACTTCTACTTCTTCATGGTTTTACGGGAAGCATGGAAACGTGGCGTTCCTTCGTTCCTTCTTGGAGTGAACAGTTTCAAGTCATTTTAGTAGATATTGTGGGGCACGGAAAAACGGAAAGTCCTGAAGATGTAACTCACTATGATATTCGAAATGCAGCATTGCAAATGAAAGAACTACTAGATTATCTTCATATTGAAAAAGCACACATACTTGGCTATTCAATGGGCGGTAGACTGGCGATTACGATGGCATGTCTATATCCAGAGTATGTGCATTCCCTTTTATTAGAAAATTGTACAGCTGGACTCAAAAGTGAAGATGAGAGAGAAGAACGTCGTGTAAAAGATGAGCGACTTGCCAATAAAATTGAGCGAGAAGGCATCAATAGTTTTGTAACGATGTGGGAAAATATTCCGCTGTTTGAAACGCAAAAATGTTTAGCACAAAACGTACAAGAAGCAGTGCGAAAAGAAAGACTTGCTAACAATCCAAAAGGACTTGCAAATAGCTTGCGCGGCATGGGAACAGGGGCTCAGCTTTCATGGTGGAACGAGCTGCAAAACTTAAAAATGCCTGTTCTTTTAATGAACGGGGAGTATGATGAAAAGTTCTTTCGCATATTAAAAAACATCGAAAAATGCGTCTCTGACGCGAAATTTGTCAAAATTGATGGTGCTGGCCATGCAATTCATGTGGAACAACCGGAAAAGTTTGATACAATAGTAAAGGGATTTCTAAAAACTATGCAGTGATGCTTTTTCATCTAAGAAGGAAGCTACACTTATAGAGGAGATCAGAAATATACAAGGAGGTAGTTGTAATGGCTATTGAATGGGTAAAAGAAGGCAATTACGAAGATATTATTTATTCAACATACAATGGTATCGCAAAGATTTCGATTAACCGTCCTGAAGTACATAACGCATTCCGTCCTAAAACGGTAATGGAGTTAATCAACGCTTTTGCACACGCTCGTGATGATGCAAATGTTGGCGTTATCATTTTAACAGGTGAAGGTGGACGTGCATTCTGTTCTGGCGGCGACCAAAAAGTTCGCGGTCATGGTGGATATGTAGGTGACGACCAAATCCCTCGTTTAAACGTATTAGACTTACAACGTCTAATTCGCGCAATTCCTAAACCAGTTATTGCAATGGTAGCAGGTTATGCAATCGGTGGTGGACACGTACTTCATATCGTATGTGACTTAACAATCGCTGCAGACAATGCTGTATTTGGACAAACAGGTCCTAAAGTAGGAAGCTTTGACGGTGGATACGGAGCTGGTTACTTAGCTCGTATGGTAGGCCATAAGAAAGCTCGCGAAATTTGGTACCTATGCCGTCAATACAGCGCACAAGAAGCGCTTGATATGGGCTTAGTAAACACAGTAGTACCATTAGAAGAGCTTGAAGCAGAAACAGTACAATGGGCACAAGAAATCTTAGCAAACAGCCCAATGGCACTTCGTTTCCTAAAAGCTGCATTCAACGCAGACACAGACGGTCTAGCTGGTATTCAACAACTAGCTGGAGATGCAACGTTATTGTACTACACAACTGACGAAGCAAAAGAAGGTCGCGACGCGTTCAAAGAAAAACGCAGTCCGGACTTCGGTCAATTCCCTCGTTTCCCGTGATCAAATCAAAAGCGGAGCCGACTGTTTAGCCTCGTAGGCTAAGGTTCTTTCGCACAGAAAGTGTTTTTTACTTTCTCGGGCGGAAGGTTCTTAGACGGAAGGGGCTAGGAGGCGTAGCTAGATGAGATCAAACCGGAAACAAAACAACTAAGAGACTTGATGTCATATCAAGTCTCTTTCTTTCATGAAAGGAGAATGGATAATGGAGACGATGCCAAATTGGTTAATGCAACGTGCATTTTTAACACCAGATCGCATTGCAATTGAAATAGAGGAAGAGAAAGTTACTTTTATGCAGCTGCATGAAAAAGTAGTATCTGTTTGTGAACACCTCACACATGTAGGAGTGAAGCGTGGGCAAAAGGTGGCTGTTCTGATGAAAAATGGTATGGAGATGATTACAGTTATTCACGTCCTATCTTACGTAGGTGCAGTAGCTGTGCTTTTAAATACGCGTCTTTCAAGAGAAGAGCTACTTTGGCAAATGGATGATGCTGAAGTTGTATGCTTAGTGACGGATCAAGATTTCGAGCCTAAAGATGTTCCTGTATATTCATTTGCCGAAGTGATGAATGGATCGAAGGCGGAAGCCTCTATACAAGAAGAATTCTCTTTAGAAGAAGCAATGACAATTATTTATACGTCAGGGACGACAGGGAAGCCGAAAGGCGTTATTTTAACGTACGGCAATCACTGGGCAAGCGCGGTTGGTTCTTCGCTTAATTTAGGGCTTCGTGATGATGATTGCTGGTTAGCTTGTATGCCGATGTTCCACGTTGGCGGGTTATCTCTTTTAATGAAAAATGTTATGTACGGAATGCGTATTTTACTCGTTCCGAAATATGATGCTGATTTTATTCATAAAGCACTTCAAACGAGAGGTGTTACGATCATTTCTGTCGTTTCTAAAATGTTAACTGATTTATTAGAGAGACTTGGAGGAGAGACATATCCATCTTCTTTACGATGCATGTTACTTGGCGGAGGACCAGCCCCGAAACCACTACTAGAAACGTGTGTAGATAAAGGAATTCCTGTGTATCAAACGTACGGTATGACAGAAACGTCGTCGCAAATTTGTACGTTATCCGCAGATTACATGTTAACGAAAGTAGGATCAGCCGGGAAACCACTATTTCAGTGCCAACTTCGTATTGAAAAAGATGGCGTAGTAGTGCCGCCGTTTACGGAAGGCGAGATCGCAGTAAAAGGACCGAACGTAACAGGCGGTTATTTTAATCGTGAAGATGCGACGCGCGAAACCATCCAAAACGGATGGCTTCATACTGGTGACCTCGGTTATTTAGACGAAGAAGGATTTTTATACGTATTAGACCGCCGCAGTGATTTAATTATTTCTGGCGGTGAAAATATATATCCGGCTCAAATTGAAGAAGTGTTGCTCTCTCATCCGATGGTAGCCGAAGCCGGTGTCGTCGGTATGACTGACGATAAATGGGGACAAGTACCCGCTGCTTTTGTTGTAAAAAGTGGAGAGGTAACAGAAGAAGAAATTCTGCATTTTTGCGAGGAGAAATTAGCGAAATATAAAGTGCCGAAGAAAGCATGTTTCTTAGAGGAATTACCACGAAACGCTTCGAAAAAATTGTTAAGACGAGAGTTAAGACAATTAGTGGAGGAGATGTAAGTGGAAATAAAAAAAGCGACACTTCATATAACGGAAATGCCACTCGTCATTCCGTTCGCTGCAAGCTACGGAACGTATGAAAAGCGTGAAAGTATCGTCATTGAATTAGAAGATACGGACGGATACATTGGATTTGGCGAAGTCGTTGCGTTCTCTGAACCGTGGTATACGGAAGAAACGGTGAAGACAGCGCTACATGTACTTCAAGATTTTTTAATACCGGATTTATTGAAAGCTGAAATTTCTCATCCGAATGAAATACCAGATTTGTTCAAGCATATAAAGAGAAACAGAATGGCAAAGGCCGGAATTGAAGGGGCTGTTTGGGGCTTATATGCAAAGCGTCAAAAGAAGTCATTAGCGGCATTACTTGGCGGAACTAGGACTGAAATTGAAGTTGGCGTTGTGATTGGTATCAATACAATTCCCGTCATGTTAAAACAAATTGAGAAGTATGCAGAAGAAGGGTACGAGCGTTTTAAAGTGAAAATAAAGCCAGAGCATGATTACGAATTATTGAAAGAAATTCGTAAAGAATTCCCGCATATCCCGTTAATGGCTGATGCAAATTCAGCCTATACATTAGCGGATACGGAGAAGTTGAAGCGATTAGATGAATTTCAATTGATGATGATTGAACAGCCGTTAGCGGATTACGATTTTCTGGATCATGCACAACTGCAAAAGAAAATTGAAACGCCAATTTGTTTAGACGAAAGCATACATAGTTTAGAAGACGCGCGCGTTGCGATTACGCTTGGTAGTTGCCGCATCGTTAATATTAAACCAGGGCGAGTGGGTGGATTAACAGAATCCATTCAAATTCATGATTACTGCATGGAGCATAACATACCAGTTTGGTGCGGTGGTATGGTAGAGATGGGGATTTCACGAGCACAAAATGTTGCGCTTGCTTCACTGCCAAACTTTACGATTCCAGGTGATATATCTGCCTCTAGCCGACATTGGGAGAAGGATATTATTTCGCCGGAAGTGATGCTTGAGGGCGGAAAGGTGATTGTACCGCAAAGTGTTGACACTGAGTATGAAGTAAATCGAGGAAGGCTGGCGGAAATCACGAAGCAGCGGATAGTTTTGGAGCGGTGAATTTAATCAGGATGCCCGCAAATAGCGGTAGGATTTTGTTGTTAATTGTCGGTAAGTCGATATAATTTCATTTACTAAGGTTACTCCCGTGAGTAACCTTTTCGTATTGTACAAATTGGATAGACTAGTTTACAATCGAGCGTATACAAGGGGGAGTAAAATGAAGAACATTTCAATTTTAATAGCGGATGATGAGGCAGAAATTGCTGATTTAATTGAGATACATTTAGAAAAAGAAGGTTACCACGTCGTGAAGGCAGCTGATGGAGAAGAGGCAATTCATGTTATTAAAACGCAGCCAATCGACTTAGTGGTTTTAGATATTATGATGCCAAAAATGGATGGTTATGAAGTGACGCGCCAAATTCGCGCGAAGCATCATATGCCAATCATTTTCTTAAGTGCGAAAACGTCTGATTTTGATAAGGTGACAGGTTTAGTATTAGGTGCAGATGATTATATGACGAAACCTTTTACACCGATTGAATTAGTTGCACGTGTAAATGCACAATTACGCCGATTTCTTACGTTAAATCAGCCGAAAGTAGCGGAGAATAAATCTGCTTTAGAGGTAGGCGGAGTTGTTATTGATCCTGAGCGAAGAACAGTAAATGTGTACGGAGAACAAGTTGAATTAACACCGAAAGAGTTTGATATTTTATATTTATTAGCGAGCCATCCGAAGAAAGTGTACAATGTGGAAAATATTTTTCAGCAAGTATGGGCTGAAGGTTATTATGAAAGTGGAAATACAGTTATGGTACATATTCGTACACTGCGGAAAAAACTTGGAGAAGATAAAAGAAAGAATAAGTTAATAAAAACAGTGTGGGGAGTAGGGTATACTTTCAATGGCTAAAAAGATGAGAAGCTTTCGCTCGAAGATGGTTATGCTATTTGCGTTAAGTATGATATTAGCTGGTGGGGTAACGTATATCATTTATGAAGGCTTACGGATCTACTATAAATTAGTCGTTCGTTTTGAAGATCCATTAGCCCAATTCCGTTCAATGATAAGACAAATTGGGGATGTTAATTTCTTTTTAATTATTTTTATCCCTCTGTCTATTATGTTTTTCTTCTTCCTTACTAGGCCTTATGTAAAATATTTTGATGAGATTTCAAACGGGATTCACCATTTGGCGAACGGAGATTTTACAAATGAAGTGCACGTTTCATCAAATGATGAGTTTGGATATATCGCACGTGAAATAAATGTAGCGAGTGAAAAATTAAAGGAAGCAGTGGAACGAGGAGACTTTGCGGAAAGTAGTAAAGACCAGCTTATTGTTAACTTAGCTCACGATTTAAGAACGCCGTTAACATCTGTTTTAGGTTATTTAGATTTAATTCTTAAAGATGAGAATTTGACGAAAGAACAAATTAAACATTTTTCCACAATCGCTTTTACGAAATCCGAAAGGCTGGAAAGTTTAATTGATGAATTATTTGAAATTACGAGAATGAATTATGGGATGTTGCAGCTGGACAAAAGACCAATTGATATAAGTGAATTGCTTATACAGTTAGAGGAAGAATTGTATCCGTTATTAGAGAAAAAGGGTTTAGAAGCGAGATTGAACATGGATTCTTATTTACCTATTAGCGGTGATGGAAAATTATTAGCGAGGGTATTTGAAAATCTTTTAACGAACGCGATTCGTTACGGGTATGATGGAAAGTTTGTCGATGTGAACGCATATATTGAGAGTGAAGAGGTAGTCGTACAAATTATTAATTACGGAGATAGCATTCCGGAAGAAGATTTACCGTATCTTTTTGATATGTTTTATACAGGTGATAAAGCAAGGTCAGAGCAACAAGGTAGTACAGGCCTTGGTTTATTTATCGCGAAAAATATTGTTGAACAGCATGATGGGAAGATTTCTGCTGAAAGTAATGTAATTAGAACGATATTTGAAGTAAGATTACCAAAAGAAGAAAGCTAAGCAATTTAATAAAAATTTAAACTTTACCCCACTTTTTATTTTAATAGTTTTTTCTATTCTATACGTAAGTCACGTTAAGGAGGAACTAGAAATGAAAAAGTGGGTATTTATTTCTCTTTTTATATTATGTACAGTCTGTGTAGGCTTTTATATATCACCGTTATTTCAAAAGGAGATCGATGTTAAAATTGCGGGAAAAGATAATAAGGTAAAATCGGCGAAAATTGAAAAGGTAGAGGTTACAAAAGAACAAGTTTATAAAGGTAATCTATTATTAGTTAATAAAGATTACCCCGTTAAAAAAGATAGTATTAGATCCGATATTATAAATGTAAATCACAATAGTGAATTAGTAAGAGGCTATGTGATATTTGATAGAAATCTTCGTTTATCAAAGGATGTTGTGAGCAAGTTTTTGAACGTTGTCGATGCAGCTGGGAAAGATGGTGTACAGCATTTTTTAATGAATAGCGGATATCGAGATTTTAATGAGCAAGAAAAGTTATATGAAAAAATGGGCTCTGATTATGCACTTCCAGCAGGATATAGTGAACATAATTTAGGATTATCACTGGATGTTGGATCTACGCAAAAGAAGATGGAGAGAGCCCCTGAAGGAAAGTGGATTGAAGAGAACGTATGGAAGCATGGCTTTGTTTTACGTTATCCGAAAAATAAAAGTCATATTACAGGCATTCAATATGAGCCGTGGCATATACGTTATGTCGGATTACCTCATAGTGCGATTATGCAAAAAGAGAAAATTACATTAGAGGAATATTTGGACTTCTTAAAAGAGAAAAAAGAAATCACAACCGATGTGGAAGGTAAGAAATATACGGTTTCTTATTATAAAGTGTCCGGGAATAGGAAAGTGAATGTTCCAGCGGATAAGCAGTATGAAATTTCGGGCAACAATATGGATGGGGTTATTGTGACGGTTCAGGAATAGATCATTTTGATTCTCCCATGCGGGAGAATCAAAATGGAGGAACAGGTACAAATTTTTATATGACTAGGATTGTAATTAACATATTTTCAATGAAGTTTAGTCAGAGTAAAAAAAGTCGGAGCCTCATCAACATTCTTCAGCCATATATACTCCTGACTATGTAAGCTATCCTTCACCCAGACATCGCCTTTATATTCATTTGTTTTCTTGCGAAGCCAAGTAAGATAAGGGCGAATAACTTGAGGGTCTTCATCACGTTCATTCTGTTTTGGGAACGAGATTTGTTTCTGTTCTTCTGTTTTTATATTGATCATATAAAGTGTTGTAAACATCGTCGGAACAAGGCCTTCTTTCCATGCCTTATTTTCTTTTGCACGAGCCACAACCACTTTGTTTGGTGAAAACCATTCTAAATCAAGGTCTACATAACCGACAGGTGTGTAGACCTTTTGTTGTTTTGCTATTACCATGTCTGCAACTGTAAATTTTTTATTTTCTACAAAAAATCTTCCTTCTCCTGAAATATAGGCCAGTTGATTGGCTGATGGAGCCCACTTCATCCAGTCTTTGAACCATAGCATGTTACCAATCGTTCGAAAGTGTTTCCCTTTTGATGAGATAACACATAATGTATTGCTATCCATTGCTAAGGAGGCAGTAGGACTAGCCAAAAAACTAAGCCACTTTCCATCAGAACTCCACTTGAAATAGTTAGTGTTAATCGCAAATAAATCAGTTTCATTTGTTTGAATCGTATAAAAAGGCTTTATTTTATCTTTAGCAAGATTTGCATCGACTGGTATTTTAATAAAGTGGAATCTTGCCCCATCCGGTCGGACGCAAGCAGGATTGTGAGGAGACGATAAATTCCTTTCCGTTCGGGAACCATTCGAAATCACTAACCCCAAGTGATACATTTTCAAAATCTTGTGGGCGACCGTTTTTAATTTTTGTAACGTTTAATAAACCTTGATCAGTGTAAGCCAATTGATTTTTGTTTGGTGACCACTTAAAGTCAGATGTTACGACTCTTACATAAGGCTGATAGTTTATTTTATCTTCCGTATCATAGATGAATAAGTTAGATTCTTTACCCGCTTCATCACTATCAATATAGCCAATAAACCTACCGTCATAAGACCATTTTGGAGAATACACATATCGATTTTTTGTGATTTGTATTTCTTGATTTCCTGTCTTTATCCATAGCTGATGGTCCCGGATAAATGCAGCCGTGAGTGATGGAGGGGCTGCGCTAACCGTTGTTGATATAGACAAAGTAATTAAAATTATAAATAATAAAATTCGAAATCCCATGAATATCCCTCCTGCTTATAGGTTGTCCGAATATGTAATGGAAACTCTCATTTTAATATAAAATCAAACATTATAACGTTATATTTACTTCTCCCTTTTTTTGTGTTACGCTAAACGTGTGAAAGAGATATAAAATGAAACTTTAATGTAAGCGTATTCTTATGGCTTCTTATAGAAAAGGGTGGAAATACAATGACAGAACGATTCGTACTACGTAATGTGAAACGTGTGAACGGGGAAGAGATTGACATTGTAATTGAAAATAATAAAATCGCACAGGTGACGAAAGCTGGTTCTGGCGGGGGTGGGAAGGTTCTTGATTACTCGGGTACGTACGTATCGAGTGGCTGGATTGATTTACACGTTCATGCTTTTCCAGAGTTTGATCCGTATGGCGATGAGGTGGATGAAATTGGCGTTAAGCAAGGGGTAACGACAATTGTTGATGCGGGTAGCTGCGGAGCTGATCGCATTGCAGATTTAGTAAAAAGTAGAGAGCAGGCAAAAACGAATTTATTTGCCTTTTTAAATATTTCTCGCATCGGTTTGAAACGAATTGATGAATTATCCAATATGGAATGGATAGATAAAGAGAAAGTAATAGAATCAGTAGAAAAGTATAAAGATGTAATCGTTGGGTTAAAGGCGAGAATGAGTAAAAGTGTCGTTTGTGACAGCGGAATTGAACCGCTTCATGTTGCACGCTCGTTATCTCGTGAAACATCATTACCGATTATGGTACATATCGGTTCAGCGCCTCCTCGCATTGAGGAAGTTGTACCTCTTTTAGAAAAAGATGATGTGATTACACATTACTTAAACGGGAAAGAAAATAATTTATTTGATGAAGAAGGCAAACCGCTACCTGTATTAATAGATGCAGTGAAGCGCGGTGTTCATTTAGATGTTGGTCACGGTAATGCTAGTTTTTCTTTTAAAGTAGCAGAAGCGGCGAAGCGTCACGGCATTGCCTTTAATACAATTAGTACAGACATTTACCGGAAGAATCGTATAGACGGTCCAGTGTATAGTATGGCTCACGTTCTTTCGAAATTCCTTTACTTAGGGTATCCGCTAGAAGAAGTAATAAATGCGGTGACGAAAAATGCGGCAGAGTGGCTGAAGAAACCAGAGCTTGGCCGTATTCAAGAAGGCGATATTGCAAACTTAACTTTATTTACGGTGAAAGATGAACCGATTACGTTAATTGATTCAGAAGGGGATCAGCGCATTGCTGAAAGAAGAATTGATACGAAAGGGGTTGTAATCAATGGGTCATTCATTGAATGCTAAGTACGGATTAAAAAGAGTGATTAATGCGAGCGGTAGAATGAGTATTTTAGGTGTATCCGCTCCTACAAATACAGTTATGGATGCGATGAAACATGGTGGACAAAATTATGTGGAAATTGCAGATTTAGTAGATAAAGCAGGAGACCATATTGCGAGAATTCTAGATTCAGAGGCAGCAGTCGTTGTGAATTCAGCATCGAGCGGAATTGCGCTTTCTATCGCTGGTATCGTTACAGAAGGAAATCGCCGTAAAAGTGAAAGACTTCATCAAGAGGTCATCGCGAAAAACGAAGTGATTATGTTAAAAGGCCATAACGTTCAATACGGTGCGCCTGTTGAAACGATGATTTACTTAGGCGGGGGTAAGCTTGTAGAAGTTGGCTATGCAAATGAAGGGAAAGCAGAGCATATTGAAGATGCGATTGGTGAAAATACAGCAGCAATTCTATATGTGAAATCCCATCATGCCGTGCAAAAAAATATGATTTCTGTTGAAGAAGCATGGGAAGTTGCACAGCGAAATAACGTACCACTTATCGTCGATGCGGCAGCTGAAGAGGATATTCAAAAATATGTGAAGTATGCAGACCTTGCCATTTATAGCGGTTCAAAGGCAATTGAAGGACCTACTTCTGGTATTGTTGGCGGGAAACGAAAATATATCGAGTGGCTGAAAGTGCAATTACATTGCATCGGAAGAAGTATGAAAGTTGGGAAAGAGACGACTTTCGGTTTACTTCAAGCGCTTGATGAGTATGGAGTAAAAGAAGATAAGAGCCAGCAAGAAAAAGAGTTATTACAAGTACTTATGCCGCTAAAAGAATTAAATGGTGTAAATGTAACGATCGTTCAAGATGAAGCAGGAAGAGCAATCTTTAGAGCGCGTATTCATATTAACGAGAAAGAGTTAAATAAATCAGCAAAAGACGTTGTAACAGCATTACGCGAAGGGGAAATCGCAATTTACACACGTGATTATGGAGTAAGACAAGGATTCTTTGACATTGACCCACGTCCACTTCAAGGTGATGACATACATGTAATTGAAGAAAAAATGAGAGAAATCGTAGGGGGAAACTAAAATGACAAACATTCAAAAACGTTTTTATAAAGGCCGTGTAGCATTAAATGTATTAGCAAACAATATCGAAAATGCAAAAGACATTTTTGAAGCGGCAGAAGGTTATGTAGTAGTGGGAGTGTTATCAAAAGAATATCCAACAGTAGAAGAAGCAGTAACTGCAATGAAAGCATACGGACAAGAAATTGATGACGCTGTATCAATCGGACTAGGAGCAGGAGATAATCGCCAAGCGGCAGTTGTAGCTGAAATTGCGAAGCATTATCCTGGTAGTCATATTAACCAAGTGTTCCCTTCAGTTGGAGCGACACGTGCAAACCTTGGCGGAAAAGATAGCTGGATTAATAGTTTAGTATCACCAACAGGAAAAGTAGGGTACGTAAATATTTCTACTGGTCCAATTAGTGCAGCTGGAGAAGAAAAAGCAATCGTTCCAATTAAAACAGCAATCGCACTTGTACGTGATATGGGCGGAAATTCATTGAAATACTTCCCAATGGAAGGATTAGCGCATGAAGAAGAATATCGCGCAGTTGCGAAAGCATGTGCGGAAGAAGGCTTTGCATTAGAGCCAACAGGCGGAATTGATAAAGAAAACTTTGAAACAATTGTACGTATCGCATTAGATGCAAATGTAGAGCAAGTTATCCCGCACGTGTACTCTTCTATTATTGATAAAGAAACTGGTAATACGAAAACAGAAGATGTTCGTGAGTTATTAGCGGTAGTGAAGAAGCTAGTTGATCAATATGCGTAAGAAAATTGCAGCATTTGGCGAAGTAATGATGCGCCTGCAAGTACCAGGATATGAATTGTTGTCACAAGCTAACACATTAAATTACTCATTTTCTGGTACAGGTGTGAACGTTGCAGCGGCGCTTTCTCATCTAGGGCATGAAGGTTTTCTTATTTCAACTTTACCGGAAAACTCGGTTGGAGATGCTGCGATATCGCACATTCAAAAATTAGGCATTCAGGCACCGTTTATTTCAAGAGGTGGTAAATATGTCGGCATGTACTTTTTAGAAAATGGATTTGGAGCACGTGCAAGCCGCGTTACATATTCAAATCGCCTAGAAAGTAGCTTTAATACGGCATGTGAAGAAATGTATCAATTTGAAGAAATCGTCAAGGAAATTGATATCGTTCATTTTTGCGGCATTACACTTGCGATAAATGATACGGTGCGCCATCATATGAAATCTTTAGCGAAAGCAGTTAAAGAAAGCGGAGGCACTGTCGTTTTTGATTGCAATTATCGTCCATCTCTTTGGGGAGAGGATGGATATGAGCAGGCGAAACCGCATTATGAAGAAATGCTAGCTCTTGCTGATATCGTTATGATGAATGAAAAAGATGCAATGTTCGTTCTTGGAATGAAAACAGAAGAGACAGAGCGAGAGGCGCAACTTGTTGATCTTATTCCGAAAGTGGCTGAAACATATCATATTGCTACAATTGCTGGTACACATCGCTCTATTAATAGCGATAATACACACTCGCTTCGCGGGTTTATATGTAAAGATGGTGCGTTCACTTTTGCAAAAACACTTACGTTTTCTGTATATGATAGAATAGGTGCTGGAGATGCTTATACGAGCGGGATTATTCATGGCGAGATAGAAGAGTTTGCACCAGAGAAAGCTGTTTCATTTGCGTCAGCAGCTGGAATGCTTGCACATACAATCGTCGGTGATACGCCAATGTCATCAGAGAAGGATATACTTCGGGCAATGACGGCATCAGTAGGTGATGTAGAAAGGTAGTGGGTGTAACGGTGAACGTAACGAGGAAAAAAGGACCATTATATTTACAAATAAAAAATATTATTCGTGATCGAATATTGCATGGTGTATATGCGATTCATACGAATATTCCTTCCGAACCGCAGTTAGAAGAAGAGTTCAAAGTGAGTAAAATTACAGTGCGTAATGCGATTAAAGAACTTGCTCAAGAAGGATATTTGGAAAAGAAAAGCGGTAAAGGAACGAAAGTCATCCGTAATACTTCTGCGACAAAGTTGTCAAAGGGAAAGAAATTTACAGAAGTGTTAGTGGAAGAAGGATATAAAGTACAAAAGAAATTACTAAAAGCAGAAGTCGTTCATAATGAAGAAGGAACAGTGCCATTTCGATTATTCGGTAAGGAGAGTTTTCGTATCGAACGTTTATATACGTTAAATGATGCACCGTACATTCATTATACGCACTATTTCTCAGCACACATGGCAAGTACAGATTTATCGGACTTTGATTTACAATCGCTTTATGATTTAGTTGAAGACCGAGGTATACATTTAGAAAACTTCAGAGATGAATTCGTAGTTGGACTCGCGCCTAGTTTCGTTGCAGAAGCGTTAGGTGAAAAAGAGGGGACAGCGCTATTAAAACGTATGCGTTATTCTTACGATGAAGTTGGCGAAGTAATTGAATATAGCGAAGGCTACTACAACACAGAAATGCAGCATTATGTAGTGAATTATGACGTATAAAAAGAGGGTATTCGCCCTCTTTTTTTATAAAGTGAAACTTTAATTGGGTTTATCCCGCACCAATTAGGTGTTTACTGTCCACAAATACGGGGGAAAAGTAAGGGGAATGAGAGATGGATATATACTTATTAATCGTCACGTTACTTGCAATCGCGATTGTTATTTTAGGGGTATCATGGTGGAAATGGCATGCATTTATTAGTTTAACAGTTGCGAGTTTATTTTTAGCCATCATGTCTGGACTGAATTTAACGAAAATAGTGACCGCCTATGAAACTGGTGTTGGTAGTGTACTAGGGCATTTAGTTGGTATTTTAGCTCTCGGAACAATTTTAGGAAAAATGATGTCCGATTCAGGGGCCGGCATGCAAGTGGCAGATTTCTTTATTCGATTTTTCGGTGTGAAGAAACTACCTTGGGCTATGTTATTTGCAGGATTTGTTATAGGGATTCCGGTATTTTTTGAAGTGGGGATTGTCATTTTATTACCACTTGTTATTTCCATTCGAAAAACGACGAAGCAAAATATATTATTAATTGCGTTACCTGTTATTGCGGGATTATCTATTGTGCATGGGCTCGTACCGCCACATCCAGGGGCGATGACAGCAATCGGTATTTATAACGCGAACTTAGGAAAGGTACTTTTATATTCATTAATTATCGCGTTACCAACAGCCATTATCGCAGGACCTATATTTGCAAAGTGGGTACATAAAAGGGTTATACCTGAAAATGAACCAGAGCTTGTTCGAGTTACGACAGTATCAACTGATTTACCAAGTCGTAAAGTTTCATTCTTTATTATTTTATTACCGGTTGTATTAATGATTTTATCAGTAGTTGCACCATATATTTCATTACCGAAAAAAATAACTGAATTTTTTGTGTTTATAGGAAGTCCAGTAATTGCTTTACTTATTTCATGTTTCGCAGCATTCTATTTACTTGGAATAAGACAAGGAATTAATAAAAAGGTCATTAAAAAATTAACGGATGAAAGTTTATTACCGGTCGGTTCCATTATTTTAATTATCGGTGCAGGTGGTGGATTTAAACAAATATTAATTGAAAGCGGCGTTGGAACGGCGATTGCACAAATGGCAGAACATATATCGTTATCACCAATTGTATTAGCGTTCATGGTAGCTGGATTAATTCGAATTGCAACAGGTTCAGCGACAGTAGCATTAACGACAGCAGCAGGGATTGTTTCACCAGTTATTCAGCACATGTCAGGTGTAAATTTAGAATTGCTCGTTATAGCAACAGGTGCAGGATCATTAATGTTTTCTCACGTAAATGATGCAGGGTTTTGGCTTGTAAAAGAGTATTTAGGATTAACGGTGAAGGAAACGTTTAAAACGTGGACGGTACTTGAGACATTGTTATCATTTATTGCATTTGGCTTTGCGCTTTTATTAAATACTTTTATTTAGAAGATACCTTAATTGGTATCTTTTTTTTGATGAAGCCCATTTCCAAAAACAAGCCCGTTTTTAGGTAAGCCAAGCTTCCTATTCGCCCTGAAAACATACTATAAATGGAATCCCCTCATTTAGAGCAAGGTGAACTTGTTATGAATGATACTAAAGGAGGAATAGAGTAATGAGCGAAAAGTGTGAACACAGACATGATGATTGTAACCGCAGAAACCATGGTTGCGGAGGCGGTTTTGCGCTTCTAATCGTATTGTTTATTTTATTAATTATCATCGGTGCTAGCTGCTTCGGCGGAGGCGGAGGCGGTTGTGGTTATGGTGGTTACGGCGGTTACGCAGGCGGCTATGGTGGATATTGCTGCTAATTTTTTAAAAACTATTGAAAATGGCCTTGTGCAATACGCACAAGGCCATTTTATTCATATTTTTATATGCTGTGATAATTTATTAATGTACAGAGAACGGATTAAGAAGAAGAAAATAATCTCGATAATCCCGAAAAAGGTGAGTACGATACATGTCTCTTTTAGTAAGGAGAAAGAAAACATGCTTTGTAAAAACTTAACCGCAAATAACGTGTGAACACCAGCAACGATATACGGAACAAAAAATAAAATTCCTAATTGAATGGTTGCAGAGCGAAACATTTCTAATTCAGTTAAGCCAAGCTTTGTAATCGTAATATACTTTTGTTTTTCAGTTGTTAAGTCATTATACATACGGAAATATAAGACACTAGCCGCACCGATAAAGAAGATAAAACCAAGAAATGCCCAAATAAAGAATTGAGCAACTGCATTTCCTTTACCGTAAATGAGTTCATCCGTAGCCGTATGTATGAAGAAAGGAACTTGAGCGTTCTCTTCTGTATGCTTTTCGTAGAACGCACGTGCATCACCACTAATAACGCGTAACATATTTCTGGTTGGAACTATTGCATTTTCCCAGTTTTCTACGAAGTAGTTATAGATTACGGTTGTTTCAATATGAGGAATCATATTATCAAATACATAATCTTGTACGACAGCTAAATGTGGGAATGCAAAGGATGGTTCTATTCCCTTATTAATAAACCCTTTAATATGAAATTCTTTTTTATTAGATCCGAGTGTAATCGTATTTTGCTTTGCAAATGGATTAGATACGAGATCGAGAAGTTCTGGTGAGTGGCGAGAAATAATATACACTTCTGTAGAATCGATTGTTATTTCCGGTCTTTTCAATTGATGAGCGATTGCGTTATAATCGCTCATCTTCATAAGCATAATATCTTCTTTTGAAGCTGTATCTTTTAAGACTGTAAACTTATATTTGTTGTACTGAAAATTACTAGTTGTAAGCTCCGTTTCAATTGTAGAAATATGCTTTTGCTCAAGGGAATTGTCACCTTCTGATGTATAAGTGAAGGGGACGGGATATCGCTCTAGTACTGATGCCTTCGTATTGTTATTAGCGGCGAATAACCCAATAATAATTGTAAATGCAAGTGCAGATAGCATAGAAACGATAAAGAGTACGTTAATATTACTACGGGTACGAGCAACTAAGTCCGAAATCCATAACATATTTATTTGTTTCAAATAAAACTTTCTACGCTTCTTTAAAATATAGATAAAAAGAAGAAATGTTTGTGAAAAGAATAAATATGTCCCGACTACTACGAGTGGTAAAATAGATAACATAATAAAAAAGACAGATCCATTTTGCACATTTTTTTCCGTTACGTAGCCTCGCGGATAACCAGCGATATAATAGCATAGCCCTAAACAAATTAAAGCGAATAAAGAGATGAGTATAGATGGTCTTTTTTCAGCTGGCATTTTCTTGTTCCCTTTAATGAGGTGGGCTGTTTTTCGAGTACGAATAAACATTGGTGTAAACGTAGAAACGATTAAAAATAAAATGATAAACGTTACGGTTGTAACGATAATCGCCTCTGTTGGCCAATATAAATAAAGGCCTTTCGCACTTGTTAATTTCGAAGTGACTAATAAGAAAAAGTTAGAAAACACGAGGCCACCTTGTATACCGATAAAGATGGACAATATCCCGATCATCATGTTTTCAGTAAATAACAGTCTTTTTAATTGTCTCTGTGAGATACCGAGAATTGTGAGTATCCCGAATTGCTGCTTCCGTAC
The DNA here is from genome assembly GCF_019837545.1 of Bacillus sp. 17RED48. Taxonomy (NCBI): domain Bacteria; kingdom Bacillati; phylum Bacillota; class Bacilli; order Caryophanales; family Bacillaceae; genus Bacillus; species Bacillus sp. 17RED48. The sequence continues at coordinate 42,813 of NZ_JADAXG010000001.1, forward strand.
ATTTAAAAATGTTCCAATTGAATATAAGAGAAAGAAGAACGAGAACATAACAATCACAAGCTGTGCCGTACTAGCTAAGTTCATTAGAGGATCACGTTCTTGAAAGCTTTGTACACTCTGTAACCGCGGGTGATACGCGTATACAGTAAATGAAAAGAAAACCATGATAGAAAACGCACTACTTACAAAGTAGGCGAAATATGCTTTCGAATTACGCGAGACATTTTTAAATGCGAATTGCCAAAATGTCATCCACGTCTCCCTCCTAATAATGCTAAAACATCTAATATTTCTTGATAAAATTTCTCGCGATATAGTCCGCGGTGTAGTTCGTTGTAAAGCTCACCATCTTTAATGAAAATGACGCGGTTACAATAACTTGCTGCAAATGGATCGTGCGTAACCATTAAAATTGTTGCATCTTCTTCTTTATTTAACTTCGTAAATAACTCCATTACATCGATCGCTGCTTTCGAATCTAAGTTTCCTGTTGGTTCATCGGCAAGTAGAAGTGACGGATGATGAATAACAGCACGTGCTACTGCGGTACGCTGTGCTTGGCCCCCAGAAACTTCAAAAATACGTTTGTCTAAAATATGATCAATGCCAAGCTTTTTTGAAATGTTATCAAGCTTTTCGTCCATTTCTTTTAATGGAACATTATCTAATGTTAAAGGTAGTACGATATTTTCACCGATTGTTAGTGTATCTAGTAGGTTAAAGTTTTGGAAAACAAATCCTAACTCTTGTCGGCGGAAAATAGCTAACTTCTCTCTACGAAATGTGTGTGGTTTTTTTCCGTTAATCACGACATCACCAGAAGTAGGTGAATCAATTGTAGAGATAACGTTTAAAAATGTAGATTTACCACTACCAGATGGTCCCATGATAGCGACAAATTCTCCTTTATCTACATGTAAATTTATATTTTTTAAAGCAGTATGAGGGACTTTTCCTTCATACACTTTTGAGACGTTTTTTATGTGTAATACTTCTTCCATAGTAATCACCTTTCTATCCTTTAGAACTTAATGTGTTGTGATAATTTTTGCATATAGAAGGAACGAATTAAAAGGAAAAATATAACTTCAACTGTTCCAAAAATCATCAGTACGACTGTAATCTCAGCGAAGAACGAGAGATGTAATATTTCTTGTAGCATCTTTGTCGCAAACATCGTATGAATCGATGCCATAATGTATGGAACAAAGAACAGAATCGCAAGTTGAATGGTAGCAGATCGTTTCATTTCGGCTTCTGTTAAACCGATTTTTGTAATCGTTACATACTTTTCTTGCTCATTTGTTAAATCTGTATACATCCTGAAGTAAAGAACACTACCAGCACCAATAAAGAAAATAACACCTAAGAAAGTACCAATTAAGAAGAACGAAGCGACATTTAGTTTAGTTGTGTATAGAGAATCGCTTGCTTCACTTGCATGGAATGGTGGGTGCTCAGCTTTGATCGTTTCATTATCATTAATAATTTTTGTTATAAATTCCGAACCGATGTTATGTGCTTTTTCCCATTCGTTAACTTTAAAGCTATATACACTCATCTGTTTTGAAGCTGATGATAATGCCTCTACATTTGCATCAGATAATACGAGTAATGTTGAGATTAAGCTGTTTGGGAAAGGATTATAATTTTTATATTCTTTCACTTGGAGCTGTAGGCTGTTTTGAGTAAGTGTAAGAATATCTTTCCGTTCTGTATCATAAATTGTGCCAATGAATTGATCATCTATGTCTTTTATAAGGATATAAGATTCATTATTTTTCACGTTGAGATGTTCCCAATTTAACGCCTTAGCAAGTATATTGTAATCACTTTGTTTAATTGCATAATAGAGCTTTGGGTTTTCTTCAGCCGAAGATACTTCATATATATCCGTTTTAAGTTTTTTATAAGTAAAGTGCTCTTCATTAAATTTTTGTTCTAACCAATTTAAATGTTCATCCGCTAACGTATTTTCAGTATGTGATAAATACGTAAAAGGGAAAGGGTTTTGTCTTATTGCATCAAACTTTGTAAATTTCCCAAAACCGTATAAGAATGTAATCATAGTAAAAGCGAGTGTTGATAGCATCGCTACAATAAAGAGCATGTTAATGTTTGTCCGAATGCGCGCTGCTAAATCAGAAATCCAAAGCATATTCGTACGCTTCATATAAAATGTTCTTCGCGTTTTTAATATACGAATGAGTAAAAAACTAATTTGTGAAAAGAAAAAATATGTTCCAGCTGCAACAAGTGAAGGAATGACGAATATGCTAGAGACGGCATATAGGATTCCAATCATATCACCTAGGGACATAAAATATAACGGATTTGCTGCTAATACATATCCAGTTATTAAACATGTCGTACCAAATAGAGAGATGAGCACGGATGCTTTTCTTTCTTTTTGCTTTGTTCCTTCTTTTAAAAGACGTACAGCCTTTCTCGTCCGAATGAGCATCGGCGTAAAAGATGAAACGAGAATGAAGAGTCCAAGAAAGATGATCGTAGTTAAAATAATAGCACTCGTCGGCCAATATAAATATAAACCAGGTACATGTGTAATTTTGGCGGTAACTAATAGAAAGAACTGTGAAAAGACAAGTCCAAGTTGAATGCCGAAAAATATGGAAAGAACACCAATTAGCATGTTTTCTAGAAATACGAGTCTTTTTAATTGCTTTTGAGATATGCCAAGTACTGTTAAAATCCCAAATTGCTTTTTTCGTACTTTTAAGAAAGTACCGATTGAATATAGTAAAAAGAAAAACGAAAAGAATACAATGACAACTTCTGAAATTGTCATTAATATGTTCAGAGCAACATTTACGTCTGTCATATGCAATTTAGGATGAAATAAATAAACTGCAAATGAGAAAAAAATAGCAATGGAAAACGCACTGCTTACAAAATAGGCGAAATAAGCTCTGGCGTTCCGAGTAACGTTTTTAAATGCAAACTGCCAAAATGTCATTCACCTAAGCCTCCTAATAAAGTGAAGATGAAAAAAGTATGAAAGATACTCTTTTCATCACGTTTGTTTTAAATAATTTGTCCATTCGTATACTGTGATAATTTTTGCATGTAAAGTGAACGAATGAATAAGAAAAATACAACTTCAACGAATCCAAAAATAATAAGAACGGCTGAAACTTCTTTGAACAAAGATAAACCAATTACATCTTGTAGCATTTTCGTTGCAAACATTGTATGAATGGATGCCATAATGTAAGGAACGAAAAATAAAATACTAAGCTGAATGGTCGCAGATCGTTTCATCTCTTCATCTGTCACACCGATCTTAGAAATTGTTATATACTTCTCTTGTTCATTCGTCAAATCTGTATACATTCTAAAGTAAAGAACACTACCAGCTCCAATGAAGAAAATAACTCCTAAAAATGTCCCGATTAGGAAGAATGCGGCACTACCAGACGTTATTTTATATAACGTTCCTGCTGATTCAAAGGATCGAATAAGAGGTCCTTCATAATGGGAGTTATTTCGATCTTTTTGCACTTTTTCTATAAAATCATCAGCTATTTTATATGTCTGTTCCCAGTTTTGAATTTTGTAATTGTATGCTGATATATGCTTTACCGTGTTAGGTAAGTTATTTACGTGAATATCAGGCAAAACTATCGTTTGATATGAAAAGTCAGATGGAATCGCATTAACATGTTCATAGCCTTTTACTTTTAATTTCGTATTTGTACTAGAGAGTGTAATGTAATCTCTTTTGTAGCTTTGCTCAAATTCGTTGAATATAGTGATATAAGATGTCCCCGTTAACACGTATGCTTCGTTATTGTCCATAAATAGTTGTTTCATTCGTAAAGAACCCGCAAGTTTGTTATAGTCACTTTGCTTAATTGCGTATACGTCATTATAAATAGCTACACCTTTATCTTCTTCTAGTGGTGTTTCATATATATCAGTTTTGATTTTCTCATAAGGAAAATGCTCTTTTTGTAATTGGTGTTCAAGCCAATTTAAATGCTCAGTAACAAAAGGATTTGCATCATAAGAAAAATAAGAAATTGGGAAAGGAGAAATTCTATTAACTTCTAGCTTAACAAATTTCCCGAATCCATATAGGAACGTTATCATTGTGAAAGCAATAGTAGAGAGCATTGCTACAATAAAAAGCATATTAATATTCGTTCGAATACGGCTTGCTAAATCAGAAATCCAAAGCATATTAACCCGTTTCATATAAAACTTTCTTCTCGTTTTTAAAATGTAAATAAGTAAAAAACTAATTTGTGAAAAGAAAAAATATGTCCCAATTGTAACAAGCGTTGGGATAACAAAAATACTTGAAACCATATATATAACACCTATTTGCGGGCTTACTGATACGAAATATTTAGGATTTCCAGCTAAAGCATAACCACCTAATAAACAAATCGCACCAAATAAGGAAACAAGTATGGACGGTTTTTTTTCTTTTTGTTTTCCGTCATTTGTTTTTAAAAGGCGTACCGCTTTTTTTGTACGAATAAGCATTGGTGTGAATGTAGATACAATGATAAAAAGACTAAGGAAGACGATAGTCGTTAAAATAAAGGCGTTAATAGGCAAGTATAAATATATGCCTGGGACGTGCGTAATTTTTGCTGTGACTAATAAGAAAAATTGTGAAAATACAAGTCCAAACTGCATACCGAAAAAGATAGATAAAATACCGATTAACATATTTTCCATAAAAACGAGACGATGTAATTGCTTTCTCGATATACCTAAAACGGTCAAAACTCCGAATTGTTTTTTTCTAACTTTTAAAAAAGTACCAATGGAATATAGTAAAAAGAAGAAAGAGAAAAATACAATTACAACTTCTGAAAATATCATTAATCCTGAAATTTCAGCGTTCATGCTAAAGTTTTGTAATTTTGGATGGAATAAGTAAACAGCAAACGAAAAGAAAACAGCAATTGAAAAGGAACTGCTGACGAAATAAGCAAAATAAGCTCTGGAATTACGCGTTACATTTTTAAAGGCAAACTGCCAAAATGTCATAATATGTACCTCCCGCTAGAAGGCAAATATGTAGTTTTATTGCAAAAAATGTATGAGAGTGCGTTCTCATACATTTTGCTAGCATATGTTCCGATCATGCTTCGGTCACCTTCTCTGTATGCTCTGCTTGATTATTTGCAGCGTTGTGGAAGATGATTTTAATCGTCGTTCCTTTACCAACTTCAGAGTCTAGTTTCACAGAGTGACCTAAATAATCACAAATTTTACTTACAATATAAAGTCCCATACCAGTAGATTCTCCGAATGCGCGACCATTTTTTCCAGTGTAAAAAGGTTCAAATACTCTTCGAATATCTTCTTGTGGGATACCAACACCTTCATCACGAACTTCTAAAATAATATCTTTTCCGTTTCGGTAAGCAGATAAGAAAACTTTCTTTCCGCGCTCACCAGAGTAACGAACGGCATTTGTCATTAACTGATAAATAATGAATTTTAGCCATTTCGCATCAGAAGCAACTTTTAAATCGGAATGAACTTCTAAAACAGGGAAGACTCCGTTTCGAATGAATAGTTCTTTTAATCCGTTAATATTTTTTGTTACCGCATCTTTTAATGAAATCGTCTCAACATGGAAATCTTCATGGAAGTTATTTAATCTTGCCATATATAAAGCCATATCGAGTCCTTGATTTAATCGTTCTAATTCTTTTTTGAATTTCGGAATCAAGTGTTCATCTTCCATTTCTAGCACCATAAGTTGCATAACAGAAACAGGTGTCTTCATTTGATGCACCCAGTGATTAATAAATAATTGATGTTCTTGCTGTTTTACTTCATACGATTGTAGTTCTTTTTGGAATAGACGATACTGCGTGCGCACGAGTTCATTTACACCGTGAGGCATCGGAGCAGTTGCTCTTTCAATAAACGCATCTTCCATTTTCTCTGGTTGCTCACTTAATCTATGGTACATTCTACGATTGCGAACGTAACGATAAGCGAGGAAACAAATGAATAAATATAAACTTAAAACGACGAAGTAAAATTTATTATTTTGAAATCCATCTACTGCATCATAAAGAACGAAAATGATACCGAAGTTTAATACGTATAGTAGAAAAAATGCAAAATGATCACGTAAAAATAGCTTCATGCTTATTCACTCCAAGTTGCGTTAAAACGATACCCAAGTCCACGTACTGTTTCAATAGCATTTTCAATACCAAGCTCATTGAACTTTTTACGAAGACGCGTAATGTTTACGTTTAATGTATTTTCTTCAACGAAGCTTTCGTCATCCCATAGGGCAGCTAATAAATCTTCACGGCTCGCTGTACGAGGGAATTTAGATAATAACATTTCTGCTAAAATAGCTTCTTTTTTCGTTAAAAGAACTTGCTCAGCACCGAAATGAATTTCTGGACGTTCCGGGAATAATTTTAGTCCTTCTACTTCAACGATACGTTCAGAAATATTTGGGGCATAATCACCGTAAATACGGCGTAATTGACCTTTAATTTTCGCCATTACAACGTCATAGTGGAATGGTTTTGTAATATAATCATCCGCACCGCTTTCAATCGCCATAATTTGTTCCATCTCACCAGCACGAGCTGAAATGAAAATAATTGGACAAGTAGATTCATGACGAATTTGACGGCACCAGTAGAAACCATCGAATTTCGGTAAGTTTACATCAAGTAAAACAAGGTGTGGTTTCACTGCGTTAAACGATTCCATAATATCATCGAAATTCTCCGCTACCACAGCCTCATAACCGTACTTCTGAATGTGAGATTGCAGTAATGATGAAATATTTGGATCGTCTTCAACGATTAAAATTTTATACATATGTATATTCCTCCTCAAAAAAACAATTGTAGCTATAGTGTATCATGTGTTTCAAGTCTTTTCATTATGTTGAAAGATAAGCTAGTAAACAGTATAGGTCAAAAGCGGAAAAAGTAAAAAAGGCCTCGTATATAATTGACAATTAACTGAAATCATTTTAACATTTAGATAAATATCTAAATGTCTAATTAGTGAAAGGAAGAAAGACATTGAATCAAGCATTCAAAGCATTAGCAGATCCAACAAGGCGAAAAATTTTAGACTTATTAAAAGAAGGCGATCTAACCGCTGGTGAGATTGCTGAACAATTTAATATGACAAAACCAAGTATTTCACACCACTTAAACGCACTGAAAAATGCTGAACTTATTCAAGATGAAAAGAAAGGTCAATTTGTTGTGTACTCTTTAAACACAACTGTCTTTCAAGATTTATTAACGTGGGTGTTTACATTTACGAATAAGGGGGAAGAGGGGAAATGAGGAAGCATATATTTCCGTTACTATTAATTGCTTTAACGATTATTGCATGGTGTGTCGCGTGGCCGCATTTACCAGGTGAAGTTCCGAGCCATTGGAATGTTGCTGGGGAGGTAGATGGACATATGTCTAAAATGGGAGGGATGATTTTTGATGTAGCAATTATGGTTTTTATATATGCTTTATTAACCGTATTGCCTAAGATAGATCCGAAGCATAAAAACTATGATAAGTTTTCTAAAGGATATAATGTAATAAATTATAGCGTATTAATCTTATTATTTTTAGTAAATATCATTGGAATTGGGGCTGGATTAGGTTATGACATTCCAATGAATAGTACACCGCATATTCTTGTTGGTCTTTTATTTATAGTCATCGGCAATTATTTACCACAATGTAAACCAAACTACTTTGTAGGTATAAAAACACCGTGGACGTTAAGTAACGAAGAAGTATGGAGAAAAACGCACCGTTTTAGCGGAAAGGTGTTTGTTGTATTAGGAGTTATTATGATTTTAAGTATTGTTGCACCGGTAGAGTGGAAAGCTTTCCTAATCATTGGCATTATTATCGGTGCAGTAGGATTAACAATGGGATATTCCTACGTCGCTTATAAAAAAGAACTAAAAATATAAATAAAAGCTGCTTTTCCTTTTAAGGAGGAGCAGCTTTATTTTTTATTTCTTCAAAACCGGTATCCAAATTGCACTTTTAAAGTTTGGAGAGGATGTATCTTTCTGTTCATTCCACAATATTTCTGGTCCTTCCGCTAGTTCATAGTTTGAGGAAGGAAACCATTCGGAATAAATGCGTCCCCATACATTTTGTAATGTTTCAGGAAATGGACCGACAGCTTCAAATACGGCCCACGTTGAAGCTGCGACTTCAAGTTGTGCGAATTGCTCTGGACAATCTTTCGTTGAGGCTACTCCAATGTAGTGATCGAGTTCTCCCTTTTCCTCCATTCTTCCTTCAGAAAAGTTAGTAGAAGCACTAATGATTCCATTCGGTTCCATGTTTGAAAGGGACTTTAACGTTTGAATGGACTCTGGATTTAAACTTTTCCACATAGAAGCAATTTCTTCATTTACACCGTTAAATACAATCGGTACGCGTTTTGTAATACCAATAATTCGAAATGGTTCTTTTTTTTCAATTCGATAGTTCATTTCGTTTCCTCCTTGAATCGATAACTGGAAGGTCATTGGTGAATAAGCTTTCAAAGAATGACTACTATTTCGGGCCTCTGAAGGCGTTATGCCGTGCAAGTTTTGAAAGGCACGTGCAAAAGAGTCTGGTGAGTTGTACCCATATTTTATAGCGACATCAATGACTTTTGCATCGCTGTTTTTTAGTTCAAAAGCAGCAAGAGTAAGACGTCTACAGCGAATATATTCTGACAGTGATATGCCAGCTAGGAAAGAAAACATTCTTTTGAAATGATATTCAGAGCAGTAAGCTATTTTTGCGACTTCTTTAAAATCAATTTCATCTGTTAGGGTGTTTTCAATATACTGCATTGCTGCATTCATGTTTTTAAGTGAATCCATACGATGACCTCCTTGTTAAATAGAATAGCAGGAACAAAATAGCTCCATCCGACATTTCATGCACAATTTTGTAGGGTACATTTTTAACCTTACAAAATTGTAATGTTCCTGTAAGGAGAATGAATGGATGGTATGATATCCCAATGTTATAGTAACAAAGTACTTTTGTTCAGTAGGTTAAATTTTTATATCTTTACTTATGCGTCTTACATAACTGTCATGTTTGTGTAAGAAACATCGATAGTGGCAAGAGTAGAGAGTGTATATAGTTGAAAATAGAGAATAGAAGAAATGAGGGATGTCGAGATGAAAACAGTGTTAGAAGCAAAAAATATTGAAAAAGTGTATGACACGGGTGGTAATAAATTTGCAGCGTTAAAAGGTATTAACTTACAAGTAAAAGAAGGTGAGTTCGTTGGAATTATGGGACCTTCTGGTTCGGGTAAGACGACGCTACTAAACGTTCTTTCTACAATTGATAATGCGACGAACGGTGAAATTTTAATTGATGGAAAAGATATCGTGAAGATGAACGATGATAAGTTAGCGTTATTCCGCCGTGATCATTTAGGGTTCATTTTCCAAGATTATAATTTATTAGATACGTTAACGGTAAAAGAGAACATTGCGTTACCTCTTGCGTTATCAAAGGTGAAAGCGAGTGAAATTGATCGCCGCGTTCTTGAAATCTCAAAGAAATTTGGTATTGATCATATTTTAAGTCAGTTCCCATATCAAGTGTCGGGTGGACAGAAGCAGCGCTGCGCAGCATCGCGTGCGATTGTTACAAGTCCTAGTATGATATTTGGTGACGAGCCGACGGGAGCACTTGATTCTAAATCAGCGACAGATTTATTAGAAAGCATGAAGTCGTTAAATGAATATGATAACTCTACAATTTTAATGGTAACACACGATGCGTTTGCCGCAAGTTATTGTAAACGAGTTATTTTCATTAAAGATGGTGAGTTATATAAAGAATTGCACCGCGGTGAATCAACACGTAAACAGTTCTTCCAAAAAGTCGTTGACGTAATGTCTTCCATTTCTGGAGGTATGGCTGATGACCTTATCTAGCATTGCCCTCCGCAACATACAGCGGAACTTTAAAGACTACTTTGTATATTTTGCATCTATGATTTTTAGTATCGTCATTTATTTTACATTTAAGGCGTTGCAGTATAATTCACAAATGGAAAAAGCTGCGGAAGCTTCTAAAAAAATTAGCGGAGCATTTCAAGTTTCAAGTGTGATGCTTATTATTTTCGTGGCAGTGTTCATTATATATTCAAACGGTTTCTTTACACGGAAGCGTAAAAAAGAAGTTGGGCTATATTCCTTATTAGGTATTCGAAAAAGACAAATAGGTAAAATGCTCTTTTATGAAAATATGTTAATGGGATTAATGTCATTAGTAATCGGTATTGCGATCGGTAGCGTTCTTTCAAAACTATTCCTTGAACTACTAATAAATATGATGGGAATAAACTTAAACGTTCATTTTGAAGTACCGATGGCTGCAGTTATTGATACAGCAATTATTTTCTTTGTAATTATTTTGTATACATCACTTCAAGGATATCGTTTAATTTATCGATTTAAGTTAATTGAACTTTTCCGCGCAGAACGTGAAGGAGAGGCAATGCCAAAAGGATCTGTCATTATGGCGTTAATTTCAGTTTTCTTAATCGGCTCAGGTTATTTCTTAGCGTTAATGTTTATGAAGGCAGTTATGTATGCAAACTTTATGGTAGTTGCACTTTATATATTACTTGCAACAGTATTAGGTACGTATTTACTATTTATGTTCTTTACAGTATTCGTATTGAAACGTGCAAGAAATAATAAGTCAGCGTTTTATAATGGTATGAATATGATAACGACTTCACAGTTACTATACCGTATTAAAGGAAATGCAAAGTCACTTGCGACAATTTCTATTTTAAGTGCAGTAACATTAACAGCTGTTGGTACGTCAGTTACGATGTATTACAACACATTTACGCAATCAAAAACATCCATGCCATACAGTTACTCTTATGAGAAAAAAGATGCAGAATTGGATAAGAAAGTAAATGCAATTCTTGTGGAGGAGAAGCAGGATCACCCTGTTAAAGATCAATTTGAAATTGAAACGGTTCCTGTCAAAGGGAAATTCGAAGGAGATAAAGTTGATTTCATTCTTAATATGAATTACACGATTTCAGAGAAATATCAGTTTATATCTCAATCTGAATTCAACAAAATTGCGAAAAAAATTGATGCGGAAACAGTGAATGTAGCTACTGGCGAAGCATTTATATATGATAGTTCTTATATGGAAGGGTATGAGTTTAGCCCTGAATATAAAGGAAATAAAGCGGTATTCCAAATTGGAAATGAAACGAAGACATTGACGATCCAAGGTGTAAATAATACTGCAATTACGAACTTAGGTGAATTAGTTGTTGTCGTTCCAGATGAAATGTATGAACAAGCGAAGCAAGCATTTGGAACACGTGTTGTAAAAAATATTGATGTAAAAGATGAAAGAAACAGTAAAGTATTAACAGAAAAATTAACAAAAGTGATGCCAGCTGGTGAATCAGAAATGGCACCACCATTTAGAGATTTCTACACTGGTTTCCATATGGGACTTGAAGCAACTGGACTAATGATGTTCATCGGACTATTCTTAGGCTTAGTCTTCCTATTAGCGACAGGCTCCATTATTTACTTCAAGCAGCTTACAGAAGCAAGTGCTGACCGTGATCGTTACATTGTCCTTCATAAAGTTGGTGTAACGAAACAAGAGATGAAGAAAGCTATTGCAAAACAAGTGAGCTTTATCTTTGCAATTCCACTAGTAATCGGAATTCTACACAGTTTGTTTGCATTAAAAGGTTTAGGAAACATACTACCATTTGAAATTATGGTTCCGCTTCTAATTAGTATCGGAGTATATAGCGTTATTTATATCGGATATTACTTCTTAACAGTTCGTTCTTATTATAAGATTGTGAGTGCGAAGTAATGCAAGAGTTGTTTTTATCTTAGTAAAAAAGCATCCGACTAACATGTTAGTCGGATGCTTTTTTTGTCTATACGTGAGCTTTATTTTCGTCCGAACTATCAAACATGTCCATTACTTTAAAAATACCTTCCAATAGCAAGGTACATAAAATAGCGAAAATTAATACGGCATGAGGTGATAATTCAACTGATGTGAAGTTAAGGTCTGCCAACCAAAAGTAACCTACATAAAAACTTAAAAATGTGCTAACAGCCGAAAGTGTAAATCCTAAAAATCCTAATTCCTTTAATTTTTCCTCAGATAATTTACATAAACGTAAAACAATAGAGAAGAGAATTCCTACTATGAAAAATCCCATACATAATGCGAACAATGATATTATGCTTGGATACTTAACTTCATCGGGCATCCACTTTTTCATTCCCACTATTAAAAAGGTAGGGACAAGAATAGGTAATAAAAGTGGTAGCACTATTTGTATAGCTGCAAATAATGCATTTGATTTATTATCGTTTTGATTATTCATAAAGCCTCCAAAAATGATTTCTATACTAATTCCAAATATCTTAGAGGATTTTAACATAAAAATAGTAACTTCGCTATACAAAATCGGAGTAGGATCATGATCATTCATGGTAAATAAACAAGCTGACTTATTTGTATATGTTTGATTCGCTTATCTTTGGAATTCAATTTTTTATGTTTGTTTATAGTAAAGATGAAAATTTCCTTCATCTTCATAAAATCTTAAGAAATCTCCTCAATATTTGTTAAGAAACGATAGTTATACTTAAACACAAGTTAAAAACTATTGAACGAATGGAGAGAGAGTATATGCAGCTCATAACATTCTTAACTGAATTTATAAAACATCCGAAACATATTGGTGCGGTTGTACCGAGCTCAAAAATATTAGCAAGGAAAATGGTAGATGTAATTGATTTTAATAGAGCGAAATGTATTGTAGAGCTAGGGCCTGGTACAGGAGCTTTTACGAAAGAGATTATGAAGAGAAAGAAGAAGGAGACAATATTTCTTCTTGTTGAAATTAATGAAGTATTTTTTAAAGAGTTAAAGAGAAAATTTAAAGATGAGCAGAACGTGATTGTTATACACGGTTCAGCTGAAAATATAAAGAAGTATATGGAACAATTAAATATAGAATGTATTGATTACGTCTTATCAGGATTGCCTTTCACTTCTTTACGAGAAGAGGTTTCAAAGCGCATTTTAAACAGTGTAATGGAAACGATACATGAGAACGGGGAATTTATTACATTTCAATATTCACTTGTGAAAAAAGGATTTATACAGAATTTCTTTCCTGAAATTACACTAGAAAAGGTGTGGCTTAATTTCCCACCAGCTTACGTCTTTAGTTGTAGAAAAGAGCTAAGGAGAGCATATGCATAATGGAGTTACATGAATTAATGTCATACATTGAGCAGTATGGTTATTGGGCACTATTTTTTTGTTTATGGCTTGGTATTATCGGTATGCCGATTCCAGATGAAATGATTGTCATGAGCGGTGGATTTGTATCATCAATGGGGATATTAAGTATGATTCCAGCCTTTTTATTAACGTATTTAGGTGTTGTATCAGGTCTTTCTTTAGGGTATATACTAGGGAAAATATTTGGCATAAAAGTGCTTAATAAATTGATGAAAAAGAAAAAGGCAAAGTACCTTTTAAAATCACAAGAAATAGTAGGGAAATATGGTCATTATGCATTAGTAATAAGTTATTTTATCCCCGTTGTGAGACATATCGTACCGTATTTGGTTGGAATGAATAATATGTCATTTAAAACGTATGCATTGTATTCCTATATGGCAGGACTTGTTTGGACGCTAGCTTATTTTATGCTGGGCTCTCTATTCGGAAAACAGATAGAAACGATTGTAGCACTTGCGACGAAATATGGGATGTATTTAGGCGGGGGCATTATGATCATTACTATCATTTCTTATGTGTACATTCAAAAGAGGAATGCAGTAGTGAGTGAAATAAAGCAACATTCATAGTTTGGTAAATGATGCTGGAGGAGATTTTGTGAGTAAAGGAACGATACTTATCGTGGACGATGAGAAGGAAATTAGAAAACTTATCACTATCTATTTGAAGAATGAAGGTTACGAAGTATTACAAGCTGGAGATGGTGAAGAGGGTTTAGAAATAGTAAAGAAAAGAGACGTGCATCTAATCGTCCTTGATATTATGATGCCGAAAATAGATGGTATTCATATGTGTATGAAAGTGAGAGAAATAGCGGAAATGCCTATTATTATGCTTTCGGCAAAAACGCAAGATATGGACAAGATTTTAGGATTAACAACTGGGGCAGATGATTACGTAGCCAAACCATTTAATCCACTGGAACTCATTGCTCGTATTAAATCACAACTTCGGAGATATATGAAAATGAGCGGGACAAGTGTACAGGATGAAAATGAAATAGAAATTGGAGATATGAAAATTAATATAGTAACACGGCAGGTCATTATTGCAAATAAAGAGGCGAAATTGACACCGAGAGAGTTTGAGGTATTAGAATTGCTTGCACGAAATCAAGGAATGGTATTAAATGCAGCACAAATTTATGAAAGAGTATGGAAAGAGCAAGCTTTCCAATCCGATAATACTGTGATGGTACATATTCGGAAAATACGTGAAAAGATAGAGGCGATTCCAAGGAAGCCTCGGTACATTAAAACGGTATGGGGAGTTGGCTATAAGATTGAGAAAGATATTTGAACCGATAATATGGATGAATCAAGTTTTTAAAAAAATGATAGGTAAAATAGTGAGTTATTTGGAAAAGAGCATACGGATACAGCTAATGGCTACATTTACTTTTTGTACGTTACTCGGGGTATTAGTAGGATGGTCTTCATCTTCTTTTTTCGAGGATGCGAATAAAATTTCTATCATTGATTATGCATCAGGTATGGAAGCCATTGATGGACAGACACAAAGGCTTGTTGAAAGTATAACCGAGGAAGGTAAGGAAATTAATATACAAGAATTGCTTGATCAATTGAATCACCAAAATCAACTGAAGATTTTAATAATAGATGAGAATGGGAAAGTCGTTTATAAAACAAAGGGAGCGCCGGAAGAACAAATCAATCTTCATGAGACGATGCGTAATGTGATGGATTTTAAAATGGATCAAGTACGATATGTAGAGGCGCAAAATTTAATTCAAGATGGAACTGAACAAAAGCGTAAGGAGTTTACAACTTTTTATCCGGTTACTGTTAATACGGAAAATATGTATATCATTGCAAGTGGTATACCACAAGGAAATGTGAAGTATATAGTGAATGATAGCAGCCCATTTCCATCTTTATTAGGTTTTATCACTTTTATACTATCTTTCTTTTATATAACGAAAAGGAAGATGAATCAGATTGAAGCGATGGCAGAAGGAGTAAGGGAGTTTTCGAAAGGTAATTTACAATATAAAATCAAACAGGCAGGTCAAGATGAAATAGGTTTATTAACTTCTAATATTAATCAAATGGCAGAAAAGCTTTTGGCTAATATAGAAAAGGAAAAACAAATAGAGAAGCAAAAAAGTGAATTGATTACAAATGTATCACATGATTTAAGAACCCCACTTACTTCTATTATGGGGTATTTACGTTTACTAGGTGATGCGAAATATGAAAATAAAGAACAGCATGATGAGTATATAAAAATTGCCTTTTCAAAATCAGAGCAGTTGAAGATGTTAATAGAAGATTTGTTTGAGTATACAAAACTAACAGATGAAAATATGGCGTTAGATTCGCAAGAAGTGTGTATAAATGAACTACTTGATCAATTAATAGAAGAGTTAGTACCACAAGCGGAGGAGCATAATATTTCTTTTGTAAAAGAATTTCAAGAAGATCGTATATATGCTGTTGTGGACTCAGAAAAAATGGTACGTGTGTTTGAAAATCTTTTAATAAATGCAATTAAATACAGTATAGATAAAGCAGAAATTCGGGTTTTACTTCAAAGAGAAGAACAGCATATCAAAATTTCTATAGCGAATCATAGTGAAGAATTTACAAAAATAGAATTAGAGAATTTGTTTGAGCGTTTTTATAAAAAAGATCAATCGAGAAGTAGAGCTGTAGAAGGTTCAGGTTTGGGGCTTGCAATTGCAAAAAGCATTGTTGAATTGCACAAAGGAGAAATTCGAGCAGAATATGAAAATGGGGTTATTCAATTTATTATCTTATTGCCAATTTAATTAGAAGAGCACTAGGAAGTTTGGTTACATTTTAATACGTAATAGCGCCGCGATGGATTTAGAGGAAGTCCTTTAAGTGGAAATATCTGAGAAGAGGAGAATAGAAAGTTTCATGAAAAAAATAAGTGCGTTTATCGTATTAATTATAGTTGGAGTTACATTACTTATAGGAAAGGGGGGACCGATTGTAGATCAACTCAATCCATTTATTAAAGAAGATATTTATTATGCTGTTGTTGATAATGATGGTAAATATGGAGCTGAAAACAAAGGTTTTGCTAGATGGGAATATAAATTCAAAGGATATAATGAATCTGGTCAAGAGCAAAAGATTGCGATGACTGCTTCAAAACATTTAAGAATAGGAGCATATTTAAAGATTAGATCTAAAGGAAGTTATGGTATGGAATGGGAAGAAGTACAAATAGATGAAATACCTAAGAAAGTAAAAGAGAAAGTACAAATACAACATAATTAGTTATAGAAATTATAAGTGGCATTCCATGGATAAGATAACGAGCAAGCTTCGAAGATTGTAGCAGTATATGATAAGTTCTAAATTTTTTATAAAGAAGATAAAGTTTATCTTAACTTTATTTAAACTGCATTTCTTCTGTGTACAATGACTAGTATTCTATAGTATGTAGATAAAAAATAGTAGGGAGTAGCAGGATAATTATGCAGGTTTCTAAGAAGAAAATATTATTATTTCTTTCAATTATTCTTTTGGCTTTATTGATGGTGTATGTATGTGCAAATAATAAGCATGTCCAAAATATTGTTCATAATATAGAAGACATCTATAAAGTATATAGAGAGAATCAGGTATTGAAAGGGAAAATTGAACATCAAGAATCGTTAAAGAGTAAAGTACAAATATTAAGTGAGGAGAAAGAAAACCTTACTAAACTTATCAACAAAACGAAAGAATTAAAGGAACAAGGAAAATACAATTTAATTCAAGCTACAGTAGTAACTCGTGTAGCAGAAGAGTGGTATGGAGAAGTCACTATTGATAGAGGTGCACAACATGGTGTAAAGGTTGATATGGCTGTTATTACAGTGGAAGGTTTTATCGGAAAGGTAGAGAGTGTAGATCAATATACATCTGTTGTGAAATTAATTACGAATGATGAACGAACGAATCGTTTAGCAATCACCCTTCAAAATAATTCATCCATTTTAGGATTTGTTACAGGGTATGATAAGAAAAAACAGGCTCTTCGAATTGATAATATTCCATCAGATAAAGCGAAAGAAATAAAAATAGGTGATAGTATTATTACCTCTGAACTGAGTCAGAAAATACCACCTGGCCTTGAAGTAGCAGAGGTGATAGAGCAAGAACCGGATCAATATGGTCTTGCTTATATTATTTATGCAAAACCAAAGGCGAATTTATATGATTTAGAAGATGTAATTTTAATAGAACCTAAATAATAGTTTTATGTAGTGCCTTTGAGAGGTGAATTAGAAACGAAGAGAATGAACGTAAAATAAAGAGTAAGAGGGATAAGGAAAAGTAAAACGGTACTAAATTTAATAATATATGGTTATATATTTATAATGTTTTTATTTTATCTTTATCTTATCTTTATCTCGGACAATTATAATGAAGAGGTAAACTGATGATAAGTGCAAAGTTATTAAGTATTACAGTGGGGCTTTTTTTTGTACATTTTTAATATTAATTATTTATATAACCTCTTAAATAGGCTAGAAAACCTATATAATATCCTTCGACTTTATATGTGTAAATATATTATTTGAGCGTGAGAATATTGATGTCAAAAGGTATATGAATCGGATTATAAAATGTTTGATTTGCATATTGTAATGTTTTTTTCGGGAGTGTACATTACAAAAATGTAAGAGGAATCAATATTGCTGTTTGTAGGGAAAAGATAAAATGATAGTTAGTGGCTATGAAAATAGCATGATCGCAGCACTAGCCAAATGACAGGAGGCAATATGAAAACTTTAATATTTGAAGAGAACGTTGTACAAAGAGGGTATAGTAAAAAGATGAATGTAGTACACCACACTGTAGAGAAGCGTGGGTGTAGAGTGTGTTATTAAAACTTTCTATTTCTAGTATGAAAAAAATGATAAAGGATTACATCGTTTTACTAATAGGCCTTGTCATCTCAATTTCTATTTTTTATATGTTTCAAACGCTTGCGCTAAATAAAGAGTTTACAATGAATAACAGTATTATTGGTTCAATTGTATTTGTATTTCAAATAGGCTCTGTTTTGGTAGCATTTATTACATTCTTTTATATTTTTTATGCAAACTCTTTTCTACTTTCACTCCGGCGGAAAGAACTTGGCATGTATCTTGTTTTAGGGGCCAAAAAGAGTAAAATCAGCCAACTTTTATTCTTTGAGACATTGTCTATGGGAATGATTTCACTAGCATTAGGTAGTGTATTCGGAGCTATTCTTTCTAATTTTGTTAGCAAATTTTTAACGAAACAATTGGAAATTTCAACGGAAGGTTATCAAGCATTTTATGTTCCTGCATTCAAAATAACATTTATATTCTTTAGTGCGTTATTTCTGCTTACATCCGTTGTAAATGCCATTCGTATAGCACTTAAAACAGAACTAGATTTAATTCGTACAGAGCAGCAAACGGAGCGCATAGGAATGAAAGGACCAGCCACGATATTGTTACTTTTATGTAGTTTGCTAGGACTAGGTGTAGGATATTATTTCGTAATCTTCGTAGGAATAAAAGGTGCTGGCGCCATTATGCTTCCATTATTCACGATTACAATTGGGACATATCTTATATTTATTTCGTTCTTACCTATGATTGTTAATAGGCTAAAGAAAACGCGCTATTTAAATGAGAAGAAATTAAATGCATTTACATTTGCACAATTGCAGTTCCGTGTAAGTAGTTTGGCGAAAATATTAGGAACGGTAACGATGTTAATTGGTCTTGGTGTGGGGGCAATGGCTGGTGGCATGTCTTTACAGAAAAACGTAATCCTTACAGCAGAAAGAATGTCAGGGTATGATATTACAATTCATGATCCAGAAGCAGCGGATTATAAAGCTATGGAAAAAATGAAAATTGTAGATAAAAAACAATATAAATATAAAGTTAATAATGAGGCTGTTTACTATTTAAAAGAAGAATTATTAGAGAATCCGCCACTGTTGTTTGGAAAGAAAGAGACAATACATATTACTGAACAACTTCCATCTTCGAGCTATAGGATGTTTAAGGGAGAGGAAGTTGATCCATCTAGTTCTACGTTACCACTGAATTGGGATAAGAGTATGGATAGTGATTTTAGATCGAATATTACTGTATATAATCGTAAACCTGTCTATATCGTCGACGAAAACCGGTATAAAGCAATTCAAGGTAATGAGCATACGTTTTTTATTGCTAAAATCGATAATATTTTACGGTATAAGACAGAGCTAAAAGAGATGGATAATCGTCAAATCGAAAAAATAGCCGCCGCTATTAATAAGCCTAAGGAAGACGTATATTTACCAACAAACTATAATGATTATGAATCTATGCTTGCCTTTTCAAAAGGAACTTCCTTTATGGGATTCTTTTTAGGTCTTGCTTTTTTAGCTATGATGGCAAGTTGTTTAATGTTTAAGATCCTTTCTGGAGCTACGAAAGATATAGGGCGGTATGAGATGCTTCGGAAAATTGGGGTACGTAAAGAATTACTTATACAATCTATGTATAAAGAATTAGGCATTGTATTTTTATTTCCAGCCATATTGGGTCTTATACACGTTTTAGTAGGAATGAATATATTTACATTTGTTAAGTTTTTTGTAAATCCATATGTGAATATTGGACTTCCGATTTGTATATTTTTAATCATTTACGGTGTCTACTATTTGATCACTGTTCAATTATATAAGAGGATTGTGCTTCCAAAGGAAAAATAGAATGGATGCCGGGGGAAGGGGTAAAAAACTAGAGTAATATTTTTAGTATAAGTAAGTAATGGACGTAGAAAGGAATTAATAAAATGGGGAAACTGTTAAAGGTAAAGAATATAGTTGTAATGATGGTAGCTATAGTTGTAGTGGGAGGGGCTTTTTTTGTATTTCAAGCGATAACTTCACCTGCAAAAGCGATAGCAAATCAAGAGAATCCAGTTCAAAATGCAAATGAACAAATAAAAGTGGAGATGAATAAGGTTGCACCAACGCAATTTAATGGTCAAACTAGGAAAATTGCCTATCTTACTTTTGATGACGGACCAGGAAAATATACGGCACAGTTACTAGACATATTAAAGGAAAATGATGCAAAAGCAACATTTTTTCTAATCGGTCAAAATGTAAAATCATACCCTGATTTAGTAAAACGAGAAGAAGCGGAAGGACACTATGTTGGTATGCATAGTATGACGCACAATAATAGAAAATTATATGCCCAAGGTGGCTACGTAGATGAAATGAAAGAGGATCAAGGCTTAATTGCTAGTATTCTCGGACATGCCCCAAAACTAACACGCCCACCATATGGTTCAAAGCCAGGATTACACGAAGAACTTCGTAATAAAGTTGTAGAAAATGGTCTTAGAGTATGGGATTGGACAATTGATTCAT
The DNA here is from genome assembly GCF_019837545.1 of Bacillus sp. 17RED48. Taxonomy (NCBI): domain Bacteria; kingdom Bacillati; phylum Bacillota; class Bacilli; order Caryophanales; family Bacillaceae; genus Bacillus; species Bacillus sp. 17RED48. The sequence continues at coordinate 63,548 of NZ_JADAXG010000001.1, forward strand.
TAGATTGGGAATATAATAGTATACCAATTGATATTGCGAAAGCGAAAATTGTTCAAAATGTACTTGCTAGTGCGACAAATCCCAAAGAAGTTATTTTAATGCACGATATTCATCCGCAATCTATCGCTGCAGTACCGGCTATTATTAAAGGTTTAAAAGAAAAAGGGTATGAATTTGAAGCATATCATGAAGATGATCATTTCCCCTTGAACTTTATGCATGATAAACGAATGTAACATAGGAGGAATTGACATTGACTTATAAAGCGTTAACGATTACCGGAATTATATCTATAAGCTTATTGACAGGGTGTTTTGGCGCAAAGCCAGAAGCAGAATTGTACGTCGCATTTGAAAATGCAACGAAGCAAGAAAAGGCGGTTTCTGAAGATGTGAAAAAACTAGAGGGTTTAGAAAAACAAGGTCAAGAGTTATACAATCAAATTATAAATGATGGTAAAGATAGTAACCAAGCAATTATGCCGAAGATAGAGCAAGCTACAAAAAGCATGGACGAACGTGAAAAAGTATGGAACAAAGAAAAAGAAGCTTTTGAAAAAGCACAGGAAGAAATAAAATCAGTTCATAAAACTATAGATAAAATGGAAGATGCTGCTCTTCAAAAACAAGCAAAAAACATACAGGATATTTATAAAAAGCGTTATTCATCTTTTAATAAGATAAATGATTCGTATCAAAAATTAATGGGATTTGAAAGAGAAGTATATAAAAGCTTAGGCGAAAAAGAAACGAACTTAAAAAAGATTAGTGAAAAGATTAAAGGTGTAAATCAAATGAATGAGGACATTCAACGAGAAAAAGAGAAATTTAATGGATATACAAAAGAATATAACAAAGAGAAATTAGATTTTTATAAACAAGCGAAAATTAAAATTAAAGATGAGAAGTAAATACTTTATTCCTATATCATTTAATCTTATTTATTAAGTACAAAAGGAAAAAATCAAAAATAAAAGTTTGTTTCTTACTCAAAAATAGAATATAGAATTCAAGGGTCTCAAACTATTATAGTTTGGGGCTTTTTAATATTCTTAAGGGAAAAATCAAGAAATTCCTCTACTATTTTTCAAGGGAATACATCTATACATAGAGATTAATTACACTAATTGAATCTTTAAGTGAAATATATCGTATCTGCATCTTATATTTATATAGCTTGTTTATTCTATAAATACACCCAAGGTGGTGTTTAAAAAAGTATATAGGGAGAGAAAAAATGAAAAAGAAATTTTTACTAATTTGTGCAATAGCACTTTTATCAATAGGATACTCATCGGTAGCTAGTGCATCTACTGGAACAATGTCAAAGGAAGAAGTACAAGCGCAAGAACAGGCGTTAGAAAAAAAGGAAGCAGAATTTCAGGCTTGGCAAAAAGAGGCGTTAGAGAAGAAGAAAGCAGCAATGCAGGATCAAGAAAAAAAAGCATTAGAAAAAGCAGAAGTAGTGATTCAGGATCAACAAAAAGAAGCATTAGAAAAAAAGAAAGCAGCGATTCAAGCCCAACAAAAGAATGATGTAGAGAAAAAAGAAGTAGCGAAACAAGCTGTAAAAGGAGAAAAACTACCAAATACAGCATCAAATAGTGTAATAATGATGATACTAAGCGCGTGCCTTGTAGCATTAGGATCCGTATTTGGATTTACTCGTCGTAAGATTAAAGCATAAAATTTTGCATTAGCCTATAAAAAAATGGATGAATGAAAAGTGAGACTTGTAAATCGTATTGGATTTCCTTTTATATTGATTTGGTTATAGAGTATATATGTGAACAGCTATCATTAGATATAGAGAAAAAAATACATGTTTACAAACATGTATCTGCAATGCAAGTTGTTGCCAATCAAGATCTTATTGAAAAAGTAATTGTCAACTATATAACGAATGCAATCCGTTATACGCCAGCGAAAAAAGATGTTATTATTTCTACAATAAACAAACAAAAATTAAAGTGGAGAAATAAATACTTTATTTGTTACTCAAAAATAGAATATAGAATTCAAAAGCCCCAATCTACTATGATTTGGGGCTTTTAGATTCTTAAAGAAATGTTAAGAATATCCGCCGCTATTTATTAAGAAATTCTATCTATACTTAGAAATGGGTTAAGAAGTGTAGGAGGATATATATGAAAACATCAGTTGTAGAGGTAAAGAATGTACAAAAGGTATATGGTAAGAAAGAAGAGAGCCAATCACGTGTATTAAAGAATGTATCGTTCTCAATTCAAGAGGGTGAATTCGTTGGAATTATGGGACCATCAGGTTCAGGAAAAACAACATTATTGAATGTAATTTCTACATTAGATAAGGCAACAGGTGGAGTTGTTGAAATTGCTGGAATAGATATTACGAAAATGAAGCAAGAGGAATTATCTGATTTTCGCTCAGAGAAACTAGGATTTATCTTTCAAGATTTTAATTTACTTGAAAATTTATCAATATATGAAAACATTGCATTACCACTTTCTCTGCAAGGTGTTCACTCCAAAAGAATTGGATCAAAGGTGAAAAAGGTATCGGAAATGTTAGGGATATCAGAGATTCTTCAAAAATATCCGTCGGAAGTATCAGGTGGACAAAAACAACGTTCGGCAGCGGCTCGTGCACTTGTACATAAGCCAGCAATAATTTTAGGAGATGAGCCAACAGGAGCGCTTGATTCTAAAAATGCAAAAAGTTTATTAGAGGCGATGACCAAATTAAATGAAGAACAGGATGTTTCGATTATGATGGTTACACATGATCCATTTAGTGCGAGTTACTGCCGACGTATTTTATTCATTCAAGACGGAGAACTGTATAAAGAAATTTATCGCAGAGGTACGTGTGATGAATTCTATAAAGAAATTTTAGATGTGCTTGCCGATTTAGGCACACAAAAAGCATAGGAAAGCAGGTTCAACATGTTATTCAAACTTTCCATGTCAGGATTAAAAAGTAAACGAAAAGACTATATTGTCTTATTAGTGGGTCTTATTATGTCTATTTCAATTTTTTATATGTTTCAAACGTTAGCTTTAAATAAAACATTTATCGAAGGGAATTCCATGGATGGAATTTTTTCGGTTTTCCAAACAGGCTCATTTTTATTAGGATTTATTACATTATTTTATATTTTACACGCCAATTCATTTTTATTATCACTCCGGCAAAAAGAATTTGGTATGTATATGGTATTAGGGGCAAAAAAGCATAAAATTACATTGCTCATGTGTATTGAAACGATTGTATTAGGAATGGTGTCTCTTATAGTAGGTGTGGTATTCGGTATAATTTTGGCGCAAGGTGTTGGGTATTTACTGATGAAGGAGCTGGAGTTTACTGGAGTTGGTTATCATGCATTCTATGTACCATCAATCATTGTTACTTTCATCTTTTTCATTGCATTATTTATGTTGTCCGCAATTATGAATGGTATAAAACTAGTGCGTAATTCGCTATTACAGCTGGTTCACTCTAATGATAAAACAGCTGGTACTCCTACTAAAGGGAATTTAACGAATATAGTAGCACTTTTATCAATTGTTTTATTAGCAGTTGGTTATATTTCTATGATTTATATGAAAGAGTTAAAGGAATCAGGATTTATCATTGCTACAATTACAGTAACATTAGGAACTTACATGCTATTTACATCATTCCTTCCTATTATTATTAACAAACTAAAAGCGAATAAAAATTGTAGTGAAACAGGAATTAATGCGTTCACGCTTGCACAGTTAAGTTTTTCTATTAATAGTTTAACGAAAGTATTAGCGACAGTTGCTATGTTAGTGGCTCTCGGTGCGGGTGCTGTCTCTAGTGGTATGGCTTTAAAAAATAATGTTACAAACATTATTGAAACATTTGATTATTATGATGTGGAAATTAACAATCCGACAGTAGAAGAAAAGAAAATATTAAGTGGAATTACATTTAAAGAGAAAAACGAATATCGCTATAAAGTAGATGATCAGTTCATTTATTATTTGAAAGAAGATTTGGAAGCAAATCGTCTGTTAATACCGACTGGTGGAGAGGATGGAAAGCAATTTATATCTGTTTCTAAAGAGCTACCAGTTGGAGCTGTTTTAAGTCGTGGTCCAGAGAAAATCGAGAATGATATCCTCATTCCAGAAGAATGGAGATATGCGCTAAGAACTCTCCAAAAAACTTATGTATACCCTAATCAAAGTATAAAGATTGTAGATAAAAAGATGTACGATGAAATCCAAGGTGAAGAAAGAATTGTATTCTTTGGAAAAACAGAAGATTTCATGAAATATGAACAAAGATGGAAGCAAATTGACGAATTAGAAGTTATTAAATATAAAGAGGTAGAAAAAACAGAATTACGTAGTAAATATATGACATATAAATCATTGTACAGTACTTACAGTGGAACCGTATTTATGGGATTTTTCTTAGGGATAGCATTCTTAGCGATGTTGGCAAGCAGTTTAATGTTTAAGATTCTTTCTAGCACTTCAAAAGATATTATTCGCTATCAAATGCTTCGTAAAATTGGTGTACGTTATGAGTTATTAACTAAATCAATTTATAAAGAATTACTTTTCGTCTTCTTGTTCCCAGCGATAGTAGGTATAATGCACGTATTAGTTGGCATGAACATGTTTTCGTTCATAATCAATAATCCATATTTCCGTATTTGGCTTCCTATTATTATTTTCTTAGTCATTTACGTAGCTTATTATTTTATTACAGTTCAATTTTATAAAAAAATTGTTCTTCCGAAAGAAGTGTAGTATGTAAGCCTAGATATAAATCTAGTAAAAGGTTATATTAGATTGTTTTGAAAACAAAATGATTGTAGCAAATTGATTTAATGAATATAGGGGTATAAAATATGACATAAGATTTCCTAATATTTCACTTTTTTTGTAAGTGAGGATACACTATGTTATTGATTCTTAGCATCATTTTGATAGGAATTATGATCGGGATGAAAGTAGTAGTTTTTGGGATAGTAGAGAGACAAAGGTTTGTATATGTATTGTCCGAAGTGTAATGGGAGAATTGGAAAGGGGAATTCTGCTCCTTTTTATTCAAAATGTAATTTATTTTTTTAGTAAAGAATGATAGTTGGAATGAGTTTGAGATATTGCAAAAGCTTTGCGAGGATACGCAAAACTTTTGTATAGTTTATTTGCTTTCGATGCACATTGTAAATAAGGAGAAAGAGAATCCTCTATGTTTCAGTTTATAAAAGGTGAAGAAGAGAATTTATTATATCTTTTGTAATAAGCGTTCGCCGCTTTCCATATCGCTTTTGCATAACGGACATTTCGGTTCTGCGTCTAATGCAAAGTTTTTACGCATCCATCCACGGCAGTTTTCTTCTAGGCATTCCCATACAGCAATTGCTTCTGGTTCTACTACAGGTTTATCATTTTTTCTCCAATACATGTGATCGCTCCCTTAAATTGAAAAGTTTTTCAGAAAAACAAAAAAGGTTGTTAACGATTTTGTTAACAACCTTTTTTATATTAGTTCATTATACTTTATTTTTTGAAAAAATGCGAAGGTTAGTAATTGTTAAAGTATAGCAAAATAAGGATTATATAAGCTAAGGATTATAAATCATCGTTGAAAGCTTTAGTAATAATTCAATTTGATACAGTGTATACCGGCAACCTTCTCGGTGTTTTTCTACATCTTCTTCATGCCATTGTTTTGTTAACTTTGGAATTTCTATGTCATCACTTAGGCGTTTCTGCTGTTGTGTCTTCCATAGTATGCTCGTTGCATGGAAGCCTTTTTGTTTTGAAAACATTAGGAAGTTTAATAAATTTATCGGGCATAAACGGGTAATAGGGACCCCACTTCAAAATTTGGTTGAAGCGAAGTAGTTAGGTAGGAGTCGGACTATCTGTAAAAGCCCAATTAGTTGGACTTTATTGAGAGGTTTTTGCCATTTCCATAAAGCTTTGTTCAATTTCATCCAATTCGAATGAATGGCATATTCTACGATCCTCTTTATCTAAAATTCGATAATGTTGGGATAAAATATTTTGTTGAATGTGATAACCGTTTAATTCTTTTATTTGTCGCCACCACACTTTTCCACCTAAAGTCTTCGGAAAGTTCATATTGTAATGTGTAAAAGCGATTGTTTTTATAATTTCATTCACATCATCCCCGAATGTCATCTGGACTGTATTGCTCTGTTCGAAGAGTGTTACGACACAAACTGCACCTGACCATGTTAGCGTACGTCTCCCTTTTTCAATTTCTACTAATGTTTTCTTCGATAAACCAATAATTTCTGACATTTTATCTTGTGATAAATCATTTTCAACACGTATGAGTTTTAATTTCGAATTAACGAGTTCAATAAATTCTTGTTTATCCATAATGCATCTCCTTTTCTCTTATAGTGTAAAATTACACTGTGAGTGTAATTTTGTCAAAGGTAGTGCAAAAAAGTTATTTATTGCTGTTTTGATCTTTCTAATTACTATTTCAATTTTAGTTTAAGAAAATGTTAAGAAACCGTACTATTTTTTATTAAGAAATACGCTCTATACTTAGAAACATCTTAAAGAAAACATAATGAAAGGCCGAATATAGATGAAAAGATTTATTTTTGGATCATTACTTGTTATCGTCGCAGGAGCGGCATATTTATTAAATGGGAGTGCTGCGATTGATAGAATGAATCCATTTCTTGATATAGAGCACCATTATGCAATAATTGATAACGATGGTAAAGAATTAGATGGAAATAAAGGTCGTGAATATAAAGTGAAAGCTTATGATGAAAATGGTAAGGAAAAAGAAGTTACAATTGACGGAGTAGATGAATTACCGAAAGATTCATACTGGCATGTGCTTACGAGAGGTAAGTTCTTATATGATAAAGTGCAAGTAACGATAGATAAAATTCCTAATGGAGCGAAGATGAAGTTAGGATTATAAGTATAAAACCGATTCTCAATGTGGGAATCGGTTTTGTTGTTTTATGGTAAAGTTTAGTGAGGGGGGCGAGAGTGATGTTACTCATTGTTAGTCTTATTTTAATTGGATTTATGTGTAGTATGAGAATAGTATCTTTACATATGATAGAGCGAGAAAAGATAGAAGAGCGATATGTATATTGTCCAAAATGTGATGGGAAAATTAGGAGAGGCAATTCCGCTCCTTTTTGTTCGAAATGTAATTTAATATTTTAACTATAGGAAATCCGAAATCATTTTGTATGGTTTCGGATTTTTTATGTTGAAAATAGAAGAAATAAAGAGCGGAAAAAAGTTTGAACAAGGAATTGAGTATACGAATATTATTGAAGGATATCCCATTATTATGAAGTATTTCGTAGAGATAGATCGAGAAGTTTTGAGGGTGTTATTAGCTGATGAAAGAGGGATTCTTCCTACTATGCTAGAGTGTAATGAATGTTATAAGACTAAATTGGATGATATCGAGGAAAGTGGATAAAAAGAGCTTGAAACAACTCAAGCCCTTTTTTAAGCCCTCGTTTCATTCCTTGTTCCATTCCTCTTTTTATTCCTTCTGTCTCTGCGTGGGCGAATTTTGCTGCTTCATCCATTAAAACTTTCTCTCTTGCGTCATAGGATTGGCGGAAAGAGGAATCTTGACTCATACGTTCCCACTTGTTTATTGCTTTTTGTAAAATAGGGTCTTGGTTCATAGCAATATCCTCCAATGTTTTAGTTAAGTGTTCATCCTCATTTGCTGAAAGCAATAAAAGCCAACGAACAAATGGATCTTTCCACGGATTTACTTTTTCTTCATGCCATTGTTTTGTTAACTTTGGAATTTCTATAATGTGAATTTCTATGTCATCACTCAAGAGTTTCTGTTGTTGTGTATTCCATAATGTGCCCGTTGTATGAAATTCTTTGTGGTCTGAGAACATTATAAAGTTCAATAAATTAATGGTGATGGTTTTATGAAGCGAACTGTAAGGCATACCTTTTTGTAATTGAGATGTATATAATTTCCCCCACTGATTATTAGTTGAACCGATCGGACTTTTACGGGCAGTTGATTCCCTACCTAACTTCTTTGCTTCCGCTGAATTTTGAGGTGGGGGTCTTACTGCTCGTTAATGCGGGATAAACTACGTTTCATCATATCGTGATTATTATTGAGCTGTATTTCTACATTTACTTTTGTTCCTGTGTTTAATGTCGCTGAAATATCTAAAATAGATAACTTATCCTCTTCATATTCCCGATGTAAATGCGGATCTTCTAGTTGTAGAGAAGTAATGGGTGAATCTAAAGACTTTTGTAACATAGCGTTTAAAAATGCAATTAGAATATCTTCACTACCATTCGTACCAAACAATTGTTTAAATGCAAAATCAATGCGTAAATTAACTAATTGTTGGCTGAACACAGCTTTTCCTCTCCCTTGTGTCAGGTTCCTTCTTTCCTTCATTGTATCTAAAAAGAACTAGGGCATGCAAACAGGAAACTTTGCTATTTTTTTAGCAATATTATTAGAATGTCGCAAACAAATATGTCTATGTTATACTCTAGTGAAATTGAATTCTTCCAATCAGTAGCCGCTGCAATAGAGAAGAAAGATCCAAGTGTTATTGTGAATAAGGATTCTAATACGCACTGGAAAAATTGGGTGGAGTTTGATTACGAAAATTTATATTAAAAATTAAAGAGTAAATCAAAATGAATTGCTAATAAAAAGACGAGCCGAAGTGTTGGAACTTTAGCTCGTCTTTTTATATTATACAATCGCAGGATTATAAATCATCGTAAAGTGTCCTTGTAATAGTTCAATATGACAAGGTGTATGAAGCGAGCTTTCTCCATCTGTATCTACTTCTTTTTCTTCTTCGGTTTCAATATGAATGGATTTCGCTTTTACGTGGAAGATGTCATTTTCATTTGAGTCTTCAAATAGTTTCTTTCCGATATAATCTTTAAACGCTTGAATGCCTGTTGATTTTACAACGAAAATATCAAGTGTTCCGTCGTCGCACTTTACGTTCGGAATAAAGGACGGGATACCGCCAAGATATTCACCGTTTCCAACCATAACAAGGACGGCTTCGTCTTCATATACTTGTCCGTCGTACGTAATTTTTACGGGGAATGTTTCAGCATTTTTGACAGTTCGAATGGTGCTTAAATAGTAACCAATTTTCCCAAGCTTTGCTTTCTCTTCCGCATCGATATTGTTTGATACTTCAGAGACAAGTCCAATGCCCCAGAAGTTTAAGAAGTGTAGGTCATTTGCTTTTGCGACGTCAACTGGTTTTACATGTCCTTGTGTAATAAGTTTTGCTGCTTCTGCGATGTTTTGCGGAACGCCAAGTGTGCGAGAGAAGTCGTTGCAAGTTCCGCCTGGAATGATGGCAAGTGTAGGTCTAGTTTCAAGAGGTGCTAAGCCATTTGTGCATTCAAATACAGTGCCGTCACCACCAAAGACGATAATTAAATCTACTTTACTAGCAAACTCTTGGCAATATTTTGTTGCATCACCTTGCTTTTTCGTATGAAGGATATGTAAGTCAGGAAAAGCTGCCGCAAGAGGTGGTACAATTTTCGTTAAGTTCGTATGTAAATCGCCTTGCCCTGCTTTTGGATTTACGATGAGGAGTACTTTTTCAAATTTTGTCTTTGTCATTTTTATTCTCTCCCTTTGTCTTTTACGAATCGTGATAGAAAATAAACTTCCACCAGTAATTGATGGAAGTTTATTCTATTATATTATTCCGTTACAACTGAAGCGATAAATGGTAAGTTACGATATTTTTCTGCGCAGTCGATACCGTATCCAACGATAAATTCGTCTGGAATTTGGAAGCCAACATATTCAGCTTTTAAGTCCACTTTACGACGCTCAGGTTTATCAAGTAACGTACAGAATTTTAATGCTTTCGGTTTATGCATAAAGAAGTGATCTTTTAAGAAGTGAAGTGTTAAACCAGAATCGATAATGTCTTCTACGACAATTACGTTTTTTCCAGTAATGTTTACATCGATATCTTTTAATAGTTTTACTTTTCCAGTTGTTTCTGTTTGATTTCCGTAGCTAGATGCAGAAATAAAGTCAATTGTTACATCATTTTTAATGTGACGAATTAAATCGGCAGCGAATACGAAAGATCCTTTTAATACAGCGATTACTATGATTTCTTCTCCTTCAAAGTCACGTTCGATTTGAAGTGCTAGTTCTTTTACTTTTTCTTGTAATTTTTCTTCAGAAATTAAAGTGTCTTTTATTTCAATATTCATTGGAGTCCTCCTACAGTGTAAAACTTGTGAACATTTCGACTGTAAAGGAAAGAAAGGGAAAAGTCAAAGAAGATATAAGTTTTTTACAGAAATCTCCACAAAATAATCAGATGATATGATATACTAATCACATAAAGAAAACGCTTCCAAAAGGGTGATTATGATGAGAAAGAAAGAGTATACAAGTGCAACATTTATAAAAGCATTGTTTTTAACAATTGTTCTTGGCAGTTTGGCTTACATAATTGATGTACCAGCGATTCGGATTTCACTAATTGGAATGGCTTTAGTATTAGGCGCAATTTCCCACGGTATGATGTCACAGCTGCAAGAAGCTGGAGTCGATCATATGAAAGATCATATAGATGAGAAATGAGAAACCTTCACGTATAGAGAGTGAAGGTTTTTTGTTTCTTACAAAAATGTAAGGTAGTTGTAAGGCAAATCGATAGTTGCATAGTAGTGTTTTGGATAAACTATAGGTGTAAGGTAAAAGGCAAGCATATTTTAGGTAAATTAAGTTTTAGGCACTCTATATGTGAAAAAGGAGTAGGAGGGCATGGAGAAACGTTGGACGACCTTTTCTTTTTTAGCAACTAGCAACACCGTAATGCTAGCTGGCGAAATGGATTTTTTGCACTTGTTTGATCGAGAAGACGATCATTCTTCTTCTAAATTTACAATGAAATGGAATAAATGGAGCGAGAGTTGTAGGTTTGAAGAAGAGGCCCCTAATGAAGAGCAAAAGATTATTTTGACAAACCCTATTAAAGCGTGGGTTGTTCAACGTCGTAAGTGTAACGTCAAAAATCACTTAAAGAAAACTGAGCCGAGACAATTAGTTATCGCTCCGGCCCATTCTACTTCTAAATCACGCGAAAGTAACATGTAAATATTGAGACACACACCCGAAAAAACATCGTATATATTGCGATGTTTTTTTATTTTTCTACAATGAAATCTTTAAATGAAATATATTTCATCTGCATTTTATATTTATATCTCTTGCTTATGCTAGTGATACATCCGATGCGAAGTGATGTAAAACGTATAAAAGGAGAGAAATAAAATGAAAAAGAAACTATTACCAATTTGTGCAATGGCACTTTTAACAGTGGGATATTCTTCAGTAGCAAGCGCAGATACTGGAACAGTAACAAAGGAAGAAGCGGCGCAACTGCAGCAAGATAAAGCGAAAAAAGAAGCAGCGATTAAGGAACAGCAAAAGAGTGAAGAAGAGAAAAAGAGAATAGCGCAAGAACAGTTAAAAAATGATATGGCAAAAAAAGAAGCGGCACAAGTACAACAAAAAAATGGTGCGGTAAAAAAAGAAGTAGCGAAGCCAGCTGTACAAGGTGAAAAATTACCAAACACAGCATCCAATAATGTAGCAATGATGGCATTAAGCGCATGTCTTGTAGGGATAGGGACATTATTTGGTTTGAATCGTCGCAATAAAGTTAAGGCGTAAATAAAATATTGTCCTATAAAGAATGGAATAATTTCATATATTAAAAATGGTAGGTTATTCCTACCATTTTTGACATGGAGGGATGAACATGAAGTTACTCAATTATATCGGTATCATATTGATGGCCATAGGGCTATTCACGGGAGCATATTACGCTATGGAATGGTATAAAGGAAAAAGCTCTGCTCAACAATTGACGAAAGAAGAAATAAAGAGTCTTAACAATATACAACATAATAAACTTTCTCATGAAACAGCTGTGACTTCCCAAGTGCCTTCTTCTCAAACAGAACATAAAGAAGGAGAAAAGGTAGCACTGTTACATATACCGAAAATAAAGAAGAAGTTTTCTATATACTGGGGAGCGGATGATGCAACGTTGAAGAAAGGAGTTGGAATGTTCGTTAGTGATTTAACGACAACGCCATCTGGAGGGGGACATACTGTACTGAGTGGACACCGGGATACTGTATTTACAGATTTAGGAGAGTTAAAAGAAAAAGACACTCTTGTTTTAGAGTATGATAATAAAACTTACACATACGAAATTCAAAAGATATGGATTACCCATGCGGATGATCGTACTGTTATTATAAAAAAAGAAGAACCGATATTAACACTAACGACTTGCTATCCATTTGATTATATAGGTGATGCACCAGATAGATATATTATCGAGGCGAAGTTAACGGCTAGTTATTCAGAATGAAGTGATAGTTTCTGAAAACGGAAGGGGGATACATAAGTTATGTCAAAAAACATTTTAATTGTGGAAGATGAAGATATTTTGCGTGAAATATTAAAAGATTATTTTTTGAGCGAGCAATATGTAGTGTTTGAAGCAAGAGATGGGAAAGAAGCTTTAGTTGTATTTGAGGAAGAAGAGGTTGATTTAGTTATTTTAGATATTATGTTGCCAGAACTCGATGGATGGTCTGTTTGCCGAAGAATTAGGAAGACGTCTGAGGTGCCTATTATTATGCTGACGGCGCGCGTAGATGAAGACGATACGTTACTTGGTTTTGAACTTGGGGCAGATGACTATGTGACGAAGCCGTATAGTCCACCCATTCTATTAGCAAGAGCGAAACGATTATTAGAAAGTAGAAAAGCATCGAAGAAACCTTTAGAGAACGAAGATGATACTTTATCGATTCATGGCATCCACGTCCATTTTCCGTCACGTACTGTTACTGTTGATGAGGCAGATGTTAGTTTAACGCATACGGAGTTTGAAATATTAGTGTATTTCATGAAAAACCAAGGAATTGTACTAACAAGGGAACAATTAATTTCAAGAATTTGGGGATATGAATTTGCTGGTGATGATCGAACGGTTAATAGTCATATTCGTAATTTAAGAAATAAATTAGGAGAGAAAGCAAAGTGCATTACAACTGTAGTACGAACAGGTTATAAATTTGAGGGAAATGTATGAGAAAAGGGATTGTACTAAAATTATTTACCCTCACAACAGCATTATGCATGTTAATTTTAGTGACGATATTTATTGGACAAACGATATTTTTTAAACAATATTATGCGAATCGAAAAGTAGAAGATATTAAAGTGAATTTAAATACTTTTGAGAAGAATTATTTGAATTATGCAGGAAGTGCAGAAGGAATTCAGAAGCTGGAGCAAGATTTTTTAAGAGAAAATAATACGTGGATTACAACGTTAGATCAGAATGGGAATTTAAAACATGCGGATGATTTTTATTTTGAAGTAACAATAAATCGTATGCAACAAAAGAGCTTTGGACAACAAATATTCAAGATTCCCTTAGGTAATCTCGTCAATATAGAGGAGATTGATAATAAATCATCAGAGCAGTTTTTAGGACAAGAAATTTATTTTTCTGGAGTGAGAAAAGAAGATAGTTTTATTCCATTCTCTTTTTCTTTATCTAAGCAGAATTTAAGCGGATCTAATAAACCGTTAGAAAAAGCATTTAATGAGAAAATGAGTAAATTATATGAGGAGAAAAAGAAAGCAGTCGGGGAACAAGTTGTTAAGGAGAAGAGGCCGGCCGTTCAGGAGCAAGCTGCCCAAGAACCAGATTTTTACATAGGAGGACGTGTTACAAAAGTACAGTTACCAGATGTAAACGGTCCTGTGAATCCAATTTATAAAAATAGCATATTTTTAGATAATATTAAGGTTTTTCAAACTGATTTATTATTAAAAGAGAACAAACACATACAATATACAACACAAACAATGGACGATGAAAAGAATGATATAAAATATAAATTATTAATTAAGCCAATAAAAGAAAAAGACGGATCAGTAACATATATTTATGCAATGGCTTCTTTACAGCCTGTAGATGAAGCAGTACAAATGGTGCAAGATTACTACATTTACATCATTGCATTTGTAGTCGTTCTCATTTTTCTAGCTTCGTTTTATTATTCAAAACAAATTGCAAAGCCGTTATTAAAAATAAATGATACGACGAAGAAAATAGCACACTTAGATTTCACAGAACAAATACCGATTACTTCAAAAGATGAAATTGGTGATTTATCGAAAAATATTAATGTATTATCTAATAAGCTCCATTCGCATATTGGACAGCTAGAACAAGATATTGAAAAGGAAAGAAAGTTAGAAAATACGCGGAAAGAATTTATTTCTGGTGTGTCGCATGAATTGAAAACACCGCTGAGTATTATGAAAAGCTGTATTTCTATTTTAAAAGATGGAGTAGCTGAACATAAAAAAGAGTACTATTTTCAGGCGATGGAACGAGAAGTAGATAAAATGGATACTTTAATTTTGGATATGCTTGAGTTAGCTAAATTTGAGTCAGGTACATATAAAATGAAAAAGGGTTTATTTTATATTGATTCAGTAATTGAAGATATATGTGAATACCTTTCTGTGGACATAGAGAAAAAAAAACTTCGTGTGCATAAAAATATATGTTCAGTTGAAGTGATGGCAAATCAAAGTCGGATTGAACAAGTCATCGTAAACTTCATTACGAATGCCATACGTTATACACCAAATAAAGAGGATATTATGATTTCCACAATAGATGAGCAGGATCGTATAAAAGTGTGTATTGAAAATAAAGGTACTCACATTGAAGAAGAACAATTAGATAAAATTTGGGACCGTTTTTATCGCGTGGATGCAGCTCGTCAGCGTTCACAAGGTGGAACGGGTCTTGGGCTAGCTATTTCTAAAAATATTTTAGAACTACACGATGCTGAATATGGGGTAAAGAATACAGAAGACGGTGTATTATTTTACTTCTACTTACCAAAAAAAGCGTAGATGGTACATGCTACGCTTTTTTTAATTTATTTTCATATTATCTTTACCTAATCTTTATTTTTAAACAGTATACTTTGGATAGAAAATGAGGTTATGTAAGGAGTCGATGAACCGTGCATAGCAAGTGGCTAAGTATAATGGTATTTATTTTCTTTTGTGCATTTATTGTATTTTTAATTGATATTACGATATGAAAAAAGAGCGCTCATTAAGCGCTCTTTTTGTTTGAATTTATTTGATAAGCATTGATGCTCTTGAATAAGCGTGGTGAAGTAAGAAATAAAAAGATAAGTAAAACGGTACATAAAATATAGGAACCAATCATTGTGCTACCATTTACGATTAATGAATATAGAACAGCTGATTGACCTTTCGGTGCATATTGTCCCCAAAAAATAATACCGGCGATAAAGTGACAGAAGTAGCGAGCAAAGCTACCAACAAATGTAGCAAGAATAATGTAACCAATAACTTTCTTTCCTGCGTTTTGTTTTGAAGAAGGTTTTTCTTTACGGCTACCTAAACTGGATTGTTCTGCGTTATTTTCATTAGAAGTTAAAAGTGCCTTTTGAATTGGACGATAGAATAAACCAGCAAATCCAATGAATGCGAAAGCAACGAAGTATTCAATTAGTACTTGAATTGGTGTGACAATAATGGCATCGCCTACGACAATTTGTAATAATCCCCAAATTAAGCCTCCTAAGAAAGCCATTTTGAAGCCCCAGCGGTATGCGATAATAAAAATAGGAATCATAGCGAATGAAATGGAACCACCTGTTGAAAGTTTGATTGATAATAATGGAAAAATGTCGATGACCAAGGCGAAGGCTGCAAGAATAGCAGATTCGATCATCGCTTGTAAATTGGTGTTACGCATGTTGTCTCCCCCTAAATCCAAGTTGTACAAAAAAGAATAGATATCATAGGAGGATACGAAATACGTAAATAAAAAAGAGGTATGTATTTCGGACGTTTGCACAATCCCTGCGTTAGCATTAACTAACAGGTTCGAAGGGTCGGAACGAAGTGTTCCCTCTCAGCGGCATGGCTCCCCCAGTGATAACGAGATTCTTTATTTGCTATTGTTTATTGTAAGCGAAATGGATGAGAATGGCAAATGAATGTAGTATGACAATTATTGAAATAGAATTGTAGTGAAATGTTAATAAATATGAAGCAAAAGGGTATAGTACAAGAGAAATAGAGTGTGCTATAATTTTTCTGAAAATAATTATCATTCTCTTTTGAGGGGGAAGGTTATGAGCTTAGTAGATATTAAAATCGGTGAGAAAGTGCTAGTAAAAAGTGTTCAGTCTTTAAATCATTTACTAAAGAGAAGATTGGCTGCTTTCGGTCTTTCTGAAGGAAGTGAACTTCGCATGAAGCAAAAGACGATGTTCAAAGGTCCTTGTACATTGGAGTGTCGTGGACAGTTAATTAGTATTCGTCATTGTGACGCGAAAATGATAAAGGTGGAATTAGCGTGAATAAGGTAGCTTTGCTAGGGAATCCAAATACAGGGAAGACATCATTATTTAATGCACTTACTGGTTCTTATGAGTATGTAGGAAACTGGAGCGGTGTAACAGTAGAAAAGAAGGTTGGTAAATTAAAAGATAAGCAAGGAACATTAATTGATTTACCGGGTGTTTATGATTTGAATCCAGTTTCGCGTGATGAAGGTGTCGTTACGAATTTTCTACTAACAGACGAATTTCATCATATGTTAAATATAGTGGATTCTTCGCAATTCGAGAGAAATATGCATTTAACGTTGCAATTACTTGAATTTGGAAAGCCGGTTTCGA
Source organism: Bacillus sp. 17RED48 (assembly GCF_019837545.1). Lineage (NCBI taxonomy): Bacteria > Bacillati > Bacillota > Bacilli > Caryophanales > Bacillaceae > Bacillus > Bacillus sp. 17RED48. The sequence goes on from NZ_JADAXG010000001.1 coordinate 80,364, forward strand.
TTGGATTAAATATGGTCGATGTGGCAAAGCAACGAGGCATTGTAATTGATGTAAAACGATTATCAGAACTATTAGGTGTAACAGTCGTTCCTGTCGTTGCAAGAAGTGGAAAAGGCTGTGAAGAACTACTTGCGACTCTTAAAGAAAATGACAAAAACGAGAAAAAACCATTCATTATTTCATATGGTGTACAAATGGATGAAGGTATTGGAGAGGTAATAGCTCTTTTAGAGACAGCGAATTATAAGCACCCAAGGTGGTTAGCTCTTCAATTTTTAAGCAATAACGAAGTAGTAGAAAAAGAAATGAAAGCATTACCAATTTATAAGGAACTTGTAGCCATTCGATCTCGCTTAGAAGGAAAACTTGATTGTACGTTGGAAGAGCACATTTACAAAACTCGTGAAGCGTATATTGAAAAGTTAAAAACAAATGTTATGAAGCATGAGAAAGAAGGAAAAATTCCTTTTTCGGAAAAAATTGATAGACTAATTACGCATAAAATTTTAGGACTTCCAATCTTTTTAGCAGTTATGTTTTTTATTTTTCAGGTTACGTTTACGTGGATTGGTACACCTTTATCCGATATGTTAGATGGCTTTTTTGGTGGACAGCTTACGGATTGGGTGACGGCTGGGCTCACAAGTGTTGGGGCTTCTGATTTTATTCAAGCACTCGTTACAGAAGGTATTATTGCTGGTGTTGGTGCGGTATTAGTATTCGTTCCACAAATCTTTGCACTATTCTTTTTCATTTCATTATTAGAAGACTCAGGATATATGGCGCGAATTGCAGTTGTTATGGATCGAATTATGGAGTTCTTCGGTTTAAACGGAAAAGCATTCATTCCGATGATTATCGGTTTTGGATGTAATGTTCCAGGTATTATGGCAGCGAGAACGATTGAACAAGAAAAAGAACGTTTACTTACAGTTCTTGTAACACCATTTATGTCTTGTTCAGCGCGTTTACCTGTATATGCATTATTTGCGGGAGTATTCTTCCCTCATAGTCAGGCAACTGTTGTGTTTTCTTTATATGTTGCAGGTATTGTTCTTGCATTACTCGTTACAAAAATCATGTCACTTACTATTTTAAAAGCAGAAAAATCTATTTTCGTCATCGAACTCCCTCCTTACCGCGTGCCACAAGCGAAAACGTTATGGTTAAGCACGTGGGAGAAAGGGAAAGGATTTGTTCGTAAAGCAGGTACATTCATCTTCGGTGGTTCTGTTGTCATTTGGTTATTAAACTATGCAGGTCCATCAGGATTTGGTGTTGATATGGGAGACAGTTACTTAGCGATGATTGGTGGGTTTATCGCACCACTATTTGCACCGCTCGGCTTTGGAACATGGCAAGCGGCAGCATCTCTTTTAACAGGATTTTTAGCGAAAGAAGTTGTCGTTTCTACAATGGCAATTATTTATGCGGTGAAAGAAGATGTGCTAGGAAATGTTATGGGAGCACATTATACTGCGTTATCAGCATATGCATTTATGTTCTTTATTTTATTATATGTTCCATGTTTAGCGACAGTAGCCGTTATTAAACGTGAAACAGGGTCAACGAAGTGGACGATTTTCTCTGTCGTGTATCCGCTCGTCGTTGCTTATGTATTAACGCTCATTATATACCAAGTTGGATCCTTACTCGGATTCTAGAAGGAGATGTATTAGAGTGATGGTCAATATTATAATTGGAGCTATCATTTTTGGTTATGCAGCATACACGTTAGTTAATTTTGTAAAGAGAAGTAAAAAGGGAAAATGCGCAGCATGTTCTTTAAATAAGTCATGTCAGTCGCAAACTTGTAGTCCGGATATGGAGCAAATTGCTCACAAATAACAAAAAAAGCTTTGCGAATTTCGCAAAGCTTTTTTTTGTTATTTTTTAATTTTTACAAGTTGAGAAGCTTCTACTCCATTTGCTCCAGGTAGCTCTTTGCTTGGGTCTTTATCAAATTTCAAAATACCTACAGATTTTTCTTCACCTTTTACATTTACATATGTTGCATCATCAACGATAGCAAACATATCTGCATAAGAACGGCCATCACCGATAATTGTGTTGCCTTCATATTTTAATTTTGCTCCATCAAGCGTAGCATTTTCTACTTTCTCTTTTGCAAACAGCACGCCTTCTTCTTCTGTTACAGCTGGTAATTTATCGATTGCCTTTGTATCATCATTTTTATCAACTTTTTTAAGTAGTTCTTTCTTAACAAGTTCATCACCAGTTTTCTTATCCATTACAAGTACTTTTTTACCCTCTAATGTTGCCATTTTCATTTTATAAAAGTCTTTTTCTTTTACTTCTTTCTTATTTTGATCTGTAATTTTTTGAACTTGCTCTTCTGATCCGTATAATACTAATCCGTTCGCTTTTTCTCCTAATAAAGAACAACCTGATAATGCTCCAAGTGAAATTGCTGCTGCTAATCCGATTCCTACTAATTTTTTCATGATGATTTCTCCTTTTATATGTTTTATAGTAAATACATTTTTGTATTAGTTCTGAAATGATGAGAAGCTTGTTCGTTGCTGCTGGTATTAGTGTATAAGAAATATTGCAACGTAACTATCGAGTTAGCTTACAGTAAAATTACAATAATGTAATTTAGTGAAAGTGTATAAAAATAAGTCAATTCTGAAGAGGGTTAATGAGAATATATTAGGAATACAATGTTTTATCTAGAATGTCATATTATATTGGCTGTATTTTGGAAATAACATGTAAGGACATATTAGTTTTGTTATAATAAACACATAGGCTGTAAAAATGAATATTCTTTACTGTTAAGGGAGATTTTTCAGTTTTCCAAGTAGTGAATTTGAAATATGAGGTAAGTCATAGGAGGAATTAGAATGTCTGTATTTAAACGATTACGAGATTTAACAATGTCGAATGTATATTCATTAATTGAAAAAGCGGAAGATCCAGTTAAGATGACGGATCAATATTTACGCGATATGCAAGCGGATGTACAAGAAGCTGAGAAAAGTGTAGCAGCTCAAATTGCACTTGAGAAGAAATTCAAAATATTATTTGAAGAGCAAGAAGCACTTGTGAAAAAACGTGAAGAGCAAGCTCATATGGCTGTTCAAGCAAGCAATCTTGACCTTGCGCGTCGTGCTCTTGAAGAAAAACAAAATGCAGAGCAAAAGATGAATGAATATAAAGCAAGCTATGAGCAAAATAAAGCTGCTGCTGATAATCTTCGCCTGAAGCTAGAAGAAATGCGTAAGCAATTAACAGAGCTGAAAAATAAACGTGAAACACTTGTAGCACGTGTAAATGCGGCGAAAGCACAAAAGAATATTAATCAGGCGATGTCTGGATTTGATTCAAACTCAGCAAAAGCTGGTTTAAGCCGTATGGAAGAGAAAGCTCTTCAATTAGAGGCTGAAGCAGAAGCAAGTGGCGAAGTTTATAAAAAAGAAAAGTCACTAGATGATGAATTCGCAAGCTTAAATAAAAATTCTGCTGTTGACGATGAATTAGCTCGTATTATGAAGCAGTATGAGAAATAATATAGAATAGACAAAGAAACCGACATGTCTGAAGAGAATTCATGTCGGTTTTCTATTACTTTTTAGAGGAGGTTTTGCAATGACATGGACAAATGTGTTAGCCATGCTTGTATGGACTGGAGCAAGTGCAGTACTTTTATTTGCAATTATGTGGGTTGATTCAATTTTTACTAAATACAATGATTTAAAAGAAATAAAGAATGGGAATACAGCTGTAACAACTCGTTTCGTTATGAAATTATTCGCGCAAGGGTACATTTTATCTCAATCCATAACGAAAGCAAACGACTTATGGCAAGCACTACTTGCATCAGCAGTTTCTTTCGTTATTTTATTAGTAGTAGAAATGTTTATTGAATTTGTGTTAAAGAAAATGTCTGGTTTAGATTTAGAAGAAGGTACGAAAGAAGGCAGTGTTGCACATGCGATGTTGGCCGGATCATTACATATCGTTGGTGCACTTATTTTAGGTGCTTGTTTATAAAGAGAGAAGGAGGGGTAAATCATGAGTTTATTTAAACGAATTAAAAATATAATGAAGAGCCCAGAGCCGCCGAAACCAGAGAAAAGTTTGTTAACGTTAGCTCCTGGCGATATGATTGAAGTTTCATTAGTCATGTACGAATTAACTGGGAAAACGAGTATGCATTCTCGTAAAGAAATTGTTTTAACACTGCAAGATGGGAAAGATATTCGTTATTTAAAAATTGAAGATCGTGAAAATACGTATTACAAATTATATACACCAATCGATGGTCGTTTAGATTCAATTGATGAAGTTCCGACGACAATTGAAATGGATGATACAGAGTACCATATGGAAGAGCAATATAACGGACGTGTTGTTGTGATGGGGAAAACACCATTCTCTGCTTCAGAGGAACAGTACGTATGGGAATTCCAATCAGATAACCGAAAATTATTACGTATTGAATGGCAAAATGGTCGCACAATGATGTATGAGGGAGAAGCAATTATTCCTGCTGATGTACAAATTATAAGAGCAACGTAAGGGGGCGTAATCATGTCAAACCGATTGTTTACCATGATTAAATCGTTCGCGATCCCTATACTTGCTATCGTTCTATTACTTGTTGTTGCTGGATATGCCTTATCAGGTTGTCAAGGCGGACAGACAAAGTCGATTCAAGATCGTTATCCGCTAGAATCTGTCGCAAAAGAAGGTAAACAAGAATCTTACGTGTATAGGGCCGCCAATCGGTCAGTTCCTGAAGTCGCAAAGGAACTCATTAATGAAAGAGAACCGAAGCAAGCATCTAAAGAAGACGAAAATCAAATGTTCCTCGTTTATTCTGATAAGATTTATAACCTGCAAAAGGATAAAGAGAAACCTTCTGATACGTTAATTGAAATAAGTAATAAAGAATTTGTCCGTCAAAATTACCAACCATCCTTCCTGCAAGGATATATTATGGGGAGTATTTTAAACGATATATTCGGTTCACGAAAATCATCATACGGTGATTATCGCGGATATAATGACAGACAAAATCATAAACCGGTTATTCCAGAGAGACCGCCTACGAAAGAAGAAAAGAAAACCCCGCCTCCAATTACGAAGGAAGGGAAAGGATCTATCATTAAGCGAGGCGATAATGTAGATTCGAAACCTTCCGTAGGAGATACAGGAAGTATTACGAAAAAAGGAAGTAGTACACCTCCGCCTTCTACTGGAAGCAAAGGGAAAATTACAAAAACACCAGGTGGCTCGAGCGGATCAGATGTGAAGCCGAAATCATCTATTAAAACGCCGCCAAGGAATACATCTCCCCCGAAAACGAGGGTCGGTGGTTCAGGAAAGATTACGAAGCGAAGATAGTTAAAAAGATCGAAAAGTAGAATTTGCTTTTCGGTCTTTTTATTATGGAAATTAATTCCTTGTAGCTGATACAATTAAGTTATAAGGAGGAGATTATTATGACTATATATAAGGTTTAGTTTGATTATGTTCCTCGTCTTATTCCTCAGTTTATTTATTAGCACAACGATGAAATTTCACTTTGTAGTAGGTATTCTATGGATACTATGTACATGTACTCTCTTTCTATATGTTCCGCTTCGTTTTCAACAAGAAGTGCCCGCCTTTCAAAAATACGTAGCATGGATTAAGAGAGGAAGAAGATGGGGAGAGTAAAAATATATGAGCGATTATTAGAATATATCGACCGCAACTTAATAATAAGAAGAGGGTGTGCCAAATTGTTGGCACACCCTCTTTATTCATAATGATTAATGAATATCACGTTTCTTAAAGTTACCGCCTTTTACTTCTGCTACGTCATAAACTGTAATAAAGGCATTTGGATCGATTTCATTAATCAAATCCTTCATTTTACTTTCTTCTAAACGGTTAATTACACAAGAAATTTCTTTAAATTTCTCTCTTGAATAACCACCGTATACTTCGTTATACGTTGCGCTTCGGCCTAAACGATCACGAATTGTTTCTACCATTAATTCAGGTTCTTTCGTGATGATTTTAAATGTTTTCGAACCACTTAAACCAACTTCAACGATATGAATGACTTTCGAAGCGATAAAGTAAGCAATTGCCGAAAGGATAGCTCCTTGAAGACCGAATACTGTTGATACGAAAATAAATACGAACATGTTTAAGAATAAAATAAGGTCACTTGTTCCAAAAGGTAACTTACGAGAAAGTAATACAGCTAGCATATCGATTCCATCTAATGCGCCGCCGTTACGTAATGCTAGTCCCATACCGAAACCGATAATAATACCACCAACAACTGTAACGAGTAGTGTATCGCCTTCAATAATAGTAGGTATTCCATGCATAACAACGGTACCTATTGCTAATGAAGCAATCCCGATAATAGAATAAATTGCAAAGCTTTTACCTATTTGTTTATATCCTAACCAAACGAAAGGAATGTTAATAACTGCGATTAGAGCTCCTAATGGCAATCCAAATAATCTTGAACTAACGATACTTAAACCAGTCACACCACCGTCTGATACGTTATTTGGAATTAATACCGCTTCTAATCCGTATGCTGTGATAAATGCCCCAATAATAATCATCAAAGCTTTTGAAGCGATTTTTAGCTTATTGGGCTTGTTTTTGATAATTTTCTCCATGTAATTTCCTCGTTTCAAACTAGTTTCTTATTTGTTACGTAATTCACACCTAAATTTCATTTTAACATTTAATGTGAAAAATTTCTCCTTTAATGGATGTATGCAGGGAATATTATCACCATATTATCTTTAAAATATTTTTGAAATAAGTATAAGAAATCCCATCCTTATGAAAGGATGGGAGAATGTTAAGAAACAATAAAACTAAGGACTGTTAGGAATAAAGCGAAACCTAAAATAGTCCCGCACACTTTCATATGGCGCTTACGTCCTATTACAACAATTGCGACATATTCACGAATCATTGCGTTAGGCCAGTAATAAAATGCTGTTTTTGATCCAATTCCCTGGCTATTAAGACCAGCTTGTCTTGCATATATACCAGCGCGGAAAAGATGGAAGTTGTTCGTTGTAAAGATACTTCTATACTTACCTTCTGGTTTTAAAGAATCCATAATTTCTTTAGAGAACGACATGTTTTGATATGTGTTGACAGAGCGATTTTCCTGTACTGTATGTTCAAACGGAATTCCTTTTTCAACAGCATATTTTTGCATTGCTTCTGCTTCAGGAAGACCTTCATCTGGACCCTGTCCACCAGAGAAAATGATTGTTGGTGGTGTATTTACAGAGGCTTGTTTCCAATAAAAGTCGATTGCTTTATTAATACGACTTGCAAGTAAAGGTGGTACTTTATCATTAATTAAGCCACTACCAAGAACGATGATGAAATCTTGATTACGTCTTGGTCTATTGAATTGATATAAAAAATATGCGCTTAAGAAGTTAGACAAATGTACAAAGAAATACATAGTTATAAGCGAAATCGCAGTAAAAATAAATTGAAAATGCTCTGAGAATAAATTTGCTGGATTTATGATAGCGAGCATAATAAAGAATAAAATCCCTAAAGCAGCAATTAAAGTTAAAGAGTTTGTGAAGCGTCTTCCTTCACGTTGCATTAAAATTTTTGCATTAAGAAATAGTCCAAACATTAAAGCGACTATAGCAAAAGGTATCATTACAATTAGCGCTAACATGGGAATAATAACGATAAAATGTAAAGAGTTACTACCAGACTCATATGAGGCTATAGCGCAAAATAATAGAAATGAACAGAAAAAGGCATTAAATAAAAAGCCATTTATTATTTTTCGTGGATCTTTTAAATATGAGATAAGAAAAATAATAAACAATATAAGAGGAATGATTCCAAAATACATAAATATAGTACACCTCAATTTGTAAAAGAATTTGACATACCTTTTATATTACATGATTTTATAATTAAAAATGAAAGGAAAAATGATTTTGAATTTTCTCAATAAAATGTATGGATACATATGTTAAAATGTATGTAAGGCGATATATTAAAAGTAAAATGGTTGAAAAGGCACTCTATGGAGTGTCTTTTCTTTTTTTCATGTAATTATGCATATTATATTTATTTTCAAATGAAGAGGATTAAAATATAAGTGGTAGGCAGACTATATAAAGCAGAATTTCTTACAAACATTTCCCTCTACTTTTTGTATCTAACAATCGTATAACAATAAATAATTCTGTTTTATAGTGTCTGTTTATGAAAGGTGTCTTCTTTGAAGACGCCTTTTTGTTGTTTAGTATAGATAGTTTCTACTGTTTACATAGTGGAAACTATCTATACTAAACATTAGCAATCTTCCGTATAAACATTATCAATTTACTATATATTCCAGTGGTGTTAACCTACATATGAAAGGCTTTCTTTTTCAAAATATTACCCCTAATAAATTTTTGAAGAAGTCAACTGTCTCCAAAATTGCCATTCATGCTTAGCAAAAAAGAATCCTGCTGGATTCTTTTTTGTGTTCGACATAATGTGACAAAATATATTAGAATAATTTGTTATATTGTTAAATGATTATTATAGGAAAGAGAAGGAGACTCAAATATGGGATTTAAAAAATTAATTTTAACAGGTGCAATTGTTGCAACTACAGCATTTACTTCAATTGGAACAGCACAGGCAAGTGCAGATTTTAAAGATGTTCCAAACAATCATTGGTCTTATAAAGCAATTATGGATTTAGCAAATAAAAACGTTGTTGCTGGATACGGAAATGGGATTTTTGGATTTGGTGATGATGTAACACGTGAGCAAGTTGCAGCTCTTATGTTCCGTCATTTAAAACCGACAGTAAAAGAACAGTATAACAATCCGTATAAAGATGTTACGGATCGTTCAACTATGTTTAAAAAAGAGATTCTTGCTTTAACAGAGATGGGTGTATTCGTTGGAGATAACACAGGAAAATTTAGACCGAAAGATTCGTTAACTCGTGAAGAAATGGCACAAATTTTGACAAGGGGATTCCAATTGCAAATAAGAGGGGATCATAATTTCCCGGATGTAGATAGAAATGGATGGGCGAATCCTGCGATTACTGCAATAAAATCAAATTATATTACGGCTGGAACTGGTGATGGTAAATTCGCACCTAAAATGCATGTAAGTCGTGAGCAATACGTTCAGTTCTTATATAATGCAACGTTACCATTTGAAGAAAGACCAGGAGCAAAACAACCACAACCAGAAGTGAAGCCTGAAGTAAAACCGGATCCGAAACGCTTTGCTAATTGTAAAGAAGCAAACGATGCTGGATATTATGATATTACAAGAGAGAGTCCGTATTATGGTAAGCATTTAGATCGTGATGGCGATGGAATTGCTTGTGAAAGAAATAAAAAAGGGAAATAAGAAAAAGCACTCAGTCTGAGTGCTTTTTCTTATTTGTACATGCTATTTTTTTAGGCGATTCTCATAAAATAAAAGTAACGAAATGAAAGTAGGTGACAAAATGCCATCAGTTGTGGAAGGCGTTATTATTGAAAACTGTAACGGAACGATTAATTTAGGAGATAAATATAACGTGCAGCCGATTGAAAAAACGAAAGCTTATAATGGATCAGGATCATCGAATACAGGAAAAAAAGTACAAACATTTAGTGGTATTAGTACAGCAGATGTAAGGGATAGCGATGCGAACGATCAAGGAATACAGTTTACTTTATAGATAAATATGTAAAATTGCATAAAATGATGAACTTGCCCTGTGCTACAATCTAGCTGTGAGCTGTTCATGATTCTTCTGTATTATAGTTGTTAGATTGGAAATATAACATCTTATCAAAAATCATACGTACAAAAAAGGCACTTCAAACGAAGTGTCTTTTTTATTTTAGTGATACCCTTTAGCAGAGTCCTTATGAATTTTATTTTTAAAGATACTGTAGCTCCAAAGTTGATATCCAATAACAATTGGTACCATAACCATTGCAACGAAGAACATAATTTTTAAGTTTAATTGACTACCAGCTGCGTTATATAACGTTGTACTATAAGCGTCGTTAATACGAGATGGCAACATTCTTGGGAACATACCTGCAAATCCAGTTGTCATAAACATTGCGATTGTTAAGCAAACGAATGTGAATGCAAGACCGATTTTATGTTTGTACACCATAATAAGTGCGAGTACACTCATTAACATTGCAAGTACTGGCAGAATGAATAGTACAGGATATTCTGTGAAGTTTTGGAATAAATTTGTACGATTTGCAGTTGCTACATAGAAAATAGCTAAAATAATAGCAGCTGCCATTGAAAATGGTCTTGCGATTTTATAAGCACGATCAGATACTTCACCAGTCGTTTTAATTATAACCCAAAGGGCACCAGATACGACGAATATAGCTGTGAAGAACAGACCTCCTAAAATACCGTAATGATTTAATAAGCTAAGTAAATTTCCTTCATAGCCATTTTTTCCGATTTGTAGTCCGTAATAAAGGTTAGCGAACGTAACTCCGAATAAGAAGGCGATTAGGAAACTACCAATTGTAAATGCCCATTTACAAGTTTTTTGCCAAATTGGTGAATCGTCTTTATGCATAAATTCAAGTCCAGCAGCACGAGCAAACAGTGCGAGTAATACTAAAAATAGTGGTGTATATAAATAACTAAACATATTTGCATACGTGACTGGGAAGGCAGCAAATGTTGCGCCACCAGCTGTAATTAACCATACTTCATTACCACCCCAGAATGGGCCAATTGCTTCTTGTAATTGATTTCGTTCTTGTCGGTCTTTCGCAACGAAAGGAAAAATCATTCCGTTACCAAGTGCATACCCATCAAGAATGAAGTAAACTGTCCAAATCACGCCCCATAAACCAAACCAGATGATTGCAAGCATATCATGAGACATGAGCTGCACCTCCTTCAGTAGCAGGTTCTTCTAATGCTGCTGGTCCTTTTTTCGCGAACTTTAGCATTAAGTATACGTCTGCGATTAAAAGTAAAGTATAGAACAAGATTAAACTAATTAATGAGAACCAAATTTGTGGAACAGATATAGGTGATACAGATTCTGCTGTACGCATTAGTTTATAAACTGTCCATGGTTGACGACCTACTTCGGCAACAATCCAACCAGCGTTAATTGCGATATATGGTAGTAAGACCGACCATATTGTGATTTTTAAATAACGTTTTGAGTTTTCTAGTTTTCCTTTTCGGTTTAAGTAGAAACCGTACCAAGTTAATGCCATAAAGAACATACCAAGTGCAACCATTAAGCGGAAGCTATAGTACACGAGGTTAACATTTGGACGTTCATCTTTCGGGATATCCTTTAAACCAACAATTTCGCCATCAAATGAGTTTGTATAGAAGAAACTCCCTAGTTTCGGAATCGTAAGGAATTCAAAGTTCTTTTCGTTTTTCACATCAGGAATTTGAACAATCGAGAAGCCTTGTCCTTTTCCAGTTTCCCAAACCGCTTCCATCGCAGCTCCTTTTGCTGGTTGATATTTAGCTGCTGATACACCAGACTGATGACCCATAAACGGTGTAACAGTTGCAGCGAATAAACCTAACATTAAACCAAACTTAAATGATTTTTTGAAGAATTCAACTTCATTTTTGCGTAATAAATGATAGGCACTAATTGCCATAACGAAGAAAGCACCAACGATATAACAACCAATTACAGTATGGAAGAACATGTTCCAAGCATATGGATTTGTCACAAGTGCCCAGAAATCATTTAATTCAGCGCGGCCGTTACGTACGACGTAGCCAACAGGGTTTTGCATAAAGCCGTTTGCTGTAATAATCCAAAGGGCGGAAATATTTGTTCCAAGTGCAACCATCCACATACAGAAGGCACGGAACTTTGGTGAAATTTTGTCTTTACCGAATAACCATATTCCCATGAAAGTAGATTCTAAGAAGAAGGCAACGAGTGCTTCGATTGCGAGAGGTGATCCGAAAATATCTCCCATATATTTGGAGTACTCAGACCAGTTTGTTCCAAATTGGAATTCCATCGTAATCCCAGTTATAATCCCCATTACGAAGTTAATTGTAAATAATTTACCCCAGAAATTTGCCATTTTGCGGTATGTTGGATTCAATGTGCGGGCGTATTGAGTTTCCATACATGCTACTAAAATAACAAGTCCGATTGTCAAAGGTACAAATAAAAAGTGATAAAAAATAGTAATTGCAAATTGAAAACGACTCAGTAACAGAACGTCGGACATAATAAATATTCACTCCTTTTTTACATTATCTACAATCAGTTTATAGTGAAAAAACGTTTTAAATAGGGGGGACTTGTTACAAAGGTGTGTGTATATTTTGAAAGAATTATGTCGGTTATCTGAAAATATCTTATTTTTACTATAAAGCAATATCCTTTTTGAGTTTTTTAAATTTTGGTACACTATATAAGTAATGTAAATGAGAGAAAAGAGGGTTCTTTACTATGAAGTCATTAGAAGAGATTTTACAATACAATGAAAAATTTGTTGAAGAAAAAAAATATGAAGAGTACGAAACAGGTAAATTTCCAAACAAAAAGATGGTAATTATCTCTTGTATGGATACTCGTCTTGTTGAATTATTACCGAAAGCGATGAATATGCGTAACGGTGATGTGAAAATTATTAAAGTAGCAGGCGCTGTTATTTCCCATCCGTTCGGAAGTATTATGCGTAGTATTTTAGTTGCTGTATACGAACTTGGTGCTGATGAAGTTTGTGTAGTTGGCCACCATGATTGCGGTATGGCTAAAATTCAAGCGAGCAGTACAATCGAGAAGATGAAAGAGCGCGGTATCACAGAAGAGAAATTAGATACACTTCGTTATTCTGGAATCGATTTAGAAAGATTCCTACAAGGATTCTCTAGTGTAGAAGAAAGTGTAGAACATAGCGTATCAATACTTCGCAACCATCCATTACTTCCTGAAGAAGTACCTGTTCACGGTCTTGTTATAGATCCTGACACAGGAAAATTAGATTTAGTTGTGAATGGTTACGATAATTAAGAATTTACTTTGTCATCCTTTTTATCTGGGACAGGATCAAATCCTCCCGGGTGGAAAGGGTGACATTTTAATATCCGCTTACAAGTTAGCAAAAAACCTTTTAGGGCACCATGTTTTTGAAATGCTTCTAATCCATAATGCGAGCAAGTTGGATAAAAGCGGCACGTTGGTGGTGTCATTGGAGAAATGAATTTTTGATAGAAGCGTATAATCCCAATAAAAATCTGTTTCATAATGGTCTCCTTTTCCGCATAGTCTTAAAGTATTATAGCACGACTGTACATAATACTTTACTAATGTTGATTTCCGTTATATCATATTGGATATAACGGAATTAAATTAAAAGCGGGAGAGATGTTGTATGCCATCAGTAGAAAGCTTTGAATTAGATCATACGATTGTAAAGGCGCCTTATGTAAGACATTGCGGAGTTCACAACGTAGGAAGTGACGGTATTGTAAATAAATTTGATATTCGTTTTTGCCAACCGAATAAACAAGCAATGAAACCAGATGTTATTCATACGTTAGAACATTTATTAGCATTTAATTTACGTAAATATATTGATCGTTATCCGCATTTTGATATTATCGATATTTCACCAATGGGCTGCCAAACAGGATATTATCTTGTAGTAAGCGGAACACCAACGGTTCGAGAAATTATTGATTTATTAGAACTAACATTAAAAGATGCGGTTCAAATTACAGAAATTCCAGCTGCAAATGAAACACAATGTGGTCAAGCGAAGCTTCACGACTTAGAAGGAGCTCAACGCTTAATGAACTTCTGGTTAAGCCAAGATAAAGATGAACTTGAGAAAGTGTTTGGATAGAAAGAAAAACTGCCTGTGAAAGGGCAGTTTTTTTATTTGTAGAAATGTATGTTATGAAGAGTATTGACTTTAACGTATACGTCAAAGTTTATAGTAGGGATAAATAAAGTAAGTAAAGGGAGGAAATGATGGATAAGTATAGCATTGGCGAAATTTCAAAAGAAACGAATGTAACGACGAGAACACTTAGATATTATGAGGAAATTGGATTGTTAAGACCGTCTTATGTTGCTGACTCAGGATATCGTTACTATTCAAAAGATGATGTAATTACATTGCAGCAAATCACAACTTTTAAAAAGCTTGGTTTTAAGCTTTCAGAAATAAAAGGAGTATTAAAAGAAGCAAAGGGGATTTCAGAAGAAGAAAGATGGAAGAATGCGATTCAAAATGAAATTCAAACAATACAAGGGGAAGTAAAAAGATTACAGGATTTAGAAAAGCTACTATATACAACATTTCATTCCATTGAATTAACAGGAGAGCTTAGAACAGAAGATTTAATGTTATTTATAAAATCAGTACAGGGAATTGATCAGAGGGAGAAATTTTGGAAAAGATATTTTAATGAGGAAGAGCAGCAGATTATTCAGGGCTTACCAACATTTGAAGAAAACGATAAAAGAACGAAAGAGTGGCTGCAAGTATTAAGAGAAATTCGCGAGCGTATAAATGAACCAGTAGATTCACCAGAAGTTCAACAATTGGCGGAGAAAGTAGTGGCTTTTTCCATGCATATATTTCAAGAAGATGAACAATTAATAAATAAGTATTGGGAATTAATTAGACCTGAAGAGGGGGAGATTGCAAAAGTATATGGACTTGATTCGGAAACAATGAAGTATATAGATGAAATGGTAGATTATTATTTGAAAAAGGAGGAAGATAAATGACAGCTATGCAAAAAGAGAAGCTATATGGAAAGGAGCACGCACGATTAGAGCGGCAATACTTTTGTAAACATGTGGGCATTTTCATTCTTGCGCAGCTTTTATTTATTTTTCTAATAGGGCTTGTACCAGCTCAAGAGTTACCAAGTGGATCTTATATTCTTCATATGAAAGAATGGATTTTGAATAAACAAATAGGCTTTTATAAAAATGAAACTATTAATACCATTATCAGTGTTTGGACATCGGTACTTATGATTCATTTTATATGGGCGATGTCCTACATTCTTTTTCCAAAAAAGAAACGTAGCTCTTCAAAACAAGAAATACGACAAGAGGTAAAAGAAGAAGTGAAAAAGAAAAAGGAGATTAGTACAAATAGGGCGTGGCTGTATTTAGTATTTGGAGGCTTAATCGAAATATATTGGGCAACGGGATTAAAAACAAATTCGATGAGTATTTTGACACTTATTGCAATTTTAGTTAGTTTTCATCTATTAATTGAAGCAACTAAAAGAATCCCAATTGGAACGGCATATGCAGTATTTACTGGAATTGGGACAGTGGGAACGATAGTAGTAGATATTTTATATTTTAAAGAGCCGTTCTCATTTATTAAAATTTTCCTTGTTTGTTTATTAGCACTATTTATTATCGGATTGAAATTTAGTGGTGACAAGGAAGAGGTGAAATAAAATGGCGTGGATGTATTTAATTATAGCTGGGCTTTTTGAAATTGTCGGTGTAATTGGGATAAAGAAAGTAGCAAAAGATAATAATTGGACGAATAATATTATTTTAATAGGTGGATTTATTATTAGTTTTCAATTTTTAACGATGGCACTCCAAGAAATTCAGTTATCAATTGCATATGCAGTTTGGACTGGGATTGGGACGCTCGGGGCAGCAGTTGTCGGTATTTTATTCTTTCAAGAGCCGAAAAATGCTTTTCGGATTATTTGTATCGTTGGAATTATGGGGACGATTATTGGGTTGAAAATGGTGAGTTAAAGAAGAGCAAAACATGCTCTTCTTTTTTATGAAAGTATACTAGACACCCCAACATATAAAATAAAGGCAGAACCGAGAAAATAAACAAATGCTTTTGCTTTTTGCCGCTCTTTTATTTCATCGATTCCAAAAAGGATAAACATAATACTCAAAAGGATAAAAACGTAGGGTAAAAGCATAGGGATATTTGCGAAGAAGCTAAATAGGGCGAGAATAAGAGCGATAGTAGCTATTATAATTCGAATGTTTTTAAACATATAATCCTCCTTTAAAAGAACATTATAAATGGAATAACAAAAACAATCGTAAAAAGACTTAAACCGATGCTAATAGCTCCAATTTGTTTTTGTTGTTTTTGAATCGTCTCAATTCCTACTAAAATGCCATATAAACTAAAGAGGAACAAAATGATAGGTGAAAAGGTTTGAAAGTTCATTGTAAATGTGCTGTATAAACATAAGATCAAAGTAATAAAAACGATGGTTAGCTGTAATTTTCTTATATGCACTTTAACCTCCTAGTAGAAAGATAGTTATTGAGAGACAAAAATTATAATAGCAACGCTTAAAGTGAATACGCCAGAAAAGAAGGAGAGTGTACTATGTACTTTCTTTTGTTTCTGTTTTTCTTCTGCGCTCAGGATGAAGGTCATAATAGATAAGGCGATGAGCATATAAGGCATTGTAACAAGTGCGTTTGTAAATATTACGGATAGGGCGAGAACGATGACGACAAGACGGATATAATGCGAAAGGTTTTTAGCATACAAATCTCCACCTTTTTAAATAAATTATTTACCGAAATAGTTCTGAGAAGCTAAGAAATAAAGCACCGGCTCCAGCTATGAAAGCAAGTATGCTGCTAGATTGTCTATGTTTTTTTATTTCTCCTAGCGCTACAGTGAAAGCCATTAATCCTAAGAAAAAGAACATATAAGGCATCATTTCTCTATTGCCAGTAAAAAATCCATAGATTGCTATACATAAAGCGATAAGTGAAAAAGTAATCTGTATCCCTTTTAGCATATATACCTCCAGTTATTTTATATAGTTGATAATGAGAACAATCAAAATGAAGCCTTTTTCCTTATTTGTTCAATGGTAATAAGAAACAGTAAAGTCCCTAATAGAAATTGTGAAAGTAGTAGAAAGTTATGTTGACCTGCCAGTAAACGAATACTGAATATGATGTGGGCTAAAATAAGTAGTATATGAAGCGTATTATGAATTCTTCTTGCTGTTTTTTGTATAAGGGTTATCTTCTGGCTTATCAACAGAATGTTTATAAGCGTAGCCTTTATTAATTGTCATGACGGAGAGTACTAGTATGACTAGGACGATTATAATACCGATAATTAATATTTTGAACATGGAATCCCTCCTTTTCTTTATTTTACATAATTTTGTAATTGATGAAAACAATAGAAATTAAAAGGATGAAAGAAGGGTGTTACATGGAGACGAAAAAAACATATTATATATCAATAGGAAACGGTCAAATTTCGCAAGTGAAGACGGCGGATACGTATAATTTTGAGGTTTCCGCAAGTGATGAGGAAATTACGGAGTTAAGAGAGTACTTTGATCAAGCATATGTAGAGGATTTAGGTTCATTTGTACGTTCTCACGTTCCATTTGTTGAGTATCATCACGATTCGAATAATGACCGATATGATGAACAACTACAAAAAGCATATAAAATGATTTACGATTTAGGAAATCATGAGACGAAAGAATTAGTCGCGCAAATGGGAATAATCAATGGATTGTAATTGGATAATATTATGCAGAAAAGCGAGAATATGCTACAATTTGTGGTAGGAAAAACTTGTAACCATCAATAGGGGAGTAATGGCATGTACAAATTTAAAGATTATTACCACAACACTGTACAATTATCGTTTGAACGTTATCCATTTTCTCCTGAGCCAAAGCATGTTTGGGTTGTATGCCGGTACGGGGATCAATGGTTATTAACGCATCATTTACGTCGCGGTCTTGAATTTCCAGGTGGTAAAGTAGAACTAGGGGAAACACCGGAAGAAGCGGCAGTTCGAGAGGTTCATGAAGAAACTGGCGGCATAGTTTCTGATTTAACTTACTTAGGACAATATAAAGTATCTGGAAAAGACAAAATAATCATTAAAAACATTTATTTTGCAACAATTAGTGCGGTAGAAGAACATACGCATTACGAAGAAACGAAAGGATCTGTTTTATTAACAGACATTCCTGACAATATTAAAACGGATAGAAAATTTAGCTTTATAATGCGTGACGATGTACTGGCGCGCACGATGAAACATATAGAAGAAATCGGCTGTTTTACGAAGTAAAGTGGCCGGTTTCTTTTTTTGTGTGCAAGAATAAATGTAAATATATATTTACATCATTTTGGGTATATTATACAATTTTGTAAAGATATATTTGCGTTTTAGGAGGGGAAAGATGCATAAAAGTAAAGAAACGACTATTACTGTTTCGATGGTTAAATTAAATTTCTATTCATGTTGTATAGCATTCGCTCTGGCGATTGGAGTTAGTTTTTTACATTCACTTCTTTCAGGTGGGTTTCAAATTGAAATTACGTTACCAACCCTGTTTCTTTTTATTATCACAATGATTGTTCTCGTTTGTATTCATGAAGCGATACATTTAATAGGGTTTCGCTATATCGGAGGCGTTCCATGGAGTGAACTGAAATGGGGCGTTAATTGGAAATTAGGTGTTGCATATGCTCATTCTAAACAGGCGATTACAGTAAAGCAAATGAAGAAAGTGTTAATGCTGCCGTTTTTACCAACTGGAATTTTGCCAATTGTAATTGGGTTAGCTACGAACGTGCAATCCATCTCATTTTTAGGGATTTTACTAACAGCAGGTTGTATCGGTGACATTGCTCTATATCAAAAAGTATCAAAGTTTCCAGAGGATGCGCAAGTTAAAGATCATCCGAGTAAACCGCAGTTTACAGTATATGAATAATAAAGGAAGAGGAGGCGTTTTTGAAAAACGGCCTCTTTTTTGTTTGTCAGCTTTTGTCGGTAAGTCGATATATTGTAAAAATCGCTAATATAATTTTCTAGAGATTGGCGCCGATCTACTAATGTTCCATCTAAGTCGAAGAAGACTGCTCGAATCATGGCCCCCCTTACAGTTTATTTAATTAAGTATCGCATATTCGTTAGAAATTGATTATGATATTTTTGTAGAATGGAACGACGGAGGTTTATATGAAGAGACTGTATGGCAAGTTAGTAGGGGTTATCGTCGCAATTGGTTTAATAGCAGGATGCGATAGTTCTATGAAGAGTGTGAAGGAAAAAGAAGTTTGTAAAACAGAAGAAGAATGCGTGGAAATAGGAGATAATAAACTTCAAAAAGTATATGAAAAAATAGATGGATTATCTGAGCTTGAAGCAGTAGAAGATTATGATATAGAAGAGCATGAAAATGCGGATATGAAAGGGGCAGAGCAGAAAAAAGAGGATGACGAAAATTATTTCTTTTTAGCTTCTTATTATATTGATGGTGATGAAATTGTAGATCCTTATTTTGAAAAAATAGAACGAAAACGTTTAAATAAAGTATTCGCTGAAGATAAAGAAGCGAAAGAAGAGGTGCTACAACAGCGTCAAGATAGAGGGTATCATGAAGACTTATGGGATATGTATCGTACTCTCATTCCAGCTCAATATCGCGGGAATATAACAGAATTTGATTTAATAACGGACGGTTATGACGGTGTTGTTGCTCACGTTATGCCTAGTATGGAGAATCCGAAAGATTGGATTCTTAGCTTAGATACGCTTGATTCGGCGGTAAATATCGATGAAGTGATGAAAACATTAATTCATGAGACGGCTCACGTGTTGACGCTCGGGTATAAGCAAATACCAGTAGATGAAAAGTATGTAAAGGATTTTGAAGAAGATAAAGATATTTCAACATACCGAAATAACTGTGAAACTCTTTTCTTACAAGAGGGATGTGCGAAGGAAAAATCTTATATTAATCAATTTTATAACTCTTTCTGGAAGGACATTGAGCAGGAGTGGACAGAAAAGAAAGTGGAAGAAAGTGAAGAAACTCAAATTGAATTTTTTAAAGAAAAGCATGATGAGTTTGTATCACAGTATGGAACGACAAATGTAGCGGAAGATATTGCAGATACGTTTACAGCATTTATTTTGCAAGATTCAAAAAAGGTGAAAGAAGGATCGGAGTTAAAGTATAAAAAAATTGCGTTCTTCTATCAGTTCCCTGAGCTTGTAAAAATGAGAGCGGAAGTGTTGTCGGGGTTATATGATGTTTCGAAAACGATAGAGTAACAAAGCGGACAATGACAATAATGAGAGGTATATATTTTTGCCAATAAAACGTAAAGAATTTTAGTTCTTTGCGTTTTTTTATGTTGATAAAATTGAAAATTCTGTCTTTTTGTAAAAAAGAAGAAGGAACTGAAGCTTTAAAAGAGAATTAGTATAAAAATGTCACAAATTAGACACAATTATAATGCGCATATTGTAGGGACTATAAGTTTACTCTCAAGGAGGTAATGAAACGTATGAAAACGATTCTTGCGGTTGCTGGTCTCATTTGGGTAATGTCTCACGGTTTTCCGATTTTTGAAGGAGAGCAAATTCGTAGTGCATTAAATAAAAAGTATGATGATTATCATGTAATAGATCGAAAAGAAAATGTCGTTACAGTACGTGTGAAAGATTGTTTCCATACAGTTACGGTTGCGGATGGAAACGTTACAAATGAAACAAAGATGTGTGATAAAAGGTAAAGAAAGAAGCTGACTATAGTCTATCGTCCTAAGTCAGCTTCTTTTTCGTTTTCCAATTAGAAGTTTTTCAAATGCCTCAACAAACACATACATAAGTGTTGCGAGGACACAGGTGAGTAGTACGCTCAGTAAGACGAGCGTGAAATTAAATACTTGGAATCCGTAGCTAATTAAGTAGCCAAGACCTTGTTTAGAGACGAGAAGTTCGCCGAATATAACACCGACCCATGATAAACCAACGTTCACTTTTAACGTTGAAATAATTGCTGGGAAGGATGCAGGGAGAACGACTTGCTTATAACATTGCCATTTATTCGCGCCAAATGTGTCCATCACTTTTATATAGTTAGAATCGACTTCTTGAAATGCGCTGTAAATAACGAGAATGGTAATGATAATGGAAATGATTACCCCCATTGCAATCGACGAAGAAATATTTGGACCGAAGATTACAATGATAATAGGTCCAAGTGCCACTTTTGGCATGGCGTTTAGGACGACGAGATAGGGGTCGAGCACGCGAGCGAGAAGTGGCATCCACCAAAGAAAAGTAGCGATAATAGCACCGAGCACTGTTCCAAGAATGAAGCCTACTCCTGTTTCAAGTAATGTCGTCCATATGTGAACCCAAAGCGAACCGTCAATCCATTTACTAAGGAAGAGATCCCAAATGCTTGAAGGAGAGCTAAAGAGTAAAGGATCAATCCACTCTTTTTTGCTAGCTATTTCCCATAGTGAAAAGAAAAGAATGAGCAGTAAAAGCTGCAGTGAGCGTGCTAACCATGCGCGCCTACGTTCTTTCTTCCGAAACTGTTCATGTAGTTGCTTTATATTATCCAAGTCGCTCCAGCTCCTTCCATATATCTTGGAAGAGGGATGGGAAGTCATGGTGGTGGCGTGATTCTAACGGTGATAAGGAACGGATGCTTTCTGGGACGATAAATGTTTTTGCAATTTTTCCAGGATTCGCTTGTAGTAAATAAATACGATCACTCATCGCAATGGCTTCTTCAATATCGTGTGTGACAAGTAGTGATGTTTTTTTATAGTTACGTAATAATGTGAAGACGAGATTTTCTAGTTTCAACTTCGTTTGATAATCGAGAGCTGAAAAAGGTTCATCTAGCAATAAAATTTTCGGATCGGTCGCTAACGTTCGAACGAGAGCGGCACGTTGACGCATACCGCCGGACAGTTCACGAGGGTATTGCTCTTCTACATCATGTAGACCGACTTGCTTTAAAAGTTGTAAAGTATGTTTTTTCGTCTGTTCATTGTAAAGTTTTCGAGTGTGAAGTCCAAGCATAATATTTTCTTCAATTGTTTTCCAAGGGAACAAGTAATCTTGCTGCAGCATATACCCCATAGATGAAGTTTTTGTTGTAATGGGCTCACCATCTAAAAAGACGATGCCTTCAATTGGATCAAGTAACCCGGCAATAATGGAGAGGAGTGTTGTTTTGCCGCAACCACTTGGACCGAGTATAGAAATAAATTCGCCTTCTTCCACTTGTAAACTCATGTCTTCGAGAATCAATTTAGCATTCTCTTTTGCGAAAAAGCAGTGAGAAACGTTACGTATTTGTAAAAAACTCATACACTTCGCCTCTATTTCTTAATAACGCTTTCGGCAATTTTTGTATTGACGAGCGCTTCATGTGGAACTTCTTTTTGTAATTCGCCAGCTTCTTTCATAATCGTTTGGAGCTGTTTCCATTCTTCAGCATCTAATAGCGGATTTGTCGCATAAGAATGTTGCTTTTTATAACGTTCAATTACTTTTACTGTAATGTCCTTTGAAGTGTCTTTAAATAACGGAGAAACGACATCAGCAATCTCCTCTGGACTATGTGTATCAACCCATTGTTGTGCTTTATAGAGCGCACGTGTGAATTTTTCAGCAGCATCTTTATCTTTCTTTAAGAAGCTTTCTTTTGCCATGAACGTTGTATACGGAACAGTTCCAGATTCATTTCCGAACGAAGCGACGATAAACCCTTTTCCTTCTTTTTCGAATATACTTGCAGTCGGTTCAAAGAGCTGTACAAATTCCCCAGTACCAGATGCAAAGGCACTTGCAATGTTAGCAAATTCGATGTTTTGAATTAAGTTTGTATCTTTGTGAGGATCAATGCCATTTTTCTTTAAAACGTATTCTCCAACCATTTGCGGCATGCCGCCTTTACGCTGTCCTAAAAACGTAACACCTTTTACGTCATTCCAATTAAAAGAGTCTAATTTTTTACGCGAAACTAAAAATGTTCCGTCTGTTTGTGTAAGTTGTGCGAAGTTAATGATAGGGTCTTTTGCACCTTGTTGATGAACGTAAATAGACGTTTCAGAACCGACGAGAGCAATATCAATTCCGCCAGATAATAGGGCGGTCATCGTTTTATCTCCGCCAGCTGTTGTTTGGAGGTCAATATTTAATCCTTCATCTTTAAAAAATCCTTTTTCAATCCCGACATATAACGGGGCGTAGAAGAGAGAATGGGTAACTTCGCCGATGCGAATGTTTTGCGTTTGTTCTTTCGTACCTTCCTTTTTACTACTGCAAGCAGCAAATGTGAAAACAGCTAGTAACATGATGCAAAAAACAGCTATTAATTTTTTCACTATATGACACCTCCTAGAAGTCACTCTACAAGCATGATATGTAGGTAAGTGCCCATATGTGAGTGTGGATAGCAGGAATTTTTTGGGTGATAAAGAAGTACAAATATAAGGGGTGATAAAATGGATTACGAATATGATGATAGCGTACATTTACATCTTGATTATTTCGGAACAGAATGTGATATGGAATCGATTGCTTATAAGCGGAAGAATGAAGACGTGTGGGATGTGTATTTTAATTTTGGGACATATGGTCTTCAGAAAGATGAGATCGAGACAGGTAGATTTATGGACGAATATGCTGGTCATTACGTTTTTTCTGTACATGCTCGTGATCTTAGCTGGGAATTCGGAAGTGCTCAATTTGAAGAGTGGGTTTTGAGAAATCAAATAGTAGAAAAATCGCTGCAAAAATAGGGAGGAATTTTGTGGTCGATTTTCTCATTTTCTTGTTCATTTTCGTAATCGGATTTTTTATTATGCAAGTACTCGTTTATCGATTTGCAAAGAAAAACATTCAAAAATATACAAAAATAAAATGGATTCATATGTGGCTAGAGATGAATATGAAGAAGGGCCCGAGATTAGATCTTTTTGATTTTGTAGTTATCGTACTTGTATGTATTATATGGAAAGTATGGATGTCTTCTCTTATATAATACATATGCTCATGTCTGTTAGAATGAAGGAGAACCTGTCAGTGTTGGTAGGTTCTTTTTTTATGGTAATAATTTTGTGAAGCATAGTTCATTTATGCTGTTAGAATATAGAGCGAAGAAGTTTTATCCCGTTCAATCCTGAATGGTTCGGGCTTATTAAAATTTCACTGTATTTTTAAGGGGAAATTAAGGATACATGTGTATATTACAAGCACATAGGGAGACTAGCTGCATACAAATATGGTATTTTGTATAGGACAATATGTTTGTGGATGCGAGACGAAGGGGCAAAGGAAAGAGGGAATAAATTGCGTTTTGATTTTTTAACACGACAACGAAGAAGAGATGAATTTTATCTTAGTTTTTCTCCTCAGCAGTCGAGGAAGAACCTATTAATTTCTATCATTCTTAGTGGAATGTGGGCAATCTGTTTAGAAACGCTGTTTTTTGTTATGTTAAGATCTTTCGAATTCGAGAGAACTAAAGAATTTTTTAATGGGAAAATACAGCTAAGTATACTCATTATTGTTTTATGGAGTGTACTACTATACATCATTCATTTAAATAAAGGCATCAGTCATAAGCTGAGGCCGGCTATTCGAGTTTATGTTGTATTATTTTTAATTGCTCATACAATGAATTGGATGTATATCATAGTGCAGGAGGATATGAACCTTATAGTAGTAAATACATGGGCGTATTTACAATATGGACAGTATATATTAAGCCTATTATTTATTTATATGGTATACGTTTTTGCATATAATTTGCTTGGAAGAGTTTTCTTAAGTACAACGATAACTAGCTTAGTCTTACTTATTTTTGTGATGGTGAACCATTTTAAACTCATTTTTAGAGGAGAGCCATTTTACCCGTCGGATTTTACACAGATTGGTCATATGAATTCCGTTATACCGATGGTCATGGAGTATTTTAGTTTTTGGAATATGTTTCTGGCAATAGTGGGCATTGTTTTGATTATATTTGTAGTTATGTATATACGAAAGTACATTCCGGTTATAAAATCACATATTATTATGAGGATTATTTTAATATGCGGCTCTGCGTTTATGTTGTATGGATATAGTAACTACCCTACTACCTTTATGAATAATATATTTATAAAAAGTGGAGTAGACATCCGCGCGTGGAATCAAGCCGCAAATTATAAGGTGAATGGTTTTGTTATAGGATTTTTAAGCAACTTAGATACGACAGTCATTAAAGAGCCGAAAGAATATTCAAAAGAAAATATGCAGCAAATTGCAAAGGATATAGAAAAACAATATGGCGATAAAATAAAAGGACAAAAAAAAGCAGAGAAGCCGAATATTATATTTATTATGAGTGAAGCTTTTTGGGATCCGACAAAATTAACGAATCTTTCATTTAGCGAAGATCCAGTGCCGAATTTACATCATTATATAGAGAATTTCCCAGGGGGACAAACGATAGCTCCTACATTTGGAGGAAATACAGCGAATACAGAATTTGAAGCGTTAACGAGTTACTCGATGAGTCTTTTAATGCCAGGTTCTATACCATATCAACAAGCTGTTCCAAGCCAAAAAGAGATTCCATCGATTGCAAGTGAGTTGAAAAAACAAGGGTATTATGCAAGTGCAATTCATGCGTTTAATCGATCGTTTTATAAACGTGAAGATGTATATAAAACATTGGGATTCGATAATTTTAATGCAGAAGATACGATGAAAAATAAAGAAGTAGTGGGAGACAATATTGGTGATTTATCTATGAGTAAAGAAATCATAGATGAATTAAATAAGAGAAAACAACCTACATTTATTCATGCGGTGACGATGCAAAATCATTTTCCGTATACGCCAAATATGTTTGGAGAAAATAAAATAGAAATTAGTGGATTAACAGAAGAGGAATCGAAGGCGGAATTAGAAGCATATACAGAAGGGATAAGATTATCGGATGAGGCTCTGCAATATTTAATCGAGCAGCTTGACGATCTAGATAGACCTACTTTAATAGTCTTCTTTGGAGACCATTTACCTATGTTAGGAACTAATAAGTCTATTTATAAAGAATCAGGATATATAGAAAATGAAGAGACAGTAAGAGAAAGATTAATTATGTCAGAAACGCCATTGTTAATGTACGCAAATTTCGATTTGCCAAATGACAATTTAGGTTTAGTAAGTCCGATTTATTTTTCTAGTCTTGTTTTTGATTATGCAGGATTAAATCAATCACCATTTTATCAATTTTTATCGAAAATGCATAAAGAAATACCAGTTCTTAGAGATGAGTTAAAGGTTAATAAAGATGGAGAAGAGATAACAGATTTAACAAAGGAACAAAAAGAAATGTTAGAGCAATATAAAATGATCCAATATGATTTACTTGCTGGAAAGCAGTATAGTAAAGATATACTTTTTAAATAGAACAAACAAAAAGAACTTGTATAACGATACAAGTTCTTTTTTTATAGTATTTAACGGGGTAACCAGACAAGCTGGGTTTAGGGAGTATTACCTGTACATTTAGTATAAATGAAAATGTAATCGTTTTATTGATTGATTTGTGAGAAATATGTGAATTTTGATCTTTTCAAAAACCGCGTTCCTATCGAAACGATTTGGTATAGATTTTTATGAATGCAAAAACTTTATAAGTTCTTCATTTAATTCATCCGCTTGATCGATTGGAGAGCCGTGACCGCTATTTGTAAGAGGATGTAACTGAGAATTTTTAATCCGTTTTTGCGTGAGTTCAGCGCTTTTGTAAGGGATAAGTTGATCGTGAACACCATGGAATATTTTTGTTGGGACGTTAATTTTACTTAAATCTTTCGTTACATCTTCATTTGCAGCTGCTTGCAATATTTTGATGAGAGCGTAGGAAGCAGACTGCATACCGAGATAAGAAAACCATTCTAACGTAGCAGATCCTAAGTTTCTATTAAAAAATGATAAAGATACATCATTTAAAAATTTTGGCATATTGGCATACATTTGATTAATGAGGGTATCTGCTTGTTCTTTTGGGACACCATAGGGAGATTCTTGATTTTTAACGAAAGAAGGGGAAACAGCATCGACTAATACAAGTTTAGAAATGCGATGACCATTGTAGCGAGACATGTACCGAATAGAAAGAGCGCCACCTACTGAAAAACCGACTAATGTAGCATTTTCTACTTGAAGTGCTTCTAGAACAATGGCGATATCGTCTGCTAAACGATCGTATGTGTAACCAGTCCACGGTTTATCAGATTGTCCGTTTCCGCGTATATCCATAGCGATACAGCGGAAACCGTGCTGTGGTAACACATTGAGTTGATATTGGTACATTTGATGATTTAAAGGCCAGCCGTGGACGAAGAACACGGTTTTACTACCGGGTCCAGGATTAACGTCTTGCACAAAAATATACACATCTTTCTCGACGGTAACAAACATAAATTATCCCCCTAACCTATTCATATGCTCTATCCCAAAAGCGTTGTTTCGTCATAGCTTTAATAAATTCATTCGCCAGGAGCGTAGGGTTCTGTTCTAGTAAGACACCAGGCTTTCCTTTAATATTTAAAGATTGAATAACAGTAGATCCATTTTGGAAGGCACCAATTGGCTTAAAGTGATTATATGATTCTACGACAAATGAACTCGCTTTATTAAGAAACTGTTCATCAAGGTTTCCTCCAATAAGAAGTAGCCCATCATAAAGAAGTGAAGATCCTGTTAAAAAAGTATCATTCACGTCCCAACGTACATTTTGCGTTCCTTGTACAATACCTAATCGTTCGGAAACAATTACTGGTTGCAACCCAACTTGTTTGAATTGATTTAGTATATATTGCGCGTTTTGTCCGTCATATCCATTTGCAACAATGACACCTACTCGTAATGTATTAGGACTAAATGTCGTATTTGCCATACTGAGTGCTGGCGATGATTTCGTAACGCTCGATTCTTGAATATTTGGGACTTTTGCTCCGACCGCTTCAGCGACTAATGTAGCTAGTTCACTACTAATATGTCCAATCATATTTACGACTTGTTGACGGACGGATTTACTTTTTACTTTTCCTAATTCAAAGGAGAAGGCTTGCATAATATGAACTTTTTCGACGTTACTCATACTATTCCAAAATAAACGTGCTTGAGAGAAATGATCTTTGAAACTGGCGGCTGTTTCTCTCGTTTTATGCCCTGATACAGTAGAAGGGTATGTAACGAACCCACCCTTTGTACCGGGGACAGTGTAAGGAGTGTTATTTGCTAAGGAATTATTATGGTAAGCGATTTTTCCTTTATCAATTATATATTTAGATGCACCATCTCTTTGATTGTTATGAAATGGGCATACAGGACGGTTAATCGGTAATTCTTGATAATTTGTACCGACGCGTGCCAATTGAGTGTCTGTATAAGAAAAGAGTCTACCTTGTAAGAGCGGATCATTGGTGAAATCAATACCACGGATGATACTTCCAGGATGAAGTGCGACTTGCTCTGTTTCAGCGAATACATTCTCGACGTTGCGATTTAATGTCATTTTTCCGATGATTTTAACGGGGAAATCTTCTTCAGGCCAAATTTTCGTTGCATCT
Source organism: Bacillus sp. 17RED48 (assembly GCF_019837545.1). Classification (NCBI taxonomy): domain Bacteria; kingdom Bacillati; phylum Bacillota; class Bacilli; order Caryophanales; family Bacillaceae; genus Bacillus; species Bacillus sp. 17RED48. Next base: position 108,790 of record NZ_JADAXG010000001.1, read on the forward strand.
AATATATCGAAATCGTATTTAAATTCATCCTCTTCTTCTAGAATTTGAATACCAAGTTCGTATTCAGGATAGTTTCCAGCATTAATATTTTCCCATAAATCACGGCGATGGTAATCTGGATCAGCACCACCTAATTTTTGCGCTTCATCCCAAATTAATGAGTGAATGCCGAGCTTCGGCTTCCAGTGAAATTTTACGAATCGTGACTTTCCATTTTTATTCACTAAGCGAAATGTATGAACGCCAAACCCTTGCATCATTCGAAAACTTCTTGGAATGGCACGATCAGACATAATCCACATCATCATCGCAGCCGATTCTTGGTTATTGGCGATGAAGTCCCAAAATGTATCATGTGCTGTTTGTCCCTGTGGAATCTCATTATGCGGCTCAGGTTTAAGGGCGTGAATAAGATCAGGGAATTTAATGCCATCTTGAATGAAAAAAATAGGAATATTGTTTCCGACTAAATCAAAATTTCCTTCTTCTGTATAAAATTTAACAGCGAACCCTCGTACATCTCGATTTGTTTCATTCGCACCTTTTGATCCAGCCACTTCAGAGAAGCGAACAAAAAGTGGTGTTTTTTTTGAAGGGTCCTGTAAAAAGTGGGCCATTGTTAGTTCCTCTAAAGATTCATATAGCTCGAAAATACCATGTGCGCCGTATCCTCTTGCATGAACGACTCTTTCAGGAATTCGTTCACGATCAAAATGAGCAAGTTTTTCCCGCATAAGAAAATCTTCTAGAAGGGTAGGACCACGATCGCCGACGGTTAAAGAGTTTTCATCATTTGAAATTGTAACACCTGTATTTGTTGTCATTTCCTTTCCTTCATTCTCACGCGTGAAGGATTCCAGTTGTTCTGTCTTTTTATTTTTTTTGCCGTTCATATAAAACACCTCCCATAATATACGTATTATTGTTTATAGCTTTTATGCTTATATATAGTCTGAAGATACTTCGCTCTATTGGGATGATTTTCCTCAATTGTTCGATTTATCTTTGTTTGTCTATGAAAATCATTTATTATAATAAATGGTATTCTTCGAGATATTATTTTGAAGGGGTGTTGAAGTGAAAGGAAAATTTCTATCATATAAAGAAGAAGAAAGGAATGCCAAAATCTTTTTGTGGGTGCTATATGTCATTGTTGTTTTATACCAAATTTTCTACGGAATCTTATTAGAAAATAAATCACTAATGGATAAAGGACATAGCATAATATGGCAAGTTATTTGCGGAACAGCAATATTGGGCGTGAATATATATTTAATAAAAAAAGAGAAAGCAACCCTTGTTAAATATGCATGTATTTTTGCATACATAGGGATAGAAATGGCTAATATACTTTCGTATATGCTTTATAATAAGGCGGTATTTGATGCGGTAAATATAATAGAAATTATTCTTATTTTCTTTGTACCTATATTTATAAATAAAAGATTTTTTGTGTGCGTACTTGTCACTATTATAGGGAAATATTTAATTTATTTATTTGTATTAGAGGAAGTAAAAGCGTTTATGTTCCTCATTATGTATACACTCGTATTAATAGCAGCATACATCATTTTAAATCGATTTATACAATACCTTTCAGCGGTAAAGAAAAGTATTAAGATTGCTAGTGAATCACAAAAATTAGCGGTAGTCGGAAAAATGGCAGCGACAGTAGGACATGAAATTAAAAATCCACTTGCTTCATTAAAAGGATTTACGCAATTACAACGAGAGAAGCATGGAGAGGATCCTGTTTATAAACAGATGATTTTTGAAATAGAAAATATGAATAGTATGATAAGTGAGTTAATGGAAGTTGCTACATGTAAACCTTCTATTTATAAGAAACATAATATAGGAGAAATTGCATTACAAGTAGTAACAATTGTCCGCGAAAAAATGAATGAATCCAACATTCAGCTTATTTCTAGTGTAGAAGAAAAGACGATAGAAGTTGAATGCGATGAGCGGAAAATAAGAGGAGTCGTGCTATATGTTATAAAAAATGCTCTGGAGGCAATGGAGCAAGGTGGCACATTAGATTTACGATTAGAAAATAAAGGACAAGATTATGTAATGCTAAGTGTAATCGATAATGGTTACGGTATTAAGAAGGAAAACTTAGCACGTGTTAAAGAGGCCTTTTATACAACGAAGCAAGATAAAATTGGCCTGGGACTTACGGTAGCGGATCGCATTGTCAACGAACATCTTGGTAAGTTACGTATTTCAAGTGAAAGAGATAAGGGAACGAGAATAGATATTATTCTCCCAAAAAAATATGGAAATAATGAAATACAAGTGGGAGAAAAGCTAGGAGTTACCATATGAATAAAGACGATATATTTAAAAATGAAGAAATAAAGGCGCTGAAAGTATTTTTAAGTTTATTTTTTGTTATATTTTTTGTATACGATCTTGCCTATGAATTTATTGTACCTTTAATAGGAGGAGAGCAAGAAGGAGTAGGAGAATTTGAAGATGGTTTAGGTTTATGGCTTTATTTCCTGATGGTGGTCTTATTTTGTACTGGAATATATTTTATGAAATGGAAAAATCCATTTGCAGTAAAGTATATTATTTTAATTGGATATAATTTATTAGATTTTATCCATAATTTTATGATTTACTACGGTAGTGATGCTGAGTTTGATGGTGGGAATATAGTAGAAGGATTTTTTATTTTATTTGCACCAATCTTTGTGAACAAAAGGTATTTTTGGTTAGTTACAGGGATACTTGTTGGAAAGTACGCTCTTACAGGAATCATTATTCAATCGTCACTCGTTTTAATCCCAATGGCATTATATAGCGTATTTACTATCATATGTTGGATTATGTTTTTGAGATTTCATTCTTACGTTCGTACGCTTGAGATGATGGATAAAGAAATAGAACAAACAGAAAAACTAGCAACTGTTGGGAAAATGGCAACAGTTATTGGCTACAAAATTAGAGGACCTCTAGCGAATTTAGATAAGTTTGTGAATAAGCAAGCGAATAAATATCCTGAGGATAAAATATATAGTGATATCATGAAACAAGAAGTAGAACGAATTCATACAATCGCTACAGAACTTAGTGGATTTGAGAAATCTAAATCACCAGAATCAGAAATTCATAATATAGAAGAAATTATCGCTTATGTTATTCGAGTTATGGGTAAGCCTGCTCTAAAGCAAGGAGTGCACATACAAGGTATTTATAGTAAAGACATACCATCGATTACATGTGAGGAAAAACGATTAAAGCAAGTATTCTTTAATTTAATTAAAAATGCAATTGAAGCAATGTCAGTTGGCGGAACGATTACGATTAAAGTGACTGTAGAAGATGCAATCATTGTTCAAGTTAAGGATGAGGGATGCGGCATCCCAAAAGACAAAATTCCGAAGCTAAATGAAGCTTTTTACACAACGAAAGAAACGGGAACAGGTTTAGGTTTAGTAGTTACAGAAAAAATTATTAAAGACCACAACGGTAAAATGAGTTTTGAAAGTGAAGTTGGAGTTGGAACGACTGTGAAGGTTATATTGCCGATATCATGAAAAACTATTTTTAAAAGGGAGATCACTTATTTGAGAGGGGGTCTCCCTTTTTTATTGTGAATGAGAGTAAGGCAATCTGATAAAGGTAGGTAAGTTAATTCTATTAAAATAGTATATACTGAACTTGTCTGTTATTTGTTTTAATTTATTTGTATTTCTATTTGTTGACCCGAATCTCGGGTCTTTTTTTGTTAAATAAATTATTTTTTAGTAAGGGCTATATATCAGTGATTAAAAAAATAGAGTATACAGCACTTGCAGTAATGCCAGGGGTAATATGAAGGGAGACAGCATCTCCTCTCGAAACTGAGTTTCCAGTTGTAATGCTAGTCCAAGTTGCAGTAGCGGGACCTACTGCTGGATTAGGATTAAACACTTGAATTTGTCTTGATCCAGTATCCGTTGGTTTAATTGAAAATACGATAGTTCCTGTAATTTTGTCAGTTGTAGTTAAAGTAAGAGTAGATAGGATGTAACTAGAGGTAGGGGCAGTGAGGTTTGTTGGGACATTCCTGCAAATATTAATCGTATAAACAGCAGCAGGTAAGTTATTTACATTTATAGATGCAGCAAAGCCAACTATACTACCGGCTCCAGCAGTGACATATGGAATAACATTGGAGTCAATTCCAGGAGAACCCGCTATACGTTGGAAACCAGCATTTGTTCCTTGAAAAACAATACTTTTTGCTGAAGGACTACCTGCAGTTCCAGAAGGCCCGGTAATGCCAGAAGGCCCGGTAATGCCAGCGGGTCCGGTACTACCAGCAGGTCCGGTGTTCCCAGTAGGTCCACTTTCTACTAATACGATATAATCTGAAGATACATTTGGAAATCCTTGAGGTGCATCTTTTTTTACAACATAGCCGCTGCTCGTATAAGTGACAACTTGTCCTTTTTTATAGGTGGGAGCGGCTGCTAGACTAAAGGCCGTAGTACTTTGGAAACCAGCTCCGGAAGGCCCGGCAGAGCCAGTAGGTCCAGTACTACCAGTGGGTCCGGTGTTCCCGGCAGGTCCAGTGCTACCAGTGGGACCAGTGTTTCCGTTAGAGCCACTGTTGCGTCTGCCGTCGCAACTAAAACAATTACGTGGGTACATGTATGTTCTCCTTTCTATATTTTGGAAAATTCGTTTTAAAAATAGAACTACTATATACATATTATGAATTCTATATTTTTGTGTGTTCGATCGTATTGTGTATAGATTTCAAAAATAGAGAGGAGAGTGGAATCGTTACAACGTTTCTCTTTTGGGCCGAAAGTAACACCTAAGTCAAAATTACACTGCAAATAAATCTTAAAGTGATTTTTATTTTTTCACATCAAGATAGGAAGCGGATAGGAAACAAATAAAACCTGAAATCCAGCCAATAGAAGGAGAATAAGGAAGTATATATTGTAATACCATTCCGCTAGAAATAAAAAAGCTACCGAGTAGACCTAAGAAGATGGGGTATCGCAGTAAGTTGAACATAGTGATACAAAACCTCCTTTATCACATAGATTAGTCTTAATTTTCAGTATACTACCTTTTAGAAAAATAGTGGTACAATATAGGAAGGATACGAGAAGAGAGGATGAAGATTAACGTATGTACGTTACTGTAACAGAAGCAGCATATAAAAAGATTATGGATACGATTCCAAATGAAGCGAAATATATAAAGTTATTTTACGATAATGAAGGTTGCGGTTGTGTAATGAGCGGAATTATCGATTTAGTCGCTGTAGCAGAAAAAGATGAGCGCGATGTAGATATCGAATCTAGCGTAATGAACTTTATCGCAGATCGCACAAAGCTTGTATTTATGGATGATAAGTTAACAGTTGATTGGCATGAAAGTGGAGGAACTTTTCAGCTGAAGAGCCCGAGTCAATTTTATAATCCGAATATGAAGTTACACGTTCGAGTGTAAGAAAGAAAAGGTGATTCCAAAATATTTTTGGAGCCACCTTTTTTTATTGTATAAGTCGCTATATTTAAAAAATCGCCGATATAATTTCATGTATCAAACAAAGCAAACCTCTCCATACAATACAAAGATTTTTTCACATAATGAAATGTACATGTGATTGAATTTTCTGTATAATCTTATTTGCGGAGGGGATACGCATGAGAAAATGGGGGATGGAGTTATTAATTTTAAGTGTGGTTATTATTTGGGGGATTAATTTTACGATTGCGAAATATGGACTTTTAGAATTTACAGCAATTGAGTTTACTGCACTTCGGATGATATCAGCGGCACCGCTTATGTTACTCCTTACATTTTTTATTGAAAAGTCGGTTTATATGGAACGAAAGGATATACCTAGATTAATCATCGTTAGCGTTGTAGGTATTGTACTGTATCAAACATTATTTATGGAAACTGTCCAATATACATCCGCTACAAATGCCTCTTTACTCATTTCTATTTCACCTATTTTTACAACTGTATTTGCTATTTTTTTGAAACAAGAAAAGTATTCTTCGCGAAAGCTCATCGGTTCTATAATTGCCTTTGGTGGTGCTGTATTAGTTTTAGTAGCAGGGCATTCGCTTGCTAGTTCTTTTTATGGTAACGGAATTGGACTTATTACATCAATATGCTGGGGGCTTTATCCTGTTTTAGCAGGTCCATTAATTAAAAAATATTCAGCACTACGTGTTACCGCATGGTCAGCATTAGTTGGCGCGATTCCGCTTTTATTGTTAAGTGGACCACATGTATTTATAATGCCATTTCACATTACACACGGAATGACACTATTCGCTTTACTATATTCCATTTTCTTTGTGACAGTATTTGGTTTAGTGATGTGGTATGTTGGTATTCAAAAAATTGGCGCATCACATACGATGGTATATATGTATATAACGCCACTTGTAGCTGTTTTATTTGCAGCTGTATGGGCAAATGAATATGTATCATTTCAACAAATAATCGGTGGAATTATTATTTTCTTCGGTCTATGGTTTGTGAAATCAGAGAAAGTAAAAATTCATTCTACTGCGAGGGAATCTATATCAAAATAGGAAAACAGATCACCTATGATCTGCTTTCCTATTTTTTTATTTTTGGTAAGAAGATGAGAAATAAGATAGCAGTAATAAGTGGAATTAAGTTTAAAAATGGAATACGGAAGAGTGTGATAAGAATAATACCTGGAAGAAGAACACCGAGGACAGCGTAGAAAATACTATGATTTTTCGTGTACCAATACAATGAAAGTCCAATAAGTGCAGGGATAATGAGGTGAATGAGAGCCATTAGAAAATAAATCATTAGACGCCCCCTTTATTTGTGTACTTATTACATCATATCCGTATGTTCATAGATTGATATCACTTTTTTCATAAATGGACGAAAATTGTTTGGAAAAACGTCACAAATTATGAGAATATGATGTTTGAAATCTTGTATAATATTATTTCCTGAAAACATTTGAACAACATAAACACACTGTTTATGTTGTTTTTAATTTGAGTGAAATGAATTTTAAGTAGTATGAACTCGAAAGAAATGAGTTATACAGCTTTTGTTGGATAGATAAAAATTACTGAAGAGGAGAACAGCATGATTAGTATGTCATTAAGATCGTTTAAAATTCAATCGTATTATTTACTAGGTTTTCTTTTACTAGGATGGATGTTAACGCCATTTTCAGCTCATTTTCTAGGTGCTGGAATTGGACTGATTGTAAGTATGTATTGTGTTTGGCTTTTAGGGAGAAGAATTGAGAAGCTTGGAGATAGTATCGTAAAGAAAACGAAAGCACCGACGCTCGGTATGTTTAATCGTTTTGCAGCTGCTATTTTGGGTGCTGTTATTATGTACGAAATTGAACATCATATGGTTATGTGGGCATTTGCAGTAGGGATTCTGGGTGGCTATTTCTTAATTGTTGTGAATTTAGGCTACTATAGTATGAAAGATGAGGAAGAATTAACGAAGAGCTAAAAAGATAAAAAGCCTCTTTTTAGATGAAATAGAGGATCCGGTGGGGGGATAGTACAATTGGAAGCGTAACTTTGCATAAAATATAGGTTTCCGCTTCCAATAAGTTAACATGAAATCACTTAGTAGTATAACTCTCAGGTTCTTTAAAAAAGTTAGATACAATACAACAAACTATTCCGGTAATTAGAATAATGTATTTTATCGTTTCACTTGTATGCTCAAATAAATTAACGTTAAGCATCACAAGTCCCCAAAACATTTGAATGACTCCATAACTGAATAATATTTTTCCTGTACGAGAAAAATTATTCATAGCCCTCTTCCTTTCCTGTATATGTAAATTTTATCGTAAAAAACTATAAAACGAATGATTATAAAATGATTTTTTTGTAAATTTTTGGGTTATTAGTATGCAATTTTATGAGCTAAGTCACAGATGAAGAGATTAAAGTTGTACTTTATATAATATATAGAAAGAAGCTTACGTCAAAAACGTAAGCTTCTTTTTTATGTAAGTGTGTATAACCGTTAAGCCGCATTGGGTTTTGTCGGTGAGTACGCGAAACTTTACGGTTACACGACACTTATTCATATGAGTAAAAGGGTTATTCCAACAGAAAGTTTGTACTTAAGCGATTGGACCGCCTAAGTTAATAATATCTTCAGAAACGCTGTCGAACTTTTTGAAGTTCTCTTTGAATTCGCTTGCAAGTTCGATTGCTTTCTCTTTATAAGCAGCTTTATCAGCCCAAGTTTGTTCAGGCATTAATACTTCATCAGGTACACCTGGTACGTGAAGTGGAACTTCAAGGCCGAAGATGTCATGTTTAGCTGTTTCAGTTTTCGCAAGTTCGCCGCTTAATGCTGCTTGAATCATTGCACGAGTGTAACCTAAGTTCATACGTTTACCAATGCCGTATTCGCCACCAGTCCAGCCAGTGTTTACTAAGAATACTTTCGCATCGTGTTTCTCGATTTTTTCACCAAGCATTTCAGCATAGCGAGATGCATCAAGTGGTAAGAATGGTGAACCGAAGCAAGTTGAGAATGTTGCTTGCGGAGATGTAACGCCGCGCTCTGTTCCTGCTAGTTTACTAGTGTAACCACTTAAGAAATGATACATAGCTTGTTCTTTTGATAACTTACTGATTGGAGGCAATACGCCAGATGCATCAGCAGTTAAGAAAATGATTGTATTTGGGTGTCCAGCAACACTTGGCAGTACGATATTGTCGATCGCATGCATAGGGTATGCAGCACGAGTATTTTCTGTTAAAGTAGTATCGTTATAGTCTGCGATACGCGTTTGGTTATTAATGATAACGTTTTCTAAAACAGATCCAAATTTGATTGCATCGAAAATTTGTGGTTCTTTCTCGTGAGAAAGGTTTACACATTTTGCGTAGCAACCGCCTTCAATATTGAATACACCGTTATCAGACCAGCCATGCTCATCATCACCGATTAATTTACGGTGTGGATCAGCAGATAATGTTGTTTTACCTGTTCCAGATAAACCGAAGAATAGTGCTACGTCGCCTTCTTCACCTACGTTTGCAGAGCAATGCATAGAAAGAATATCTTGTTCAGGTAGTAAGAAGTTCATAATAGAGAAGATTGATTTTTTCATTTCTCCAGCGTATTCTGTACCACCAATTAGTACGATACGTTTTTCGAATGAAACCATAATGAATGCTTCAGAGTTTGTACCGTCAACAGCTGGATCAGCTTTGAAATTCGGTGCAGAAACAATTGTGAACTCTGATTCATGAGTTGTTAATTCTTCTTCAGTTGGACGAATGAATAATTGATGTACAAATAAATTGTGCCATGCATATTCGTTAATAACTTGAATTGGTAGGCGGTAATTGCGGTCAGCGCCTGCAAATCCATTGAAGATGAATAACTCTTCTTTTTCTTTTAAGTATTCTAAAACTTTAGTATATAATTTATTAAAATGTTCTTCAGAAATCGGTTGATTCACTGCTCCCCAAGCAATTTTGTCAGCAACCGATGCTTCTTTCACAATAAATTTATCTTTAGGAGAACGTCCTGTATATTTTCCTGTTGAAGCAGAAACGGCACCAGTAGAAGTTAATTTCCCTTCATTTCGCATTAATACTTTTTCCACTAATTGCGGAACACTTAGTTGAATCTGTGCATTGCTTCCGTTCAATAATTCGTGTAAACCAATTTGGACATTCACAGTACTCATATTTATATACCATCCTTTTCATTTAATGAAATATTTCTCGTAATCCCCAACAAGAGTATAACACAATTATATAAATAATGTATACTATTTATTTCTTTTTGTTTGTGTGAATGTATTATTTCCTTATTAATATTTCATTCCAGGCGTATTGAGAAAAACTTTCAGGAAAATGTGAATATTAATTGACAAATGAATATCATTTCTTTAGTATAGGTTGGGACGGATACTCTCTTATCCCGAGCTGGCGGAGGGACAGGCCCGATGAAGCCCAGCAACCTCATTTGTAGTGGTAAATACAGGTGAATAGGTGCTAAAACCTGTGCGAGGCTAACGGTCTCGAACGATAAGAGCAAAGGGCAAAAAGCAGTATGCAAGTAGCAAATTAAACCTTTCCTCTATGTAAAGTAGGAAAGGTTTTTCTGTATGCTTGTGTGGGAGAATAAATGTATGTCGCAGTTTGTGGCAAATTAAGGATGAGTTCCGTACAATATATACAATTACTGTAGGGAGGTTTACCACATGACAAAAAAACGTCATCTGTTCACATCTGAGTCTGTAACTGAAGGACATCCAGATAAAATTTGTGACCAAATTTCTGATTCAATTTTAGATGCGATCTTATCAAAGGACGCAAATGCACGTGTAGCTTGTGAAACAACTGTAACAACTGGTTTAGTATTGGTAGCGGGGGAAATTACGACTTCTACTTACGTAGATATTCCAAAAATCGTTCGTGAAACAATTCAAGGCATTGGTTACACACGCGCAAAATACGGATTCGATGCAGAAACTTGTGCAGTTTTAACATCTATCGATGAGCAATCTGCTGACATCGCTATGGGTGTTGACCAAGCGCTAGAAGCACGCGAAGGTCTAATGACTGACGCTGAGATTGAGGCAATTGGTGCGGGAGACCAAGGTTTAATGTTTGGCTTCGCATGTAATGAAACACAAGAATTAATGCCACTTCCAATCTCACTTGCTCACAAATTAGCTCGCCGTTTAACTGAAGTACGTAAAGATGACACATTATCATACTTACGTCCGGATGGAAAAACGCAAGTTACAGTTGAGTATGATGAAAATGGTAAACCTGTACGTGTAGATACAATCGTAATTTCTACACAGCATCATCCAGATGTTACATGGGAAGAAATCGATCGCGATTTAAAAGAGCATGTAATTAAAGCTGTAGTTCCAGCAGAATTAATGGATGGAGAAACGAAATTCTTCATTAATCCAACTGGCCGCTTCGTAATTGGTGGACCACAAGGTGATGCTGGTTTAACAGGACGTAAAATCATCGTTGATACTTACGGTGGATACGCTCGCCACGGTGGCGGTGCATTCTCTGGTAAAGATGCAACGAAAGTTGACCGTTCTGCAGCATATGCAGCTCGTTATGTTGCGAAAAACATCGTAGCAGCTGGTCTTGCTGACAAAGCAGAAGTACAACTTGCATACGCAATCGGTGTAGCACAACCAGTATCAATTTCAGTTGATACATTTGGCACTGGTAAAGTATCTGAAGACGTACTAGTAGAACTAGTTCGTAACAACTTCGATCTTCGCCCAGCTGGTATTATTAAAATGCTAGACTTACGTCGCCCAATTTACAAACAAACAGCAGCTTACGGCCACTTCGGACGTACTGATGTAGATCTATCATGGGAACGTACAGACAAAGCTGCAGCTTTAAAAGAGCAAGCTGGTCTATAATATATGAAAAAAAGCTTTGCGCGGTGAGCGCAAAGCTTTTTTATTTTGTTTTATTTACTACTTGGATGCAAGAACCACAATAAACTTCTCCATCTAGCTCAATATACTTTCTCACATTTGTCATACCACTTGCCGGAAATGGCATATGAATCCATGCTTTTTCATATGTTTGTATTTCCTTTTTACATGATTTACAAAGGATTGGTTTCTTCTTGAACATATGTAATCAACCTTTCATTTGACGTGCTTTACCCGCGCAAAAGGCACTGCTTAGTAAAAATAGGGTTGCGAATATAATGCTTACTAATGTAGCGTATGGAATTGCGCCTTTTAGAGAAAAGCCAACAGTAATGGAAGCGACGAATAAGAGGATGAATGTTGTTGTTAATTTTTTATAAAGTTCCATAATATGTAGACCTCCTTATTTAGAGATAGAACGTTTAAAAATAAAATCTATTATATAGGCAAGTACGAGAGGAATTAATGTGCTAGTCAAATAGTAAAGAATACCACCATCAGGCAAAAGTACATACAATTTTAAAAAGTTAATATCGAACCCGTAAGCGATGCATTGAAAAAGGGATAATATGATTAGGAATGGTATAATGGGTACGTATCGTTTTATGTTATAAAACATAAAAAAACTCCTGTATATGGATAAATATACTTATATTGTATCATGTTGAATTCTTTGCTTCATACATAATTTCACAAGAAAATGAAAGGGAAGATGAAAAATGAGTGTCAATGAACATAAAAAACAAGCACCAAAAGAAGTGCGTTGTAAGATCGTGACGATTTCCGATACACGTACGGAAGAGACAGATAAGAGCGGACAACTATTACATGAATTGTTAAAAGAAGCAGGTCATACAGTGACCTCTTATGAAATTGTAAAAGATGATAAAGAAAGTATTCAGCAAGCGGTGTTAGCTGGTTATCATCGGGAAGATGTTGATGTCGTATTAACAAATGGCGGTACTGGTATTACGAAACGTGATGTGACGATTGAAGCAGTGTCAGCGTTATTAGATAAAGAAATTGTCGGGTTTGGTGAGTTGTTCCGCATGATTAGCTATTTAGAAGATATCGGAAGCAGCGCGATGTTAAGTAGAGCAATCGGCGGTACAATTGGGCGCAAAGTTGTCTTTTCAATGCCAGGGTCTAGCGGAGCAGTTCGCCTTGCGATGAATAAATTAATTTTACCGGAATTAGGTCATATTACATTTGAGTTGCAACGCCAATGAGTAAGTATGCTGGAATTGTATTGGCAGGCGGTATGTCGAGTCGATTCGGTGAGCCGAAAGCGTTAGCGAGCTGGCAAGGTAGTACTTTTATTGAGCATATTTTGAAAGTGATGACAACTGCGTTACAAGAAGTTGTGGTCATTAGTAACTCCGATATAAAAGAGCGAGTAGAGCAACGCGTACAAGTTCCTGTTATAGAAGATATTCCTCATTATAAAGGAAATGGACCACTTGCTGGAATTGTATCAGGAATGGAATATATAGAAGCAGATTGGTACGCTATTATGCCTTGCGATGCGCCGAATGTTTCGCATGAATGGTTTACCATTTTGCTAGAGCAAACGAGTAATGAATATGATGCGGTTGTACCTATTATTAATGGAAGAAAACAACCGTTACTTGCAGCGTACCATAACCGTGTGAAAGAAAAAATGTATACTTTACTTCAGGAAGAAAAAAGAAGTATGGGCCAGCTTTTATCGCAATGTAATGTGAAATATATTGCTGGTGAAGATATACAAGCGAATGCGGATTGGTTTATAAATGTAAATACGAAAGAAGAATATGTGCAGGCTCAAAAAAACCTTTCAAATGAATGAAAGGTTTTTTGATATACAGAAATTGGGGAACAATTACTGTATAAAGGTATGTGAGTAAGTTGATTTTAAGGGGAATTTCTTAAAATCATTATACAGTAAAAAATACTGTATAACCATATATTTATTTTTATGGGTTTTTATTACAAGTCTGTTTAGTTATGTATCTTTTTGTTATAATGAATATAAGAATAATGTGATACTTCACCTTATGTATCATTTATTAAACTAAAATTTCCAGTTATGTAATAAACCCTCTTCATGTTATGAAGAGGGTTTTTCTGTTTAAGCGAGTAATTCTGATGCAGTGCTCTGAAGGACTTCTTCATATTGGTCAAGTAAGCCACGAAAGATTTCATCCCAGCTTTTTGATTTCGCATAAGATGAAGCTGCTATGCCCATTTGCGTAAGTTGCTCTTCATTTTGCAATAAAGAATAAATGGATGATAGAAATGCATCCGCATGTTTGGAGGGGCAAAGAACTCCCGTTTTTCCATCTGTAATAATATTTTTAACCCCGCCACTATTTGCACCAATGACAGGTGTTCCGCATGCAAGTGATTCGAGTACGACATTTCCGAACGTTTCAGTAGCGGATGGAAATACCATGATGTTAGAACAAGCATATGCTTCAGCTAAATCCTTACCTTGTAAATATCCAGTAAAAGTGACATTTGTTTTCGGAACAGCTTCACGCAAATTTGTTGCTAGAGGACCGTCTCCTGCGATGAGCCAATGAATGTCGTTTCGAGTATGTGCTGTTTGTACGATAAGGTGTTGCAACGTATCAATATCTTTTTCAGGGGCAATCCGTCCAACATAGGAAAGGACATACTTTGCTGTAATATTATATTTTTTTCGGAATAGCTCTGTATTGTAAGATGGATGAAAGAGTGTGCAATCTACACCCCGTCCCCATATGGAGAGGGCTTGAAAGCCTTTATTTTTTAGTTGGTGTAACGTTTCAAAAGAAGGAACGAAATTTTTTTGCATGTGACTATGAAACCATTTTAAATAGTTCCAAAGCATATTAGAGAGAAATTCAATTTTATAATAGCGTAAATAAGCATCGAAATCAGTATGATAAGAACCGACAACTGGGATGTTTAACTTTTTTGCATAATACAATCCACAAAGTCCCATGTTGAAAGGTGTGGCAATGTGAATAATGTCAGGTTTAAAGGAAAGAAGTTCTCGTTTAATGCGCGGAGTAGGAAAAGAAAATCGGCATTCTGGATATAATATTGTTAACGGGATACTTCTCATCTTGTTCACATTAGCTACGAAATTATCTTCAGCTGTATGCTGAGGGGCGAAAACAGAATAGGCGATCTTTTCTTTCTGAAAGTAACGTGTTAATCGTTCTAGTGTTTTCGCAACCCCGTTGACTTGTGGCGTAAAAGTATCGGTAAAAATGGCGACTCTCATCATATCACTCCTTTATGTGAAAAGTGGGATGAATTGATAAAAAGAGATGATGCCAGAGCAAGTGCCGAGGCACATACCGACGAATACATCAGACGGATAGTGAAGCCCTAAATAAATACGAGAAATACCAACGCATAATGCTAACGGTAATAGAAAAGCAAATAAGCTTGGATTATAGCAAATAAATGGAATAAGGACAGAGAAAACGGCTGTTGTATGACCAGACGGGAAAGAGTGGTCTTTTAATGGATGGACTGGATATTTCGCCTCCTGAATTGTTAAATAAGGGCGTTTTCGCGGATACCATCTTTTTAATATTTGCACAGGAATATGGCTAATTGCCAAAGAAATAGCAGTTGCGATTGCAGCTTGATGCAAAGTCCCTTTTGCAAAAATTAAAAAGAAAAGTGTGAGTGCGATTGAGAAAGTAGCACCACCGATATGAGTAATATTGCTGAAAAAGATATTTAATGTTTTTTGATCAAAGTATCGGTTAATTCCTTTGAAAATGTAACATTCTATTTTATACAGTCCACTGACCTTCATGAAAATTCTCCTCCCTCGTTTACATATATATGGAGATATTAGCTTTTATTTTAATAAGATTTTATTGAGGAAGTAATAATGTTTTGTAAAGAAAAAGTTAGTTTTTATATAAAAAGCTGCCACTTTAATGGCAGCTGGAAAAGTTACTTCTGTAATGATTTATAGTACTGACCTTTTTCAACATATTGTGTGCGAATTCGCTCCATGTCTTTACGGTCTTCCTCTGTTAACTCACGAACGACTTTCGCTGGGCGACCAAAAGCTAACGTGTTTGGCGGGATTTTCTTTCCTTGAGAAACGAGGCTTCCTGCACCGATAAAGGCTCCTTCACCAATTTCAGCACCATCTAATATAATAGATCCCATTCCAATTAAAGCATCTTTTTTAATATGACAGCTATGTAAAATAACTTGATGCCCAACTGTAACATCGTTTTCTAAAATAAGAGGGTACTGGGGGCTTTGATGAAGTGTACATTGGTCTTGTACATTTACTCGGTCTCCAATGATTGTTGGTGACACATCGCCGCGTATGACTGTATTAAACCAAATACTTGATTCCTCACCAATGGAAACATCGCCTGTAATCGTAACATAGTCAGCGATAAAAGCACTACTCGCAATTTTCGGATTTTTTTCTTTGTAAGGGTATATCATGTAAAGCCTTCCTTTCCTAGAGACTAGTTTTAGTGTATCAAATTATGAGAAAGAGTGAAATGGAGGAGAGTCGTATGTGGAATTATGAAGCAGAGGAAGCAAAGGCTGTAATCGTTATCGTGCACGGCGCAATGGAATATCACGGACGTTACGAAGCCGTTGCGGAAATGTGGAATCATATCGGCTACCACGTCGTAATGGGGGACCTTCCGTCACATGGAACGACTTCAAGAAATAGAGGACATATTGATTCATTTGATGAATACATAGAGGAAGTTAAATTATGGGTGAAAGAGGCACGAAAGTATAGGTTACCTATTTTTATATTTGGTCATAGTATGGGTGGTCTTATTGTCATTCGTATGATGCAAGAAACGAAGAGAGAAGATGTAGACGGTATTATTTTAAGTTCGCCTTGCTTAGGGGTAGTGACTGGACCTTCTGCTCCGTTTCGAGTTGCTTCAAAAATATTAAATGTTATCGCTCCAAAATTGCAATTTGCAACGAATCTTACAGTGGAAATGTCAACTCGTAATCATGAAGTTCGGGACGCGATGGAGAATGATTCATTGTTCTTGCGCAAAGTATCAGTACGTTGGTATAGTGAATTGATTAAGTCTATCGAAATTGCTCATAAAAAAATAGATGATTTTCCAGATGTTCCGCTCTTGCTAATGCAGGCGTGTGAGGATAAACTTGTAGATAAAACACGTGTCCGCATGTGGTTTGATAATGTTAAAATAAGTGATAAGGCTTTTAAAGAATGGCCGAATTGTTATCACGAGTTATTAAATGAGTATGAGCGTGATGAAATTTTGAATTATATTCAGTCATTTACTGAAATACGCATCAATAACATAATAGAAACAAATAAGTAAATTATTTGTACATTGAATAGAGGAGATGAAGGAAGAAGTGAACGTACCGAGTAATCCCATAACGCTCATGGCGAAAGTATACCGTGATGTGTTTCCGGTAGTACACCATGAGCTAGCGGTGTGGAAAGAGCGTGCCTACCATATTCCGAATGATGAGCTTCATAGTCAGGCAATCGCAAGTATTGAGAATAAAACGTTTCATTGCGAAGGCGGTGGTATTTTAGCACTGTTAGCAAATGAGCACCGAGAGGAATGCATTCGTTTTATCGTAGCGTATCAAACAATCAGCGATTATTTAGATAATTTATGTGACCGCAGTACATCACTTGACCCAAATGATTTTGCCGCACTGCATGAATCTATGTTAATGGCATTATCACCTGAAGTAGAAGGTGGCGGTAATTATTATCGCTATCGTGATGATCAAGACGATGGTGGTTATTTAGATGAACTTGTTGAAACATGCCAAGATGTTTTAAAGAAAACGAAGCACTATGACAAAATTGCTCCTGTTCTTCATGAACTTGCTTGTTATTATTGTGATTTGCAAATTCATAAACACGTGAAGTTAGAAGAAAGAGAACCACGCTTAAAAACATGGTTTGAAGCACATAAAGAAAACTTACCAGAGATGAGTTGGTTTGAATTTTCAGCATGTGCCGGTTCTACACTTGGAATCTTCTGTCTTGTCGCATATGCATTTCATGATGAATTACATGATGAAGATATTGCGAAAATTAGACAAGGGTATTTCCCTTACGTACAAGGACTTCACATTTTACTTGATTATTTCATCGATCAAGAAGAAGACCGTATAGGCGGGGATTTGAATTTCTGTAGTTATTATGAAAACGAGCAAGCGATATTGGATCGTATGAAACACTTTGTAGAAGAAGCAGAGAAGAGCATTGGTGATTTACCTCATGCGAAGTTTCATCGTCTCATAAGCCGAGGGTTACTTGGTATTTATTTATCAGATCAAAAAGTATCAGCACAAAAGAATATGCACAAAATGGCACGGCGCATTGTAAAATACGGAGGGCTTACTTCACGATTCTTCTATTGGAACGGGAAGATGTACCGAAAGAAAATGGCGCAGTGATGAATAAAACCACTCTTGTAGAGTGGTTTTATTGTTATAATATGGTAAAAGTGATGGCGGAAATGAAGAGATTGTTTCAAAAGCTATATGACCATATTGAGGTTACATTACTCGTGCTACTTTCCATTTCATTTGTAACAGGAACGTATATGATGATGAATAAAGCCGGTGGTCCTACAACGATGGATTATGTAGCCCAAGTTATTATTGCATTGATTATTATAGTAGATATTGTCTTTTTAATAAGTGGTAGAAAAAAAGCAAACAGTAAATAAAAAAGCATTTGTACACGAGAGTACAAATGCTTTTTCATTATGGTCGTATTTTTGAAAATACATATATAAGAAGTTCAATCGCGAAAATAACTAACACAGATAGTCCGAATAAAGGCATGACAGCGCCTAGTATAACCATCATGATAAAGAAAACGATTATGCTTTTCTTATCTCTTTGTTTTGGCGGTGCTGCTAATTTTCCTTTCGGCCTTCTTGCTAACCACATTTTTATTCCGTAATAAATGAGAAGCAATAAAGATAATGTCGTTAGTAAGCATAATATTTTATTTGGCCATCCGAATAAATGTCCTTCGTGAAGCGGGATACCGTAAGTGAACCATTGTGCAAATAATCCATAATCACGATAGTCCGTTTTGGAAATAAGTTCTCCGCTATATTGATCAAAATAAGCTGTTATTTCTTCATTTGGTGCGACATGCATACCCGTAATACCAGAACCGCTCGATTTCGAAACGGTGAATACACCTTTCGGATCAGCCGGTAATGAGATAACGTATGGCTTCTTTATTTCAATTCCTTTTTGTAACTCATCAATTGGAATGGCTTTTGGCTCATTTGAATTCGATTCAGGAGGAGCTTCTTTTCTTGTTGCCCACGGCAATTCCTTTACCTTTGATTCAGGCGGTGCCATATACAACTTTGGATATCCAATCGATTCATTCGACGATGCGATTTTATAAATTTGGTTACCCATAAATCCTGACCAAGGCAATCCAGATGCGACTAGCAGAACGAGTGGAATTGTAAATATAATACCGATAATAGAATGACGTCGTTTTGCTTTTTCTCGCTTATTGGATGCTGGTGTGTTTTTGAACTGGCGTATACTCATATACAAACCAGTAAAAATTAAAAAGATTGTCCAGCATGCCGCAAGCTCTACGATGTAGTTAACGACAGTGCCACCAACTAAAAGAGAACTATGTAATTCCCTCATTATATTCGCAAACGTTTCACTTGCGTTTTGATCTCCAACAATTTGATTGTTGCTATCTAAATACACATATTTTTGTTGCCCAGTATATTCATTTGCAATAGTAAGCCTCGTATTATAATCCCTGTTAAACTCACTAATTTTCGCCACACTATAATGTGGATATTTTTTCTCTGTTAAGAAAAGCGAATCAGCCATCGAAATAGACTCTGTTTGGGCGCTCTTCCCAAAATACAAATCTTTATAGATGAAATCTTCAACCTCTTCTCGAAATAAATACCCAATTCCGCTCAGTGACAAAGTAATAAGAAGCGGCGTAATAAAAAGCCCAGCATAAAAATGCCAACGCCAAAAAATGTAATGAAGCGAACGATTTACTTTCATACTTTCAGTTCCCCTAACCTTCCCTATATGAATAACTACTTATTTAATATAGCGAGATTAAGTGTGGATACTTTGAAAGAATTGTGAAGAAATTTAAAAGTTTTGGGGATTTCTAGCAAACAAAAAACACATTTTAAAAGGGCTGTTTTCTATGTTTATGAAGATCTCTTAGTATTTGATAGATACATCCTAACAACCGCCTCAGCAAGACATTGAGCAGAATCCACAAAATCCTCACTCGCCACAACATTCAAATCAGTACATGCGATGATAGCAGTATCTATTTCATCTTTTAATTGTAAAACGAGCGCGCTCCATAATTTGCGGGCTTCTTCAACTTCTCCGCTTTTAATACAAGTAATAATTTGATTAATCATTGTCTGCCATTTTTCATGATGAATGTACTCTATATTACGCTTTGTGATCCCATCTTGGTAAATACCAGCTTGAATTGTCGCTTCTGTTGCGAGAAGAGCGACTCTTTTTGTATTTTCAGGAATTGCTTGTAACGTCTCATCGACGATATTTAAAATCGGAATGGACAGAGAATGCTGTAATTCTTCAAAATAAAGATGCGCCGTATTGCACGGCATAGCGATAAATTCTACGCCAGTACTTTCAAGTTTTTGTGCCCCTTCAATAATCGCTTTTTTCATCGCTTCGTGATCAATAAGGCGATCCATGTAAAATGGTGTTGGGCACGAATAAATCATCATATGAGGAAAGTCCATATCATGCTTTGCTCCATATATTGTTTGGCACGTTGCTACAACTGTATCAACGAATGGCCCAGTTGATTTTGGCCCCATTCCTGCTAGTATTCCGATCATTGGTTTGTCTCCTTTAATATGTAATTAAAAACGTTTTTTGCGAACGACAAAAAGAAATAAAGTAAGTAATAAAAATGAATATACGATAGCCCAAGCTGTGAGCCATAGCGTGTGAGTAAGTATATTAAATTTGTATTGTCCAAGCATTAGAAAGCTTTCGACAGGTGGTAAAAACCATAGTAACTCTTTTTTAAACCGGATGGAGGCGATCGTTATAAGTAATATAAATGTCAGGCTAAGCCAAGCTGTGCTTGCTTTTGGAATAATATTTCTAGTAAATAAAGTTGCAATTGAAATTCCTAGTATAGAAAAAGACATGTGAGCGAGAAATCCGACTAAAAATAAAGAAACTGTCATTTCTTCATTAAACATTTGCAAAATAATTGGGTAGATTACGGATATAAAAGATAACATAGTACAAATGAGAAAGGCCGTAATATATTTACCAACATATAGTGCAGAAATATTATTTGTGTGAGAAATAGTAATTTGTTCTTGTACAGGATCTTCAGTATGAAAAATTGTGACCGTAATCCAGGCAGATAATAAATAAAGCGCGAGAGCTGTTTCTAAGTATGTCGGTACAATAGGAGTCGGTTTATATGTATATACAAAAAGTAAGCTCATAAAGTACATCGCAATAGGAGGGACGTATTTATACGACTTTGTATAGTCGAGAAAATGGTAACGAATAAGCGCAAACATAATGAACCTTCTTTCGATTTAAAAGTTAGGTTGTAGCAGTGTGATAGATGCTTTTTTATGTAATAAAAACTGAAGCATTTCGTTTGTATATTCTTTTTCGATTTGTAGTTGAATAAGGTTTCGATTTGAATTGTGTACAACGTGTATAAATCCTAATTGTTTCCGTAGTTCTATCGCTGAAAATGTTTCATGAACGATTGCTTCAATATAGACTTGTTCTGCCCTTTTTTGCACAGCGGTATCTTCTGCGATTGTATGATTTGCTAACGTCACAATTCTATCGGCGAAGTTTTCTAGTAGTTGCTTTTCGTGACATGTGAAGAGTATAGATATGCCTTGTTGTTTTAATGAGAGTAAAATATGTTCTAATTCTTGCTGAGAGTTAGGATCAAGCCCAGAAAGCGGTTCGTCTAAAATTAATAAATGGACGTCTGTAAGTAATGCTTGCATAATACCAGTTTTTTGTTTCATACCTTTTGAAAAGTTTCGTACAACGGAATGTCTTGCATGATGTAAATGAAAAGATTCAAGAAGCATCGGAATTTTATCTTTTAAATATTTTGTTGATAAACCGTGAATGTGGCCGAGATGATATAAATAATCCTCTAATGTAAAACGAATCCCTTCAGGAAAATGTTCAGGTACATAGCCAATTTGTATATGTTCTTTTCTTTGAAGTGTCCCTGCCGTAGGTGAAATAAATCCTGCAATTATTTTGAGTAAAGTACTTTTTCCAGTCCCGTTCCCGCCAATAATAGCGAGTGCCTCTCCTTCTGGAACGGATAAATCAATGTTGTCTAGTATAAGTGAGTTGCCGTACTTCTTTTGAATTCCCCTTAGTTCTACTAGCAAAGTTCTATCCTTCTTTCTTCAAATAGTGTATACATCCATTATATAGGAGAATAAGAAAAAGACGTGCAATGAGTGCACGTCTTTTTTTGTTATGTTTTGTCGAATCGTCGATATATCGAAAAAATCGTTGATATAATTATCGCTTCTCAATCGCCACAATAAATGGCGGGTTATTTTGCTGGTTAATGAAGCCGTATCGCAAAACGTGAGCTTGTTTTTGGTCAAGTTCTTCTGCAAATTTGAGAACAGCGTCGCGTTCTACTTGTCCTTCTGGGTGTCCGTGGTAAATGACAAGGACGATGATTCCTTCAGGTGCCATTACTTCTAGTAATTGTTCAATTGCCGAGAGTGTTGAGTTCGGTTTTGTAACGATATGCTTGTCACCACCAGGAAGGTAGCCTAAGTTGAAGATAGCGCCTGTTACTTTTCCTTTTGCGTCTTCTGGTAGTACAGATAAAAGTGTGTCGTGACTGTCGTGAACTAAAACAGTACGTTCAAAAAGCTCTTTTTCTTTTAGGCGGATAGTAGAGCTTTCAATTGCTTCTTTTTGAATATCAAATCCAAATACTTTTCCGTTATCTCCAACGATTTCAGCTAGGAAGCAAGTGTCATGTCCATTTCCTAAAGTTGCATCTACAGCGTAATCGCCTTCTTTAACAGCCGTTTGCAAGAGTGTGCGAGCAAACGGTAATACACGTTCTAATTTCATTTTTGTTTCTCCTCATTTGCATATTTTCCTTGCCAGCTTCCGCGGCGTACAAATTCTGCATCGATGGAATTTAATACTTCCCATTTATTTAAGCTCCACATTGGGCCAATCATTAAATCAGGCGGACCGTCACCTGTGATGCGGTGCACAATTACGTCTTCTGGAATCATTTCAAGTTGGTCAACAACGAGACTTACGTAATCTTCAAGAGAAAGGAACTCGAGTTGTCCTTTTTCATATTGCTTCACCATTGGCGTTCCTTTTAATAAATGAAGTAAATGAATTTTAATTCCTTGTACGTCAAGCTTTGCTACTTCACGAGCTGTTTCCATCATCATGTCGTAATCTTCAAGCGGAAGACCATTAATAATATGAGAGCACACTCTAATACCATGCTTACGTAATTTATTTACACCTTCCACGTAAGATGGGTAATCATGAGCGCGATTAATAAGGTTTGCAGTTCGTTCGTGAACAGTTTGTAAACCGAGTTCAACCCAAAGGTATGTGCGTTTATTTAAGTCCGCTAAATATTCAACGACATCGTCTGGTAAGCAATCTGGACGAGTGGCGATAGAAAGACCGACAACGTCTTTTTCTGCTAGAAGCGGTTCGAATTTTTCTTTTAAAATTTCAAGTGGTGCATGTGTATTTGTGTACGCTTGGAAATAAGCGATACATTTTCCGTCTTTCCACTTCGAGCGCATTTTTTCTTTCATTTCATGATATTGCGTTATAACATCATCGCGGCGATCACCAGCGAAGTCACCAGATCCGGCAGCACTGCAAAATGTACAACCGCCGTAAGCAACTGTACCGTCACGGTTCGGGCAATCGAAGCCAGCATCTAATGAAACTTTAAAGATTTTTTCACCAAATTCATTTCGTAAATGGTAATTCCATGTATGATAACGTTTATTGTCGTTTGTATATGGAAAAGGGTTTTGAACCTTCATTACTTTCCCTCCTAAGCCGAGTCAAAATGAAACAAAATCCATTATAACATACTCATAAGGTAGAGATGGAAGGGACACACTAAAGGGGAATTGAAGCAAGGAGGGACAATTATGGCAGAGCGTCAATCACTTGAATCGTATATTACACAAGCAGAACAAGCGGTGGAATACGCGAAAGAACAATTAGACCAAGGCATGAGACAAGAGCATTACAATACGATGGAGTATTCAGATGCGCAGTTACAATTAGAACAAGCATATAACGATTTACAAACGATGCAACAACATGCGAATGATGAGCAACGTGAGCAATTAAATAGAGCACGTATGGCAATTCGCCAACTGCAACATCAAATGATTATTACACCGCACTAATAAGGAGTGAATGTAATGGCGAAACGTTCAGATCAAAATAATCCAGAGCAAAAAACACAAAATGGACATAACGCTGAGTTTTCGAATGAACTTGATCCAGTTGTTCAAGTGAAACAGCGCAACAGTAAAAAAGGACAGCCTCAAAGATCGAAGCAATCAGAGTAAACCAGGTCGCAATATGACCTGGTTTTATTTTGTATCGCAAAAGTCTGATTAAAGCTTCATTTTACTATATGACAATAATGTAAGATTCCTGTAAGGTTTGTCGATAGTTGTAAGATAACATGTCCAGTAGAGTAAGGGAGGATTAAATTTTGGACAAGGAGTTGCATTATGGGGAACAATATTACAAACAAACGAATCAATGAGTTAGATTACATTCGTGGCTTCGCATTACTGGGGATTATTTTAGTGAATATTCTTGCACTACTTAATATTAAAATTCCAGATCCTAATACAGTAGATGCTAGCTATCAAAGGTTTCTATACTTATTTGTAGAAGGTCGTTTTTTCTCGATTTTCTCATTCTTATTTGGAGTAGGATTCTACATCTTCATTACAAGAGCAATTGCGAAAGGGAAGAATGGATACGTTCTATTTCTACGCCGCGTAGTTGCACTATTTATTTTTGGTTTAATTCATCAAATGTTTCAGCCTGGAGAAGCACTAGCGTTATACGCAATTTGTGGATTAGTCGTTTTACCGTTTTATAAAGCGAAAAAAGAAGTGAATGTAGTAATCGGTCTTATTCTTACGATAGCTTTTAGTATTATGGCAACTAAGGAATTATTACC
Organism: Bacillus sp. 17RED48; assembly: GCF_019837545.1. Lineage (NCBI taxonomy): Bacteria > Bacillati > Bacillota > Bacilli > Caryophanales > Bacillaceae > Bacillus > Bacillus sp. 17RED48. The sequence goes on from NZ_JADAXG010000001.1 coordinate 133,503, forward strand.
ATTAGGTTTAATTTTATTAGGTCTTGCTGCGGGTCAGTATAAAGTGTTTGAAAATCTTTCAGCAAAAATCAAACAAGTCGCTATTTTTACAGGTGTCATGTTTGTTTTAAGTGTTGTAGCGTTATGGTATCAATATGGGCACGTTCCTGCTGAGCCATTCGTAAATATGATGCTCATGAATGAGGATGGAACAATGGACGCTGCAGGTCAATTCTTAAAAATTGGCGTTACAGTTGGATCAATTATTTCAGCTTTCTATGTAGGAGCATTAATTTTATTACTTCAGTTAAAACCAGTTCAAACATTGTTAGCACCACTGAAATACTACGGTCGTATGGCTTTAACAAATTATATCGGACAAACTGCAATGATTTTAATTGCTGGTAGCGTATTTAACTTTGCAGGAAACTTAACGTACATACAGACGTTATATGTATGTATTGCAATTTACGCTATTCAAATTGTGTTTAGTGTGATTTGGATGAAAATCTTTAAAATGGGTCCACTAGAATGGATTTGGCGTGTTATTACGTATTGGACGGTAACACCTTTAAAGAAATAAAGAGAGAAGTGGGCTGTTCCTTTTGTGGAACAGCTCATTTTTATTGTTATCTTTTGTCGGTAAGTCGATATATTTTGAGAATCGCTGATAAAATTTCATTTACGAACGAACCTTACACGTGCATCTTTTTTATATTACAAAAGTGTAAGGTAATTGTAATGTTAACAAATAGCAGTTCCTTTCCAAAAGGCGCAAAATAGGTAATGGAAAAACAAGCGTAGGAGGATATATATGACGAAACCAGTTGTAGACGTGAAAAACGTTCAAAAAGTGTACGGTAAAAAGGGTGAGAATCAATCACAAGCGTTAAAAGGTGTTTCATTCTCAATTCAAGAGGGTGAGTTTGTTGGGATTATGGGACCATCTGGTTCTGGTAAAACGACATTGTTAAATGTAATTTCAACGCTTGATAAAGCAACGGGCGGCGTTGTTGAAATTGCGGGTACGGATATTACGAAAATGAAGCAAGGTGAGCTTTCTGATTTCCGTTCACAAAAGTTAGGATTCATTTTCCAAGACTTTAACTTATTAGAGAACTTATCTATTTATGAAAACATTGCACTTCCGCTTTCTCTTCAAGGTGTTCCATCACGTAATATTGGACCGAAAGTAGAAAAAGTAGCGGATATGTTAGGGATTACAGAAATTCTTCAAAAGTATCCATCTGAAGTATCTGGTGGACAGAAACAACGTTCAGCAGCAGCGCGCGCGCTTGTGCATGAGCCGGCAATTATTTTAGGGGACGAGCCAACAGGAGCTCTTGATTCTAAAAATGCAGCGAGTTTACTTGATGCGATGACAAACTTAAATGAAGAACAAGGCGTATCTATTATGATGGTTACACATGATCCGTATAGTGCAAGTTATTGTCAGCGAATTTTATTCATTCAAGATGGTGAGCTATATAAAGAAATTCATCGTGGTGGTACGCGTGAAGAGTTCTACAAAGAGATTTTAGATGTACTTGCAGATTTAGGTACACAAAAAGCGTAAGAAAGGAGGTTCCAGTATGTTATTTAAACTTTCCATGTCGGGGCTGAAAAGTAAGCTGAAAGATTATATCGTCTTACTTGTCGGTCTTGTCATGTCGATTTCAATTTTTTACATGTTCCAAACGTTAGCGCTGAATAAAGCGTTTATCGAATCTAACTCAGTTATTCAATCAATTGGATTCGTATTCCAAGCAGGTTCATTTTTACTAGCTATTATAACGTTCTTCTATATTTTATATGCGAACTCTTTCTTATTATCTCTTCGTCAAAAAGAGTTCGGTATGTATATGATGTTAGGTGCAAAAAAGCATAAAGTTACATTACTTATGTTTATTGAAACGATCGTATTAGGCGCTGCGTCTCTTGCGATTGGTATTACAGTTGGTGTAGGACTTGCAGAAGGTATCGGACAGTTATTAATGAAACAGCTTGAATTTGCTGGTGAAGGATATAAAGCATTTTACCTTCCATCTATGACTGTTACTTGCATCTTCTTCTTTGCACTATTTGTATTATCAGCAATTATGAACAGTATTAAATTATCACGTATTTCTGTACTGCAACTTGTACATGCGGATGCACAAACAGAGCGTGTTACGGTAAAAGGAAAAATGACAGGTGTCGTTGCAATCCTTGCTGTTATTTTATTAGGAATTGGCTATGCATCAATGATTTACATGGAAAAACTAAGAGAAATGGGAATCCTTATTGCATTATTTACAACAACAGCTGGTACTTACATGCTATTTGGATCACTTCTTCCAGTTATTATTAAAAAGTTAAAAAGTAATAAAAAGCGTAGTGAAAAAGGAATTAACGCTTTTACTTTTGCACAATTAAACTTCCGTATTAATAGTTTAACGAAAGTACTTGCGACAGTAGCGATGTTAGTAGCGCTTGGAGCTGGTGCGATTTCAGGTGGTATGGCATTTAAAAATAACGTTATAAAAATGGTTGATGGTTTAGTAATATATGATTCAGTTGTTCATAATCCAACAGCTGAAGAAAAGAAAATTTTAGACGGTATTACATTTAAAGAGAAAAGCGAATATCGTTACAAAGTAGATGATAAATACGTTTACTATGTAAAAGAAGATTTAGAGAAAAATCGTCCTTTAATAAAAGATATGGCGAATATGAAGTCAATGAAAGATTTAGTGAATACGAAGAACGTTTCAGAGGAACTACCAGTAGGTGCAGTTTCTAGAGAAATGAATGAAAAAGGTGCGAACGATAAAGAACTTCCAGAAGAATGGAACGAGGCTTTCAGAACAATCCAGCCGTTTTATGTATATGAGAATCATGCAATTAAAATTGTAGATCAAAAAATGTACGATGGGATAAATGGTAAAGAAGGTATAGCATTTATCGGAAAAACAGAAGACTTTTTAACATATAAAAAAGAATGGAAAAAACTTGACGAGTTGCAGCTAGATAAATATAAAAATGTAACAGCTGAAAGAATGAGCAGTAAATATCAAACTTACGATATGTTCTATGGGATTGCGAGTGGAACAGTATTTATGGGGTTCTTCCTTGGAATTGCATTCTTAGCAATGATGGCAAGTTGTTTAATGTTTAAAATTCTTTCTGGTGCATCAAAAGATATTACGCGTTATCAAATGCTTCGTAAAATCGGTGTGCGCCGTGAGTTATTAACGAAATCGATTTATAAAGAGTTATTTTTAGTATTCTTATTCCCGGCAATTGTGGGTATCACTCACGTATTAGTTGGTATGAATATTTTCGGATTTATTTTAGTTGATCCGTACTTCCGTATTTGGGTGCCAATCGTAATTTTCGTAGTTATTTATGCGATTTATTACTTCATTACAGTTCAATTGTATAAAGGTATTGTTCTTCCGAAAGAAGATTAATACGTAAAAAGCCGAGTGAAAGCACTCGGCTTTTTGTATTTTCAGAAAAAATACTTTAATGTTACTGAAATATATAATATAATGTAAATAAGTAACATAATATATGAGTATCAGCAACCGAAAAGTGAAAGGAGGAATCCGATCTATAGGAAGAAGCTGAATTTGTACCCCCTATTTTTTCTACCCACACCGTATTTGTACAATCATAAATTTCCAAATGAAAAATTGTCGTAAGAGTATATTGTGAAAATAATGGATAATACATGGAAATCTCATAGCATGATAAGGTAAAATGGACAGGATAATGAGAAAATTACCGTTCATAAGATGAGGAGATACATGTATGGAAGTTGTAGAGGCATTAAAAGATATAAGCCAAATTGAGGATATGAAAAAGTATTTAAAAGAGCACTCGCAGCGAGATTATCTTTTATTTGTTATTGGGATCAACACTGGATTAAAGATTACTGAGCTACTTAGTATGAAATTTGAAGAGGTATTAAATGAAGATGGAACTGTTAAAGAGTTTTATTCTCTTCCTGTAAAAGATGAAAAATTTAAACAAGATATTTATTTAAATACAAAAGTAAAAGAAGCCCTTTTAGAGTACGCACAATCTATTGATGCTCGAAGAGAAAACTACGTATTTCAATCTAATAAAACGACAAATTCAATCTCACGCCAACAAGCGTATCGTGTTATCCATAGCGCAGCTGAAGCGGTTGGGATTGTTGGAAAGATTGGAACGAACTCAATGAGAAAAACATTTGGATTTCATGCGTACAAAAGAGGAATAGCGATTGCGCTATTGCAAAAGCATTTTCATCACGCGACTCCATCAGAGACGCTCAAGTATTTAGGAATCTCAAAAGATGAGAAGTTTAAAACAGAGATTGATGTAGATTTGTAAAAGCCGTAACTAAAAAATTTAGGAGGCGGAAAATATGAATATTAGAGAGAGTGAACTACCGGGTATTGGTTGTAAGTTTGAAGTAATCACAAAAGGTAATGAAAAAATGGTTATCGTTATTCATGATGATGGCCGAAGAGAAATGTATCATTTTGATGCGGATCACGATGAGAGTATTTCAAGCATTTCTCTTCGTGATTCTGAAGCGAGACAAATTGCGGCTATATTAGGCGGAATGGTATATAGGCCGCAAGCGCTAGACACAATTGAGATGGCTTTTGAAGGATTATCAATTGAATGGTTTAAGGTGGAGAATCATGCACCAGTAGTACAACAAACAATTGGTAGCTTACATGTCAGAAAAACATATAACGTAACGATTATTGCTATTTTGAAAAAGAATATGAAGAAATTCTTTAATCCAGGTCCAGACTCTATTATTGAAGCTGGCGATATGCTCGTATTATCGGGTGAAAGACATGAAGTGAAAAGAATTATTAATGAATTGCTTTCAGCAGGAGGTGATTCCTAATCGATGGATACTTTAATCTTTGAAGTTGGAACTGCGTTAGTATTAGTAGCTTTTGCAGCTATCCTCGCTGCGAAGTTAAAGTTCTCGATTATTCCGTTTCTCATTATACTCGGTATGTTAGTGGGGCCTCATGCCCCAGATTTAGGACTTATCGATTTAAGGTTTATTGAAAGCGGAGAAGTTATTTCCTTCCTAGGCCGTGTTGGCGTCATATTCCTCTTATTCTATTTAGGTTTAGAATTCTCAATAAAAAAATTAATTAAATCAGGAAAGTCGATTGCTTTTGGGGGTAGTGTTCATATATCGCTTAATTTCATATTAGGTTTACTTTATGGATATGTTATGGGCTTCCCTTTATTAGAAACGTTAATTATTGCTGGAATCATTACAATTTCATCGAGTGCAATTGTTGCGAAAGTAATTGTTGATTTAAGAAGATCTGGTAATAAAGAGACTGAATTAATATTAGGAATCATTATGTTTGATGATATCTTTTTAGCTGTATATTTATCAGTCGTTTCAGGGTTAGTACTCGGTGGTGCAACATCATTTGTAGGTGCTCTTACATCGGTGTTAATCGCGGTAGGGTATATGCTACTATTCTTTGTAATCGCTAGAAAAGCTACGCCGTTTCTAAATAAAGTATTAGATATTTCGTCAAATGAAATTTTTATTATCGTAATATTCGCTATTTTATTCTTTGTAGCAGGATTTTCAGAAACGATTCATGTTGCTGAGGCAATTGGAGCATTATTGTTAGGACTCGTCTTTTCTGAAACAGAGCATAGTGATCGGATTGAGCATCTCGTCGTTCCGTTTCGTGACTTCTTTGGAGCCATATTCTTTTTCAGTTTCGGTTTAAGTATAGATCCGTTTTCACTTGGAGGAGCAGTGTGGTTGGCATTAGGAGCAGTTTTCATTACGCTCATCGGTAATTTTACAGCTGGAATGATGGCGGGACGTAAAGCCGGGTTATCGCATAAGGCTTCTACGAATATTGGTTTAACACTCGTATCACGCGGAGAGTTCTCCATTATTGTAGCCAATATCGGCATTGCGGGTGGTTTAATGGCAACGATTAAACCGTTCTCTGCACTGTACGTTTTAATATTAGCATCGTTAGGACCGTTATTAACGAAAGAGTCTTGGAGAATATATTCCTTACTAGATAAAATCTTTAAATGGAGTGCGAAAGAACGTGCGAAGCGAGAAAAAGAAGTTGGATAGTATACAAAAAGGGAGACTGCATGAACGTCATGCAGTCTCCCTTTTTTATATATTGTTGTTGATGTCGTTTTTTTTCGGTAAGTCGATAGATTCCCAAAATCACTGATATATTTTTAAGTGACAATTTATATAATTTCATTTACCGAAAAACCATTATCTGAATTTCATCAACTATTAATCAGTTGCCTTCCTATTTAAAAACGACTACAATTTTACTGTTATAGATGAACGAAAAAATAGAATAGGAGGGGAGACTATGCCAAGGAAAGTATGGCTATTAGTAGCTGGGATGATTATTAATGTCACGGGTGCTTCTTTTTTATGGCCTTTTAATACAATTTATTTGCATGATCACCTAGGGAAATCTTTATCTGTGGCCGGAATGGTATTAATGATCAACTCGCTTACTGGTGTAATCGGAAACTTGCTCGGCGGTGTTTTATTTGATAAATGGGGCGGTTATAAATCAATTTTATTAGGGATTATTATTACACTCGTATCGATTTTAGGTCTTGTGTTCTTCCACGGTTGGCCGTTATATGTTGTGTGGCTAGCATTAATCGGCTTTGGTTCTGGAATGGTCTTCCCATCGATGTATGCGATGGTCGGTACGGTTTGGCCAGAGGGCGGAAGACGAGCATTTAATGCGATGTATGTTGGACAAAACGTTGGTATTGCGATCGGAACAGCGTGCGGTGGTTTAGTTGCATCTTACCGTTTTGATTATATTTTCTTAGCTAATTTTATTTTATACTTTGTTTTCTTCTTAATTGCTTTTATTGGATTCCGTGGTATGGAAGACAAGAAAGAGCCAGGAGTGCAAAAAGAAGTCGAAACGAAAAAAGGCTGGACACTTACACCTGGATTCAAAGCACTTCTTATCGTATGTGTAGCATATGCTTTATGCTGGGTTACATATGTACAGTGGCAAGGGGCAATTGCAACACATATGCAGGAATTAAATATTAGCCTCCGCCATTATAGTTTATTATGGACGATAAACGGAGCGATGATTGTTTGTGCGCAGCCACTAGTTAGTATGCTAATTCGCTGGATGAAGCGTTCTTTAAAACAACAAATTATGATTGGAATCGTCATTTTTGCGGCGTCATTCATTGTATTAAGTCAAGCGCAGCAATTTACGATGTTCCTCGTTGCGATGGTAACATTAACAATTGGTGAGTTATTTGTATGGCCAGCAGTTCCGACCATTGCAAATATACTTGCGCCAAAAGATAAGTTAGGATTTTATCAAGGCGTTGTAAATAGCGCAGCGACTGTAGGGAAAATGTTCGGACCGGTCGTTGGCGGAGCAATTGTTGATTTATACAATATGGAAGTATTGTTTATAGCGATCATGGTAATGCTTGTAGTAGCGATTATTGCAACGAGTATGTATGATAAACGAGTAAAAGTAGAAGAAACAGTTGAAGAAAAAATTGCAGTTTAGTTTGACGGAACATGTAACATGTTTTAGAATATATTTAAATAAAACAACCTTTGGAACAAGGGAGATAGCTCGGCTGTCCTAAGACTAATTCGTTAGTTATGAAGAGTAACGATTAACCGAGAAGCCTTAGCTTCAAGTAAGCTCTTTAGAGATACGAAGTGATGGGTAGTTCACATTAACTTATATTTGTAATAACAGTGAGAAGGAGTAGTAGTAATAGAAGCTGGTTTAGAGAGTTGACGGTCGGTGTAAGTCAATCCACGTTTCGTTATGAACTCGCCTTTGAGTTGCAGTTGTGAAACTAATAGTAGCAATTGCCGTTAATCCACGTTACGGATCTAAGCGAATGTATATTTGTACATTAATTTAGGGTGGTACCGCGGGAATCTATAACCTCTCGTCCCTTTCTAGGGATGAGAGGTTTTTTGTATTTTGGGCGGTGAAAATAAATAGAATTTCAAGGAGGGTATCTCATGAGCTTTAATCATCAAAATATTGAGAAGAAGTGGCAAGGGTACTGGGAAGAGAATAAAACATTCCGTACGCCAGATGAGACAGAAAAACCAAAATTTTATGCACTAGATATGTTCCCATATCCATCAGGTGCAGGCCTACACGTAGGACATCCAGAAGGTTATACAGCGACAGATATTTTATCTCGTATGAAGCGTATGCAAGGATATAACGTTCTTCATCCAATGGGATGGGATGCATTTGGTCTTCCAGCAGAGCAATATGCACTTGATACTGGAAACAGCCCGGCAGAATTTACAGAGCTTAATATTAATACGTTCCGTAATCAAATTAAAGCATTAGGTTTCTCTTACGATTGGGATCGTGAAGTAAATACAACAGATCCAAACTACTACAAGTGGACACAATGGATCTTCCTAAAACTATTTGAAAAAGGCTTAGCTTACGTTGATGAAGTACCTGTAAACTGGTGCCCAGCACTTGGTACAGTACTTGCAAATGAAGAAATCATTGACGGTAAGAGTGAGCGCGGTGGACATCCAGTTGAGCGTCGTCCGATGAGACAGTGGATGTTAAAAATTACAGCTTACGGAGATCGTCTATTAGAGGATCTAGATGAGCTTGATTGGCCAGAAAGCTTAAAAGATATGCAACGTAACTGGATCGGTCGTTCTGAAGGTGCAGAAGTACACTTCAACATCGATGGTACAGACGAGAAATTCACAGTTTTCACAACGCGTCCTGATACACTATTTGGTGCGAGCTACTGTGTACTTGCTCCAGAGCATGCGCTTGTTGCAGACATTACAACAGCAGAGCAAAAAGAAGCTGTAGAAGCTTACATTAACTCTGTTAAAATGAAGAGCGATTTAGAGCGTACAGAACTTGCGAAAGAGAAAACTGGTGTATTCACTGGTGCTTACGCAGTTAACCCAGTAAACGGTGAGAAATTACCAATCTGGATCGCTGATTACGTTCTTGCAACTTACGGAACAGGTGCTGTAATGGCAGTTCCAGCTCACGATGAGCGTGATTATGAATTCGCATCAGTATTCAATCTTCCAATGAAGGAAGTTGTAAAAGGCGGAGACATTACGAAAGAAGCATACACAGGTGATGGTGCACACGTAAACTCAGCATTCCTTGATGGTTTAAATAAAGAAGAAGCAATCGTAAAAATGATTGAATGGCTTGAAGTAACGAGCGCAGGAAATCAAAAAGTAACGTACCGTCTACGTGACTGGTTATTCAGCCGTCAACGTTACTGGGGTGAGCCAATTCCAGTAATCCACTGGGAAGATGGCACAATGACAGCTGTGAAAGAAGAAGAATTACCATTAGTTCTTCCGAAAACAGAAAACATCCGTCCTTCAGGTACAGGTGAATCACCACTTGCTAACATTGAAGAGTGGGTAAACGTTGTTGATCCTGAAACTGGTAAAAAAGGTCGTCGTGAAACGAATACAATGCCACAATGGGCTGGTAGCTGCTGGTATTACCTACGTTACATCGATCCAAACAATAGCGAAGCACTTGTAGATCCTGAAAAAGTAAAACAATGGCTTCCAGTTGATATTTATATCGGCGGAGCAGAGCACGCTGTACTTCACTTACTATATGCTCGTTTCTGGCATAAAGTATTATATGATATCGGTGTAGTTCCAACGAAAGAGCCGTTCCAACAATTATTCAACCAAGGTATGATTCTAGGTGAAAACAACGAGAAAATGAGTAAATCAAAAGGTAACGTTGTAAACCCTGATGATATCGTAGCAAGCCATGGTGCAGATACACTTCGTCTATACGAAATGTTCATGGGACCGTTAGATGCTTCGATTGCTTGGTCTGAAAATGGTCTTGACGGAGCTCGTCGTTTCCTAGACCGCGTATGGCGTCTATTCGTTCAAGATAATGGTGAATTAAGTGAGAAAATTACTGATGCACCAAATAAAGAGCTTGAAAAAGCTTACCACCAAACAGTGAAGAAAGTAACAGAAGACTATGCAGAGCTTCGCTTCAACACAGCGATTTCTCAAATGATGGTATTCATTAACGATGCATATAAAGCTGAAACACTTCCGAAAGAATATGTAGAAGGTTTCGTAAAAATGATTGCACCAGTTGCACCTCACATCGGGGAAGAACTATGGAGCAAACTTGGATACAATGAAACAATCACATATGCAAGCTGGCCAACATTTGATGAGTCTAAACTTGTAGAAGATGAAGTTGAAATCGTTGTTCAAATTATGGGTAAAGTTCGCGCAAAACTAACAATGAGTAAAGACGCATCAAAAGAAGAAATGGAACAACTTGCACTTGAAGCAATTCAAGACCAAATTGAAGGGAAAACAGTTCGTAAAGTAATTGTTGTTCCTGGAAAACTTGTTAACGTTGTTGCAAACTAATGTATTTTTAAAAAAGCTCAGAGCATCTATGCTCTGAGCTTTTTTGTGTAGAAAATAATTTCAGGATCTCCTTCATCTAAATTTTCAACTATTCCACTACGTACAAATCCATTCGTACTAAAAACTTTCTGCATACTATCGTTTGATTCGTTTGTCGAAGAAAAGATTTTTTGAGTAGGAGAATGACTTAACATATATGAGATTAACGAGCTTGCATAGCCGTGCCTTCTTTTCGCTGGCGAAACGATGATTAATGAGAGGAAAGTACAATCAAAGAAATTTGTATCGTATGTTAGAAAACCAGAGATAGAATTGTTCTCTTTTACAATGATGCATCTGCCCTCATTGATAGTATGTTTAATATAATCTCGTCTACTATCATCTCCGATTACATCAATATCTATATGTAAGATTGCATCTAAGTCATTGATAGAAGCCTTTGTTACGTTTTTCAATGGAAATACCTCCTAAAAAAATATTCAGTTAATTAATTTTAGCATGAAAGAAGAAAAAGGAGCGGAATTCCCATACAGACAAACACCTATTTTTCTATAGGAAATATGATAAAAAAGGTAGGCTAAATTGAGTAGAAGAGGTGAAAGGAATGAAAGGGATGGACAATAATGCACCACATGGTTTCTTCGGAGGCGAATCGGACAGTTATACACAAATGATGTTAATGGGAGGAGCTGGCCAACAAGGGTACGGTGGAATTCCGAGCTGGATGGGAGGGGCTGGCCAACAAGGATACGGTGGAATTCCGAGCTGGATGGGTGGAGCAGCAGGAGGATTCCCAACATCGGTAGCTGGCATGCAAACTGGAATGCCTACATCAATGGGGGGATTTTCGACATCAGGGGCTGGAATGCCTACAGTAACAGGAGGATTTCCGACATCAGTAGCTGGCGTACAGACAGGATTTCCAGTAGGAGCACCAACTACATTTCCTTCTTTCGTTGGAGGAGTGCAGACCGGATTTCCGGTACCGGGAGTAGGTGTTGTAGCTGGAGGAATAGGTGGGTATCCGCAAGTTGTTCACGGTCATCATGGACATCACCACCATCAAGGTCAACACGGTCATCATGGACACCATCATCACCAAGGCCAACATGGCCATCATGGACACCATCATCACCAAGGTCAACACGGTCATCATGGACACCATCATCACCAAGGTCAACACGGTCATCATGGACACCATCATCACCAAGGTCAACACGGTCATCATGGACACCATCATCATCAAGGCCAACACGGTCACCATGGTCATCAACAACAAGTACATCACCACGGTCACCACCACATTCATCCGCAAGCTGTTCTTTATCAAACGCACCAAGGCCAGCACGGTCATCAAGGTCAGCACGGTCATCAAGGTCATCAAGGTCACCACGGTCAGCACGGTCACCATGGTCATCAACAACAAGTACATCACCACGGTCAGCACGGTCATCAAGGTCAACACGGTCACCAAGGCCAACACGGTCAACATGGCCAGCAGGGTCAACAACACCCACAATATCAGCAATATCAACAACAGCAACAATCTTCTCCTTGGGCAGGTGGAATTGGAACGGGAGCAGCAGGAGCAGCGGCAGGAGCAGCTAGCATTAGTGGAGCAGCAGGACACGCGGGACACGTGGGTCATTAATGAATCGCAGGAAAAAAGACATAATAAAAAACTGCTAGGAAATCCTAGCAGTTTTTTTCAGCTTCTTTGCGCTGACGTTCGATTTCAGCACGAAGTTGTGGTTCTGGTGCTTGCCAGCCTTCTGGTTTTAGAATTTTGCCGTCACCTTCACGGAATCGAGGTTTTCCATCAGGGAATAGTTTTGCCATGTTTGCGTTATTTACAATTTCGAATCCTTTATCAGGACGTACGCCCATTTCGGCAAACGTTCCGAATGCAAAGTAAATAAGGTCAATTAGTGCATCATATTGATCTTCAACAGTCGTCGCTTCTAGAAATTCTTCTAGCTCTTCTTGCATAAAACTTGCACGGATTTTTGCACGCTCTTCTGTTAGTTTTGTTGGAGTATTTGTCACAGGATGTCCGAACTCTTCATGCATTTTTGCAACAAGTTCGTACCCTTTATCTAAACCTTTTTCGTTTGTCATGTTGTTTCATCCTTTCTCGCTTTGTCCGAATCTCATTGTAACATAGGGTGATTATGAAATGAAAAGGGACTGTTCAAAAGTTTCATCTTTTAGTTAAGATAGCGATAGTGAAAGATTATATCGACTTAATGACAAAACCCGTTAAAAAGAAAGCCATCCCGCAATACTCTTGGGACAGCCCTGCTCGTTATTTTTCTTCTTTTATTAAAATGGATAAAATAAGATCGATGCCAAACATACCAACGAGCAACATTGGTATAACGACAAGTAAATAACGTGTGAAGGAAACATTTTTTAAGTATGTATGAGCAAATAAAAAGACGCCGAGAAATAAAATACCATTTAAAATAGGCTTTACTAATTTTTTAGACATAAGCTCCCCCATAAATATCTTCTCTCTCTATCTAAAATAAAAACTCCTCTATCCGTTGTATCATGCTGGAGAGAGGAGTTCAATCATTTCTCATTCGATTACACCAGAATTTGTAATATTAACGGTGTATTTTACTTTAATTGGCACATCTTTGTACATTTTTCGCCACTCTTCTAATTTAAATGGACGATAATGTTGTCTATATTTTGCTCCAAGTCCAAGAGGGTCAACATTTAAGGATTTAAACTGTTTAATTAGTTTTGTAGCTTTTGCATCTAACTGTTTCTCAACCGCTTTCGCTATTTTTTGCGTGTTCTTTTTATTTTCTAAGTTGAATTTTCGAGATAATTCTTGAATACGAGCTTCCATTTTCACATGAATATAGAAAGACGGTTTTCCATTTTTTATAGTTACTTCGTAGGTAGGAACGGAACGGATGTTATTAATCATTGCATAGCCAGGATTGGTTTTAAATTCATGTGAATCTAGGCGGTGCTTTTCTAGCAGTCCTTTGAAAACAAACATATCGTGGTACTTAATTGTGCCGACTAACTTATCCTTTTTCAAGAGACCGATACCAGTAATCTTTATTTTATCTCCATGTTTTTTTAGGATAGGCATATAGGAATCCTGTCCTTCACGGTAGTACCTGAAGGCACCTAAATACAAATTGTCAGTTGGCAAAGGCCCAGTGTCCATATTATGTTCTAACATTTTTTTTATATAAATCGCAACATTGTAAGAGGTACTATATTTTCCTTTAAATAGTTCAGTACCACTGCCTTCTAATAGTCCAACATACAGTGAGTTACCAATATTCACATCTCGAATCAATGTATCAAAGGAAGTTGATAATCCTTTTTTAGCAATCTTTGTTGTGAATAAGGCAACACGCATTTGACCGCTTGCGAACGGTTGCGAAGATTCTAAAGATGTATCTGCCTTTACTTGTTTTACTGCGTTTCCTGTTCCTTCATAGACTTGAACTTTATTTCCCTTTTTTTGTACGGGGCAAACGAATGTAACTTTTACTTTATTATCTTTTGCTGTATCGAAGGCAGTTCCTTGAATGAGCTGAACATCATCAATAATATTTTTTTGTAAACAACCAGTTAGACTGAAGACACTGATGCAAATAAGAAGTATTAATTTTCTTTTGATTTTTTCCATTGTTTTTTCACCCACACAATAATAAATAGAATTGGGATGTATACATAGATAAGCCAAAAACTAACTTTAGATACATTGCTAATAAAATCATTAATATCATGCCTGTTCGTTAGAAGTTGTGAAACAACTAAGGTGATAAGCATAAATGCGATTAAAATACCTCGTTGCTTCACACGAAAGATTTCATGCGTTCCTCTAGTTGCGGCCCATAAAGGTAGGATAAAGCTGGTAATAATAACGAGAGCATAACCAGAAATAGCAATATACTCAAGTCGCTCAATAAAAGGAAGCTTAATAACTTGTGTCATGGACAGTTGAGACCAGATTGTTTTGAGTAGTTGTTTTTCGCTAAAGAATGTAAAAGCGAGAATGGTACTAAACAAATATAGAATATTGGAAAATAATGCCCCGTATTGTGCGAATTTATGGGATTTCTCTGGCTCTTTAACAAATGGATAAATCATCAGGAAAATTTCAAATCCTGTCATGCTATAAATAGATAGTTGAGCTGCTTTCAAAATATCGGTAAAAGAATGTGAAAATATTGGAAGTAAGTTATCCCAATGTGAGAATTTTAAAATGAAAAGGCTTAGAAAAAGATAACCTAATGTCCCACCAACAGAAATAACACAAATTCCTGCAATAACGCGAAAACCTGATGAAATAATGTAATAACTTATTAAACATAAAAAGAATGTGAGCATCCAGGTGGATGCACTAGGAAACATCCACACTTGAATGATTTCGACATAAGTTCTAACAACAGAAATGCTTACAATAAAAAAATAAATCATAAAAAGGATACTAATACCATTTCCAATCCATTTTCCAAAAAGTTGTTTGTGTAAATCAATTAAGTTTCCCTCTACATTTTTTAATGAATAATACATCATCCAGATGAGAATATGAATAATGATTCCTGTGAGGAGAACCCCCATCCAGCCGTCGTATCCAGCAGCTTTTGCAATAATTCGAGCGAACCCGAGAACACCAGCACCAAACTGTGCACTGTGAATTAAGAAGAAAACAAAGATAGGAGATATTTGATATTTTTCTTGAACTTTACTCATCAATGCACCTCATTTCTTACTCATCGAAGTCTGATCTATGTTTTGTTGAAATTCCTTTTGCTGCTTTTTTTACATGTTGTGGTCTTGCTTGTACATCTCTTGTATCAATCATTGTTAAAGGAAAACGAATCCAAGAATCCTTAACGGATTGTTGTCTTGTCGGATAAAACAAAGCGTACGGTTTACGTAAGGAAGTAAGCCTGAATAGATGAGTAAATAAAAAGATAAATCCAAGAGAAATCCCGAAGAGCCCTCCTATTTCTGCGAATGCTAGAAACGGAAAACGTAGTAATCGAACTGCATTACCCATTTTATAAATAGGTGTAATAAAGGAAGCAAGTGCTGATAAGGCAACGATAATTAATAAAATGTTACTCGTTAAACCAGCTTGTACAGATGCTTGTCCGATTACGATACCCCCTACAATACCGAGTGTTTGACCAACTTTCATCGGTAACCTCGCGCCAGCCTCTCTTAATAAATCGATTGCGAGTTCTAAAAAGAGTGCTTCAATTAAAGGTGGGAACGGTACTTGCGCCCTTGATAAAATCAAAGTTTCAAGTAAATCACTCGGAATGAGTTCATAATGATAATTTAAAACTGCAACATATAAAGGTGTAGCACAGATTGAAAATAGAACAGCGATAAGGCGTAAAATGCGTGAAAATGTAGCGTATAACCAAGAGACGTTATAGTCTTCTGGTGAAATGAAAAAATCGAAATAGGATACAGGTGTTAGTAAAACGCTTGGAGAACCATCCACAAAAATAGCAATTTTCCCATCAATGAGTGCTTTTGTCACTCTATCAGTACGTTCTGTATTGATATAGAGAGGGAAAATCGACTTTTCACCCATTAGTTCTTGTATATAAGCACTATCATTAATTTGATCATATTCAAGAGCACGTAATGACTCCTCGAGAAAATCTACATTATCTTTTTCGGCGAGGTTGTCTAAATACATCATGACAACTTTCGTTTTGGAAAATTCGCCGACAATCATTTCTTTTGTTTGTAAATCTAAAACAGGAAGGCGTTTTCGTACTAAATTAATATTCGTATCAATAGCTTCTACAAAGCCTTCTTGTGGACCGATAACTGTTGATTCATTTAATGGAGGGCTTGGTGCCCGGTAAGTATCAATTGCAATGTTTGCAAGCATACACTTTTGATCTTGCTGATTCAATTGAATAATCGCATGTCCCTTTAAAACCATGTCCTCAATTTTTTGTAAGTCGTTCGTAATTGTAATACCACTCATCGGAATATGTTCTTTTAGCTCTTCTAATGAAGTACAAGGTCGTTCTAACAGAATAGGCATTAAATATTTCTGTAATTTCTCTCCATCAAGTGAAGGACGATAGTAAGAAATCCAATAAGGCATCGTTTCATCATCAGATGTGTGATAATTAACAAAATCACTAGACTGTTTAAGCTTTGCTATTAAATCTTGTAGAGAATGAATACGGTCTTTTTCTGGTTTCGTAAAATCATAAATACTATTATTTCCAGAGTTTTGCTGTTTATCTTGAGATGAGTTATCTTGCTTAGAGCTTTGCTGTTGATCTTGGGCCGAGTTGTCTTGTTTAGAATTTTGTTGCTGATTCTGATCCGAGTCGTTTTGCTTAGAGTGTTGTTGCTGATTCTGATCGGAGTCGTTTTGTTTAGAGTGTTGCTGATTCTGATCCGAGTCGTTTTGTTTAGAGTGTTGTTGATTCTGATTCGAGTCGTCTTGTTTAGAATTTTGTTGTTGATTCTGATCCGAGCCGTTTTGCTTAGAGTGTTGTTGTTGATTCTGATCCGGGTCGTTTTGTTTAGAGTGTTGCTGATTCTGATCGGAGTCGTTTTGTTTAGAGTGTTGTTGATTCTGATCCGAGCCGTTTTGCTTAGAGTATTGTTGTTGATTCTGATCCGGGTCGTTTTGCTTAGAGTGTTGTTGCTGATTCTGATCGGAGTCGTTTTGTTTAGAGTGTTGCTGATTCTGATCG
Organism: Bacillus sp. 17RED48; assembly: GCF_019837545.1. Lineage (NCBI taxonomy): Bacteria > Bacillati > Bacillota > Bacilli > Caryophanales > Bacillaceae > Bacillus > Bacillus sp. 17RED48. The sequence goes on from NZ_JADAXG010000001.1 coordinate 150,654, forward strand.
GAGTCGTTTTGTTTAGAGTGTTGTTGATTCTGATTCGAGTCGTCTTGTTTAGAATTTTGTTGTTGCTGCGGATCCTGAGAAGGCTCTTTGTGTTCCTCTTTTTTTTGTTCGCTATTGCTATCTTTATTATGTTTCATACTTCTAGTCTGTTCTTTGTTATCATCCTCTTGATTGTTAGGCTGTTGCTCCGAGTTATCTGTTTCGTTTTTCTCTGTCGTATTTGATTTTTTTTTCTTACGTAGCCAATTCCAGATCATATGTATGCCCTCTTTGATTGTGTAATATAGTGCTATTTTGTGGCTAATTTTGTATATTATTCATTTATTTATGAAAAGAAGGAGGAGAATGGTTTGCATAGAAAAAATCCTTTAGTAAGCAGTTCATACTATGACGGGAAGAGGGCGAGTCTGTGCAATTTGTAAAAAAAGAAAAATTTGTTTTAAGAGAGTTTACGTTTGAAAATGGTAGGGGAATTCCTGTTCAAATGGGGTATGAGACGTATGGTACTTTAAATAGAGAAAGGTCAAATGCAATTTTGGTATGCCATTATTTTAGTGCAACGAGTCACGCGGCAGGAAAATATACAGCGCATGATGGGGAGTCTGGTTGGTGGGATGGTTTAATTGGGCCGGGAAAAGCAATTGATACAAATAAATATTTTGTTATATGCACTGATAATCTTTGTAATGTGCAGGTGAAGAACCCTTATGTGTTTACAACGGGACCGAAATCGATTCATCCGAAAACTGGAGATGAATATGCGATGGATTTTCCGGTTTTTACATTTCTTGATGTAGCTCGTATGCAATATGAGTTAATAAAAGATATGGGAATCTCAAGGTTACATGCTGTAATGGGACCGTCAGCTGGTGGGATGATTGCGCAGCAATGGGCTGTTCATTATCCTCATATGGTAGAGCGGATGATTGGTGTTATTACGAACCCGCAAAATCCAATTATTACGTCGGTAAATGTAGCACAAAATGCAATTGAGGCTATTCAACTGGATCCAAGTTGGAAGGGCGGAAAATATGGAGAAGAGCAGCCAATGAAGGGACTTCATTTAGCAAATAGAATGATGTTTATGAACGCATTTGATGAGCATTTTTATGAAACAACATTCCCTCGTAATAGTATAGAAGTAGAACCTTATGAAAAATTTTCGATATTAACATCATTTGAGAAAGAAATAAATAAAGTGACATATAGAAGTATAGAGTTAGTAGATGCAAATTCGTGGATATACACTGCGAAAGCAGTTTTATTACATGATATTGCGCATGGATTTTCGTCTTTAGAAGAGGCACTGTCTAACATAGAAGCAAATGTACTTATGATTCCGTGCAAACAAGATTTGCTTCAGCCGTCACGTTATAATTATAAAATGGTAGACATTTTGCAAAAACAAGGGAAGTATGCGGAAGTGTATGAGATAGAAAGTATAAATGGGCATATGGCGGGAGCATTTGATATTCATTTATTTGAAAAGAAAGTTTATGAATTTTTAAATCGGAAAGTATCTAGTTTGGTGTAGAGAATAAATGGTGTGAAAAAGGTGCGATGTATGTAGTAGGCACCTTTTTTTACATGATTTGTAGACGGAAAATATAAGTGGCAATTGCTATACCGAAGAATGCGATACTAAGCAATAGAAATAAGAATGACATTTCTTGTGGTGATTTTATCTTTTTATTATTCTTCATACTAAGTGCAATAATTGCGGCGATTAAGAAAATGATGCCCGTAATGAAAAGAAAAAGTGTCATTTTCATTGGCTCCTTTCATAAAACAAGTATATTGAGGATACAATGCACGAGTTATGTTTGTAAAGAATAAGTTTTGCAGGAAAATTGAGAAATAAAATTTCCAATCTTTGCGTTCTTTCTTTCGCATGCTAAAATTGATGAGAAATGGTTGTTTAAAGAAGAGATTAAAGGTTTTATTGTATATAAGGAGGAACGACATATGACAGAAGTTAAAATAATTACTACAGAAGAAGTGCAAGAGCGTTTAGAAAGTGGAGAAACGTTATTTTTAGTAGACGTAAGGGAAGATGAAGAAGTAGCAGCAGGGAAAATTCCAGAAGCTGTACATATTAAAATGGGTGATATCCCAAATAAAGTAGATTTCTTTGATAAAGAGAATGAATATATCTTTATTTGTCGCTCGGGAATGCGCAGTGAAAATGTATGCCATTATTTAAATGAGCAAGGATTTAAAACAATGAACATGGTTGGCGGTATGCTTCAATATGAAGGTGAAACGAAATAAGTAGCTAAAAAACTTGAAACGTGTTTGTTTCAAGTTTTTTTCTTTTGCATACAGTGTACAAAAGGGGGATAGGTAAATGGGGATTAACTTGCGGAAAGTAAAAATTATTAATAATACAGGGGCTGTTAATGTTGGTGACTGTTATGATATCTCACCTTTAGCTGTAGCGAAAATATATGCAGGTGCTGGAGGATCGAGTGCAGCTATTTTTTTAAATGGGAAAAGACAGTCAGAAGCAGTGATTAGAACATCAGTGTTTCTTCCGCCATTAGCAACGAGTACACGTACATTAGGTTCATAGAGGAAAGGTAGAGTGTAATTATGCCTGCTCGTATAAAAGAGTTTATTATTGTGAATAACACTGGGAATATATTTACCGGTGATAATTTGAGTGATACGTCCTTTACTGCTACGAAATCGTATAGTGGTTCAATGGGGTGTACTTGGATTGATGTTGTTACAGTAATAGGAACGGAGACAAAGCTTTGTTTACAGCCTGGAGATTCGGTGACGACAACATATACACGAGGTACTCCGGCTGGTACTGTAACAGGAACAAATATGGGGCAAGGTACAAATGTATCGGGTATAGCACAAGCCGTCCCAAATACAGATAATTTGGATTCAACTGCTGGACTCCCTTAAAGAATTAAGGGAGTTTTTATTATTTCAAATAAAAATAGTCTTGGAGATTGTTTTTGTAAATACACATTAAGAAGAGGTTTGTTTAATGTAAAAAAGATAGTGTGTAGGTGGTGAAAGTGTGAGAGAGCGCGATAAACAAAATTCATTAAACTCTAATTTCAGAATTTCACCAAATCTTATTGGGCCTACCTTTCCTCCCGTTCCAACGGGATTTACTGGTATTGGGATTACTGGTCCAACCGGCCCGCAAGGTCCGACTGGACCACAAGGACCAAGGGGATTTCAAGGTCCGATGGGAGAGAGGGGCCCGACAGGACCTCAAGGAGTGCAAGGGATTCAAGGGCCAGTTGGACCAATGGGGGCAACAGGACCAGAAGGACAGCAGGGGCCACAAGGATTGAGGGGACCAAAAGGAGAAACGGGAGCGACAGGACCAGAAGGAGTGCAAGGGTTACAAGGTCCGATTGGTCCGACCGGAGCGACTGGGGCACAAGGTATACAGGGGATACAGGGGTTACAGGGGCCGATTGGAGCTACCGGGCCAGAGGGACCTCAAGGAATTCAAGGAGTGCAAGGGTTACCGGGAGCAACAGGTCCACAAGGAATACAAGGAGCGCAAGGGATACAAGGCCCACAAGGACCGAGTGGAAGTGCGGGGACAACAGGAGCAACTGGTCAAGGGGTTACAGGCCCAACTGGAATAACAGGTCCAACAGGGATAACGGGTCCATCTGGAGGACCACCAGGTCCGACAGGGGCAACTGGTGCGACAGGTCCAGGAGGTGGACCGAGTGGAAGTACAGGTGCGACGGGAGCAACGGGAAATACAGGGGTAACAGGAAGTACAGGTGTAACTGGAGTAACGGGAAATACAGGACCGACTGGAAGTACAGGAGAAACAGGAGTACAGGGATTGCAAGGAATACAAGGGGTTCAAGGGCAAATTGGACCAACAGGTCCAGAAGGTCCGCAAGGTATTCAAGGTATTCCGGGTCCGACGGGCATAACTGGTGAACAAGGAATACAAGGAGTTCAGGGAATTCAAGGGATAACAGGGGCAACTGGAGATCAAGGTCCGCAAGGTATACAGGGGGCTATTGGACCACAAGGTGTGACCGGAGCAACTGGTGATCAAGGTCCACAAGGAATTCAAGGGGTACCAGGTCCAACAGGAGAAACGGGACCACAAGGAGTTCAAGGGATTCAAGGCCCGATGGGTGAGATCGGACCAACAGGACCAGAAGGACCAGAAGGACTTCAAGGTCCGCAAGGAATACAAGGGGTGCCAGGACCAGCTGGAGCAACCGGTCCAGAGGGTCCGCAAGGTATACAGGGAATTCAAGGGCCAATAGGAGCAACCGGTCCAGAAGGTCAACAAGGAATTCAAGGAATTCAAGGGGTTCAAGGTGTAACAGGAGCAACAGGAGCACAAGGAGCAACTGGAATTCAAGGTGTACAAGGGAATATAGGTGCAACAGGTCCAGAGGGCCCGCAAGGAGTGCAAGGTACTCAAGGGGAAATAGGCCCAACAGGTCCAATGGGAGCACAGGGCGTGCAAGGTATTCAAGGAATTCAAGGTCCAACGGGTGCGCAAGGAGTGCAGGGGCCACAGGGAATTCAAGGGGGCCAAGGTCCGACGGGAGCAACAGGAGATACGGGCGTAACTGGTGCGACAGGGGAAGGAACTACAGGCCCAACTGGAGTAACCGGTCCAACAGGGGTAACTGGTCCTTCTGGAGGACCAGCAGGACCGAGTGGTCCAACGGGGCCATCAGGTCCGACGGGAGTGACAGGTCCATCCGGTGGACCACCTGGACCGACAGGAGCAACCGGGGAGACAGGAGCAACTGGAGATACCGGGGCGACAGGCTCAACTGGAGTGACAGGAGCGACAGGAGAAACAGGAGCAACTGGGGTGACGGGCTTACAGGGACCCCAAGGAATTCAAGGTGTGCAAGGAATCCAAGGTCCAACAGGCGCGCAAGGAGTGCAAGGGCCTCAAGGGATACAAGGAGTAACGGGAGCAACAGGAGATCAAGGTCCACAGGGAATCCAGGGTCCGCAAGGAATTCAAGGTCCAACCGGTCCACAAGGAATTCAAGGAGATCAAGGCCCCCAAGGAATCCAAGGTGTGACAGGGGCAACCGGAGCACAAGGTCCGCAGGGAATTCAGGGGATACAAGGGGTGCAAGGTCCGACTGGTCCACAAGGCCCAACCGGAATTCAAGGTGTTCAAGGAGAAATAGGGCCAACCGGTCCGCAAGGCGTGCAAGGATTGCAAGGTCCACAAGGCCCAACAGGGGATACTGGGGCAACCGGAGCACAAGGCCCGCAAGGAATTCAAGGAATTCAAGGTCCACAAGGCCCAACGGGATCCACTGGAGAAACCGGAGCGACAGGTCCTCAAGGGATTCAAGGCCCCCAAGGAATCCAAGGTCCAACGGGAGTAACAGGCTCCCAAGGCCCAACAGGGTCCACTGGTCCAACCGGTTCGCAAGGAATTCAAGGTCCAACAGGCCCAACTGGAGCGGGAGCAACCGGGGCCACGGGAGCAACGGGTGTGACCGGAGTTAGTACAACTGCAACGTACTCATTTGCAAATAATACATCAGGAAGTGCTATTTCTGTTCTGTTAGGTGGTACGAATGTACCGTTACCGAACAATCAAAATATTGGACCAGGGATCACTGTTAACGGTACGAATACTGTATTCACAGTTGCGAATGCAGGGAATTATTATATAGCTTATACAATTAATATAACGGCAGCTTTACTCGTAAGTTCACGTATAACTGTAAACGGGGTTCAACTTGCAGGAACCGTTAATTCACCAGCAGTAGCTACAGGTTCGTTTAATGCGACAATCATTGCTAATTTGCCTGCTGGAGCCGCTATTAGTCTGCAGTTATTTGGATTACTTGCAATAGCTACATTATCTACGACAACACCAGGAGCTACGCTAACTATTATTAGGTTAAGTTAATAGGGAGAAAACCTTGGGGCTTTTATGCTTCAAGGTTTTTTATCTCGCATTAATTGCCCGTAAAAGCCCGATTGGTGAGGGCTGATTAAAGTTTCACTTTATCTAGTTATTTGTAGGTAGTCTAATTGGTTAGGAAAGTTTCACTTTATTCACTTGAGCAAAAACATCGCAGTTCGAAAATATATTATAATAGAATGAAAAGAGAGAAATTTGGCAGAAAGGGAGGGTGGCGATGCAGGAGATGGTTACAGATTTTTTTGGACGCCCACTTCAAGATTTGCGCATATCTGTCATTGATCGTTGCAATTTTAGATGTACATATTGTATGCCAGCGGAAGTTTTTGGGCCAGATTATGCTTTTTTGAAAGATGAGTTTTTACTGACGTTTGATGAAATTGAACGTTTGGCAAAACTATTTGTTAGCATCGGTGTACGAAAAATTAGACTTACTGGTGGCGAGCCACTGCTGCGTAAAGATTTAACAAAACTTATTGCACGTCTCGTGAAAATTGAAGGGTTAGTAGATATAGGGTTAACGACAAATGCAATTCATTTAACGAAACAAGCAAAAGCATTAAAAAAAGCTGGATTACATAGAGTAAATGTTAGTTTAGATGCAATAGATGACGATGTATTTAAGGATATTAATGGCCGGAATATCAATACGAAACCTGTTATAAAGGGAATTATGGCTGCAAAAGAAGCTGGGCTTGATGTAAAGGTAAATATGGTTGTGAAAAAAGGAATGAACGACCATCAAGTACTTCCGATGGCTGCTTATTTTAAAGAGCAAGGAATCACACTTAGGTTTATTGAGTTTATGGATGTTGGTAGTACAAATGGATGGAACTTTGACCAAGTCGTTACAAAGCAAGAATTAATTGAAATGATTCATAGTGTGTATCCACTTGAGCCAGCTGAAGCGCATTATTTCGGTGAAGTTGCGAAGCGATATCGTTACGTTGGAACAAATGTCGAAGTCGGTTTTATTACTTCTGTTTCAGAGTCATTTTGTTCCTCTTGTACGAGAGCAAGAATTTCGGCAGATGGAAAGTTTTATACTTGCTTATTTGCGACAGAAGGATTGGATGTAAGGGAGCTTCTTAGAGGAAATCTTTCAGATGATGAGTTAGTAAGCGTTATACAAAATGTATGGATGAATAGAAAAGACAGGTATTCGGATGAACGGACAGAAGAAAGTGCAAAGAATCGTCCGAAAATTGAAATGTCTTATATAGGAGGATAAGAAAGGGGGCTATCGTATGCAGGAGCGATATTCAAGACAAATATTATTTTCTGGTGTTGGAGAAGAAGGACAGAGAAAAATTAGAGAGAAGCATGTGCTTATTATCGGCGCTGGTGCTCTCGGTGCAGCGAATGCAGAAGCAATTGTTAGAGCAGGTGTTGGCAAAATAACAATTGCGGATCGTGATTATGTAGAATGGAGTAATTTACAAAGACAACAATTATATACAGAAGAAGATGCAAAGCAATATAAACCAAAGGCGGTAGCAGCGGCGGAGCATTTAAAAGCGATTAATTCTGAGGTGGAAATAAACCCGGTTGTGACGGATGTAACAGTGCAAGAAATGGAAGCGTTAGTGAATGATGTAGATTTAATATTAGATGCGACAGATAATTTTGAAACACGTCTTCTTATTAATGATATTTCACAAAAGTATAATATTCCGTGGATATATGGTGGTTGTGTCGGAAGCTACGGAGTAACATATACAATTTTACCAGGAAAAACACCGTGTTTCCGCTGTTTAATGGAACATCCAGCGAGCGGGGCAACATGTGATACGGCGGGTATTATACAGCCGGCCGTGCAATTAGTAGTTGCACATCAAATAACGGAAGCGCTGAAAATATTAGTAGAAGACTATGGGGCGCTTCGCGAAACGATGTTATCGTTTGATCTTTGGAATAATCAACAGATGGCATTTAAAGTGAATAGGCAGAAAAAAGACACATGTTTATCTTGCGGAAGATTACGTACATATCCGAGTTTAACATTTGAAGCACAAACGAAAACAGAAGTGTTATGTGGCCGAAATACAGTACAAATCCGTCCAGGTGTGCGGAATGAATTTAATTTAGAAGAAATTAAAAAGCGCTTACAAAGAAGTGTGAATGTAAAAGCTACTCCGTATTTATTATCCTTTCCGGTGGAGGAATTTCGTTTTGTTTTATTTACAGATGGCAGGGCGTTTATTCATGGGACGAATGATATAAATGTAGCAAAACGCTTATATGCAAGATATATAGGTTGAACCTAAAGGGAGCCCTTTAGGTTCAACGGAGAGAAGATTAAGACTTTCTCGTATAATCTCCACTTTTTCCACCTGTTTTTTCAAATAAGTACGTTTCGCCAATAATCATACCTTTATCAACAGCTTTGCACATATCGTACACAGTAAGAGCTGTAGCGGAAGCAGCTGTTAAAGCTTCCATTTCAACACCGGTGCTACCTTCTGTTTTAACTTTTACTTCAATAAGTAATCGATATTGTTCTTCGGATTGTTTCCAATCGAAAGAAACGTCAACACCTTTTAATAATAAAGGATGGCACATTGGGATAATATCAGAAGTGCGTTTCGCAGCCATAATACCTGCGATTTGTGCAACTGCTAGTACGTCACCTTTCCCAATTTCATTGTGAGAGATTTTATCGTAAATTTCTTTTGTAACGACAATGCTAGAGCACGCAATTGCTGTTCGAACGGTTGCTTTTTTGTCACTTATATCAACCATCTTCGCGCGTCCTTGGTCATTAAAGTGTGTGAATGAAGACATGGAATTCCTCCTTGAAGTAATTTCTATTTAATATATAAAGTTTAATCGAGATAAAAAAAATTGCAAATATGGGGTGAGAAACGATGGTAGAAAAACGAATTCCGATTCAAGTTGCTGAGGCAGTAAAGAGAGTAATGGAATATACGAAGAATGGTGAAGTAGAAGAAGTTTCTATTGCGGAAAGTTACGGGAGAATTCTTGGAGAGGATGTTGTCTCTGATCATGACGTTCCTCATTTTGATCGGTCTCCTTACGATGGTTTCGCAATTCGAGCAGAAGATACGAAAGAAGCAAATCAAGAGAATGCGATTGAGTTTGAAGTAATAGGAGAAATCGGAGCAGGATCTGTTTTTTTAGATGAAGTAGCGCCTTTTAAAGCGGTTCGTATTATGACGGGAGCAGCTATTCCAGAGGGATGTAATGCAGTCGTAATGCTAGAGCTGACGGAGGGGTTTGAGAAGAACGGAAAAACATATATGAAGGTAAAGCGTCCTTTTCATAGTGGTGACAATGTGTCATTTAAAGGGGAAGATATAAAGCAAAATCAAGTTCTCGTTAAGAAAGGTGTTGCAATTAATCCAGGTGTTGCGGCCTTATTAGCGACGTTTGGATATAGTACTGTGAAAGTTGTAAAACAGCCTGTTGTTGGTATCGTGACGACAGGAAGTGAATTGTTAGAAGTACATGAGTCGTTACAGCCGGGGAAAATTAGAAACAGTAACTCTTATATGATTGCAGCTCAAATTATGAAAGCCGGAGGGAAAGTTCGTTATTATGGCCAACTTGCTGACGAGTTAGATGCATGCTTTGCAGCTGTTCAATCGGCGATGGATGAGGTTGATATTTTAATTACGACAGGCGGTGTGTCGGTAGGAGATTATGACTACTTGCCGGCCATTTATGAAAGATTACAAGCGAATGTACTCTTTAATAAAATAGCAATGAGACCAGGAAGTGTAACGACAGTAGCTGAAGTTGATGGGAAGTTACTTTTCGGTTTATCAGGGAATCCATCAGCTTGCTACGTAGGCTTTGAGTTATTTGTGCATCCGGTTATAAAAACATATTTGTATGTGAAAGAGCCTCACGTATATAGAGCTGATGCTATTTTGCAAAAAGATTTTCCAAAGCCAAATCCATTTACTCGTTTTGTAAGAGCAAAGGTAACAATCGCGGAAGGGGTATTACAAGCGATGCCGGTCGGTTTAGATAAATCGAGTGCGGTTTCTTCACTTGCCGATGCGAATGCTTTTATTGTGTTGCCTGGAGGAACGAGAGGATTTGAGGCAGGGATGAAAGTAACTGTATTGTTGTTAGAGCACGCCGAGGGATGTGATTGGCCATGGGAAAAACCCCTTCAATCTTACAAATAGTAGGGTATCAAAATAGCGGGAAAACAACGCTTGTTGAGAAAATAGTGCATGCGTTAGCTGAACAGAAAATGAAAGTTGCTGCCATTAAACATCACGGGCACGGAGGTTTTCCAGAAGTAGCGCAAAAAGATAGTGAAAGGCACCGAAAGGCTGGTGCTGTTGTCAGTAGTGTAGAAGGCGCTGGATTACTTTCACTGTCGTCATTAAGAGAGGAATGGTCCTTGCAAGAAATTATTCGCTTATATGAGTTTTTTGAAGTGGATACAATTTTAATAGAGGGCTATAAAAAAGAGAGCTATCCGAAAGTAGTGTTACTTCGTTCTGCGGAAGACGTTGAACTTTTACATAAAGTAGAAAATATAGTAGCGATTATTACGTGGCATGATGCTCCCGCAAACTTACGAGAAGAATATAAAGTATTTCATATAACAGAAGAAGAGTTGTATATAGACTGGTTTATACAAACGGTAAGGAGTACGAAATGACAAATACGTATTATGAAGTAATTGATACAGAAATCTCGATTGAAGAGGTAGCGAAGAAGGTTATTCGCCGCGAATGTGGTGCTGTTACAACATTTATTGGAACGGTTAGGGAGTTTACGAAAGGGCGTCGTACATTATACTTAGAATATGTCGCTTATAAAACGATGGCAGAAAAGATGCTAGAGAAAATTGGCTCAGAAGTGAAAGAGAAGTGGCCAGGTACACACGTTGCGATTACACATCGCATCGGTACACTGCAAATTTCTGATATCGCGGTTGTTGTTGCTGTTTCAACACCGCATCGTAAAGCGGCTTATGAGGCGAATGAATACATTATGGAACGCATAAAACAAATTGTTCCGATTTGGAAAAAGGAGTTTTGGGAAGATGGAGACTCATGGATTGGTGATCAATTAGAGAAAACACCATATCCGGCGGGAGAGCCTGGGAAGGAGCTATAAGTATGATTCGAGTATTGTTATTTGCGTACTTGCAAGAGGAAGCAGGAACAAGTGAGTTACAAATAGAGAAAGAAAATATTACGGTTGCAGAGTTAAAAGATGTTGTTGCTAAAGAATATAATGTACCAATGGCAGCATCAATTATGGTTGCGATTAATGAAGAATATGCAAATGAAGATGACACGATCCGAGATGGTGATGTTGTTGCACTAATCCCACCAGTGAGCGGTGGTTAATATTGGATTCATTAAAACGACTTTCCTACATAGGGAAGTCGTTTTTTTATGGAAGTTTTGCGAACACTAACTTATAGAACAAGGAGGGTGTTATGAAAAAAATATGTGTAGTTATTACAACGCTATGTGCAATCTTTTTTTCTTCTCCAAGTGATTCTTTTGCGAAAGAATCTAGGGAACAGCTGTTAGAGAGTGCATTATCGAATAGGTACTATTCAGTTATTAGGCAAGTGACAGAAGATCAATATGAGTGTGCTTCAGTTATAAATATAAAGCGTCTCGGTAAGAAAGATGAGTTCGTTCCTAGATTTGAAGTCACGCTACAATTTCTTACGTTCCAAGGTGCACATAATCCGCCGAATGATAAAGTTACACTTACTTTGGAAGATCATTTAGATCACGTGAAAATAAAGAAGGTGGAGCGAGAAAAGAATGTTTCTGGTGCTATTGAAGAAAAGGTTTGTGAACGGGAAAAAGAAAAAATAAAAGCGCACTCTAATGATTCAGAGTGATAACTTATGACATTTAGTAAAGAAAGGTAATGAGCGATGGACATACTTTTAGCGATTTTACCGGCTATATTTTGGGGAAGTATTGTGCTATTTAACGTGAAACTGGGCGGGGGGCCGTATAGTCAAACGCTTGGTACAACGTTTGGAGCACTTATTTTCTCAATTGCTGTTTATATTTTTGTGAAGCCAGTATTAACTCCTACTGTTATTGGAGTTGGAATTGTGTCAGGTTTATTTTGGGCACTTGGTCAGGCGAATCAATTAAAAAGTATTGATTTAATGGGCGTTTCGAGAACGATGCCCATTTCAACAGGACTGCAATTAGTTGCGACGACTTTATTTGGAGTCATCGTATTTCATGAGTGGTCCACGACTATATCAGTCATCCTTGGCGTCTTGGCTCTTATTTGTATTATTATCGGTGTTATTTTAACATCACTTCAAAGTGAAGAAGAAAAGAGTGCAGAACAGGCGGGGAATTTCAAAAGGGGCATTATCATTTTATTGATTTCAACAGTCGGTTATTTAGTTTACGTGGTAGTGATTAGACTATTTAACGTAGATGGTTGGTCAGCTTTATTGCCACAAGCAGTTGGTATGGTGTTAGGGGGCATTTTGCTTACGTTTAAACATCATCCATTTAATAAATATGCAATACGAAATATTATTCCAGGATTAATTTGGGCAGCTGGTAATATGTTTTTATTCATTTCGCAGCCGCGTGTTGGAGTGGCAACAAGTTTTTCACTATCGCAAATGGGAATTATTATTTCAACGCTTGGCGGGATTCTTATATTAGGTGAAAAGAAAACGAAACGTCAATTAACGGGGATTGTCGTCGGTATCGTTTTTATTATCGCGGCGGGAATTATGTTAGGTGTTGCAAAAAGTTAAAGGAGGTATTGAAATGTATAGTGATTTAGCTGGAAAAGTTGTCGTTATTACAGGGTCAGCAACTGGTCTTGGAAGAGCGATGGGAGTAAGGTTTGCTAAGGAGAAAGCAAAAGTAGTAATTAACTATCGCTCACGAGAGTCAGAAGCGCATGATGTATTAGAAGAAATTAAAAAAATAGGCGGAGAAGCGATTGCTGTAAAAGGGGATGTGACAGTTGAATCTGATGTTGTGAATCTCATTCAATCTGCTGTGAAAGAGTTTGGTACGCTTGACGTTATGATTAATAATGCAGGGATAGAAAACGCGGTCCCGTCGCATGAAATGCCGTTAGAGGATTGGAATAAAGTAATCAATACAAATTTAACAGGTGCTTTTTTAGGAAGCCGTGAAGCGATTAAATATTTTGTAGAACATGATATTAAAGGTTCTGTTATTAATATGTCGAGTGTTCACGAGAAAATTCCGTGGCCACTATTCGTGCACTATGCGGCGAGTAAGGGCGGTATTAAACTAATGACAGAAACGTTAGCGTTAGAGTATGCACCAAAAGGTATTCGAGTAAATAATATTGGGCCAGGTGCAATAAATACGCCAATTAATGCCGAAAAGTTTGCTGATCCTAAAAAACGTGCTGACGTAGAAAGTATGATACCGATGGGCTACATTGGAAAACCGGAAGAAATTGCAGCAGTCGCAACTTGGCTTGCTTCCTCAGAAGCGAGTTACGTAACTGGAATTACGTTATTTGCAGATGGTGGAATGACTTTATACCCGTCGTTTCAAGCAGGGCGCGGGTAATATAAAAGGGCAAAGAGGTTTATCCCGCTATTTGCTGGGCAGTAAGACCACCACCTCAAAATTCAGCGGAAGCAAAGAAGTTAGGTGGGAGCTGATAATTAGTGGGGGATGAACAAAACCCCCACTGATTAAAGTTTTACTCTATCTCTTTGTCCTTTTTTCTGCAAAAAAAAAATAGCGGTCGGCTATTTTAAATTTAATGATTAATTGTATCTTGAAGAAATTCTGTTGCTTGATGTTCAGAAACATTTTGCACAAGTGCAACTTCGCTAATCATCATTTTGCGTGCATTATCTAGCATTTGTTTTTCGCTCGCATTTAATGCTCTCTCTTTATTACGGCGAAGTAAATCGCGAACAACTTCTGCGCTATCTTGCAGATTGCCGTTTTTCATTTTTTCCATATTCATTGTATATCTCTGTTTCCAGGAAAGTGATGTGTCTGATTCCCCGTTTTGAAATTCAAGAAGTATACCATCTAACGTACCTTTATCTACGATATAACGAATACCTGATTTTTGTAATTGATCCATAGGAAGCATTATTTGCATGTCTTTACTAATGATACGTATCACACAATATTGACGTGTTGTTCCTAATATTTCTTTCTCTTCAATGGCTTCGATGACTCCTGCGCCGTTCATTGGATAAACGATTTTATCGCCAATTTGAAACAAATCATCCACCTCCATATGTGGTAACCAATTTTAATGATAGCACATATGAGTAAAAATGTCAAATTTTATATAATACCATAATGTTTATATTATAGTCAATAAGTAAAAACTCTTTTTTTTATATATTTTTTTGCTCTTATTTATTGATGATTTTTTTTGAAAAATAGTACAGGCGAAGAAAGAAGGCATATCCACTTATTTTTAAGCATAAAATGTAAAATCGCTAATACAATATACCTAAATCCGTTCTTTGTAGAGGAGGGAGAGAAGGTGGGGCGCACAATAAGAATTGATATTACAAATAAAGTTGTAGCTAAATTTAGACCGGATTATTTGGAATTATATACGAGTAAATTTATGATAGGTAAGTTTTATGTCTATACTGAAGGTAAACAATATGTGTTAGAAGACGGATATATATATGAAGATGGAAAATTTTATCGCATCATAGATACGCACCGTGGCAATAATCAAGCGGCGGAGGGCTGCGATCTAGGATGGTGTTAACATGATTCGTGTGAAAGTGTTTGATGAAAGTCACGAAAAAGACTTAGAAGACGCTGTAAATGTTTTTTTGAAAAAGATTGATGATAGTAATTTTGTAGATATTAAGTACCAAGTCGGTGTTTCCATTAATGATGACGAAAACCAAATTTATTGTTTTTCAGCGATGATTGTTTATAAAACATAAAAAAGAGCTGGGTGAGCCAGCTCTTTTTTATGTTTTATGTTGGGACGACATGTGTCGGTAATACGTTCATAATAGATTGGGGTGTGCCTAATTTCTTTGTCGTTAAAAGAGGCTCCCCAGTTTCATGATTTTGGGCATCTGTACACATACCAAGGTGATAACGATCACCTAAAAATGGATCAATATAAAAACCGTTTTTGAATACTTTATCATTCGGATGTTTTTCATGATGAATGTCAGAGCAGTTAATGCAATAGAACATAGCTTTCATCCCCTTTTTATGTTTGTTTGAAAAAAGTGAGTCGGTAGTCATTTCGCTCCTAAGGAAATGTTGAGGAGAAGAGAAATAACTACCTACTCAAATGGTGGGCATATTCCTTCTGATTTTTCATATCTCGCGTAGTGTCTCTGAGGGAAGGAGGAGAGACGAAATACGCATGATATACGTAAGGCGCTTCTTTCAAGATGAATGATGGAGTTTCATGTTGAGAGAAGTTTTTATTTTTTGTTGCCTTTGTGAGTATATTATGAGGAAATGCTCAGAGGGTGTTTGTCCTGTTGAAAAAATGTTGAGAATTTCTCAACATTAAAAAATAACTAGCGTTGACATGAAACTAAAAGGTGTTATATTATCGAAGTGTAACCAAAAGGTGTTATATTTAATTGGCGAATAAAGGAGAATGAAAATGGAACAACAAAATACATTAACTGATATTAAACAAACGATCGTTTTTAACGCGTCTATTCAAAAAGTATGGAATGTAGTATCAACTGCAGAAGGGATTGCGTCATGGTTTATGCCGAATGATTTTGTATTAGAGGTAGGACATGAATTTCATGTGCAATCACCATTTGGCCCATCACCATGTAAAGTGTTAGAAATTGATGCACCAAACCATCTATCTTTCTCATGGGATACAGATGGCTGGGTCGTTTCATTTACTCTGAAAGACCTAGGAGATAATAAAACAGAATTTACGTTAATTCACGGCGGCTGGAAACATCCTGATGAAATTCTTCCGAAAGCGAATGCGAAGAGCTCTATTATTCGCGATAGAATGAGCGGAGGCTGGGTAGCGATTGTAAATGAAAAACTGAAAAAGGTTGTTGAAGGCTAAGTGTCCTCATCAGCAGCGAAATATGATGTATTTCAAGCAATTGCTGACCCAACCCGCCGAGAAGTAATACGGTTATTAAGTGATAAAGAGTTACCGATTTCCAAAATAACGGATCATTTTCCGATGAGCCGTACTGCGGTTGTAAAGCATCTTCATATTCTTTCAGAAGCGAATTTAGTAAGCGGAAGAAAAAGCGGAAGAGAGAAGATATATCGTTTGCATCCAGAACCATTAGAGGAATTACAACAGTGGCTCTCATATTATGAACGTTTTTGGGATAATAAATTGTCCATGCTGAAACATATTGTGGAGAATGAAGAGTAAAAAGAGGATGACCGAAATGGTCATCCTCTTTATTATTGCTCACTTGTTTGTGTAGCTGGTTTTAATAAAATCCAAGCGATAATTAGTGTAAATACTGCTAATACGAAAGTACTCATATAAATGACGTGTACACTTGATGCTAATGCCTCTTGCGATTCGGTTGCTACATTTGCTGTAGTTCCGCCGTGTCCACCAGATACAAGGTCAAGATTTTTAATGCCGCGTGCGTGAATCATCGTATTGAAGATTGTTCCAAAGATTGCAGCACCTAACGTTTGACTAAATGTATTAATAAATGTGTTTAAACCAACGGCTGTTCCTCGTGTATGAGCTGGTACGGATGCTTGAATTGTTACCATATAAATTGGTGTCACAAGCCCCATTCCTAATCCGAATAATCCGACTGCTACATAAATAAGGAACGATGGTGAATTTGTTGATAATGTAAATAATAAGAACGTAGCCACTGATAAAATGCTAGCTCCAAGTAAAATGATTTGTTTCGTTTTTAATTTTCCTACTAAGTTACCAGAGAAAATAGCGCCAAATGTCCACATAACAGGGATTGGCATTAAAATAAGTCCGGCTTCTGTCGCATTTTTTCCTAATACACCTTGGCTCCAAATTGGCAGGTACATTGTAATGCTAATGATCATCGCGCCAGCAATAAGCGTTAATATGTTTATCGTAGATAATGTACGGTTAGAGAAAAGTGCTAGCGGAATTAATGGTTCCGGAGATTTTTTCTCGATAAATAAGAAAATAATGAATGAAACGACGGCGAAGATTAGTAGGCCGATAATTGTTATGTCTCCCCAGTTTTGCTTGCTGCTACCTGTTAATAATGCATATAGTAGAGCGATCGTACTTAATGAGAAGACTGTTGCACCAAGATAGTCGATATGGTGTTTAGCTGGCTTAATAGATTCTTTGTAGTAAATTACAATCATTAAACAAGCGATAATTCCGAATGGAACGTTTAAGAAGAAAATATAACGCCAAGATAGGGAATCCACTAAAAATCCACCTACTAACGGTCCGATAACACCAGATACACCCCAAACGGCACTCATCCAACCTTGTGCTTTCGCGCGGTCTCTCGCTTCGCTATATAAGTCTCCAATAATCGTCATTGTGATCGGCATAACAGCACCAGCACCTATACCTTGAAGAGCACGGAAGAAAATTAATTGTTCCATTGACGTAACGATTCCGCAAAGCGCAGAACCGATTAAGAAGATTGTAGCTCCGATGAGTAAAACTTTTTTACGGCCGAATAAATCAGCTAGCTTTCCGTATATTGGAGTCGAAACAGCTGTTGCAAGCATATAAATTGCATATACCCAACTAACAAGTTCGACGCCTGACAAATCACTCGTTATACGAGGGATCGCTGTACTAACAATCGTTCCTTCTACCGCAGAAAGAAACGTCATTAGCATTAAAGACATCATGACTTTTTTTCTCATATTTTTTCCCCTTACCCTTTTTCAAATATTCAACAATATAAAATATAAAGGTACTAAGGTATATAAAGCAACAAAAAAGCAATGGGAAGTTACGTGGAGCGGATATTTGTCGCTTCTTGTCGGTAAGTCGATAAATTCGGGAAATTGCCGATATAAGTTGAAGAATCGTTGATAAATTCGGGGAATCGCCGATATAATTTCATGTACCTATAAAAAAAGAAACAGGAATCCCTGTTTCTTTTCTAGTATTGCATTTTCGCGTTTTCTCCAGCTGTTGTTCCGGCAATTCGACCAGTAACGAGAGCAGATGTAATATTATAGCCGCCAGTATAACCGTGAATATCAAGAACTTCTCCGCAGAAATATACGCCGTTCGTGAATTTAGAAGACATTTCTTTCGGGTTAATTTCTTTAACGGATACACCGCCGCCAGTAACGAATGCTTTTTCAATTGACTGCGTACCATTTACATTCACAGTAAACTCTTTAAAGTCTTTCACAAGTGCACGAATCTTCTCGTGAGAAACTTGTCCAGCTTGTTCACTACCGTCAATTTCATTTTTTTCTAATAAGAATAGGAAGTAACGTTCAGGTACATAACCTTTTAAAACATTTTTAATTCCTTTTTTCGGATCTTCTTTCATTTGTTTCAGCATGCGCTGGAATAGTTGTTCACTATTTTCTTCAGGCAATGCATCGATGCTCATTTGAATCGTGTTCGTTTTAAACTTTTTCAGTGCTTTCACGACGAATTGGCTACAACGAAGAGCGGCAGGACCGGATAGGCCGAAATGAGTGAAGAGCATGTCCATTTTGTGAGAAATGATAGCTTTTCCTTTCGGGTTTAATACGCTTAAGTTTACATCGCGTAAAGCAAGACCTTGTAAGGAGCGGTCACGAATAAATGGTTCGTTTGAAAGGATTGGTACTTCTGTTGGGAATAGTTCTGTAATTGTGTGACCAGCTTTTTCAGCCCAAGCATATCCATCTCCAGTAGAACCAGTTTGAGGAACAGATTTTCCGCCAACAGCGATAACGACGTGATTCGTTTCTAACACTTCACCAGTTTGTAGTACGACTGCTTTCGTTTGACCGTTCTCATATTCAATCGTTTCAACAGGTGTATTTGTACGGATTTTTACACCTAAGTCTTTTAATCGTGTTAAAAGTGCGTCTACTACTGATTGTGCTTTATTTGATACAGGGAACATGCGACCATGATCTTCTTCTTTTAGTTGCACGCCAAGCTTTTCGAAGAATGTAATAATATCTTCATTATTGAAAATAGAAAAAGCGCTGTATAAGAAGCGACCGTTTCCTGGTATATGTTTAACGATTTCATCAAGTGGTAGACGGTTCGTTACGTTACAACGACCACCACCAGAAATCGCAAGTTTACGTCCTAGTTTATTTCCTTTATCAAGAAGTAAGACACTTGCGCCTTCTTCTGCAGCACCGATTGCAGCCATTAGCCCAGAAGGCCCGCCGCCGATGACAATAACATCATAATGCATAATATATCGACCCCATTTTCTACATTTCCTGCCTAAAAGAATAGCATGTTTTCCCTTAAAAGAAAAATAGAGTGAAGTACTGCTTAAGGAGAGAATTGTGGTACAATACAAAAGTTAGAGTTCAGCACTATCCTGCTATTTGTGGGCAATAAGACTAAAACCTTAAGATATAAGAGAAATAAAAAGGGTATTTGGTAGCCTGTAAATACTCGAATAGTTCAACTAATTATAGTTTCACTTTATGTAGATGTAGGAGGATTTTTGTATGTCCGATTCGAAATTTCTGCGCGGAACGCTTATTGTTACGTTAGGGACATTTTTAGTAAAGTTCTTAGGCATGATTTACGTCTTTCCGTTTCATGCATTAGTAGGTACAGAAGGCGGAACGCTCTATACATATGGATACATTCCATATACGATCTTTTTAAGTATTGCAACGGCAGGGGTGCCGCTTGCTGTTTCCAAATTTGTTTCCAAATATAATGCGCTTGGCGATTATAAAACGAGCCGGAGAATGTTCCGCTCGGGAATGGTTATGATGATAGTAACAGGAATTCTTTCGTTCCTAGTTCTATACATGACAGCGCCACTGTTTGCAGAAGCAATGCTTGGTAAACAAAGTATACACAGTAATGTAGAAGAAGTTACGACGATTATTCGTCTTGTAAGTTTTGCACTTATTGTTGTACCAGCAGCGAGTTTAATTCGTGGTTATTTCCAAGGTCACCAATCGATGGGACCGACTACTGTTTCGCAAATTATTGAACAAATTATTCGTATTGTCTTTTTATTAGCGGGTAGTTTTATCGTTATTAAAGTACTTGGCGGTACAGTTGCAACAGCAGTTGGGGTAGCGACATTTGCTGCGTTCGTTTCAGCAGTTGGAGCGCTCGGTGTACTCATTTGGTACTGGTTAAAACGTAAAAAACATTTGGATCAATATTTAATTGAACAAACTGTACCAGAATCGACAGTGAGTACGGTTCAGTTATTTAAAGAATTATTTGCATATGCGATTCCTTACGTTGTAATTGGGTTAACAATTCCTTTATATCAACAAATTGATACATTGACATTTAACTCAATTATGCAAGCGATTGGCCAAGGTGATATCGCAGAGCGAGCGCTTGGTATTTTCACAATGTGGACGCATAAATTAATTATGATTCCTGTATCGCTTGCAACAGCGTTTAGTTTAACGCTTGTACCAGCGATTACAAAATCATTTACTGAAAAACAATACCGTTATTTAAAGTTACAAATTACACAAACATTCCAGGCAAATATGTTCTTAACATTGCCAGCAGTTGTCGGTATTTCAACACTTGCATATCCAATCTATACTGCGTTCTATGACTCAGATCCACTAGGTGGACAAGTATTAATGTGGTATGCACCGGTTGCGTTGTTATTCGCTTTATTTACAGTAACAGCAGCAATTCTGCAAGGAATCAATCAACAAAAACATGCGATTGTCGCGCTTATTATGGGTGTTATTTTGAAATTCGTATGTAACGTAATCTTTATTCGTTATTTCGGTACGGTTGGAGCGATTTTAGCAACAGCGGTCGGATTCTTAGCTTCCGTATGGTATACGAATCGACAAATCAAAAAACATGTACACTATTCGTTTGGTGTTGTATATAAGAGAACTTTCCAAATTGCAGTATTAACACTTGTAATGGTCATTGCTGTAAAGTTATCACAATGGATTCTGTCCTTCATGATCTCGTCTGATGGCCGAATGGGTGCTCTTATTACAGTTGTGGTTTGTGCAGGTATTGGTGGTCTTGTGTACGGATTGTTAGCAATTCGCACAGGAGTACTTGAACGAGTGTTTGGCGGAGAAGCGTTAGAGAAAATCCAACGTAAACTTGGCAATAGATTCAAAATAAAGATGAAATCAAAAGGGGCGTAATTACGTCCCCTTTTCTATGATAAATAAAGAAGGTGAAAAACGTGAGATTAGATAAATTATTAGCAAATATGGGATATGGAAGTAGAAAAGAAGTAAAGAAATTATTGAAAGACGGCGTTGTAAAAATTGACGGAACGCCAGTGAAAGATGCGAAGGTTCATGTAAATGTAGAAGAGCAAGAAGTTATGATTCACGGAGAAGTTGTGGAATATAAAGAGTTTGTTTATTTAATGTTGCATAAACCACAAGGCGTTATTTCAGCGACGGAAGATGATAATCATGAAACGGTAATAGATTTATTAGAGTTAGAAGATGCAATCTTTGATCCGTTCCCAGTTGGACGACTTGATATTGATACGGAAGGTTTCTTATTAATAACAAATGACGGGAAGTTATCACATCAATTGTTATCTCCGAAAAAGCATGTGCCGAAAAAATATTATGCACACGTTGCAGGAGTAGTAACAGAAGAGGATGTAAAAGAGTTTGCTAAAGGTGTTATTTTAGATGATGGCTATGAAACAAAGCCAGGTGCACTTACAATATTAAAAAGCGATGAGATTTCTGAAATCGAGCTTGTGATTACAGAAGGAAAGTTCCATCAAGTGAAGCGTATGTTTGAAGCGGTAGGGAAAAAAGTAGTCTACCTAAAGAGAACAGAGATGGGACCATTAGTATTAGATGAAGAGCTAGAACTTGGACAATACCGAGAGCTATCAGATGAAGAAGTAGAAATGTTAAAAACATATCAAGTAGATACTGAGAAATAGTGCTGTTTTTGGCGCAGAAAAGACCCCTTTCTAATGAGTTAGAAAGGGGTATGTATTTATTTACATACAATTATTTTTTCATTATGAGGTCATTCTCACTTTCTTTCCTGTTGTTGTCCACTTACCGCGGCAAGGGCTATACACGAGTTCATTAAACTGCAACACATTTAGATCACGTTGTATCGTTCGCGGTGTGATCCCGAACTCATCTACAAGGTCTTTCGTCGTTACCGTTCCGTTTTCATTGATGTACATATAAATTGATTTAATGCGTGTTAGCATACGAGTAGTTGTAGGTTTCAAGAGAAAACCACTCCTCTACTAGTTTTTTTGACCCCATTCAGGAAAGAAGGTCGTTACTACCATTGTACTCTACATGATAAAATTCATGCTTTAATCTACTTAAATTTTACAAAAGTTTAACAAATATTCATATAGAAAAATATTGGTAGTTGACATTGTATATATGGTCAGTCAACTAAATCATAAAATTCTACGTAAAACGCCAAATTCCTGCAAATTTTTTTGAAAAAATAAAAGAAAAACTAATGAGAAATATCTGAAATATTACAATTGTTCGGTATTTAGTTTTCGTGTATGGCATAAGAGATTTCGGTTTGTTATGATGAAAGAAACAATATAGTGAAGGATGGATGCGTGATGTCAGCGATTAATTGGACAGAAGAAGTTGCAAAACGAAAAGATGATTTAATTCGTGATACGCAACAATTTTTACAAATTAAAAGTGTATGGGAAGAAGAATCGGCGAAAGAGGGCGCACCATTCGGTGAAGGTGTAGAAAAAGCTTTATCTTTCATGTTACATAAAGGGGAAACTGAAGGTTTTACTTCTAAAAATTTAGAAGGATATGCAGGTCATCTTGAAATGGGACAAGGAGAAGATTTACTAGGTATTCTTTGTCACGTTGACGTTGTACCAGAAGGAGATGGCTGGACGACTCCTGCATACAGTGCAGATATTCGCGATGGAAAGATTTTTGCACGTGGTGCAATTGACGATAAAGGCCCAACGATGGCAGCTTATTATGCGATGAAGATTGTGAAAGAATTAGGTTTACCTCTTTCAAAACGCGTTCGTATGATTTTAGGAACAGATGAGGAAAGCAATTGGAAATGTGTAGATCACTACTTTAAAAACGAAGAAATGCCAACAATCGGTTTTGCGCCAGACGCAGACTTTCCAATTATTAATGCAGAAAAAGGAATTTCTGATATACAAGTTGTGCAAAGTGGTAGTGAAGAGAAGAAAGGTACATATGAACTTGTTTCATTTGAATCAGGTCGCCGTTTAAATATGGTTCCTGATTTTGCAGAAGCGATTATTACAGGAGAAGATGTAAATGCTCTTACAGTAGCATATGAAGAGTATTTACAAACTGCTAAAAAAATAGGTGAAGCAATTGTAGAAGGTAATACGGTGACGTTGCAAATTAAAGGGGTTTCAGCTCACGGATCTACTCCGGAGAAGGGCGAGAATGCAGGTTTATTACTGGCAAACTTCTTAACGAAAGTCGCTCTTGATGGAAAAGGTGCTTCGTTTGCATCGTTTGTAACAGAAACATTTACAGGAGATATTTTAGGAGAGAACGCTGGTATTTCTTATAAAGACGATATTAGCGGACCATTAACAGTGAATGTTGGTCGACTTTCTTATACGAAAGAAAAGGGTGGTAATTTAGGATTAAATGTACGTTATCCAGTTACGACTAACTTTGAAGAAATGATCACGAAGTTAAAAGGATATGTTGGTATTCATGGATTTGCAGTAGCAGACTATTCGAACTCTCGCCCGCATCACGTTGATAAAGACCACGTATTAATTCGTACGTTGCAGCGCGTATACGAAGAACAAACAGGTGAAAAAGCAGAGCTATTAGCGATTGGCGGCGGTACTTACGCTCGTTCATTGAAAGCTGGCGTTGCATTTGGTCCGTTGTTCCCTGGAAAAGAAGAACTTGCACATCAAAAAGACGAGTACATTGAAATTGAAGACTTATTAAAAGCGACAGCAATTTACGCGCAAGCAATTCATGAATTAGCGAAGTAATGGATATATAAATAAGAAGAGGCCGTCCCAATACATGTTTTGGGACGGTTTTCTGTTACGCATCGTTTGTTGTTAAGTCGATATTCCTTGTCGAAATGTCGATATAATTTCATTTATTAACGCGACCTTAACTTGGTTAGACTTTTAGAGAAGTTTGATTCTTTTTAATTGAATGAGATAAGAAAGAAAAGCAACAATAGAAAGAAGGAGAAGATGTACATGGAGCTGCATTATTTTGTCGCGATTAAGTTACCAAATCATATAAAAGAAGTGCTGTCTAACTATAAAGAAGAAATGCAGGAGGAATTACCATTTCGTTCATGGGTACATAAAGAAGACTATCATATTACCCTTTCATTTTTAGGTAGTGCGACAGAGGAACAATTAGAAGGAATAAAGAATGGATTACAAACACTTACAGAAACGAAAGAACTATCGTTCACATTACAAGGATTTTCAACGTTCGGTATGGAAGATAGGCCACGTATTTTTTGGTCGAAGGTAAGCGAGAATCCCGATTTGTTCCAGTTACAAAAACAAGTACATGCTATTTGTGAAGAGAATGGATTTTCTTTAGAAACGCGCCCGTATCATCCACATATTACTGTTGCTCGCAAATGGGTAGGAGAAGAGAAGTTTGATTTAGAACATATAAAGGAAGTGCCTGAAATATCATTTCAAGCGGATACGATTACTTTATACGAATCTCACGTAAAGGAGACACCGAAGTATAAAGCGATTGCTGAAATAAAATTACAAAAATAGAATGTATGAAAACGTTTTTTATACAGGTGAATATACTATAGAGAATAATGTGTTACTGTATAGAGCCTTACTGATAAGAAAAGCCTTATCATTTGCAGCTCGTTTCATTTAACTTTAAGAATGATGGTGATTTTTTTATGTTGAAAGTAAAACGTCCATTTGATGCCTATTTAGATGAAATGAATAAAATTACAATTTTGCTCCCACATGCGTATGGAACAAGCCGGACATTTCGTTTGCAAGAAGGAAGTAACGTGAAAGATTTACCGATTTCTCATACAATTGCGCTTCCGGATGCAACGAAGTATGAGTGCTTTATAGAAGAGCCGCTAGATGTGGGGAAGTATTATACAGTACGAGATGAACGGAATGAAGAAACAGATTTACAAATAGGTGCTGTCATAAGAACAGTGATTTTCGATGAAAAGTATTATTACGAAGGTACAGATTTAGGAGCCGTGTATCAAAAAGAAGCAACGACATTTAAAGTATGGGCTCCAACTGCGAGGCTTGCGAAAGTAAGGATTTATAAAAGTGATAAAGAATATACCGATCATGAAATGCATAGAGGAGAAAATGGGGTTTGGACTCATACATTACAAGGCGATTTAGCCGGAGCAAAGTATACATTTCTTGTTTGTATTAATTTAATATGGAATGAAGCGGTGGATCCTTACGCAAAGTCAGTGACTGTAAATGGGAAGTACGGCGTTATTATTGATTTGGAAAAGATAAATGTAACAAAACGAGAGCAATTACCACCATTACAGGCAATGACAGATGCCATACTGTATGAACTGCATATTCGTGATGCTACGATTCATCAGGGCAGTGGAGTGAGTAAAAAAGGAACGTATAAGGGGCTAATGGAAGAAGGAACAACAGGGCGAAATGGGACGTTAACAGGCTTGTCCTATATAAAAGATTTGGGTGTTACACATGTTGAATTATTGCCTTTATATTGTTTCGGTGGTGTAGATGAGGCGAATCCTTCCTCTGCATATAATTGGGGTTACAATCCGTTATATTACAATGCGCCAACGGGATATTATGCTACAGACCTCTCTGATCCGTATAACAGGATAGTAGAGTGTAAAGAGTTGATTGAAACATTTCATGAGCACGGCATTAGGGTAATTATAGATGTTGTATATAATCATGTGTATGAAAGAGAGCTATCATCATTTGAAAAGCTTGTCCCAGGATATTATTTTCGTCATGGTGAAGATGGTATGCCTTCTAATGGGACTGGAGTCGGAAATGATATAGCATCTGAACGGAAAATGATGAGGAAATTTATTGTAGAGTCTATTTTATATTGGCTTACTGAATACAATGTTGATGGATTCCGATTTGACTTAATGGGAATTTTAGATGTTGATACAATGAATATAATAGAAAAAGAAGTGCGAAACATAAAGCGAGATGCATTGTTATTAGGAGAAGGGTGGGAGCTACAAACACCACTTCCTGCTGAAGAAAAAGCAACGTTAAATAATGCAAAGAAAATGCCGCATATTGCGCAATTTAATGATCAATTTCGTGATGGGATAAAAGGGAGTACCTTTCATATAAATAAGCGTGGTTTTGCATTTGGTGGGCATGTAGACTGTAATCATTTGCAGTATATAGCATCGGGAAGTCTTTTGAGTATGAAAGAAACAGGTCTGTTTCTAGAGCCTGTGCAAAGCATTAACTATGTAGAATGTCATGACAATATGACGATGTGGGATAAACTAATGCGGAGTAATGAAGAGCCAGAAGAGATTTTGAAAAAACGTCACCTTCTAGCGAGCGCAATGGTGATTCTTTCGCAAGGCATTCCTTTTTTACATGCTGGGCAAGAGTTTTATCGTACGAAGCAAGGAAATGAAAATAGTTATAATGCAAATGATGAAATTAATCAATTAGATTGGGATCAAAAAGAGGAAGAGATAGAGACCGTTAACTATATAAAAGGTTTAATTGCGATTCGCAAAGAGCACAGAGCATTCCGATTACAAAACGCAGACCTTATAAAAAAACACATGACTTTTTTGCAAACATCTCCAGAAGTACTTGCATATCACCTAGAGCATGCAGAATCATTTGGACCGTGGAAAGAGATTATAGTTTTATTTAATAGCGGTTTAGAAGCTAAAACGGTGCAACTTCCGAAAGAAGAAACGTGGCATGTGTTAGTAAACGAAAAGCAAGCGAAAATAGAGCCAATTTCTTCATTTAGAGGAAAGGAACTTAGGCTCGCTCCGATTAGCACGTATATATTGACGATAATGTGACAAATCGCTACTTGACGATGAGAATGTAATAAATGTAGAATTGACAAAGGTGACGATTTTGATAAGTTGTCATTCTATGACTGGTTTTGTAAAATAAAATAGAGAATTTTTGGCTTATGCCAAGTTTTCTTTTCATTTACAGTAAAATATATGAATCCACAACATGTGTAGAAATGTTGCGGTTTTTCTTTTCATAACTATAAAAGATAAGGATTTGTTAACGGGTAATGAATATGGAATGGTTGGAACAATTATTAGGAAAAGAGTGGAGTCTTGTACCGGCTGGTGGAGTAACGGGCGATGCGTATATTGCGCAAAACGGACAACAGAAGTTATTTTTAAAGCGGAATACATCGCCCTTTTTAGCGGTATTGTCAGCAGAAGGAATTGTTCCAAAATTACTTTGGACAAGAAGGGTAACGAACGGTGATGTAATTTCTGCTCAAAAATGGCTTCCGGGACAGAAGCTAGAGCCAGAGGATATGAAACTAGAACGTGTTGCGAAACTTTTGAAGAAAATACACTCCTCTAAAGCACTTGTACAGATGATTCAAAGACTTGGGAAGCAGCCGCTTCACGCACAAGAGTTATTACAACAACTGCAACTTGTTTTAAGAGGAGATATAAGGGATGATGAAACAATTCAGCAAGGCCTTCAATATTTAATGGATTCATTAAAAGATATTGAATACAATGAATTCGTTGTATGCCATTGTGATGTGAACCATAACAACTGGATATTGTCGGATGAAGATGAGTTGTTTTTAATTGATTGGGATGGAGCCGTAATTGCTGACCCAGCTCTAGACCTCGGTATGTTATTATATTGGTACATTCCGCGCCATGAATGGAGCGAGTGGCTCGAATATTATGATATTGAAATGGATGAATCGCTGCTTAGGCGTATGAGATGGTACGTAATAGCACAAACGATTTTGTCTATGCAATGGCACACAACAAAAAAACAGCAAGCAGAAGCTGAATATTGGCATCAATATTTACAGCAACTACTTGCTTCAGAGTAATACTTAAGAAAAATTGTCCATTCCAGCAATCCACTGAGTAAGTTGTTCTTGATTATTGGAAATGTGGTTGTCCAAATTAGAGGAAGATTTACCCGATTGACTATAAGAATATACATCGTTTAGCATTGCTTTAGCGTCACTACTTATACTATCGTTTGCGAGTAACGATTGAATGAGACGCTCTAATTGCTCGCATTCAGAAACTGTCCCGCAACAATCACTTTGGTGATTGACTAAAATATCTTTCAGCACTTCTAATTGATGTTGTTGATTAATTGGCATGAACGGATCATCCTTTCGATTGTTTTTCTCTTCAAATGTACGAGAAAAAGCTGTTTCGTCATGGAATGTTTAATGCTGTATGTAGTTTTTATCAAAATGGTACATCTTATACTTGAAAGAAACGGACCGAGTGCTCGTACGTACTTGGTTTTTTGTTTGGGAGATTGATTAAAACAGAGAGAAGGAATTATTCCTTTAAAATAGCTATGTAAAGAGAGGGAGACATCTATGCGTTTAAGACATAAACCATATGCAATGGATCGAATTAATGAGTATTCACATATCGTAATCGGAAACCCAGAGGAGCGCGCTGGTAACTGGAAAGAAGTATTTGGAAATGAACAACCAATTCATATTGAAGTAGGTACAGGTCGTGGCCGCTTTATGTATGATATGGCAAAAGCAAACCCACATATTAATTATATTGGAATTGAAAAATTCACAAGTGTTGTTGTAGATGCACTTGATAAATTAATTGAAGAAGAAGTACCGAACTTAAAGTTAATTAATAAAGATGCTGAAGATTTAACAGTTTTCTTTGCAAAAGGTGAGATTGATCGCGTTTATTTAAACTTCTCAGATCCATGGCCAAAGAAACGCCATACGAAGCGTCGTTTAACGTATAAAACGTTTTTACGCAATTATGAAGAAGTGTTAGTAGAAGGCGGAGAAATTCATTTCAAAACAGATAATCAAGGTTTATTTGAATACTCTCTAATGAGTATGGCTGAGTATGGTATGTTATTAACTTACCTGAGCCTAGATCTTCATAATAGTGATTATGAAGGAAACATTATGACAGAATACGAAGAGAAATTCTCAAGTAAAGGTCATCGTATTTACCGAGTTGAAGCAAAATATCGCACAGAGCCTATGCAGTAATGCATAGGTTTTTTGTAACTAAAATAATCGGAATTTTATGTTAATATTGAAAGGAAAGGGGGATGAAAAATGGAACAGTTACAAATTGGAGATATAAAAGTGACGTGGTTAAAAGGCGGGAACACACATTTAGATGGAGGAGCAATGTTTGGTGTTGTACCGAAAGTACTTTGGTCACGTAAATATAAACATAATGATACAAATCATATTTATTTACGAACAGATCCGTTACTTTTGCAAACGAAAGACGGTAATATGCTCATTGATTCCGGAATAGGGAATGGTAAATTGAATGAGAAGATGAAGCGAAATCAAGGTGTAACAGAAGAGTCATCGGTTTATAAATCATTAGAAAAACTAGATTTAAAACCTGAAGATATTCAGTACGTCTTAATGACACACCTGCATTTTGATCATGCATCTGGTTTAACGAAATGGGAAGGTGATCACCTTGTACCATCGTTTCCGAATGCAAAAGTGTATGTAAGCGAAACAGAATGGAATGAAATGAGGAACCCAAATATCAGGTCGCGCAATACATATTGGAAGGAAAATTGGGAGCCGATTGTAGATCAAGTTGTTACATTCCAGCAAGAAATAGAAATTACGGATGAAATAAAAATGGCGCATACAGGTGGTCATAGTGATGGACATGCAGTTATTGCTTTAGAAAGCAAAGGTGAAACGATGCTTCATTTAGCAGACCTATTGCCGACGCACGCACATCAAAATGTACTATGGGTGATGGCCTACGACGATTATCCGATGACATCGATTGAAAATAAGCAAAAGTGGATGAAGTACGGCGCTGAAAACGATGCTTGGTTTACGTTTTATCATGACGCATATTACCGTGCAGTAAAATGGAATGAGGAAGGGCATATTGTAGGAAAAATAGAGCGGAAAACGAGTGTAGAAGCATAAAAAAGGGGAGGTTGTTCCAGCAGTCTGTTGGAGCAGTCTCCTTTTCGTTTTTTGTCGGTAAGTCGATATATTCGGAAAATCGCCGATATAATTTCAATTACTATCCACAATTAAAAAATAAGAGGTTCACCTAATGGGAACCCTCCTTTTTATGCTGCTATAACCTCTAAAACAGTACCTGTTTTAGCATCAACTAAAAATTCAAATCGTTCTTGTATATCATCTAACATCGTTGTAAGACCGCCACGATAAACTTCGTATGCGACATCATATTTTTCAAATGTCTCTGGAACCATATGTACCCAAGAGCCAGTAATTTCACCTTTATGACTTAATGCTTGTTTCACCATTTTCAATGCTTTTTCTGAAGAAATATGGGATTGTTCTTGTACTTTGTTTGCAACAAGATAACCAGCTGCGAAACCAACGCCAAGACCTGCAACTAAACCTTTCCAGCTCATATATTCACCTCAATTCTATAAAATAAAAATAGTGTACCAATAATAATTATAAATCAAATACAGCTAAAAAAGAAGAAACTAGAAACATTTCGAAAATTTCGTTACAATAAAAGAGGTATTCTACTAAGGTTTGAAAGAAGGGGACTTCGTGAATAAAGAGACATTACATTTATTTCGTACGTTAACAGAATTACAAGGTGCATCAGGATTCGAACATGATGTACGCCGTTTTATGAAGCAAGAATTAAGCAAATATGCGGATGAAATTGTGCAAGACGGTTTAGGTAGCGTATTTGGTCTGAAAAAAGGGGACGAAACTGGCCCACGTGTTCTTGTAGCTGGTCATATGGATGAAGTAGGTTTCATGGTTACGCAAATTACGAAAAACGGGATGCTTCGTTTTCAAACGTTAGGCGGCTGGTGGAGTCAAGTGTTATTAGCGCAACGTGTACAAGTTATGACGAAGAATGGTCCTGTTATTGGGGTTGTTGGTTCTATTCCTCCTCATTTATTAAGTGACGCGCAACGTGCAAAACCGATGGATATAAAAAATATGTTAATTGATATAGGTGCAGATAGCTACGAAGATGCGATTGAGATTGGTGTAAAACCAGGACAACAAATCGTG
Source organism: Bacillus sp. 17RED48 (assembly GCF_019837545.1). Taxonomy (NCBI): domain Bacteria; kingdom Bacillati; phylum Bacillota; class Bacilli; order Caryophanales; family Bacillaceae; genus Bacillus; species Bacillus sp. 17RED48. Next base: position 181,905 of record NZ_JADAXG010000001.1, read on the forward strand.
CCAATCTGTCCGTTTACGCCGATGGCAAATGAAAAGAAAATTATGGCGAAAGCTTGGGACAACCGTTACGGATGTGGCCTTGCAATCGAATTATTAAAAGAATTAAAAGACGAAACATTACCAAACACATTATACTCTGGTGCGACTGTACAAGAAGAAGTTGGTCTTCGCGGTGCACAAACTGCTGCAAATATGATTCAACCAGACATTTTCTATGCGCTTGATGCAAGTCCAGCAAACGATGCATCTGGTGATAAAACACAGTTCGGTCAATTAGGAAAAGGTGCTCTTCTTCGTATTTATGATCGTACGATGGTAACGCATAGAGGAATGCGCGAATTCATTTTAGATACAGCAGAAACACACAACATTCCGTACCAATACTTTATTTCACAAGGTGGTACAGATGCGGGCCGTGTACATACAAGTAACTCAGGTATCCCATCAGCAGTAATTGGTGTTTGCGCACGTTACATTCATACACATGCTTCTATTTTACATGTTGATGATTATGCGGCAGCAAAAGAACTTATTACGAAGCTTGTAAGAGCAACGGATAAAACGACGTTAGAGACAATTAAGAATAACGCGTAGAGAAGAAGGGCTGAAGAGCCTTTCTTTTTTTTATCGATGAGTGGTGGCCGTGCTCCCATGTATAAAGAGTAATTTGATTAAGGTAAGATGATGAATGTATATAGAGGTGAACGAAATGAAAGTAGTAGTTGGATCGAAGAATAAAACGAAAGTTGGTGCTGTGGAGAAGGTTTGGAAAGATGCTACAATTACATCTCTTTCTGTTCCTTCAGGGGTAGCAAACCAGCCGTTTACAGATGAAGAGACGATGCAAGGAGCGGTTAATAGAGCGAAGCGAGCGCTACAAGAAGGAGAAGCTCAAATTGGTATTGGATTAGAAGGCGGCGTAATGAAAACGGAGCATGGTTTATTTATGTGTAACTGGGGCGCGCTAGCAACAAGTGCCGGTAAAATATTCGTTGCAGGCGGTGCACGTATTACGTTACCAGATGATTTTTTAGCACCTCTTGAAGAGGGCAAGGAGTTAAGTGAAGTGATGGAAGAGTTTGTACAGAGAAAAGATATTCGTAGTCACGAAGGTGCGATCGGTATTTTTACAGATGATTATGTCGACCGCACGGAATTATTTGTACACGTTGTTAAGTTACTTGTTGGGCAATATAAGTATGATGAAAAGCAAGCATAAACCTTGCACCATACGCGATGTATGGTAGTATAAAAGAAAGATTATAACATGAAAAAAAGCACTCGTTAGAGGAGGAAATATAGATGAAATCATTAGAAAGCATGGAGCAATTCCAACAATTGAAAAATGAAGAGAATGTAGTCTTTATGTTCTCAGCAGAATGGTGCCCAGACTGCCGTTTTGTAGATCCATTTATGCCAGAAGTAGAAGAAAAATATAGTGATTTCTCATTTTACTATGTAGATCGTGATGAGTTTATTGATCTATGTGTAAAATTAGACGTATTTGGCATTCCGAGCTTTGTAGCGTACAATAAGGGTGAAGAAACAGGTCGCTATGTAAACAAAGATCGTAAAACACAAGAACAAATCGAAGAGTTTATTGAAGGTTTAAAATAAGGCAATTTGCCAATTGAATTGTAAAACAACCTCTACCTTCGCGGGGGAGGTTATTTTTTTGGAAGGGAGGAAAAAGAGATGAAGATGACAAGTAAAAAGATGAAAGATGAGTTAATGAAGAAATTATCTCGCCCAGAATGGGACTTTCAGTATGATAGCGAGAAAGAAGTTCTACGTATAGAACAGAAAGACTCGAAAAAGGGTATTAACGTATCGCTTCCAGGAGTTGTGGCAAAATGGGAAGTGAATAAAGAAAAAGCAATTGAAGAGGTTGCCTATTACGTACAAGAAGCGTTAATTGCGATGCATAAAGAAGAAAATAGCGCAGCGAAAATTTTACCTGTTATTCGCTCTACTTCTTTCCCGAAACAAGCAGAAGAAGGAAATCCGTTTATTATGACGGATCATACGGCGGAAACACGTATTTACTACGCATTAGATTCGAATAAAACGTATCGACTCATTGATGAGCGTCTATTACAAAAATTAGAACTTACAGAGCAACAAGTGCGTGAAATGGCATTATTCAACGCTCGCTCATTAGGTTATGAATTTAAACAAGAAACAGTAGCAGGGAATACATTCTACTTTTTAAACACAAATGATGGGTATGATGCGACGCGTATTTTAAACGAATCGTTACTACAATCGATGCGTGAAAAGATTTCTGGTGACATGGTTGTTGCTGTTCCTCACCAAGATGTATTAATTATTGCTGATATCGTCAACGAAATCGGTTATGATATTATTGCACAAATGACAATGAAATTTTTTGCCGAAGGGCATGTTCCGATTACATCACTTTCATTCGTATATGAAGATGGGGACTTTGAACCAATCTTTATTTTAGCGAAAAATCGGAAGAAGACAGATGGAAAAGAGAAAGGATGAACGAAGTGAACGTTTTTTACAACCTTGAAGGAATTGGTGACACTCTAATTGTTGCCTTACAAGATATTACTTTAGAGAACCGTACTTTTGATCGCAAAGGAGATGTTGCACGCGTATACGATCGTGAAAGCAATGTAACAGCAGGGTTCAACATCTTTAATGCGTCTTCTTACTTAGAAGTAAAAGAAACAGGTAACCTAACATTAACGAAAGAATTTGTAGAAAAAATCAATGGAATTTTAGCGAAGAACGGCTTTGAAGAAACAGTAGAAGCAGATCTTTCTCCAAAATTTGTTGTAGGCTATGTAGCTGAAAAAGAGAAGCATCCAAATGCTGATAAGTTAAACATTTGTAAAGTAGAAATCGGTACAGAAACATTACAAATCGTATGTGGCGCACCGAACGTTGATGCAGGACAAAAAGTTGTCGTTGCAAAAATTGGCGCTGTAATGCCAAGTGGTATGCTAATTAAACCAGCTGAACTTCGCGGTGTTCCTTCTTCTGGAATGATTTGCTCAGCACGTGAATTAGAGCTTCCAGATGCTCCACAAGAAAAAGGTATTCTAGTATTAGAAGATAGCTTTGAAGTTGGACAAGAGTTCAAATTTTAATTGATGTAAGAAAAGAGAGGTTGTCCTTTTAGACAGCCTCTCTTTTCTGTTGAATCGTGGATATATTCAAAAAATCGTTCATATTATAAGGATGTCACCTTTTTTCTCAAAAACTATATTGTATTTTATAGACAAACTAGTTAAAATTTAGAAAAATAGAAGGGGATAGACGTATGAAACAACAACTAAAAATTGCAGAACTTCTGAAACGAATTGAAACTTCAAAACAACAAGATATCGAGTTAGGTTCCTATGAAATATATGTGTTTAGCGAAAATGAATTAGAAAAAGGACAAATCGGTTACCGATATGATAAACATAAAAATTCATTAATAAGTGAAGAAAGTGGAAAATGGAAAGAGGAATGGATTGTTATCGGATATGAAACAGATATGGGGGATCCAGTTTTCGTAAATGTAGCTGATGATGCTTATCTAGTTTATACTGCAGAGCGTGGTACAGAAACGTGGCAACCCGTTCATATTGGAAATATGGATGAGATTATAAAACAATTATAAGAAAAACTTTGAGACCGGTGCAAAGTGACGGGAGAAAAACATGAAGTATATAAAAATAATGAGCATGATTGCATTCATTGGAATGTATATGGGCGGCTGTTCGCAAGAAGAGCCGAAAAAAGAAGTAACATCTTCTATGAAGGAAACAAATAAAGATAACAAGGAAGACGCACCGGTAGAAAAGCAGCAAGAAGAACAAGAAAAGAAAAAAGAACCGCAAGCAGTTCAAACAAATGAGCAAGTGGAGCATAAACAGGAGGAAGTGCCGGCCGAGGAAAAGAAAGAGGAAGCTACGCCAGTGCAGCCAACTGAGCAACCGCGGCAAAATAATGAACAAAAAGTAGAGAGTAATGAAAAACAAGGAAAGTTTCTTGTTGTTATTGATCCAGGGCATCAACAAAAAGCAAATTTAAATTTGGAGCCGATTGGGCCAGGAGCAACGACGCAAAAATATAAAGTGACAGATGGTACAACTGGTGTTGTGACGAAAAAAAGAGAGGCTGTTCTCGTATTAGAAATGGCTTTCGTATTAAAAGAACAGTTAGAAGCAAAGGGAATCCAAGTATTAATGACGAGAACGTCACAAGATGTGGATATAAGTAATAAAGAACGCGCGACATTTGCGAATGACCATAAGGCGAATTTGTTTTTGCGTCTTCATGCAGATGGTTCTGAAAATCCGAATCAAAGTGGATTTGCTGTATTAACGCCGGCAGAAGGAAGTCCGTACACGAAAGAGATTTATGCTGAAAGTCTTCAAATCTCTCAAACGATTGTAAATAAAATAAGAGAGAATCAGCAGGTGAAAGTAAATGGAATTAAATTCAGGGAGGATCTTTCTGGATTTAATTGGGCAAAAGTTCCTGGCGTATTGTTAGAACTTGGGTTTATGTCAAACCCTGAAGAAGATAAAAAATTATCTGACCCACAGTATGTAAATTCTTTATTGCAAAGTGTAACGGATAGTGTAGAGGAATATCGGAAGAGCAAAGCTTAAACGCAGTCTTACATGTAAGGCTGCGTTTTTCTATATGAAAACACTCGTAAATTAGAATATTATGGATAAATATGACATGCTTAATTTTACCTGCACTTTTTGCCGAATGCTGATACAATAAAGGATGTTACTATTTAGTAGAAAGAGTGGTAAGCATGTTAGATTGGATGAAAAAGCTGTTTAACAAAGAGGAAGAACAAACAGCGATAAATAAAGAAGTACCAAAGCAAATCGAAAGTCAGCCGAAGATCCCTCGTGTAAACCACTACACTGAAGCAAGAGAAGCACAAATGGCAAGTCGGAATGCAGGTAAATGCCGTTTTCCATTAGTACCGGATAATGGGTTCGATGAAGAGGATGTTATAGCAACAGGGCATTTTGAAGAACAACCTGTTCAAGTTGTAACATATGAAAATCAGCCTACTCAAAGAGGGGTCAAAGTGGAAAGAAGTAGACGACAGTATGTGGAAAAGGTAGTTTCTACATATGAAGAGCCGGAAGTACAATATGAACCGGAGAGAGAGCCTGTCGTAAAGAAAGCATCTGCACCTTCGCAAGAAAGTAACCGTAGACCATTTCGTCCAACAGAAATGATCTCGCCAATTTACGGATATAATCGTCCTTCTGTAGAGAAAAAGGTAGAAAAGCAGGAGGAAAAAAAGGAAAGAGAAGATCTTGAAATATCTGTAGAGGGCAAATCAGTCGTTGATGCATGGTTAGAGAAAAAAGGATATACATTATCTGATTTCTCAGAAGGACAAGCAACGAATTCTTCCAGTCATGAAGGCATTGATCAGCGAGATCAACAAAATAAAAAGGAAGAAAAGTCAGTTGTCGATCGATGGCTAGAGAAAAACGGTTATGAAATTGAAAGCCAAGAGCCTATAGTAGAAGAAAAAGAAGTGGTTCAAGAAATTAGTGCACAGCAGGCAGTTCCAGCGGGTGAAGTACCTCATCAAACAATTGCTGAGCGTATGGAAGATGCTAAGCAAGAAAGTGATGTAGTGGCCCAAAACATTCTACAAACGGAATTAGTAGATTCTAAAGTAGAGCACGAGGATACAATATTATCAGAAGAAACTAAACGTAATACAGAAATAGAACAACCTACTATTGAAGTAGAAAAGCAAGCTCCAGAAGAATCAGTGATTGTCAAAGCAGAAGAAAAACTTGAAGAAACAATCATCGTGGAAATACCAGAAGAAGTGGAAGTAATTGCGGAAGCAGAAGAGCTAGAAGAAGTGGAAGTAATTGCGGAAGCAGAAGAGCTAGAAGAAGTGGAAGTAATTGCGGAAACAGAAGAATCAGAAGAAGTGGAAGTAATTGCGGAAGCAGAAGAGCTAGAAGAAGTGGAAGTAATTGCGGAAGCAGAAGAGCTAGAAGAAGTGGAAGTAATTGCGGAAACAGAAGAATCAGAAGAAGTGGAAGTAATTGCGGAAGCAGAAGAGCTAGAAGAAGTGGAAGTAATTGCGGAAGCAGAAGAGCTAGAAGAAGTGGAAGTAATTGCAGAAGCAGAAGAGCTAGAAGAAGTAGAAGTAATTACGGAAACGGAAGAGCCAGAAGAAGTGGAAGTAATTGTAGAAGCAGAAGAGCTAGAAGAAGTAGAAGTAATTACGGAAACGGAAGAGCTAGAAGAAGTGGAAGTAATTGCAGAAGCGCCAGAAGAAGCAGAACCTGTAGTGCTTGAGGAAACACAGCAAGAAATGGTTTTAAATGAAGCGATTGAACAAACGAATGAATTCATACATGTTGCTGAGGCTGATGAACAAACGAAAAAAGATGTTCAAAGCTTTGCAAATGTTTTAATTGCAGAAGAACAACGAGTTGTAGAAGAAGCACCGATTGCAGAAGAACAACGAGTTGTAGAAGAAGCACCGATTACAGAAGAACAACGAGTTGTAGAAGAAGCACAGATTGCAGAAGAACAACAAGTTGTAGAAGAAGCACCGATTGCAGAAGAACAACGAGTTGTAGAAGAAGCACCGATTGCAGAAGAACAACGAGTTGTAGAAGAAGCACCGATTGCAGAAGAACAACGAGTTGTAGAAGAAGCACCGATTGCGGAAGAGCAGCCAGTTGTAGAAGAAGCATCGATTGCGGAAGAGCAGTCAGTTGTAGAAGAAGCACCGATTGCGGAAGAACAACCAATTGTACAAAAAGAAGAACCAAAACGTGAGAAAAAGCGTCATGTACCATTTAATGTTGTTATGTTGAAACAAGACAGAACGCGATTAATGGAAAGACATGCGGCTAGAGCGAATGCAATGCAATCTTCTATGAGCGAACGAGTAGAGAATAAGCCTGTACAACAAGTAGAAGAAACACCAGTGCAACAAGTAGCAGTGGAACCACAAGTGGAAGAGAAACCAATGCAGCAAGTAGCAGTGGAACCACAAGTGGAAGAGAAACCAATGCAGCAAGTAGTGGTGGAACCGCAAATGGAAGAAATACCAATGCAACAAGTGGCAGTAGAACCACAAGTAGAAGAAACACCAGTGCAACAAGTAGTGGTAGAATCACAAGTGGAAGAAACACCAATGCAACAAGTGGCAGTGGACCCACAAGTGGAAGAGAAACCAATGCAGCAAGTAGTGGCAGAGCAAGTACAAAAGCCAACTTCGAGTACGGAAGTACAAGAGAAAGCATATGTTGTAAATCAAAGAGAGAACGATATGCGAAATGTATTGCAAACACCACCGACATATGCAATTCCGCCATTAACATTGTTGTCAATTCCGCAGCAGGCAGCGTTAGATAATACGGAATGGTTGGATGAACAGAAAGAATTATTAGATACAACATTTAATAATTTCCACGTTGGTGCACATGTTATTAACGTATCGCAAGGTCCAGCGGTAACTCGTTTTGAAGTGCAGCCAGACCCAGGTGTGAAAGTAAATAAAATTACAAATTTAAGTGATGATATTAAACTGAGTTTAGCAGCGAAAGATATTCGTATTGAAGCACCGATTCCAGGGAAGAGTGCGATTGGAATCGAAGTTCCAAATAAAGAAAGTAAGCCAGTATTCCTTCGTGAAATTTTACGAAGTCCTGTGTTTACAAAGAGTGAATCACCGCTTACAGTTGCGCTAGGACTTGATATTTCAGGCGATCCAATTGTAACGGATATTCGAAAAATGCCACATGGACTTATTGCGGGTGCAACGGGTTCTGGTAAAAGTGTGTGCATTAACGCAATTTTAACGAGTATTTTATATAAAGCGAAACCGCATGAAGTGAAGTTAATGTTAATCGATCCGAAGATGGTTGAGCTTGCACCATACAATTCTGTTCCACATCTTGTAGCACCTGTTATTACGGATGTAAAAGCAGCGACAGCTGCATTAAAGTGGGCGGTTGAAGAAATGGAGCGTCGTTATGAATTGTTTGCGCACGCGGGTGCTCGTGATTTAACTCGTTATAATACGATTGTAAGTGGGCGAGAAATTCCAGGAGAGACATTACCTTATATCGTTATTGTCATTGACGAGTTAGCCGACTTAATGATGGTTGCTCCTGGTGATGTTGAGGAAGCGATTTGTCGTATTGCACAAAAAGCTCGTGCTTGTGGTATTCACTTATTAGTTGCGACGCAGAGACCATCTGTAGACGTTATTACAGGTTTAATTAAATCAAACATTCCAACGCGTATTGCGTTTACAGTATCATCCCAAGTTGATTCGCGTACGATTATCGATATTGGGGGCGCGGAGAAATTACTTGGTCGTGGTGATATGTTATTCTTAGGAAACGGTACGTCTAAACCGGTTCGTGTACAAGGTGTATATGTATCGGATGATGAGATTGAGAAAACAGTTGATCATGTGAGAAAGCAAATGAAGCCGAACTACTTATTTAAGCAAGAGGATTTATTAGCGAAAACAGAACAAGCTGAGTCGGAAGACGAATTGTTCTTTGATGCATGTCAATTTGTTGTAGAACAAGGGGGAGCGTCCACATCTTCTGTACAGCGAAAATTCCGCATCGGTTATAATCGCGCGGCACGTCTCATTGAAGAGATGGAATCGCAAGGGATTATTTCTGAAGGAAGAGGAACGAAACCGAGAGATGTCCTTATTTCTGAGGATGAATTCGCTGCTATGCAGGAAACAAATGTATAGGCAACGGTTTTGCTGTATACTAATAGAAAATGTTGGATAGTAAAGTAGGGAGTAAAGCGACATGAAAGAAATTGAATTAAAATTAAAAGGTGAAATAAATAGACTAACAAATAGAACATTTAAATTTGACGAACGTGTTGGAGAAGGTTGGTTCTCTGCCGTTTACTTTTTAAAGACTAGAGAAATCATTGAAGAATTTCGCCCGAAAAGTGTTGTGACGATGCAATTTTTCCAAAAGGAAAATGCAGTTCTTTGCGGAACAGATGAAGTGATTGCATTGCTACAAACATTCGCAAAAAATCCTGAGGAACTTGAAATTAACTCTTTAAAAGATGGCGATAATATTAGTCCGTTTGAAACAGTGTTAACAATTCATGGTCCTTATGAAAATTTCGGATTTTTAGAAGGTGTCATTGATGGGATTTTAGCCCGTCGTACATCAGTTGCGACAAACGTATATAACGTTGTCCAAGCTGCACGTAGTGTAGATAAAGAAAAACCAGTTATTTTCATGGGAGATCGTGACGATCATTATACGCAACAAGCTGGTGACGGTTATGCAGCATACATCGGAGGTATGAGCGCACAAGCGACGCATGCGATGAATGAATGGTGGGGCAGAAGTGGTATGGGGACAATGCCTCACGCATTAATTCAAATGTTTAATGGTGATGTTGTGGAAGCGGCAAAAGCATATCATAAGAAATTCCCAGAAGATGAATTAGTTGTATTAATTGATTACAACAATGATGTCATTACAGATGCACTTCGCGTAGCGCGTGAATTTGGATCAACATTAAAAGGTGTACGTGTAGATACGTCGCGCACGATGATTGATCAATACTTCATTCGCCACCCAGAAGTACTTGGAACATTCGATCCACGTGGTGTAAACCCATCGCTTGTATTCGCACTTCGTAAAGCACTTGATGAAGAAGGATTCCAGCATGTAGACATCGTTGTAACTGGTGGATTTGATGAGAAGCGTATTCGTGAATTTGAAGCCCAAAACGTACCTGTTGATATATACGGAGTAGGAAGTAGCTTATTAAAAATGAATATTGGCTTTACTGGTGATAACGTAGAATTAAATGGAAAACCAGAAGCGAAAGCTGGTCGTAAATATCGTCCAAACCCACGTTTAGAGAGTGTTCAATTAGAAAAAAGAGAAGATATGTAAAAGAGAGAAAAACTGATAGGTGATTGACCCTATCAGTTTTTCTGTTATCATAGTATAGCGGCTTCTTTTTTGCTATAATGGATTTGTTATGGACATAAAAAAGAAGTACGTACGAGTTTATCCTGATAGGTGAAGGGAAGAATAACTTCACTACATCAAAAATGTATGATGATTACCAAAATAAGAAAAGATTCATATACTGTCTTATAGATAGGCCGTTGTATTAGTTCGAAATGTTGGAGGTTCTTTAAGATGACAGTTTACCATTTTGTAGGAATTAAAGGAACAGGAATGAGTTCATTAGCTCAAATTCTTCATGACATGAAGCATACTGTTCAAGGGTCTGATTATGAAAAGCGTTTCTTTACACAAACAGCGTTGGAAAAGCGTAATATCTCGATCCTTCCTTTTGATAAAAATAATGTAAAAGAAGGACAAGTGATTATTGCAGGAAATGCATTTCCTGATACGCATGAAGAAATCGTAGCAGCAAAAGAATTAAACATCCCAGTACATCGTTACCATCACTTCTTAGGTGATCTTATGAACCAATACACAAGTGTTGCTGTAACTGGTGCACATGGAAAAACATCAACAACTGGTTTGTTAGCCCATGTAATGCAAGGTGCACACCCAACATCTTACCTTATTGGAGATGGAACAGGGCATGGGGTAGAAAATAGTAAGTATTTTGTATTTGAAGCTTGTGAGTATCGTCGTCATTTCTTGTCTTACAATCCAGACTATGCAATTATGACAAACATTGATTTTGATCATCCAGATTATTTCTCAGATATCAATGATGTATTCAATGCATTCCAAGAGATGGCATTGCAAGTGAAAAAAGGCATTATTGCATGTGGAGATGATGAAGAACTTCAAAAAATTCAAGCGAAAGTACCTGTTATTTTCTATGGATTTGGAGAAGATAATGATTTCCAAGCACGTAACATTCAAAAGAGAACAGATGGTACTATTTTCGATGTATTCGTTCGTAATACGTACTATGACACGTTCAAAATTACAGGATACGGCAATCACAGCGTATTAAATGCATTAGCAGTAATCGCGCTTTGCCATTATGAAAACGTTGATGTAGAAGCAGTTAAGCATCAGCTAACAACTTTTGAAGGCGTAAAACGTCGCTTTAATGAAAAGCCAATGGGAGAGCAAGTTATTATCGATGACTACGCACACCATCCGACAGAAATTAATGCAACGATTGAAGCAGCTCGTCAAAAACACCCAGAGCGTGAAGTTGTCGCTGTATTCCAGCCACATACATTCTCACGTACAGAAAAATTCTTAGATGAGTTCGCTGAAAGTCTAAGCAAAGCTGACCAAGTATACTTATGTGATATTTTCGGATCAGCACGCGAAAACAAAGGTGAATTAACAATTGAAGATCTGCAAAAGCGTATTGACGGTGCAGAACTAATTACAGATACAACAACGGATGTATTAAAGAAACATAAAAACGGCGTTCTAATTTTCATGGGCGCAGGCGACATCCAAAAATTCGAAGCAGCTTACGTAAAAGAAGTTCAAGTTGCAGAGAAGTAAGAAAAAAGACGCATAGCTGTGGCTGTGCGTCTTTTTTGTTGTGTTCGATATATTTTAAAAAGCGTTGATATGTTGATATTGTTTATTCTTTTTGTAGAGTTGTTTTAATAAAACGATATAAATTAAACTAAAAAGTACATATCCAATTAAATAATAGAATGAAAACATATCGAATTGTTTTGTTATCATAATTCGAATCGCGAAAAATGCAAATGGAAGAGCGATTAAAACGCTAGTACTAAATGAAATCACTGTTTTTAAAAATTTTAATTGCTTTGTATTCCAATGGTTTTCTCTATAGATGAACCAAATGTTGCTTGTGATAAAGGCTAATAAAAATGGTAAATTAGCTGAAATATTTATAAAGCCCAGTGCGATAGGTACTGATAAAGCAACGAGTGGAGCAACAGATAGTCCTGTAAAGTATTTAATAAATGTATTTGTAGATTGCTGTGCATCTTGAATAACGTCTGTATATTCTCTGGCAATTTCCTGTGCTAATTCTTTTGGAGGAAGAAATTCTTCAATCACTTGTGAAGGGATGCTTGCTAATGGTATCCCTTCACTTTCTTTACTTAATGCATTTTCATATAAATCAGATTTGATTTCTAGCACATGTTGTTCTCTTGCGGAGATAGGTAAGTTCATTAAACCTTTGTCGAAATCCTGTAAGAAAGAAGCAATGAGTTCATTTGAAAAGAATTGTTCCTTGTTCATTCTTTATCCTCCCCTTTAGCTAGTAACATTAGAGCTTGATACACTGCATCATAATCATGTAAGCGACTATGTAAAATTTCTCTCCCTTCATCTGTAATTTGATAGTATTTTCTTTTTGGACCATCACCGGACTCTTCCCAATAGGAAATAGCCCAATTGTTCTTCGTGATTCGATTTAATATAGGGTAAATCGAACCGTTCGGGATATGAAACACAGGGATATTTTGTAAGGCACTTGTAATTTCGTATCCGTACATAGGTTGTTTACTTATTAAAGACAAAATAGCGAGATCAAAAACACCTTTACGTAATTGAATTATAAAATTATCATTTTTTTCCATACTTTAACTATATATGATTCATATCTAGCTATCAATCATATATAGTTGTTATTCTTATATTAAACCGAAAAAAGTGTTAATATTTAACATTTTGCATCTGTAAGTGTTAGAATAATAAGAAAAATAAAAGGGGCTAAAAAGCATGTTCACACTTCGAGTAGATGACGAAATCGAATTACAGTTATTAGAGAAGCATTATAAAGAGGAATTATATGAATTATTAGATCAAAACCGTAACCATTTAAGAAGATGGCTTCCTTGGGTAGATGGGATGAAATCTGCTGGTGCGTATGATGAAATTTGTCCGATGTGGTTAAAGAAGTTTGCAGAGGGAGACGGTTTTGAAAGTGGTATACGTTACAAAGGAAAGCTCGTTGGGATGGTAGGTATTCATCCGGTAAGCTGGGGAAAGAAAGCGGCGAGTCTCGGATATTATCTGGCAGAAGACGCTGGTGGGACAGGTATTATGACGCGTAGCGTAAAGGCTGTACTTCACTATGCATTTGAGAATTTAAAATTAAATAAAGTGGAAATTAGATGCGGTGTTGAAAATGTGAAAAGCCGCGCTATTCCAGAGCGTTTAGGTTTTAAGTTAGATGGTATTTTAAGGGATGAAGAATGGTTATATGATCATTTTCACGATATCGCTGTATATAGTTTACTAGCTTCAGAGTGGAAGGAGATCCGATGAACGAGAAGATACGCATTATTCCGTATGAAAGTACGTTTCAAGATGAAGTAGTAGATCTTATCGTTCATATTCAGCAAAAAGAGTACAATGTTCCCATTACGAAAGAAGAGCAGCCAGACTTACTTGAAATAGAAACGTTCTATCAAAGGGATTATGGAAACTTTTGGATAGCAACTTATGATGATAAAGTAGTTGGAACAGTAGCTTTATTAGATATTGAGAATCGGCAAGTAGCGCTAAGAAAAATGTTCGTAAAAAAAGAATTTCGCGGAAAAGGGTGGGGCACATCACATAAGTTGCTCCAAACAGCAATTTCGTGGGCTGAGAATAAAAAGCTGAAAGACATTTACTTAGGAACGACAGTGAAATTTTTAGCGGCCCATCGCTTTTATGAAAAGAATAATTTCCAAAGTGTGAGTATAGACGAGTTGCCAAAAAGTTTTCCAGTGTTACAGGTAGATAAGAAATTCTATAGGTATATCGTTTAAGAAGGTCATTCAGAAATGGCCTTTTTTCATGACTAAAATGGAAAAAGTGGTATAATTTAGGTTAGGTGGTGTAGGTATGGACTTTCCGATTCAAAGAAGTAAGTCAGTAGTAATTTTCGTTTGTCTCACGTTAGTTTTTATGTTCGTATATCCACTTGTCATGATTATCTCAAATAAAGAGCAGTGGATGTCAGCGTTAATTGGAATGGGTTTATGCTTCCTTGTAAATGTGCCACTCGTTTGGGAAGTATTTATTAAAAAGCATAAAGTAGAAAATGGTGTATTAAAGTACGGCATTTTAAATGACGATATCGTATTGAAAGAGATAAGAATCATTCGTCAAGTTGGGAAATACCTTGAAATTACGACGAATGCATACAAAGTACATATGGTTGCGATACCGCAAGATATGAATGAATTTTTGGCGCTTATCGAGAAAGAGAATCCAAATGTGAAAATAGAAATGGTAGGTAAGAAATGAAATATGTAAAACCGTTGTTTTGTTTGTGCTTGTTGGTTGCACTAGAGTATATATGAAATGGGATCTGCCCTTATATGTACCAATATTAATAGGTACTATTGCAGTGGCGCTTTTATATTATTTTCATTTTGAGCAAACAAAAAGTAAGAAAAGTAGTTCTATATAGTGCAGGAGGATTAGAGATGAAAAAAATCTGTATGTTGTCTCTATTTTTGCTAACAGCATCATTTCTTATAATAGGGTGTAGTGCGAAGAAGGAAAAGGCAGATATGAACTTAGAAAAGGCACAAAAGGTTGAGATTGAATCACTTACGGATTCAAGTGATAAAAAAGTAATTACTGATAAGAAAGAAATTGAAAAGCTGTTTGAAGTCATGAAAATGGATAAGTGGGAAATGCAGTCGGCTCCTTTAGATACTCCGCAAGGGAAAACATTTAAAATGTACCAAGAGGATACAAAAAAAATATCGGAGTCGAGTAATGATAAAAAAGAGTTACATGAAATTGATACTATGACAGTATATAAAGATGTTCCGTATGTTGAAGTTGAAATGAAAAATAAGAAGATGAGTTTTAAAGTGCCAGAAGATGTGGCGAAAGATTTATTAAATTATTAATAAAAAAACGCTCGGAGAACATTCCGAGCGTTTTTATTATTATTTTAAGTTCTCTGGGTTTAAAGCTTCTAATTCAGGTACAACGAAGCGTCCATCTTTACGGATTAGTACGTCGTCGAAGTAAATTTCGCCGCCGCCGTATTCAGGGCGCTGGATGCATACTAAATCCCAGTGAATGTTCGAGTTGTTGCCGTTCCATGCATCGTCGTAAGCTTGTCCAGGAGTGAAGTGGAAGCTGCCATCGATTTTTTCATCGAATAGGATGTCTCCCATAGGATGTAAGATGTATGGATTTACGCCGATTGCGAACTCACCAACGTAGCGTGCGCCTTCGTCTGTATCGAAGATTTTGTTAATGCGCTCTGTATCGTTTGCAGTTGCTTCAACGATTTGACCGTTCTCAAACTTAAGTTGTACATTTTCAAATGTATAACCGTTGTAAGGAGATGGTGTGTTGTAAGAAACTGTACCGTTAACAGAATCGCGAACTGGTGCAGAGTATACTTCACCGTCTGGAATGTTTAAATGACCAGAGCATTTAATAGCTGGAATGTCTTTAATAGAGAATGTTAAGTCAGTTCCAGGACCAGTTAGGCGAACTTTATCTGTTTTATTCATTAATGTAACAAGGCTATCCATCGCCTTATCCATTTTACCGTAGTCTAAGTTACAAACTTCGAAGTAGAAGTCTTCGAAAGCTTCTGTGCTCATTTTAGCAAGCTGCGCCATAGAAGCATTTGGGTAGCGAAGAACAACCCATCGCGTTTTCGGAACGCGGATGTCTCTATGAACTTTCTTACCAACTGTTTGACCGTGAATTTGCATTCTTTCACTTGGCACGTCAGCTTGTTCGTTAATGTTATCGCCAGAGCGAAGACCGATATAAGCGTCCATATCTTTCATTACGCTTGCTTCATATGCAGCGATTTGTTCGAAATGTTCTTCAGTAGCACCCATTAATAAAGAGCGATCTACTTGATGATCTTTTAGAGAAACGAATGGGAAACCACCAGCGGCATATGCTTCTTTTACAAGTGCAGTTACAAGTTCTTTTTGTAAGCCAAAGTTTTCAATTAATACTTTTTCGCCTTTTTGTAAGCGGATAGAGTAGTTAATTAAATTGTATGCTAACTTTTCAATGCGTGGATCTTTCATATGTAAAGCCTCCCTACTAATTATGTATCCTCTCCTATTGTAACCTACTTAGTGGAATTTGTTGAATCATTTATGTTAAAGTTAACGAATAAGTATGAAAATTCTAATGAAAAGATAGGGATTAGAACGAAACGGAAAATGATTGTATAATAGGGGAAAGTATGAAAAAGATAAAGGAAGTGATGAAATGCAAGTTCTTTTATATGTAAGTGCAGCTATTATCGCGGTTGCTTTCGCTGTATTAGTAGTGTATGTATGCAGAACGTTGTTATCGGTTCAAAAGACGTTAGAAAACGTTGCAAGCACGTTAGAAGGTTTAGAAAAGCAAATGCAAGGGATTAGCGTAGAGACGGAGCAATTATTACATAAAACAAATGCGTTAGCTGATGACATTCAACAGAAGTCACAATCATTAAATAAAGTAGTATCGGGTGTAGATGGAATTGGAACAACAATCCATTCTTTAAATACGAAACTTCGTAATGCATCAGATTCTGTTACGGACGAAATTGAAAACAATGCAGATAAAGTAGCGCAAGTTGTACAGTGGAGTAGCGCTGCAATTGAAGTATACAATCATTATCGTGCGACAAGACAAGAGAAAAAGGTTGAAAAAGAAGAGCGTAAATTAGAAAGACTTGAGAAAAAAGCTGAAAAGAAAGAGAAGCGCTCTAGACTTCGCATGAGAGGTGAATCGTGATGAATATGACAAAAATTGAAGCAATTGAAGAGCTTGAAGTATTAGTAGAAAAAAACGAGCCTTATGTTCTTTTTAAACATAGTACGACATGCCCGATTAGTCATGGTGCATATACAGAATTTCAAGCGTATTGTAGTGAAGAACGAGCAGTACCAGCGTATTACTTATACGTACAAGATGCGAGAGATGTTTCGAATCGTGTTGCAGAACAGTACAGCATTAAACATGAATCTCCGCAAGTGTTATACATAAAAGATGGGATGGTAGTATGGAATACGTCTCATTGGAACATTAAAAAAGACGCTTTAGAAGAGAATATTAAGTAAAAAGAAGCAAGCTAAAGGTGCTTGCTTCTTTTTTTTGTTTTTGTTGAAATATATTTAATGGTACACTGTTATTAGTTCAAATTAAATAATTAGATTGTTGAAAGTAGGTTTTAAGTAATGAAGAAAATGGCATTATCCTTCGCGGTCGTAAGTTTATTACTAGGAGCTTGTAGTAATGATACGATTAGTAAGAAGGATGAAGTTATACAGAAGGATACGAAAGAAAAAAGCATGATTCCGAGAACTGCTGTTTCTAAAGATTATTATAGAACTGTAATTCCTTTAAAAGAACAAAAGGTTATAAATACAGCTAATATAAAAACAAATTCTAAATTAGATTTAGCAGAGTATGAAAATGGTTTAATGAATATTGCAAAAGAGCAATTTGATACAGAGAATCATGTACTACAATTAAATCAGTATATTCCGGAGAAGTTAGTTGATGAACTAGTCGCAAAAGTAGAAGCACCAGTTTTGACGAATATTATAGAACAAGACTATTTCGGAAAACAGAATTCAAACGAACTAAGTTTATCTGGTGTTATGATTGGTTTAGCTATGTCTTCAAGTGTATCGAATGAAGAAGCTATGTCTAAAGGTACTGAAGTTGCCAAGCAACTTATTGAAGCGATTAATAAAAATGACAAGTATAATAAGTCTCCAATTACGTTCGCTATCTTTAAGCAAGAAAATACAAGTTCTTTAAAAAATGGTACGTATATTGCTAGTGCTACCGTTCAAAAGAATGATACGAACCTTGGAAATTGGAGCACGATCGATGAACAAGCATTTTCATATCCTTCTGATGAATTTACAAAAGCACATGGAGAAGATAATACCAAAATAACTGAATTTGCTGATGCAATGAAAGGTTTTTCTCCGGCAGATTTTATCCCAGTCAATGCTAAAGTTTCTTATAAGAAAAACCAGATGGATACATTAAATATGAATATCGTTATTAAATACAATGGTAAAACAGAATTAATGGCTCTTACCCAAATGGCTGCTCAAAGTATGTTAGAAAAATTACCTAAAGATGCGAAAGTACAATTGCAGATAAAGTCCGAGAGTAAAATCGAGGCAATTATTATAAAAGAGAAAAACAGCGAAAAACCGTTTGTTTCCTTCTTATAAAAAAAGACAGTGTTTAAACTGTCTTTTTTTATTGTAAGTGAAAAGGTACGAGGGGGAAGAGCGACGCGTAATACGCTTCCTATATCCGCTGTGCCGATTTTAAAGAAAGCAACACATGTTTACCTGTCGTTGCCGATGTAACGCATTCTACAGGGCGCCGCGTACCTCCAAATCCAGCGCATCAAATGACTACCATTGTCGTTTTCTGTCGGTAAGCCGATATATTTAAAAAATCGCTGATATAATTGGAGTTGTGGTCGATATATTTGGAAAATCGTTCATATATTTCGAGTTGTGATCGATATATTCGAAAAATCGCCGATATAAATTTCATTTACTATCGTACTGCTTAAAATAGGGTCTTTACTTATGAGATATCTATTTTTTTACAAAAAATGCCCTTTTTTTCATGAAAAATACGAAAATACGAGAAAAGAAGCGAATTTTTTCGAAACTTTTGCGGGAAAATATTGTATGAGCCTGCGTTTTTATCGTATCATTAGTAAAAGGAAGAACTCGGGACGATTGGTGGCATCTGCAAATAGAGTTGATGTCTTTTTTTCATTCAAGTAACCGATACATAAAATAGATAACAAAAATAGAAGGAGTGTGCGATGAGATGAACGTAACAATTTATGATGTAGCGCGTGAAGCAAACGTTTCAATGGCTACCGTATCTCGTGTAGTGAACGGTAATCCAAATGTAAAGCCTACAACAAGAAAGAAAGTATTAGAAGCAATTGATCGTTTAGGGTACCGCCCAAATGCGGTAGCACGTGGACTAGCAAGTAAGAAGACAACTACAGTAGGTGTTATTATTCCTGATATCTCAAATACGTTTTATGCAGAACTTGCTCGTGGAATTGAAGATATCGCAACAATGTACAAATATAACATCATTTTAAGTAACTCTGACCAAAACAAAGAGAAAGAGTTCCATTTATTAAATACGATGCTTGGAAAACAAGTGGACGGAATTGTTTTCATGGGTGAAGATATTACAGACATTCACATTGAAGAATTCAAAAAGTCTCCAGTACCAATCGTATTAGCAGCGTCATTTGATGAGCAAAATGAAACGCCATCAGTAAATATTGATTATACACAAGCAGCTTACGACGCAATGAAGCACTTTATTGAGCAAGGACATACGCGTATCGGTTTCGTCTCTGGTCCTTTCATTGATAAAGCGGGAAGCGCCAAGAAGTTACACGGTTATAAAAAAGCTTTAGAAGAAGCAGGTATTTCATATGATGAAAATCTTATAATCGATGGAGATTACACATATGATTCAGGTATCGAAGCATTCGAAAAGCTTTGGAGCAGTGATGAAAAGCCAACAGCAATCTTCGTATCTTCTGACGAAATGGCACTAGGTGTAATCCATGCAGCACAAGACGCTGGATTAAACGTACCAACTGATGTAGAAGTACTTGGTTTCGATAATACACGCCTTGCATTAATGGTTCGTCCACAACTTTCAACAGTTGTACAACCAATGTATGATATCGGTGCAGTAGCAATGCGTCTATTAACAAAGTATATGAACAAGGAAAAAGTGGAAGATCACACTGTTATCTTACCTCACCGCATCCAATTTAGAGATTCAACGAAGTAAGTATAAAAAAGCTCACAGCAATTGCTGTGAGCTTTTATTCGTATTCAGGATAGTATGTTTTAACTACTGTATCTACCGTTTCATTTTTCTTAACGTGTAAAAATCTTGCATACAATTCTTTTCCTGTTTCAAATGGTGTATCGTCTAATTCAAACACATGCAATACTTTTCGAAACGTCCACGTTACTTGCTCATCATACATGTTATTGTATGTATCTTCAGATTGTATCGCGATTTTTTTTCCTAGTTCGTGAGCTTCTTCTAAACTGTTTGCTTTAACAAGAATAATACTTTCTTCAAAAAGTGTATCGTGATTCTCTTCATAATGCTCATCAATTTTCGTAGGATGAGGCTCACCAGAATGAACAGATTCAAATAATAATTTTATAGCGTACATATTATGCTGCATGTTTCACTCTATAAATAATACTTGCGACAAGCGAAGCAGGTATTGTAAATACGTTACTTTGATAATGATAATGTATTTGGGATTCTTCATAAGACATGTTGTTATATAGTTCGTTTTGTGACACGTTCATTTTTTTCTGTTTTGTCTTGAGCATCTTCATATAGTTATATTGTATTGGGACGAGAATGATGAAATAGGCTAATACGATTAGTGAAATCCAAATCATTATGAACACTCCCTTGTAAAGAATAGTTGTATATGGTAATTATATCAATTTATATGAATGATATCCATTTTTAAAGTGGTCAATTTCCTTTCCAAAATGCAAAAAGTTCTTCAGGACTCTGTAAATTATGTTCAAGGCATGCTTGTGCAGTGCGCTTAAAGCTTTGTATTAAATGTTCTAACCGAGAAGGTTCATATTGTTTTACATTGCCAGCAATAATAGTTTCATCCTTGTCTAAGTTAAGTGATATTTGTTTCTAATTGTACAACTTCGATATAAAAAAGATTTTTGTCTAAGTCGATTGTAATATAATCGAATCGCTCTACTTGTTTAAAATATCCTACAATATCATCTTTCAATTGAAATCCTCCTAAGTATGCGTCCTATTGGTGACTTCGCTACAAAATTGGTATTATTCCTTGTTATATGTCACATAAGTGCAAATTTAACTATTATAGGGCAATGTCATGTATAATAGAAAGAAAAGGCTTGTGAGGGGGGAGAAAAGATGATCGTTCTTTGGATAATTACGCTTTGTATGACTGCTATTTTTGCATATATGACGTTAAAACAAAATGGTTTAAAGCGATTTGTTCCAGGAAGTATTCTTGCAGGAATTGCCCTTATCACGTATGTAATTTCTATTTTTATTGAAAGTGTATCAGTGGACATGAGCACAAGTTTAATGTTCATGGGTATTACACTATTTGCAGGTAGTATTATGGTACTTATGGTTGCAGGTATTATTTTATTTATTCATATGAATTCGGAAACGTTATAGCATATAGAAAAGGCATGTCCCGAGGGGCATGCCTTTTTATCCGTTCAATTATGCTCTATCTTTAGAAGAATTTTGTTGTTTTAATAAGTCACGAATTTCGCTAAGAAGAACTTCTTCTTTCGTTGGCTCTGGAATTTCTTCTGTCTTTTCTTCTTCTTCTCTTTTAGATGTTAGTTTGTTGAACACTTTAACGAACATAAAGATAGAAGCTGCAATAATTAAGAAATCAAAAATAGTTTGGATGAAGTTACCATACATAATAGATGATTTACCGAATGTAAGTTTTAAATCTGTAAAGTTAACGCCGCCCAGTACCATACCAAGTAATGGTGTGATGATATCTTTTACTAAAGAACTAACGATTTTACCGAATGCAGCACCGATTACAACCCCGACAGCTAAATCGATTACATTCCCTTTGAATGCGAATTTTTTAAACTCGTTCCACATGTGTTAATCCCATCCTTTCCACGATTCAATATGAAATTTATAATTCCTATCAACATATTCTATAGAAATTTGTGATAGAAATAAAGAGGAAATGGGAATGAAAGTAAATTCTGAAAAATGTATCCGTTTTAATTTTTGCTTACAGCTTGCAGTAGAGATTGGAGCATTTGTTGAGATTTTAATCCTTCTAATCCATCTACAATAGGCTGTGTATCACCTTGTACACATTGGATAAAATGATGAACAGCATCTTCAAATCCGCGCTGCTTTAACGTTGTCTCCCATGATGGTGAACCACTTTGTGAAACGGAGTTTTCTTGCTCAATTTCAAATGTGTTCATATTTTTTACGCGAATGATTTTACCTGCCGTTACAAGTTCAATTTGTTCTAAATTTGTACCTGCATGGCGGTGCATCGCCGTAGAAAGTAAAAGTCCATTTGCAGTTGTATATGTATGATGTCCGTAAAGAAGTTCGTTCTTTTCATTGATTTGCATCATATTATGAACGATGTTAAGGTCATCGTTAGCTAACCAGCGAGCAGTATCTACAATATGTAAGTAATCATCTAACATAGTAAAGTCATACGTATATGGCCCCACTTTATTTGTGCGGTGCTTTTCAATTCGAACCCATGAAATATTATGAGCTTGCTCTTTTGCAGCAACATACATAGGAACGAATCTGCGATTAAATCCGACCATTAACTTTCGGTTATACTTTTCACTCATTTCAACTAGCTTCTCTGCTTGCTCAGTAGTAGCAGCTAGCGGCTTATCAACATAAACATCGATTCCTTTTTTCAGAAGTTCAGAAACGATTTCATAATGTGTAGCAGTTGAACTATGAACGAAAGCCGCATCACATTCTGAAGCGAGTGCCTGAAGGTTAGCAAAATCTTGAATACGATATTGCTCGCAAATTTGTTTTCTTTTATTAACATTAGGTGTAAACGCTCCCACAAAAGTCCAATCAGTTTCCTTTGTCAGTGTTGGAAGGTAAGCCTTTTGTGCAATACTACCTAATCCAATCATTCCAATACGAGGTTTGCTCATGTTTTTTTCCCACCCTATTATAAATATATAAGTTGTCTAGCTGTATAGCTATGTGACGAAATAACTGTAGCATAGACTGGGGAGAATGGCAAAAAATAGATTTGAAAATGATACGTTTTTTATAGGAAATGAGCTTTTATTTATTTGTCGCTAACAAAATCTTCTCTATCTCTTCAAAGTTATGAACACGGGCATGCTCTAGCGGGGTAACACCATCGTTGTCGGGAATATTTACATCTGCACCGTGCTCAATAAGAAGCTGAATGACTTGTTGCTGTGTTTCGTTTCCATTACTTAGTACGATGGCTTCCATTAAAGCGGTCCACCCGAGATTATTTACATGGTTAACATCAATAGTTGTTCGCGTAAGGAGTTCTTTAATAACATCAATATAGCCATGTTCTGAGGCGGGGATAAGAGCTGTTCCGCCGTAACGATTTGTAAGCGATGGATCTGCACCGGCATCAATCGTTAGTTTTAAAATATCAAAGTAACCTTCTGCACCGGCGTATAGAAAGGGATTATTTTTCATATCGTCTTGGATATTTACGTCAGCCCCTGCTTCAATAAGCACTTTTGCAGTTTTTACATCATTTTTGTATGTAGCAATCATAAGAGAAGTACGTCCTTTATTGTCCGTTATATTTATGTCAGCCCCTTTTTTGAGTAATGATATAACAGTATTCGTTTCTTGTTTCTCAGTAGCTGTTAGTAGTGCTGTCTCCATGTTTGTCATCTCCTTTTTAACTTCTTGTTCTTGTGAGCATCCTTGTAAAAAAATTACGCAACATATCATGCTTACTGTTTTTTTGAACATGGAATTTCAACCTCCTTTTGCAAGCAATTCGGTATCCTAATTTAAACTGTAAAATAGGAACATTAAATTTTTATAAACTGACGCTAAAATTACTATAAAATCGCTTGAGTATTTGAACATATATTTTTATGCTTATGAGTAATAAGGTTTGGTAAAGTGAAACTTTAATCAGTGGGGGGGGGCCCCACTGATTATTAGTTGAACCAATCGGGCTTTTATGGGCAGTTGATTCCTACCTAACTTCTTTGCTTTCTCTGGATTTTGAGGTGGGGGTCTTACTGCCCGTTAATGCGGGGTAAAGTGAGGATGTAACATATGTCTATTAAAACAAGATTTTTATTCTCTTATATTGCTGTTATTCTCGTTTCCATTACGCTCATATTAGTCGCGGGATTTTTAATTGTTTTTTCCATAACAGGAGACTTGGAATCAGTGAAAAATTTCTATAAAAGTTCCTATATTCAAAAGCCGCTTACGCCAGAAGAAGAGAATACGTATATTGAATTGAAATTAGCGGCAAAGAAAAATCAATCTCAACTATTAGATGAATCGTTCGTTTCAACACTTGAAAAAGAAGGTGTGAAAATAGTTGTAAGAAAGGGAGAAACCATTTCTTATGCTACAAAAGTATTTGAAAGTGTATCTTTAAAAGAAGCCCTTCCGAAATTTGAATCAGCAAATATTAATAGTCGTGGTACAACGGAACTAGGCGATACATTTTATCGATATGTAAAATTTGATTTTTATTTTCCTGGGGATGAAGAAGGGAGTATATTTGTACTAAAAAGGCAAAGTTCATTTGTCGATCTTACACAAAAGTTATTTCCGATTTTGTTCGGAGCGCTTTTACTGTTAGCCATTTTACTCATAGGGCTATTAAGTTATTTCGTCTCAAGAAGTGTGATAAAACCAATTTTTGTACTGAAAGATGCGACTGGGAGAATTAAAGAAGGGGATTTAGATTTCCAAATTCCAGTTACATCCCATGATGAGATTGGGCAATTAAATCAAGGATTTGAGGAAATGAGGAAGAGATTAAAAGAGTCGATAGAGATGCAAACGCAGTATGAAGAAAATCGAAAAGAGCTCATTTCAAACATATCTCATGATTTAAAAACACCGATTACATCTATTATTGGATATGTAGAAGGCATAAAAGATGGAGTCGCAAATACGCCAGAAAAAATGGATAAGTATTTAACGACCATTCATACGAAGGCAAAGCATATGGATACACTCATTGATGAGCTCTTTTTGTTTTCAAAGCTTGATTTGAATCGAGTTCCTTTTCAGTTTGAAACGATAGAGTTAAACGTGTTTATGCAAGAATTATTAGAAGAGATGCAGATGGATTTAAGTGAGGAAGGTATAGAAGTTTATTTACAATTGCATTCATCACCACTATATGTAACGGCCGATTGTGAAAAGATAAATAGAGTGATATCAAATTTAATTCATAATAGTGTGAAATACATGGATAAAGAAGCGAAGAAAATTACTGTAACAGTATTAAGTGATAACAATACAGTCATTGTAAAAGTGGTGGACAATGGATCAGGTATAGAAGCTGATACGCTGCCGTATATATTTGAGCGGTTTTATCGTGCAGAGCAATCGCGAAATTCTAGCACAGGTGGAAGTGGACTTGGCTTAGCGATAGCGAAGCAAATTGTTGAAGAACATGGCGGAGAAATTTGGGCGGAAAGTAAGCTTGGAGAAGGTACAAGTATTTTCTTCTCATTGAAAAAAGTACAGGAATGTGGTGAGTAGAATGAAGAGAATTTTATTAGTAGAAGATGAAATAAGTATTGCAGAATTACAGCGAGATTATTTAGAAATTAGTGATTTTCAAGTCGATGTAGAACATACAGGAGAAGTAGGTCTACAAATGGCTCTTCAGGAAGATTATAATCTAATTATTTTAGATATTATGCTTCCGAAAATGAATGGTTTTGAAATTTGTAAACAAATACGTGCTATAAAAGACATTCCGATTTTACTTGTTTCAGCAAAGAAAGAAGATATAGATAAAATTCGCGGACTCGGTTTAGGGGCGGATGATTATATAACGAAACCGTTTAGCCCGAGTGAATTAGTAGCAAGAGTAAAGGCGCATATTTCTCGTTATGAAAGATTATCAGGAAATGTGAGTAAGCAACGCGATACGTTATATATTCATGGGATTTCTATCGATCAGCGAGCGAGAAAAGTGTTTATAAACAATGAAGAAATTGCGTTTACAACGAAGGAATTTGATTTACTAACATTCTTTGTAACGCATCCAAACCAAGTATTAAATAAAGAACAGTTATTTGAACGTATTTGGGGACTAGACTCAGCTGGCGATTTAGCCACTGTCGTTGTTCACATTCGAAAGCTACGTGAAAAAATTGAAAGAGATCCTGCTCACCCGCAATATATTGAAACAGTGTGGGGAGCTGGTTATCGCTTTAACGTGTAATGTACCTGCCGAGTAATTGGCAGGTTTTTTATTGTTATCTGGACTAAAAGGGAATAATAGGTAATTTATGTTAAGATATAAAGAGAGATAAAACATAGGAGAGCATGAGAGGGCGTGCTACATTTTGGGAGATACATTAAAAGATAATAAATTAAACAAGACTTTAAAGATTGGAACGAATATCGTACTTATCTTATTAATTATCGGTGCAATACAAATGTTTTATGATGGAGATTCTACGAATGATCATTTCGGTGGGTTATTTATGATGGTCTTTTTTGGAATTAAAATAATTTCTAGTTTTATGATGAGTATAAAAGAAGGAGATAAAAAGGCAGTATTACTTGATGTAGGCTTAATGATTTTTTTGTTCTTCTTGTTGTTTCTAGTGTGAAATACTTCTTTTGAAAAAAGCTCATATTCTTATAGAGACTGTGAGCTTTCCTTAATAATAGCGGTACTAGTGTAACGATTTATAAAATATTTGAGTAGTAGAAGTAAACTGAGCACATTCTTCTAAAAAAGGATAATGGTTACTCTCCTCAAATATCACAAAGATAGAATTACGTATGCCATCATGCATCTCAATAGAATACTGAATTGGGCACTGTACATCATGTCTTCCGCATATAATAAGTGTCTTTGTTTGGATGGAAGGTAAATGCTCTCTTAAATCAAATGAAGGATATTCATTTGAAAAAGCGTTCATCCGGCTAGCGGACATAGTTTTTTGGATTGGTTTACAAAAATAAGAGTTGTAGTTTTCTGGTTTATACAATGATAATTTTGTTCTCTTAGTAGATAGCTCTTTCCGTTCTTCACTTGTAAGGAGAGGGCTTTTTAAGTTTTCGATGAGTTGTTGCATATAATGAAACTGAGGATGTGCTGGGTGATAAATGCAAAAGGGTGTTTCGGTATAGTTACTTGCTGCGGCTCCAACGACGACTAATGATTGTAAGGAATTTGGATATGCAATCGCATATAAAAGTCCAAGCATACCACCTGTTGAATGGCCAGCGAAATGCCATGTTGGGAGTTGTAAAGCTTCTCGTATTGCTTCTAAGTCGTGAACGGTTTCAATCATACTTAATTCTTTTTCTGAATTGGCTTTTGCTGAGTTACCAGCGTTTCGTAAATTAATGAGCAATACACGATGCGTAGCAGTGAAAACATCCGCAAAGTAATCGCCAGTTTCATTAAATTGTGAATAGTGATGTGTAATGCAAAGTGGTTCGCCATTTCCTTTTGTAAAGAGTTCAAATGTGCCACGTTTCGTGCTAATTATTTGTAGTTTCCACATAATATCACTACCTTTTCTCATAAAAGTTGGACCAGTTAATTATGAAATAAAATATATCAGCGCAACTCGAAATATAGCGACTTACTGACAAAATCAGACAATAAATAAAAGGAGGCTATTCAAAAACGAGCCTCCTTTTCGTTTAGTACAAAGATTTTGTCATATTATTCCGAATAATTTCAAGGGATTTCGTTACAGTTAATGCGTTCTTTTCTTCAATTTCTGGTTTACGGGGGATCGGTTTATACATGTTGTTTGGATCTTCCCATGTGAGGGGAAGTTCTGTTTCAGCTTGTCCTTTCCAAGCGTCAATCCATTCTGGAGGGAGATAACCTGAGATGTTTTGGATGTTGTTCATTTCGAGCCAAATGAGTGCCCAAGCTCTTGGGACGACGCGCCAATGGTCATAGCCACCACCGCCGACAGCGATCCAGCGACCTTCGCAATATTCATTAGCGATTTCGCGAGCGAGCTTCGGTATTTCACGGTAAATATTCATCGTTGCGCAAAGGTGTGTAAGTGGGTCGTAATAATGTGCGTCAGCACCATTTTGCGTTAAAATAATATCCGGTTTAAAGTATGCGGCAACTTCTTTTACGACAGTTCGATATGAATCTAAAAACGATTCGTCTTCTGTAAAGGCATCGAGTGGGACGTTAAAAGAATAACTATAGCCATTACCTTGTCCGCGTTCATTTACAGCGCCAGTTCCAGGGAATAAATAGCGCCCAGTTTCATGTAATGAAATGGTGCATACGTTAGGATCATCGTAAAAAGACCACTGTACACCATCACCGTGATGAGCATCTGTATCAATATATAAAACACGTAAACCGTATTTTTTCTGTATATATTTCATTGCGATGGAACTATCGTTATAAATACAAAATCCAGATGCCTTGCCGCGGAAGCCGTGATGTAAGCCGCCGCCTAAATTAAGCGCGTGTTTTACTTTTCCGGAAAGGACAGCATCGACAGCAGTTAACGTACCGCCAACGAGTAATGCACTTGCTTCGTGCATATTTGGAAACATCGGTGTATCTTCTGTTCCAAGTCCATATGTCATCGCAATTGATTTTTCTAACTTACCTTCTCCAGCACGTTTTACCGCATTTATGTACTCCTCTGTATGAACGTAGGCGATTTCTTCATCTGTAGCCATTCGTGGTGAGATGATTTGGGAGGGAGAGATAAAACCGCCCTTTTGTAATAAATCATACGTGAGTGTGACGCGCAGTTGGTTAAAAGGATGATCAGGACTAAACGAATAGCCCCGAAAGTCATCCGAATAAATAAACGCGCTACTCATGCTTGCATCCCCATAATATTCGGCCATAATACGCGGTAGCCTTCTGCTTCAAGTGCATCAAT
This sequence comes from Bacillus sp. 17RED48, assembly GCF_019837545.1. Lineage (NCBI taxonomy): Bacteria > Bacillati > Bacillota > Bacilli > Caryophanales > Bacillaceae > Bacillus > Bacillus sp. 17RED48. The sequence goes on from NZ_JADAXG010000001.1 coordinate 210,541, forward strand.
CACTTTTAGCGGATTCATCGTTTGAATGCGGAAAACGAGTACTTTATCATTCTCATCTTTTGCTGGGTAGACGAGAACGCTCACGATATTGATTTGTAACTCACTAAAAATGGCAACGACTTTTCCGAGAATACCAGGTTCATTTTTTACTTGAATTTCAATTTGTGAACTCGGTTGATGTGCTCCTGTTAATTTCACTAACGTGTGCAGTACAGTAGATTCAGAAATGATTCCAACTAGCTTGCCAGCCTTTGTAACAGGGAGACAGCCAATTTTATTTTCAAAAAATAAAGTAGCAATTTCTTCAACGAAATCGAGAGGATGGCAAGTCATAACAGGATGTTTCATAATAAGTTCAAGTGGTTGCTTCAGCATATCGAGTGAAACTTGTTCATCTAAAATAGACGGACTTGCATCTCTTACATCCCGATCAGAAATAATGCCTACGACATGATTATTTTGATCGACAATTGGAATGTGCCGAATGCCTTTCGTGCGTATCGTTCGGATTGCTGTTTCGATTGTATCGTTTGGATGTAGTGTCACTACATCTTGATTCATAATTTCTTCTACAATCATTCCAGTTGCCCCCTTTATTAATACATAAAACGATTGTGAAAACGTAGACGATCAAATGCTTGAATAGAATCTGTATCAACGCGTTTACCGATGCGGACCATTAAACAGTTAGCGGGATGCGAACAAATTTCAGGATCATCTGTAGCCATCCATTGTAAGCCACCGGCATTCATCATCTTTTCCATTACTTTTCGGTATTCCCAAACATTCAAGCCTGTTTGTTTTAAATCCCAGTGCCAATAATATTCAGTCGTCAATATAATGTAATCTTCCATATAATCGTCCATCATTGAAACTTCTAATAAGTTCTTTCCGACAGCGCAACCGCGGAAGGCTGGGACAACTTCAATCGCCCCGAGTTCAATTAAGTTTTCAATCTTTCCTTCTGACCATCGTTCAAGTGGATCGGGATATAAGTATGTAACATATCCAACAATCGTTTGGTCATGTCTAGCGATAATGAGACGAGCTTCTGGTAATTTAGAAATTTCGACAATTGCTTTATATTGCTGCTCGGCAGGACGAAACGCAACTAAATCGGGATGAAATTCATACATTTCTAAGTTATGTGTAGAGACAGGACCTTCAATAATTAAAGTGCCTTTCGCTGTTTTTAAGTTTCTAGCATTATATATTTTTTTATGAATCAATGTATTACTCACCACCTTGAGGGTTTGTGAATCTATTAATATCGTACTTTATAATATATGCGATGTGAATCGAAATTTGTCATTAAAAATTTGTCTAAAAATCAACAAAAATACTGAAAATTTTAAATAATGTCATTATAATAGATAATAGAATACATAGGAGGGGGATGTAAAGTATGAAAGTAGAAACGCTTCCTGTCATTAAAGGAGAAAATAATTTGCCGAATTATGATGAGGCATACGCGAATTTTAACTGGGAAGAGGTTAATAAAAACTTTACTTGGAATGAAACAGGCCGAGTAAATATGGCGTATGAGGCAATTGATAAGCATGCGAAATCCGATCGTAAAAATAAAGTAGCCCTTTATTATCAAGATGGATCGCGAAAAGAGAAGTATACATTTAAGGAAATGAAGGATTTTTCTAATAAAGCAGGAAACGTCCTGAAAAATTATGGCGATGTAGAAAAAGGCGATCGCGTTTTTATTTTTATGCCGCGTTCTCCAAAATTATATTTTGCCCTTCTTGGTGCAGTGAAATTAGGGGCAATCGTTGGTCCGTTATTTGAAGCATTTATGGAAGGCGCAGTTCGCGATCGTTTAGAAGATAGTGAAGCAAAGGTATTAATTACAACACCTGAATTGTTAGAGCGCGTACCATTAAATGATTTACCTGCTTTAAAAACAGTCTTCCTTGTTGGAGATAATGTAGAAGAAGGCGGTAAAACAGTAGCGTTCAATCCTTTATTTGAACAAGCTTCAAAAGAATTACATATTGAATGGTTAGGCCGTGAAGACGGTTTGATTCTACATTACACGTCTGGTTCTACTGGTAAGCCAAAAGGTGTGCTTCATGCGCAAAATGCAATGGTGCAGCACCATCAAACGGCAAAATGGGTGCTAGATTTAAAAGAAGATGATGTATATTGGTGCACAGCTGATCCGGGCTGGGTAACTGGAACGGCTTACGGTATTTTTGCACCGTGGTTAGTCGGAGCATCCAATGTTATTTTAGGTGGGCGATTTAGTCCAGAAGCGTGGTATGAAACGCTACAAGATTACGGTGTAACAGTTTGGTACAGCGCACCAACAGCGTTCCGTATGTTAATGGGTGCTGGACAAGACGCAATTAAAAAATACGATTTATCACAAGTGCGCCACGTATTAAGCGTTGGTGAACCGTTAAATCCAGAAGTAATTCGCTGGGGTATGAACGCATTTGGACTTCGTATTCATGATACGTGGTGGATGACAGAAACAGGTGGACAAGTTATTTGTAACTACCCTTGTATGGAAATTCGTCCAGGTTCAATGGGTAAACCAATTCCAGGTGTGAAAGCAGCGATTGTTGATAATGAAGGAAATGAAGTGCCTCCGTACACAATGGGTAACTTAGCAATTGGTAAAGGTTGGCCAGCGATGATGCGTGGAATCTGGAATAACCAGCAAAAGTATGAATCTTACTTTATGCCGGGAGATTGGTACGTATCAGGTGACTCTGCTTATATGGATGAAGATGGATACTTCTGGTTCCAAGGGCGTATTGATGATGTAATTATGACGTCAGGTGAGCGCGTTGGTCCGTTTGAAGTAGAAAGCAAATTAATCGAGCATGCGGCTGTTGCAGAGGCTGGTGTAATTGGTATTCCAGATCCGGTTCGTGGCGAAATTATTAAAGCATTTATCGCGCTTCGAGCAGGATACGAACCATCTGATGAATTAAAAGAAGAGATTCGTCAATTTGTAAAGAAAGGCCTAGCAGCTCATGCAGCGCCAAGACAAATTGAATTTAGAGATAAATTACCGAAAACGAGAAGTGGTAAAATTATGCGCCGCGTATTAAAAGCGTGGGAGTTAAACTTACCAACAGGTGACTTATCAACGATGGAAGATTAAGAGAGGAAGGTCTGAACGAAATAACGTTCAGACCTTTTTTTTATGTTATTATAAACTTATATATATAAGTTGAAGGGGCAGTAAAATGAAAACAGAAAAAGAAAAGATGATACATGGGGAAATGTACATCCCGGCTGATCCAGTTTTAGTACAAGAGAGGGAGCAGGCTCGTATTTTGACGAGAAAATTAAATGATACGCCAGAAGTACAATTAAAAGAGCGTAGCGAAATCGTAAAAGAACTATTCGGAACGACTGGAGATAACATTCATCTTGAATCTTCTTTTAGATGTGATTACGGTTATAACATTCAAGTTGGTGAAAATTTTTACGCGAACTTTGATTGTACAATTTTAGATGTATGCCCGGTGACAATCGGAGTGAACTGTATGTTAGCTCCAGGTGTTCACATTTATACAGCAACACATCCGCTTGATTCAGTAGAGCGCATAAGCGGATCAGAATACGGAAAACCAGTTACAATTGGCGATAACGTATGGATTGGTGGAAGAGCGATTATTAATCCAGGTGTAACGATTGGAGATAATGCGGTTATCGCATCTGGTGCTGTTGTAACGAAAGATGTGCCGGACAATGTAGTAGTTGGCGGAAATCCTGCAAAGATTATTAAAAAAATAAAATAATATTTGAACGAAGTGCCTTCCTCGTCTGTATACATTTATGAAAGAATAGATGAGGGAGGCTTTTTTATGTCTAATAAATTACTTCTTACTTTTGCTGTAATTGGAATTATAGTTGTATTTTCTTGTGGTTTGCTATTACCGATGCCAATCGGATTTAAAGTATCAATGATTACAGCTGGGGTCATGATGATTGTTATGTTTTCAATCATTATCCCATTTGATAGAAAACATATAGTACGGAAAAATGGATATAAAATTGATTTTACAAAAACAAAAGTTTATTTTCGCTGGAATGTATTTGATACGATTTCGGCTTGTCTTGCAGTGTATGCATGCATATGTGTGCAAGCATTAAATATTTTAGTTTCAACCGGACAGACAATTCAAAACCCGTATGTTCAATTTTTTACGAATCAATCACAAGTATGGATTATTGTTGCTAGTTGCTATTTAATTTCCCGCATTTCGTTAACGTTAAAAGGAATAAAGGAGATCAAAAATCATGGCGCAGATTGGGATTGAGGAGGAACTCATGCTTGCGTATCAAAGTGGAGATAAACAGGCGGGAGAAAAACTATATGTTTTAATCAAACCAGCGCTATATACATTTTTGTATCGATTTAACCGAGATGAACAATTAAGTATCGATCTTGTGCAAGATACGTTTTTGATGTTAGAACGAAAGAAACATATGTATGAACTTGAAAAAGGCAAAATAAAAACGTATTTATTTCAAATTGGTTATCGTCTTATGATTAATAAATTAAATAGAAGAAAAAAGTGGCGTACGCTTTTGCCATTTTTAGTGCCGATTCAGGAAAAAGAATTTTCTCACGAAGATCGGCTCACAGTAAGAGAAGCGATTTTGAAAGTTCCTGAAGAACAGCGAGCTGTCCTCATTCTTTCTTATTATCATGATATGCAGCAAAAAGAAATTGCAGAGATATTAAACATTCCAATTGGAACGGTGAAGTCGAGACTTCATAACGGGATAAAGAAATTGAAACAATTACTGGAGGTGGATGAAATTGAGCGAAAATCCCTTTAAGAATGAATATAAATTACAGCAACATTTAGATAGTGACCATGTAGAAATACCAGATTTTCCAAAAACGGTAAGTCGCTTCGATCGATTAATCGGATTTCTTGGTTCTCCAGCGAAAGATCCTGTGGAGGCGACGATTGGGAATGATTTATCGGTTGTGTTTCATGTGTCGTTATTAGTTGGGGTTCCAATTCTTTCTCTTATTACGATACTCTTTGCGACGTTGTAAAGGATTGGTAAGAAGAGAACACCTACCTCTATTTGACACGCCTATATAAATGATGGTATAAAGAAAAGTATATGAATAATTGAGCGTGGAAAGGGAGAAGTAGTGATCATTTCCCTGTTTTAGAGAGCTGATGGTCGGTGAAAATCAGCACATAGATGATCGCGAATTACGCCCCTAGAGCATCTTTTTTCGATTGAATTGTATTCAAAAGGGAAAAGACGGTGCTAAGCCGTTATGTAAATAAGGTGGTAGGCTTTTTTTGGCCTGCAACTAGGGTGGTAACGCGATAATCAAAATCGTCCCTTATTTAAAGGGGGCGATTTTTTTATGTTTTCAACCTTCACGCCAGTAATGAACTTAAAGGAGAGTATGTAGGATATGGGTATTTTACAAGATCTTGAATTTCGCGGTCTAATTAATCAGCAAACAGATGCTGAGGGACTTGAGCAATTATTAGAAAAAGAAAGCGTTAAATTATACTGTGGTTTCGATCCGACAGCAGATAGCTTACACATCGGTCATATGTTACCAGTATTAATGTTACGTCGCTTCCAATTAGCTGGTCACCAACCAATCGCACTTGTTGGCGGTGGTACTGGTATGATCGGTGACCCAAGTGGTAAAAAAGCAGAACGTACATTAAATACGAAAGATACAGTTGCTTACTACACAGAAAGCATTAAAAACCAACTTTCAAACTTCTTAGAGTTTGAAAACGTGGACAACCCAGCAACAATGGCTAACAACTATGATTGGCTTGGTAACTTAGATGTCATTTCATTCTTACGCGATATCGGTAAAAACTTCGGTTTAAACTATATGTTAGCAAAAGATACAGTAGCATCTCGTTTAGATACTGGTATTTCATTCACTGAGTTTAGTTATATGATTTTACAATCATACGACTTCTTAAACTTATACCAAAACCATAATTGCCGTCTACAAATCGGTGGTAGTGACCAATGGGGTAACATTACAGCTGGCCTTGAATTAATTCGTAAATCAGAAGAAGATGCGAAAGCATTCGGTTTAACAATTCCACTAGTTACAAAATCTGATGGTACGAAGTTTGGTAAAACAGAAGGCGGCGCAATTTGGTTAGACCCAGAGAAAACAACTCCTTACGAGTTCTACCAATTCTGGATTAACACAGATGACCGCGACGTTGTTAAATACTTAAAATACTTCACATTCTTATCTCATGAAGAAATTCTTGAGCTTGAAAAGCAAGTAGCTGAAGCTCCGGAAAAACGTGCAGCACAAAAAGCATTAGGTTCTGAAATGACAAAACTTGTTCACGGCGAAGAAGCATTAGAGCAAGCGATTAAAATTTCAGCTGCATTATTCAGCGGCTCTGTAGCAGAACTGACTGCAAGCGAAATCGAGCAAGGATTCAAAGACGTACCATCTGTAGAACGTACTGCAGAAGATACAGTATTAATCGACTTACTTGTAGAAAGCAAAATCTCTCCATCAAAACGTCAAGCACGTGAAGATGTAACGAATGGTGCAATCTACGTAAACGGTGAGCGTACACAAGCATTAGACTACGTTGTAACAGAAAACGACCGCATCGAAGGTAAATTCACAATCATTCGCCGCGGTAAAAAGAAATATTTCTTAATTCGTTACTAATCAGAAACGAATATAAAACAAATAGTACCCCGAATTGTAGGATGAAAAGTCTATAATTCGGGTTTTTTTATGTATGAATTTAGATTGTCTCACCAGTTCTTGTAAATAGAATATGAAGAATTAATACGATCATATAAAGTAAGCTAATGAGCATAACAATAAATGCTGTTGGATAAAATTTTGCCGCATATATAAAGAAATCGATTTGATAAATATCTTGGTAATTTGAAACGGTGCCTTTAAAGTAATTCGTAAACTTAGCGCTATATTTCCATTCATCGGGATAGTCTATTAAATTACTTCCCTGATACCAATTAATAAGCGCGGAAGTAATAAAAAGCATACATGCACTACCTAATTGAACCATTTGGTTTATTTTCAAAATGAATCAACCTCCTATTTTATGGTTATTATAGCGTGCATTCATATTCCTGTAACCTTTTTGTTGTAATCTCCTTTTCGAATTCATACGGAAATCACATGTAAGCGGTATGATAAATGTATAACAAATAGAAAGGAGTGGTAAAACAAAATGTCACTAGAAGCGCTCATTATTTTTTCTTTGCTAAATGCGGGTCAGCTTGCAGAGAATTCGAAGGTTGATGTACATAAAGAGCAGAAAGATGCTTATGTATATGTGCAGAAAGAGGAAAATAAATAATTTTATTTTATATATAAACGAAAAAAGCCAATCCAGAGGATTGGCTTTTTGTCATTAACGAGAGTAGAACTCTACGATTAATGCTTCGTTGATTTCAGCTGCTAACTCAGAACGCTCAGCGTGACGAGTGTAAGTAGCTTCTAATTTATCAGCATCGAAAGTTAAGTATTCTGGTACGAAGTTGTTAACTTCGATCGCTTCTTTAACAACAACAAGGCTGTTAGATTTTTCGCGAACGCTGATTGTTTGACCAGGTTTTACACGGTAAGATGGGATATCTACGCGAGATCCATCAACTGTGATGTGGCCGTGGTTTACTAATTGGCGAGCTGCACGACGAGTGCGAGCTAAGCCCATACGGTAAACTAGGTTGTCAAGACGAGCTTCAAGAAGGATCATGAAGTTTTCGCCGTGCTTACCAGGCATTTTACCTGCTTGGTCAAATGTGCGACGGAATTGACGCTCAGTCATGCCGTACATGTGACGAAGTTTTTGTTTCTCTTGTAATTGTAAACCGTATTCTGAAAGTTTCTTACGTTGGTTAGGACCGTGAGGACCTGGTGCGTAAGGGCGTTTTTCTAATTCTTTTCCTGTGCCGCTTAGAGAGATTCCAAGACGACGAGACAGTTTCCAAGCTGGACCTGTATAACGAGCCATAGTTGACTCCTCCTTTAAAAATGTTTTTATTTACGTAAAATAAAAACAGACGTAATCGATATTTACGGGCATTTTGTTTTCATGTACCTTCGCTCCAGCAGCAGGGAGTTACGAGATACACCTCCGTAGAGGAACAAAATACAAACGATAAACTCACATTACAAGGCTGCCTTTTTATTTTACACAAACGCTATTATATCTTTTACCTAGAGTTTCGTCAAGCGGGTACGTTTTTGTTTTATGCATATAAATTTTGGAAATTAATAAGAAGGAATTTAAAACGATATACAAGAAGTGATAGAAACACAAATAAAACGCTTACATAAAATGTAGTAAAAAATGTTCATTAATTTTTTGTTGATGAATATGCGGTATAAAAACATAAAAGGGGATGTTTTTATGAAAAAGAAGCATATGGAGACAGCGTTAATTCATCACGGTTATACATCTGAGGAACATAAAGGAAGTTTAACACCACCGCTATTTCAAACGTCTACATTTACATTTGAGACTGCGCAGCAAGGAGAGGCGAGTTTTGCGGGAGTGGATCCATCTTATATTTACTCAAGACTTGGAAATCCAACTGTAAAATTATTTGAAGAACGTATGGCGGTGTTAGAAGGAGGAGAAGAAGCACTTGCTTTCGGATCCGGTATGGCAGCTATTTCCGCAACGTTAATTGGTTTTCTAAAAGCTGGAGATCATATTATTTGTTCAAATGGATTATATGGGTGCACGTACGGATTTTTAGAAGTGTTAGAAGAGAAATTTATGATTACGCATTTGTTTTGTGATATGGAGACAGAGGCTGATATTGAAAATAAAATCCGTCCAAATACGAAGCTTATTTTCGTTGAAACGCCGATTAATCCAACGATGAAATTAATTGATTTAAAACAAGTAATTCGGGTTGCGAAGCGAAATGGTTTACTTGTCATTGTTGATAATACGTTTTGTTCACCTTATTTACAAAGACCACTTGAGCTTGGTTGTGATGCAGTTGTGCATAGTGCGACAAAATATATTGGCGGTCACGGCGATGTTGTGGCGGGTGTAACGATTTGTAAAACGAAAGCGTTAGCTGAAAAAATTCGCCCGATGCGAAAAGATATCGGCGGTATTATGGCGCCGTTTGATGCATGGTTATTGTTACGCGGATTAAAGACGTTGGCGGTAAGAATGGACCGCCATTGTGATAATGCAGAAAAAATTGTATCGTTCCTGAAAAATCATGATGCGGTAGAAGGTGTTTGGTATCCAGAAGGTGAGTTAGCATCTCGCCAAATGAAACGGGGCGGCGGTGTGATTTCTTTTTCAGTAAAAGGCGGAAAAGAAGAGACACAAGCGTTTATCAATGACCTTCACTTTATTACAATTGCCGTAAGTTTAGGGGATACAGAAACGTTAATTCAGCATCCGGCAACGATGACGCACGCTGCGATTCCGGCTGAGCTAAGACAAGAAATGGGCATTTACGATAATTTAATACGTTTATCTGTCGGTTTAGAATCATGGGAGGATATCGTTTCTGATTTAGAGCAGGCATTAAAGAAAATATCTACTGTTAGTAATCAATAAAAAAGAGTGAGCTATCGGTTTCGTACGTGATGTACGCAATCGATAACTCACTCTTTTCTTTTTTAAATATGTTTTAGGAGTGTTTCCACAAACTTTTCTAAATAGCGCTGATCTACTTCATCAAAACGATTTTTTTCAGGGCTATCAATATCAAGTACACCAATGACAGTTCCTTCTTTCACGATCGGTACAACGATTTCTGAATTAGAAGCACTATCGCAAGCGATATGTCCTGGGAATTGGTGAACGTCTGCTACAAGCTGCGTCGTTTTTGTTTCAGCTGCTGCGCCGCAAACGCCTCGTCCAAATGGAATGCGCACGCAAGCAGGCATTCCTTGGAAAGGTCCAAGAACAAGCTGATTTCCTTCTGTTACATAAAAGCCAACCCAATTCACACGATCTAAAAATTGATTTAATAATGCGGACGCATTTGATAAGTTTGCGACTACGTTCGGTTCGCCAGTTAATAATGCATCCAGTTGTTTAATTACTGTCTCGTATTGTTCTTCACGAGAACCTGCATAACTTTCTTTTGTAAACATGGAAACAACTCCCTTTTTATCGAGATGTGTAAAATATTAGCAAAATACGATGTATTTCACATGACTTTGTCGATAGAAAATTAAAGGAATTTGTCTTAAAAGTCAAGAAATTTAAACTATAGCTGTTCAGTGAGAGGAAGTGAGCGCATGAAACAGACGAAACAAAAAGTAATTGATGCGGCAATATCGTTGTTTAACACGAAAGGTTATGATGGAACGTCGGTGCGAGAAATTGCAAAGCGAGCGGATGTGAATGTAGCGAATATTTCATATTATTTTGCTGGAAAGCAAGGTTTATTAGAACAGCTTATTACTGACTTTTTAGAAGGATATATTCATGTGATTGAAACGTCCTTTGAACAGAGAGAATATTTGTCGGCTAAAGATATGATGGTGCAAATGGTGCGTGGGATTTTACGATATCAATTTGAAAATAGGGAATTGACACGTTTCTTTTACCGAGAGCTTTCGCTTGATACGACATTAATTCGCGAAGTGATGACCATTTACTTTTCTAAAGAAAGATATTATATAGAGCAAATTATAAAGCATGGACAAATGAAGCAAGAATTTAAAAAGGTATCTTTTACAATGTTTATGACGCAATTAAAAGGCATGATGAATATGCCGTTTTTATATCCGCAATATATATCAGAAGTGCTGCATTCTTTTCCGTCTGAGACATTTTTCATAGAAATGTACACGAAAGAAATTGAACAATGGATGGAACACACATTATGTATAACGAATATATACTATGAATTACCAAGAGCTGTTCATATGTGAAGAATCCCCACCTAACGAACTGAGGTGGGGATTTTTGTGCTTTCTTTCCTTTGCCATACATTGTTGCATAATAGCGCGATAATTGTTAATGAGGCTCCGGCAATTTCAATTTTGTCGACTGTATAACCTCGAAAGATGGAACCGATAAGTGCAAGTACAGGAACTAAATTCATAAATAATATGCCGTTAATAGATGAAATATAGCGATTTCCTGTGTTCCAGCAAAATACAGCGATAACACCTGCAACAATCGACATATACAAGAGTTCAAAACGAACGCTCATAATGGTACGAAGTGACGGCATAGTAACGATGTTTGTGTAAGTGAAGAAAGTGACGATAACGATGAGTGAAACCGAGCCGAATAAACAAGTTAACGTCGTATATCGAAGTGGTGACCAAGATTGAAAACGAGCACCACCGTTCGTATAAATGACCCAGCAAGTAACGCCGCATAGCATAAGTATATTTGTTGAGAGGTGACTGGCAGCTCCAAATAAAAAGTGAATATTTCCTTTTGAAATGACAAGCATAACACCGAGCAATGCAACGAACATACAAAGGAATGTGTAGTTTTGTGGGCGTTTGTTTTTTGTTATCCACTGCAATAATAAAGCGATGAGCGGCATAAGAGATTGAATCATTGCAGCATGAATGGCCCCAGAAGGCCCGGCAAGTTGTTGGCCGTAAAAAATGAGAAAACCATATCCAGCGAAACCGACTGTTCCGTAAAAGAATAACGAAAGTGTTCTTTTTTCTAAGTGGAGTGAAGTTTTTCCTTCAGTAATGAATAGCAAAATAAGAAAAATAATAGCTGCTGATCCGTATCGGATAGTTGTGAAGAAGAACGGATCGATAAACTGCAGAGCATTTGCCATGACAGGAAACATAAATCCCCAAGCCGTTACGGCAAGTAAGCATAGGAGGGATCCGAGTAGCATTTGTTTTTTGTCCAAGAGTATCTTTCCCCTTTTCATTTCGTTATAGTAAGTTGATGAAATAAGTATAAAGAGTAATTGTTTATAGAGGGAAATATCGATTTTTTATGACAGTTATAACTTTTTGTTAGAGGTGTGTACGATGGATTTGGAAGCAGTACGATCGTTTATTGAAGTGAAGAATACGCGAAGTTTATCAAAGGCGAGTAAGCTTTTACATATTTCTCAACCGGCGCTTAGTAAGCAAATTCAAAGGTTAGAAGCGGATTTAGAGGTTACTTTACTGAAGCGTTCCGCGCAAGGAGTGGAATTAACAGAAGCTGGAGAGTTATTTATAACAAGAATGTTACCGATTTTGGAACACATCCATGAAGTGAAAGCCGAAATGAAGAATTTTCAAGAGAAGCGGAAAATTTCTATAGGCATATTGCCAAGTTTAGCAGCGCATTATATATCAAAATGTAAAGATGTATTAGGTGAAGAATTCGAAGTAGAATGGAAAATTGAGCATACGAAAGTACTAATGGGACTCTTTAAAGAGCGGAAGATTGAAGCGATGTTCGTCGATTCAGTAGTAGAAGACGCTACGTGTATAAAAGAAATGCGAGAAGAAAAAATTGTTTGTGTAGTTTCAAGTGATCATCTTTATAAAGAGAAAATAGTAATCCGAATGGAAGATTTGCAAAATGAAAAGTTAATCGTATATCCAGAAATTTGTGATGTAAGGAAAATGATTACGAATATGTTTCAAGGGATAGGTGCGAAACCAATCATTGCATTTGAAACTTCTTATGCAGAACCGATGCTTGCAATGGTCGGAGCTGGACTTGGTATTACGTTACTTCCAGAAATGGCAGTAGAGCAAGCGGTAAAGCAAGGAAATGTGCATGCGATTTTAATTGAGCCACCACTTGTGCGCAAAATTTATTTCGTATCTCATATGAAAGAGAACCTGTTATTACAATCATTTGATGATGGGAGATAATCCAAACAGAAGATTGAGAAAGATTACAATTGCATTGAAAGAAACATGAAATTTTAAAAAAAACTAGGTCAAAAACAAGCCATTACATGGTATGATTAGTACATTGTTAGTTGTTAAATATAGGGGGATTCCCTTTTTATACATAATGCCTTCCATTTCATAAACGGAACGGACAAAAAAAGAGATATAACTAGGAGGCTTTTTTGCATGGATTCTATCCTGACGATCGTTATCATTGTAGTAAGCTCTATTCTAGTGCTGCTCATGATAGAGCTTGTGATAAGAAATCGTTCATATAAAGATATTGAAGCACTGGAGCAGTGGAAACAAGAGATAAAAGATAAGCCTGTGGCAGATGAACTAAAACGGGTGAAAGACTTAAATATGACAGGTCAAACAGAAGAACTGTTTGGTAAATGGCGTGAAGAATGGGATGAGATTGTATCAACAACCCTTCCGAAAGCAGACAAAGATTTAGCGCAAGCGCGAAAATTCGCCTCGCAATTCTCCTTCCGAAAAGCAAAGCATGCGATGAATGAATCCATAAGTGGTTTAGATGACGCTGATAATCGTATTACAGACATTTTAAATGAATTACAGCAATTGTTAGAAAGCCATGAAAAAAATAGCTCGGAAATTGAAGGGTTACGTGATACATATCGTAGTATGAAGAAGAGTGTTCTTGCTCATAGACATATGTATGGAGCAGCAGAGCAGAAAATCGAAGAAATGCTAGACGCTGAATCTAATAAGTTTAAAAGCTTTGAAGAGGCAACAGATAATGGCGACTATTTAAAAGCGAGAGAAATTGTTATTAGTTTGGAAGAAGGTTTGGCAAACTTAGAAATCATTATTCACCAAATTCCAGATTTATTGGTAGAGTGTCAAGCGACGTTACCAGTTCAGCTGGAAGATTTATTACACGGACATAATGATATGGTAAGACAAGGTTATGTATTAGAGTATTTGGAAGTCCCTAAAGAAGTTCGTGATATGACGACACAACTACAAACATGTTTAATGGATATACAGGAGCTTCATATAACGGAAGCAGCTGAAAAAGTAGAAAACTTAAAAACGCGTTTAGATGGCTTCTATGATCAACTGGAACAAGAAGTACATGCGAGACATTATGTGGAGCAAAAAACACTTTCTGTTTATGAAGACTTAGAAGAAATTCGCATTGAAACGATTGAAACAAAAGCAGAAACACAACTAGTGAAACAAAGTTATCAGTTACAAGATAAGGACATTGAGTCTCAAAAAGTAATTGAAAAGCAAATGCACATTTTGATGAAACGTTTTGAAATGCTGCAATTACGCGTTGCGGAACAAGATATTGCCTTCTCTATTATTCGTGAGGAACTAGAAGAGGTTTATGAGCAATGTGAAACGTTAAAAGTACTTCATGCAGAATATAAAGAAATGTTGCAAACGATGCGTAAAGAAGAATTTGAAGCGCGTGAGAAGTTACAAGAAATGCGAAATATCATTTTTGAAACGAAACGTTTTATGAAAAAGTCGAATTTGCCAGGTCTTCCAGAAAGCATTATGGAAGATTTAAAAAGAGGACAAATGGCAATGCAAGCTGTATATGAACAGTTAGAAGTGAAACCGTTAAATATGAACGCTGTAAATAGCAGTTTAGAAGAAGCGTACACAACTGTTAATGGTGTAGCTGAAATGACAGAAGAGTTAATTGGACAAGCGTATTTAGTTGAAAAATTAATTCAATACGGTAATCGTTACCGCAGTCATGATGAGAACCTTGCAGAGAGCTTAAATTATGCGGAGAAATTATTCCGTGAATATCAATACGATGCAGCTTTAGAACAAGCGGCTTCTATACTAGAGCAACTTGAACCTGGCGTTGTTCAAAAAATAGCTGAATATGTAGACAATGAACAAACCCTTTCATAAGGGTTTGTTTTTTTGTGTAATTTTGGGGACGATGTTGCTATAATGAATAGCGGAATACAGTAAGGTTATTCGTTTTAAAATATAGTGAAACTGTAGTCAGTAGGGTCATCCTCGCTAATTATCGGCCTTCACAATCGGGATAAAATGGAACCTTTGAGTAGTCTTAGCGTAATTACACGTATTTGTGATATGATTATATGATGTGATAGCGCTGAAAGGGGAAGAACGATGATCTATTTTGATAATAGTGCGACGACGAAGCCATATCCAGAAGCCCTTCAATCGTACGTAACGGTTGCTGGAAAATATTTTGGAAACCCTTCTTCTATTCATTCGCTTGGGGGAGAGGCAGAGCGTCTATTAACACAATCAAGAACGATTGCAGCGCAGCTTCTTCATGTTAAACCTTCTGAGGTTATTTTCACATCAGGTGGAACGGAAGGGAATAACCTTGCGATTAAAGGAATAGCGATGAGGAATCGTTCGCGCGGTAAACATATCATTACAACAAATATTGAACACGCGTCTGTGTTTGAAGCATATAAACAATTAGAAGATCTCGGTTTTGATGTAACATATTTACCGGTTAATGAGCATGGTGTTGTATCGGTAGAGGATGTAAAACGAGCACTTCGTGAAGATACGATTCTTGTGTCAATTATTCATGTGAACAACGAGACTGGAGCAATTCAGCCTGTTGCTGAAATTGGAACGTTATTATCGAACTATCCGAAAATAAGATTCCATGTGGACCATGTACAAGGGATAGGAAAAGTACCGCTTGATTTATATGCTTCTCATATTGATCTTTGCTCAATATCTGGACATAAATTCCACAGTGTAAAGGGAACGGGTCTTCTTTATGTACGTGATGGCGTAAGGTTAGATCCAATTTTATCAGGTGGTCAACAAGAGTTTAAATATCGCTCTGGTACAGAAAACTTACCTGGCATTGTAGCGATGGTGAAAGCACTTCGCATGACAATGGAACAAGTGAAAGAAAAGATAGCTCATTTGCACAATTTACAAACAGAGCTTGTCCGTTTCTTTAAAGAGATGGAAGATGTAACGATCAATACGTCGCTTGCATATGCAGCACCGCACATTTTAAATGTATCATTTGTTGGTTTAAAACCAGAAGTGGTCGTTCATGCTTTAGAAGAGCACGGTGTATATGTATCGACGAAGTCTGCTTGTTCTTCAAAAGCAAATGAAGTGAGCAGAGTGTTAGTGTCAATGGGAGTACCCCATGCCGCTGCTGCAAGTGCTATTCGCATTAGTTTGGCACCAGAAAACACGATGGAAGAAGTAAAACAATTTGAAGGTATTGTGAAAGAGACGATGCCAAAATTACATGAAGTGATGAGGTAAAGGAATATGATGACATATGAATATATTTTAGTTCGTTATGGAGAGATGACGACTAAAGGTAAGAACCGCTCTAAATTTGTAAGCACATTAAAAGATAACGTAAAGTTTAAACTGAAAAAGTTCCCAAATATTAAAATCGATGCAACGCATGATCGTATGTACATCCAATTAAATGGCGAAGACCATGAAGCAATTTCTGAAAGATTGAAAGATGTATTTGGTATTCATAAGTTTAACTTAGCGATGAAAGTACCATCAGAATTAGAAGATATTAAAAAAGGTGCATTAGCAGCTTTCTTACAAGTAAAAGGTGATGTAAAAACATTTAAAATTACAGTGCACCGTTCTGATAAGCGCTTCCCAATGAAGACGATGGAGTTACTTCCAGAAATCGGTGGACACATTTTAGAAAATACAGAGGATATCACAGTAGATGTTCATAATCCAGATGTGAATGTACGTATAGAAATTCGCAGTGGTTACAGCTATATTATGTGTGGTGAGCATATGGGAGCTGGTGGTTTACCAGTTGGCGTTGGCGGAAAAGTAATGGTACTTCTTTCTGGTGGTATCGATAGCCCAGTAGCAACGTACTTAACGATGAAACGCGGCGTGTCTGTGGAAGCAGTTCATTTCCATAGCCCACCTTTCACAAGCGAGCGTGCAAAACAAAAAGTAATCGATTTAGCACAAGAGTTAACGAAGTACTGTAAACGTGTAACGCTTCACCTTGTTCCATTTACAGAAGTGCAAAAAACGATTAATAAAGAAATTCCATCTAGCTATTCAATGACAGTTATGCGCCGTATGATGATGCGTATTACAGAGCGTATCGCAGAGGAGCGTAATGCACTTGCAATCACGACTGGTGAAAGTCTTGGGCAAGTAGCAAGCCAAACGTTAGATAGTATGCATACAATTAACGAAGTAACAAACTATCCGGTTATTCGTCCACTTATTACGATGGATAAATTAGAAATTATTAAAATTGCTGAAGAAATCGGCACATATGATATTTCAATTCGTCCGTACGAAGATTGCTGTACAGTATTCACACCAGCAAGCCCAGCGACGAAGCCGAAGCGTGAAAAAGCGAATCGTTTTGAAGCGAAATACGATTTCACACCATTAATCGATGAAGCTGTAGCGAACAAAGAAACAATGGTATTACAAACGGTAGAAGTAGTGGCGGAAGAAGAAAAATTCGAAGAACTTTTCTAAAACCATAAATTACCATATCTAAAATATGTATGAAGTCATGTTGTTTATCACACTCTATACTCACAAGGAGGTGATACAACATGGCAAGCACAAATAAATTAGCAGTATCTGGTGCTCAAGCAGCATTAGATCAAATGAAATACGAAATCGCTCAAGAGTTTGGTGTTCAACTTGGAGCTGATGCAACATCTCGCGCTAACGGTTCTGTTGGTGGCGAAATCACTAAACGTCTAGTTTCACTAGCTGAGCAACAATTAGGCGGTTTCCAAAAATAATCCCATATATGATGGCTTAGAAAGAGCGGGTTCTCCCGCTCTTTCTTTTTGTTGTTTGCACCGTTATACATTTATTTCGACATAGACATAAAAAATTTGTCAAAAGAAGAGGGTTCAAAATTAACTGAAAATTCTTTATTATATAAGGGAGGCATAGAAATGGAGGAGGATATTGTATGAAGAGAGAAGAATTGTTGGCGCCGCCGTCTTATAATTTAGTTTCTGAAATAGAGAAATATACAAGTGATAAAGAGAAGCTTGCTTTAATTTGGCAAGATGATAAAGGGAATAGACGAGAAGTTACATACGCTGAGTTAATGAAAGGTGCGAATAAAATTGGAAACGCTTTTATAAAGAGTGGTCTCCAAAAAGGGGACAAGCTCCTCATTATGATGCCACGTTTAATTGAAGCATACATGACGTATATCGCTGCGATTAAAGCGGGATTTGTCGTAATTCCGAGTTCGGAAATGTTGCGCAAGAAGGATATTGAATATCGTATTGGGCACGGGGAAGTAAAAGCAATCGTAAGTTATGAGCCGTACATTGGGCAGTTTGATGATATAGAAGCGATGAAATCTCTTCAAAAATTCGTTCTGAGCGAGCAGTCAGTAGATGGATGGATTAATTTAAAAACAGCGTTAGAAACAGAAAGTGACCTGTTAGAAATGACAACGACAGATAAAGAAGATATGGTCTTTTTATCTTACACGTCAGGGACGACAGGAAATCCAAAAGGTGTTGTTCATACGCATGCATGGGCATACGCTCATTTACGTACGAGCGCTCCAAACTGGCTCGGGATTGAAGTGAATGATGTTGTATGGGCGACGGCTAGTCCAGGCTGGCAAAAGTGGATTTGGAGCCCGTTTTTAGCAACTCTCGGATCAGGTGCAACAGGATTTGTATACAACGGTAAATTTGAACCGAAAACATATTTAAATTTGTTAGACGATAATAAGGTGAACGTGCTGTGTTGCACGCCGACTGAGTATAGATTAATGGCAAAAGTAGAGGACTTAAGTGAGTACAATTTAGAAGCGTTACATAGCGCTGTATCCGCAGGTGAGCCGTTAAATAGGGAAGTCATTGAAACGTTCCAAAAGCACTTTAATATTACAGTGAGAGATGGCTATGGACAAACGGAAAATACATTGCTTGTTGGTGTAATGAAAGGGATGGATATTAGACCAGGATCAATGGGAAAACCAACGCCAGGCAACCACGTTGATATTGTAGATGAGGAAGGTATTCCAGTACAGGTAGGAGAAGTTGGTGATATTGCAGTTCACATTGAAACGCCAGCCCTCTTTAAACAATATTATAAAGACGATGAGCGCACAGCGATGCAATTCCGCGGTGATTATTATATTACCGGCGATAAAGCGAAGAAAGATGAAGAAGGCTATTTCTGGTTTGAAGGGCGCGGTGATGATATTATTATTAGCTCTGGTTATACAATTGGACCGTTTGAAGTAGAAGATGCGCTCGTAAAACATCCTTACGTAAGAGAGTGTGCGGTTGTCGCAAGCCCTGATGAAATTCGCGGAAGTGTCGTGAAGGCATTTATCGTATTAAGAGAGAATATAGACAAGAACGAAGAAACATTAATCCCAGTACTCCAACAACACGTCAAAGAACTCACTGCACCATATAAATACCCTCGCAAAATTGAATTTGTAGATGAACTACCAAAAACGATTTCCGGAAAAATTCGCCGTATTGAACTTAGAAAACAAGAGATGGAGATTCCGTCAAAATAATTTTGAAAACAGTGAAGGAAATAGTTGAATGAAATGGCAAACAATGATAAGATAAAAACGAACGTAAGTTCGATTTTATAAATTTAAAAAAGAGGTGTCCGTATGATTTTAGGGATTAATCCGTACTTAGTTTTAGATGGTAGTGGGCAAGAGGCTGTACAGTTTTATAAAGAGGCGTTAGACGCAAAAGTAGAAGTCATGCAAACTTTTGGAGATATGCCTGAAAATCCAGAATACCCGATTCCAGCTGAAGCAAAAGAGCGCGTTTTACATGCTACTTTAAAAGTTGGTAATACGGACCTTATGATTTCTGATACATTCCCAGGTCAAGGGCATGCAATCGGATCTCAAGTAACAATCGCAATTCAAATTAGTAATGCAGAAAAAGCGAAAGAAGTATTCGAAAAGTTACAAGAGGGTGGAGAAGTTATTATGCCACTTCAAGAAACGTTCTGGAGCCCAGCATACGGACAACTAAAAGATAAATTTAGCATTGAATGGCAAATCACAACGAATCCTACTGAGCAAAAGTAATTTTTAGAAAAGCACCATGTTTTGAAATGGTGCTTTTTTTTATACAATAAATACAAAGGAGATGGGATATATGGGAGAAATTTGGTATGGCGGCACCATTTACACGATGCGAGAAGAGAATGAAAAAGTAGACGCTGTTTATGTTGAAAAGGGCATGATCGTTGATGTCGGGAGTAAAGAAGAGTTAGAAGACCGATATGCTACGGTTAAATTTCACGATTTAGAAGGCAAAACGATGATTCCAGGTCTCGTTGATAGTCATATGCATCTGATTGGTCATGGGGAGAGATTACTTCGATTAGATCTATCAAATTGTACATCTTATAGCGAAGTGTTGACTCTTGTTCAGAACCGAGTAGAAGAAGCGCCAAAAGGTTCTTGGATTATTGGAGAAGGCTGGAATGAAAATAATTTTACAGATACAAAAAAAGTTCACGTACGTGATCTAGATGAAATCTCTAAAGAACACCCCATTTTATTAAAGCGCGTTTGTCGCCACGTTACATGGGTGAATTCATACATATTGCAAGAGGCGAACATAACAGAAATGACGCAAGACCCGAAAGGCGGGAAAATCGGCCGGGATTCATTAAATATGTTAACAGGCCTTTTATATGAACAAGGGCAAGAATTAATTAAACATGTGCAGCCGGAAATTGATGAAGCTTATTTACAAAGAGCCCTGCAAACAGCAATTAAAAATTGTTGGCAATATGGACTCGTTGGCGGGCATACGGAAGATTTAAATTATTACGGTGGTTTTAGAAAAACGCACAATGCTTTTTCTCATGTTATAAAGGAAATGTCATTTAAAGCACATTTACTCGTTCACCATGAAGTAGCAGGTGAACGAAAAGAATATGAAAATGAGCATTATATTGAATTTGGGGCGATGAAAATTTTTTCTGATGGCTCTTTTGGCGGAAGAACAGCTTTATTAAGTGAACCGTATGAAGATGCGGAGGAAACAAATGGAGTTGCAATTTTCTCACGTGAAGAGCTTGCGGAGTTAGTGAAAAAGGCACGAGATTTACATATGTCAGTAGCGATTCATACAATCGGTGATTTATCGCTCCAGTATGTTATTGATGCACTTGAATTATATCCACCAGTAGAAGGATTACGCGACCGCATTATTCATTGTCAGCTCGCTCGTGAAGAGTTGATTGAGAGAATGAAACATTTACCGGCTATTATTGATATTCAGCCCGTCTTTGTGTCATCGGACTTCCCATCAGTCATTGAAAAACTAGGCAAGAATCGTCTTCGTTATGCATACGCGTGGAAGACGTTACTAGAAGCAGGATTACACTGCAATGGTGGATCTGACGCACCAATTGAACAAGTGAATCCGTTTTTAGGCATATATAGCGCTGTTACACGTAGAAGTTTTATTGACGGTGTATGCTATATGCCAGAGGAAAGATTAACGGTATATGAAGCTATCTCTTTATTTACAACAGGAAGTGCCTATGCAATCGGAAAAGAAACGAAGCGAGGAAAAATCGCAAAAGGATATGAGGCAGACTTTACCATAGTAGATCGAAACATATTTGAAATAGAGGCAGAAGAAATAAAAGAAGTACAAGCAGAAATGACCGTAATTGATGGGAAGATTGTGTATAGGAAAGACGCGTGAAAATATATCGACTTACCGACAAAAAATGACAAGAATAGTGGCCGGTAGCGAGAGAAATAAATAACCGCCGAATTATGGAATCCCGTAATTCGGCGGTTATTTTAATACTATAAAAACGTTCTCTGTACTTTTTCCCAGAAGGAATTGTTTTTTAATTTAACTGTTTTAATTTGTTTATCGCTTAAGCGTACAACAACTTTTTCCACTTGTTTAATGCTAAGCGCTTCATTATCCATACCGATAACAGGATAATCGTTACCGTTTGGTTTTAGTTTTAAAGTTAATGTACGCTTGTGATTTAAAATGAACGGTGAACCGAGCGTACGGTATGTGTTGTTATTTAATGATGCGAGTTCGCTTACTTGGAAGCATGGGATGAGCGGATCAACAACCGCACCATGTAACGATTTATTGTAAGCTGTACTTCCTGTTGGGGTAGAAACAACTAAACCGTCCCCTCTAAATGTTTCGAAATATAGATCATCAACGTGAACATCTACTACGAATGTTTTAATAATGCTAGAACGTAATGAGAACTCATTTAAACAATGGAAAGATGTACCGTGATCTACATCTACCTGAATTGTTGGGTATTTTCGCACTTCAATTTCATTTTTTGTAATTTCTTGAAGGGCTGTATCAACGTGATCAATATGGAAATCGCAGTAGAACGAAATTTCATCTTTCGTAGAAATCCCTGCGTATAAGCAATCTTCTCTAAAACCAGTTTTACGAACGGCTTGTAAGAAAGTTGCATCATCTCCAACACTGACGATAGCGTTTGCATTTTTTGGATTATCTAATATGGTGAATCCATTCTCTTCTAAAATACGATAGATTGGTTTCATTTTTTCAACGAGCGTTGCTTTGTCATCACCATAAAAGAAAAATAAATTGCGACGATCTGCCATTATGTATCCCTCCACTGCAGTTAAATTTTCTGTTTTTCGTGCTACATATCATCCAAATACGTTCTTGAAGATATGTTCAAATAATATATTTCGATATAAAATGTCAAAATCCTTTTTTTATTTTTAGAAAAATTTTTATATTCAATCTTAAAGGATTCTGTTTAATGATGAATAAACTTGTCGATAATGGGTACGGAGTGAAAGGATGATACGTATGAAGTGGCTCGTGATTGGAATAATAATTCTTCTCCTTTTTATTTTGCTTATACTATTGTCGAAAATAAAGCTTAAAGTGACATTTTTATATTCAGAAATGGAAAAGCAATGTTTGTTTCAAGTGAAAATATGGATGATTCGATATACGTTTGATGTATTGGAAAGAATTGAAAAACAACAGAAAAAGACAGGGCAGAAAATCGAAAAAGCTGAAAAAGACGGTGGATTAGATAATAAAATTATGGCGCAACTTGATAGTATGGGGGAGCTGATAAAAAAGCTACAAGAAGTTCATACTATTGTTAAAGATTTTCTCAAACGAGTGAAAATCAATGGGTGGAAATGGCACACGCAAATTGGAGCAGGCGACGCAGCTAGCACTGGAATTGTCACTGGATATGCATGGGGGACAAAAGGAATGGCTGCTGGAGTTGTAGGACAATATATGCATATTGTCGACGTACCAGAATTTGAAATTACCCCTGTTTTTCAAGGGAAAGGATTTGCATCAAGATGTGAGTTAACAGCATCTTTTCGTATATTCCGTATTGTAAAAACAGCGGTAAAATTACTTGTGTTTATGAGGAAGCAAAGATCTGGTATGACAGAAAAATCTGTTCAAGCATAGGGGGGATATAGAATGGACCATCCAATTCAAGGTTTAATGACAACCGCAATGCAGCATTTAAAACAAATGACTGATGTAAATACAATTGTTGGTGATCCGATTAAAGCGGCAGATGGAAGTGTAATTCTTACCGTTTCGAAAGTTAGTTTCGGATTCGCTGCTGGTGGAAGTGAATTTGGAAAAGTAGAACATTCAGGCCGTCATCCATTTGGCGGGGGAAGTGGTGGAGGAGTTTCTATTAATCCTGTTGCTTTTCTTGTTATAAATGGAGACGGTGTAAAAGTGTTGCATTTAGATAAGCAAACACACGTCATCGATAAAATAATTGAATTAGCGCCACAAGCTGTTGATAAAGTGAAGGAAATGATGGATAAACGAAAAGAAGACGATCCTGAATTTCAAATTTAACAAATAAGAAGCTAATCAATGGATTAGCTTCTTTAATTTTTTTGTAAATAAAGCGATTTTATTTGCATTATCGATAGGGACAAACTATCATTTACATTGTACATATTTTGTTTAAATAAGGGAGGATTTTCAAGTGGCAAACGTAACTTTTAAAGGTAACCCAATGACTTTAGTTGGAACAGAAGTTAAAGTTGGCGATCAAGCGCCAAAATTCCAAGTATTAGCAAATGACTTATCTCCAGTAAGTTTAGAAACATACAAAGGCGAAGTAAAATTAATTAGTGTTGTACCTTCAATCGACACAGGTGTGTGTGATGCACAAACACGTCGTTTTAACCAAGATGCAGCAGGTATTGAAAACGCAAAAGTATTAACAATTAGCGCTGACTTACCATTCGCTCAAAAACGCTGGTGTGCAGCAAACGGTTTAGAAAATGTTGTAACACTTTCTGACCACCGTGACCTTTCATTCGGTGAAGCTTACGGCTTAGTAATGAAAGAGCTTCGTTTACTTGCTCGTGCAGTATTCGTAGTAGATAGCAACGACAAAGTAGTTTACGCAGAGTACGTAAGCGAAGGTACAAGCCATCCAAACTATGAAGCAGCATTAGAAGCAGCTAAAGCGGCAAAATAATGTGAAAGAAATGACCTCTTATAAAGAGGTCGTTTTTTCTCATGTATTGCTGCGTAATGGTACCAATATATGAGAAAAAACGTTATATCATATATAACTTAAAGGGGAGCTCTTTGCAGGAGGTCGCTTTTTCTTTTTGGAAAAAAACACTTTGTGGTATGATATAAGTTATGTGTAAAAGAGAGAAGGAGGAATGTACGTGAGTCAGACAGTAGAAACATTATTTTCTATTTTTGATTCTTCTGCGGTAGTTTTACGTAAAGAATTAGATGTAACATATTTAGAGGCGCTTGTAGAAACAGGTAATAACTTGTTTGAAGGAGCAATTTTACAAGAGGAATTATCCGAATCAGCAATTGAAAGGCTGAATCGTGAATATAGTACGTTTAATGAAGAAACATATAAAGGTGAAGAAATTCGTAAAGCATTTCAGTTAGCCATTTTAAAAGGAATGAAAGAAGGCGTACAAGCGAATCACGAAATGACGCCTGATGCAGTTGGAATGTTCATGAGCTACTTATTCCATAAATTTATGCAAGGGCAAAACGAAATTACTGTTTTAGATCCTGCAATTGGAACAGGTAACTTAATGACTACAGTATTTAATAGCGCCAAAGAAGGAATAGCAATGAGTGGATTTGGTGTAGAAGTGGATGAAGTGCTAATTAAACTTGCTTTAGTAAATGCGAATTTACAAAAGCATGCAATCGAATTCTTCCATCAAGATGGACTAGCGCCACTTTATATCGATCCGGTTGATGCAGTCGTTTCAGACTTACCGATTGGTTACTATCCAAATGAAATCGGTGCAAGTGAATATAAGTTAAAAGCAGATGAAGGAATGTCGTATGCCCATCACCTATTTATTGAACAAAGTGTGAAACATACGAAAGAAGGCGGGTACTTATTCTTCCTAGTACCAAACTTCATTTTTGAAAGTGATCAAGCACCAAAATTACATGCATTTATTAAAGAAACATGTTTTATTCAAGGGCTATTACAGCTACCTGTTTCCATGTTTAAAAACGAGAAAAATGCAAAAAGTATATTTGTTCTCCAAAAGAAAGGTCCTAGTGTAACAATGCCAAAACAGGCGTTATTAGTGGAGTTACCTAAATTCTCCAACATGAAGGCGATGGAGAACATTATGGATCAATTAAATACTTGGTTTGCAACCCACAAATAAGGCAAGGTATATGTAACAGGGTTAGTAATTCATGTAGTACAGTTTTATATGATATGTCATATTTTTAAATATATACTAGATTAAACTGAATTTTTTTGAAATCTGTAATATATATTTTTTCTTGGTGTTACAATTTTTTCACTTGAAATATATGTCGGACGATGTTTAAATTAAAATCGTGAGTATAAAATTTACTAATGATGAAACGTTTTCATAATGAGTGAATTTAATTAGATAAAATCGAGCGGTTTGTGGACATATCCACACAACTACCAAGAGAAAAAGGGGCGAAAGACTAGATGTCAAAAATCATCGCGATTAACGCAGGAAGCTCTTCCTTAAAGTTCCAATTATTTGAAATGCCAAGTGAAACAGTATTAACAAAAGGTTTAGTAGAACGTATCGGTTTAGAAGATA
The DNA here is from genome assembly GCF_019837545.1 of Bacillus sp. 17RED48. Classification (NCBI taxonomy): domain Bacteria; kingdom Bacillati; phylum Bacillota; class Bacilli; order Caryophanales; family Bacillaceae; genus Bacillus; species Bacillus sp. 17RED48. The sequence continues at coordinate 236,487 of NZ_JADAXG010000001.1, forward strand.
GTGTCTTCTCAATTACTGTAAATGGCGAAAAACAAAAAGAAATTACAAACATCCCAGATCATGCAGTAGCAGTTAACATGCTTCTTAAGAAATTAACTGAAAACGGAATCGTAAAATCTCTTGATGAGATTGGCGGTATCGGTCACCGTGTTGTACACGGCGGCGAAAAATTTGCTGATTCTGTTTTAATTACTGATGAAGTATTAGCTGATATCGAAGAATTAAGCGATTTAGCACCACTTCATAACCCAGCAAACCTTGTTGGTATTAAATCATTCCAAGAAGTATTACCAAACGTACCAGCAGTAGCAGTATTCGATACAGCATTCCACCAAACAATGCCGGAATCTGCTTTCCTATACAGCTTACCATATGAGTACTATGAGAAATTTGGCATCCGTAAATACGGTTTCCACGGAACTTCTCATAAATACGTAACTGAGCGTGCGGCTGAATTATTAGGTCGTCCACTTGAAAGCTTAAGCTTACTTTCTTGTCACTTAGGTAACGGTGCAAGTATCGCAGCAGTAGAAGGCGGTAAATCTATCGATACTTCTATGGGCTTCACTCCACTTGCTGGTGTAACAATGGGTACACGTTCTGGTAACATTGACCCTGCGTTAATTCCATACATCATGGAAAAAACAGGCCAAACAGTAGAAGAAGTAGTTAACGTATTAAACAAGAAGAGTGGTATGTTAGGTCTTACTGGTTACTCTAGTGACCTACGTGACATCATCACGAAAGAAGAAGAAGGCGACCACCGTGCGAAAGTAGCACTTGATGTATTTGTAAGCCGTATCCACAAATACATCGGTTCTTACACAGCTCGTATGAAAGGTGTAGACGCAATCATCTTCACAGCTGGTATCGGTGAAAACAGTGCAGTTATTCGTGAGCGCGTATTAGAAGGCCTTGAGTACATGGGTGTATACTTCGACGTAAAACGTAATAACGTATTTGGTGAAGAAGCATTCATCAGCTTCCCACACTCTCCAGTAAAAATTATCGTAATTCCAACTGACGAAGAAGTTATGATCGCTCGTGACGTACTACGTCTTGGAGATATTGGTTAATATACTATATGAAAAAAGACGAGATCCTATAGGGTTTCGTCTTTTTTTTGTTGGATATATTTCAAGATTCCATCTGGATATAGTGCTTTCTCTTTTTGAATGAATGCTGTCATGGGAATCCATTTCGCATATGATGCTGTTTGCTCATCTTGTATATTCAGTATTTCCATTTCATATAGTGATGTGTCTAATAAGCGTAAAGAATATAGTTGAATGATTTCATGACCAACTTCTCCATCAAGATGCAAGATGTTTTCTAAGCAGCCTAAATAATTGGTGATTTCCACTTCTGTATGAAGCTCTTCTTTAAATTCACGAATAACGGTATGTGCTGATTTTTCACCAAGTTCAATTGAACCGCCAAGAGGTCGGTAATATGTTTCATCGCCTGTATGATATTCTTGTACGAGAAGGCGATCGTGATGTATAGCAATGCCAAAAGCTTTTGCACGTGGATACATATATAATCACTCCTTATTTCTTTTGTATAAGGATGATTATAAGGCAGTGTGTAATAAAAAGTATCGTGTTTAAGCTTGCGGTCTAATCGTGATCCCATCAAATAAATCATTCCAAAATGCTTCATTGTACTGGTATACATCCATAATAGGGCATTTTATAACACAAATGTTTTGTAATCCCCAATCTTCTTGGGCGATAGTTGGTACATCTTCAGGAATGAGTAATAGGACAGAGAATGTATGTTTAACTATTTGAGATAAAATTTGTTCCAAGGAACGTGCTTCTTCGTATGTTCCTCCAGTTCGAATAAACGATATGGATTCTGCCGTTTCCATTGTAGTTAGAAAACGATGAATTCGATGCTCATAGTTTAACTTAATTTCTGTATAAGAAGGCCAAGATGTTGGTGTGTTTACATCTGTTTTAAAGTCGTGGCAGGAGTCGATTTCATATAGGTTGTCACGGAGTCTTAATTTCGCACCATCATCCCAAAATGAGATGAAGGATAAGTTTTCGAACTGTAAAAAACGGTCAAATCGATTTTGTAATAATACATTCACTTTTTCTAATGAAGGGCTTAGCATAAAATCGATAACGCCAAAAAAGGGTGATAAATAGAATTGATATAAAGCCCAAGCAGGCCAGCAGTTTTGTCCTAAGCTGAATACTGCATTATATTCTTTTTTTATATTGGATAGATTCATGTGATTTATCTCATCCTTTTTGCTAATATTTTATGTCACTAAAAAATGGTATGTGAATAAAGATAGACAAGCATATTTGCAAAGAATAAGCAGAAATATGTTACAATAGAAAAAAATCGAACGAGGTGGTTGTTACGATGCGATCGAAGCGAGAACAAGCCATTTTAGACAATATAAAAGAATGGGAATCGCAATTAGTTGAGCAAGAAGCGACTGATTTTCAAAAAATGTTTGATAAATGGGTACATACTACAATTGCGAAATTGCCGGAGAAAAAACGAAAAGATTTCTTTACGAAAGCAGATGGATGGCTCTTTCATTTGCATGCATTGATTCAAAGTTCACAATCACAATTAGATGCGCGTAATCGTATTTTAGGAACGTCGAGATTATTTGATGAATCGATTGAGCAACTAGAAGATTTGAAAGCATTATCTATTGATCAATTAACATACATAGCAGAGCAACAAACAGCACGACATCGCCTATATTCATTCGTACAAGGCGGAGCAACGGGTGCTGGGGGTTTATTATTATTAACAGCTGATTTTCCGGTTATGATCGCGTTAAATGTGAAAGCTGTTCAACTTATTGCAACATCATTTGGACATGATGTGAACAAGCCTTATGAAATGATGCTTGCGTTAAAGGTGTTTCATGCGTCATTACTACCAGGAAGGCTTCAGCAATACGCATGGTACAATTTACTGCAAGAGCTAGAGCAAGAAGATTCGTTCTTTTATGAAGGAGACGAAGCGGTGTTACAGCCAGCTTCTACTGAAGTTGTGTTAAAACAAATTTTGAAAACATTTTCGATTTATGCTTTACGTCGTAAATTATTCCAAGGTATTCCGGTAATTGGAATGGCAATCGGGTCTACAGTGAACTATCGTTTAACGAGAAACGTTACTGAATTTGCAAATAGATTTTATCAAGTGCGCCACATAGTCGAGAAGGAAAAAAGAGCGTAAAAAAAAGCGAGAGGCCGAAGCCTTTCGCTTTTTTAATTTGTTGCATGCTTTTTGGACATTGGAATAGATACTGGTTGCTTTTCTGCTTTCTTCTCTGCTTTTGGATAATAAATTAAATCCAATGTTTTTGCCTGTACGGCAATCGAAAGAATAGTAAAAGCAATTTCTGTCCAATTTAAATAATATAATGAAAGCGCAAGAACAATCGCGTCAAAGACGAAGAAAATTTGCCCAATTGTAAAACGAGTTCGTTTACTTAATACAATTGTTAAAATATCGTCTCCGCCGGTTGCACCGCCAAATCGCAATATAAAACCGAGTCCAATACCAGCTAACGCACCGCCAACTACTGCAGCTATAAATAAATTATTTGATAAATCGACCGTAAATGGAGAATAATTTTCCATAAGAGAATAAAATACTCCGAATGAAATCGAACCTAGGAATGAATAGCCAACCATTTTTTTACCTAAAAATGAAGCACATAGTAAAATAATTGGGATATCCATAATTACAGTTGAAATGGATGGTGAAATATCATAAAAATTTTGGATGAATAGTGCAATTCCTACAAAGCCACCTTCTGTTAAGTGGTTTTGGAAGTGAATGTGATATAGCGCTGCTGCTAAAATAAATGAACCGATTAAAACCATAAAAATTTCTTTAATAATTTGTCGACTTTGGATGTTCCTCATCGTTATTCCTTCTTTCCGTAGTTAGTAGTCCTTTTTGTGTTGTAAACTAACTACGAGCTCACATGTAGCTTCAGTTAGTTTACGAAAAAAACTAACTACGCTATATGTCGCTGAAGAAATAACGAATAATCCTCTCGTCCATCAATTCTCCCTACCTTCGTTTTAGTTTAAGTCTTAAAACGACTAAACAAAACGTAGAGTAGGATTCTTCATTTAGCAATCCTGCTCTTCTTTGTTTTGTTTAGCTAGTAACAATTAAGTCCTAAACAAAACGCTATGTGTAAGAAGAGTCTTTTTTTTGCCAAATTATCCTTCGGGCAATCATAATTTCCCCACTCTCGTATTTTTTTCGCTAGACTAAAGTATCTGAGCTGAAAAATACGCTACGTGTATGATTCGTCAATACGATGCCACATGCTCCTTCGAGCGATCATGATATCAAAATCCCTTCCTTCAAGATTTATATTATTATATCATACTTTCAAAAAATGTATGCGGATGGAAACCGACAATAAACGGAGGGAATCTACAAAAATTGTTATGTTTAAATATTTTTGTAGAAAAGCCTAAGTTATTTCGTGAAATCGGACAGTGTTTAAAAGTTTGTCCAATAAGTAAGAAAAAGATGGCGTTTATTCAGTTGTATCTTTCTGGTCACCTTTATCTTTAAAAAACGCATCCCAGCTAATCACACTTAAAAAAGTTAAAGCGATAATAATGAAAGCTCGCATAAAATTGAGACCTCCTTTTGTACATAGTATATGAATAATTTGTTTCAGAATGTGTCATTTTTTTACAAGTCTTAATTATTATGAGATTATATCAGTATAGATAGATGAAAGGGAGAGAGAAGATATGCTAAAAGACATGTTCAAAAGAAAAGAATTAGTATGCGTTTCATGTCAGAAAAAGATTCAATATGAAGAAGAGCTCGTTGCTTTTGTAAAGTTGCCAAAGGAAAGAAGTATATTAGTTGGACCGTTTGATGTATGTTTGGCGAAAACAGCACAAGAAATATATTGTAAATCGTGTTACGACAAAAAAGCATGACCCAAAGTGATTGAGGGGCATGCTTTTTTTCATTGGTGTGCTTTCCTCTCAGATACATTTTGAGTGAGTCGATACCAAAGCCAAAGGTCATTAATGATGGAAGCGAGATCGGCAATTTCTGAATTAAGTTTGCAGGAAATTTCGAAGTTTTCTTCGTTATTTAAATGATGCTGTTTTGCATTAATATAGTGTTCAAGCTCTTTTATACGATCAGGAATCTTTCCGCGAACTTGTTCCCATTTTAATAAAATAGCATGCTGCATTTTTTCGGGGATACTTTCCCAGTCTTCTTGTAAATGCGGAATTTCAATTCCTAGATGTTCATCGTATAAGAAATACTTTTCCATCAGTTCACCCCCGTTTTCCTGCTTATATTGTACATAAAAACAGAAAGAAGTTCGACGAAATTGTTTGAAAAAATTTGAAAATGACTCTTGATACATTTTGTAAAAGGTGTTAAAGTGTGTATTATTATAAAAGAAAATGAATATTTATTCTTTAGGGGGATGCAAAATGGAGAAGAAAAAAGTGGTATTAGCATATTCCGGAGGTCTTGATACTTCCGTTGCAATTAAATGGTTACAAGAGAAGAATTATGATATTATCGCGCTTTGTTTAGACTTAGGGGAAGGTAAAGACTTAGCATTCGTAAAAGAAAAGGCACTTTCAGTAGGTGCAATTAAATCATATATGATTGATGTTCAAGAGGAATTTGCAAATGAATATGCATTGATGGCTATGCAAGCACACACGTTATACGAAGGGAAATACCCTCTCGTTTCTGCATTATCTCGTCCACTTATCGCTAAGAAATTAGTAGAAATTGCAGAACAAGAGGGGGCGACTGCAGTTGCACATGGATGTACAGGGAAAGGGAATGATCAAGTTCGTTTTGAAGTTTCTATTCAAGCGTTAAATCCTTACTTAGAAGTGATTGCGCCTGTACGTGAATGGAAATGGTCACGTGAAGAAGAAATTGCATATGCAAAAGAAAACGATGTTCCAATTCCTATTAATTTAGATAGCCCATTTTCAATCGATCAAAACTTATGGGGACGCAGTAACGAATGTGGCATTTTAGAAGATCCATGGGCAGCACCGCCAGAAGATGCATATGAGATGACATTGGCATTAGAAGATACACCGAATAAACCAGAGTTTGTAGAAATTGGCTTTGAAGCAGGAGTACCGACTACTTTAAATGGTACTGTATATTCACTTTCAGAATTAATTAAAAAGTTAAATGCACTTGCTGGAAAACATGGCGTTGGACGTATCGATCACGTAGAAAATCGCCTTGTTGGTATTAAATCGCGTGAAGTATACGAATGTCCAGCAGCAATGACATTAATCACGGCGCATAAAGAGCTAGAAGATTTAACACTCGTAAAAGAAGTAGCGCATTTTAAACCGATGATTGAGCAAAAAATAACAGAACTTATTTATAACGGTTTATGGTTCTCTCCTTTAAAACAAGCGCTTAACGCTTTCTTACAAGAAACGCAAAAGAATGTAACAGGTACAGTGCGTGTGAAACTATTTAAAGGCCATGCGATTGTAGAAGGACGTAAATCTGAGTACTCTTTATATGACGAAAAATTAGCAACATATACTGCTCAGGACGAATTTAATCATGATGCAGCAGTTGGATTCATTTCATTATTCGGTTTACCGACGAAAGTATACAGCCAAGTGAATCAAAAGAAGGTGGAAGCGTGAGCAAACTTTGGGGCGGACGTTTTACAGAAGAAGCGGAAGCGTGGGTTGAAGAGTTTGGAGCATCCATCTCCTTCGATCAACAATTAGTAAATCAAGATATAAACGGAAGTATTGCACACGTAACGATGCTAGCAAAGCAAGGCATCGTTACGAAAGAAGAAGCTGAGAAAATAAAGGTAGGGCTTCAGTATTTATTAAAAGAAGCAAAAGAGAATAAGCTTCAATTCTCAGTAGAAGCAGAAGATATTCACTTAAACATTGAAAAAATGTTAATTGAACAAATTGGCGAAGTAGGAGGGAAACTTCATACTGGGCGAAGCCGTAACGATCAAGTAGCGACTGATATGCATTTATATTTAAAAGAAAAAGTAGAGCATATTATTAAAGCTACAAAACAATTGCAAACGGTTCTTGTTCATCAAGCGGAAAATAATATTGAAACCATTATGCCTGGCTATACGCATTTGCAGCGTGCGCAGCCAATTTCATTTGCGCATCATATTCTCGCTTACTTTTGGATGTTAGAGCGTGATGTGAATCGTTATGAAGATTCATTAAAGCGCATTAACATTTCACCATTAGGAGCAGGAGCATTAGCTGGGACAACATTCCCGATTGACCGAGAATATAGTGCGGAGCTTCTTGGATTTAATGGAATCTATGAAAATAGTTTAGATGCAGTAAGCGATCGTGATTTCATACTGGAGTTCCTAAGTAACTCATCTATGCTCATGATGCACTTATCACGCTTCTGCGAAGAACTTATTTTATGGAGTAGCCAAGAGTTTCAATTTATTGAAATGAGCGATCAATACGCAACGGGAAGCAGCATTATGCCGCAAAAGAAAAATCCAGATATGGCGGAACTAATCCGCGGTAAAACGGGCAGAGTGTACGGTAATTTATTTAGTTTACTTACAGTCATGAAAGGATTACCGCTCGCTTACAATAAAGACTTGCAAGAAGATAAAGAAGGAATGTTTGATACAGTAAAAACAGTAGAAGGATGCCTTCATATTATGGCAGGCATGTTAGAGAAGATGACTGTCAACAAAGAAAAGATGGGGCAAGCTGTAACGCAAGATTTCTCAAACGCAACAGAAATTGCTGACTACTTAGCAAGTAAAGGACTACCATTCCGTCAAGCTCATGAAATTGTTGGGAAGCTAGTGCTACACTGCACACAAAAAGGAATTTATTTACTAGATGTACCACTAGCAACATATAAAGAAATGAGCTCATTATTTGAAGAAGATTTGTATGAAGTTCTTTCACCATATGCAGCTGTAAAGCGTCGTAACAGTGCTGGCGGGACAGGATTTGAGCAAATTGAGAAAGCTTTGGAGAAGGCGAAAGGATTAGTTAGAGAGTTCGTTGGAAGTTGATTGGTTTATAGGGCAGAAGGTACGCGAATCTTAGTAGAGAGAAGCGTACCTTTTTTGTGATTTTTATAGCTTAAAGTTAATCATACTTATGCCGATCTTCTGTAATTCGAATATACTCAATATCCATCAAATCACGTAGTAATGCACCATTACTTAGTTCCACACCATGTTTTTCTTTAAAATGTGTACGGATTGTATGTAACATTTCGAGCTCTTTCCCGTTCACATCTAAAATAATACGTTCAGAATCATTCATGTAGCATCCTCCTTTTTTAACATATATATTTTGTCCGTCTATTTCTAAAAAATGTATGTTAACCTAAAGTTAGGAAATCAGAAAGGAATGGACAATGAGACGTATTTATTTTATAGGGATAATTTTGTACACGCTAATTGTATTACATGTTGCATTCCCAAACATCTTTTCATTTAAGGATGTAGAAACAGTACACGTTGGGATATTTATCTTTATTCTATTTGTAGTAGATTGCTGTATTTCAATATGGCTTTCGAAAAGAAAACATGTACAAGATAAAAAAGAAATGGAACGGAAAAAGAGAAAACGTTCATTTTGGATGATGACGTATTGTTTTTCTTTAGCGATTGCTGCTGCTTTTTTTAGTGAGAATATTCCATTGGAAAGATTCGGTATTGGATTTGGAGCGTTCGTATTCGCATACTATTTTTTCGTGCACTTTCTTCCTTATATGAAAGAAAAGCGAGGAGAAGAGGAAGATCCGCTTGTAGAAGAAGCGAGAGAGCAAGAGCATAAGAGAATAGAAGAAGATATAAAGAAGCTCGGAGAACAAAAATGGTATTTAAAATCTAAAATCATATATGTTCTTTGCTTCATTACGCCGCCAATCGGTTATTTGTATGTGTTCTTGCTTCGTAAAAAAATGACAGAAGATGCAAAGCAAACGTACTTAACGATTGCGACGATCATGATGGCATTATGGTCTTTGAAGTTCTTACCGCCATATGTGTTGGCAGTAGCTGTTGTAGTGGTTGTTTGTCTTGTATTTATAGTGAAGTATGTGAAATGAAGAAAAACAAGAACCTGTGTTATTAAGCTAATAGATAGATTAAAGCAAGAAATGTTATACTACAATTTGCTTATTTAGTAATAATAGTTCAATCAATAGTTCATATCGCATTAGTAGTAAAAGACTACGATGAGGCAATAGAGTTCTATACAAAGAAACTAAATTTCACACTAGTCCAAGATATATATCAGCCAGAGCAAAACAAAAGATGGGTAGTGGTATCTCCTCCTGGTTCAGTCGGCACCACAATATTACTGGCTAGAGCATCTAAACCTGAGCAAGATTCCTTTATCGGTAACCAATCAGTCGGCAGAGTTTTTCTTTTCTTAAATACTGACGATTTTTGGAGAGATTATAATGAAATGATTTCAAGAGGAATAGAATTTGTGAGAGAGCCGAAAGAGCAAGAATATGGAATAGTTGCAGTATTCAAGGATTTGTACGGGAATTTATGGGATTTGTTACAACTAAAAGATGACCATCCAATTGCTCAAAGAATTAAGTAGAATACAGTTTAAACTTGATTAAACAATCAATTGAAAAATGAGGATTTTAAAATCCATGCAAGAGTAGAGAAAAAACAGAGAAGATTTATTTTTATGAGTAACATTAAACATCTTTATTCTTCTTACACAGTCGTGAAAAAAGGAGTGGATTACCCACTCCTTTTTTATCATTATTTAACAACATGTATTTATTGTTCATTCAAGCCTAAAGCTTCATTTCCCTTATCCACCAGTAAAACATGTGGACTTGGTGTTTTATTTATAAATTAAAGATCGCCTTGCTCCTCATCACCACGAACAACAAGGACATCGCATTTCGCATAGCGAATAATATGTTCAGAGACGCTACCAATTAGGAAACGCTCAACAGCATTTAAACCAGTTGCACCACACATAATTAAATCTACTTTATGGTTTGGAGCAATTTCTTTTGAAATTTTAGATTTAGGATTACCAAATTCTAATACAGTTTCAATTTTTTCAAGGCCAGCTTCAAGCGCAGTTTTTTTGTAGTCTTCTAATAAGTCTTCTGCAAATAGATTTGCACGTTCAGCGATTGCGCGGCTATAAGCTTCTACTGCTGAGTATGCTTTTACATCAACGATATGAGCAATTGTTAATGTTGCATTGTTACGTTTTGCGACTTGAATTGCTTTTTTAAAAGCTCTTTCTGCTTCTTTAGAACCGTCCACCGCGATTAAAATATTTGTATATGTATTATTCATAGTAAATTCCTCCCAATCATTTTTATTACCGTTTACAACTTTATTATAAAACAAATTTTGGTAATGTGCTTGTCGGAAACGTTACAGAATTTTGAAAACTTTGCTTTAATTCATTTTAGTTGTAATTGGGGCGAGAACTTGTTACATATGAAGTATAGCAATTTAAAAGGAGGCATGTTTGTGAGACACGCGCTCATTACAGCCGGTACGAAAGGTTTAGGAAAGCAAGTAACAGAAAAGTTATTGGCTAAAGGATATTCAGTAACAGTAACATACCATAGCGATATGGCGGCTATGGAAACGATGAAAGAAACATATAAAAATATGGAAGAGCGTCTACAATTCGTGCAAGCGGATGTCACGAAAAAGGAAGATTTACATAAAATAGTAGAAGAAGCGATAAGCCATTTTGGCAAAATTGACTTTTTAATTAATAATGCTGGTCCATATGTATTTGAACGAAAAAAGTTAGTTGATTATGAAGAAGACGAATGGAATGAAATGATTCAGGGTAATTTAACAGCGGTGTTTCATTTGTTGAAACTTGTCGTTCCAGTTATGAGAAAACAGAACTTTGGTCGTATTATTAATTACGGATTCCAAGGGGCAGATAGTGCACCAGGATGGATTTATCGTTCAGCTTTTGCAGCAGCGAAAGTAGGACTTGTTTCATTAACAAAAACAGTTGCTTACGAAGAAGCAGAATATGGTATTACTGCAAATATGGTATGTCCTGGTGATATTATTGGTGAAATGAAAGAAGCGACAATTCAAGAAGCACGTCAGTTGAAAGAACGTAACACACCAATTGGTAGATCTGGAACAGGTGAAGATATCGCAAGAACGATTTCGTTTTTATGTGAGGACGATTCCGATATGATTACCGGTACAATTATTGAAGTAACTGGTGCAGTAGATGTTATTCATAGACATCGATAGAATAAAATAAAGTGAAGTCTCGAATAATTGGACAGTTTATCCTGTATGCTGAGAGGTGCGGATAATACTGTCCTTTAATGTAAGGTTAAATCTATCGGAAAGCTTGTATTAATTTTTGTCAAATATTGAGATATTATGTTAAAATATAAGAGCATAGAAAGCGCTTTAAAAAATGATTCAGGGGTCATTTCATAACTCAAGGGGGAACTAATAATGCGTATCGGTATTCCAACAGAAATTAAAAACAATGAAAACCGCGTGGCGATGACGCCAGCGGGAGCTGTACATTTAGTACAAAATGGTCATGAAGTTTTTGTTCAAAAAGGAGCAGGTATAGGATCAGGCTTTACAGATGAAGAATACGTACAAGCTGGTGCGAAACTTGTTGAAACTGCTGAAGAAGCATGGAATCAAGATATGGTTATGAAGGTAAAAGAGCCAGTTGCAAGTGAATACGGCTATTTCCGCGAAGGTTTAATTTTATTCACATACTTACACTTAGCTCCAGAACCAGAATTAACGAAAGCATTAATTGATAACAAAGTGGTATCAATTGCATACGAAACAGTGCAATTAGACAATCGTTCTTTACCATTACTTGCACCTATGAGTGAAGTAGCTGGTCGTATGTCTGCACAAATCGGTGCACAATTCCTTGAGAAAAACAAAGGTGGTAAAGGTATTTTACTCGCAGGCGTTCCAGGGGTAAAACGCGGCAAAGTAACAATTATCGGCGGTGGTCAAGCTGGTACAAACGCAGCGAAGATTGCAGTAGGTTTAGGTGCAGATGTAACAATCATCGACTTAAGTGCAGAACGTCTTCGTCAATTAGACGACATTTTCGGTAACCAAGTAAAAACGTTAATGTCTAATCCATACAACATTGCAGAAGCTGTAAAAGAGTCTGATCTTGTTATTGGTGCGGTATTAATTCCAGGTGCAAAAGCGCCAAAACTTGTAACAGAAGAAATGATTCAATCAATGGAACCAGGTTCTGTCGTTGTAGATATCGCGATTGACCAAGGTGGTATTTTTGAAACAACTGACCGTATTACAACTCACGACAACCCGACTTACGAAAAACATGGCGTTGTTCATTATGCAGTTGCTAATATGCCAGGAGCAGTTCCACGTACATCAACTCTTGCATTAACAAACGTAACAGTACCATATGCAGTACAAATTGCGAACAAAGGCTACAAAGATGCTTGCTTAGGAAACACTGCATTACTAAAAGGTATTAACACATTAGATGGATACGTAACATTCGAAGCAGTTGCAGAAGCTCATGGCTTACAATACGCTGATGCGAAAGAGCTTCTTGAAAAAGCTCCTGCTTTATCATAATAGAAATACATGTAAGCCCCTCCTTTTGTAAGGAGGGGCTTTTTACTTGGGTTAATTGTCTAGTTTCTTTACAATTCTCAATCCGAACATCATTGTAAAGAAAAGAATGCCGAACAAGTAATACAAGGCATACTCAACTCGTATCATCGAATTTTTGTCAGTGATATATAAAATAAATAGTATCGCAGAACCGATTAAATGAGAGAGGCTGAAAATTTGCGCCATAAGTTTTAAACTCATCTTCTCGATTCTTTCATCCATCTCAGGTAATGGATATTTCTCGGAATCGTTCTTTTTTTTCTTAAAGAATATTCGTTTCACTATGAATAGTATTAAGGCTAAGAGTATGTATACGCCAGCGAATAGAAGGACAGAACTAATCTTTTCTTCATCATTATTATTGAAATAAAGAAAAGTTGAACCTAACAATAAAATGGTAAGATGCGAAATGAACTCTTGATTAAAAGTATTTTTCATTCTTTTTCCTCCCCAGTTTTATCTAATTGAAATAAATCTTCTACTTTACAGTTGAAAAACTCACATAATTTCAATGCTAATTCTAAACTCGGGTTGTATTTATTCTTCTCGATAGCGATGAGGGATTGTCTAGTGATTTGAACAGAGGAAGCTAATTGTTCTTGGGTGATGTCTCTAACGACGCGGAATTGTTTCACCTTATTTTTAATCAAATATACAAAGTCTCCTTTTTGTAAATTTGTTACATTTATCATATCCATTTTTAGGTAATAAGTAAATAAAACTTTACAAAAAGTAAACAAAACTTTACGTAAAATATAGCTTGTTATGATGTTGTTTTTTGTGATAATTTGGAATTAAATGAAAAGTGAAAGTCGATAGAGGGGATTCAATGGGGAGTAAAAATAGGAAGAAAAAGCAAGCCAAAAGACAAAAGTATATAAAGAAAAAACAGGAACAGAACATACCTCTTTCAAAAAAAGTAGTCATTATGATAGAAAAAACATTTCGGTATATTTGTATGGTCCTGTATGTAATTTTGTGTCTTTATTCAGCTAGGGTGTTTTACAGTTTTGGGATAACACCCAATATTATTGAGAATGTTTTTGGATATATCCTTGTCGCAATAGAGTTAGTCTTATTCTTTATATTATTTAATAAAGTATGGCCTAGTCATGAAAGTAAGAGGGATAGGAAAAGCAAAAAGAGCAAAAAATCTTCATCCGATTCAAGCTCATCAAGCGGATTTGGTGATTATAGTAGCAACGATTGTAGCAGCTCAAGTGATGGTGGAGGAGATTGCGGAGGTGGCGGAGACTAAGTTAGTTTTCAGAAGAACGACTAGTGAAAGGGTGAGATGAAATATGGAAACTGTGAATTTATTAGAATTAACAAAGGACATTCAAGATCAACACAAAAATTTCGTCGTTTCAAATGTAAATAATCATTGCTTACGAATCGCCGTATTTACTGGTGAATATGATTGGCACTATCATTCTAATTCGGATGAATTGTTTATTGTGTTAGAGGGAGAACTACTTATCGATTTTGAAGATGGAGAGACGGCGGTTTTAAAGCCAAATGATTCTATCTTAATTCCAGCGTGCAAGATCCATAGAACGAGAGCATTAAAGAGAACAGTAAATCTTTGTTTTGAAAATATAGAAGCTGATACGATTAAAGTGGAGCAGTTATGAAAAAATTATCTGTAGCCGAGTATAGAAAAATCCTTCCGATTTTAGAAAGTAATACAGGAACGACGACGTTTGCTTATGCGGTATGTGACCAAATGATAGATGGTGAGATTTTTGCCAACGAGAAGTTAACAGCAGGATTAATTCGTACAGCTAATGGTATCTATTATTTATTTGGTGATACTTATGATCAAAATTATAACGAAGATTTATTTTCCTATTTAAAAATGGCTATTGAAACAACAGAGAAGAGATTTACACTCTTCACTTCGAGTGACGAGTGGGAAATGATGATTGAAGGGCGTTTTAGTAATGCACTTCGGGACATGCCTCGAATGAAATTCCAACGAGAAATTTCTGAAGAGAGAAAACGAGATGCAAACAAAAATACATATGAAGTGAAGCGTATTGATAAAAGTGATATAGAACGAAGTAGTGAATTTACAGAGGAGTATTATAAAGAATATTGGGGATCAAAAGAGCTATTTTTGAACGGTGGTTTCGGATTTTGTATAGAACAAGATGGGATAATTGTAGCTGAATGTGTTTCGATATTTAGTGGGAATGGATTTGCTGAAATTGATATTGTGACGCAGGAAGCATATCAAGGGAAAGGATTAGCCCAAGCTGTTGCACAACGGTTCATTGAACATTGCACACAAAATGATATTACACCGTGCTGGGATTGTTATGTAGACAATATTCCTTCGCAAAAATTAGCTAGTAAATTAAGTTTTTATAATCCAATAGAATATAGATTGTTTGTACGTAAGAAAACGGGGGAATAAAAATGAATGTGGAGTTAACGAGATTTAAGGTGAAACAAGGTAAAAGTCATCGTGTAGATGAATGGATGCAGCTTCTTAATGGCAATATGAAAGAAGTGCTTTTGACACTAAACGACGAAAAGATGTACGTTGAGACAATTTTCCGGGAAATAAGAGATGGAGAAGAGTACTTATATTGGTATTCTGTGCAAGGAGAAGGCGGGGCTCTTGTCGAAAATTCTCATCATGAAATTGATAAAAAGCACTTAGCGTTTTGGTATGAATGTATTGATGAAGAAGCACGGTCTGTTGATATGAAAACAGAAGTCGTTATGATTCAAGATGTTGTGAAGGAAGCGATGAAATAATAGAATAGTATGTTGGAGAGAAGTGCATCAAAATAGGTGTGCTTTTTATTTTGAAAAAATTTTAAAAAGAAAAGTGTTATTTAGATATCTTTGAAAATAAAGGAGGATGTCAAAAGAAATTTAGGACAAACTATAATGAGATGAAAACTTCGAATCAAAAGACCTACCAATATACGGTGTAGTTGCAACAGGCAAAACAGAGGATTTACAAAGTTTACAAGGAGCACCATATATTAAGGCTGCTGTTAGAGGTGTAACAGTTGAGAAATATTGATTACAAGCGATAAATGTGAATAATCAGAAAATTTATGTTATAATATGGGAAAAGGAGGTTCATATGAGGCAAATACATGGAGCAATTTATATTTACATAACAATGTTTTTCGTGGCGATATCCTATGGATTAGGGCACGTGTATTCGCATCCTATACTAACTTTTTTGAGCGGAGCATGTATGGCGTTTGCGCTTCTTGTCCACCTTTTCTCAGTTTGGATCGTGAAATTTCAATTAAATATTAGTGAAATAGAAGAAGGCACTTTTTAAAGGGCCTTCTTTTTTAGTAATGTTGGCGAAGTCCTTGTAGTAATTTTTCAATTTCGTATTCAGTTTCTTTACATATAGACATTGTACGTAATCTGAAAAATAAGCTACGTAAGAAAGATTTTATATTTCCGTATAGAAACTCGTACGATTCAATATGTAGTGTTTGTTTTTGGACTGGTAATTGGTCTACTAAGTCATGAAGAGCTGCTATGAGTACTTCTTCCTTTAGACCATTTTGTAGCATTGAGACAATCGGATAAACGAGTCGTTCGTCTTCTTCATGTTTATAGTAAATAGAATGGACACAAACTTTGTTTAATAAAGTTTGTAATATTTCTTCGTAATATAAAGTTTCCAGTTTAGGACTACGAACAAGCGCTTCAAATGTATCAGAAGCATGAGCGATACTGTGTGCCCAGCCGTGGTCTTGAACATATCCACGGAAATCATGTTCATTGTTCATATATAGAATCAATTGATCTTTTACAGTTAAAATATCATTCTGTGATAAGAAATTATATTTTGTATCAGCATCAATAATGAGCGCAAGTAATAATGTCGTAAATGCACGAGTAAATACAGCATCTTCGTCATCCGAATGAATTTTATACAATAAATATTTTTCACTAATGCTTTCTAATAATAGTTTCTGTAATTGTGTGTGTGAAATGTAGTCCTTTTTGATGAGATGGTAAAAAGTAGAGTAAATAAGTTTGTCTCTTAAATAGCTATCGGTAACACCGATATGCTCAAACATATTGGAACTTAAAGAATCAATGTTAAGTGTGTTATCCAATATGTAATTATTATTACGAATTTCTTCTAACTGTTGTTGTAACATATAAACCTCCTATTTTAGAAAATTCTGTATTTTTATAATATGATAAGAGGGAGAAATAGACAATAAATAAGTGCTTTTGAATGGAGGGGGCATTATGAAGAGAGCGTTATTCTTTTTCATTAGTATTTTCTTTTTAGGAAGTTGTTCGATTTCGTATGTTACTTTTTCTAGCGAGAGCAAAAGTTGGACGGGGCAATATAAAGGGTATATTAAGGATGACAGTGAAGATGGAATGTTTACGTTTCAATATAAGGGCGGAGATGGAAAGACAGAATTTTAAAATTTAGAGATTGCTATTAATGGAGCCTTTAGTGCAATGACAGAAACGTCAGAAGTTCATAAAGGAGCAAGGATTGAAATGAAATCTTCTTGTGTAAGTTGTGCACCTCTATCTAAAGATGAACCGATAGAAGTTGTAATTAAATGGGATGATAAGTATGAGGAGAAGATGGTGTTAAATTTGAAATAGTAGAGAAATAAAAAAAGGCAGCACTTACGCTGCCTTTTTATTATTTCACAAATTGTAATTCTTTCGGGAATTTCGTTAAAATTTCTGACCCGTCTTGTGTGATGTAAATATCATCTTCAATACGAACGCCACCTACGTTTGGTACGTAAATACCTGGCTCGATTGTGAAGACCATACCTTCTTTTAATGGAGACTCGTTACCAGCTTTTACATCTGGATATTCGTGTACGCTAATTCCAAGTCCGTGACCAAGGCGGTGTGGGAAGAAGTCGCCGTAACCTGCATCTGCGATAACAGAACGAGCAGCGTTGTCGATTGCGCCAAGTGTAACACCTGGTTTACATGCTTCAACTGCTTGTAGTTGTCCAGCAAGTACAGTGTTATAAATGCGAGTTTGTTCTTCAGAAATTTCACCGAATGCCACTGTACGTGTAATGTCAGAGCAATAACCTTCAATGATTACGCCTAAATCAAATAGTACGAAATCGCCGCGTTTCATTTTGTTTGCACCTGGAATACCGTGTGGAAGAGCAGAGTTTGCACCTGCTAATACCATCGTATCAAATGACATTTTATGTATGCCTTTTGTTTTTAATTCGTGTTCAATAATTGCTAATACTTCTAGCTCGCTACGATTTTCTTTAATTGCATTTACACCAACTTCAACAGCGTAGTCCGCCATTTTAGCTGCTTCGCGTAAAATAGAAAGTTCTTTTTCATCTTTAATTAAGCGAAGTTCACGAACTTTCTCCTCAGCTGATTTGAAAGCTGCATTTGGGAATAACTTTGTTAATTCTTCGTAGCGCTCTACGTTTAAATGTTCTTTTTCAATTGCAACTGCATTTGCATTGATGCCGCGGTCTTTAATTGCTTTTGCAATCATATCCCATGGTCTGTCAGTATCAGTAAATCCGATAATTTCATGTGCCCAGCCAGCGTTACGCGCTTGACCTTCTTCCATTTTAGGGCAAATTAAAATAGGTTCTTTTTCTTGGAATACAAACATGCCAAGAAGTCTTTCGTGTGGTTCACAGTGGAAGTTTGTCATGTAGAAAACGTTTGGTGTAGAAGTTAAGAACGCAGCTTCTACGTTTTTTTCTTTTAGCCATTGCATTAAATTTTCTAATCTAGCATTCATCGATTGGCACCCCCGAAATATTTAATTACAAATATAACTTTACATCGGAGGAAAGCGTTATGACAAGTAAATCGATGTTAGAAAAGACAGGGAATTGAAAAATCATGTAGAATAAAAAGTGAGAATGTGAATAGGGGAGGAATGTAATAATGAAAGTATCTTATCATGGACATTCAGTTGTAAAAATTGAAACGAATGGAAAAGTGATTTTAATTGATCCATTTTTAACTGGAAATCCGAAGACAGATTTAAAGGCCGAAGATGTAAAAGTAGATGCGATTCTTTTATCACATGGACATGGTGATCATGTTGGAGATACAGTAGAGCTTGCGAAGAAAAATAATGCAGTTGTTGTGGCACCATTTGAACTAGCGACATTTTTAAGTTGGCAAGGTGTAAATACACATCCGATGCATATTGGTGGTTCGCATGAATTTGACTTCGGAAAAGTGAAGTTTACACAAGCATTCCACGGTTCTAGTTATATTGATGAAGAAAATAAGACGATTACATATACAGGTATGCCAGCAGGTATTTTATTTACAGCAGAAGAGAAAACTGTATACCATGCAGGAGATACCGCTCTATTCTCTGATATGAAATTAATAGGGGAACTGAATAACATTGATATAGCGTTTTTACCAATTGGTGATAATTTCACAATGGGACCAGAAGATGCTGTTTTAGCAGCGAAATGGACTCAGGCGAAAACTGTTGTACCGATGCATTACAATACGTTCCCAGTAATTGAACAAGACCCATATCAATTTGTAGAAAAGCTACAAAATTGTACAGGAAAAGTATTAGAAGCTGGAGAAAGTATTACACTATAGAAAAGAAACCCTTCATTTGAAAAGACAAGTGAAGGTTTTTTTACGTGTGTAGGACAGCTTTTAAAGGTTGTACTTGTTTTGATGATTTTTTTCTTTTTGGAAGTGGCTGTTCAGGTGTTTCATTCAATTCCATTGCAACTTTTTTTCCGTCTACGAAAGCTAAAAATACAGCACTTACAACTTCTAATAATTTTTTCATCATATATCCGCTCCTTTGTTTCATTTCTTGTCTTCATTGTATATTGAAGCGGCTGGACAAACTATCGAACGAGATGACAAAACCATTCCATTGTTGTAATAGAAGAAGTAGTGTCATGTAAGCCGTATTTTGTTATAAAAAAAATAGTACAGATATATAAAGAGAGAGTGTAACAGTTTTGAAAATATAGTATACTAAAAATACAACACATGAAGAATTTAGGGAAAAGAAAGTATGGTGAAACCATTTGGCTACCAAGCATAACCAAATTTTAGAACATATTAATGGCCTGCCAGTAGGGCATAAAATTTCTGTAAGGCAAATTGCAAAAGATTTGAGTGTAAGTGAAGGGACAGCTTACCGTGCAATTAAAGATGCAGAAAATAAAGGATATGTTAGTACGATTGAACGTGTCGGAACAATTCGAATTGAACAAAAGAAGAAAGAGAATATTGAAAAGCTGACATATGCAGAAGTCGTTAACATTGTCGATGGTCAAGTACTTGGGGGCAGAGAGGGACTACATAAAACGTTAAATAAATTCGTAATCGGGGCAATGAAATTAGAAGCGATGATGCGCTATACAGAAGCTGGAAACTTACTTATTATCGGTAACCGTACGAACGCACATCAATTAGCGTTAGAAGCCGGAGCTGCGGTATTGATTACGGGCGGATTTGATACGGAAGATCATGTGAAGAAATTAGCAGATGAATTAAAATTGCCGATTATTTCAAGTAGTTACGATACATTTACAGTTGCGACGTTAATTAACCGTGCAATTTACGATCAGCTTATTAAGAAAGAAATTGTCCTCGTTGAAGATATTTTAACGCCAATTGAAGAGACGTTATATTTAAAGCCGAATGATACAGTGCAACAATGGCATGCGTACAATGAAGAAACGATGCATGGGCGTTATCCAATTGTTGATGAAAATAAAAAGGTGTTAGGTATCGTAACTTCAAAAGATATGATTGGTGTAGCGAAAGAAACACCAATTGATAAAGTAATGACAAAGCATCCAATTACGGTAAATGGAAAAATGTCTGTCGCAGCTGCAGCACGTATGATGGTGTGGGAAGGAATTGAGTTACTTCCTGTTGTTGATGAAGGAAATAAACTGCAAGGTATTATTAGCCGTCAAGATGTACTTCAGGCGTTGCAAATGATTCAGCGTCAACCACAAGTCGGTGAAACAATCGATGATATTGTAACGAATCAATTTATGACGCCGAAAGAAGCGAAAAATGAACATTTATATCAATTTTCAGTGACGCCGCAAATGACGAATTCAATCGGAACGTTATCTTACGGTGTATTCGCAACGATTGTGACGGAAGCAACGAATCGCGTTATTCGTGCCCAAAAGAAGAGCGATTTAATTGTTGAGAACTTAACAATTTATTTCGTAAAACCAGTTCAAATTGATAATGTTGTATCCGTACATCCGAAAGTATTAGAAATTGGGCGTAAATTTGGTAAGGTTGATGTAGAAGTGCATCATGAAGGCAATGTTGTCGGGAAAGCATTACTTATGGTGCAGTTGATCGATAAATAAAAAGATGGAGCAGACCGCTTTGGTTTGTTCCATCTTTTTTGTTAAAAGGATAGAAACAAAAAATAAATAACGTATCATTTCATATTTATAATAAAAATACTAAACAATTTGAAGATGTGGAAATGGAATAGTGATAAGGAGGAAGCGAATGGGCGGAATTCTTTTCTTTTTAGTTGTCATATGTTTCATCATTATTCATGTGTTAACGCATAGAAGAATGGACGCTATTAAAAAGAGGCTTTATTTTGTAAGTTTGACTCTTGCTAGTATAGGTGCCTTGATTCCTATATCAGGAGAAAATGAGCCGGATTTTCTTTACTTTGGTGTACCGGCTGAAACGTTTGTTTATTATGGTGGGTGGGAATGTTGGTTTAATCCATTAGTTTTTTTCTTTAACTTTATTTTGTTTTATTGGATTTTGAAGCTATTGTTTAAGTTACGTAAGAGTTCGGATAGAGAAGTGAAAAAATAGAAGGATATGTATCAATGTGGATAGAAAATTGGTTGTTAGTCGATTACGCTTCACTAGAGGAACTAGGGGGAGAAGGATGGATTTTCACACTAAAGAGCAGTTATGTAAGCAATATAATTTAAATAGTTTTACGAAAGTTTCATTGTTACATGGGGGAGAAAATCAAACATATATATTCGAATCGGACAAAAATAAATTTGTAGTTAGGCAGTACAGAGAAGGACGTTATACATGCGAGCAAATAGAGGCTGAAATACATTGGTTAATAGCGATGCAAAAACAAATGTTAGTGCCAGAAGTAGTGGTAAATAAAAATGGTGATTGGATTACATCTGTTATGAAAGATGAAGGGAATATCCAGTATTTTGTTGTCTTTAGGTTTATAAACGGAAGTGAAATTTTAGAACTAAGGGATAGGGACTATGAAAAACTCGGATCATTAATGCGAAAGTTTCATGAAAAAACAAATGAAGTGCTCAAAAGAGTGCCGCAAACTTGGAGAGGTTATGAAAGGCCTATATATAGTGAGAAAAAGATAATCCACGAGCCTTTACAACGATTACTAAATGCTTCATTTCTATCGAATGCGGATAAGCATAAGTGCATAAGAATTGCAGAAAGAATACAAGAACTTGCAAATTTAACTCAATTAGGAGAAAAACAATTTGTTCATGGTGATATGCATTTTGGCAATATTCTTGTAGACAAAGAGGATTGGTATTTACTCGATTTTGATGAATGTGGATTTGGGTATAAAGAGTTTGATATTGGTGTTCCGAGATTGCATTTAATTGCTTCGGGACAGTTAGAAGACGCATGGGGGAATTTCATGATGGGATATGGGGAAAATATTTCGGAAGCAGCTATTCGACTTGGGACTGCTTCGAGAATTTTTTATATGGCGGGAAAGATTCCGTTAAGGATTGATATCGAACCTATTAGAAAAAATCCTGGTGCTTTTATTCGGCGATATGTTCAGTATGCTGAAAAAGAGTTATGTGGAGAGACGGTTACATAAAGAAGACAGAATAGTAATTCAATTAGGTTGTATATTATGTTATAATTCAATTGTAAGAAAATGGATTTCAGGAAGGTGGTATGCATTATGTCATCAGAAGTGCTCTTTTTTGGTGGAATCGCACTCTTTTACTTTCTTGTGATGATACCGTTTCAATATTTATACTTACAAGGTTTACATGAAAAAAAGAAACGAACAGGATTATCTCAGCGAGAACTATATGAAAAAATGTCTTTTGAAGAAGAACAATTACATTTTCACGTACAAGGCAACCCCTTTAATATACCTTCTGCTTTTGTTGCATATATGATTTTAAAAGTTAAGGGACGTAAAAAAGCATCACAATATTGATGCTTTTTTATGTTGCTTCAGACAGATTCAGCTTCTTCAACTGCTAATGGTAAGAAATGTTTGTATTGGCGAAATCCATTAAATACACTTGCACTACCAAATAGAACAAATAAAACACCAACGATAATTCGAGCGGTTGAAAGTTCTAAAAAGAATTGGTTTATCCCAAAGAATAAGACGAATGAACCAAGTGCCATTGCGGATTTTCCAGAGAGCCAACCTTTCTCCATTGGGCGGTTTGTACGAAAGTATTTTGTTTTGTAGAAGAGGTACAACATAAATGAGACGATAATACAGAAGACTAATACTGGCATAATGCACACTCCCATCGCTTTGTGAAAAATAATAGTGGAGAAAAAAGAAATATCTAAACTTTCTAACTTTTATTATAAAGCAATTGTTCGCATGTATGAAATACTTTCCGTTATAATGGAGGATAAAGTGAAGCTTTAATTAGTGTGAGGATGTTTCTGCGCTAATGATTTGCCCGCACCAATTGGGCTTTTACTGCACGTTAAAGTGAAGAAGTTGAGTGAAAAGGAGATTATACATATGCATGAGCAAATTTTAGGAGCAATTAAAGAGTTTGATACAATTATTATTCATCGTCATGTGCGTCCAGATCCAGATGCATTAGGTTCACAGGGCGGTCTGGGTACAATTCTACAAGAATCGTTTCCAGAGAAAAATATTTATACGGTTGGGTACAATGAACCGTCACTAGAATATTTACGAGTAATGGATGATATTGAAGATAGTGTATATGAAAATGCACTTGTTATCGTATGTGATACTGCGAACCAAGAACGTGTTGACGATCAACGCTATGCAAAAGGGAAGATGTTAATTAAAATTGATCATCATCCGAATGAAGATCCGTACGGAGATATTACATGGGTAGATACGACAGCAAGTTCTACAAGTGAAATGATTTATGAGTTTTACAGTTATGGAAAAGATAAAGGATTACAGATAACGAAAGAAGCAGCTCGTCTTATTTTAGCGGGTATTGTTGGGGATACAGGTCGTTTCTTATTCCCGAATACAACAGCGAAAACACTTCGTTACGTGAGTGAACTTGTTGATATGGATGTGAAGTTCACAGATTTATACAATGAAATGTATAAGACGAAAGAAAAGATTGCTCGTTTAAACGGCTATATTTTACAAAACTTTACGATGGTAGAAGAAGGAGCAGCTTACATTAAATTAACGAAAGAAGTATTAGAAAAGTTTGATGTACTTCCTTCTGAGGCATCTGGCGTTGTTGGAGCACTTGGTAATATTGATGGATTAAAGTCATGGGTTCTATTTTTAGAGGAAGACGATGTGATTCGTGTTCGTCTTCGCTCAAAAGGACCAGTGATAAATAAATTAGCAATGCAATATAATGGCGGAGGGCATCCGATGGCTTCTGGTGCAAAAGCATCTTCTTGGGAAGAAGCGGATCGTCTTTTTGCTGATTTACGTGAGCTGTGTAGATAAAAAATTGTATGTTGAACGAAAAAAGAAGGAGGGCGCTTAAGCCCTTCTTTTTTGTTTTTTAAATGAAACATCAATAAATAGGGGTTTTTTGTTATTTATGAGATTGATTTGATGGAATAATGAAAAACTCCCAAAAACGTCTTTTTTTATGTTTTAAGAGAACCCTCATGACGATAATAAAATAAAAAGCCCCTCCATCTATCGAGTTATATATGTCGATAAAGTGGAGGGATTTTATTTTTCTTTTTCTATAGCAATGCTAATTTCAAGCACGGTATCAAAAGATATTGTATCGACTTTAAAGCGGTATAGACGATCGTAATGTTTATACGTTTTATTTTCGATTGCTTTTTTGAGTAGGTCTTTATTTTTTGCGATACTTTGTATGTTTTTCGTTAAAAGATGCTGGAGGTCATTATGAATAGAAGTGGTCATATTTTCGAGTGTAAGATTGTCTAAATCGTATTTTTCTCGATTGATTATTTTTATTTTAATCTCTTGAATAGTTAAGAGTCGTTTATTTTCTGTATTCAATTTTTCTTGATCTTCGAGAAGGACGTGGAGCTTTGCTTCTTGTTTTTCTATAATTTCTTTTTGTTCTGCTATTTTAATAGCTTGTTCTTCTTGAAAAACACCGTATATGTACAAAAAAATAAACCAGCTCAACACGCCTCCAACAGCAGCACCAGCTAAAACTAAATACCATCTTTTTGCTGTATTGGCACTTGGTACTCTCATACATGTTCCTGCGTTAGCCATTTAATAATAATAAGACCGGTTTGCATACCACCCGTTGCGAAAAAAATAAGGAGAATTTGTTTTACGATATCTTTCATATCTCCGCCAAAGAAACTTCTTTCAAAGCTATAAAAAGTATCAAATGTTCCGCCAATTGCTGCAACGAGTGCCCAAATTCTTAAATTTTGGGCGAATTGATTAATGTAAGTTAGAGTTGGTTTTCCGATAAGAAATGCACCAAATCCACCAATTAATGAACCACCAAGTATAACCCCAAAGGCAATAAAATAACTAATAATAAGCAGAGAGAAAAAAGTATGTTCTCTTACATCCATCGTCATTCCCCTTTCTTCTTCATATATATGGACAAAGTATAAGAAGTATGTTTTGATTTCCGCTTTCCTCATCACCTATAATAAAAGTAGTCAGATTGGTAAAGAGAGGGTACAACAGTGAAGTTTGTGCATTTACAATGTCAAACCGTTTTTAGTTTATTAAAAAGTGCTTGTAAAATTGATGAGCTTGTAGTCAGGGCGAAAGAACTTGGTTTTTCGTCACTCGCTATTACGGACGAAAATGTTATGTATGGCGTTATTCCGTTTTATAAAGCATGTAAGAAACATGGTATACAGCCTATTATCGGCTTAACAGCTTCTATTTTTAGTGAAGAAGAGGAAAAATCTTATCCGCTTGTTTTACTTGCTGAAAATGAAATGGGCTATCAAAATTTATTAAAGATTTCTAGTAGCATTATGACGAAGTCAAAAGAAGGTATTCCGAAAAAGTGGCTTGCCCATTATGCGAAAGGATTAATTGCTATTTCACCAGGTAAAGATGGGGAAATTGAACAATTATTATTAGAAGACAAAGAGAGTCAAGCTGAAGAAGTAGCTCGCATGTATCAAAGTATGTTCGGTAATTTTTATATGAGTTTGCAGCATCATGCGATTCAAGATGAACTGCTCCTGCAAGAGAAATTACCTGTATTTATGAGTAGGATAAATGTTCCAGTCGTTGCGACAAATGATGTACGCTACATCAATCAAAGTGACGCACTTGTTCATGAGTGCTTATTATCTGTTGAAAGTGGAACGAAAATGACTGATCCAGATAGACCAAGGTTGAAAACGGATCAATATTATTTAAAATCATCAGATGAAATGGAAGCACTATTTTCTCACGTAGAAGAAGCGATTTATAACACAGTAGAAATTGCAGAACGTTGCAGAGTAGAAATACCGTTTCATATAAATCAATTACCGAAATTTCCTGTTCCAGCTAACGAGACGAATGATATGTATTTACGCCGCGTTTGTGAAGAAGGTTTGCAGAAACGATATGGTACGCCGAAAGAAGTACATATAAGGCGTTTGAATCATGAATTAACCGTTATTTCTAGTATGGGGTTTAGTGATTATTTCCTCATCGTGTGGGATTTTATGAAGTATGCGCATGAAAATCATATTTTAACAGGACCAGGACGTGGATCGGCAGCTGGCTCACTCGTTTCTTACGTATTAGAAATTACAGATATTGATCCGATTGAATATGATCTATTATTTGAAAGATTTTTAAACCCCGAACGTGTGACACTTCCAGATATTGATATCGATTTTCCAGATATAAGACGTGATGAGATGATTCGATATGTGAAAGATAAATATGGTCAGCTTCGTGTTGCACAAATCGTAACGTTCGGGACGCTTGCAGCGAAAGCGGCAATTAGAGATATTGCGCGTGTAATGGGGCTTCCGCCGCGAGATATTGACATATTCTCAAAACTTATCCCATCAAAGCTCGGTATAACGTTAAAAGATGCATATGAGGAATCGCAATCACTCCGTGAGTTCATACAAGGGAATCTGTTGCATGAGCGTGTGTTTGAAATTGCAAAACGTGTAGAAGGTTTACCACGTCATACGTCTATTCATGCAGCTGGCGTTATTATGAGTCAAGAGCCGTTAACAGGAAGTGTTGCAATTCAAGAAGGGCATAACGATGTGTATGTTACGCAATATCCAGCTGATGCATTAGAAGAACTTGGTTTGTTAAAGATGGATTTTTTAGGATTACGTAATTTAACGTTACTTGAAAATATTATAAAGTTTATCGTGAAAAAGACGGGAACACAAATTGATTTAAGAAATTTACCGCTTCAAGATGAAAAGACGTTCCAATTGTTAGGTAGAGGGGATACAACAGGTGTATTCCAGCTTGAATCAGGTGGTATGCGAAATGTACTTCGCGGGTTAAAACCGAATGAATTTGAAGATATTGTCGCTGTTAACTCGTTATATAGACCAGGACCAATGGAACAAATTCCAACCTTTATTGAATCAAAGCACGGAAAAAGAAAAATTGAATATTTACATCCGGATTTAAAGCCGATTTTAGAAAGAACATACGGTGTAATTGTATACCAAGAACAAATTATGCAAATTGCGTCGAAGTTGGCGGGATTCTCGCTCGGAGAAGCAGATTTATTACGCCGTGCAGTGAGTAAAAAAAATCGTGATATTTTAGATCAGGAACGTAAGCATTTTGTGCAAGGTTGTTTAAAAAACGGTTATGACGAGACATCCGCGGAGAAAATTTACGATTTGATTGTAAGATTTGCGAATTACGGTTTTAACCGAAGTCACGCCGTAGCCTACAGTATGATTGGATATCAGCTTGCCTACTTAAAAGCGAATTATACGTTGGAATTCATGACGGCACTATTATCAAGTGCAATTGGAAATGAAGATAAGATTGTGCAGTATATACGCGAAACGAAGCGAAAAGGTTTTCATGTTTTGCCGCCGTCTCTTCAGAGAAGTGGTTACGATTTCCAAATAGAAGGCAATGCGATACGTTACAGCTTACTTTCCATTCGAAACATCGGAATGGCTACAGTGACAGCATTACTCGAAGAACGAGAGAAAAAAATGTTTGAAGATTTATTTGAATTTTGTCTTCGCATGCCATCAAAGTTTGTAACAGAGCGAAATTTAGAGGCGTTCGTCTGGTCTGGATGTTTTGATGATTTTGGTGTTTCGAGAACAAATTTATGGAAAAGCCTTAAAGGAGCGTTAGAGTACGCAAATCTTGCACGTGATTTAGGAGATGCTGTTCCAAAATCAAAATACGTACAAGGAGAAGAGCTCTCTTTTATTGAACAGTTAAATAAGGAGAAGGAAGCACTAGGTTTTTATTTATCAAGCTATCCGACAGCGCAGTATGTGAAGTTAGCGAAAGAATTAGAAATTCCATCTCTTGCTCAGGCGATGCGACATAAGAAAAAAGTACAAAGGGCTATCGTGTATATAACAAGCGTGAGAGTGATTCGTACGAAAAAGTTGCAAAAGATGGCGTTTATTACATTTTGTGATCAAAATGATGAAATGGAAGCAGTTCTTTTCCCTGAAACGTATATACATTTCTCAGATAAGTTACAAGAAGGAGCAATTGTTTTAGTTGACGGCATGATTGAGCTAAGAAATCATAAGTTACAATGGATTGTAAATGGACTATATCCATTAGAAGAAATGGATGTGTATGAAGAAAAGAAAGACGCATCTGTTTACGTGAAATTGCCGTCTCAGTATGAGAAAAAGCTTTTAAATCAGGTTACTAAAATATTGTTTGACTATTCAGGTTTTGCGAAAGTACTAATTTATTATGAAAAGGAACATAAAATGGTACAATTATCTCGAAGTTTATCGATTCATCCAAGTGAAGAATGTTTAGGAGCACTTCGTGAAATTGTCGGGGAAGAAAATGTGGTTGTGAAAATATAATGGACAATTTCCCTACACTTCGATTATTATAGTAGTAGTGTTCGTGGTCAGACCACTTGGAGAAATTGATATCAGCTAGAATAATTTGAGGAGAGTGGATAGTTTGTCAACACTTCGTGAAGAAGCACTTCACATGCATAAAGTGCATCAAGGAAAATTAGAAACTGTATCAAAAGTAAAAGTAGAAAATGCAAAAGATTTAAGTCTTGCATATTCTCCAGGGGTTGCAGAACCTTGTAAAGAAATTTATGACGATAAAAGTAAGGTATATGAATATACGATGAAGGGAAATATGGTAGCAGTTGTGACAGATGGCACGGCTGTACTTGGTCTTGGTAACATTGGACCTGAAGCATCTCTTCCAGTAATGGAAGGTAAAGCTGTATTATTCAAGAGCTTTGCTGGTGTAGATGCATTCCCAATTGCCTTAAATACAAACGATGTAGATAAAATTGTTGAAACTGTAAAATTAATGGAGCCAACTTTTGGCGGCGTTAACTTAGAGGATATCGCAGCACCAAACTGCTTCATTATTGAAGAACGTTTGAAAAAAGAAACAAA
Organism: Bacillus sp. 17RED48; assembly: GCF_019837545.1. Taxonomy (NCBI): domain Bacteria; kingdom Bacillati; phylum Bacillota; class Bacilli; order Caryophanales; family Bacillaceae; genus Bacillus; species Bacillus sp. 17RED48. The sequence goes on from NZ_JADAXG010000001.1 coordinate 265,906, forward strand.
TATTCCTATCTTCCATGATGATCAACACGGAACAGCTATCGTAACAGTAGCAGGTCTTGTGAACGCGCTAAAATTAGTTGGAAAGAAAATGTCTGACATTAAAGTTGTCGCAAATGGCGCAGGTGCAGCAGGTATTGCAATTATTAAACTTTTATATCGCTATGGTGTACGCGACATTATTATGTGTGACCGTAAAGGCGCAATCTATGATGGTCGTCCTACAGGTATGAATCCGGTGAAGGATGAAGTTGCAAAATATACAAATAAGAATCGTATCGAAGGTTCTTTAGCTGACGTTGTACAAGGTGCGGACGTATTCATTGGTGTATCTGCAGAAGGTGCATTAACAGAAGAGATGGTTCGTACAATGAATGACGATGCAATTATTTTTGCAATGGCGAATCCAGTTCCAGAAATTATGCCAGAATTGGCAAAAGCAGCGGGCGCAGCTGTTGTTGGAACGGGTCGTTCTGACTTCGCGAACCAAGTAAATAATGTACTAGCGTTCCCTGGTATTTTCCGTGGTGCACTTGACGTACATGCGACACAAATTAACGAAGAAATGAAGATGGCAGCTGTACAGGCTATTGCTGAGCTTGTAGCAGAAGATGAGTTGAATGCAGACTATATCATTCCGGCACCGTTTGACGCGCGTGTAGCGCCTCAAGTGGCAGCTTACGTTGCGAAAGCTGCAATGGAGACAGGAGTAGCTCGCCGTCAAGTAGATCCAAATGAGATTGCTGAGAAAACAAAACAATTAGCGCTGATTGGTAAAGAATAAGCGAGGAATTTCCATTGACATCATCAAATACAAAAGTATATCTCGAAATTGTAAAAAAAATCCGTTCCATTATGGAAGAAGATGGATTGGTGGCAGGGGATCGTTTGCCGTCTGAGCGTGAGTTAAGTTCACGTTTAAACGTAGGGCGTTCCTCTGTAAGAGAAGCATTGCGTGCTTTAGAACTGGTAGGATTGATTGAAACGAGACGTGGTGAAGGGACGTTTATTCGAAACTTTTACGATAACGGTCTTGTACAATTGATTGCGCCGTTCTTACTGCAAGATGAGAAAACAATTCGTGATTTATTACAAACAAAACGATTGCTTGAGAAAGATATGATTCGAATTGTATGTAATTTGCCGAAAGAAACGTTTTCTAAAGTGCTAAGAAAATTAAATCAAGTGCTTGAAGAAAATGAAAATTCAATTCCGATGCTTCATCAAACGTTCTTTAAAACACTCATTGAACAAGTCGATAATTATTTACTATATCGCATTTGGATGATCGTAAATGATTACGTATCAACTCTTTCTTGTGAAGTTTCAGGAGATTCTATCGATATGTATAGAAAGCTTTATGCTACTTTGGAAGAAAAACAAGAAAATGATGCACTAAAAATTTACGATGAATTAGTAGAGAATATACAGTTTCACTCGTAATGTATAAAATTTGTCGAAATGACCATGACACGTTATGACAAACATTCTATCGCGTAGCGGTTAAAGTTAAACGTAAAGAGTGAGGTTATTAGACAGATTGAGAAGATAAGGCTAACATCAAACTTTGGTGTTAGCCCAATTTTCTTCTTGCGCTAACCTTAGCTCTCAACGAAGGGGGTCAAATTGTGCTAAGAGATTTATTCGTGAAAAAGAAAAAGTACGCTGCAATACCTTCAGAACAAGTACGAAAAGATGTACCAGATGGCGTTATGACAAAATGTCCGAAATGTAAAAAAATCATGTATACGAAAGAGCTTCTAAAAAATTTAAAAGTATGTGTGAATTGTGGATATCATCATCCTATGAATGCATGGGAACGTCTTGATAGTATATTGGATGAAGGGTCATTCCGTGAGTATGACAAAGAAATGGTTTCATTAAATCCACTCGAGTTTCCAGGATACGAAGAGAAACTAGAGAGCGATCGTAAGAAGACTAAATTGAACGAAGCGGTTGTAACTGGTGAAGGAACAATTGATGACATGCTTGTTGTTGTTGCAGTAATGGATTCTCGTTTTCGAATGGGCAGCATGGGCTCTGTTGTAGGAGAGAAAATTGCCCGTGCAGTTGAAAAAGCATACGACTTACAAGTTCCATTTATTATCTTTACTGCGTCGGGTGGTGCCCGTATGCAAGAAGGGATATTAAGTTTAATGCAAATGGCAAAAACAAGCGTAGCTTTGAAAAAGCATAGTAATGCAGGAGGGTTATTTATTTCTGTTATGACTCACCCAACGACGGGCGGGGTTTCAGCGAGTTTCGCTTCACTTGGTGATTACAATCTTGCAGAGCCAGGTGCACTTATCGGATTTGCTGGTAGACGTGTAATTGAACAAACAGTGCGTGAAAAACTACCGGAAGATTTCCAAACGGCAGAATTTTTATTAGAGCACGGTCAATTAGATGCGGTTGTGCATCGTGATGATATGAGAGAATCGCTCCGTAAGATTTTAGAAGTTCATCAAGGAGGGGAAATGGCTGTATGGCAGAGCTAGAATTTGAGAAACCAGTTGTTGAGCTAAGAAATAAGATTCGTGAACTGAAAGACTATACGAAAAACAGCCAGATGGACTTCAGTGAGGAGATTCGTATTTTGGAAGACAAGCTAGAAAAATTAGAGGAAGATATATACGGCAATATGAAAGTATGGGACCGTGTTCAAATTGCTCGTCATGCAGAACGACCGACAACGCTCGATTATATTGAGCACTTATTTACTAATTTTTTTGAATGTCATGGAGATCGCCTATTTGGCGACGATGCAGCGATTGTCGGCGGCATTGCGAAATATAAGGGGATGCCTGTAACTGTAATTGGGCACCAACGCGGAAAAGATACGAAAGAAAATATTCGTCGTAATTTTGGGATGCCTCATCCAGAAGGATATCGAAAAGCACTGCGTCTAATGAAACAAGCGGAAAAGTTTAATCGTCCTATTATTTGTTTCATCGATACGAAGGGAGCTTACCCTGGTAAAGCAGCTGAAGAACGTGGACAAAGTGAGGCGATTGCCCGTAATTTATTTGAAATGGCGGGTTTAACTGTCCCTGTTATTTGTATTGTTATCGGTGAAGGTGGTAGTGGTGGTGCGTTAGGTCTTGGAGTAGGCGATTACATTCATATGCTGGAAAATTCCACGTATTCTGTTATTACACCAGAGGGTGCGGCGGCAATTCTTTGGAAAGACGCTAGTAAAGCAAAAGAAGCTGCAGAAGCGATGAAAATTACAGCATTAGATTTGAAAGAATTAGGTGTAATTGACGAAATTATTCCAGAGGCAAAAGGCGGAGCGCATCGTAATATTTTAAAACAATCAGAAAATATAGATTTAATGCTTAAGAAAACTTTTGAACAATTAAGCGGAATTTCGAAAGATGAATTAATCGAAAAACGTTATGAAAAATATATGAAAATTGGGCAAGTTTCGTTTTCAAACGCTTCCATTGGGATAAAATAATAAAAGCGTGCGTTCCTCTTCGCGAATGCACGTTTTTATTATGAAAAGACACATCTTCTCCATTGTGTTTTTATATTTTTTCGTGTTATTTTATTATAAGGCAAATAATCTTTATGAGGTGAGTACAAATGAAACGTATTGGTGTATTAACAAGTGGTGGAGATTCACCTGGTATGAATGCTGCCATTCGTGCAGTTGTTCGTAAAGCGATTTTCCATGATATTGAAGTATATGGTATTTACCATGGATACGCTGGTTTAATTTCTGGTCATATTGAAAAATTAGAACTTGGTTCTGTTGGCGATATTATCCACCGTGGTGGTACGAAATTATATACAGCAAGATGTCCTGAGTTTAAAGATCCAGAAGTACGACTAAAAGGTATCGAGCAATTAAAGAAACACGGTATCGAAGGACTTGTTGTTATTGGTGGAGATGGCTCTTACCAAGGTGCTAAAAAATTAACTGAACAAGGATTCCCATGTGTTGGTGTACCAGGTACAATTGACAATGATATTCCTGGAACAGACTTCACAATTGGTTTCGATACAGCTTTAAATACTGTTATTGATGCAATTGATAAAATTCGTGACACAGCTACATCTCATGAACGTACATATGTTATCGAAGTAATGGGACGTCATGCTGGAGATATCGCATTATGGGCTGGTTTAGCTGATGGTGCCGAAACAATCTTAATTCCAGAAGAAGAGTATGACATGGAAGATGTTATTGCTCGTCTGAAGCGCGGTAGTGAACGTGGCAAAAAACACAGTATTATCATTGTGGCTGAAGGTGTTGGAAGTGCAATTGACATCGGTAAGCACATTGAAGAAGCAACAAACTTTGATACTCGTGTAACTGTATTAGGTCACGTACAACGTGGTGGATCACCAAGTGCACAAGACCGTGTATTAGCAAGTCGTCTTGGCGCAAGAGCAGTTGAATTATTAATTGCTGGTAGAGGTGGACGTTGTGTAGGTATTCAAGATAATAAACTTGTTGATCATGATATTATCGAAGCGTTAGCTCAAAAGCATACAATCGATAAAGATATGTATCAATTATCTAAAGAATTATCCATCTAATCGGCTTAATGTCGGATATTTGGGAACGGTTTCATAATTTTCGGAGGTGCAATATGCGTAAAACTAAAATTGTATGTACTATAGGTCCTGCTAGTGAAAGTATTGAGAAATTAGAACAATTAATCGAAGCAGGTATGAACGTTGCTCGTTTAAACTTCTCTCATGGTAGCCATGAAGAGCACGGCGCTCGTATTAAAAACATTCGTGAAGCTTCAAAGAAAACTGGTAAAACAGTTGGTATTTTACTTGATACAAAAGGTCCAGAAATCCGTACTCACGACTTCGTAGACGGACAAGCTGAGCTTGTAACAGGTGCGGAAGTAGTTCTTTCTACTGAGCAAGTATTAGGTACTGCAGAGAAGTTCTCTGTATCTTATGCTGGTCTTTATGACGATGTAGACCCAGGTTCTCGTATTCTAATCGATGACGGTCTTATCGAACTAGAAGTAATCGAAAAAGCTGACGGAAACATCCGTACAAAAGTTTTAAACAGCGGAACTGTAAAAAATAAAAAAGGTGTTAACGTACCAAACGTAAGCATTAAGCTTCCTGGTATCACTGAAAAAGACGTAAAAGATATCGTTTTCGGTATCGAGCAAAAAGTTGATTTCATCGCAGCTTCATTCGTACGTAAAGCATCTGACGTATTAGAAATCCGTGAATTATTAGAAGGGCATAACGCTCAATACATCCAAATCGTACCGAAAATCGAAAACCAAGAGGGTATCGATAACATCGATTCAATCTTAGAAGTTTCTGACGGTTTAATGGTAGCTCGTGGTGATATGGGTGTAGAAATTCCGCCAGAAGAAGTACCATTAGTACAAAAACGTCTAATCAAAAAATGTAACGTGTTAGGTAAACCGGTTATTACTGCGACACAAATGTTAGATTCTATGCAACGTAACCCACGTCCAACTCGTGCAGAAGCAAGTGACGTAGCTAACGCGATCTTCGATGGTACAGATGCAATCATGCTTTCAGGTGAAACAGCTGCTGGTCAATACCCAGTAGAAGCAGTAACAATGATGGCTAACATTGCAGTACGTGTTGAAAAATCATTACAATATGAAGATATGTTCAAAAAACGTATTAAAGAGTTCACTCCAACAATCACAGATGCAATTAGCCAATCTGTTGCGCATACAGCACTTGCTCTTGATGTAGCTGCAATCGTAGCTCCAACAGAAAGTGGACATACTGCGAAAATGATCTCTAAATACCGTCCGAAATCTCCAATCGTAGCTGTAACATCTGACGAGCAAGTAGGACGTCGTCTTGCACTTGTTTGGGGTGTACAAGCATTTATGGCTGGAAAACGTGCAGCGTCTACTGACGAAATGTTAGATACTGCAATTCAAACAGGTATGGATGCAGGTCTAATTGGACTTGGAGACACTGTAGTAATCACTGCTGGTGTTCCAGTTGCTGAAACTGGTACAACAAACTTAATGAAAATCCATGTTGTTGGTGAAGAAGTTGCGAAAGGACAAGGAATCGGTCGTAAAGCTGCAAAAGGTAAAGTAGTTGTAGCGAAAACAGCTGCTGAAGCTGTAGCGAACGTAAACAAAGGTGATATCCTTGTTACAACAAGCACTGATAAAGATATGATTCCTGCAATCGAAAAAGCTGCTGCTCTAGTTGTAGAAGAAGGCGGTCTAACAAGCCATGCGGCTGTTGTAGGTGTATCAATCGGTATTCCTGTTATCGTTGGTGTAAACGGCGTAACAGCAACTTTAAAAAATGGCCAAGAAGTAACAGTTGATGCAGCACGCGGAATTGTTTATAATGGACATGCGGAAGTGCTATAAGTAATATGAAGAGAAGGATCGGAGTCCTTCTCTTTTTTTTTACACAAAAACGAGGTGGAATCAGCTTGAAACGCCTGGAATTGGGTTTAGAAGCCGTTTGTTACGAGGTTCAATAGGGAAAGGTGTTTAGTTTTTGTGTAGCGTATACGGGCGTTATGGGTTCGTTTAAAGTGATGCGTGAGAGGAGTGTAGAACTATGAAGTGGTTACTATTCTTGTTTATTTTAATACCGGCGATTGAGATTACAGTCTTAATTGGATCGAGTCATGTAATAGGTTTATGGTCTACGTTCGCTATGATTGTATTTACGGGTGTTGTAGGTGTCTATTTGGCGAAAAGACAAGGATTTAAAGTACTTGGAGAGATTCAATCTAAGTTGAATAGAGGAGAAATGCCAGGAGGAGCGGTACTGGATGGTATTTTTATCTTTGTAGGAGGTATTCTTTTGGTACTTCCTGGATACGTAACGGATATAATGGGTTTGATCTTCGTTATCCCTATGACGAGGGCTTTGTTGAAGCCATTTGTTATGAAGTGGATGGAATGGAAGTTTAGAAAGAGTTCTACTATTATTGTGCAGAAATAGTGCTTAGATTATAGCGATCTAAGCACTATTTTTTTTGCCCGCAAAAGGATGGCGGATGGATGAAGTTCTGTTAATTAAAGTTTTGCTGTATCATGCCTTAAAATTTGGTGAATGCGAAGGAGTTAAGTGGAAATCGGACTGCTCATACTAATCCGGTTGGTGAAAGTTAATAATCGTAGTTTTGCTTTATTATATTTGCTGTGTATTTTTCGGTTGGATATGTAGGTAGTTCTTACTGAGTATACTGTAGGGAAATTCATATGAACTCAAGCTGGTTTTTGTATATTTATTCATTTACATAAAAAGTAATAAATGTAAGTAATAATTATAGGAATAATAGAATAAATATGTAAAAATACCTCGAAATATGCGTTTTTCATGCAAAAAAACAAGAGTATTATCCTTTTTCTGGGGCAATTCTCTCGTTGTATGTAATGAGTGTAAAAAATAAGTACAAGGAATAATCAGTGGGAATTTCCCACTGATTACATGTAAGTTTTTTGTTGTATATGAATTAGAAACTATTATTTTGAAGGTGTGCCTTTAATATATTTCCACAAATCATGGAATACACGAGCTTTGTGCAATGTATTAAGTAGTACTAAGGTGACTGGACCGATGATTAATCCTAAAAAGCCAAAAAGCTTAAAGCCGACAAATAGAGCGATCAGTGTTGCTAATGGATCGAGGCCGATATTAGATGAGAGTACTTTAGGCTCCATAATTTGTCTTTGGACAATCACGACGATGTATAAGATGAGAAGACCGATGGCGAAAGCAGTGTCGCCAGTGAAAAATACGTATATAACCCAAGGAACGAAGACGGCGCCGGTTCCTAAATATGGGAGTAAATCTACAACCCCTGTAATAATCGCGATAGTAATGGCGTATGGTACGCGTAATATTAAAAGTCCGATTAGTACAATAACAGTTGTCATAGATACGAGTGTAAGTTGCGCTTTAACAAAACCAAATAAAGCTTTTCTTAAATCGACAAAAATAGTTTTTCCATAGCCATGAACACGATTCGGCAAAAATTTTCTTACTTTCTGAGCAAGACGGTGCCAATCGTAACTAATGAAGAAAGTGGCTAATAAAACGAATACAAGGACAGTTAAAGTTGTTGGTAATGCACTAATGAAATTTGTTAACCCGCTTATAATAGCAGTTAAAAGTTCTTTCATTTGCGTCGTTGCTTCGGTTCCTAAGTTTTGAATGTTTTGTGTAATCGTATAGCGCTGTGGTTCCCCAAGATGATTAAATTTAGAAATTAAATCATCATAGAGAGGCATAATATGATTAAGTGCAAATTGCTCTGCGAATTTAACGATATCCGGAAACTTTACTGTAACAAGTTGTAGTAAGTATGTTGTGGCAGATATTGCTTCTGTTACAAGATATGTAACGAGTCCAACGATAGCTCCAAATACGAGAATTAAGCTAACGAGTACTGCTAGTGCGCGAGGAAATTGTAGTTTTTGATTAAGGAAATTGACGACAGGATTAATCAAATAAGCAAATGCGAAAGCGATAATAAAAGGGTAGATAAGTCCTGACATATATAGTAATGCATAGAACCCGGCTACCGTTGCTACAATGACAAATATGAGTCGCAATATCATATATAGTAAGTTTCGGTTCAAAGATGTATACCTCCCATTCCAATTTGGATTATCCTAATTCGTTCAACTTATAACGAGTGTGCTGCACTGATTAAAGTTTCACTTTATGTTATAGTGGAATGATGGATTTTTCCTGCTTTTTCAGTACATGAGTGACTGTAAAAGCTTGGTGTTGATGCTTCTACTATATGGTAAAAACTTCATTTTCTCTTCTTTTTATTTTACCTGTTTCTTATTAGAAAAGAAAGGAGAGACAATCGTTTTCAAAAATGTATACATGCTTAAATTTTTGATGATGAAAGTCTCAGTTTGTCAGTTTAAAATACATAAAAAATGAAGTGGTTATTGTTGAATATACATCGATATAGCATGTATAACGATAGGTTTAAAGGTATTTTTGTTTGGAAATGAGTTCATTATTTTCAGAAAGGAAGTGCAAACATGATTAGTCAGTCAACGTTATTTTTATTCATACTACTTATTATAGGACTTGTTGCTAAAAACCAATCGCTTACTGTAGCTATTGGTGTGTTATTTTTATTGAAATTTACGTTTCTAGGAGATAAAGTCTTTCCTTATCTACAAACGAAAGGGATTAACCTCGGTGTAACGGTTATTACAATAGCAGTACTCGTACCGATTGCAACGGGGGAAATAGGTTTTAAACAACTTGGAGAAGCGGCGAAATCGTATTATGCATGGATTGCTTTAGCTTCAGGGGTAGCGGTTGCTTTGTTAGCGAAAGGCGGCGTACAATTATTGACGACGGATCCTCATATTACAACTGCGCTCGTTTTCGGGACAATTATAGCGGTTGCTTTATTTAATGGAGTTGCTGTAGGTCCATTAATTGGGGCTGGAATTGCCTATGCAGTTATGAGTATTATACAGATGTTTAAATGAGGAATTTTATAGTAATATAAAAATTTTGAATTCTTTCTGTTCACAAAAGTCAGATAATTGTTTATAATAGGATTAGAAACTTTGAAAAGTTACATAACAGCAGAGACTTTACACCAGATAAAATAAAAACAACATAAAACAATTTTATAATGATATTGTTTTATGTTGTTTTTATCATAAAACTCTTCGGAATTAATTTTCCTCACTAACTTGTTGTTTTGAGCGTGAGGATTCGGGGAGACATTCACGCTCATGCTTTCCATGTAGACAATGGACATAAGAGGGGAACATCGCAATAAATTTGCATGATCGTGCATTTTGCTTGCCTAAAGAGTGAACGGGCGTTCATAATTCAAAAGGGGAGCAAATAGATATAAGGAGCAAGGTTGGGAGAATTTTCAGGAAAAGGAGAGAATGTCATGACTGTTATTCGAGGTTTAGAAGGGGTAGTAGCAACAACATCATCTGTGAGCTCTATTATTGATGATACATTAACTTATGTTGGGTATAATATTGATGATTTAGCTGAGAATGCTACATTTGAAGAAGTAGTGTACTTATTATGGCATCGCAAGCTTCCTAATGAACAAGAACTAGCGAAATTTAAAGAGACTGTATCGGAATACTATAAAGTTCCAGGTGAGATTTTAACATATTTGAAACAAGTAGATTTAAAAATCGCACATCCGATGTCTGTTTTACGAACTGCAATTTCCATGCTATCATTATACGATGAGAGCGCTGAAATTATGGATGAAAACTCCAATTATTTGAAAGCGGTTAAATTGCAGGCTCAAGTGGGAACTTTAGTTGCTGCTTATGCAAGAATTCGTAAAGGTTTAGATGTTGTTGAGCCTAGAAACGATTTATCATTAGCTGCAAACTTCTTGTACATGTTAAATGATCGCGAGCCAAATGAAGTTGAAATTGAAGCTTTTGATAAGGCGCTTGTACTTCACGCAGATCATGAGTTAAACGCTTCTACATTTACTGCACGCGTTTGTGTAGCTACACTTTCAGATGTATATTCTGGTATTACAGCAGCAATCGGTGCGTTAAAAGGTCCTCTTCACGGCGGGGCAAATGAAAATGTAATGAAGATGCTAACTGAAATTGGCGAAGAAGAAAATGTAGAATCATATATTCATAATGCTCTTCAAAATAAAGTGAAAATCATGGGCTTTGGCCACCGTGTATATGAGCAGGGTGATCCGCGTGCAAAACATTTACGCGAAATGTCTAAGAGATTATGCGTGCTTTTAGGAGAAAACAAATGGTATAATATGTCTATCAAAATTGAAGACATTGTAACAAAAGAAAAAGGTCTTCCGCCAAATGTTGATTTCTATTCAGCTTCTGTATACCATTGTTTAGGAATTGACCATGACTTATTTACACCTATTTTTGCAATTAGCCGTATGTCAGGCTGGTTAGCTCATATTCTAGAACAATATGAAAACAACCGTTTAATCCGTCCACGTGCTGATTATAATGGACCAACACATCAAGTGTACGTTCCAATTGCACAACGATAAGCAAAAAACACTATTTTGATAGTGAAAATACGCTTTCAAAAGTCTGATTTTTTCGGAAAGACGTAATGATTAGAATATTTTAATTTAAATAACGGTTTGAACTGAGGGGTTATTCCCTCAGTTTCATACATATGAAATTTCAAACATGGGGGTTATCACATTGACGACAGGTGAAAAAATTACTGTAACTAATGGTGTTATGAATGTACCAAACAATCCGATTATTCCATTTATCGAAGGAGATGGAATTGGTCCTGATATTTGGGCAGCTGCATCTCGTGTACTAGAAGCAGCAGTTGAAAAAGCTTATGATGGTGAGAAGAAAATCGTTTGGAAAGAAGTGCTTGCAGGGGAAAAAGCATTCAACCAAACAGGCGAGTGGTTACCAGAAGAAACTTTAAATTTAATCCGTGAATATTTAATCGCGATTAAAGGTCCACTTACAACTCCAGTTGGCGGTGGTATTCGTTCTCTAAACGTAGCACTTCGTCAAGAATTAGATTTATATGTATGTCTACGTCCAGTTCGTTATTTTGATGGTGTTCCTTCACCTGTAAAACGTCCGGAAGATACTGATATGGTTATTTTCCGTGAGAATACAGAAGACATTTATGCTGGAATTGAATATGCACAAGGATCTCCGGAAGCAGAAAAAGTCCTTGCTTTCTTAAAAGAAGCAATGGGTGTTAATAAAATCCGCTTCCCAGAAACATCTGGTATTGGTATTAAACCAATCTCAGAAGAAGGGACAAAGCGTCTTGTTCGTGCTGCAATTCAATATGCAATTAACGAAAAGCGTTCTTCTGTTACATTAGTTCATAAAGGAAACATTATGAAATTTACAGAAGGTGCTTTCAAAAACTGGGGTTACGAAGTAGCGGAACAAGAATTCGGCGATAAAGTATTTACTTGGGCTGAATATGATCGTATCGTTGAGAAAGATGGTAAAGATGCAGCGAATAAAGCGATGGCAGACGCTGAAGTGGCTGGAAAAATCATCGTAAAAGATTCTATTGCAGACATCTTCTTACAACAAATTTTAACTCGTCCACGTGAGTTCGATGTTGTTGCAACAATGAACTTAAACGGAGACTACATCTCTGATGCACTTGCTGCACAAGTAGGTGGAATTGGTATTGCACCTGGTGCAAACATTAACTATGTGACTGGACATGCTATCTTTGAAGCTACACATGGTACAGCTCCAAAATATGCAGGTTTAGATAAAGTAAACCCATCTTCAGTTCTTCTTTCTGGTGTATTATTATTAGAGCACTTAGGATGGAACGAAGCTGCGAATTTAGTAACTGATTCAGTTGAGAAAACAATTGCTTCAAAAGTAGTAACTTATGATTTCGCACGCTTAATGGAAGGTGCAACAGAAGTGAAATGTTCTGAGTTCGCTAATGAACTTATTAAAAATATGGATGTAGCGATAATCAAAAACGCATAATTAAAGCGGGGGGTAAATTATGACAATCAAACGCAAGAAAGTTTCAGTCATCGGTGCAGGATTTACAGGAGCAACAACAGCATTCTTATTAGCACAAAAAGAACTTGCAGATGTTGTATTAGTGGACATTCCACAACTGGAAAATCCAACAAAAGGGAAAGCGTTAGATATGTTAGAAGCGAGCCCAGTACAAGGTTTTGATGCTAACATTATTGGAACATCTAATTACGAAGATACTGCTGATTCTGACGTTGTCGTTATTACAGCAGGTATTGCGCGTAAGCCTGGTATGAGCCGTGATGACTTAGTAGCAACAAACTCTAAAATTATGAAAAGTATTACGCGCGACATTGCAAAACATTCACCAAATGCGATTATTGTTGTATTAACAAATCCAGTTGATGCAATGACATATTCTGTATTTAAAGAAGCAGGATTCCCGAAAGAGCGTGTTATCGGTCAATCGGGCGTATTAGATACAGCTCGTTTCCGTACATTTATTGCACAAGAATTAAATCTTTCTGTGAAAGATATTACAGGATTTGTTCTTGGTGGACACGGTGACGATATGGTACCTCTTGTACGTTATTCTTATGCAGGTGGCATTCCGTTAGAAACGTTAATTCCGAAAGAGCGTTTAGAAGCAATCGTAGAACGTACCCGTAAAGGTGGCGGCGAGATTGTAGGCTTATTAGGAAACGGTAGTGCATATTACGCACCAGCTGCTTCTTTAGTTGAAATGACAGAAGCAATCTTAAAAGATCAACGCCGTGTATTACCAGCTATTGCGTACCTTGAAGGTGAATATGGTTATAGCGACCTTTACTTAGGGGTACCAGTAATTCTAGGTGGTAACGGAATTGAAAAAATTATTGAGTTAGAACTTCTTGCAGATGAAAAAGAAGCGTTAGATCGCTCTGTAGAATCTGTACGTAATGTAATGAAGGTTCTTGTTTAATAATTAAATATAAGCGGAAAAAGATTCGGGGCCCCGAATCTTTTTCTACTATTTATTCAAATGTTTTTTTGAAATAATATGAAAACGCTGTCATTTGGTGTATCCTATAATGAAACTATAGATTTATACTATACATTGCCCTCATCATAGTAAAATTCGGATAAGGTATCGATTTTAGTAGGATAATAAGGTGAAAAAATCGGAGGGGGTTGTAACATGTTAAAGAAAAAAGTTCAAATTGGTCGTAGAATGGATGAAATTACAGTAGGAGAGAAATTATCTATCACTGAAAAAATTGAGGATAAAGATTTGTTATTGTACTTAGGGTTAACGAATGATGCCAATCCATTATATATTCAGCATGATTACGCATCCCAAACTCCGTATGAAAAGCCGATTGTACCAAGCATTATGCTAACTGGAATGATTACAACGGCAGTTACGAAATATTTACCAGGTCCAGGTAGTCATATTACTAGGAAGGACCTTACGTTCGTGAAGCATGTTCACCATTATGAAACGTTACAAATCCACTTTGAAGTTGTGGCTGTTTCTGAGGAGGAACATACAATTGATATGCTTGTATCTGCTCATGATGAAAAAGGAGAAACGGTTGTAAAAGGTTCCTTAACAGTAACACCGCCTTTTAAATCAGTTTCTATTATGGAAAAAGCATTAGATAATTTTTAAAACATGAAAATATGAATAGCGCTAGCATACCTTACTATAAGGGACTAGCGCTATTTTTAGTTGAAAAACCCTTCTTTAAACCCTTCGGCAAATTCTGAACAACCTGTTTTAATCGTATCCCAGCTTGGTACGTTAAAAGTAAGGAAACATGTTACTACTAAAGTTAAAATAGGTAGTAATACTCGCATAATAGCCCCCGGAATTGTGTTTATTTATATATTTAAATTAATAATATATTTATTGGTAATTGAAGTCAATGAAAGGGGTGATTTTTAAGATGAAGTGGAAAAGAGAAGATGTTATCTTTGAAACGATAAGAGAAGCTGAAGTGTGGGCAGACGGGGTCGCGAATGAAATGTATGGAAGAGTATTTGATGGATATGAAACGCTAGACTATAAAATAGCGTATGCTCTTGCGTTTTTGTTAGCGCAAAATCGAGAATTTAATATTTATACGAATGTGGAGTTTAATAACGATATAGAAGTGTATAAAGTATGGATAACAACAAGTTAATTAAGCCGAGTGGAGTTGTTTTTAGGAATAATGATAGTACAAACGAGCTCCATGAATAGACAATTATATTGAGAGGGACCTTATTTTCTAGTATGATGAGAATAACGGGGAAAATGCTAGGATGAAGAAGGTTTCAAGTCTATAACTTGGAGGAAAAGAATGAACAATCGTATTTTAGTAGTTGATGATGAGGAGTTTATCTTAACTTTAATTGAATTTAATCTACAACAAGCTGGGTTTGAAGTGATAACAGCGATGGATGGAGAAATGGCGCTTCAAAAAGCGACAACAGAACGCCCAGATTTAATTATATTAGATTTAATGCTTCCAAAAATGGATGGTATGGAAGTGTGTAAAGAATTACGATTGCAGCGCGTTATGACGCCGATTTTAATGTTAACAGCAAAAGATGATGAATTTGATAAGGTGCTAGGTCTTGAACTTGGGGCAGATGATTATATGACGAAGCCATTTAGCCCAAGGGAAGTTGTTGCGCGTGTGAAGGCAATTTTGCGCCGCACGAAATTACAACAAGAAGAACAAGTGAAAGAAGCGTCAGATGAAGAGAGCATCACAATTGCTGAACTTAAAATTTTGCCGGAATTTTATGAGGCTTATTTCCAAGGAAGAAAGCTTGAATTAACACCAAAAGAATTTGAACTACTTGTTTATCTTGCGAAAAATAAAAGTCGCGTGTTGACACGTGATCAATTATTAAGTGCTGTATGGAACTATGATTTTGCTGGTGATACACGAATTGTTGACGTTCATATTAGCCATTTGCGCGATAAAATTGAACAAAATACGAAAAAACCGACGTACATTAAAACGATACGTGGTTTAGGATATAAATTAGAGGAGCCAAAAGGGGATGAATAAATTTCGTTCCAGGCTTCTTTTTACATTTGTTTCTCTTATTGTTTTTATTTTAGTTGGACTAGGTTTATTACTGGAAACCGTGTTTGAAAACTACTATATAGATCATGCCAAAGAGAGAATGGTAAAAGAGACAGAGTATGTTGCGGTATTAGCAGAAGAACAGGGTTTTGATGATGTTTTAAAAAATCCATATGTATTTGAAAAGTTAGAAGAAAAAATACAGGCTTCTATTGCATTTGTAGATGAAAAAAAGAAAGTTCAATATAGCGGAGGAGAACAGTCTGCTTTTAGCCAAGGGATAATTAAAGAACTTACTTCTGAAACAACGAAACAAAGAAATAAAGTCATTACGAAAGAAACAGAGCAGAATAATGAATTTTACCATGCGGTGTTCGTTCAAGATGTAGCAGGAAAACAAGGGTACATTTTGGTAAAAAGTACAATTGAGCCTTTGAAATCTGTTCATCAAAAAACGTGGGGATTATTAATTATCGGATTTGTTATCGCTTGTCTCGTAGTCGTATTTTTAGGTATGAAAATTACAGGGCAATATATTAGGCCGATTGAATCCGTTACGAAAGTTGCTATCGAATTAGCGAAGGGAAATTATAAAGCACGCGCTTATGAGAGTCATTCGGATGAAACGGGAATGCTGAGTAAAGCGATTAATATTTTAGCCCGTAATTTACAAGAGATGACACTTGAGCAAGAAATGCAACAAGATCGTCTGCATACGTTAATTGAAAATATGGGAAGCGGAATGATTTTAATTGATAGTCGCGGTTATATAAACCTTGTAAACCGTTCGTATAAGGAGACTTTCCACGTAACAGATGAAGAATATTTAGATCGTTTATATTATGAGTCGTTTCATCATACAGAAATTATAGAGCTCGTGGAAGAAATCTTTATGACAGAAGTGAAAGTGCGTAAACAAATGTTATTGCCGCTTGGAATTGAGCGAAAGCATTTCGAAGTATATGGAGCACCGATTATCGGGACGAACCATGAATGGAAAGGGATTGTCCTTGTATTCCATGACATTACTGAGCTAAAGAAATTAGAACAAATGAGAAAAGACTTTTTAGCGAATGTTTCTCATGAACTAAAGACACCGATTACTTCTATTAAAGGTTTTTCAGAAACGCTCTTGGACGGTGCTATGGATAATAAAAAATTCTGCGAACATTTCTTGCACATTATTTTAAAAGAAAGTGAACGCATGCAAGGGTTAATTGAAGATTTATTAGATTTATCAAAGATTGAGCAACAAGGATTTAAATTGAGTATGGGGACCGTTGATATGAAGGGACTTCTTGAAGACATTCATATGGTGCTTGATAACAAAGCAGGAGAAAAGGAAATTTCTTTACAAGTAAATGCGCTAAAAGGAGTCTCGGTCATTGGAGATCCAAGTCGTTTGAAGCAAATCTTTATTAATTTAATGAATAACGCAATCGTATATACGCCGGCTGGAGGCGTTGTTTCTGTAGAATTAGCAGAAGATAAATATAATGCTTATATAAAAGTATCGGATACCGGAATTGGTATTAGTAAAGATGAAATTCCGCGTATTTTTGAACGCTTTTACCGAGTGGATAAAGCGAGAAGTAGAAATACTGGTGGTACAGGCCTTGGATTATCGATTGTAAAGCATTTAGTTGAGGCACATCACGGTACGATTACAGTGGATAGTGAAGTTGGGGAAGGGACAACATTTACAGTTGTTTTACCAAAATCAGCAACTGAAAAATAGGATGAAGGATATTTACAATATATTAACAATGGCTTAATTAAATATTAATAAAGGTCTGTTAATATAATACATGAAAACCCCTTCATCCAAGGAGTAATTTTGGACGAGAATAGTTATGCTGTTCTCGTCACTTCCCTTTTATGTTAGTAAACGTTTGTATATATAATAGAAAATAGCCGTTATTTTTCTTCTCTCTATTAGTCATGTTAATATAGAGAGAGGAAAGGAACGGTTTTTTTCTGTGAAAAAAATCATTTCAAATTTGTATGGGGAGGTTTCTGGTTTGGAAAAAAAGGTCGTATTAGTAGATGGTAATAATATCGCGTATCGTGCTTTCTTTGCACTACCGCTTTTAAATAACGACAAAGGTATACATACGAACGCAATTTACGGTTTTACAATGATGTTAATGAGAATATTAGAGGAAGAAAAACCAACGCATATGTTAGTAGCGTTTGATGCGGGTAAAACGACATTCCGTCATAAAACGTATAGTGAGTATAAAGGAGGGCGTCAAAAGACTCCACCTGAATTATCAGAGCAATTCCCGTTTATTCGTGAGATGCTTGATGCTTTCAACGTACCGCGTTATGAATTAGAAAATTATGAAGCGGATGACATTATGGGGACGTTAGCGAAAGAAGCGAGTGAACAAGGGTTTCATGTAAAAGTTATTTCAGGAGATAAAGACTTACTGCAACTTGTTTCAGATAATACACTCGTATGTATTCCTCGCAAAGGGATTACAGAAGTGGATGAATATACGAAAGAAGCTTTATTTGAGAAATACAGCTTATCACCAAAGCAAATTATTGATATGAAAGGTTTAATGGGAGACCAGTCAGATAATATTCCAGGTGTACCAGGAGTTGGTGAAAAAACTGCGATTAAATTGTTAACACAGTTTGAAACGGTCGAGGCAGTGTATGAAAATATAGATCAAGTAAGCGGGAAGAAATTAAAAGAAAAGCTAGAAGCAAATAAAGACCAAGCTCTTATGAGTAAAGATCTTGCAACTATTATTACAGATGCACCGATTACAGTGCATGTGGATGATATGGAGTATAAAGGGTATGAAGCAAGTGATGTGATTCCAATGTTCGAGAATTTAGGATTTACATCCCTTTTAAATAAATTAGGTGTTACGCCAGAAGAAACGACTCCAGCTGAATTAGATGATATTACATTTGATATTGTGGAAGAAGTTACAGAAGAAATGCTAGTGCAAGATAGTGCGCTTATTGTTGAAGTACAAGAAGATAACTATCATAGAGCGGACATTCAAGGTTTTGGTATTCAAAATGAAAATGGCTGTTACTTTATTCAAACAGACATTGCTCTTAAGTCAGACGCTTTTAAAGAGTGGCTTGCAGATGGAGAAATGAGAAAGTATACCTTTGATGCGAAGCGCGCAATCGTTGCACTTAAATGGAACGGGATAGATATGCAAGGGATTGACTTTGATCTATTAATCGCTGCTTATTTACTTGACCCGGCTGATACGGATAAAGATTTCCGTACTGTAGCAAAAATGAAAGAAACACATGCTGTGAAATCTGATGAAGAAGTTTACGGAAAAGGTGCGAAGCGTGCTGTTCCAGAGCTAGAAGTAGTAGCGGAGCATGTAGCTCGTAAAGTGCACGTATTATATGATGTAAAGCAAACATTCGTAGAAGAGTTACAAAAGAATGAGCAATATGAACTGTTTACAGAGTTAGAATTACCACTTGCGCGTGTATTAGCTGATATGGAAGTAAAAGGTGTAAAAGTTGATACGGAGCGTCTTCGTAATATGGGAGAAGAACTTGCAGGTAGATTAAAGGAAATGGAACAGGAAATTTATAAGCTTGCGGGAACAGAATTTAATATTAATTCACCGAAACAGCTTGGTGTTATTCTGTTTGAGAACTTAAACTTACCAGTTATTAAAAAGACGAAAACAGGCTATTCTACGTCAGCTGATGTACTAGAAAAGCTTATGGATCGCCATGAAATCATTCCAAACATTTTACATTATCGTCAATTAGGGAAACTGAATTCAACTTATATTGAAGGTTTATTAAAAGTTGTACATGAAGATTCATCTAAAATCCATACTCGTTTCAATCAAGTATTAACGCAAACAGGTCGATTAAGTTCAACGGATCCGAACTTGCAAAATATCCCGATTCGATTAGAAGAAGGAAGAAAGATTCGTCAGGCATTTGTTCCATCAGAAGAAGGATGGATTATGTACGCGGCAGATTATTCACAAATTGAACTTCGCGTATTAGCTCATATTGCAAATGATAAAGGGCTAGTTGAAGCGTTCCAACATGATATGGATATTCATACGAAAACAGCGATGGATGTATTTGGCGTTGAAAAAGATGAAGTAACTTCGAATATGAGACGACAAGCGAAAGCTGTTAATTTCGGAATTGTGTATGGTATTAGTGATTATGGTCTTTCACAAAACTTAGGAATTACAAGAAAAGCAGCAGCGGAATTTATTGAAAAGTATTTAGAAAGTTTCCCTGGTGTACAAGAATACATGAGTGACATCGTAAAAGATGCGAAACAAAAAGGATATGTGGCTACATTATTAAATCGCCGCCGTTATATTCCGGAAATTACGAGTCGTAATTTCAATTTACGTAGCTTTGCTGAGCGTACGGCTATGAATACACCAATTCAAGGGACTGCAGCAGATATTATTAAAAAAGCGATGATTATTATGGCAGACCGTCTAGAAGAAGAAGGATTACAGGCGCGTCTACTTCTGCAAGTACACGATGAATTGATATTTGAAGCGCCAAAAGAAGAAATTGAAAAATTAGAGAAGCTTGTACCAGAAGTAATGGAGCATGCAATTGAACTCGCAGTTCCGCTGAAAGTTGATTATTCTTACGGTCCAACTTGGTACGACGCAAAATAAGGAAGTGATGAAATGCCTGAATTACCAGAGGTTGAAAACGTCAGACGGACACTTGAAAATCTTGTGACAGGAAAAACAATTGAAGATGTTATTGTTACCTATCCAAAAATAGTAAAACGTCCGGATGATGCAGAAATCTTTAAAGAAATGCTAAGAGGCGAAAAGATTGAAAATATAAAGCGAAGAGGAAAGTTTTTGCTTTTATATGTAACGAATTATGTTATTGTTTCACATTTGCGTATGGAAGGTAAGTTTTTACTGCATCAAGAGGACGAGCCAATTGATAAGCATACACACGTCCGTTTCTTATTTACAGATGGAACTGAACTACATTATAAAGATGTGAGAAAGTTTGGTACGATGCATCTCTTTAAGAAAGGTGAAGAATTGAATCAAATGCCTCTTGCTGACTTAGGTCCGGAGCCGTTTGATGCTGAATTGACACCGCAGTATTTACAAGAAAGATTGCAAAAGACCAATCGTAAAATAAAAGTCGTATTATTAGACCAGCGTCTTTTAGTAGGGCTTGGAAATATATATGTAGATGAAGTTTTATTCCGTTCTCAAATTCATCCGGAACGAGAAGCTTCGTCTTTAACAGCAGAAGAAATTGAACGAATTTACGAGGCGACTGTTACAACGTTAGGTGAAGCAGTGAAGCGAGGCGGAAGTACAATTCGAACGTATATGAATTCGCAAGGGCAAATTGGCTCATTCCAAGAACTTCTAAATGTATACGGAAAAAAAGGAGAACCATGTGTGACTTGCGGTACGATATTAGAAAAAACAGTTGTTGGCGGAAGAGGAACGCATTACTGCCCGATTTGTCAGCCGAGAATATAGAAAAGAGATAACATCGGATAGGCATTTGTCATATACATACAGCAGGGCTATGTATAAGGGAGGAGCTTACCGATGTACCTTTATTTATCTCTTATTTTATTAGCTTTTACATTAAGCTTAGATAGCTGTAGTGTAGGGCTAACATATGGTTTAAGAAGCGTAAGAATTCCACTAAGATCAATTATAATTATCGGAATGTGTTCAGCGGCTGTTATGCTTGTTTCAATGGGAGTTGGACATATGATCGCGAAAATATTTTCACCTGTTATCGCAACGCGTATCGGTGGGCTTGTTCTTATTGGAATAGGAATTTGGGTATTATACCAATTTTTTCGAAGTGAGAAAAAAGAAGAACCAAAGCAAGAGGAGAAGGTTTGGAAATTAGAAATTGCTTCGCTCGGGCTAGTGATTCAAATTTTACGGAAACCGACTGTTGCAGATTTTGATAAATCAGGCACCATTTCTGCAGGAGAAGCGTTACTTCTTGGTATCGCTCTTTCTATAGATTCGTTCGGTGCTGGAATTGGTGCATCTTTATTAGGTTATGCGCCCGCTATGATGGCAATATTGGTTGCGGTTATGAGTTCTTTGTTTTTATTTATTGGAATGAAACTTGGAACGGTTTTATCGAATATGAAATGGTTACAAAAATTTACATTCCTGCCTGGGGTATTACTCATTATTATTGGAATTTGGAAAATGTAAGTATGGGCGTGGAACATTAGTTTCGCGCCTTTTATATTGTGAGGAGGATTATGATGACAGTAGTAATTGGATTAACGGGAGGCATTGCAAGTGGAAAAAGTACAGTGTCTCAAATGTTTCGTGAACTGAGTATACCAGTTATTGATGCAGATATTATTGCGCGAGAAGTTGTAGAACGAGGAAAACCAGCATATAACAAAATTGTAGAAGTGTTTGGAACGGAAGTATTACAAGAAGATGGAGAATTGGATCGCCCGAAATTAGGAAGTGTCGTTTTCTATAATGAAGAAAAACGATTGCAGTTAAATAAAATCGTTCATCCTGCAGTTCGTGAGGAAATGAATACACAAAAGGAAAAGTACATAAAGGAAGGTATGCAAGCGGTTGTGTTAGATATACCTCTCTTATTTGAAAGCAAATTAACAAGTCTCGTTGACCGCGTTTTAGTTGTAGCGGTTAAGCCACATACGCAATTAGAACGTTTAATGAAACGAAATAATTTTTCAGAAGAAGAAGCAACAGTTCGTATTCAATCTCAAATGCCGTTAGAAGAAAAAGTGAAAAATGCAGATGAAGTGATAAATAATGATGGCACAATTATGGGAACGAAAACACAATTACAGGTGATTTTAAAGAATTGGAACATTATTGACTAAAAAATTGTGAAATTAATGAAAATGCTTAGTGACATATCCCCTTTTTGTGTTATACTATTATTGGGATTGGAGATAAATAGTATAACGCATTCAAGGGGGATAACATATTATGACTCGTGTGGCAATTAATGGATTTGGACGTATTGGGAGAATGGTATTTCGTCAGGCAATAAAAGAAAGCGCATTCGAAATTGTAGCAATCAATGCAAGCTATCCATCTGAAACGTTAGCACATTTAATTAAATATGATACAGTTCACGGCAAGTTTGACGGAACAGTAGAAGCATTTGAAGATCACTTGTTAGTTGATGGGAAAATGATTCGCCTTTTAAACAACCGCGATCCAAAGGAATTGCCTTGGACAGATCTAGGTGTTGAAGTTGTAATTGAAGCAACTGGTAAATTTAATTCAAAAGAAAAAGCAATTCTTCATGTTGAAGCTGGAGCGAAAAAAGTTATTTTAACAGCGCCTGGTAAAAATGAAGATGTAACAATTGTAGTTGGTGTGAACGAAGACCAATTAGATATTACAAAACATACTGTTATTTCAAATGCATCTTGCACAACAAACTGTTTAGCGCCTGTTGTTAAGGTGTTAGATGAGCAGTTTGGAATTGAAAACGGTTTAATGACAACTGTTCATGCTTATACAAATGACCAAAAAAATATTGATAACCCACATAAAGATTTAAGAAGAGCACGTGCTTGCGGACAATCGATCATTCCGACAACGACAGGTGCTGCGAAAGCGCTTGCAAAAGTTCTTCCGCACTTAAACGGAAAACTTCATGGTATGGCACTTCGTGTACCAACGCCAAACGTGTCTCTTGTTGACTTAGTAGTAGATGTAAAGCGTGATGTGACAGTTGAAGCTATTAATGAAGCATTCAAAACTGTTGCAAACGGTGCGTTAAAAGGCATTGTAGAATTCAGCGAAGAGCCTTTAGTATCTATTGACTTTAATACAAATACACACTCAGCTATTATTGATGGTTTATCTACAATGGTAATGGGTGATCGTAAAGTGAAAGTACTTGCTTGGTATGATAACGAGTGGGGCTACTCTCGTCGTGTTGTAGATCTTGTAACGTTAGTTGTTGACGAATTAGCGAAACAAAAAAATGTGCAACATATTTAAGTGAATAAGGGAGAGGGCAAGTGGATATTTGCCTTCTTTTTTTTATTTTTTTCTGAAAAGGAAAAAAATTATATAAGTATATTTTTGAAAGTGGACATACCACGAAACGTTGTGATTACTGTATTTGTGAATCGTTTATTTTTTTTAGGGAAAAGTAAAGAGGAAAATATGACAGAAAATCGAAAAAACTGTTGTTGCAAAATGAAAATAAACAAAGTATACTAACACTCGTAAACTTAAGAGCTGAGGTACGTAGTCACTACTTAAAGGGTTAGGACCTCTCTGGACTAACTTTCCCCCGTGGTAGTGGAGCAAGCCAAATTGCAAATTAGTTTTCAATTCGAACAGTTAGAATAAATTTACAAGGGGGAACTGTAGAATGGATACTATGGATACGATGGGTCGTCACGTAATCGCTGAACTTTGGGATTGCGATTTCGACAAGCTTAATGACATGCCGTATATTGAACAATTATTTGTGGATGCAGCACTGAGAGCTGGTGCTGAAGTGCGTGAGGTTGCTTTCCATAAATTTGCACCACAAGGTGTAAGTGGAGTAGTAATTATCTCGGAATCACATTTAACAATTCATAGCTTTCCGGAGCACGGTTACGCAAGTATTGATGTTTATACTTGTGGGGATCGTATTGATCCAAATGTTGCTGCAGAATATATTGCAGAAGGTTTAAACGCGAAAACGCGTGAGAGCATCGAGCTTCCTCGAGGCACTGGTAGCTTCGAAATTAAGCAGAGAGAAACAAAAGCTCTTTAAAAAAGAACATAATTGATTTAAAATGTAAAGAGGTGTATAATGCACCTCTTTTTTAGTTTATAAAAAAGGAAAAATATAACGTACTCGTTAGTGAGATAAATTGAGCTCTTACGAATAAGTTAGCACTCCATCTACCATCTTATTTTTGAAAACGAGATGATAAAATAATGTGTTTAAACTTAAAGTGGTAAGAGAGTTAGAATGAGTTATATAATATTGTATATATATTGTCAGATGAAGTAAGTAGAGAAAAAATAAAGAGTATAGTGTAAAGGAGTGAATATATTGCGTTGTCCATCCTGTTCTCATAATGGTACAAGAGTGTTAGATTCGCGTCCGGTAGACGAGGGGCGCTCTATTCGAAGAAGGAGAGAGTGTGAAAGCTGTTTAAGTCGCTTTACGACATTTGAAAGAGTAGAAGAGTCACCTCTTATCGTTGTAAAAAAAGAAGGTACACGAGAAGAGTTTAATAAAGAAAAGATTTTGCGCGGCTTAATTAAAGCGTGCGAAAAAAGGCCAGTATCTTTAAGACAATTAGAAGAAGTAACTCAAAGTGTGGAACGTGAACTTCGTAATTTAGGTATATCAGAAGTGAAAAGTGATATGATTGGTGAAATTGTTATGGAAGAACTGCGTGATATTGATGATGTTGCTTACGTGCGTTTTGCTTCTGTATATCGCCAATTTAAAGATTTAAATGTATTTATTGAAGAATTAAAAGATATACTGCAAAAAGAAAGAGAGTAGAAGTTGTATTTTATTCTCTTTACATACCGTAAGTAATGAGATAAGAGAGCTAGAAGCGAAAGCTAATAGCTCTTTTTCGCTAAGCAATTATATAATGAAGATAGAACGAATGAAGTAGAGGATAGATTGGATGAGAGAAAGGAAAAGCAAGAATGGAAAAACAGTCATGGATGGAGCTATTGCCAATTGATCGTTATAAAGTAAGTGCGAAAGGGTTACTGCATAATTACGACCGAAAAGTGTTAACGATGTTGTATCAGCCGTTAATAGGTAGTAGAGCTTTTAGCTTGTACATGACGCTATGGGGAGAGTTAGAGCAAGATCGTGTGTTTGGAAAAGAGAATACACATCATTCCCTTATGGTGACCATGCAAATGCAGCTTCCCGAAATATATGAGGAACGAGTAAAGTTAGAAGCAATTGGGCTTTTGAAAGTATATATTAAGAAAGAAAAAGATATTCGAATGTTTATATACGAATTGCAACCACCTTTATCTCCGAAGCAGTTTTTTGATGATATTGTGTTAAGCATCTTTTTATACAATCGATTGAGTCGGACAAAATATAATCAAGTAAAGCAATATTTCTTAGAAGAAGAATTTGATTTTGCTTCTTATGAAAATGTTACGCGTTCTTTCAATGATGTGTTTGGTTCGTTTAATCCAGGACAGCTTGAGCATGCGCAAGAAGATCTTCGTATTCCAAAAACGACAGCTATGCCAAGTAACGAGAAGGGAGACGCTCCAAAAGTTTGGAATGATTTCTTTGATTTCTCCTTATTTGTAGATGGCTTGTCCGCTCTTGTCCCTAAAAAGGCGATTACAGATCAAGTGCGAGAATGTGTCAGTACACTTGCTTACGTGTACGATGTAGATGTGTTATCGATGCAAAATATCGTTCTTGGTACGGTGACAGAGATGCAGACAATTGATATCGAAAGGCTTAGAAAAGGAGCACGTGATTGGTATCAGTTCGAAAATGGTCAAGCGTTACCTGTATTAAGTGAAAGAGTACAACCTCACGCTGCACGTATGATGGAAGGGAAAGAGCCTTCTACGCAAGAAGAGATGTTAATAAAACAGTTAGAGGAAATCTCACCAAAACAACTATTAAAAGAAATCTCTGGTGGTGCAGAGGCGACAAAGGCTGACTTGCAGATCGTTGAAGATGTAATGATCAACCAAAAATTAACGCCAGGTGTTGTGAATGTACTTATTTATTACGTTATGCTACGCTCAGATATGAAACTTGCGAAAACGTATGTGGAGAAAATTGCTGGGCATTGGGCACGTAAAAAGGTCGGTACAGTAGCTGAAGCAATGGCATTAGCGAAAGAAGAAAATCGTCAATATCAAGAATGGGCTGAGACGAAGAAAAAAGGCCGTACGTCGAAGAAAACGATAAGAAAAGAAATGGTACCAGATTGGCTGAAAGAAGAGCCGAAAGAACAAGAGAAAGAAACAGTGAAGAAAGATGTAAGTAAGAAAAAAGATGCAAGTACGTTAGATGATGAACGAAAACGACTAGAAGAAGTGTTAAAAAAATATAAGCGTGATTAATAGAAGAGAATGAACGCTCTTTGAGGTGAGAAAATGGAGCATATTCAAAATTCATTTGCAAAGTTAATGGAAAATAAAAATTTTAAAAATAGATATGAAGTATTAAAGGCGGAAGTAATGGCACATCCGCGTGTGAAAGAATTTATAGACGAACATCAAGGTGAAGTAACAACTTCTATGATTGAGCGTAGCCTTGTGAAGTTATACGAATATATTGGACAAAGTGTAGGTTGCGTAGATTGTCCGGATCTAGGTTCGTGTAAAAACATGCTGCAAGGATATGAGCCAAAGCTCGTTATCCAAGGGAAGATGATTGATATTCAATACGATCGTTGCGTTAGAAAAGTAGCATATGACGAGAGAAAGAAATATGAAAAACTCGTTCAAAGTGTATATATGCCAACTGACATTTTACAGGCAACGATGGAAAACTTAGATCCTTCAGATTTAGATGCGCGTATTGATGCAATTGGTGCTGCTAATGAATTTTTAAGTACATATGAACCTGGTAAAAAAGTACAAGGTTTATATTTGTACGGTAAATTTGGTGTAGGGAAAACGTATTTGTTAGGAGCAATGGCGAATGAGCTTGCTCAAAAGAAAATAAGTTCGATGCTCGTATACTTTCCTGAATTTCTACGTGAAATTAAAAGTTCGATTCAAGATAATTCGATTGGGGAAAAGATTGATGCGGTGAAACGCGTACAAGTTTTAATGCTAGATGATATCGGAGCAGAAGCGATGTCAAGCTTTGTGCGTGACGATGTGCTTGGCGCAATTTTGCAATTCCGTATGTTAGAAAACTTACCGACGTTCTTTACGTCTAACTTTGATTTCAAGGAATTGGAACATCATTTAACGTATACACAGCGTGGTGAAGCAGAACAAATGAAAGCAGCACGTATTATGGAACGAATTAAATATTTAGCGAAGCCAATTCCGATTGGCGGGAAAAACCGACGTCATAAGTAAAGAGTAAGCTGAAAAGCTTGCTCTTTTTTCGTTTTGAACACTTTTCAGAATAGGTGAATTGTAAAACGAAAAACTTCTTATAGAAAATTCATTGTAGCTTGTATCATTTTTTTCTCCCTCCCTTAATATATATAAAATTAGCAAGCCATATTGAGTGGATTTTCTAACGATAGGAAATGTAATTCTACTAAGAGTGAACTTCCACGGGACGGACTCTTATAGGATTTGTAACGTATAGATACAATCCTTTAGAGCAGGGATAAAAGGGGGGACAAAAGTGATTGAAATTTGCTTCGAAGAAAAAAATGATGCTATGCATGTATATAGACAACTATTGAAAAGAGCGGAACTGTTATATAAGGAAACGAGTGTGTATTTAGAGGAACAAAAAGTGGTGATTCATATACCAGTATGTGAATCGAATTATATTGAAAAGATTTTATTGCCCGTAATGGTATATTTCATTGTGAATGTAAAGCAAAATGAGTGGATTTATACAATCTTAAAAGAGAAGTTTTTTTATGAAGAAGAGGAAGAGTGTCATCAAATATTGCATATGGCACAAGAGATTTTAAAGGGAAGAAGAAAAGAGATTGCTCGAGAATTAACACGTCACACATTTGAATCATATATTAAATCCTCTTTAAATAACTGGCTTTGTGATCCGCTTTCGTTCTCGTTTTCATCATATGTTCGTTTTCGCCTTCGTACATATAGGGAAATGGTAGCTAAGCTTGCTGAAGTGTCGATTGATGAGTATAAGTTGGAACAAGAATATCAAATGTTTATTGAGACGCTAAGGCAACAAGTGCGTAGCCGAAAATCACGTTTGTCCTGTGTGCATCTTATTTTTGATGAAAGCTTTATTTTCTATGATGATAAAGGTAGACGTTTAAAACAGGAGAAATTGGTCCAATATATAGATGAGGAATTATTGAAGCAAAAGGATGTATATATTGATACGAAAGTAATTGCACCACTTCTTTCTATTTCGCCGAAAAAAATTTATTTATATACGAAAGAACAAGACCATAATATGATTATTACTTTGCGAAATGTATTTCAAGAACGGGTCCAATTACATGGATTACATGAGTTTGAGCGCAATGTGAAAAATTTAAAAAATAAAGGTAACGCCCTTGATTTTCTAAGTTTTTGAGCATATAATTACCTACATAAATGAAATATATTGAAATGTCATGATGAGGACATGAGTAGTTTTCTACGATTTTCAGAGAGGGAAGCCTTAGGGTGTGAGCTTCCTAGTACGGGATTATTACTTACCACCTCTAAACTTTAGCAGTGAACGGTTTTTCCTAGTAATTGCTAACGGACAACACCGTTATGTTGAACTTGAGCAATTAACAATAATGTTAATTGGAACAAGGGTGGAACCACGAATTCAACACTCGTCCCTTTTTACGGGATGAGTGTTTTTTATTTTGAAAAAAAGAGGAGTGACCAGTGATGGCAGATGTAGTTAAAATTACTTTCCCTGATGGAGCTGTGAAGGAGTTTCCAAAAGGCGTAACAACTGAAGAAATCGCAGCTTCTATTAGCCCAGGCTTAAAGAAAAAAGCTGTGGCTGGAAAATTAAACGATGAGATGATCGATCTTGTTACACCAATCGAAGAAGATGGTGCAGTTTCTATTATTACATTAGATTCTGAAGATGGCTTATACATTTTACGCCATTCAACAGCCCACCTATTAGCACAAGCGTTAAAACGTTTATATAAAGATGCTAAGCTTGAGCTTGGCATTGGTCCAGTAATTGAAAATGGCTTCTACTACGATATTGATATGGAAGAAGCAATTACAGTTGAAGACTTCAAGAAAATCGAAAAAGAAATGCAAAAAATTGTGAACGAGAACTTAGAAATCGTTCGTCATGAAGTGCCACGTGCAGAAGCACTTCGTCGCTTTGAAGAAATCGGCGATGAGTTAAAATTAGATTTAATTAACGACCTTCCAGAAGATGCAGTTATTTCAATCTATGAGCAAGGCGAATTCTTCGACCTTTGCCGTGGTGTTCACCTTCCATCTACAGGGAAAATTAAAGTATTTAAATTATTAAGCGTTGCAGGTGCTTACTGGCGCGGCGATAGCAATAATAAAATGCTACAACGTATTTACGGTACTGCATTCGTTAAGAAAGCAGAATTAGATGAGCACTTACGTATGCTTGAAGAAGCGAAAGAGCGCGATCACCGTAAATTAGGTAAAGAATTAAAACTATTTACTAATAGCCAAAAAGTAGGACAAGGTTTACCACTTTGGTTACCAAAAGGTGCAACTATCCGCCGCATTATCGAGCGTTACATCGTTGATAAAGAAGCAAGCTTAGGCTATGATCACGTATACACTCCAGTACTAGGAAGCAGAGAGCTTTATGAAACTTCTGGTCACTGGAATCACTACCGTGATGGTATGTTCCCATCAATGGAAATGGATAATGAAGAGTTAGTTCTTCGTCCAATGAACTGCCCTCACCACATGATGGTTTATAAAAATGATATTCACAGCTACCGTGAATTACCAATCCGTATTGCGGAACTTGGAACAATGCACCGCTATGAAATGTCTGGAGCATTATCTGGATTACAACGTGTACGCGGAATGACTTTAAACGATGCGCACATTTTCGTTCGCCCAGATCAAATTAAAGAAGAGTTAAAACGTGTTGTAAACTTAACTCTAGAAGTGTACAAAGATTTCGGTTTAGAGAACTATTCATTCCGTCTATCTTATCGTGACCCAGCTGATACTAAAAAGTACTATGCTGATGATGAAATGTGGGAAAAAGCACAAGGTATGTTAAAAGAAGCTATGGATGAAATGGGTCTTGATTACTATGAAGCTGAAGGTGAAGCGGCATTCTACGGTCCAAAACTTGACGTTCAAGTTCGTACTGCTCTTGGAAAAGACGAAACACTTTCAACTGTACAATTAGACTTCTTACTTCCAGAACGCTTTGAATTATCTTACGTTGGTGAAGACGGTAAACAACATCGTCCAGTTGTAATTCACCGTGGTGTTGTATCAACTATGGAACGTTTCGTAGCCTTCTTAATTGAAGAATACAAAGGTGCATTCCCAACTTGGTTAGCTCCAGTTCAAGCGCAAGTAATTCCAGTTTCTCCGCAAGTACATTTAGACTATGCGAAGAAAGTACAAGATGAATTACGACGTGCTGGTATCCGTGTTGAATTAGATACTCGCGAAGAGAAAATTGGTTACAAAATCCGTGAAGCACAAATGCAAAAAATTCCGTACATGCTTGTAGTAGGTGACAATGAAGTAACTGAAAACGGCGTAAACGTACGTAAATATGGTGAACAAAAATCAGAAACAATTGCATTAGATGCTTTTGTTGATATGATTAAAGTAGAAGGAAAACGATAAGACAGAGCCGCGGTATACCGCGGCTTTCGTATGTATTATAAAAAAGAAAAACTAGAAAAAATAACCAAACAATACTTATCATAAAAAAGTATTGCAAGTATGTTAGTTGTTTGTTACAATATTTCTTGTTGTTAGTAAAACACATCGCGTCTTCTTGACAGACGTCATGTCCTATGATAAACTCATCAAGGATAATAGAATATTGTTTTGTGGAAAAAGTAGAAGCACCCGCTTCTCACCTGATGGACGCATTCGCAGTTTACAGGTAAATGTATTTCTTACTTAAGAATTTACAAGTGTGGGTGTCGTATGCCCGCACTTTTTTTGTCGGGTTCTATGACTACAAAAGATGTTCTGAAAAAACCTTGGAGGTGGCTTACTATTAGCAAGGATATGATGATTAACGAGCAAATTCGTGCACGTGAAGTACGTTTAGTTGGTGCAAATGGCGATCAACTTGGAATCAAGTCTCGTAATGACGCTTTAGACTTAGCTGCAAATCTTAATCTTGATTTAGTATTAGTTGCTCCAAATGCGAAACCGCCAGTATGCCGCATTATGGACTACGGTAAATTCCGCTTTGAGCAACAGAAGAAAGAAAAAGAACAGCGCAAAAATCAAAAAGTAATTAGCATGAAAGAAGTTCGTTTAAGTCCAACAATTGATGAACACGACTTTAACACAAAACTTCGTAATGCTATCAAGTTTTTAGAGAAAGGCGACAAGGTTAAAGCGTCAATTCGCTTTAAAGGACGTGCCATTACTCATAAAGAAATCGGTCAACGTGTTTTAGATCGCTTCTCAGAAGCTTGTGCTGAAGTTAGTACAATTGAATCTAAGCCTAAAATGGAAGGACGTAGTATGTTCTTAGTTTTAGCACCGAAAAACGATAAGTAATAGATAGAGGAGGAAATACCTATGCCTAAACAAAAAACTCATCGCGGCTCTGCAAAGCGTTTCAAAAAGACTGGATCAGGTAAACTGAAACGTTCTCACGCTTACACAAGCCATTTATTCGCTAACAAATCTACAAAAGCTAAACGTAAACTACGTAAAGCTGGTGTAGTAAGCGCTGGTGACTTCAAACGCATTCGTCAAATGCTTGACAACTTAAAATAAGTTCGGCTGATATATAGAACAATTAGGAGGTAATATTATGCCAAGAGTAAAAGGTGGTACAGTTACTCGTCAACGTCGTAAAAAAGTTATAAAATTAGCAAAAGGTTACTACGGTTCTAAGAGTACATTATTCAAGGTTGCTAACCAACAGGTTATGAAATCTCTAATGTATGCATTCCGTGACCGTCGTCAAAAGAAACGTGACTTCCGTAAATTATGGATTACACGTATCAACGCAGCAGCTCGTATGAATGGTCTTTCTTACAGCCGCTTAATGCACGGTCTTAAAAATGCTGGCATCGAAGTTAACCGCAAGATGCTTGCTGACTTAGCTGTTCATGACGAAAAAGCTTTCGCTGAATTAGCAACAGTTGCAAAAAACAACATTAACTAATTAATTAGTTGAAACCTTAGAAGATTTTTCTTCTAAGGTTTTTTTATTTGTATTCAAAGAGAAGTATGTCGTTATCGATATGACAAAATCAATATAAAAGCTATAGCGATATAGAAGAATATATATATGAAGCCAGGAGAATTCTCCTGGCTTTTTTCAATTATCCCCCTTTGGAAAGAAGAGTATCTTTCCTACCTGAAACGACACTGCTATAATGGAAAGATGATATGGAACTTTCATCAGATAAAATAAATTTTTTATCAGTGGACAATCCCCGGATAATGATTAACTATCACCAATCGGAGTGAACAATCTAATAGTGATGATTGAAACGTATTTGTAAATTAAGGACAAGCTATTTTGTAAAGAGATAAATGGCTGACTTATTAATAAGAAACGAAAAATAATAATGAACTTTGAGATGAAACAACATTGTTGCGTAAAATGCGATGTTGGAGGAGGACAATAGAATGGACTTACTACAACTATTTAAATTACAAAAAGAATTAGATGACCGTATTGTGAAAGAGCATGATTTACAACCGAAAAAGTTGTTAAAAGAAAAAATGTTAGCTCTTCTTGTAGAAATTGGAGAACTTGCAAATGAAACACGTTGTTTTAAATATTGGAGCAACAAACCAGCATCAGAACGTGAAGTAATATTAGAAGAATACGTAGATGGCTTGCATTTTATCTTATCAATCGGAATTGATTTAGGTATTGATAAAAACTTCCTATTCTATAAATGTGCACAAACGAATAAAACACAAGTAGAAATTTTCTTAGACACATATGCGAAAGTAATTCGTTTTACAGATCAACCATCTATTACGAACTATATTGAATTATTTACAAGCTATCTTCGACTTGGACAAGCGCTAGAGTTTGAGCAAGAAGAGATTGAAAAGGCATATTTAGATAAAAATGAAGTAAATCATCAGCGTCAAACACAAGGATACTGATTTAATTTTTGAATATTTCAATTTCCTTTTGTATAATGAAGTGACTGAAGAAAAAGGAGGGTGTTGGCAATGACAAAATTAGACGCGACATTGACAATGCTAAAAGAATTAACAGATGCACGTGGTATTGCGGGTAACGAGCGTGAACCACGCGAAGTAATGAAGAAATATATTGAGCCGTTTGCGGACGAACTTTCTACTGATAATTTAGGAAGCTTAGTTGCGAAAAAAGTAGGGGAAGAAAACGGCCCGAAAATTATGGTTGCAGGTCATTTAGATGAAGTCGGCTTTATGATCACGCAAATTGATGACAAAGGTTTCCTTCGTTTCCAAACGGTTGGTGGCTGGTGGTCACAAGTTATGCTTGCGCAGCGCGTGACAATTGTAACGCGTAAAGGAGATGTAACAGGTGTAATTGGTTCAAAACCACCGCACATCTTACCTCCAGAAGCGCGTAAAAAGCCAGTTGAAATTAAAGACATGTTCATCGATATTGGTGCTTCTAGCCAAGAAGAGGCAATGGAGTGGGGCGTACGACCAGGAGATCAAGTTGTACCTTACTTTGAATTCCAAGTGATGAAAAATGAAAAAATGTTACTTGCAAAAGCATGGGATAACCGAATTGGTTGTGCAATTGCAATTGACGTATTAAAACAGTTAAAAGATGAAAAGCATCCAAACGTTGTATACGGCGTAGGGACTGTACAAGAAGAAGTTGGCCTTCGTGGCGCGAAAACATCTGCGAATTATATTAAACCAGATATCGCGTTCGCAGTAGATGTTGGCATTGCTGGAGATACGCCAGGTGTAACGGCAAAAGAAGCGCAAAGTAAAATGGGCGATGGACCACAGATTATTTTATATGATGCGTCTGTTATTGGTCATACTGGTTTACGTGACTTTGTAGTTGATGTTGCTGACGAATTAGAAATTCCGTATCAATATGATTCAGTAGCGGGCGGAGGAACGGATGCAGGTGCCATTCATATTGCTGTAAATGGTATTCCGTCTATGGCAATTACGATTGCAACGCGCTACATTCATTCTCATGCGGCAATGTTACACCGTGATGACTATGAAAATGCAGTGAAGTTAATTGTAGAAGTTATTAAACGTCTTGATAAAGAGGCTGTACATAACATTACATTTAATTAATAGAAAAAGCGAAGGAGGTTCTCCTTCGCTTTTTTATGTTTTAAAAAGGTCGTTCTAATCCTGCAGCAGTATGAGCTCCTAAAATAATTAAACGAGTTAATTGCATGGCCATAAAATGCGGGGTATAAATCATCCCTCTTTTTAACCATGACATAATCATCCCGATATGAGCTCCTGTCACATAACTAATTAAAATATCACGAGGAACCATAAGATCTTTATCATCTGGCTGTGAAATAGACAAGCTTAATGTTAAATGTGTTTGTATTGTTTTCATCATTTTATAAGAGTAGTTTCCAGCGGCTTTATCACCAAGCATAACGTTATAGAAGTTCACATTTTCTGCGATATGTTCGAACAAAGCCAAAAATGTCGGATGTGGTGAATCAAATGTAAGTTGAAACTCTTCTTTATTTCTATTTTTCGGCTTAATAACTTCTGTTAATTTCTCTAACATTTCTTCGATGCTTTTGTCTAATAGGTCATATTTATCATGGTAATGGCTATAAAACGTAGCACGATTTACGGGAGCACGTTCTGCAATATGTTGAACAGTTACATCATCAAATCCTTTTTCGCCTACTAAAGCGACAAAAGCATCCTGTATGAGTTGTCTCGTCCGCTTTACACGTGGATCATTTGTATTTTTAATAGACATTTTTACTTCCCCTCGTTTAATTTTTTATACTTAAACAACATATAGGTATTATATTGTTGTTTAAGCGACATTTCATACGTAAATTGTCGGTTGTAGATTCAAAATAATTATTTATAATTATAAACGATAGTCCTTCAGAAATCAGCACCGCTCGCAGGTAGATAAATTTCGATTTACACCGCAGATGGTGTGATTTTTTTGTTTAAAAGTTAATATAATTAACAATTAAACAATCTAAACAATAAGGACGTAAATAGTTTAGAAAAAAATTATATGCGATATAAGGAGAGGAATGCAATGAATCAGTTTCGAAGAATGGTGATTATCAACATTATCACATTAATTGTACTAGTTGGCGGCGGTATTGGCGGTTATTACTATTACAATCAAGCGGAAAATTATTTGAAAACAGAAAATGCAAAAATTGATGGAAAGGTAATTCCGATTGCATCACCAGTAGCAGGTAAATTAACTGACTGGAAAGCTGAAGTAGGAAAGAATTACAATGAAAATGATAAATTAGGTGCTGTTACTGTAGCGGCAGCAAATGGAGAACAAACAGTAGATGTAACAATTCCACAAAATGCAACAGTTGTACAATCAAATGCAACAACAAATGCTTTCGTTGGAGCGGGTAGCCCAATTGCTTATGCATTTGATATGAACAATTTATGGGTAACAGCAAACATTGAAGAAACAGATGTTGACGATGTACAAAAAGGTCAAGATGTAGATGTGTATGTAGATGCATACCCAGATACAACGTTATCAGGAAAAGTAGAGCAAGTTGGATTAACAACAGCGAATACATTCTCTATGTTACCATCAAGCAACGCAACAGCGAACTATACGAAAGTAACACAAGTAGTACCAGTTAAAATTTCTTTAGATCATAGTAAATCAGTAAATATTGTTCCTGGAATGAATGTGTCAGTTCGTATTCATAAGTAAGGGGGAGATGAGATGTCCTCAATTGCAATTGCAGGATATGCACTATTTTGTATAATCGTCTTCTTCCTTGTAAATCGTCTTTTACGAAAGAAAAAAACGAACGTGGGAGAAGAACAAGTCCCAGCCGTAAATAAAATAGAAGTAAGTAAGGTAGAAACAGAAGAGAAAGAAATTGAACGAAAGCAAGAAGCAGAAATTTCTAATGTAGTTGAGTTAGAAACAGGAAAGCAAGAAGAAGTAAAACAAGAAAAAGAAGTGCCGAAAAAACAAATGTTTACGCCTGCAGAGAATGTGAACGTAAAAGCAGTTGTAGCCGTATTAATTCTCGGTATGTTCGTTTCTATTTTAAACCAAACAATCATTAACGTTGCATTGCCTCCGTTAATGAATGAATTTAACGTATCAACTTCAACAGCACAATGGTTAATTACAGGTTTCATGCTTGTAAATGGTATTTTAGTACCAATTAGTGCCTTTTTAGTTTCACGATTTACGTATCGTAAATTATTCGTAGCGGCAATGTTATTCTTCACGGTAGGATCTATCATTTGTGCTATTTCAGGAAACTTTACAATGATGATGACGGGCCGCGTTATTCAAGCTGTTGGTGCAGGTATTTTAATGCCGGTTGGTATGAATATTTTCATGACATTATTCCCGCCTCATAAGCGCGGAGCAGCGATGGGATTACTAGGTGTAGCGATGATTTTAGCACCAGCTATCGGACCGACTGTAACGGGCTGGGTGATTGAAAACTATAGCTGGAACTTAATGTTCTATGCGATGTTTATTATCGGTTTAATTATTACATTCCTATCTTTAAAATTCTTTACACTAGCTCAGCCGGTATCTAAAACGAAGTTAGATGTATTCGGTGTTGTTAGTTCAAGTATTGGACTAGGTAGCTTATTGTACGGATTTAGTGAAGCAGGAAATAATAGTTGGACTAGTGCAGAGGTTGTTATTTCACTTATCATTGGTGTAGTAGGTATTGCGGTATTTATTTGGAGAGAGCTAACAACGGACAATAAAATGCTTGATTTACAAGTGTTTAAATACCCAGTATTTACTTTCACTTTAGTAATTAATGCAATCGTTACGATGGCATTATTCGGAGGTATGTTATTGCTTCCAGTATACTTGCAAAACATTCGCGGTTTCACGCCGATAGAATCAGGTTTATTATTACTTCCAGGATCATTAATTATGGGGATCATGGGACCTATTGCAGGTAAACTATTTGATAAGTATGGTATTCGTCCGTTAGCAATTGTCGGTTTAGCCATTACAACGTTTGCGACATATGAATTCACAACGTTATCGATGGATACACCATATAGCGTTATTATGACGGATTATATTATACGTTCGATTGGTATGTCATTCATTATGATGCCAATTATGACAGCTGGTATGAACGCACTGCCGATGAAATTAATTTCTCACGGTACAGCAACGCAAAATACATCAAGACAAGTAGCTGGTTCAATTGGAACAGCGATTTTAATCACACTTATGACGCAGCAAACGACTGCTCACGTAGCAGATTATGGAAATATGTTAACAATATCAAACCCAATTTTAGTTGATAAAGTACACGGCATGGGGCAAAGTTTAGCAGCGATTGCTGGATCAGCTCAAGCAGGAGATGCGATGAGCACGCAACTATTATTTGGACAAATTTCAAAACTATCTGCAATTAACGGTATTAACGATGCCTTCTTAATTGCGACAATATTAGCTGGTATTGCTTGGGTGTTATCGTTCTTCTTACCGTCAGGCAATAAACCAAATAGAAAAGCAGGGAATTAATTTCCCTGCTTTTTTGTCTTTTTAAAGAGTTAAATATAAAAAATGATAACCAGTTACGGAGCACAATCCTGTTATAAACAAAACCATTCCCAAAGCACGAATACTTGATATTTGTCTGCCACTTATAATAGCTAATAGTCCAGCCAAAGAGAAGAAACACCAATATAAAGTTCCCGAAATTGGAACCATCCCCTCTAAATCTATTCCAGAACCTATACAAAGGATAGGAACAACAATAAGCGATATGCTAATGAAACCAGCCATAATAGTAAGTGATTTACGACATTTAATACCAGCAATAATTAAAAAAATGCCAACGATGAATTGGCATAACATCAAAGTAAGAGCCACAACCAACCAAGTTAATATTCCGAACACTTTTGTATTACCTCCGATTTATGCGTTTCTAAAAAATATTATATATAGTATGAATCACCTACAGTCATGAGTAACCAGAAGATAACCCCTAATATACCAGCGATAAAAATAATGAATCCCATATTACGTATACTTTTAATTTTGGCTTGGACTCCACTTACCCCTGCTAATAATCCAGTTAAAGAAAACAGTATACAATATAAAGTTGTTGAAATAGGGAGGATTGTATTGCTATCCACTCCCATGCCCCAAAAAACAAAAGGTAGTGTGACAAAGGAGAAGCTAAGTAGCCCCATTAAACCAACAAATAATTTACGATGTTTCATGCTAATAACAATTAAAAAGATACCACCGAAAAATCCGCATAAAACAAGAAGTGGCATATAAACAACCCAAAGTAAGCTCAACATATATAGTCTCCTTCTATGTAATCAGTTATATTTTACTACATGAGGTTTATTTTGGATATTATTAATAAATATGTATAAATTGATAGAAATGAGAAGTAACAATACGAATTAATAAAAGAGGTATCGCGATGATACCTCTTTTTAACTCAAGAATGCCAACATATTATTCATAATATGAAATAACATAGCTGGAATAATGGATTTTGTTTTTTTACATAAAATAGCCATTAATAATCCCATGAAGAAAGTAATTACCATGACTCCAAGTGAGTATGTATGAGCGATACCGAAGAAGAAACTTGTTATGATGGCTGCAATCCAAAATGGAAATCGCTCTGAGAAGAAGCCAAGTATAAAGCCACGGAAAATAAGTTCTTCAAAAATTGGTGTGAGTATTGCGAAGCCGAGAAGTAATAATATTTGATACTGCTTAAAAACGTCTAAGTTAAGTGCGGAAGATTGCTGCTTTGTTGCGTCTTGGAACATATAATTTAACAAGATGTAATTGAGTATAATGTTTATAGTGAAGAAAAGAAGTAAGTATACGTATGTACGCCATTCTTTAAGTGCTTTAAAGTTAAAAGATTTTAGTAGTAATTTTTTTGCGGGTTCGAATTTAAAAATGAAGAATAACAACACGGCTAGTTGTAATACGATACTTGCAGTATTTACGATAGATTCATACAGGGCAATTTGTTTTTTATCTGTAAGACCGGCTGTATAAATTGTTAAGGGCATTGCGAGGAACACAGTAATAAGTCCGGTTCCGAAAAAAGCGAATAAAACTGAGCTAATAAATTGTCCCCATGACATAGAGTATTTCTGTTCATTAGAAAGTTGTGTAGCGGGTTGCATTTATAAAATCACCTCTTTATATTTGTATATTTAATTATAAAGTATTTTGTTTTTATATGTAATATTTAAATATTACATATAAAAGTGTATTTTCCATAAAATAATAAAAGAGGTATCACCCTATAGTGATGCC
Source organism: Bacillus sp. 17RED48 (assembly GCF_019837545.1). Classification (NCBI taxonomy): domain Bacteria; kingdom Bacillati; phylum Bacillota; class Bacilli; order Caryophanales; family Bacillaceae; genus Bacillus; species Bacillus sp. 17RED48. The sequence goes on from NZ_JADAXG010000001.1 coordinate 305,699, forward strand.
TCTTTCTCATTGATAACTATGTTCTATCTTGTTATTCGATTTTGATTGCTCTATTTGTAATTCACGTTCTACCAATCGGTCTAACTGCTGAATAGCTTTAAGTGCTTTTTCATAAGAAATCGTTCTATAATGGTGTGCTCCGCCTGGTTCTTCATCTGCTTCGTCTGCCCATTTAATAATGTTTTGAAGAGATGTCCTTTCAATTTCTTGCTGTACTAAGAAAGAATCTGTATGAAGAAGAATCGCGATAGAAATTTCTTTTGCTAGTTTCGGATGTTCTCCTAATCTAATAAGCAATTTATGAGCTCTTTCTGCTCCTTTAATTGCATGTATATCATTCTTTTTATACAAGTCATAGTCCCATTCTCCCTCGCTGTACCATGTGTGATGTCCGATATCATGAAGGAAACCAGCTTTTGTTGCAGCATCGACTGAGGCATGATGCTTTTTCGCTAAGTGAAACGCATGGTAAGCGACAGCAATCGCGTGGACCATTCCAGAACGGTTTACATATTTTTGTGTAATGTGATGTTTAAAAACTTGTTCAAGCGTAATACGTTGCATAAAACATTCACTCCTTTTTATCTAATGGTGTCTATAAGAAAATCGATCGGTTTAAATGTATTTTGAACATTGTACTCCATCGGGATAGCGTTAGTAAAGTAGAAATGTTTAGGAGAAGAAAAATTTTATAGACATAAAAGGTCACCTTAGTTTTTTTTCTAAGGTGACCTTTTATTGTTTATTTTTTTAATCCTTGCTCCAGTGTTCCTAACATTTCGTGTTTTTCATTTTCATCAGCATTTTTCCAAATGACTTCGAATAAAACGCCAAGACCTGGAAGCATTTTTTCTTCACCGCTTTGAATTGCATCGACAATCGTTTCTTGTAATTGATCTTGTGAATTTCCAGATACATTCGCTAATACAGCACCGCGTAAATTAAAACTCATTATCTTCACCTCTTCTTCAGAATTGAAACTGACGTTAGTTTTTGTTCTTTTTTATGTAAATATGTATGAAAAATAGGCTATAATGATAAGACAAGAAGAGAGGGAAATACATATTATGAAAAACATTGATTCAGTGCAAAATCCGCGTGTGAAGCAGTGGAAAAAGCTGCAGACGAAAAAAGAGCGCGATAAAAAAGGTTTATTTTTTGTAGAAGGATTCCACTTAGTGGAGGAAGCTTTAAAAGCAGGAGTTGTAACAGAACTTATCGTTTCTGATCAGACAGATCTTCCGAAAGATTGGACAGTTAATGATGTGGAAATGTATATCGTACCTGAAGCAATCGTAAAAGTACTCCGTGAAACAGAAACGACGCAAGGGGTATTTGCTGTTTGTGAGAAACACGAGAGTGAAGTAGCTCTTGCAGATGGAAAGTTTCTTTTATTAGATGGTCTTCAAGACCCGGGCAACTTAGGGACAATTATTCGTACAGCTGATGCAGCTGGTATTCATGCTGTTGTGCTTGGAGAAGGATGCGTTGATGCATATAATAGTAAAGTGCTTCGTTCTACACAAGGTTCTATTTTCCATTTACCAGTTGTAAAAGGGAACTTAGAAGAGTGGGTAGACAAGTTAAAAGAAAATAACGTTCCTGTATATGGAACCGCTCTTGAAAATGGAGTTCCATATGGTGAAGTAACACCAGCTGGTAGTTTTGCATTAATTGTAGGAAATGAAGGAAGTGGCGTAAGCGAAGAAATTCTTGCAAAAAGTGATCAAAACTTGTATATTCCGATTTACGGCGGGGCAGAATCATTAAATGTTGCGGTTGCAGCAGGGATTTTAACGTATTATTTGCAAAGCCCAGTTGCGAACAAATAAAAAACTTCTTATAATAAGTTGAAGTATATTATATTAAAAGTTAAATAACGAAAAACGTTGATAGAGAAGAGTAACTTACAAAATCGCCATAAAGGGAGAGAATGCCTTAGACTGAAAGTATTCTTATGGTAGACGGAAGTGAATTCACCTCTGGAGTTGACGCCAGGACCATATATATGTAAAGGCGTTCCGGTCAGAATTGATCGTTATAACTAATGAGTGGGCAGACCTGGTCTGTCAATTTAGGGTGGTACCGCGAATTTACCTCGTCCCTTTTTGGGAGCGAGGTTTTTTTATTTTTAAAATTAGGAGGGTTCCAAATGGAAGCACGTTTAAAAGAGCTAAAACAAAAAGCGTTAGAGCTTATTGAAGAAGCGAAAGAGCTAAAGGGCTTAAACGACGTACGCGTAGCGTATTTAGGGAAAAAAGGTCCAATTACAGAAGTATTACGCGGCATGGGAAAATTATCAGCAGAAGAGCGTCCACGTATGGGAGCATTAGTAAATGAAGTACGTGAAGCGATCCAAACGCGTTTAGAAGACAAAATTGGTAACTTAGAAAAAGCAGTAATTGAAGCGAAATTGGCTACGGAAACAATTGATGTTACACTACCAGGCCGTCCTGTTGAAACAGGTTGTCACCATCCGTTAACAGCTGTTGTTGAACAAATTGAAGATGTATTCATCGGTATGGGTTATGAAGTAGCTGAAGGAACAGAAGTAGAAAAAGACTACTACAACTTCGAAGCATTAAACTTACCGAAAGATCACCCAGCGCGTGATATGCAAGATACATTCTACATTACAGAAGAAACGTTACTACGTACACATACATCTTCTGTGCAAGCACGTACGATGGAAAATAATAAAGAAAAAGGCCCAATTAAAATTATTTGTCCTGGTAAAGTGTATCGCCGTGATGACGATGATGCGACGCATTCACACCAGTTCATGCAAATTGAAGGTCTTGTAATTGATAAAAACATTCGCATGAGTGACTTAAAAGGTACACTGCAAGTATTCGTGAAAAAGATGTTCGGTGAAGATCGTGAAATCCGTCTTCGTCCAAGTTTCTTCCCATTCACAGAGCCATCTGTAGAGATGGATATTTCTTGTATGATGTGTCACGGCAAAGGTTGCGGCACTTGTAAAGGAACTGGCTGGATCGAAATTTTAGGCGCAGGTATGGTTCATCCGAACGTACTTGAAATGGCTGGTTATGATTCAAAAGAATATCAAGGTTTCGCATTCGGTATGGGCGCAGAGCGTATCGCAATGTTGAAATACGGCGTAGATGACATTCGTCATTTCTATACAAATGATGTACGTTTCTTACAACAATTCAAACGAGCGTAAGGGAAGGAGAGGATAAGTATGTTCGTATCATATCGTTGGTTACAAGAGTATGTAGATATTAAAGATGTAACAGCACAAGAACTAGCAGACAAAATCACGAAAAGTGGTATTGAAGTAGAAGGTGTTGAAGTATTAAATAAAGGTGTAAAAGGTGTTGTAGTTGGTCACGTATTAGAATGTGAAAAACACCCAGAAGCTGATAAATTAAGCAAATGCTTAATCGATATCGGTGAAGAAGAGCCAGTTCAAATTATTTGTGGAGCTGCTAACATTGCAAAAGGTTTAAAAGTACCAGTTGCAAAAGTTGGTGCTGTACTTCCTGGCAACTTCAAAATTAAAAAGGCAAAACTACGTGGTGAAGCTTCTCACGGTATGGTTTGTGCGCTTCAAGAGCTTGGCATTGATGGAAAGTTAGTTTCAAAAGAATATGCAGACGGTATCTTCATCTTCCCGAGTGACGCTGAAGTTGGTGCAGACGCACTTGAAATTTTAAACTTACATGATGAAGTACTTGAGCTTGGTTTAACACCAAACCGTGCAGATTGCTTAAACATGCTAGGTGTTGCATATGAAGTCGCTGCTATTTATGGTCGTGAAGTAAAACTTCCAGCTATCAGCTTACAAGAAACAGCAGAAAAAACTTCTGATTACATTTCTGTAAGTGTAGAAGCGAAAGAAGAAAACCCATTATATATTGCAAAAATGGTGAAGAACGTAAAGATTGGTCCATCACCAATGTGGATGCAAACGCGCCTTATGGCAGCTGGCATTCGTCCGATTAGCAATGTAGTTGATATTACAAACTACATTTTAATGGAATACGGTCAACCGTTACATGCATTCGATTACGATAAATTAGGTTCAAAAGAAATCGTTGTTCGTCTTGCAAAAGAAGGCGAAAAAATTGAAACGTTAGATGATCAAGAGCGTACGTTACAAAGCCACCACCTTGTAATTACAAACGGAACAAAAGCTTTAGCTGTTGCTGGTGTAATGGGCGGAGCGGATTCTGAAGTTACAAATGAGACAGTAAATGTTTTGATTGAATCTGCATACTTTGCAGGTCAAACAGTACGCCGTACATCAAAAGACTTAGGTCTTCGCAGTGAATCAAGTGCACGTTTTGAAAAAGGAATCGACCCAACACGTACATTTGAAGCAATTCAACACGCAGCTGCTTTAATGGCGAAATACGCTGGTGGAGAAGCACTTGAAGGTGTAGTAGAAGCTGACAACTTACAAGTACAAGAGCGTACAGTATCTGTTACTGCTGAAAAAGTAAATCGTGTATTAGGTACAGATATTTCTGCAAGTGAAATGGGTACAATGTTCACAAACTTGAAATTCCCATTCACAGAAGTAGAAGGGACATTCCATGTAAATGTACCAGCACGTCGTCCTGACATTACAATTTCAGAAGACTTAGTAGAAGAAGTGGGCCGCCTATACGGTTATGACCACATTCCAGTTACATTACCTTCTGGAACGATGACTCGTGGTAAATTAACAGCAGCACAAACGAAACGTCGTAAAGTACGTCGCTTCTTAGAAGGTGCTGGTTTATATGAAGCAATCACATATTCATTAACAAGCACTGATAAAGCGAAACAATATATGGTTGAGCCAAATGAAAAAGCTCCTGTAAATCTTGCACTTCCAATGAGTGAAGAGCGTAGCCAACTTCGTTTAAGTTTAGTACCGCAATTACTAGAAGCAGTTTCATACAATGTTGCACGTAAAAACGATAGCGTTGCTTTATACGAAGTAGGTTCTGTCTTCTTACCGACAGAAGCAGGAGAACTTCCGAAAGAAGAACAACATCTTGCAGGTGTTATGACAGGTCTTGCTCTTCACCATGCATGGCAAGGTGAAAAGAAAGTAGTAGACTTCTTCGTTGTGAAAGGTGTACTAGAAGGATTATTCGATGTACTTGGCGTTTCAAACCAAATCACTTATGCACCAGCAAAACGTGAAGGTATGCACCCAGGTCGTACAGCTGACATCGTATTAGATGGCGAAGTAATTGGTTTCATCGGTCAATTGCACCCTGAAGCAGAAAAACAATTAGATGTGAAAAATACATTCGTATTCGAACTATCTCTTGTAAAAGTATTCGGTGCAGACGCAGAAGAAACTTACTACTCAGCAATCCCACGTTTCCCATCTATGACACGTGATATGGCTGTTGTCGTAACGAAAGAAACAAAAGCTGGCGAAATGAAGCAAGTCATTGCTGAAGCTGGAGGAGAACTTCTGAAAGACGTAGCGCTATTCGACTTATACGAAGGTGAAAAAATGGAAGAAGGCAAGAAATCACTTGCATTCTCTATGACCTACTTCGATGCAGAACGTACGTTAACAGACGAAGAAGTAACAGAAGCACATAACCGTGTATTAACAACGGTAGAAGAGAAATTTGGTGCGGAGTTACGTAAGTAAAAAAAGATTGCCGGTAAGTCGATATGTTACAAAAATCGCTGATATATTTTTTGGTATCTTGCATCTTTCTCTCGAATGTAGTACATTAATTTTAGTTTAACAAAATGAAAGACGATGATAAGGAAAAGTAGTATATACTATAATCCAAAGCGAGTCAGGGACGGTGAGAGCCTGATGAGGCGGTATATGTGAAGAACACCTTGGAGTTGCTAACCGAAATTGAAACTTGTATTCAAGAGTAGGCTTAGACGGGAATCCGGCCTGTTACAAACCGGGAAGTATGTATTACATACGAGTTAAAGTTGGTCTTTATGACAAATTGGGTGGTACCGCGAAGTTTAACCTTTCGTCCCTTTATGGATGAAAGGTTTTTTTGTATTTAAATATATGTGCAAAGGAGAATTTCACTATGGAAAACACATTAGTAAAAAGTCTGTATAGAGATACAGATAAATACGCAGGTCAAACAGTACAAGTATCAGGGTGGATTCGTAACTTACGTGATTCAAAAGCATTTGGTTTCATCGAATTAAACGACGGTAGCTTTTTCAAAAGCGTTCAAATCGTTTTCGATACAGAGTTAGAAAACTTCAAAGAAATTGCAAAACTTCCACTTAGCTCTTCAGTTAAAGTAGAAGGTACAGTAATTGCAACGCCTGGGGCGAAGCAACCATTTGAAATTAAAGCAGAAAAAATTGATATCGAGGGCTTATCAGATTCTGATTACCCACTTCAAAAGAAACGTCACACGTTTGAATACTTACGTACAATTGCTCACTTACGTCCAAGAACAAATGCATTCTCTGCAACGTTCCGTGTACGTTCTGTCGCAGCATTTGCGATTCACCAGTTCTTCCAAGAGCGTGGATTCGTACATGTTCACACACCAATCATCACTGGTAGTGATACAGAAGGTGCAGGCGAAATGTTCCGCGTAACAACGCAAGATTTAAACAACGTACCAAAAGGTGAAGACGGACAAGTTGATGAATCAAAAGACTTCTTCGGCAAAGAAACAAACTTAACAGTAAGTGGACAGCTGAACGCTGAAGCTTATGCATTAGCATTCCGTGACGTATACACATTCGGACCTACATTCCGTGCAGAAAACTCAAACACAACTCGCCACGCAGCTGAGTTCTGGATGGTTGAGCCGGAGATTGCATTCGCTGAATTAGGCGACGTAATGGATCTTACAGAAGATATGCTGAAATATGCAATGAAATACGTACTAGAGCATGCACCAGAAGAAATGGAATTCTTCAACAGCTTCGTTGATAAAACAGTTCTTGAGCGCATGAACAACGTAATCAACTCTGACTTCGGTCGTATCACATATACAGAAGCAATTAAAGTGCTTCAAGAGTCAGGTGCTGACTTCAAATATCCAGTAGAATGGGGTATTGACTTACAAACAGAGCACGAAAGATACTTATCAGAAGAAATTTTCAAACGCCCTGTATTCGTAACTGACTATCCAAAAGACATTAAAGCGTTCTACATGCGTATGAATGAAGATGGAAAAACAGTAGCTGCTACTGACCTTCTAGTTCCTGGCATCGGCGAATTAATCGGCGGAAGCCAACGTGAAGAAAGAATGGACGTTTTAGTAGACAGAATTAAAGAATTAGGTATGAACGAAGAGGACTACTGGTGGTACTTAGAACTTAGAAAATACGGCGGTACAAAACACGCTGGATTCGGTCTAGGTTTCGAGCGCTTCCTAATGTACATCACTGGCATGGCTAACATCCGTGACGTAATTCCATTCCCAAGAACTCCAGGCTCTTCTGAATTCTAAAATATAAAAAAGCGAGAGGATTTCCTCTCGCTTTTTTGTTTGCATAGTTTATTACCTCGTAGCAAAAAGTAACGCGAAGGGGTGAATATAAATGAGTAAAAAAGTAAAAAAAGATCATTCAAGATCAAGCCTAGGTTCTCCAGAAGTAGAAGGACAAGGAACGACGACACATGAAACAGGTTCTCATAAAGTATCTTCATCAAATAAGAAGCAGAAAAGAAGCTAACATAAAAAAGGAGAGTCTTGGCGGCTCTCCTTTTTTTATATGTATTACACCTTATTATCATTAATCTCTTTTGTAATTTTATCTACATCTTTGTCTAATTGATCTAAATAGAAAAACCACAGTAAGCTCATGAGCACGTAATAGATGGCCATCACACCAAGATTATCAGATATATTTTCGAATGTGGATTTAGAAGTGAAAAAAGCTCCCCAAATGGTAGAAATAGTGAGGTAAGAAAGTGGGCCTACGAGGTGTACGAAAACATATAATAACTTTTTAACTTTTAAAGCGTTCATATGAATTCCCTCCTTATGTAAACAATCTTTTTCTTCTAATCATACATTCAAGTTCCTCACAGAAGTGTTGTAGTTTTGCTGGATTATGTATTAACAAGCGGGCATCGTGTTTCCCGATAAATCTTCGAATCCGAAAGTTTAATAAGAAAGATCGGCCATAGCGCTCTATTAAATCGTTGAATTCTCGTTGTTCACTTAGTAGCTGAATGTTTTCTCTAATTTCAAACTGTCTTTCGTGTGGATCGCCTAGTAAAATATTTAGAATCATTTGTAGAAGTAGCAATGGGAATCTCCTCATGTGTTAGAATAATCTGTATATTTTAATTGTAACAAAAATAAACGGACAATAGTATAGTGAAACAAAAAACAGGAGTTTGTAGCCTCCTGTTTTTGTCGATACTATTTTAATAAGCGAAACGCCTTCTCCTTATTAGCGAAATGCATTTTCACAAACTCAGGTAATCGTTCTTTACCAAGCTTTTGAATTAATTTAGCAGCGGCGATATCAACTTGTTTACCGGCACCTTTTGGAAGTGGCATACCAGCTTTTTTGCTTAATTCGTCAAACTGTTTTACGAATGAGTAACGAGCTAAAATAGAAGCAGCGGCTACTGCTAAATGGACGCTTTCGCCTTTCGTCGCGAAGTAAACATTTTCACGCTGTACCTGTTTTTGTTTAGCTAAATATTTATAGTATGTATCAGGTTGTGTGAATTGATCGATTAAGACGCCTTCAGGCTTTGTAGGTGCAATTTTAGCTAATAAGTTTGTAATAGCTTTATTATGTAGTAAAGCTTTTAACTTACCTTGGTTGTTTCCTTTATCAAATAGCTCGTTATATTTTTCATTATGAAGGACAAGAGAGCTGTAAGGAACAACGTGTAGAAGTTGTTTTGCAATGGCAGTAATTTGATTGTCATTTAAGTTTTTAGAGTCTTTTACACCAAGTTCTTTTAACAATGGGATTTGCTTCGCATCCACATATACAGCAACTACTGTCATCGGTCCGAAGAAATCACCAGTACCAACTTCATCTGACCCTACGATAGACATTGTACTGATGGAAGCAGGCGGTGCATAACGGTGTGAATCGACAGCTTTTTTTACAGCTGTTTTCGGTGTTTGAGAGACAGTTTGCCAACGAGAAGCTTCTGCTTCAGCACGGCCACCTTGGAACATTACTTTTCCAGATTTATAAGCTGTAATCGTGCAAGATGGCACCTTTGCCATGAAGATCCCGCCTTGTGGGGTTTTTGGACTAAGCGCTTGTTTGTATTGTTGTTTCATGTCTTCAATTACTGTGGAACTTGTTTGTATTACGATAGAATTTGACAAGATGGTCGCTCCTTTTTTATATTGTTATTTTTATCATATCGGATTGTTCTTTCTGTTTCCATAATATGATGGTTCATGGTATGATAAACTTTAGGATTCTGTACGTGATTGGAGGCCGGTGAGTTGTCACAACAAAAGGGAAAGAAAAGTCGAATTAATGTAGAAATCTATGGTCAACAATATTCAGTTGTTGGCGATGAAAGTACAAGTCATATCCGCATGGTAGCAGCGATTGTGGATGATAAAATGCGCGAACTCAATGCCAAGAATCCTTCGCTTGACACGAGTAGACTAGCGGTATTGACGGCGGTAAACGTCATACACGATTACATAAAATTAAAAGAAGAACATGAGAAATTGAAAGAAAGTATGACAAAAAAAGGAATGGAATAACATGATTGATATTATTATCATTTTACTGCTTGTTATGGGATTTTTCCTCGGCTTACGCAGAGGGTTTATTCTGCAACTTGTAAAGTTAACAAGCTTTATTATCGCATACCTTGTTGCATACTGGTACTGTAAAGATTTAGCGCCAGCACTTGCGAAATTTATTCCGTATCCATTTGATAAAAACGTATCTGTTCCAGAATGGATTGATGCAAATAATATTGAAACAGTATTTTATCAAGCACTTGCGTTTATCATATTGTTTATTATTACAAAAATTGCACTTTCATTACTTGGTAATTTGTTAAATATGTTTGCAGAAATACCGGTTTTAAAGCAAGTCAATGCGTTTGCGGGGGCAATCCTCGGATTTTTAGAAGTATATATTATTTTGTTTGTTTTAATTATCGTTGGAAACATTCTTCCAATTGAACAAATACAAACACCATTACAAAAATCATCAATTAGCAAAATAATTGTAGACGATACACCGATTCTTTCTGAAAAGGTGAAGGAACTATGGCAGACAGGTAGCAGAGTATAACTTCTCTTTTTTCGGAAAGAGGAGTTTTTTTCTATGAAGGAAAGGCGGGGTAATGATGAAAGTAAATAAAAAACAAGTTATTAAATTACTAGAGACAATCGGCCTGTTTATGGAACTAAAGGGCGCGAATCCATTTAAAATATCTGCATTTCGTAAAGCGGCAGCAGCACTAGAAAGTGATGATCGTAGTCTTTCTGAGATTGAAGATTTTACGAAGATTCCGGGCATTGGAAAAGGAACAGCAGCAGTTATTCAAGAATATATAGAATCGGGAACATCTGAAGTATTACAAGAGCTTGAGAAAGAAGTTCCAAGTAGCTTATTACCGTTATTAAAATTGCCAGGACTTGGTGGTAAAAAGCTGGCTAAGTTATATAAAGAACTTGGTGTTGTTGATATGGAATCGCTAAAAGCGGTTTGTGAGGAAAATAAAGTACAAGCTTTAGCAGGCTTCGGTAAGAAGACAGAAGAGAAAATATTAGAAGCAATCGATCAAGTAGGATCTCGTCCAGAGCGTTTACCAATCGCAATGGTATTGCCTATTGCCGGGGAAATAGAGGAGAAATTGTCGAATATTGCTGAAGTAATTCGTTTCTCTCGTGCTGGTAGTTTGCGCCGTGTTCGTGAAACAGTGAAAGATTTAGACTTTATCATTGCAACGACAGAACCAGCTGCAGTACGTGAGCATTTACTGCAATTTGATAATATGATTGAAGTAATCGCAAGTGGAGATACGAAAGTTTCTGTTCGTCTTCAATATGAATATGATATTTCAATCGATTTCCGTCTAGTAAAACCAGAAGAATTTATTACAACCCTTCACCATTTCACAGGATCAAAAGACCATAACGTAAAAATGCGCCAAATCGCGAAAGATAGAGGCGAGAAAATTAGTGAGTACGGTGTAGAAAACTTAGAAACAGGTGAAGTGAGAACATTTGAAACAGAAGAGGAGTTCTTCGCTCATTTCGGTCTTCCATTCATCCCACCAGAAGTGCGTGAAGATGGAAAAGAAATTGAATTAATTAAAGAGTATCCGAACTTAATTCAGTTCTCTGATATACAAGGTGATTTACATATGCATACAACGTGGAGTGACGGTGCCTTTTCGATTGAGGAAATGATACAGGCATGTCGTGCTCGTGGTTATAAATTTATGGCAATTACCGACCATTCACAATACTTAAAAGTAGCGAATGGTTTAACGAAAGAACGCCTTCGTGAACAGGCAAAAGAAATTGAACGTATGAACGAAAAGTATCCAGACATTACAATTTTACGCGGAATTGAAATGGATATTTTACCGGATGCAACACTTGATTTTGATGATGAAGTATTAGCAGAATTAGATTATATAATTGGAGCGATTCACTCTAGCTTCTCACAAGACCGTGAAACGATTATGAAACGTCTTCGTGCTGCGCTGGATAATAAGCATGTCACAATGATTGCTCATCCGACAGGACGTCTTCTTGGACGCCGCGAGGGCTATGATGTGGATACAGATTTATTAATCGAGCTCGCAAAAGAAACAAATACAGTTTTAGAATTAAATGCGAATCCAAACCGTCTAGATTTAAGCGCGAAATTATTAAAACAAGCACAAGATGCTGGTGTAAAAGTAGCGATTAATACGGATGCTCATACGCTTGAAATGTTAGAAGATATGGAAACAGGTGTAGCAGCAGCACGTAAAGGTTGGATTCAAAAAGATAACGTAATTAACACGTGGGATATTGAACGTTTATTAGACTATATTAAACGTAATAAGTAACACAAGGGGGACCTGCAACATGTTAGAAAGAACGTTGCGTGTATTAGAATACAATAAAGTAAAAGAACAATTACTTGAACATACAGCCTCTTCACTTGGCCGTGACAAAGTGAAGCATTTAGTGCCGAGCACTGATTTTGAAGAAATTGTAGAAATGCAAGATACAACGGATGAAGCAGCGAAAGTCATTCGTTTAAAAGGTAGTGCACCATTAGGTGGTATTACGGATATTCGCTCAAATGTGAAGCGTGCAAAGATTGGAAGTATGTTAAGCCCGAATGAACTACTTGATATTGCCAATACGATGTATGGTAGTCGCAATATGAAACGTTTCATTGAAGATATGGTTGATAATGGTGTCGAGCTTCCAATTTTAGAAACTCATGTCGCTCAAATTATATCTTTATATGATTTAGAAAAGAAAATTACAAATTGTATTGGTGACGGCGGAGAAGTAGTCGATAGCGCAAGTGATAAACTGCGTGGTATTCGTACTCAAATTCGTACTGCGGAAAGCCGTATTCGTGAAAAGTTAGAAAACATGACGCGTTCTTCCAACGCGCAAAAGATGCTGTCTGACGCGATTGTAACGATTCGTAACGAACGTTACGTAATCCCAGTAAAACAAGAATACCGCGGTGTATATGGTGGTATTGTCCACGATCAATCAGCTTCTGGGCAAACGTTATTTATTGAACCACAAGTCATTGTAGAGTTAAATAACGCGCTTCAAGAAGCACGAGTGAAAGAAAAACAAGAAATCGAACGCATCTTATTCATGTTAACAGAAGAAGTGGCAGTAGAAGCGGATATCGTTTTATCTAATGTAGAAGTAGTTGCGAATCTTGACTTTATTTTTGCGAAAGCTTTTTATGCGAAGCGTATAAAAGCAACGAAACCAATCGTAAATAACGAGCGCTATATGGATTTAAGACAAGCACGTCATCCACTTATTGATTCAGAAATTATCGTGCCAAATAACATTATGTTAGGGAAAGATTTCACGACAATTGTTATTACAGGACCGAATACAGGTGGTAAAACAGTTACGCTGAAAACAGTTGGTATTTGTGTATTAATGGCGCAATCTGGCCTTCACATTCCAGTAATGGATGAATCAGAGATTTGTGTATTTAAAAATATCTTTGCCGATATCGGTGATGAGCAATCGATTGAACAAAGTTTAAGTACGTTCTCCTCACATATGGTGAATATTGTTGATATTTTAGAAAAAGCTGATTTTGAAAGCTTAGTTTTATTCGATGAATTAGGTGCTGGAACAGACCCGCAAGAAGGGGCTGCATTAGCAATTTCAATTTTAGATGAAGTATGTAATCGTGGTGCTCGCGTTGTTGCTACGACGCATTACCCAGAATTAAAAGCATACGGATATAACCGTGAGAAAGTTATTAATGCGAGCGTTGAGTTCGACGTGAACACATTAAGCCCAACGTATAAATTATTAATCGGTGTACCAGGACGTAGTAATGCCTTTGAAATTTCGAAGCGCCTTGGATTATCTGATCGCGTGATTGATCAAGCTCGTAACCACATTAGTACAGATACAAACAAAATTGAAAATATGATTGCGAAGTTAGAAGAAAGTCAAAAGAATGCAGAACGTGACTGGAACGAAGCAGAAGCACTTCGTAAGCAATCTGAAAAACTGCATCGCGAATTACAGCGTCAAATTATTGAATTTAATGATGAGCGCGATGAAAAATTATTAAAAGCGCAAAAAGAAGGGGAAGAAAAAGTCGAAGCTGCAAAGAAAGAAGCAGAAGGCATTATTCAAGAACTTCGTCAATTGCGTAAAGCACAGCTTATAAACGTGAAAGACCATGAGCTTATTGAAGCAAAGAGCCGTCTAGAAGGTGCGGCGCCAGAGCTTGTGAAGAAACAAAAAGTAAACGTGAAAAACACAGCGCCAAAACAACAATTACGCGCAGGTGATGAAGTAAAAGTGTTAACGTTTGGTCAAAAAGGTCAATTACTTGAAAAAGTAAGTGATACAGAGTGGAGCGTACAAATTGGTATTCTGAAGATGAAAGTGAAAGAATCCAATATGGAATACATTAATACACCGAAGCAAACTGAGAAAAAAGCAGTTGCAAGTGTGAAGGGTAGAGATTATCACGTTTCGTTAGAGCTTGATCTTCGCGGTGAACGTTATGAAGATGCAATGATGCGCGTTGAAAAATATTTAGATGATGCACAGCTTGCAAGCTATCCGCGCGTATCAATTATTCACGGTAAAGGAACAGGAGCGCTTCGCCAAGGTGTACAAGATTACTTGAAGAAACATCGCGGTGTGAAAAACTACCGCTACGGTGACATGGGCGAGGGAGGCCTAGGTGTAACAGTTGTCGAATTAAAATAGAAAACAACGAAACAAAGGGGAACCATTATATGTTTATGGACAAACTTGCAAAAGTATTGTTAGCTTGTTGTGGAATATTTTTGGTGATTGGGGTTATTTATTTAGTTGTTTTTGCGAAGTAAACGAGCGTCAATCGTGGCAGAGTGATATTGCCATAGATTGACGCTTTTAATATATAGGAAAAGGAATAAGCTATGAAAATCAACCAATACATAAGCGAAGCAAAATCTTGCTCAAGACGCGAAACAGACCGTCTCATTAAAGCCGGACGCGTGGCTATTAACGGCGAAATATGTACGCACGGTGCACTCGTGAGCGATGGTGATGTGGTAACGATTGATGGACAGGTTATTGCAAAAGAAGAGAAGGAAAAGGTGTATATTGCCTTTCATAAACCAGTTGGTATTACTTGTACAGCAGCCGAGCATATTGAAGATAATATTATCGATTATATCAATTACCCAGAGCGTATCTTTCCTGTTGGGCGATTAGATAAAGCGTCGGAAGGACTAATCTTATTAACGAATGACGGTGGGATTGCAAATCAAATTTTACACGGTGGTCATGAGCACGAGAAAGAATACATCGTTACGGTTGATAAGCCGTTTACAGATTGGTTTATTGATGAGATGTCCAGCGGTGTAAAGATTAAAGATGGAATGACGAAGCCTTGTAAAGTGACGAGAATGGATCAATCTACATTTCGCATCGTTTTAACGCAAGGAATGAACAGACAAATTCGTAGAATGAGCCGTGCTTTCGGGTTTACTGTAACAAAGCTAAAGCGGGTTCGTATTCTGAATATAGAGCTAGACGATCTTGAAGTGGGAAAATGGCGGAGCGTTACATCTGAGGAATTAGACATTTTAATAAATCAGTTATAGGGAGGAAAAATTTTCTCCCTATATTTTTTTGTCAGAAAAAATAAAACTATTGATTTTTTAAAAAATAGCCCATATAATAAAAAACAACAAGTTTCGACAAGATATTTTATAAAAGTAATGATGAGGACATGAGTTGTTTTTGACGATTCTCAGAGAGGGAAGCCTAGGCTGTGAGCTTCCTAATACGGAAAGACAAACTTACCACCTCTAAACTTCAAGAGTGAACTGCATGATGCATTGTAATTCTTGGCGGATAAAACCGTTATCAATTTACACGAGCTATAAAATGAGCTTATTTTGTTATAAATTCATTTTATTAGAATAAGGGTGGAACCACGATTTCAACACTCGTCCCTTTGTTAGGGACGGGTGTTTTTTGCGTTCTTTTACGGGGAAGTATGCTTGAAAGAGGATATGTGACGGTCTTTAATTCAGAATATTTTGTTAATCTAAAAATATGTAGGGGGTTAGTAGAAATGAAATCATCTTTAAAGTTTTCTGAGATGTTTGCAATAAGTTTAATGTTATTTGCACTATTTTTCGGTGCAGGTAATATGATTTTTCCACCAGCATTAGGACAAGGTGCTGGAACAGATGTATGGATCGCGTTGTTTGGTTTTATCGTAACAGGAGTTGGGCTACCGTTATTAGGGGTAATTGTTATAGCTTTAAAGGGAGATATTAATGAGCTAGCAGGGCGTGTACACCCTATATTCGCACTAGTTTTTATCACTGCAATTTATTTATGTTTAGGCGTATTCGTAAGTGTACCGCGTACAGGAACTGTTGCTTATGAAATGAGTGTTGCACCGTTTTTACCAAGTGAGATAGCTGGTCAATCATATCCACTTGTTATCTTTACATTTATTTTCTTTGCCGTAACTTTCTATCTAGCTTTAAATCCGTCGAAATTAGTGGGGCGCATTGGTAAAGTGTTAACTCCAATTTTGTTAGCTGTTATTGCAATTATCGTAGGTAAAGCACTTATTACACCAATTGGAGAATTTGGTGCACCGACAGAAGCGTATAGTGCTCCGCTCTTTAAAGGTTTTATTGATGGATATTTAACTTTAGATGGACTTGCAGCACTTGTTTTCGGAAATGTTGTGATTAATGCGTTAAAAGCAAAAGGTGTTACAAATAAGAACAGCATTGCAAAAGTAACAATCTTTGCAGGATTTATTGCAGCGCTTGGTTTACTACTTGTTTATTTAGCGCTTGCTTATCTGGGAGCTTCTAGTGTGTCTCTTGGAATGGGAGCAAACGGAGGAATTATTTTAACAAACGTTGTAAATCATTTGTTTGGTAGTTATGGAACTTTATTATTAGGAATTGCAATTACAGCAGCATGTTTAACAACTTCTGTAGGTATTGTTGCAGCTTGTGGGGAATATTTTTCTTCCTTATTACCAAAGCTTTCTTATCAAAAGGTCGTTTTCATTTTCTGTGTATTAGCATTTATGGTAGCGAATCTTGGATTAACTCAGTTAAATGCATTAGCATTACCGATTTTAATTGCAATTTACCCAATTGGTATCGTGCTGATTGTATTATCACTTGTTGAAAACTACGTTCGTCTTCCATTAGCGATGTATGTAGGTGGTATTGTAGGAGCATTTGCAATAAGTTTCTTTGATGGATTACACAATGCAAACCTTCAAATTGCAGCGCTAGCCCCTATTTTAGATAAGATTCCATTATATAGTGTAGGCATTGGCTGGTTAGTTCCAGGCATAATCGGTATAGGATTTGGTTATATAGTTTCTAAGTTTCAAAAGCAGGAAATTGCTGTAGAAAAATAGAGGAAAGAGGCTTTCTATGAAAGAAAGCCTCTTTTTTTGTAGAAAAAGCCGTATATAGAGAAATTTAGATATTAAAAATTTTATACGTAATATAGTTGACAAAAAATTTACGAGTAGGCTAAGATTGACTTAGTTGTGGAAATATTGGAAGGAAAGTGAGGAGTGAAAGGTATAAGGTTTTCTATAACGATATCATTTTTGTAGATAGAGGTGATAGAGTAGGAAAATGGATAGTTTTATTTTTTTTGAGTTTCATTGAGAATGATAATCAACAAATGGGATAGGGACTTATGTTAAAATATGAATCGCTCTTTATACGGAATAGAGGGGGATATTATTTTTAACATCAAGTGAGAATGATAATCAATAATGTCTACAGTA
Source organism: Bacillus sp. 17RED48 (assembly GCF_019837545.1). Taxonomy (NCBI): domain Bacteria; kingdom Bacillati; phylum Bacillota; class Bacilli; order Caryophanales; family Bacillaceae; genus Bacillus; species Bacillus sp. 17RED48. The sequence goes on from NZ_JADAXG010000001.1 coordinate 323,138, forward strand.
CATAAAGAAAGTACAATTAAATAATGGTAGAGGATTATTATTTTTTTCTTATAAATTGAGAATAATTATCATTTTCAAAAAAGTGTGGATGAAAGATAAACAAGGAGGAAGTAAGCCAAATGAGAAAGATTTCTGTATTACCCGCTTTTATTATAACGTTCGTATGTATGCTAGCTTTTCTTGTCATGCCATATGGGAAAGCTTCAGCACAACTAGCTGACGGTACTTATGATATTAACTATGTCATTCAAAAAGCGGAAAATGATTCAGCTTCAATGGCAAATGATTATTTTGAAAAACCAGCTAAGTTAGTTGTAAAAAATGGTGAGATGAGAGTGCAAATTCCGATGAATCATAGTGCTTGGATTACAGAATTTAAAGCACCTGAGAACGGGAATTTTGTTGATGCAAAAGTTGTTAGTAAAGATGAATCAGCAGATAAAAGAACTGTAGAGTTTAAAATAGACGATTTATCTAAGCCAGCAGCTGCAAAAATTCATGTTGTTGTACCTAACGTAAATTATGACCATAACTACACAATTCGCTTTGCATTTGATGCAGATGTAAAAGCGGTAGGCGGAGAAAATAAAGCAATTACTGCAACAAAGAATAATGATCAAACAAAAACAGATACAAAAGTAAAAGAAGAAGTGAAGAAAGAAGAGAGTAAAGAAGCAAATAAAGAGGCGAACAAAGGAACAAATGAAAGCGGTAAAGCTGAAAAAACAGATAACCCAAAAACAGGCGATGAAGCACGCATCGGATTATTTGCAGCGTTAATTCTTATTTCAGGTGTTTTCTTAATTCGTAAAGTGAAGTTAAGTAAATAAATCTTTTGAAGGGTGATGAATATATGTTTAAACAATTTAAAATGATTATTGCCGTATTTGCTGTTTTATTTACGTTTATAGCAACACTAGGTTCACAAGATACAAAGGCTGCTACAAAAGTAGCTGATGGAAAATATAATATTGCTTTTACTGTATGGAAAGGCGATAAAGATGAATCGTCTAGAATGAATAGTTATTTTGAAAGTCCGGCAACATTAACAGTTAAAGATGGAAAACAATATGTTTCATTCAAAGTGAAAGATAGTACTTCTATTAAAAGTTTACAAGTAGAAAAAAATGGTCAATTCGTAGAAGCTACTGTGTTAAGTGAAAATACAAAAGAGAATACTAGAGTTGTAGAATTTGAAGTTGCTGACTTGTCAAAAAAACTAAATGGCAAGGTGAAAATTAATATCCCAATTATTAATTATAACGCTTCATATGATATTCGTTTTGTATTTGATGGGAACAGTATTAAATAATTAAAAAATTTTCAAAAGGGAGAGTCGTTCCATTGAACAGGTATGTAAAAATTATTGTTGCTATGTTTTTAATGGTATTTACATTCGTATCAACATTACAACCACTTGCAGTTCAAGCAGCTACCCAGTTGGCTGACGGTGAATATTCAATCGGTTTCAAAGTTCTTAAGGACACATCAGATGAAGAATCTATGATGAATCAATACTCTGTAAGTCCAGGAACTTTAAAAGTGAAGGATGGGAAGAAGAAGGTATCCTTTACGTTAGAACATAGTTCATGGATTACAAAGTTTGAAACAGAAAAAAATGGCCAGTTTGTTGCGACAAATGTAATTAGTGAAGATAAAGAAAAAGATACAAGAGTAGTAGAATTTGAAGTGGACGATGTAGAGAAAGTATTAAATGCGAAAGTAAAAGTAGACATAGACTTTTTAAATTATCATCATGATTATGATGTACGCATTGTATTTGATCAAAATAGTATTACACCGATTCATGTAGAACAACCAAATGAAAAAGAGGACCCAGCTAATAAGCCAGATCCAAATGAAAATCCGGATCCAAGTCAGAAGCCCGACCAAAAGCCTGACCCAGATCAACAACCAAATTCTAACACAATTAAAGATGGAGAGTACAGTATTCCATTTAAAGTGTTAAAAGATCAAACAGACGAAGAATCTAAGATGAATACTTACATGGTAAATCCAGGAGTATTAAAAGTAGAAAACGGTAAGAAAAAAGCGTTTGTAACATTAAAAAGTAGTTCATTAATTAAAAATTTCCAAACGGAAAAAAATGGCGCATTTGCTGATGCAAAAGTAGTGAGTGAAGATAAAGAAAAAGATACAAGAGTAGTAGAATTTGAAGTAGACGATTTATCTAAAAAAATAAATACAAAAGTATTTATTGAAGTGGCATCACAAGGTTACAAGCAAACACATAATGTACAACTTTTATTTGAACAAGATAAACTTGAACAAATTAAAAATGAAGAGAAACAACCGGATGGAGATAAAAAGCCGGAAGTAGAAAAACCAGAAGTTGAAACAATTAAAGATGGAGAGTACAGTATTCCATTTAAAGTATTAAAAGATAAGACAGATGAAGAATCTAGAATGAAAGACAAGCTAATAAGTCCAGCAGTATTAAAAGTAGAAAACGGTAAGAAAAAAGCGACTGTAACATTAACAGATAACGCATCAATTAAAAATTTCCAAACAGAAAAAGAGGGTTCATTTGTTGATGCGAAAGTAGTAAGTGAAGATAAAGAGAAAAATACAAGAGTAGTAGAATTTGAAGTAGACAGTTTATCTAACAAGTTGAATACAAAAGTATTTATTGAAGTGGCATCACAAAATTATAAACAAACGCATGAATTACAACTTCAATTTAATCAAGATAAACTTGAGCCGATTAAGAACGAAGAAAAGCAACCAGACGGTGATAAAAAGCCGGAAGTAGAAAAACCAGATGCTGAAACAATGAAAGACGGTGAATACAGCATCAATTTCAAAGCTTTAAAAGATCAAACAGAAGAAATTTCAATGATGAACACGTATACAAAGAGTCCAGGCGTGTTAAAAGTGAAAGATGGTAAAAAATATGTATCATTCACATTAACGAATAGTGCATGGATTACAAAGTTTGAATTTGAGAAAAAGGGTTCGTTTGTTAATGCGAGTGTATTAAGTGAAGATAAAAAAGCCGATACACGCGTAGTGGAAGTAGAAGTAGACGATTTATCTAAAAAGTTAAATGCAAAAGTAAAAGTAGATATCGATTCAATGAATTATCATCATTTCTACGACATTCAATTTGCATTTGATAAAGGTAGCATTAAACCGTTAGATAACCAAGGCGGAAACGATAACCAAGGCGGAAACGATAACCAAGGCGGAAACGATAACCAAGGCGGAAACAATAACCAAGGCGGGAACAATAACCAAGGCGGAAACGATAACCAAGGCGGAAACAATAACCAAGGTAATAACACAACCATTGATCCAAAAGCACTAAAAGATGGTGAATACAGCATTGGCTTTAAAGTTCTAAAAGATAAAACAGAAGAAATTTCAATGATGAACACATATACAAAGAGTCCAGCTGTACTAAAAGTGAAAGACGGTAAGAAGTATGTATCGTTTACATTAACGAACAGTACATGGATTACAAAATTTGAGTTTGAAAAGAATGGTTCTTTTGTTAACGCAAAAGTGTTAAGTGAGAATAAAGAGCAAAATACAAAAGTAGTAGAGTTAGAAGTAGATGATTTATTTAAAAAATTAAATGCAAAAGTAAAAGTAGATATTGATGCGATGAATTATCACCATTTCTACGATGTTCAATTTGTATTTGATCAAGATAGTATTAAAGCTTTAGGTAACCAAGGTGGAAACGACAACCAAGGTGGAAACGACAACCAAGGTGGAAACGACAACCAAGGCGGAAGTGACAACCAAGATGGAAATAATCAACCAAAAGTAATAGTTGATCCGAAAAATTTAGTAGATGGTCAATATGATATTCCATTTAAAGTGTTAAAAGATAAAACAAATGAGCTTTCAAAGATGCATGACTATACTGTACATCCGGCAAAATTAATCGTTAAAGATGGTAAAAAGTACATTGAGATGACGTTGAAAAATAGTGCATGGATTACAAAATTCCAAACGGAAAATAACAGTCTTTTTGCTGATGCGAAAGTAGTAAGCGAAGATAAAAATGCAAATACGAGAGTAGTGCAATTTGAAGTAAGTGATTTATTTGCAAAATTAAATGCAAAAGTAAAAGTTGATATCAACGAAATGAACTACCATCATTTCTACGATGTCCAAATTCAATTTGATACAAATAATATTGGTGCGTTAGGAACGATTAAAGAGGATCCAAAAAAAGATCCGAAAAATGATCCGAACAATCCAGTGATTACACCGAAAGTAGATAATATAAAAAAAGTAGATAATCCTGATTTTAACCGAAATGCAGATGATAAGAAGAAAAAAGAAGGCCAAAAAAATGATCCGAAAAAAGAGAAAAACTCAAAAACGGCAGATACAGCACAACTAGGCTTATACATGGTGCTATTGCTTGGGTCACTTGCTTTATTAGTTCGTAAATATAGAGCAGGAAGATTGTAATTTTGGAGTCTTGATGCATGTTCGCATGCATCAAGACTTGTTTCATATTGTTTGGAAAGGAGTGGTGATTGAAAGTGAAGAAAATTGCTAGTGTACTAATGGCTATCATTCTATTAGTGAGTATAGCTGGATGCTCGACGCCCAAAAAAGAAGCAGCAAAACAGGTAAAGAGTGAGAGTAAAGAGAGAGTAGTTTCCACGACAGTCGCTGTTACTGAAATTATGGATGCGTTAGAAGTAGATTTAGTTGGTGTTCCAACAAGTACGAAAGATTTACCAAAGAGATATAAAGGTTTACCTGAAGTTGGGAATCCGATGAGTCCTGATATGGAAAAGGTAAAATCATTAAAGCCGTCAGAAGTATTATCCGTGACAACACTTGAATATGAATTAAAGCCAGTTTTTGATGGTGTGGGCATGAAAGCAAACTTTGTAGACTTAACTAGTTTAAAAAACATGCAAAATACCATTAGTAATTTAGGTAAGCAATATGGACGTGAAAAGCAGGCGGAAGCAGTTGTAACGAAGTTAGATAACAAAGTTACAGAGATTCAAAAAGCAGTAAAGGGAAAGAAAGAACCGACAGTGCTTATTTTATTAGGTGTGCCGGGGAGTTATTTAGTAGCAACAGAGCATTCTTATATTGGAGATTTAGTGAAACAATTAGGTGGTAAAAACATTGTACAAGGTGAGAAAGTAGAGTATTTAGCTTCTAATACAGAGTATTTAAAAAAAGCTGATCCAGATATTATTTTACGAGCAGCTCATGGTATGCCTGATGAAGTTGTGAAAATGTTTGATAAAGAATTTAAAACAAATGATATTTGGAAACATTTCGCTGCAGTTAAAAATAACCGTGTTTACGATTTAGAAGAGCGCTTATTTGGGACGACAGGTAATTTAGCAGCAATTGAAGCGTTAGATGAATTGAAAAAAATGATGTATCCGTGATGCATTTTAATATAAAGGAAGAGTGGAATGAATAAAAAAACTTGGAGTTTCCTCATTGTTACTGCATTGCTTATTGTTATGACGTCATTGTCAGCGACGAAAGGAAGTTTAGAAATAGGGATAGTGGACCTTGTACAAGGGATATTTACAGGGGCCAATGAAGATGTGGAAGTAATTAAAGATTTACGTTTCCCACGTATTATTATTGCACTATTTACTGGAGCAGCTCTGGCCGTTTCAGGTGTGCTTTTTCAAGCTGTTATGAAAAATCCACTTGCTGATGCTGGGGTAATCGGGATATCTTCTGGAGCAAGTTTTATGACACTTGTTATTATTACGTTATTTCCGCAATTTTTTTTCTGGACACCCGTATTCGCCTTTTTAGGTGGTGCGTTTGCATGTTATCTCGTTTATGCATTTTCATGGAAGTCAGGGTTAAGTCCGCTTCGCATTATTTTAGTTGGTATAGCTATTAATGCAATGTTCACTGGATTAAATGAATCGTTCATTACAATTTGCGGATACTTCATTAAGAGTATTAAGCAAACGACGACTTCTAACATAACGATGAAGACGTGGGGCGATGTAGAAATAATGGTTACATATGGAACAATAGGTCTTATTCTTGCTCTATTTGTAGGAGCTTGGTGTAACTTATTATCGCTACAAGATAAGACTGCGAAAAACTTAGGTTTGCACGTGACGAGAGTTCGTCTTATTATTTCTGCTATTGCAGTACTTTTAGCAGCAGTATCAACAGCGATTGCAGGTGTTATTGCTTTCGTAGGATTACTCGTTCCGCACATTTCAAGACAACTAGTCGGTTCGGACCATAAAGTATTAATTCCATTTTCTGCTCTTGCAGGAGCGTTGTTAATTTTGACGGCGGATACGATTGGAAGGTTAATTGTGCCACCTAACGAAATTCCAGCAGCGACGATTATGGCAGTGATTGGTGGCCCATTCTTAATATTCTTGCTTAGAAAGAGTGATAAAGTTCATGGAAATTAAAAATGTAACCTTTTCGTATGATAATGTAACGGATCGATTAAAGTCGGTTAGTAGTGAAATAGAAATTGGTAAAATTACAACAATTATTGGTCCAAACGGTTGCGGGAAATCGACATTACTTGGTGTGATGTCAAGAAATCACGACCCTCGTAGCGGTGAGATAATACTCGATGGGAAGGCGATTAGTCAATATAAACCGAAAGAGTTTGCTAGAAAGTTAGCCATTGTCCATCAACAAAATGAAGCACCGGCAGACATGACGGTAGAGAAATTAACAAGTTATGGTCGTATGCCTCATAAAAATATTTTTTCCTCGCAAACTGATGAAGATAGAGACGCAATCGAAAGGGCTTTAGCATGTACGAATTTGCTAAGTAAACGTGATAAAGAGATTCACGCTTTATCTGGTGGAGAAAGACAACGGGTTTGGATTGCCATGACGCTAGCTCAGAAAACACCAATGCTCTTTTTAGATGAACCGACAACATATTTAGATATTTATTATCAACTTGAAATATTAGAGCTCGTAAAAGAGTTAAATGAAGTACATGGATTGACAATCGTTATGGTATTACATGATATCAATCAGGCGATTCGCTATAGTGATCATATCATCGTTATGAAAGACGGCGAGATTGTTACGAAAGGTAAGCCAAATGATGTTGTGACAGAAAGTATGATAAAGACGATATACGGTGTAGATGTCGTTGTAAAGCAAGATGAAGATACAGGGTTGTATATGGTCCCAATGGGTATTTAAATATGCGAACAATCCGTTTTGAGGTGATGATTTGAGTAGTAAAAAAGAACGGAAGAAGAATTCTTTTTTTCAACGAATACTTACAGTTGTTTTTTTAGGTACCTTTTTCTATTCAGTATATGAATTAGGTGATATTTTCATGGATTACTATGAAAATCGTAAAGTAATGGCCGAAGCACAAAACATTTATGAAAAGAGTCCGATGGAAGAGCAATCACAAGACGGAGAAGTACGTAAACAGTTCAAAGCTCTGCAGCAAATTAATCAAGAAATAGTTGGATGGATTACGATGGACGATACACAAATTAATTATCCAATCGTTCAGGCGAAAGACAATGATTACTATTTATTTCGTAATTATAAAGGTGAAGATATGAGAGCAGGCAGCATTTTTATGGACTATCGTAATGATGTGAAATCTCAAAATCGAAATACTATTTTATATGGTCACCGTATGAAAGATGGTTCTATGTTTGGAAGTTTAAAGAAAATGTTAGATGAAGAGTTCTTCATGTCGCATCGTAAATTATATTACGATACATTATTTGAAGGATATGATCTTGAAGTGTTCTCGGTGTATACAACAACAACTGATTTTTATTACATTGAAACGGATTTTAGCAATGATACGGAATACACATCATTTTTGGAGAAAATTCAAGAAAAATCGCTGTACAAAACGGATACAAAATTGACAGCAAGTGATCAAATCGTAACACTTTCGACGTGTGACTATGCACTGGATCCGGAAGCAGGAAGGTTAGTCGTGCATGCGAAACTAGTAAAGAGACAGTAAAAAAAAGTATAGAATATGAGAAGTGGTAACGCTTCTCATATTCTATACTTTAAAAAAGAAATATGTTTACTGTGCTGCAGCCATTGGCATACGTACAACTTCAACATTGTAGTAAGTGATTTTATTATCAAGAATATATTCTGGCATCCCGCCTTGATGTGAGTGAGCATCTTTAAATGCTGAGCTCTTCGTCCAACCTTGGAAATCTTCTTTTGCATTCCAGCGTGTGCTAATTGTTACTTCATCATAATCAACTGTATTTTGCGTTAAAAGAACTTCTAATCCTAAAAAGCCTGGCATCGTTTCGACTTGACCTACTTTATTAAAACGCTCAATTAATTTATGCCCATTTCCCTTTGTAATTTTAGCTGTATTTGTAACAATAATCATGTTTTATTCCTCCTATAAATGTAGCCTTTATTTTCGAGAACTCATATACATTAAATGATAATGAAAATCATTATCATTGTCAATGGTAAATGTGAAATAAATAAGTTTTTTTATTATTTTAGACAGTAAGATTTCCATTTCAAAATGTAGTAAATATGTGGCGGTTAAGTGAGAGAATGAGTGAGTTGTACTAGCAAAGCAATAATATGGTATAGTGAAACGAGGCTGTTTTTTCAGGCTCGTTTTTTAAATGCTTCCTATAGAGAAAGCATGCAAATGGAAAGGAAGTTATTATATGCGATCAGAAGTAACTGTAAAAATAAAACCGAAATTTATAAAAGAAATTAAAAGCGGATATCCGCTTATTTTAAAAGATGCGATTCAAAATTTAAATGATGTTCAGGAAGAAGGAACAATCATTAAAGTAGTAGATGAGAAGAACAATTTTGTCGGAAAAGGTTATTATGGAAAACAAAATAAAGGATACGGCTGGATTTTAACGAGAAAAGAAAGTGAACAAATTAATCAATCTTTCTTTGAAAGTAAAATAAAATCTGCCTTACATAAACGAAAGCAATTTTACAAATCAAGTGATACGACAGCATTCCGTGCCCTAAATGGTGAAGGTGATGGTCTTGGAGGCTTAATTATCGATTATTATGACGGCTATTATGTAGTCAGTTGGTATAGTGAAGGGATTTATACTTTCAGAGATGAGATTATAGCAGCTCTTCAAAAAGTAGCAAACTTTAAAGGTATTTATGAGAAAAAGCGTTTTGATACGAAAGGGAAATACATTGAAGGCGATGATTTCGTAGCAGGAGAGCGCGGCGAGTTCCCGCTTATCGTAAAAGAAAATGGTGTGAACTTTGCTGTTTATTTAAATGACGGAGCGATGGTTGGTGTATTTTTAGATCAGCGTAACGTTCGAAAACAAATTCGTGATAAATATGCGACAGGGAGAACAGTGTTGAATATGTTCTCTTATACAGGTGCTTTCTCTGTATTTGCAGCGCTTGGCGGAGCGAGCAAAACGACGAGTGTCGACCTTGCAAATCGTAGTTTAAGTAAAACGATTGAGCAGTTTAGTGTAAATGAAGTTGATTATGAAGCGCAAGATATTATTGTAGAAGATGTCTTTCTTTACTTCAAATATGCAGCGAAGAAAAAGATGAAATTTGATATGGTTGTACTTGATCCTCCAAGCTTTGCACGCTCAAAAAAATATACATTTAGTGCAGCGAAAGATTATAAAAACTTATTAAAAGAAACAATTGCGATTACAGAAAATAACGGGATTATCGTTGCCTCTACAAATTGTAGCGCATTCGATATGAAAAAATTTAAAGGATTTATTGATACAGCCTTTAAAGAAATGAATGGTAAATACAAAATATTAGAAGAACATTCTTTACCAGAAGATTTTCGTACCATTGATCAATTTAAAGAGGGAGACTATTTAAAAGTAGTTTTCATTGAGAAAATTAAAGGATAATAAAGAAAAAGGAGCTCGAGTTTACTTGAGCTCCTTTTCTTATTGAACGATATTTTGTACTCTACCGACTTGCCCGTCCTGCAATCGTACTTTAATGCCATGCGGATGAGAAGGGGAGTTTGTTAAAATATCTTTTACAATTCCACGTGTTAATTTACCGGTGCGTTGATCTTGTTTTAATACAATATCAACTTCAAGACCGGGTGCGATATTAGAACGTTTTTGTCCGTTCATTTATACACCTGTACGTCTACGTTGGTTGTTTGTTTTCTTCGTTTGTTGGTTTTGTAATTTTTTCGTTGCTTGGCTTTGATTTGTATTATTTGAACCATTTCCATTTCCTTGCTTTTTCTTTGCAAGTTGTTCACGCATTAAATCAGCTAAGCTTACTTTTTTGTTTTCTGACATGATAAGTCTCCTTTATATAAAGTTAATTATGAACAATAGTAGTGAATTTTATCATATCATTGTTAAGGAAGGAAGGGAAGTTGGTTTGAAAATTCATATAATTCTTTCCAGTATTCATTCGTTACGATACAATTGAAATGCTAATGTTTGTAAAAAAAGGGGATAGACATATGTCACATCATATTTTATTAGTTGAAGATGATATTTCAATTCAAGAGATGGTGGAAAAGTATTTAATAAAAGAAGATTTTCAAGTTACAATCGCGTCTGACGGAGAAGAAGGGGTGCAAGCATTTTTTAAATCATCCTTTGATTTAGTTATCCTTGATATAATGATGCCAAAGTTAGATGGCTTAGAGGTTGTACGTATTATTCGTGAGAAGAGTGCCGTTCCGATTTTAATGATGTCGGCAAAAGATACAGATGTTGATAAAGCTGTTGGATTAGGACTGGGAGCAGATGATTACATTTGTAAGCCATTTTCTATGATTGAATTGGCTGCACGTGTAAAAGCGGGTATTCGGAGGTCTACGAAATATTCGGCTACAGAAACAACAGAAAAGATGATTCAAATTGGTGATTTAGCAATTGATCCAATTAATTTTACGGTTGAAAAAAACGGAAAGCCCCTCAAACTGACTTTAAAAGAATTTGAGATTTTAAAGCTATTCGTAAAGAATCAAAATCGTGTATTTACAAAAGCGCAAATATATACGTTAGTTTGGAACGAAGAGTATTACGGTGATGATAATGTTATAAATGTTCATATGAGAAGATTGCGCGAGAAAATTGAAAGTGATCCATCTAATCCAGAGTATATTAAAACGTTATGGGGCATCGGCTATAAGTTGGAAGTGATGTAATATGGTCAATTTGTTAATAGGTATTATTTTTATATTGTTATGTGTCATTTACATACAGTATAAAATGAGGGAAAACAGTAGCAAAAATTTACGATACACATACAAAAAGTTAGAAAGTATTGTAAATGAACAAACAGGCGAGAAGTTACTCGTTATGACAGATGATCTAGAATTGCAAAAATTATTAGTGGCAATTAATCAATTATTAGCTGCAAAACAGAAAACGAATGCAGATCATGCGAAAGTAGAAATTTCGATGAGAAAAATGCTTTCCAATATTTCACATGATTTAAAGACGCCATTAACAGTTATTCTTGGATATACAGAAATGTTAAATAAGGATAAAACGATAAATAAAGAAGAGCAGCAAATATTACTTGAAAAGGTGCATGTAAAAACACTAGAAGTAATGGAACTGATTCATAAGTTTTTTGATTTAGCAAAATTAGAATCTGGTGACAAGGCAATTGAGATGACAAAAATAAATATGAATGAAGTTTGTCGCGAGAAGATTTTATCTTTTTATGATTTGGTGACGACGAAAGGATTTCAAGTTCATATTGATATACCAGAAAGAAATATATATGCACTTGGAAATGTAGAAGTATTAGGTAGAGTATTAAATAATTTAATATCAAATGCAATTACATATGGAGACGATGGAAAGACACTTGGGATGACACTAAGAGATGATGAAACGAGTGTTTATATAGATGTATGGGATACAGGAAAAGGAATTGATGAATCTCATATTGATAAAGTGTTTGAGCGTATGTACACACTTGAAGATTCAAGAAATAGATTGTATCAAGGAAGCGGTCTAGGATTAACGATTACGAAAAGGCTTGTGGAAGCGATGGACGGAGAAATACATCTTTCTAGTAAGCCGTATGAAAAAACAATTTTTACAGTTGTATTAAAAAAGATGCTGTTTTAGCTTGTAGAGAAGTAAATTCTACAAGCTTTTTTTCAGCGTAAGGAATTTGTAAGGAACGGGTAAGAAAAAAGAGATTTCCGTTGTCTATTATAGAAATATAAAGTAGTGCGAAAGGAGAAAATGACATGACATATATATTAAAAACGAATCAGCTAACGAAAGTGTTTAAAGGGAAAGAAGTTATTTCTAGCGTTAACATGCATGTGAAAAAAGGAGAGATATACGGTTTCTTAGGACCGAATGGTGCAGGTAAAACAACGATTATGAAAATGATCACAAATTTAATAAAACCGACGAGCGGTGATATTGAAATTTTTGGTGAGAAGTTAACGGATACATCTTATGAATTGTTAAAGCGCATGGGGACAATTATCGAATATCCAATCTTTTATGATAAATTAACGGCGAAGGAAAACCTAGAATTACATTGTGAATATATGGGGTATTACGACAAGAGCGCAATTGATCATGCTTTACATTTAGTGAAACTGCACGGTATAGATGATAAAAAAGTAAAAGATTTTTCATTAGGTATGAAGCAACGACTGGGTATTGCAAGGGCGATCATGACAAAGCCAGAATTACTCATTTTAGATGAACCGATTAACGGTTTAGATCCAATTGGTATTAAAGAATTACGAGACTTATTTAAAATGCTCTGCAAAGAATATGGTATTACGTTATTAGTTTCTAGTCATATTTTAGGCGAGATGGAACAAATGGCGGATACAATTGGTGTAATTCAAAATGGAAAACTAATAAAAGAAGTTTCAATGAAGAGTATTAACGGAAAACAAACAGAGTACATCGAAATTACTGTTCCTGATGTGAAGCGTGCAGCTTATATTTTAGAAGATAAACTCGGTATAAAAAATTACAAAATAATGAGTGGAAATATGATTCGTGTGTATGAATTGGCAGCGACACAGCAAGCTATTTCAAAAGCGCTTATTATGAACGATGTAGAAATTGAAAGTATTAATAAGAAACATAGTTCCTTAGAAGAATATTTCTTAAATGTAATGGATGGAGAAGGCATTCATGCTTAATGGATTGTTAATGAATCTAGTAAGTGGATTGATCGTAATGTTCATAAGTGGGATTTTCTATTATAGGAAACCAGAGCGGAAATGGTTGTTAATTTTACTAGTGATAGGAATGTTAAGCGTAATTACTGCTGGAATTAGAATGTTAGCAGTGTAGAGACAGTTATATAAAGAATGGAGGCGTGGTTTATATGTTTAAATTAATGAAGCTCGAATGGAAAAAACATAAATTATCTAGTTATTTTAAAGGAGTAGCGATTTGTATTATAGCAATTTTTGCTGCGGTAAGTCTTATGGTATGGGGAACTAAAGTAGAGGATGGTTTGATGTTCTCTAGCTATATGGAATACATGTCTTTAGCAAATATTTTTATTAGAATTACATTTATTATTTTTGCATCGGTTATTTTATCACGTTTAGTGATTGATGAATACAAGAACAAAACAATACAGCTACTATTTATGTACCCACTGCAAAGGAAAATGCTAATGAGAGCGAAATTAGCAATTGTTTTTAGTTTTTGCTTTGTGAGCACAATAATCGCAACATTCATTATTAGTTTGCTCATATTCTGTATGAATCCAATAATGGGACTACTTGAAACGCCTGTTACAATGGGGGAAATAATAGCTACCGTTCCAGCTACCTTTATAAATGCATTTATGATATCTGGTATAAGTTTAATTCCTTTATTTTTTGGGATGAGAAAGAAATCAACACCGACAACAATTACTTCTGCAGTAATAATTGGGATGATGATGAACAGTAACGTTGGTTCTGGAAACGGTCAAGTAAGTATGTTTGATTTTATAGCTATCCCAATAGTGTTCTGTTTATTAGGAATTTTCATCAGTTATCTATCATATCGTAAAATCGACAAGATCGATGTGGCGTGAAGCAAGGTTAAAACAACAACGAACTGGGGTATGAATGTTGAAAAAAATAATAGTAATTGCAATTTTATTTCTGACAATTGCTAGTGTGATTTTTGGTTTTAAGACATTTCAGAGGAAAGATTTTAAGAAAGAAAAGTCTTTTGAGATAAATCATATAAAAGAAATAGAAGTGGACAATGAAAACTGGGATATTGAATTTAAAAGTACAGACGCTAACAAAATAGTAATTTCCGCCCAAGGTAAACGAGTAGATAAAGAGATAGACCCCATCGAAATAGAACAAGCAGGGAATAAAGTTATAGTTAAGCAAAAACAAAAGGTGACCAGATTCTTTAATGGTTTTACGTTTCGGAAGAAAAATAGTATATGTATAGCTATTCCGAAGAAAGAAATAGATAAAATTGTATTAAATAATAAATCGGGTGATGTGAAAATAAGCGATATAGAAGTGAAAAATATCGTGACAGAAAGTGAGTCTGGAGATGAAATGGTTGTAGGACTATCAGCCGAGAAAGGTGAATTCATATCGCAAAGTGGAGAGTTAGCTGTAAAAGATAGTTCAGTACAAGAATTAAATATAAAGTCTACGACTGGTGATAACTATATAACAAGTGTAAGTAACTCAAATATAAACATCACTTCAACATCTGGGGAAGTATTACTGAAAGATATGAAAGAAGGAAAATCATTATTTGTAGAAACAAAATCAGGAGATATCGGCGTACGGTATAAAGGTGTTCCGACTTCTTTGAAACTTACGGCTAAAAGTAATTCGTCTGACGTAATGGTGAATGTAAATGGACTTAAGAAAGATAAAAATACAGAAAAAATAAAAGCGGGAACCATTGGTGATGCAAAAAACGAAGTGAAGATTTTAAGTAAAACAGGAGCGATTTATATCGATTAAAATGTAAATGAAAGGAGGACTATTATGCTACGTCTTATGAAGCTAGAATTGAAAAAGTTTAAGCTTGGATGGTATGTGAGGGGAGCGATTATTGCAAATATCGCTATACTGGCATTAATGATCTTTACGAGCATCGTTGCTCAAGTAGAAGGTGATCCGGAAATGAGGGATCCACAGACAATTTTGTTGATGGCCAGTACAGTAGTAAGGGCAACATTTATTATTTTTGGTAGTGTGTTAATCGCAAGGTTAATAATTAGTGAATATAAAACTAAAACAATACTACTCATGTTTTCTTATCCAATTAACCGAAAGAAAATGATGGCTAGTAAGTTGGCTATTACAGCGATAGTAACATTTATAACAGTTATTTTATCTAACATTTTAGTAGTAGGAGTTTTCTTTGGGATAGATAACTATTTTTCAATTCTTCCTAATTCATTCACAGTAGATCAATTGACGCAAGAAGGGATAAACCTTGTTCCTTTAGCCATTTCCACTGCTGGAATAAGTTTAATCCCTCTATATTTCGGAATGCGTAAACGTTCAGTGCCAACTACAATTGTTTCATCTCTTATCGTTGTATCAATTGCAATTAATAACACCCCAATGTTTTCTACAGCAACTTTTCTTCCCCTTCAGCTAGCGTTGGCAGCAATTGGAGTTGCGATTGCATATTACGGAATTAAAAATATAGAGAAGGAAGATATAACAGTATGACAAAAATAAGAAAAAAGAGTTGGCGTTACACCAACTCTTTTTCTGTATATGTATGCTTCGTTACTACTCTATAAATTTGGAGTGTTTGCTTAAATACTCTTGCACTCCTGGGGAAATATTAAAGTTATTAGGGCTTTTATATTCAATAGTAAACTCTCCGTCTTTACTTGTTTCAAAGGAGATTGCATAGCTATTCATTTTAGCATCGTAAGAAGTGTTTTTGACTTCCACATCTAGATTAAAGTGTTTTGTAATATACTCTTTTGATTCCGTAATTGCTGTTTGTTTTTCCCAAGGGGTACCGTAACTTATGAAATAAAGAGATACAGTTATAACTCCAATAATAGAAGTTAGTAAAATAGTTCCCATAACTATTTTTTTATTTTTTGTATTCAATTTGGTTGCTCCTCTTCATAAATATGTACTTATTTTAACGTATTTTTTTCATAAAACAACCATTTAGCAAAAATAGTTTCACATGAAACAAGTTACAGAAAAAGACAAGATGTGTAAACAACTTGTCTTTTTCTGTTGTTACATTTTAGGAGTTTCCATTCCAGCTGCAGCCCATTCTTCTTTTGCAGGACCATATACGCCAGGGACAGTTAAGCCAGCTTGGCGCATTAAAACAGTCATTTGTCCGCGGTGGTGATTTTGATGATTAATGAGTGTCATTAAAAATATAGAATTCGGCATAGGACGACCAAAGAAGTCATTAATAGTAGCTAAGTCTTTATCAGTCCATTCACTTTGAAGCGTTTCAACAAAAGCTGCATTCACTTTACGATATTGATCAGCAATTGTTGTTGCAGAAGGTGGAACAGGATAATCTTTCGTTTCTCCTTCAAACTTAAGCCCTGTGCCAGATAGTATAACAGGAATTGCCGTCACGATATGCCAAGCAACTCTGCCTAATGTCCAGTGCTCAGGTGCAATTTCTTGTGACAAAGATTCATCTGTTAATGCATCGAGCATCTTTTGAGTAGACTCAGCCTCGTATGTCCATGATTGTAGAAAGCCTTCAATAGTTTGGTACATATTTATCCCTCCTAGTTATGTTCATAGGTTACATTCGTGAAAAAAAGATAGTTTCCTTTTAACCTATCAGAACAAATAAAAAAGAGGCTTCTCATATTAAGAAGCCTCTTTTTTTAACCAACCTTCTTCCCATTTTTCCTCATCAACCATAAGAAATAAGGTGCTCCAAGTACGGCAACGACAAGACCAGAAGGGATTTCTTTCGGGTATGCAATTGTTCGTCCGAGTAAATCAGCAATGGAAAGAAGGATTGCTCCAAATAGTGCGGAGCAAACGAATAATCTTTGATGATTCATACCAACGACGATTCGTGCTAAGTGTGGCGCAACAAGACCTAGAAAGGCAATCGTACCGACAGCTGCGATATTTACAGATGCAAGTAGTGTTGCTAACACAATGAGGGCAAGGCGCGTTTTATTTACTGGTTGCCCGAGTCCCGTTGCTAAATCTTCTCCAAGTACGAGAACATCAAGTTGTTTTATTAAGAAAAAGATAATGAATACAAGAATTAGCGATGGATATAGAATGATATTTTCTAAGTGATTCCATCCTCTTGCATACGTGCTACCTGATAGCCATGTTAAAGCAGCAGCAACGTTCAAATTTGCTCTAACGATAAAGATTTGAATAATCGCTGAGCCGAGAGCTGAAATACCAATTCCTATTAAAGCAAGGGCTGTTGGGCTAAATCCTGATTTCCATGAGAAGAAGAGGACAATTCCAACTGCAAGTAGTCCGCCGATAAATGCACCAATTGGTAGGAAGAAACCAGGAAGTGCGGGAAAGACATACATAATAGTTAAAGCACCAACACCAGCTCCCGATGAAATACCAATAATAGAAGGATCGGCGAGTGGATTTCGTAATATACCTTGGAAAACAAGCCCGCTTATTGCAAGGCATGCGCCAGCAATAGCAGCAACGAGCATTCTTGGTAAACGAAGGTTCATCATCATATTTTTATCAAATTGTGTTAATTGTCCTGATATAACATTTGTAATACTTTCGATATAAGCGTTACTACCAATTGTAACACCAAGAGCAATTGTCACAATGCAAAGTGTGATAGAGATAATGATTACCTTTTTATAAGAGTAATAGCGAGAACTAGCTCCAGCTGCATTCGCTCCGTTATCATTCATATATTGTTTCGATTTCATCATTCGATACACTAAATAAATAAGCCAAGGTGATCCAATCATTGCCGTGACTGCTCCGACAGGAAGTTCAGCCCCAGTTGGATCTATTAGTCTACCAACGACATCAGCTCCAAGTAATAGTACAGCTCCCCATAAGAAAGAAGAGAGAAGGAGAGTAAAGTGTTGACGGTAGCCAATAAGACGCATTAAATGTGGTGCAACTAAGCCGACAAATCCAATTGGTCCAACAACAGTTACAATTACTGCTGTTAAAAAGATCGCAGCAATGAAGGCGATAAGACGTGTTACTGCTGTTTTTTCACCAAGAGAAACAGCGACATCATCACCAAGTAAGAGAATGTTGAGTTTACGAGACATAAATAGTAAAACTAGGAAAGAAATAATGATAAATGGAAAAGCAAATTGAACGCCATCCCAGTTATTTTGAATAAGAGATCCAGCTCCCCATAAAAATAAACCAGCTGTTTCATTTTCATAGAAAAGCTGCATCGTTCCGGTAAAGGCAGAAAGCATTAATGTAACGACCATACCAGCTAGTGCCATTCTAAGTGGGGTTCCCTTTTTTCCACCAGAAATACGGTATACAAATAAAGCAGTAATAGCACCGCCGATAAATGTGAAAAGAAGTGAATTAATTTGCAGACCTTTTGGTAAGAAAATTGTAGCCGCTACTAGAAAGAAATATGCGCCAGAGTGAATACCCATTGTACTGGATTCAGCAAGTGGATTTTTCGTTAATGTTTGTAAAATGACCCCAGATGCAGCAAGAGCACCTCCAGCTAAAATGGCAATTACGGCCCTAGGTAATCGAAGCATAATTAAAGTTTGATGCTCTAGTGATTGGTTCGGTGAGATAAGAGCATCAATAATCATACTATAGGAAATGTTTGCTTGACCTTGTCCGATATGAATAAAGAAAAGGAGGAGCAAGAGAGCTGCTCCTCCTCCGAATACAAGACTTGCTCGAAGTGTATGTTGGAAGCTATTCATCGCTGAATCACTTCTTCGCTGTCATTACATCTGCTACTTGTGTTGCTAAAGATTTTGCAGATTCAGGACCACCGAAAATCCAAGTGTCGCCTTTTAATTTATACATTTTGTCTTCTTTTTTGAAATTTAACCCTTCCCAAGCAGGATTCCCTTTTAGTTGCGTGTCAAAAATGTTATCATCATCCGCCACAATGTAAATGAAGTTTGAATCTTGTACACTTTGTAATGATTCTACAGTTGTTTGTTTGAAACCATCTGCCTCTGATTTCCCAGCTTCAAAAGTGTTTGTTAAACCTAATTTTTTTGTAACTTGTAAAGCTGTAGAATTGTCAGTCAATATACGGAATGTTGGTACGTTTTTAGCTGTAAATGCTTGTACCATTGCGATGTTTTTATCTTTTAAGTCTGCTTTTTCAATTTTTGCTTTTGCATCAGCGAATACTTTATCCATATCAGCTAATACTTTTTTACCTTCTTCTTCTTTTCCAACTGCTTTTGCGATTTGTTTAAATGTTTCTGTCATTTCAGCAAAGTGATCGTTATTACTTGTTGATGGATCAAACATAACTGTTGGTGCAATTTGCTCTAATTCGTTTTTAATAGCTTTACTACGGAATGAAGCTGTGATAATTAAATCTGGTTTTAGACGGCTAATTTCTTCTAAGTTTGGTTGTTGACGTGTCCCTACGTCTACAACATCTTTACCTGGTTTTGTTGCTGTATTTACCCATTTATTATAATTCTTAATGTCTGCCATCCCTACTGGCTGAACACCAAGTGCTAATAAGTCTTCTGAATATACCCACTCAAGTACAACAACTTTTTTCGCTGGTTTATCTAACTTTGTTTCCCCTTCAGCGTGCTTAATTGTTATAGCTTGCTTTTTATCGTCTGTCTTTGTTTCTTTTTTCTCCTCTTTTTGCTGTCCGCATCCAACAGCGAATAGAAGAACTACTATGAAAATACTGAGAATTTTCTTCATCTTCTGCCCCCAAATTAAGTGTTTTTTGTAATTAGCGCCATAAGTGAAAATGGTTATCAATTACAACACCCAAATCATACTATGAGGATATTTTAAGTGTCAATATTTTTTTAAAATTTTGACGAAAAACAACAAATTATACGGGTTTTTATATACTATAGTCGCTATTTATGAAGAATAAGCCTCTTTACTAAAAAAATTGGTGAATATGGGGGAGTTTAAATGGGGACTTGGCTGTGTACGAAAGTGTAATGTGTATGGTTAATAATCTGTGGAGATGGGGCGAAAGTACAAGCAAAAGGAGAGCGAATCGCATGTAATAATTACTAGAATGTATGGAATAAATCTGTGTGTATCTACTAGGTAAAGTATTTCTTTGTTATTTAGATAGGTGTTTTCTAATTCGGTGATTGTACTTAAAAGATCGAATGTAAAGGAAGTGATCAACATGTCTTCATGGGGCAATAATATAAATGGATATTGTGGATGTAATAATCAAAATGGTGTACATGTTGATTCATGCTGTTTTAGTTGTGATGGAACAGTTCCTAAGCTTGGCCCAACAGGTCCGACGGGAGCAACGGGCCCAACAGGTGACACAGGCCCAACGGGAGCAACGGGTCCAACAGGTGACACAGGTCCAACGGGAGCGACGGGAATAACGGGAGCAACAGGTCCAACAGGTCCAACAGGAGCGACAGGAATAACAGGTTCAACGGGTCTGACGGGAGCAACAGGAATAACAGGAATAACAGGAATAACAGGGGCAACAGGAGCGACGGGAATAACAGGTTCAACGGGTCCGACGGGAATAACGGGTCCAACAGGAGCAACAGGAGAAACGGGGGCAACAGGTCCAACAGGAGCGACGGGAATAACAGGTTCAACGGGTCCGACGGGAGCAACAGGAATAACAGGGGCAACAGGGGCAACAGGAGCAACAGGAATAACAGGGGCAACAGGGGCAACAGGGGCAACAGGGGCAACAGGAGCGACGGGAATAACAGGTTCAACGGGTCCGACGGGAATAACGGGTCCAACAGGAGCAACAGGAGAAACGGGGGCAACTGGCACCAGTATAACGGCAACATACGCTTTTGCAAATAATACATCGGGAACAGCGATATCGGTACTTCTTGGTGGAACGAATGTCCCGCTTCCGAATAATCAAAATATTGGTCCAGGTATTACTGTTTCTGGGGGGAATACAGTATTTACGGCTGCAAATGCTGGGAATTATTATATTTCATATACGATTAATATAACGGCTTCATTATTAGTCAGTTCGCGGATTACAATTAATGGAGCACCTCTTGCTGGAACGATCAATTCTCCTGCGTTAGCAACTACATCATTTAGTGCAACAATTATTACGACTCTTGCGGCTGGAAGTGCCATTAGTTTGCAACTATTTGGTTTGTTAGCTGTTGCAACGTTATCAACAACTACACCAGGAGCTGTGTTAACGATAATAAGATTAAGCTAAATAATAACTCTCTTATTCTTTTAAGATTAGGAGAGTTTATACATATAATAAGAAGTTAATGGAGTGAAGCATAGTTATATAAAAGTCAGAATATTATGATTGTAACGTTATGGCGACTATAATATAATGAAAACAACCATCATGAATGAACATTCATTTATTTTTATGTATTTGAAGGGGGAATGAAGGTGGAAAAACCATGGTTGAAAAGTTATCCAGAAGAAATTCCAAGTACGATTTCTTATGATATTCAGCCGCTTCATGGATATGTGGAACAGGTGGCTTCCCGTTATCCAGAAAAGAAAGCGCTTCACTTTTTAGGGAAGGATATTACATTTTCAGACTTCCACGATAAGGTGAAGAGGTTTGCAAATTATCTTCAAAAGCTCGGTGTGGAAAAGGGTGATCGAGTTGCTATTATGTTGCCGAACTGTCCGCAATCTGTAATTGGTTATTATGGTACATTACTTGCGGGAGGTATCGTAGTACAAACAAATCCACTATATACAGAAAGAGAATTAGAATACCAGCTTCATGACTCGGGAGCAAAAGTAATTCTTTGTCTCGATTTAGTGTTTCCAAGAGTAACGAATGTTCAATCTGCTACAAAAATTGAACATATTATCGTAACTCGGATTGCGGACTTTTTACCCTTCCCTAAAAATTTACTTTATCCATTTGTACAAAAAAAGCAGGCAAATCTTGTTGTGAATGTGTCGGAAAGCGAAACGATTCATCTATGGAAATCAGTAGAACGAGAAAGTAATGTTAATGTTGAAGTTCCTTGTGATCCTGAAAATGATCTAGCCCTTTTACAGTACACAGGAGGAACAACTGGATTTCCGAAAGGCGTTATGTTGACGCATAAAAACCTTGTTTCGAACACTTTAATGGGAGCTCATTGGCTATATAATTGTAAAGAAGGAGAAGAAGTAATTCTTGGTGTCCTTCCGTTCTTTCATGTATATGGGATGACAGCTGTAATGAATTTAAGTATTATGCAAGGATATAAAATGGTGCTGATTCCGAAGTTTGATATGAAAATGGTTTTTGAAGCGATAAAAAAACATAAAGTCACACTATTTCCAGGGGCACCGACCATTTATATTGCTCTATTAAATAGTCCCCTCTTAAAAGAATATGATATTTCTTCTATTCAAGCTTGTATTAGTGGATCTGCCCCGCTTCCTGTAGAAGTACAGGAAGAGTTTGAGAGAGTTACAGGTGGAAAATTGGTAGAAGGTTATGGATTAACGGAGTCGTCGCCAGTTACACATGGGAATTTTTTGTGGGAAAAACGTGTGCCAGGAAGTATTGGTGTGCCGTGGCCAGATACAGAGGCAAACATTATGTCACTTGAAACTGGAGAGGCTTTACCTCCGGGTGAAATTGGTGAAATTGTTGTAAAGGGTCCTCAAATTATGAAAGGGTATTGGAATAAGCCAGAAGAAACAGCAGCTGTATTACAAGACGGATGGCTTCATACAGGGGATGTTGGTTACATGGATGAAGATGGATTTTTCTATGTGAAAGATCGTAAGAAAGATATGATTGTTGCGAGTGGATTTAATGTGTATCCTCGTGAAGTAGAAGAAGTATTATATGAGCATGAAAAAGTGCAAGAAGTGGTGACGATTGGAGTTCCCGATCCGTACCGGGGAGAGACAGTTAAAGCATTTGTTGTGTTAAAAGAAGGTGCGGAGTGTTCTGAGGAAGAATTAAACCAGTTTGCGCGTAAATATTTAGCGGCTTATAAAGTGCCGAAAGTATATGAGTTTAGAGATGAACTGCCGAAAACGACAGTTGGAAAAATTTTACGCCGTGTCCTAATAGATGAAGAGAAAAGAAAAAATGAGGATGAGCAAACGGGCTAAGGCCCTTTCTTTTTGAAAAAATAGGATTGACACTTTTCTAAATAGTCAGTATTATAAGAATATGAATGACTATTCATTCAGTCATCTTCTTGAAGGGGACAGTAAAGTGAAGAAAAATAGACCGAAATACAATCAAATTATTGATGCGGCAGTCATTGTGATTGCGGAGAATGGGTACCACCAAGCGCAAGTTTCTAAAATAGCAAAGCAAGCTGGGGTAGCTGATGGCACGATTTATTTATATTTTAAAAATAAAGAAGATATATTAATATCCTTATTTCAAGAGAAGATGGGAGATTTTGTCGAAACAATTCGTCAAAAAACAGCAGGAATTGAAAGCGCTGTATCGAAGTTATTCATGTTGGTAGAAACGCACTTCTTGCTGTTATCACAAAATGATCCTCTTGCTATCGTTACGCAATTAGAGCTAAGACAGTCCAATCAAGACTTACGCCTTAAAATAAATGAAGTATTAAAAGGCTACTTACAAGTTATGGATGAGATTTTAGAGACAGGTATAAAGCAAGGTGAATTCCAAGCGGATTTAAATGTTCGCGTGGCAAGACAAATGATCTTTGGAACAGTAGATGAAGTTGTGACCAATTGGGTAATGAGCGATCATAAGTATGATCTGGTCGCACTTTCAAAAACGGTACATGGGCTACTTATTGCAGCTTGTGGTTATCGTCAATAATGGGAGGGATCATGTTGAAATTCCTATCTGTAAGAGTTGAAGATCATATCGCGGTGGCGACGTTAAATCATGCGCCGGCAAACGCGATGTCTTCACAAGTTATGCATGACGTTACTGAATTAATTGATCAAGTGGAGAAGGATGATAACATTCGTGTTGTTGTTATTCATGGTGAAGGGCGCTTCTTCTCGGCGGGAGCAGATATTAAAGAATTTACATCTGTTACTGAAGCGAAGCAAGCGACAGAATTAGCGCAGCTTGGACAAGTTACGTTTGAACGTGTTGAAAAATGTTCAAAACCAGTTATCGCGGCAATTCATGGAGCGGCACTTGGCGGCGGCCTTGAGTTTGCTATGTCTTGCCACATGCGCTTTACAACTGAAAGTGCAAAACTTGGTTTACCTGAATTAACACTTGGATTAATTCCTGGATTTGCAGGTACACAGCGATTACCACGTTATGTTGGGAAAGCGAAAGCTTGTGAAATGATGTTAACAAGTACACCGATTACAGGTGCAGAAGCATTAAAATGGGGACTTGTTAACGGAGTTTTTGCTGAAGAAACATTTTTAGATGATACGCTTAAAGTTGCAAAACAGATTGCTGGAAAAAGCCCAGCGACGACTCGTGCTGTACTAGAGTTATTGCAAACGACGAAATCGTCTCATTATTATGAAGGTGTACAACGCGAAGCTCAAATCTTTGGTGAAGTATTTACGGGTGAAGATGGAAGAGAAGGTGTAGCAGCGTTTTTAGAAAAACGTAAGCCTTCATTTAGTGGCAGGTAGTTCAATTATTTTTTAATATAAATTAACAGAAAATTAAAATTGATAGAATCTTTCTGAAAAACAAGGGGGTAAATGGAATGAACATCTACGTACTCATGAAACGAACATTTGATACAGAAGAAAAAATCGTAATTAAAAACGGTGCAATTTACGATGGCGAAGCGGAATTCATCATCAACCCTTACGACGAATATGCGATTGAAGAAGCAATTCAAGTAAGAGACGCACAAGGTGGCGAAGTTACTGTTGTAACAGTCGGTGGCGAAGATAGTGAGAAAGAACTTCGTACGGCATTAGCGATGGGCTGCGATAAAGCTGTATTAATTAATATTGAAGATGATGTGGAAAATGGTGACCAGTTCACGACAGCAAAAGTACTTGCTGAATATTTAAAAGATAAAAATGCAGATTTAATTTTAGGCGGGAACGTTGCAATTGATGGTGCATCTGGACAAGTTGGTCCACGCGTAGCAGAAGCGTTAAATATTCCGTACGTAACGACAATTACAAAACTTGAAATTGACGGTACAAACGTGAAGATTGAGCGTGATGTTGAAGGTGATACGGAAGTGATTGAAACTTCATTACCAGTTTTAGTAACAGCACAACAAGGTTTAAATGAACCTCGTTATCCATCGCTTCCAGGTATTATGAAAGCGAAGAAAAAGCCACTAGAAGAAGTAGAATTAGATGATTTAGATTTAGAAGAAGATGATGTGGAAGCAAAGACAAAAACAATTGAAATCTATTTGCCTCCTAAGAAAGATGCAGGAAAAGTGTTACAAGGCGAGCTGCAAGATCAAGTAAAAGAACTTGTATCGTTGCTCCATACAGAAGCGAAAGTAATCTAATAAAATACGAAATTATATATGCAGGAGGGAAAATCTATGGCTCGTAAAGTATTAGTAATGGGTGAAGTTCGTGATGGATCGCTACGTAACGTTTCGTTTGAAGCGGTAGCAGCAGCAAAAACAATTGCAGAAGGCGGTGAAGTAGTAGGTCTTCTAGTTGGAGACAGCGTTGCCTCTTTTGCAAATGAATTGATTCATTACGGTGCAGATCGCGTTGTGACAGTTGAAAATGATAAATTAAAATCATATACATCTGATGGGTATGCACAAGCATTTTCAGCTGTATATGCTGAAGAAAAGCCAGAAGGTATTGTATTTGGACATACAGCACTTGGTAAGGATTTATCACCAAAATTAGCAGCGAAGCTTGAAGCTGGTCTAGTTTCTGACGTAACTGCTTTAGATGTTGAAGGTGGAAATGTTATCTTTACTCGTCCAATTTACTCTGGTAAAGCGTTTGAGAAGAAGATTGTAACAGACGGTATCTTATTTGCGACAGTGCGTCCAAATAACATTGCGACGCTTGAAAAAGATGAGTCTCGCAGTGGTGACGTGTCTTCTATTACAGTAGATGTGAAAGATTTACGTACAATTATTCAAGATGTCGTCCGTAAGACGGCAGAAGGTGTTGACCTTTCTGAAGCGAAAGTTATTATCGCTGGTGGACGCGGTGTGAAGAGTGAAGAAGGATTCAAGCCATTAAAAGAGTTAGCTGACGTATTGGGCGGTGCTGTTGGAGCATCTCGTGGTGCTTGTGACGCTGAGTATTGCGATTACTCATTACAAATTGGTCAAACTGGTAAAGTTGTTACGCCAGACTTATACATTGCATGCGGTATTTCTGGTGCGATTCAGCATTTAGCTGGTATGTCTAACTCAAAAATAATCGTTGCGATTAATAAAGACCCAGAAGCAAGTATCTTCAAAGTAGCTGACTATGGTATTGTTGGCGATCTATTTGAAGTCTTACCTCTTTTAACAGAAGAGTTTAAAAAGTTAAAAGTACATTCATGATTTGAGTACCCTTGAGTTCCAAGTGAAGTACCCCTATATATAGAAAAGGTGAGAGATCCCCTGTCTCTCATCTTTTTAGTATTTAATCCGTATTTTTATATAGTATAAAGGAACACTTTTTTGTTACAATACATAACGATACATATTATTCGCCACGTATATAAGTTAATGATATACTCTTGGTAGAATATACTTGAAGGAGGAAATAAAATGGCAATTGTAAATGCAAATGACCAAAGCTTCGCAGCTGAAACTAGCGAAGGTGTTGTATTATTAGATTTCTGGGCACCTTGGTGTGGACCTTGTAAAATGATCGCTCCTGTATTAGAGGAAATTGATGCAGAACTAGGCGAAAAAGTAAGAGTAGTAAAAGTAGACGTGGATGAAAACCAAGAAACTGCTCGTCAATTCGAAGTAATGAGCATTCCAGCTCTTTTCGTATTAAAAGACGGTAAAGTAGTTGATCAAGCGTTAGGTTACAAACCGAAAGAAGCGTTAGTAGAATTAGTTTCTAAACACTTCTAAAATAAAGGGCTACCATTTGGTAGCCTTTTTTATTTTCCTTTTTTACACCTTTCCGTTACAATAAAGGAACGTATGTTGGGTGTTTTGGCATAGTATGTTTTCAGGTGAAAATAAAGATGCTAAGCATGTAGAAATGGAGGGTAACGAGTGCACGAACATTTAAAAGAAAAATTGGCTATTTTACCAGATCAACCTGGTTGTTATTTAATGAAAGATAAGCAAGGAACGGTTATATATGTCGGAAAGGCAAAAGTGCTTAAAAATCGTGTGCGCTCGTACTTTACTGGTTCGCATGATGGAAAAACACTGCGGCTTGTAGGAGAAATTGTAGATTTTGAATATATTGTAACCTCCTCAAATCTAGAGGCTCTCATTTTAGAGTTAAACTTAATAAAAAAACATGATCCAAAATATAATATTCAATTAAAAGATGATAAAACATATCCTTTTATTAAAATTACAGCTGAGAAACAGCCGCGATTACTTATTACGCGAAATGTAAAAAAGGATAAGGGAAAGTATTTTGGCCCCTATCCGAATGCACAATCAGCTCATGAAACGAAAAAACTGCTAGATCGTATGTATCCGCTTCGTAAGTGCTCAAATATGCCCGATAAAGTTTGTTTATATTATCATATGGGTCAATGTTTAGCACCTTGTGTGAAAGAAGTGACGGAAGAACAAAACAAAGAAATTGTAGATGAAATTATTAAGTTTTTAAATGGTGGGCATAAAGAAGTTCGTTCAGAATTAGAAACAAAGATGTATGAAGCTTCAGAGAAACTAGAATTTGAACGCGCAAAAGAGTTGCGGGATCAAATTGCGCATATTGATGCGATTATGGAAAAACAAAAGATGATTATGAGTGACTTAGTGGATCGTGATGTATTCGGGTATGCAGTTGATAAAGGATGGATGTGTGTTCAAGTTTTCTTCGTTCGAAAAGGAAAGCTAATTGAACGTGATGTTTCTATGTTTCCAATCTACGATGAACCAGAAGAGGGATTTTTAACATTTATCGGTCAATTTTATGAGAACAGCAGTCATTTTAAGCCGAAGGAAATTGTCGTTCCAGGAAGTATAGACTCAGAATTAGTAGAGCGCTTTTTAGAAGTTGAAGCGACACAGCCGAAACGTGGTAAGAAAAAAGATCTTGTAGAATTAGCAAATAAAAATGCGAAGATTGCTCTTGAAGAGAAATTCTACTTAATTGAACGTGATGAAGAGCGAACGATTAAAGCGGTAGATCATTTAGGGAAGCAGCTCGGGATTGAAACACCTTATCGTATTGAGGCGTTTGATAACTCGAATATTCAAGGGACAAATCCTGTTTCTGCAATGATTGCTTTTATCGATGGGAAACCAGCTAAGAAAGAATATAGGAAATATAAAATTAAAACAGTTCAAGGACCAGATGATTATGAGTCTATGAGAGAAGTTGTGAGACGCCGTTATACAAGGGCACTGAAAGAGAGCTTGCCTTTACCAGATTTAATCATTATTGATGGCGGAAAAGGTCATCTGGCGGCTGCAAGTGATATTCTAGAAAATGAACTCGGTTTATATATTCCGATGGCAGGGCTTGTAAAAGATGACAAACATAAAACCTCCCATTTAATTATTGGAGATCCACCTGAACCTGTGATGCTTGAGCGAAATAGCCAAGAATTTTATTTATTGCAGCGCATTCAAGATGAAGTGCATCGATTTGCGATTACATTTCATCGCCAATTACACGGGAAATCTGTTATTCAATCAGCACTGGATGATATTCCAGGAATCGGTGATAAACGGAAAAAGGTATTGTTAAAACATTTTGGTTCATTAAAGAAGATGAAAGAAGCTTCTTTAGCTGAATTTGTCGAAGCAGGTATGCCGAAAAATGTCGCGGAAACAATTTATACGTATTTAACAGATAAGAAGACGTTGTAGTTTACAACGTCTTCTGTTTTTTGGTATAATTTCTGAAGATTTAAAATAAATCTAACTGAATGAAAATACAAAAAAGTCAACTAAACTTATATGTCTAGTTGACTGTAGGTAATGCTACACTTCAATGAGATCTTTTATATCCCATTTCACAAGAAATGTAATAGAGTCTGAACGCTTTTTCTTTTCTTCATAGGACTCTGCAACGACGTTTCGTTGCTTTTGAATTTGTTCAGCGATGAATCCAGCTTCTAATTGATAAGAAGAATGTCTGTTTTGTTTTTGACGTTCAGCGATGAGTGTGCTTTTAAGTTGGAACTGCATTTCACGACGCTTATGTTCAATAATGCTTAAGGTGCCCCAGCCAGCTTTTTCAAAGAACTGAATGACTTCTTCAATTGTTTCTAGTGGATATTTTCTTGCAAGGTTTCTACCAGACCAGTATAAAATACCATCTAAATCGTTACCGATTAAATCAGGTAGTAATTCTTCACGTAGCAATTCATAAGCGAAGGCGTTCAATGAAACATCTTCTAAAGATGTTGTATCGATTGTATTTTTACTCACAATATTCCCCTCTTTCTATAGGGATTATTATATAACATTTTTCATTTATAAAAACAGATTTTTCTTTGGGGAAATCTGAATATATAAGAAGGGAAAAAGAATTGGCAAATTATATGCAAATTATGTATACGTTTTCTTGACGCTTCGACAAAAATAGGGGTAAAATGAACTTGTTATCAAATTATGCTGAAATATTTCGAATAATTTTTTCAGTTTTTCTTATGCCAATAGTGAAAAAACATTATTGTTGTAAATTAATCTGAAAACAGCAGTCAAACATTCAAGGGGGTAATGGGGACATGAAAGGCCGCGAGTATACGTTTCGTAAGTGGCACTCATTAATGGGGGTCATCCCGGTTGGTGTCTTTTTGACGCAACATCTAATTGTAAACAACTTTGCAACAAGAGGAGCAGAGGCTTTTAACAAAGCTGCAGGCTTTATGGAGCTCCTTCCATTCCGGTATGCGCTAGAAATTTTCATCATCTTTTTACCTATACTGTACCATGCTATATATGGCTTATATATTGCATTTACAGCTAAGAACAATGCGGTATCTTACGGTTATTTCCGTAACTGGATGTTCGTCTTCCAACGAATTTCAGGTATCGTTACGCTGATCTTCATTTCTTGGCACGTCTGGGAAACTCGTATTCAAGCATTGTTAGGTAAAGAGGTAAACTATGATATGATGGCAGATATTTTAAACAATCCAGCTATGTTTGCATTCTACTTAGTTGGTGTTGTTTCAACAATTTTCCACTTTGCAAATGGACTATGGACATTCTGCATAAGCTGGGGAATTACAGTATCTCCACGTTCACAAAGAATCTCTACTTATGTAACATTAGCTATTTTCTTAGGTCTATCTTATGTAGGTGTGAGTGCATTATTAGCGTTCATCGATCCACAGCTAGCAAACCAGTAAGGAGTGGGAGAGCATGAAAGGGAAACTTATAGTAGTCGGCGGTGGCTTGGCCGGCTTAATGGCAACGATTAAAGCGGCAGAAGCAGGAGTAAATGTTGAACTATTTTCTTTAGTACCAGTAAAACGTTCACATTCTGTATGTGCCCAAGGTGGAATTAACGGTGCCGTAAATACGAAAGGTGAAGGGGATTCTCCATGGATCCACTTTGACGATACAATTTATGGTGGGGACTTCTTAGCGAACCAACCGCCAGTTAAAGCAATGTGTGAAGCAGCACCTGGTATCATTCATTTAATGGACCGTATGGGTGTTATGTTCAACCGTACGGAAGAAGGACTTCTTGATTTCCGTCGTTTTGGTGGAACACAACATCACCGTACAGCATTTGCTGGTGCAACAACTGGACAGCAATTACTATACGCATTAGATGAGCAAGTACGTCGTCACGAAGTAGCAGGACTTGTAACGAAATATGAAGGTTGGGATTTCTTACGAGCTGTTGTTGATGACGAAGGTGTGTGCCGAGGAATCGTTGCACAAGACTTACAAACAATGGAGATTAAAAGTTTCCAAGCTGATGCCGTGATTATGGCAACAGGGGGCCCTGGTATCATCTTTGGAAAATCAACTAACTCTATTATTAATACAGGTACAGCAGCTTCTGCTGTATATCAACAAGGCGCATATTATGCAAACGGCGAGTTCATTCAAATTCATCCAACGGCAATTCCTGGAGACGATAAATTACGTCTTATGAGTGAATCTGCACGTGGTGAAGGTGGCCGTGTTTGGACATATAAAGATGGTAAACCATGGTACTTCCTAGAAGAAAAATATCCGGCTTACGGAAACCTTGTACCTCGTGATATTGCAACGCGTGAAATCTTTGACGTTTGCGTAGAGCAAAAACTAGGTATTAACGGTGAAAACATGGTGTACTTAGATCTTTCTCATAAAGATCCGAAAGAACTAGATATTAAACTTGGTGGAATTATTGAAATCTATGAGAAGTTTACAGGTGATGATCCTCGTAAACTACCAATGAAAATCTTCCCAGCAGTTCACTATTCAATGGGCGGACTATGGGTTGATTATAAGCAGATGACAAGTATTCCAGGTTTATTTGCAGCAGGTGAGTGTGATTATTCTATGCACGGTGGTAACCGTCTAGGTGCGAACTCACTATTATCAGCAATTTACGGTGGTATGGTAGCAGGACCGAACGCGATTGAGTATATGAAAGGTCTTTCTAAATCGTCTGATGCTGTTTCATCTACTGTATATGAGCAAAATGAATTAATCGAAACAGAGAAATTTAACAATATTTTAACGCTTGATGGTAACGAAAATGCATATGTTCTTCATAAAGAGCTTGGAGAATGGATGACAGATAACGTTACAGTAGTTCGTGAAAATAAAAAGCTACTAGAAACTGATGCGAAAATTGAAGAGTTAATGGCGCGTTACAAACGCATTAACATTAACGATACAGCGAGATGGAGTAACCAAGGTGCTTCATTTACACGCCAACTTGCAAATATGTTTGAGTTAGCGCGTGTTATTACAATTGGAGCGTATAACCGTAATGAAAGCCGCGGGGCGCATTACAAACCTGAATTCCCAAATCGTGATGATGCAAACTTCTTAAAAACTACGATGGCGAAATTTGAGGGAGAAGGAAAAGCACCAGCATTCCATTACGAAGAAGTGGATGTTTCATTAATTAAACCACGTAAACGTGACTATTCCTCAAAACATGATGTAGCTGCTAAGGGTGAAGAGAAGGGGGATAAGCAACATGTCTGAGAAAACAATCCGCCTCATCATTACGAGACAAGATGGACCAGATGCACAAGAGTTTGACCAAGAGTTTGAAATCCCATATCGTCCAAATATGAACATTATTTCGGCACTGATGGAAATTCGTCGTAATCCTGTTGATTCAAAAGGAAACCAGACGACTCCGATTGCATGGGATATGAACTGTTTAGAGGAAGTATGTGGCGCATGTTCGATGGTGATTAACGGAAAACCACGTCAATCATGTACAGCTCTTATTGATCAGTTAGAACAACCAATTCGTTTAAAGCCGATGAAGACATTCCCAGTTGTACGTGACTTACAAGTTGACCGTAGTCGCATGTTTAACGCTCTAAAACGCGTTAAAGCTTGGATTCCAATTGATGGAACGTATGACTTAGGACCAGGACCAAGAATGCCTGAGAAGAAACGTCAATGGGCTTATGAGCTTTCAAAATGTATGACATGTGGTGTTTGCTTAGAATCATGTCCAAACGTAAATAGTAAATCTGACTTTATTGGACCAGCACCGTTATCACAAGCTCGTTTATTCAACTCACATCCGACGGGTGAAATGCATAAAGCAGATCGCTTACGTGCAATTATGGGAGATGGAGGACTTGCAAACTGTGGTAACTCTCAAAACTGTGTGCAATCATGTCCAAAGGGTATTCCATTAACAACTTCAATTGCGGCATTAAACCGTGATACAACAATTCAATCGTTTAAAGATTTCTTTGGTAGCGACAATAACTATTAATAAATATTGCCTCTTCATGTTGAAGAGGCAATATTTATAACTTTATTTTTCTGTTTATTCTGTTTATTTTAAGGGCGAAAAGGAGAGGGAATAATGAAGAGGATTTCTTATATTGAAGACTTTGAGCAATGGGAAAGTGGTTTTTCATTTTACAATCCTGTAAAAGTTCGTTTTGGTGAAGTAGATATGTTTGGGCATGTAAATAATGTCGTTGCCTTTACTTATTTTGAAGAAGCACGTATCGCATTGTTTAAAGAACTTGGATTTATGCAAGAATGGACGCATGAATCTTCAGAAACGATGATCGTTGTTGCAGATTTACAATGTAATTTTATTAAGCAAATATATTTTGATGAACAGTTGAAGGTATATGTAAAAGCGGGAGCGGTTGGGAATTCTTCTTTAGATTTGCATTATATGGTGAAGAATGCAGAAGGAGAAGCTTGTTTAGTCGGTCGTGGAATGATGGTTCAAGCATCGAAAAAAACGGGAAGAGGTGAACCGTGGCCTGAAGAGTGGAAGAAAAAATTACTACAATAATAGAGTAAAAGAAAAATAAGAGAGCAATTTGCTCTCTTATTTTTTGTCTTTCATTGCTTCTTCTAATGTTAAATGATGTTTATATATGTATGTAGCGTATGGATTACCAACGTAGCGCAAATGCCACGGTTCATATGAATATTCTGTTGTTTCTGTTTTATCTTCTAAATAACGAATGACAAAGCCAAATTCATGGGCATGTTTTGCAACCCATTTTCCTTCGGCTGTCTCTCCAAAAATAGGCTCTAATTGGAATTTAGCAGATTTTGAACTAATATCCATTGCTAAACCAGTTTGATGTTCACTCGTACCAGGAATGGCACTTACTGAATCAGCTTCAGCTTTTCCTTGACGTCTAACGTACGTATCATGTAATGATTTTTGGCGTTTGTATGAACGATAACCAGATACAGCTGTAAGTTCAAGTCCTTCTTTCTTTGCCGCTTCAAACATATTTTCAAGCGCATCTGCAGCATCTTTACGCAGTAGCGTTTTTTCTTTATCTTTTGGACTAGTAAATGGTACATTTGGTCTTGTTAAGTCTTCAGGCGTGTATCCGTCTGGTAATTTACGATGTTTATTAACTAATACAAGATTAGATTCTGGATTTGTTACAACGAAAAAATTATTGTCTAGTTTCTTTGCATTATGATCAGCTTTAGGAAAAGCAGGAATCTCTTCTTTTTGATGGTTACTATGTTTTTGATTTTCGACAGCTTTCGCCTCATTTTGTAGTGGCGATTTAGAACCGAAATAAGCGAAAGATGTGATACCGATTACAATAGTAGCGGCAGAAATAATGATTATTTTTTTCATGATACCTTGTAATCACAGTCCTTTCTTAATAAAATATGTATCGTTTTTATTATAAGTCTAGTTTGTTGAAAAAGAAATATAAGAGTCATAACGTAATAGAAATGCAAAGAAAATGTCAGAAAATGTGTAAAAATGTAGTATTTTTTTATTTAATTCATTTCTTATCTTTCATGAAATGAATTTTTTATGTAATATATATACATAAGAAGATGTAGCGATTATCGAGAATGAAGAACTTCTTGTATAGACTAGGAGTGAATGGGAATGGATTTTGCAACAATTATTGGGCTTATTTTAGGATTTGTAGCGGTAGTAGTAGGGATGGTCGTCAAGGGCGCTGACGTAACATCCTTATTGAATCCTGCCGCAGCATTAATTATTTTTATCGGTACATTTGCTGCAGTATGTATAGCATTTCCGATGAATCAACTAAAAAGGGTTCCAAAATTATTTAAAGTTCTTTTTGGTTCAAATAAAAAGGATTTAAGTTATGAACAGTTGCTAGAATTATTTGTTCATTGGACATCAGAAAGTAGAAAATACGGTATTTTGTCTTTAGAGCAACAATTAGACAAAATTCAAGATGAATTTCTTTTGCGTGGTATGAAATTTGTGATTGATGGCGTATCCGCAGAAGATTTAGAACAAATTTTAGAAGCTGAATTAGAAGCAATTGAAGAAAGGCATGCAAAAGGAGCAGCAATTTTTTCTCAAGCTGGTACATATGCACCGACATTAGGAGTTTTAGGTGCTGTTATTGGTCTTGTAGCTGCGCTTGGTAATTTAACTGATATTGAAAAGTTAGGACATGCTATTTCAGGTGCGTTTATTGCAACGATTTTTGGTATTTTTTCAGGTTATGTATTATGGCATCCATTTGCAAATAAGTTAAAACAAAAATCTGCAGCTGAAATCGAGAAAAAACGTTTAATCATTGATTGTTTATTAATGTTACAAGAAGGTACATATCCGTTTATTATGAAGAACCGCATTTTAGGTTCACTTTCTGCAACTGAGCGTAAAAAGCTAGAACAAGGAGCAGAAAAAAATGCGGAGTAAGAAAAATAGAAGAGGCAAAAAGAAAAAACATGATGAGCATATCGACGAAACTTGGTTAATTCCATATTCAGATATGTTAACGTTGTTATTTGCATTGTTCATCGTTTTATTCGCAATGAGTAGTATAGATGCTGCGAAGTTTAAACAGATGGCAGTTGCTTTTCGAAGTGAATTAGCCGGTGGAACAGGTAACAAAGAATTTTTAAGTGATCAAAAGCCAAATGATGAAAAAGAATTATCAGCAAGTAGCCTTGAGGCAGAACAAGCAAAAAAACAAGAAGAAGCTAGAGCGAAAGAAAAAAAAGAGATGGATGAATTGAAAGCATTACAAAAAAAGATTGATCAATATATTAATGAAAAACAATTATCCTCTTCTTTTCAAACTAAATTAACTGAAAAGGGATTAATGGTGACAATATTAGAGAATATACTGTTTGATTCGGGGAAAGCAGATGTGAAATTAGAATCTTTAGGGATTGCAAAAGAGATGTCTAGCTTACTTGTTTCAGCGTCACCTCGTGAAATTACAGTATCGGGTCATACGGATAATGTCCCTATTGCCAATGCGCAGTTTGCGTCGAACTGGGAATTAAGTACGCAGCGGGCAGTTAATTTTATGCAAGTATTACTGCAAAATAAAGAATTACAACCAGAAAAATTTAGTGCGATTGGTTACGGAGAATACCGTTCGATTGCTCCAAACGATACACAAGAAGGAAAGGCTAAGAATAGACGTGTGGAAGTATTTATCTTGCCTTTAACAGAGAAAGAAAAATAAAAGAGGATGGCGAATGCCATCCTCTTTTATTTTTCTTCAAATGATTTTAAGTTGTCGCGACGGACTTTATCTTTTTCTGCATCTGACTTTTTGAAATCATAATCATATAAAGCGCCTTCCCAATCACCGTACATTGGATTAGGGAAAATAATAAATTTCTCACCAAATTGTGCTTTTGAATCTGCAACTGTTTGATTGCGATCTTTTACAGATTTCCCATCAAAACCTGTGAAATCAGATAAGTTATCACCGAAGAATAAGACGATATCATGTGTTTGAGAAACGAGTTCACGGCGTTTTTCTTTTCCTTTTTCTTTCGGATCTTGTAGTAATATATGTTCTTTCGTTGCTTGAGGAGCACCTACACGCTCAAGATTTTTAATTGTTGCATCTAGTTGGTTCGTTTTACGATTTGAGATGTAGTAAATATCTACACCTTTAGATTCCGTATATTTTAAGAAATCAATTGCGCCTGGAAGGGCTTCAGCTTCAGCCTTATTAATCCAATCATCCCATTTGTAAGGATAGCCTTTTCCTGTTTTTACGCTCATTGCTTGATGAGGGCTGTTGTCTAAAACAGTTTCGTCTAAATCAAGTACGATAGCAGGCTTTTTCTCTGTCCCTTTTGCAAGAGCTGCATCAAGCTTCAATTGACCGATATTGTACCCTTGGTAGTAAAGTGCTTTCGTTTCACCGGCTGTTTGATACCATAAATCAGCCATTAATTGCTGTTCTGTTAATTTTACTTTTTCTTCTTTTGCCACTGTTTTCTCTGGTGTTCCTGAACATGCTACAAGCGATGTAGATAGAACTGCTACAGATAATAAAGTGGTAATACCCCTCTTCATCTTCATATGTATCCTCCTTGATGTTAGAAAATCATCTTATATTATATATTAAAATATAAAAATTTTTTATGAACATTTGCATATTGTCTTTTGTATATATAGTAGTATGTCCTATATTAGAAAGATGAGAAAAATGATGGAAATCATTTTGACAACTTTTATTGTCTTAATGACAATTATAATTGACAAACGAAATGATATTATTTACAATTTTAACTAAATAGAACAAATGATGGATTAAGGAGATGTTACATACTAAGAGGATGAAGTGTAGTGCTATATTTTATCCTGAATAAACATAGTCTTTGAAAGAGAGTATGAATGATATTAAAGGGGAGGCTTTATACTTTGAGTTTACAAATTCAAAACTTAACGAAACTATTTGGGGAATCAAAAGCAGTGAACGGTTTGCAAATTTCGTTACCAAAAGGTGAAGTACTAGGATTACTTGGACGAAATGGTGCAGGGAAAACAACGACAATCAAAATGCTTCTCGGATTATTAACGCCTAATGAAGGCTCTATTACATGGGATGGAAAATCATTTGGGACTAGTGGGGTAACAATTGGTTATTTACCAGAAGAAAGAGGTTTATATACAAAAAGTAGAGTAATAGACCAGTTGCGATATTTTGGTAGATTAGAAGGAATGACGAAAAAAGAAGTAGATCTTGCTATTGATCACTGGTTAGAGCGATTAGCGATACCAGAATATAAATTTAAAACGGCAGGAGAGCTTTCAAAAGGAAATCAGCAAAAAATCCAATTAATTGCTGCTCTTCTTCATAATCCTGAACTTCTCATTTTAGATGAACCATTTAGTGGACTGGATCCAGTTAATGCTGGAATGTTAGCTAGCATTATTGAAGAACAAGTACAGAGCGGAAAGACAATTATTTTATCCAGTCATCGTATGGAACAAGTAGAGGCTTTTTGCCAACATGTATGTATTTTGAAAAAAGGCGAAGCAGTCGTAAAAGGCCAGTTAAGTGATATTAAAAAAGAATACGGTTTCCGCAATTTAACGATTGAAGATATAGAAGAGAATGCGAAGGGATTAGAAGCTATTCATGTATCGTATGAAAAACAACAAGGCCTTCTTTATGTGCAAGTACAAGATGATGCAGAAGCTCTAAAGATTTTACAACAATTGCAAGAACAAGGTGTTACCTTACGACAATTTAAAATGTTAGAGCCGACGTTAAACGAAATCTTTGTAGAGAGGGCGAAATAACGATGCGTAAATTTTCTCACGTATTTTCATTTTATTTTAGGGAAGCGTTTTTATCTAAAAAATCATTAATTACGAGTGCGATTTTATTTTTAGTTGTGTTTGGACTTTTCGCATTTAATCATTTCACTGCTGATAACGATAAAGGAAAAGATAAATTTGCGGTAGTAACTGAAAGCGATACTTATAAAGTACAAGAAAGTGATATAACAAAGTTACTTCCGTCTGCTAAAGTAACTGTAGAAAATAAGGATAAATTTAATGAGCTACGTAAGCAAGTGGAAGATGGGGATTTAGATGGCTTATTCCGTATTACAGAAAAGAATGGTATTCCAGAAGTGACGTATATGTATAGTGGTTTTCCGAGCCAATCAACAGCTACACTTATGGCAAGTTATTTAAAGGAACAGTATACAGCGGTAATGATTGAAAAAAATAATGTATCTGCAGAAGTAGCCAAACAGTTACAGATGGAAATTCCGTTAAAGCAAGAGGCAGTAAAGGATCATGCATCTTCCTTTGGAATTGGTTATGTTTTCTCGTTTGCCTTATATATGTTTATTATTGTGTTTGGAACTGCAATTGGAACGACGATAGCATCTGAAAAATCATCTCGTGTTATGGAGTTAATGCTTCCGAAAGTAAAACCATTAACAATGCTACATGCCAAAATTTTAGCAATTGTTTCTAGTGCTTTACTATTACTAGTTATTGCTTCCTTCGGTTTTCTTGTACCATATTTATTAGGTTGGGTAGATTTAGAAAACGCATCTTTAATAGGACTTACACTAGACTTTTCTAAATTGGATGCGGTAGTAATTAGTATGTTCGTTGTATATTTTGTAACGGGTTACTTACTATATGCGATGTTATATGCAGCGGTTGGTGCTGTTGTATCAAAAATTGAGGATGTACAGTCTCTTTCGTTCCCAATTACAATGTTAGGGATAGCAGCATTTTTCATTAGTATTAAATCATTATTTGATCCTAATAGTACATTAGCTGTAGTTAGTTCATATATTCCATTCTTTACACCTATGGTTACATTTTCAAGACTTGTAGCTGGTGAAGCTGGGGCTGTAGAAATTGGTGTGACGTTAGTAATTTTATTGGTGACTATCGTTATCATCAATATGCTTGCAAGCCGCATTTACGTAAACGGCGTAATGAATTACTCAGATAAAGTGAAATTTAAAGATTTAGCGAAATTTATAAAGCGTCAATAATGAGAGAAAAGTATGATTTCCTATTGAAATCATGCTTTTTCTTTATGTATAAATTAAAAATAGTATATAATAATAAGAGTCGTCTTTTAATAGAATGAATACAAAGGAGGGTGTGCAGATGGGGATTAGTAGTCGGTTTACAGTAGGTGTTCATATGCTGACATTACTTGCGATAGATCGAAACTCTCGCTGTACCTCTGAATGGATTGCTGGTAGTGTGAATACAAATCCAGTTGTGATTCGTCGCATTACAGGAATGTTGAAGAGAGCAGGACTTGTTGATGTACAAGCTGGTAAAGGTGGTACGACACTTGCTCGTGATTTAGAAGAAATTACATTACTTGATGTATATAAAGCAGTGGAAGTTGTAGAAGAAGGGCAACTATTTTCCTTCCATGAAAATCCCAACATTGAATGTCCAGTAGGAGCTAATATTCAATCAGTATTAGAAATTATTTTAATGCAAGCGCAAGAAGCGATGGAAAACGTACTTGCAAATGTAACAGTAGATCAATTAGTTACAAACTTAAAGTCTAAAATGAAAGAGTAAAAAAGCGAGCAACCTCATAATGAGGGCTCGCCTTTTTTTAGTCAGAAATATTGAAAATTCTATTTTTCAGTATTTAAAATAAATTTACCAACAATAGCTGCTACGATACCACCAAGAATTGGTGCAACGATGAATACCCATAGTTGAGAAAGTGCTTCTCCGCCAGCGAATAAAGCTGGTGCGATACTACGAGCTGGGTTAACAGAAGTTCCAGTTAACGGAATACCTAATAAGTGAACTAAAACTAATGTGAAACCAATTACTAATCCTGCTAGAGAAGAACTTCCTTTTTTACCTGTTACAGCAACGATAACTAAAATGAATACGAAAGTTAAAATAAATTCAACTAGAAATGCTCCAGATAAACCAAGAGTTCCAAAACCATTTTGTCCTAAATTATCTAAAGGTGTTTTAGCAGAGCGTAAAATCGTTACTAACGTTGCAGTTCCTAATAAACCACCTAAAATTTGAGCTAATACATAATAACAAAGTTCCATAGCGTTCATTCTTTTGTTGATGAACATTGCTACTGATACTGCTGGGTTAATGTGACATCCAGAAATTGTCCCGATGCTATATGCCATAGCCACAATAGATAGACCGAAAGCCATAGCGATTCCTAATGTTCCAATTCCTTCAATTCCGCCGCCAATGACAGCTACTCCAGTTCCGAATAATACAAGTACAAATGTACCAATAAATTCAGCGATTGCTTTTTTTAACATAATTTACCTCCTAATATTGCGCATGAAACGTATTATAACATAGGTTTTAGTATAAACAGCTAATGAAATACTATTCTGATAAGGCGAAATAGGAGGACAATAAAAAAAGAGTATAGTTCTTTGTTAGAGAACTATACTCTTTTTTATGCAGTTTTTTTCTGCTTAACGACTGGAGCAGAACGGTTTAAAACGCTATTTGCAACCATTCCTAACATAATAATAATCATTCCAAGTAGGGAAAGACCACCAGGAAATGAACCATTCAAGAAAACAATTTCGCCAAGCACGGTAAAGACCATCGTTCCAGCTTGCGTTGCTTCAACAGCTCCAAGTAGAGCGAAGTTATCTTTGGCTAAGTCAGTAGCAAAGAAAAATGTCATCGTTGCAATTACACCAGAACATAATGCTAATAAAAATCCTTGCAACATTTGGCTGGATGTTGGAATACCAGTAGTAGAAAATCCGTATATACCAAGTAAAATTGTTATAGGTAGACTTCCTATTGCCATTCCTAATACACGTTGGAACGTATCAAGACGTCCACCAACAAGTTCCATCATTTTTCGGTTGCCGAATGGATATAAGAAGGCTGCTACTACGACAGGTAAAAAACCTGAAATGAACTGAGTCATTGTAATATGACCTGCTGCAGTTGCTTGCATACAAATTACACCAAGTAAAATAAATAATGCGACATATAAACTACGAAGTGGAATTTTTCCGCGTACAAGTTTTGTGCCTGATTTCGTTTCTATTTTAACGAAGAATAACGGTGATAAAAGTAGCCCTGCTAATATAGTAACTTGCCAAGTTCCAGCAACGAGCCAAGCTGGAGAAAAGACAGCTGCGAAACTTAATAAAGAATAGAAACCAATACCAGCAACAGACCCCCATCCAATCCACGCTAATGGATGTTTCTTTAATTCTTCCCATAAACCTCTTAAGTTTTTGCGAAATAAAACGATAAGGAATAAAATAGGGAGAGCAAATAAAAAACGGAAGGAAGCTGTCCAGGCCCAGCTCGTTCCAGATACATTCATCGCTCGATTAATAATAAAGGTTGCGGAAAAAAAGGCTGATGATAAAAGGCCTAATAAAATTGCGCGCATGAAGTATAGCACTCCTTTCGGGATTTGATGATTATGTATAGTATAATATACTTAAAAATAATAAAAGTAAACTATTTTATACTTTAAGGTGGTTTTATAGATGAAAGAATATGAAGATATGCAAACGAAAGAAGTCATTCAGCAAGTAGGTCAGCTGTTAAGACAAATTCGAAATGAACAAAAATTAAGTTTAGAAGAATTAGCTCAAAAAACAGGAGTTAGTAAATTAACATTAGGAAAGATTGAAAGAGGCGAAACGAATCCAACGTTAGCTGTCATTTGGAAAATAACGAAAGGGTTATCGATTCCTTTATCGAGATTGATGGTTGTTGGAGAACCTGTAGCTGTGGCGCGCTGTGGAGAAGGATTTGCAGTAGATGTAGGACAAGCATGGCACTTAGAAACGATGTTCCGTTATACGAAAGAAACGGGGATGGAAATGCACCGTGCTTGTTTAAGGTCGAATAGTATATATGAACCAGAAGCTCATCATGAAGGTGCTATTGAGCTTGTAACGGTAATGAAAGGGAAAGTATGGATTCAAGTAGAAAGCGATGTATACGAATTAAATGAGTTTGACTCTATTCAATTTGAAGCGAATAAGAAACATAGTTATAGAAATGAAGAAGATGAAGTAGCAGTATTACATTTAACGATGAAATATTCTTCATGAAAAAATTCCCTATAGAAAAATCTATAGGGGGATTTTTTGTACGCTATGCTCAAATATATGAAAAAATGTTATTAGTAAGAGCGTGGCATAAGTAATAAACAAATAAAATAAACTAAAAACCCCGTCCCAAAACATAAAATAGCAATGACCCAAAGTATGCGAATGAGAGTAGAGCTAATATCAAAATATTCCCCTAAACCACCGCATATACCAAATAGCATTTTATCAGTTTCGGATTTACATAATCTTTTTGACATCTTCCAATCCACTCCTTTTTATCCCGCTTTAACTGCCCGTTAAAGCCCGATTGGTTCAACTAATGATCAGTGGGGGATGAACAAAACCCCCACTAATCAAAGTTTTACTTTATAGCAAACTATATACTTCTATTCTATATGGAAATTTATGAGAACACTATGAGGTTGTATGACATTTTTTTTAGGGAACAGTCGTATTAATTGTCTTAATTTTCAGTTGATATTACAATTATAGTAAGGGATATAAGGTAACTTTTAATAAAGGGTGGGGGAAATAGAGATGACAGTATATTGGTTGACTAATGTAATGCTTGAATCGGGGTATACATATGAAG
The DNA here is from genome assembly GCF_019837545.1 of Bacillus sp. 17RED48. Lineage (NCBI taxonomy): Bacteria > Bacillati > Bacillota > Bacilli > Caryophanales > Bacillaceae > Bacillus > Bacillus sp. 17RED48. Next base: position 366,297 of record NZ_JADAXG010000001.1, read on the forward strand.
AGGGAAGAATTTCCCGAACAGAAACAGAGTTATGTAGTTTACTCATTGAAGACGGACGAATTAAAAAAATGATAGCGGGGGCTGTTCAAGAGGAAGAGGTACTAATTCTTGATGCTAATCGTTTATTGATTTTGCCTGCTTTCGAAGAGATGCATATTCATATTGATAAGACGTATTATAGTGGCCCTTGGAAAGCATGTATGCCAGCAGAGAATATTTTCACACGTTTTCATGAAGAAGAAAAAATTTTGCCGAAGCAATTAGCAACTGCTCAAGATAGGGCAGAAAATATGTTAGCGTTATTGCTTCGAAATGGTGCAACGAATATAAGAACGCATTGTAATGTTGATCCGATTATTGGACTTGGTAATTTGGAGGCGACGTTAGCGGCGTTGGAAACATATAAAAATCAGGTTTCTGGTAGAATTGTTGCTTTTCCGCAACATGGATTATTGCGCAGCAATTCTGTGCAACTTGTGAAAGATGCGATGCGTATGGGTGCGCATCTAGTCGGTGGAGTGGATCCAGCTACAGTGGATAATGATATTGAAAAATCATTACATACCATTATGGATATTGCAGTAGAATTTAATGCGGATGTTGATATTCATCTGCATGATGCGAATAATCTTGGGACGTTTACGATGAAGCGATTGGCAAGTTTAACAGAAGAAGCGGGATGGCAAGGTCGCGTAACAATTAGTCATGCGCTTGGACTTGGTGGTGTTACGGATAAAGAAGTTGAAGAAGTGGCGGAAAGACTAGCTGCTTTAAACATTGATATTACTTCAACGGTGCCAATTGGGAAACAAGTAATCCCAATTCCGTTATTAGATAAAAAAGGTGTGAAAGTTTCATTAGGAAATGATAGTATTACTGATCATTGGTCACCGTTTGGCACAGGTGATATGCTGCAAAAGGCAAATCGATTAGCGGAACGTTTTGGCTGGAGTGACGAAAGGTCTTTAGGAAAAGCCCTTCGCTTTATTACGGGAGGAAAAGAAACGTTAAACAATGAAGGGAAGCGAGCATGGCCGAATGTAGGAGATGAAGCGAGTTTTGTTTTGACGAATGCAACATGTACTGCTGAAGCGGTAGCGCGTCAAACAGAGAAACGTTTAGTCGTGCATAAAGGGAATATTGTTGTTGGTAGTTTAAATGAGGTGGAATTAAATAATCTTGTGTAAAAGAATCGTTTGAATGTTTAGAGGAGGGTTCTAATTGTGAGTGTAGAACCCTTCTTTGTTATGCTTGCAATATATTTCTTATAGGGAAGCTAGAAAGGATGAAAAATTTGGACAATCAACATAACCAAAATCATATTATGGGAACTTTGCAATGGTTTATATTTTTATTAGCGAATTCGATCGCACTACCAATTGTCGTTGGCGGATTATTTCATCTTACGACGGAAGAAATATTTTATTTAATGCAGCGTACGTTTTTTGTAGTTGGTATATCTTCTTTTTTACAAGGGTGGTTTGGACATAGACTACCAATTGCGGATGGCCCAGCTGGATCTTGGGTTGGCGTATTTACCGTACTTGCTTACGCAACTGTCGGACAAGATCAATTACATAGTACGTTGCAAATTTTAGAATTAGGAATGATAATTTCCGGTGTTATTTTAATAGGATTAGGAGTAACTGGTTTTATCGGACGTATTTTATTTTTATTTACGCCACTTGTGACAGGAACATTTTTACTTTTATTATGTTTACAATTAAGCGGTGTATTTCTAAAAGGGATGCTAGGAATTACTGCTACTGTTTCTCAAATCGATGGATTTACAGCGATAATTGCGTTTAGCATATTTCTTTTCGTTATTATACTATCTAACTTCGGAAAAGGTTTTGTCAAAAGTTATGCGGTTTTAATAGGATTAATTAGTGGGTGGATTCTTTTTCTAATTGCAGGAAAAGTGACGATTCCAGCTCAAGTAACTCATTTTGTGCAACTTCCGCAAATACTTGCTTGGGGACTTCCAAAGTGGAATACAGGTATGGCTGTATCGAGTTTCGTTATGGTATGTATTTTAGTTTCAAATACAGTGGCAGCGATTATAGCAATTAATCAAGCTACTATCCAAAAAGGGACTATTGAACAGAAACAGTTGAAGGATGGTACGTGGGTTGGAGGGATTTCACATATCATTTCTTCTGTATTTTCAACTGTAGGTGTCGTGCCATTACCAGCGACGGCGGGATTTATACGTTTAACGAAACAAAAGTATATACGATCATTCTTACTAGCATGTATGTTACTAGTCGTAATGTCACTGTTTCCAAGTATTATTCGTTACTTAGCATCGTTGCCATCCGCTGTCGCATCTGCGGTTTTAATGGCTTCGTTCGTACAGCTAATTGGAATTGGATTTCATAATATAAAACAAGTGCCAATGAACGAAAGGAATGTAACGGTTTTAGGAGTTGCTGTATTATTTGGAAGCGGTGTTATGTTTTTACCGTCTGGAGCACTCCAATCCTTACCGTCTGTTATGCAATATATATTCGGGAATGGTTTGTTCGTAGGTACAGTTTTCAGTATATTACTAGAACAAATATGGCGTACTGAAAAGTGAGTGGATACAAAGAGTGTGCGAACTGTATAAAAGTCTAAAATAACATGTGAAATAAAGCCCATTTTCATTCACCACCCGCACATTTCGTTCATACAATATCTTGACTAAATAAACACCCAACTTACACATACACGGCTCTGGCTTAAGCAAGGAGGGTTATACCAGTTGAAGGAAAAAGCGTATCAATCTAAACCGTTACTCACAAAGAGAGAGAGAGAAGTATTTGAATTACTGGTTCAAGATAAAACAACGAAAGAAATTGCAGGTGAACTTTTTATCAGTGAAAAAACAGTGCGCAACCACATCTCAAACGCAATGCAAAAGCTAGGAGTTAAAGGACGTTCACAAGCAGTTGTTGAGCTTCTTCGCATGGGAGAGCTCGAACTATAAAAAGAAAGCCGGCTTATATAAAGAGTCGGCTATTTTTTTTGCTTATATTTTGAATTTAAAAAGGTATCTCAGACTTTGAGAGGGAAGGTATGTTTCAGGCAGAAATGTTAAAAATAATTGTTTTAGAACATGATGAGGTATTCAGGTTAGGTATCTTTGTCATTTATAAATAAGAAGGTGCAAATATGAAGTTGTATTTTAAGGATATGGAGATAGGTGAAATTAAAGATGTTTTTGGAGACATGCCATGGATGTATGGAACAATTCATCTATTCGAGAATAGTAAACCGTTCCAAAAATATTTTCGTGAGATGGTAGACGAAGATAGTGTATTTGATTTTGAAAGCATAGACCCTGAATTTTCATATGAAGAAAATTGGTCTATTTTTGATGAGGATGATCAGCGGTATTTAGGGATTAATATACCTGCTATTCATATGGAGGATAACACGATTGCGTGGCGTTGGAGGTAAAAGCTATCAGATTGTGAACATCTTTGTACGAAATAATTCAAACGAGAACAACAAGCAGAATTTTATACAAAAGGTCAGCTTGTTGTTCTCGTTTTTTCCGCTTGCTGTATGAATGATAAGAACACTCCATACATAAATAGGTAGTAAGGAGGGGATATGTTGAAAAGGATATTGTTAGTTTCAACAAGCGCTCATGATATGAATGGACACCCGACTGGTTTGTGGTTGGAAGAGCTCGCAGCTCCTTATAATGTATTTAAAAAGGCTAAGTTCGATGTTGATATTGTGTCGATAAAGGGCGGTAAAGTACCTATTGATAGAGTGTCTATTCCAAATGGCATACCTCGTGAATTTAAGTATGTCGCTTCTTTATTGCAAAATACGAAGCCGATCTCAAATGTTCATTTTTCGGATTATGATGCAGTTTTATTTGGTGGTGGGCACGGGGCGATTGTAGATTTTCCGGGTAATCCATATGTTGCAAATTTAATTGAGAATATGTATAACAATAACAGAATTGTAGCGGCTGTTTGTCACGGAGTAAGTTCTTTAGTCGGTGTGAAAAATAAGGATGGCTCGTTTTTTAGTGCCGGTAAGCGTTTAACAGGTTATACGAATGATGAGGAAAAAGCTGTACATTTAGAAAAGCGAGTGCCGTTTTTATTAGAAAGTAAATTGAAAGAAGAAGGGGCTTTGTTTTATGTTGCTCCAAATTTCACACCGCATGTAGTAGTAGATGGACATTTAATTACAGGGCAAAACCCGCAGTCTAGTATGGAAATAGGGAAAGCTATAAGAAGAGCTGTAAATAAATTATAGAAAAAATGCTCGCTACTAATAAAGGTAGCGGGCATTTTTTCTATAGTGCAAATGAAAAATACCTTAAACTAAAAAGATGTATTGAGTATAATGACTTCATTTATAATTAATCGTGAATTTGCTATACTATTTTGTATGGACAAAAGGGGAGGCTCTTTTAATGAGAAAAGTTGCGTGTGCAAACACTTATATTAATAAAATAAAGCCCGTTATTAGAAAAACGAGTTTTAGCCAATTGAAAATAGATGAAATTGCGAAGTATATGGATATTAGTAAAGCTACTTTATATAAACGTTTTTCTTCAAAAGATGAGATTATTGAAGCTGTGGTAGAAGATTTTATGAACTACCTTCTTGAAGGAGATGCGGATAATCAAGATGAAAGTATGTCTTTTGCAGAACGTTTCCAAAAGACGTTTATCCATTCTTTAAAGTGTGTGACATATATTTCTGATGTCTTTTTACAAGATTTGAAAGAGGCATATCCGCACTTATCTGATCGGTTAGTTGCTGCACAACAAAATCGTAATCATAATTTGCAAATGTTTTTTGAAGCGGGTATGGAACAAGGCTACTTTAATAAAATGAACGCACAATTATTTATGGTGCAAGATGATGTGATGTTAAGACGTATTATAGATCATTCTTTTTGTATTCAGTACGATATTACGTTAAAGAAAGCGATACTTGATTTTTATCAACTAAAGAAGTACCAACTTTTTAAACCAGAGTATATAGAAGCAATTGATGATTCGGAAATTGAAAAAGAAGTTATTGCTATTTTGCAAATGATTTCGTAAAAAAGCAGGTTTTCCTATAGTAATGGAAAACCTGCTTTTTTTATTACATGTTATTTTTTATGTGTTGTAATACTAATTCAGCTACTGGACCACCTGAAGCTGGGTTTTGACCAGTTATAACACGATTATCTTCTACAGCGTAAGCTTCCCAAGGTTGCGCGGCTTTTTCGTAAAGCCCTCCATTTTTAATGAGTTCATCTTCTGTTAAAAATGGAACGAATTGATCCAATTTAACTAGTTTTTCTTCTTCATTTGAGAATCCTGTTACTTTTTTGCCACTAATTAAGCGTTCCCCATTATTTAATGTGATATGAAATAAACCAGCAGCTCCGTGACAAACAGAGGAGACGATTCCGCCATTTTCATAAATGTTGCGGCTAATCATTTGAAGTTCTTTATTTTCTGGGAAGTCCCAAATTACACCGTGACCGCCTGCGTAATAAATCGCAGCGTAGTCTGCTGGATTCACTTCACTCGGTTTCATTGTAGAACCGAGACGATTCATAAATTCTTTCTTTTGATACCATTCCCAATCGACGCTCTCCGCCATTGCTAAACTATGCGGATCAATCGGTGTATAGCCGCCTTGTGGGCTGACATAATCTACTTCGTAACCAGCGTCTTCTACTTTTTTAACGAAATGGACAGCTTCACCGAGCCAAAGCCCAGTCGCTCTATTTAAATTTGGATATTTTTCTACGCTCGTTAATACAACTAACATTTTTTTCTTCATCATAATCCTCCTGTAATGTTTCTTCTATATAAAAATTCTTTATTTACTTGATTTTATTAAGTTAGAAATTGCAAATTTGAATAACCATGTCAGTCCTCCTTATATCGGATTCGAAATTAGTGTATAATAATTTTTGAACAAAGTAAACTAAAAACACTAAATTAGTTCACTTTGTATGTTTTTCGTTGACAAAGTGTAATGCTGAAACTATGATAGTTCCATGAATATCGAACAACGTACATGTTTCGTTTCGAATTCAGTTTGTCGCGCGATACATGTATACATTTGATGAAGTTGTTTAATAGTGATAGCAGAGCTAAACAACTTTATTTTTCATTTAGAATTATTACAATCAGGAGAGGTGTTACACATGGGGAAAGTTATAAGCAACCATTCAAAATGGTTTGTTTTCACATTATGTTTTATCGTTTTATTAGGACCGATGAATGCGGTGTTATTTAATGTAGCTTTAGAGGATATTGCGAATGATTTATCCATTAGCCAATCGAAAGTAAGTTGGGTTGTAGTAGGGTATTCGTTAGTTGTCGGTATTGGTTCGATGATCTACGGGAAGTTGGCTGATCGTTATAGTGTAAAAAAACTATTAATTATTTCAATTATCATATTTGTAGCGGGTTCTATTATTGGATTTATGAATCAATCTTATGCGATTACCATTCTTGCAAGATTAGTGCAGGCAAGTGGGGGCGCGGCGTTTATTGCGCTTAGTATGATTGCAGTGGCAAAATTAGTTGTTCCTGATAAGAAGCCTGGTGCGTTAGCGATGATTAGTTCTTCTATTGCATTAGCAATAGGTGTTGGTCCTTTAGTTGGCGGGGCTATTACAAATACATTGGGGTGGCCATATTTATTTTTATTTATGGTTATTTCAGTAGTTGGGATTTTCTTGCTTATGAAATTTATGCCAGAAGAGGCGCAGCATACGGATGGAGCGTTTCATTTTGATTACATTGGAGCGGTGTTATTATTTGCGTTCATTACGACTGTTTTATTAGGTGTAAATATTAATAGTTGGCTATTTGTGTTATCGGTAGCTTTCTTATTTTTATTCACGGTTCGTATGAAGAACGCGGAGCATCCATTTATTGATATTGAGTTGTTTACAAATAAACCATTTCTTCGTTTAATAGCGGTCGGATTTATAATGAATGTGGCGCTATGTGCTAGTTTATTATTATTACCATTGCTGTTAGGTAGAGAGCACGGATTGTCTCCATTTGTTATCGGAATTGTTTTGTTTGTTGCATCACTTTTTGGTATTGTATCTAGTTTTATTACTGGAAAGATTGTCCCTTCGTTTGGAAATGTGAATATGATTTATGTAGCGTCTGTCATTATGATCGTTGGCTTTTTAATTTTAGGGATTATTCCAAACGGGAACATAGTCGTTATTGTGTTGGCGATTATTTTAACGTTTATGAGTTATTCAGCCATTCAAGTATCAGTAAACACATTTATACCGAAAACATTACATCCAGCTAAAGTTGGAGTCGGTCTTGGTTTATATAATTTAATTAACTTTTTCGGTATGGCATTTGGACCAGCTGTAGCGAGCAAAATTATGGAATCTACAAATAGTTATCGTTTGAATTTTATTTTAATCGTCATTTTAATCTCTGCTCATTTCTGCTTATTAATAGGAATGTCTTCTTTCCAAAAAAAGATGGAGCGATAAATATGTACTTTATATAGAAGAAACCGACTTTCATATAGAAGGTCGGTTATTTTTCTGTCTTGCAAATTATGAAAAAAAGGAGCAAAATAAAAAAGTCCTAGTCTATACAGGTACAAATGAAAATTTTCATACAGAAGCAGTTTAAGTGAGCGAACTTAAAGTGTGTAAAATATAATGATAAAATAAGATGATGAATGAGAAAACGGGTGATGAAGTTGAATAGAGCAATCGGTGTTATCGATTCAGGAGTTGGCGGTTTAACAGTAGCGAAGGAATTAATTCGTCAGTTGCCGAAAGAGCGCATTATATATTTAGGGGATACAGCACGTTGCCCTTATGGTCCACGTTCTCGAGAAGAAGTGCGTCAATTTACGTGGGAAATGACGGAGCAGTTACTAGATTTAAATATCAAAATGTTAGTTATTGCGTGTAATACAGCAACTGCGGTTGTATTAGAAGAGATGCAGAAACAATTACCAATTCCAGTGGTAGGAGTGATTCACCCAGGATCACGTACAGCTTTAAAAGTGACAAACACGTATCATGTTGGGATTATTGGAACAATTGGAACGGTGAAAAGTGGTGCGTACGAAGAAGCGTTAAAGTCTATTAATAACCGTGTTATGGTAGAAAGTTTAGCGTGTCCGCCTTTCGTTGAGCTTGTAGAGAGTGGGAATTTTGAAAGTGAAATGGCGTATGAAGTTGTACGAGAAACGTTGCAACCACTGAAAAATACTGATATTGATACACTTATTTTAGGGTGTACACATTATCCAATTTTAGGTCCTGTTATTAAAAAAGTAATGGGAGATAAAGTACAACTAATTAGTTCAGGTGATGAAACAGCGCGCGAAGTAAGTACAATTTTATACCATAGTAAAATGTTGAATGAGGGAGAGGAACAAAGTGATCATCTCTTCTTAACAACAGGAAAAATAGGACTATTTAAAGAAATTGCATCAAAATGGTTCGGTCAACCGATTGAAAATGTGAAACATATTTATTTAGAAAAAAAATAATAGTAGAATTTATATAAGTGAGCTCCTGAGAAATCAGGAGTTTTTTGTTTATCCCGCTATTTGCCGGGCAGTAAGACCACCATTGATTAAAGTTTCACTTTATAAGAAGTATAGCTAGTTCTAAAACATGAAACAGCTCGTATACATAATAGTACAAACTTAGATTTTAGGGGGGAATGGCATGCCTAAATCCACTTTTAAATGGGTTGTTGGTGCTACTGTGAGCGCTGTTTTACTAACAGGGTGTGGCTTTATAAATCAGGAGAAAGCAACGGAACAAATTGATCCGCCAAAACAAGTTACGTATACAGAGGGTGGAAAGAAAGAAGTAGCTAAGAAAGATAAGCAAGGACAAACGGTGAATAGAGAACTATACCTTGTTGATAAAAATGGTTATGTTGTACCGCAAACGTTAGCTATACCTACTCCGAAAGCGAATGAGGTCATTCAGCAAACGTTAGAGTACCTTGTGAAAGATGGACCGGTAACGAATTTATTACCGAATGGGTTCCGTGCAGTCATTCCAGCGAATACATCGATGACCTTAAATTTGAAAAAAGATGGGACGGCAGTCATTGATTTCTCTAAAGAAATGAAAAACTATGCAAAAGAAGAAGAGCGTCAAATGGTTGAGTCAATAGCGTGGACGTTGACGCAATTTAAAGAAATAAAACAAGTGCAGTTCCAAATAAATGGTGAGAAATTGGCGAAGATGCCTGTTGGTGGTACACCGCTTGGTGAAGGGGTGAGCCGTGCTAATGGTATCAACTTCGATGATGAACAAGTAGCGGATGTAACAAATACAAAACCAGTTACACTTTATTTTATGGCACAAAATAATAATAAACAGCAATACTACGTGCCAGTAACACGCCGCGTTGTAGAAGGGAAAGAAAGTGATTATGCAGCAATTATAGATGAACTTGTAAAAGGACCGATTCATCAATCGCTTCTGAATGATTTTAATCCAGGAGTTAAGTTGATTACGAATCCGAAGTTACAAGATGGAAATCTTACATTAAACTTTAATGAAAATATATTTATAAACCCAGATAAAAATATGGTTTCAAATTACGTATTGAAGTCGTTAGTTTTATCTTTAACAGAAAAGAAAGGCGTGAAAAGTGTTTCTATTGAAGTAAATGGTAAAGCGAATCTTATAGATGAAAAGGGCGGAAAGTTAATAAAACCTGTCGATCGTCCAGAAAACGTGAATACAGGTAGTTTTTAATCTTCAATAATTTGATATACTTAAGTAAGAAAGGGGAATTGCTTTTTGGGTTCCTCTTCTTTTATTGTATACATATCATACATTTAAATTTGGCTATACTAACAAGTAGTTATGAGGAGGTTATTTTTATGCGAGTAGATGGTAGAGAGAAAACAGAATTACGCCATATACATATTCATACGAATTATTTAAAAAATCCAGAGGGATCAGTATTAATTGAGGTTGGGGATACAAAGGTAATTTGCTCAGCGACAATTGAAGAGCGTGTCCCACCGTTTATGCGTGGAGAAGGAAAGGGCTGGGTAACAGCTGAATATGCGATGATTCCACGTGCAACAGAACAACGTACAATTAGGGAATCAAGTAAAGGGAAAGTAACAGGACGTACAATGGAAATCCAGCGCTTAATTGGACGAGCTTTACGTGCGGTAGTTGACTTAGAAGCACTTGGTGAGAGAACGGTTTGGATTGATTGTGATGTTATTCAAGCGGATGGTGGAACGAGAACTGCTTCTATTACAGGTGCATATGTAGCAATGGTATTAGCGTTTGAGAAGTTATTACAAGCAGAAAAAGTATCTAAAATTCCAGTAAAAGATTATTTAGCAGCAACGTCAGTAGGGATTGTTGAAGAGCAAGGTGTTGTTTTAGATTTAAACTACGTAGAAGATTCTAAAGCAGACGTTGATATGAACGTGATTATGACTGGAAAAGGCCAGTTTGTTGAAGTGCAAGGAACTGGAGAAGAAGCGACGTTTAGCAGAGCGCAGTTAAATGAATTGCTTGATGCTGCGGAACAAGGCATCTTCCAACTGATTGACATGCAAAAAGAAGCGTTAGGTGACATCGTATCTCATATAGAGTAGAGGTGGAAAGTATGAAACAAGTTGTTGTAGCGACAAAAAATATGGGGAAAGTACGTGAATTTGCTGAGTTATTTGAGCGATTTGATTTAGAAGTAAAATCATTACACGATTTTCCTCATATTGAAGAAGTCGAAGAAACTGGTGAAACATTTGAAGAAAATGCGATCTTAAAAGCGGATAGTCTGAGTAGACAGCTGAATGCGATCGTAATCGCGGATGATTCAGGTCTTATTGTAGATGCTTTAAATGGAAAACCGGGCGTGTATTCAGCTCGTTTTGCTGGAGAGCCGAAAGATGATCAAGCGAATATTGATAAAGTGTTACAAGAATTAAATGACATAGCGTTTGAAAAGCGTAAAGCTCGTTTCTACTGTGCATTAGCAGTGGCTTTCCCTGAAGGTGATAAAAAGCCTGTCATTGTAAACGGGACGTGCGAAGGGTATATTTTAGAGCAGCGCCGCGGGGAAAACGGCTTTGGATATGATCCGATTTTTTATGTGGAAGAATATAAAAAAGCGATGGCGGAACTAAGTTCAGATGAGAAAAATGCCATTAGCCACCGTGGACGTGCTCTTCGTAAGTTAGAAGAAAAAATCCCTGAATGGTTTTTAGGAGAATAAGGGAGAGAGATTGATGAAAGCTTTAATCGTAAGCGATAGTCATAGCTCCGTGAAGGAATTACAGCAGTTGAAAGAGAAATATGAAGGAAAAGTAGATATCATGATTCATTGCGGTGATTCAGAGCTAACGCCTGCTCATGAAGAGCTGCAAGGTTTCCATGTTGTAAAAGGGAACTGTGATTATGCTAACTTTCAAGACGAAATTGTAACTGATGTAGATGGCATTCGTTTCGTAGTTGTGCACGGACATCGTCATAACGTGAAAATGACATTACAAACATTAGCGTACCATGCAGAAGAGGTAGGGGCGCAAGTTGCATGCTTCGGACACTCTCACGTATTAGGTGCAGAATTAATCGACGGCGTATTATTTATTAATCCAGGCAGTATTTTATTGCCACGTCAGCGTGTAGAAAAGACATTTGCTTTATTAGAAATGGATGAAAATCAAATGGAAGTTCGTTTTGAAACATTAGACGGACAACTAGTTGAACAAGCAGTTTTTAAAAGAGGATAAGAAAAATTATCCTCTTTTAAAAAAGGTGTTGACTTTATGTATGGTTATACATATAATAAATATTGTCGATAGGGCAACAGCGCTAACGAAGAAAAATAAAATAACATATGCGGGTGTAGTTTAGTGGTAAAACAAGAGCCTTCCAAGCTCTGGTCGAGAGTTCGATTCTCTTCACCCGCTCCATGTCCCAGTAGCTCAGCCGGATAGAGCATACGCCTTCTAAGCGTACGGTCGGGAGTTCGAATCTCTCCTGGGACGCTAACAATCGGGTAGTAAACCCCGTCAAATAAGCCTTTTAATTCGAAAGTTGAAACGTACAGTGTGCGGTCAACATCGAGTTAGGAGGCTTATTTTTTTATGTCTAAAAGACGAGATTCTTTAACGGTTAGCGAAGACTTATCGAATATCTTTGACCGGAAGCTGGAAAGGAAACAAGTGAAGGGTCTAACTATTAAGAAGGCTCTCTCTACAGTGATACGTCAAATGAGAGCAACAGGCTTGCGTGACCGTACTATTAGCGACTATGAGTTGCATGTTGGTCATTTTATGAGTGTGGCGGGTGCTGAGTTTCTCCAAGAGTTGACCGTTGATCATATCTATTTGTGGCTTTCATCTATGAATGTCAGTAATCAAACCAAGTTAACACGTTTGAAGTGCCTCAAAGCGTTTCTGGGACGTTGTTTTGATAATGGTTGGATAGAGATTAACTTTTGGAAGAGTATCAAAATAAAGGTTGATAGCCCTGTGAAAGAGGGGGCAACGGATAGGGAAATTAATCTTCTGCTTTCTGTTCTAGATTTAACTCGCTTCATAGAATTGAGAGATGCTACTTCCGTATTGCTTATGTATCAGACGGGAATACGAGTTGGGACGTTGTCTCAATTGGAGCATAAACATGTGAACTTAGAAAATAAAGTGCTACGTATTGGTGGTGGAATTATTAAGAATCATGAATCCATACATTTACCCTTTGATGATGTTCTGGCTAGAGTCTTAGGTGCTCTTATGAAGCAGAACGACATTATCCGGAAAGAGTGTCGAGTGAATAATGATTACTTATTTATTACGAAGAATGGAGGGCGGATCGCTACGAGTCCTACAAATAACAATATAACTAAGAGGTTGAGTAAACATTCTAGGGATTACGGTCTGAAGAATATAAATCCTCATGCTTTACGGAGAGGGTTTGCGAAGAATTTACTCAAGAAGGGAGCAAATATAGCTCTAATCTCTAAGGCTCTTGGGCATAGTGATCTAGCCGTTACTACACGTTATTTACATTTAGATAAGGAAGAAGTAGCGGAAAGTCTGAGAAACTTCCTGTAAATAAAAAAGAGCATCTTGGCGGATGCTCCTTGCAGGGTAGACTGTTGGCGCAGTCTGTGACCCTAAAATTCATCGATAAAAACTAAATAACGGACAATCCCGTCCATTCAGTACCTTCATTTTATCGAAAAAATTCGAGAGATGCAAGGCTTCTTAAGTATTGCCTTTTTTAGCTACTGAGTTACGGGATTTCCACACGAGGAATGACCTAACACTCGTAAAACTTGAACAGGTGAGCCTAGCCGATGTCAGAAAGTAAGGCGTACACCCTCTAAAGTGTTTCCTTGTTTACGCTGGGTGTAGCTCTAGGTGCGAACGACCATTAAAGGTTCGGTGGCTGCTTGGTGTTCTACGGAACAGGTGGCGACGGATAGATATAAGCTCACAGGACAAGCTTTGTGAGTAGAAAGTCCGTTGAGGGAGAAATCCCTGTGTTTAAACAAGGTGATACAATACGGATACTTCAACAACTCATCCTTAGCTCAGTATTAAGACATCTACTTTATGTCGTTTAACTTTTGTTTTTACGATGTAAGGTAGATATTTTCTGTCCAAGCCGTTGCTTAAGCAATCTAAGCCATGCTCAGTGGAAGGGAGATCTAAAGTCAACTGCTAAGGAAAAGGAAAGTGGAAAAGTTCTCAAAAAGTGAACTTAAACTGGGCAAGAGAGAACGACTACTTTAAGTAAACTTTTCTTGTAACTTGACCTGGAGTCAAGGTATAATGTTGCTATAAGGATACAAAATGTATCAAAAGTAAGTATGAAATGATAAAAAATGTATCAGGTAGATCCTGGAGGTGGAGGGTTTGAAATCACCTTTAGGAAACAAAAGTTCACTTTTTGAGAACATCAGAGCTTATTTTTTTTTAGATTAGGGTTAACTTAAAGTAAACTTTATTAGAAGAAAAGTTATTTTTTTTTACTTCTAGGTTACCCTAGAGGTAACTTTGTCTGGAAAGTTGTCAAAACGTAAACTTGTTATGCCTTGTGAGTAAACCTATAGTTTACTTGAGGGGAATTTGTCTTGAAGGTTATAAAATGAAAACTTTTGATGCTTTGTGAGTAAAAGCATTACCTGAGTAATATTCCTTGTTAGAAGTGGAATACTATATAAAGAAAAAAGCCTCTCAGTGCGCTAACACTGAAAAGCTTTCAATAAAATATTACTTTTTGTCTTTACTCAGATTGATCACGCTAATGACAACAACGAGTAAAGAGCAAACCGCAGTAACGGTAGGTGCATCCATATGTACTCACCACCTTTAGACTCACCGTACCCCAATACGGTGAGTTTTTCAATTTCTATTATACATGACATTCTGTACATAAAACAAAAGTATTTTTTTATACAAACTTGTTTTTTGTTTCAAACGAGGATATGGATACGTTAAGGAGAAATTTACTCAGGTTGCTTTGTCTGAAATGACGAGAATACCTAGAAGTATGATGAGTGGTTATATAAAAGGGAATAGCGCAAAGAGAAAAGAGAATGTGTAATGCTTCGGGGAGAAAGCAAAAGGATATCGTAAAACAGGTAACAGCTAAGTAGAATTCTACTTAGCTGTTTTTTTTTGTTTGAATAACTATTAAAAAAGTGACCTGAAAGTAAGTGAATAGCTATAAGAATAGGGGGAGAAACATAGAGTGAATGCTTGGTAACATCCTAAACAAACTTAATGAAAAACACCTTAGTATAGCGGGTTGAGTGAAGTTTTAGAATGATATTTAATAGGGAGGGAACGACTATTTGAAAGGAAGTACTACATATGGAAAAACACATTGATTATGTACGAGCCGAGGATAAACGGTTGCGGCAAGAAGCTAAAATGAATGGTGGACGATACCAGTCAAATCAAGAGATAAAGATCTCGAGACAGAAGGTTGAGGAAAAGAAAGCTAAAGATCTAAGGGGAAACGTAGACAAACGACATTACTCTGTACAGATGACAGAGGCGCATTTTAATAAGGGAGTCTCTCATGAATTGAAGGGTCTAGTATTCTCGATGGCTACTCTGCTAGAAACTAAAGGTGGGGGACGGGTTACAGATCGAAACTATAATGATTTAAACATAAAAGAAATTGCTAATAGAATTGGGAAGAGTAGAAACACCATTTCACCGTTACTGGATCAGGCTGTAGAAGAAGGCATGATATCTGTACGTAAAGAAGGGAAAGACAAATACTTTACCTTATCAAAAGAGTTTTACGGAATTGGTAATCTCGGAAGGAATATTCCTCACTTTGTAAGGCTGATTCATACAGAAGTGTTAAAAGTGTGTAAGAAGCTTAACCTTGAAGAACTTGGACTCTTAAGTGATCTGATTAACTTTATGCATCCTGAGTTGTTTATACTAGTCAGAAACCCTCTAGAGCCGTCTGAGAAGTATTTAGAGATTCTGAGACCGAAAGATATTGCCATAATGTTTAATATGGATACGCCAAAAGTAAACCGTACTATCCGTAAGTTGATAGCTTTAGAAGTATTCTTCAGAATGGAAGTGGGAGACAAGGAAACACGGACAATTACGAAAGTCATCGGAGCTGACTCTAATTTCTTTAGTAAGAAAGTAGAAAGAGTGCCTTTAGACAAAATAAAGAGGGCTATCTCTCAGACAGCCCTATCAAATAAAAATCACATAAAATATTAAACTGGTGCCCTCGAGTCCTCCTCCTACAGATGTCTCGGGGGTTTTTCGTTCTCATTTACTCTACAGATAGAATACCATGACTAGTAATAATTTTACAAGGGAATGATAATTACAAAAAAGTTAATATTTTGGGCATATACTATGTAAAAAAGTTAATATTCTGTGCGTATAGAAAATACCGTTAAGCCTTACTCCCTGTAAGTGTTAGAGTCCTTTAGATAAGCACTGACTTAATATTATAAATACCCTCTAAGATGAAAGGATAGCCGAAGGCAAAGGAATAAGCTAGTAACTAACGTTCCTATCTGTCAGCCGTCCACTCTGCTCCCGTCTCACTAATTTATTAAAGTTTACATACTTATAGCTATGTATGATGGTTCGCAAGGAGTGAAACGGATTGCTGACGTTAGTCAAATCTTTACAGGTCTAACCTTAAAAGTGTTGAAAGGGAAAGCTTAAAAGATATTACCAATGATGAAACCTAAAAGCTAAAAGTGAACCCTGAAGCTTTGATACTACTGGGCTTGTAAGCTAAATGAGGATGCTCTCAATTGAAGTAGAAATCTGATGAAATTCCCCTTTGAGGACTATCAGCTTGTGAGACATAAATACTCTTATATTAAGGCTCTTATAGGCTAAAAGTGCACAAAAAGAGTCCGACTATTCCGCCTGACCCTCACGCTTGTACCTATAGATTGTTCTCTCGGATATATTCATAATGTTTGCTACTTGCTTAACGGAATGAGTCTCTAAAAGATTCATGCACTCAGTGTAACGGCTAGTAGTAAGAGCTTTCGGACGTCCTTCCTTATAGTTTGGATTGTTTGCCTTAGCGTGTTCCTTGCCTTCTTGAGTTCTCTCATAAATCATAGATCGCTCCATTTCTGCGACAGACAGAAGCGTAGTTAGGAAGAATCTACCCATTGGAGTATCTTCAAGAAGTCCAACATTCAGCACATGAGCGCTGACACCTTTCGAGAATAGCTCCTCTACAATCTGAATTCCCTCTTTTGTATTCCTTGCCAAACGGTCAAGCTTGGTCACTATAAGTGTATCTCCTTCTTTCAATACATTTAGTACTCTCTGAAGCTCAGGGCGATTAGAGGTAGCTCCGGTGAATTTCTCCGAGTAAATTTTAGTAGCTCCTTTGTTTGTAAGCTCTTCAATCTGTACTGACAGGTCTTGTCCCTTAGAGGATACACGAGCATATCCGAATACTGTCATTTTGTCATCTCTCCTTTTGTCAGTAAGTTTTGTCATGTCGATAGGCTTGATTCTATCACTCTAAAAGCATACTGTCAAATCTGTTGAGTTTTGTCATATCGACAAGCATCATCTCTGTATATCAGACGGGAAGCCTATCTTATAAGTCTAAAGCTGATACATATAGCCACGAGCTGATAACTATAATGTATTGCTTATGTACTAACACATATAGTATAACTTCATACAGTCACGATATGAGCTGATACCACCGATACCACCGACCACACACCCATAGAGCTCCACGAACTTGACGGAAGCCGAGGTGGAGGAGGCTGACAGGTTTTATCAACAAAGGAGACACTGAGATTTACTCATTGAAGAGAGGGTTGACGGAGGAGTCAATGGAGTCTTAGATGCGCCTGTCCAGTGGCTTTAGTGTTCTGTGCGTTCACGACCTTCATTGTCTTCGGAGAGGACAGGAGCGATTGCGGGAAAGTTTGGAGAAGTGATGAGGAAGTCGGGAAAGAAAAAAGAATTTGTGGGAGATTCGAGAAAAACTTTTGAAAATATCACAAAAAGAAATAAAAAATTTGCTGAATCTTATTTGATCGATTTGCTGACGGGAAATTCTGTGGAGAAGCGAAGAAGAAAAAACTTCGGGGAAGGTGCGGGGGGGCGCAACCAAATCGACAAGCCTTCCGACCCTCCACTACCAACCTGTAGAATATTCCTTAACGTGATTGGCGAATTGCCCCTAAAATTTTTAGCCTCACGTGTTAGCAATCTTTTTGAAAAGCACTCATTTACGAGATGTGTAGACAGTTGTATACTTAATGTGTAAGGTTAATTGACGGATTTACTCACTGTATGGCATTAGCTGATTACTTACATTCCGTCAATTTTAAAACTTACCGCACATTAATCACCTTGCAACCCTTCTATTACTTCCGATATGAACTACTCCTTTGAACCCTCCCGTTGAGGGTCTCATGAAGCTATTGAGCTCAGGTCAATTGAAGGCTGGCTCTGAGTTATCAGCGAAGTGTTTGCTTGATAGTTTCATGATACGTTCAATCGTATCCATGTAAGCTGAAAAATTATTGTAAACTTCTTCTGAAACTATCAAGCTGACGGATATGTCTTTTCTGATTTTTCTTATACACGGATAGGTAAATTTTGTAAGTTTTATCCCGTAAGTTTGATGGTTAACTAAAAGCATTCATCACAACCTCGCAAGAGTGTTTTTTTTATTTGACCTAATTGTAGACAACTGTATACGAGGAAAGGAATGATACAAATTAAGATTGATACACGTTTACCCTTCGTACCACCCACTACTAGGAGAAACCTTCGTTTTCTTCTCTTTACAATTCAACATAATGGATTATCTCTTTCAGAATTACTTCGCAAAGCTGATATTTCAAGACCTTCGTTTTATAAAGTCATCAAAGGGAAAAGTTCACTGATACAAGCGGAAGAGGTTACACAAAAGCTTATGGACTTAATCCCTGAGCATAATTACACCTATGTTAAGCAAGCAAATGAAATTCTTGATAAAGCGGAAGCGGTTGCTGGAAAGATTGATCTTAGATTGCACGGCAACAAAGCAATAATTTCAGAAAGATAAATAACTAATAAAGGATGATTACGAAATGAATTTCAACGACCAACAATTACAAGATTTCTTCAACGGGACACCACTAGGGAAGAGATTACTAGCTGAAGCTAAAAAATCACAAGCAGAATTTGATTCTAAACTTAATGAGATTCGTGGAAGTATCAATACATTGCAGCAGAACATTGAATACGCTACCTATGGAAGACCTGATACCCGTAACTCGCATATGGTTTCCTACTTTAGCGGAAATCCTGTGTTGATCCAAACGGACAATCGAAGTCGTGTAATCTCTTGTGAGCCTATCACAAATGAAAACTGGAAAGGTTTAGATTTAGGCGTGAAGCAATCCGTAAAAGGCTCTAACCCTGTCGCCTATCAGCGATTGCAACACGGTAAGTTTATCCTCAATGATGATGATACTTATTTCCTAAACTTAGCACGTGCAGAGTCAGGGTTAAACGTAGATGTACTTAACGCATATGCTAATATGAAACAGCCTCATGAGAGGGACTACGCAGAGCAATTCGATAACGCTGAAGACATGGAAAATGGAGTGCTGTCTTTCCATAAATGGCACAACGCAATGACAACCGATCAGAACATTGCAGACTTACACACAGAGCTCCACGCTTATGAGAAAAACTTGAATGACTCAATTAATGCTAATGAGATTATTCCGTTTGATGTATCAGCAATTGAAGGCGAGCAGGATGGCGCATTTTGTGTGACAGCTGAGTGGTAACACAAAGACGTGGAAGACTGATCCGAAAGATTGAAGTCAATTAGAATGGCTTGGATAGTTTTCATAGTAGGAGTGGCAATAGCTTTAATGTTAATAAGTTAAGGGGCTCTTAGGAGTCCTTTTCTTTTTTGCCTATTATAGAAGGAAAAGAAAATATAAAATAATTTCCGAAATTGTATTGAACTAATTTCCGAAATCGTGTAAAGTTGTCCGTGTAAGAGAGAACCACTCTTACTGAAATGAGGTGATTTCATATGAATGAAACTGCTCAGAAGTTTTATGAGCGAATCCAAGAAGAGATGAACTTGAAAGATATCAAGGAAGCTCAAAAAGTTTACAGATTCTATAGTGCTCTTAAAGGGATGACTAAGATAGTAAGCGAGGAAGAGCTACAGAAGTTACTCAGGATGGCTCTTAACGGTGAAGCTCTAATTTCAGAGGACAGAAGGTTTAAAGGGTAAAACCTTTTTCTTTCTTAAGTAATTTCGGAAATTATAATTTAATAAGAAGACCTTCAAGATTGGCAGATCTCAAAGGTCGGAAAGGAGCATATAAAATGCCACTTAAACCTTTTTGGAAAGCATTCTTAGGCGGAAGCTTCCTGTTTACAGCATTCTATACACTTATATTCTTATACAGTCATCTTATCACGATGTAAGTTAGACCGTCCAGCTAATGGACTACGTAAAGCAACTAAAAGGGAGATAAGTTGTCTCTCGTTAAAATAAAAACTTAAGGAGATTAAAACTATGCATACATTATCGAGATTGCTAGAAGCGCAGGATCAAATAAGAGAATTATATAAGGACGGAATTATGGGTGATTACTCATTTGGGGAGATATCTGAATACATCGAGGGATTGATTGAGGACGTTTATGAAGAAGAGAAGGAAGCTCAGAAGTTAGGTGTCAGCTAAGTAATACCTAAAAAGTCCCATTCTTTAAGTTGAGTCTTACGGGATGTGTGTTACTTTCTGGAATCTATCCTGTATATCTTCATGTAAGGAATGACATAACAAGGAGGTTTTAACATGAGGAAACAGTATGAAAGCACACTGCTAAAGCTTAAAGGAGTTGAGCCAATAACTACAGCAGAGTTAATGGAGAGGTTTGGCATCGAAAAGGAAAGCTTCTTTGCGATCCGTGAAGAAGAGGTGAATTTCTTCAAAGGTGATGTCATGAAAGATGAATGGTTGAAACATCCTTCCTATGAAGGTTACTGGGGCAGTAGTATGGGCAGGGTCTTCCGTGAAGCTTACGAGAGAAAAGGAAGAAAGTACAAGACCTCACTATTAGACATAGGTGTTCATAATACTGGTAGAAACGGATACTTGGGTGTACATGTGAACAGGAAAAAGAAATATCTTCACCGCTTTATTATGGAATGTTTATTACAAGCGGAAATACCTAAAGGTTTTATAGTTGACCATAAGAATAATAATCCTGAAGACAATAGAGCAGATAACCTTCAGTTGCTAACGACTAAGCAGAATAATCGTAAAGGACTCTTTGAAAACACAGGTCGTACTTGGACAGAACTTTGGGGGATTTTCGAAATGGCAAGAAACGGTCATACACCTGAAAATATTGCTTCAATCCGTTATCCTGATGAAGAATTGAATGATGTTATCTCTGAGATTGAAAGTATTCTAGCTTCTAGTGTGCTTCGTAAGATGTATAATGATGGATTATTACCAAGTGCAGACCCTTTTGAAGAAGTATTCACACTTTGGGAAGAAATGAAAGTTCGTGGTGAAGTTAAAGTGACGGATAGGAAAGAGTAAGCGATCTACACATTGGTATAATCTTTAGGGAGAAGGCTTCAAAGACTTTATTCTTTGTTATTACTAGAGGATTTAGTCTTTGGAGTCGTCTTTTTAGATTCTAATGAATTCAATTTACTCTCTCGTTCCATTCTTCGTTCCTCTCTCCTTACAATTCGTATAAACTCCTTAGCAAACAATTCAAGGTTTAACTCGCCAACAGTTTCCACCTTCACTAGTCAATCACTCCTTTAGGAAAAGGCTCCAAAGATTTTATTCTTTGTTATTGGGGGATTTAGTCTCTGGAGTCTTAGATTCACCCTGATATACATCTCCCAACCTATCCTTTTCTAAAACCATTAAAATAATCTGCCTAGCAAACTCTTCAACGTTTAATTCCCCGACAGTTTCTACAATCACCAGTCAATCACTCCTTTAATTTTATACTGTAGATTGTATCATTTGATAGAGAGAATGGACTTGAGAAAGATTTGCCTTGACGGTAGTCTATATAATAAGGTAAGATTTTCTCAAAAGGTCACTTGACCGAAAACTGGAATGTTTCAAAACTGAATTGTATTGGCTATTATGACGCAAGTTTTATAGATTGGTTCGGGAGTTCGAATCTCTCCTGGGACGCTAAAAAAACCTTGTTATCTTTTGATAACAAGGTTTTTTGTTTGTTTAAAAATTGATGTATGTGCAAGAGGTGTAAAACATAACGTAATATATGATAATTATTATATATTACAGATTGAAGTACATTAAGAAAAGAGCGCCGTTTATGCGCCCTGTTCCTCATATTTAATTTAAAGAATCGATAGGCTTATGATGGAACTTAAATCCATATCCATATTCTCCTAATTGTTCACTTAGAATGTTATAAAACTTTTTACCATTCTAGTACGATTGAGCAGCTGTTATCGGAACTTATCCACGACAGTGTGTTACAATTAATAGAAGCGGAAAACGAGAATCTCCAATTGACTGGACGTGTGATTGGTTGGACAGTTTAAGAAGGTTGTATAAAAAAGGGAGATGGCGCAAAGATGGCGAGATCAAATGAGAATGATTTAACGGAGAAATTGGCAGAAGGTCACCGGAAATATGGTGATGGCAACTTTACAGTACAGAACATCGGTGATGAAACTAACCCAGATTGGACTGTCATAAAAAATGTGAGGAAGGGATCGGCAGGCATTCGTGAAGGAGAAGATATATTAAGACTGCGATCAAAATATATAAAATAGTACAGAAATGAGCGGAGTGGGAGTTCAACTCTCTCCTGGGACGCTAAAAAAACCTTGTTATCTTTTGATAACAAGGTTTTTTGTTTGTTTTAAATTAGTTATTAATAAATTTGTCAAAGACAAAACCATAATCTTTCACGTTATATTGTTTCTTCGTATCAACGAGCCAGTTAAAGGCGATCTCGTTCATTTCTTTAAATTGTTCTGCTAAATTTACTTGTGCGTTTGAAATACGGCTGAAAGCGTTAGATGCCATATCTAGACTTTTATGTGCATACTGCAATGTAATGTCGTTGTCGTATGAAATTTCTTCTATTTTAAGTAAAGCCTTATATAAATCTTTTAATTCTTCGATATGTTTTTTATGAACATCAATTGAATAATGCTCATCTCCCATTTGAAACTTAATTTCTACATCTAAATCAATTGTTCCCGCAGTTTCAAGTGCTACATTTTTAATTTGATATTTACTATAGCTAAAGCGGCGTAGTGTACGTTTTTTACTTGTTGCGCTTGTACCATCTAGGTGAAGTAATCCTTTGTTTGTGAAACAATATTCATCTGATTTTGATTTGATTAGAAAATAAATTTTCTCCCCATCTTCATGCATCACGTAATCATCAGCGTCAACTTTATCGTAATCTTTCGGTGTGATGACAGAACCAACATCGCTTAGTCCTAATACATCTGCAGCCATTTTCTTAAACATATATAATCCCCCTTGTAAATTAAATTCTAAATTGTATAAAAATATATTAACATGATTTCAATAAAGTGTTTTCTTATAATTGAAAATTTTTAAAGGTAAGTTAAGAAAAGTAACGAATAATTATTTCAACTCTAAGTTATTTAGTAAATCTATCAGTTTAAGAGTGGATTCTCCGAAAAAAAATCAAGAGAAAAAAGTTAATCTTGTAAGTAATTATAGAGAAATTCCGTGAAAACCTCTCAAGTAATATGAGGTTTTTTTCTATCCATTTTGAAATCTTACAATTCTGTAAGGTAACTGTAAGGAAGTTCGATGGTAACAAATTGCTAATCCTCTATAATGAAGGTAACAACGATAAAACGAGGAGGAAGAAATGATGAAAGGGTTAATCGTAACGGGTTTAACAGTTGCTTTTGGATTTGTAGCGTATGAGAAATTAACGTATGTAGTTGATGTTGTAAAACATTTAATCGCTTAGTAAAAAAACTGCCATGAGAGGGAAAGGGAATGAGTGAATGAATGGAATGGTTATTTGGAATTATAGGTACTTGTAGTGTAGTGTTATTGTTCTTTGTCCCGAGTGGTATACTTAGTTCGACAACGAGTTTGTTCTTTTTAAGTTTGTTTGCTTGTACGATGCTTATTATTATGTTTTTAATGAAGCGAAGTAAACCAATCTTCTATTGTAGCATGATTGTTATGGCAATTATTGTTCTCCAAATTATTACCCTTGTTATATACCCCACTATTATAAAAGCTTTCCATTAATGATGAATCCTCTGCTTTAATTGCTGAGGATTTTTATTTGCACATTTTTAATTTTCGGTAAGGATTTGTTTATATTCAAATATAAAAATTAAATATTTCCATATTTCAAACAAAGGGTTTTGGGATGTTGTGTTCTTATTACTCATTTGATATATTTACTTTAAAGATAATTAAAATCTAGAAAAAGAGGCGGACGTATGGATAAAAAAGAAAATACGGTCGTATTGTTTCCACAACTATCAGAGCGATATATTGATGAAGGTTTTTTAGCGCTGAAAGAGCGGAAATTCGAAGATGCATTGCGCTGCTTTGAAATATTACGTCAGTATAATGCAGAAACGGAACAAACGGAACTCGCTTCTGTTATTTGTTTGTTAGAATTAAAACATATGGAAGAAGCGAAAGACAAATGTGAACAGTTACTTGAAACAGGAGCTGTATTATTTGGTGATATTCTTGAAACATATGTGACGATTTTAGTTCAAACAAATGATTATGAAGGTGTCATTGAAATCGTTGAAAAGGTTTTGCAAACGAAAGATGTAATGCCTGAGCAAAAGGAAAAATTAGCACAGCTCGCTTTATTTGCAGAAGGTATGTTAAGTGAAGTAGATACGTCACTAGTCGATTCGAATTTTGAATTGGATGAGTTTACTAATGAAATGTTTGGAGAAAACTTTGGACAAAAGCTAAGAGCGATTCAGCAACTTTCGTTAAAAGACTTGGATCTTGCATTACCTATTTTAAAGAAAGTTTTAATAGACGAAAAACAGCACCCTTATTTGAAAACTTCTATTTTATATAAAATGATAGAAAATCAAATAGAAGAAGAGGTAGAAGTGGAAAAGTTTGGGAATACGATCAAGGTGATTCCAGCATTTACAGGTCATAATGAGGAGCAATCCGATAACATTATACATACATTATCAAGCCGATTAGAGCAAAATTATCCCGATATATTTGATGCAATGGTTACATATTGGAAAGAATTGCGAATTAGCGTTTTCCCATTCGCTCTATTAATGGATAAAGTGGAGATTTGGGCTGCTGTTTTAGAGAGAATTGGAAGAAAACGTTTCGGATTGACTATTGATGAAGAAGAGCTTATGACAGCGTATAATATTGAATTAGAAGAGTTTCATATTGCCTATCAATGGTTATTACGTGTTGAAAGAGAAGGATATTTGCCCGTATAATTATGAAAAAGAATCGTTCGGTTCTTGAAACGAGCATATTCTATGTTATAATGTAAGGGTTGCAAAAGGCAGAAATCTGCCTGTTTGTAAGAGAAGAGAAGTGTAATTCTCTTACTTAATATGTTTCATATTATTCTCGAACAAAATATACCGTAGTTGTCTTTTAGACAATTAGTAGATTGGAACATTATATCTGAAAGCTTTTGCTAGAGGATTATTTGTACTTTTGTTATTTCAAAAAAGAGATAATGAAGATTTTAATCTATAGAGGTATGTGCATACATTATTATAGTTGGAGGGAAAGAATAAATGGCTACAAAATGGGAAAAATTAGAAGGTAACGTAGGCGTTTTAACAATCGAAGTTGATGCTAAAGAAGTAAACAACTCTATCGACGCTGCGTTCAAAAAAGTAGTACAAACAATCAACGTACCAGGTTTCCGTAAAGGAAAAATGCCTCGTCCGTTATTCGAACAACGCTTTGGTATCGAATCTTTATATCAAGATGCTATAGATATCATCTTACCAAAAGCATACGGTGAAGCGATTGATGAAGCTGGTATCTTCCCAGTTGATCATCCTGAAATCAACATCGAGAAGTTCGAAAAAAATGCTAACCTTATCTTCACTGCAAAAGTTACAGTGAAACCTGAAGTTAAATTAGGTGAGTACAAAGGTTTAGCAGTAGAAAAAGTTGAAACAACTGTAACTGACGAAGATGTAGAGAACGAATTAAAATCTTTACAAGAGCGTCAAGCTGAACTAGTTGTTAAAGAAGAAGGAACTGTTGAAAACGGTGATACAGCTGTAATCGACTTCGAAGGTTTCGTTGATGGCGAAGCATTTGAAGGCGGAAAAGGCGAAAACTATTCTCTTGCAATCGGTTCTGGTACTTTCATCCCTGGTTTCGAAGAGCAAGTAATTGGTCTTAAATCTGGTGATTCTAAAGAAGTTGAAGTTTCATTCCCAGAAGAGTACCACGCTGCTGAATTAGCTGGTAAACCAGCTACATTCAAAGTAACAATTCACGAAATCAAAACAAAAGAACTTCCTGAGTTAAACGACGAGTTCGCTAAAGAAGCTGACGAAGAAGTTGCAACTCTTGATGAATTAAAAACAAAACTTCGTACAAACTTAGAAGAAGGCAAAAAGCACGAAGCTGAGCACAAAGTACGTGACGAAGTAGTAGAATTAGCTGCTGCTAACGCTGAAATCGAGATTCCAGAAGCTATGATCGACACTGAGTTAGATCGTATGGTTCGTGAATTCGAGCAACGTTTAAGCCAACAAGGTATGAACCTTGAGCTTTACTACCAATTCACAGGTACTGACGCTGACAAGTTAAAAGAGCAAATGAAAGAAGACGCTCAAAAACGCGTAAGAATCAACCTTGTTCTTGAAGCTATCATTGAAGCTGAAAACATCGAAGTTACTGAAGAAGAAGTAACTGCAGAAGTTGAAAAAATGGCTGAAATGTACGGTATGCCAGTAGACGCTATCAAGCAAGCTCTTGGAAGCGTAGACGCTTTATCTGAAGACCTTAAAGTGCGTAAAGCTGTAGACTTCTTAGTAGACAACGCTGCATAATAAAATAACAAGGCGCGATTTTAATCGTGCCTTGTTTTATAAATATAGAAATATATTTATAAAACTTTTCGATGAAGGAGGAAAACTTCCTTTACAAGTCGAATATACATATTTCAAAAGTTTTAAAATTTTTTTATTTGTACATAACTAGTCATATTATTTGTATTTCTCGCCACGTAGTGACATAATATGTATTTACATACGATACATTTATCGTGTACATACGAAGGCAAGAGGTTAGCACTTTGTAAGGGGTGTGAAAATATGTTTAAATTTAATGATGAAAAAGGTCAATTAAAATGTTCTTTCTGTGGTAAAACACAAACGCAAGTTCGAAAGTTAGTTGCAGGTCCAGGTGTTTACATTTGTGACGAGTGTATCGAACTTTGTACTGAAATTGTACAAGAGGAGCTTGCGAAGGACGAAGAAGTAGAATTCAAAGATGTACCGAAACCGGTAGAAATTCGTGAAATCTTAGATGAGTATGTCATCGGACAAGATAACGCGAAAAAAGCACTAGCGGTAGCGGTATATAACCATTACAAACGCATTAATTCTAACAGTAAAATTGATGATGTAGAATTAGCGAAGAGTAATATTTCACTTATTGGGCCAACTGGTAGTGGTAAAACATTATTGGCACAAACATTAGCGCGTATTTTAAATGTTCCATTTGCGATCGCGGACGCAACATCTTTAACAGAAGCTGGATATGTAGGGGAAGATGTAGAAAACATCTTACTAAAATTAATCCAAGCAGCTGATTATGATGTAGAGAAAGCGGAAAAAGGAATCATTTATATTGATGAGATTGATAAAGTGGCACGTAAGTCCGAAAATCCATCAATTACACGTGATGTATCTGGTGAAGGCGTACAGCAGGCACTTCTGAAAATTTTAGAAGGTACTGTAGCGAGCGTTCCACCTCAAGGTGGTCGTAAGCATCCGCATCAAGAGTTCATTCAAATTGATACAACGAATATCCTATTCATTTGTGGTGGAGCGTTTGATGGCATTGAGCCAATTATTAAACGTCGCCTTGGTGAGAAAGTAATTGGATTTGGTGCTGAGAAGAAAAATGCTGATGTAAATGAGAAGCATGTTTTATCTCACGTTTTACCAGAGGATCTTTTAAGATTCGGTTTAATTCCGGAGTTTATCGGTCGTCTTCCAGTTATTGCGAACCTAGAGCCGCTTGATGAAGATGCTCTTGTAGATATTTTAACGAAACCAAAAAATGCACTTGTTAAGCAATTCCAAAAACTATTGGAGCTTGACGATGTTGAGTTAGAGTTTGAAGAAGGTGCACTAATTGAAATTGCGAAAAAAGCAATTGAACGTAAAACAGGTGCTCGTGGACTTCGTTCTATTATTGAAGGCTTAATGCTTGATGTAATGTTCGAACTTCCATCTCGCAAAGATATCGAGAAGTGTATTCTGACGAAAGAAACAGTAGCTGATAATGAACCACCGAAATTGGTGTTACAAGACGGTACTGTACTTGATACAAAAACATCTGCATAGTGCGAAGAAGAAACAGCAATTTTTATAATTGCTGTTTTTCTTTATGTTTAGCTATGTTCCTCCACGGAAATACTAAGTGATAAAACATTGCGGGAGGAAATAAATTATGAGCTGGACAAATATATTTTTACTTGTTCAACTTGTTTTTGGTGTAATTGTCGGATTGTATTTTTGGCATTTACTTCGAAATCAGCGAACACAAAAAGTTTCAATTGATCGAGAATCGAAAAAAGAATTAGAACAGCTTCGTAAAATGCGTGAGATTTCTTTAACAGAGCCGCTTGCGGAAAAGGTACGTCCTACATCCTTTTTAGATATTGTAGGGCAAGAGGACGGAATTAGGTCGTTAAAAGCGGCTCTTTGTGGTCCGAATCCGCAACATGTAATTATATATGGTCCGCCAGGTGTCGGGAAGACAGCGGCAGCACGTCTTGTATTGGAAGAAGCGAAACGCAATCCGAAATCTCCATTTCGTACAAATGCAACATTTATCGAACTTGATGCGACGACAGCAAGATTTGATGAACGTGGTATTGCAGACCCATTAATTGGTTCAGTCCATGATCCGATTTATCAAGGGGCCGGTGCAATGGGGCAAGCGGGTATCCCACAGCCGAAAAAAGGAGCTGTAACAGATGCGCATGGTGGTATTTTGTTCATTGATGAGATTGGTGAATTACATCCAATTCAAATGAACAAAATGTTAAAGGTGTTAGAAGATCGGAAAGTATTTTTGGAAAGTGCGTACTATAGTGAAGAAAATTCGATGATTCCAACGTATATACATGATATTTTTCAAAAAGGTTTGCCAGCCGATTTTCGCTTAGTTGGGGCGACGACACGTTCGCCAGAGGAGATTCCTCCTGCTATTCGGTCACGCTGTTTAGAAGTGTTTTTCCGTGAGTTAGATACAGAAGAGATTCAAAAAGTAGCGAAGAATGCAGCTGATAAAGTGGAAATGCAAATAGGTAAAAATGGTATTGAAATGATCGGAATGTATGCAAGAAATGGACGAGAAGCGATTAACCTTGTACAAATTTCTGCTGGTATGGCAATAAATGAAGAACGTTCTTTCATTAAAGATGAAGATATAGAGTGGGTTGTTCACTCTAGTCAACTTACACCGAAATATGAAAAACGTATTTATCCTATTCCGAGAATCGGTCTTGTAAATGGACTTGCTGTATACGGACCAAATACAGGCGCGTTATTAGAAATTGAAGTAACAGCAATCAAGGCGAAAGATAAAGGATCAGTAAATGTAACTGGTATTGTGGAAGAGGAAAGTATTGGTAGTCAAACGAAATCCATTCGCCGTAAAAGTATGGCGAAAGGTTCTGTAGATAATGTATTAACAGTACTTCGTTCTCTAGATGTGTTGCCAGAAGGGTATGATATACATATTAATTTTCCAGGTGGTATCCCAATTGATGGGCCTTCGGCAGGTATTGCTATGGCAACAGGTGTATATTCAGCAGTGCATCGTACGTATGTGAGTAATGAAGTAGCGATGACCGGTGAGATAAGTATACATGGGGAAGTGAAACCTATTGGTGGTGTGTACGCAAAAATAAAAGCCGCGAAAAAAGCAGGTGCTAAGAAAGTCATCATTCCTGCTGAAAACATGCAACCGTTTTTGTATACAATAAAAGGAATTGAAATCATTCCTGTTCGTAAGTTAAAAGAAGTATTTGAGCTAACATTTATGCAGGAAAATATGCATCGAGACCTTGATATACATAATACTGTGGATGAAACAGATGCACAATCAATGTGAGAATGAACGATAATAAAATTTGCCAGACTTCGTTTAAGTTTGTATGCTTAAGCGGAGTCTTTTTTCCTTTTTATAAGAGAGAAAAAACGAGAGATTTACAATTGCGGAAAATCTCTGCAATTGCATCTAGATGTATTGTAATATAAAATAGTTGAACAGGAGTTTAATTTATTATGGAGGTGCTATGTCTAGTATGAATACGAATGAAAGAATCGTACCCCTCCTACCATTAAGAGGCGTTCTCGTATATCCAACGATGGTTCTGCATCTTGATGTAGGACGTGATAAATCGATACAAGCACTAGAGCAGGCGGCAATGGATGAAAATATCATCTTTTTAGCGATGCAAAAAGAAATGAATATCGATGATCCGAAAGAAGATGACATATATAGTGTAGGTACAGTGGCGAAAGTGAAGCAAATGTTAAAATTGCCGAACGGTACGCTTCGTGTCCTTGTAGAAGGTTTACATAGAGCTGAAGTAGTAGAGTTTATCGAAGAAGAGAATGTAGTGCAGGTTTCTATCAAAACGGTAACTGAAGAAGTGGAAGATGATCTAGAAGAGAAAGCTCTTATGCGTACATTACTCGAGCATTTCGAACAATATATTAAAGTTTCGAAAAAAGTTTCAAATGAAACATTTGCAACGGTAGCTGATGTAGAAGAGCCAGGAAGATTAGCTGATTTAATTGCTTCTCACTTGCCGATTAAAACGAAGCAGAAACAAGAAATCTTAGAGATTGTATCTGTGAAGGAACGATTACATACACTTATTTCAATTATTCAAGATGAACAAGAGTTACTTAGTTTAGAAAAGAAAATTGGACAAAAAGTGAAACGTTCAATGGAGCGCACGCAAAAAGAGTATTTCTTACGTGAGCAAATGAAGGCGATTCAAACTGAACTTGGTGATAAAGAAGGTAAGGGCGGGGAAGTTGAAGAACTTCGTGAGAAAATTGAACAGTCGGGAATGCCTGAAGAAACAATGAAGGCTGCACTGAAAGAATTAGACCGTTATGAAAAGTTACCAGCAAGTTCTGCGGAGAGCGGTGTTATTCGCAATTATATGGATTGGTTATTAGCACTTCCATGGACAGAAGCGACAGAAGATATGATTGATCTTGCTCATTCTGAAGAGATTTTGAACAAAGATCATTACGGTCTCGAGAAAGTGAAAGAGCGCGTACTGGAATATTTAGCTGTACAGAAGTTAACGAATTCATTAAAAGGGCCTATCCTTTGCTTAGTAGGACCTCCTGGGGTCGGGAAAACTTCGTTAGCGCGTTCGATTGCAACATCATTAAATCGTAATTTCGTCCGTGTATCCCTTGGTGGTGTACGTGATGAATCGGAAATCCGTGGTCACCGTCGTACGTACGTTGGAGCGATGCCAGGACGCATTATTCAAGGTATGAAAAAGGCGAAAACAGTTAATCCAGTCTTTTTATTAGATGAGATTGATAAAATGTCTAACGACTTCCGTGGAGATCCGTCAGCGGCATTACTTGAAGTGTTAGACCCAGAACAAAACCATAACTTCAGTGATCATTACATTGAAGAACCGTATGATCTATCGAAAGTTATGTTTGTAGCAACTGCGAATACACTTTCAAGTGTTCCAGGTCCGCTGCTTGACCGTATGGAAATTATTTCGATTGCTGGCTATACAGAACTTGAAAAAGTTCATATTGCCCGTGAACATTTATTGCCGAAACAATTAAAAGAGCATGGCTTACGTAAAGGTAATTTACAAGTACGTGATGAAGCACTTCTTGAAATTATTCGTTATTATACACGTGAGGCTGGTGTTCGTACGCTAGAGCGTCAAATTGCAAAAGTTTGTCGTAAAGCAGCAAAAATTATCGTTACAGCAGAACGCAAGCGTATTGTAGTAACAGAGAAAAACATTGTTGATTTACTTGGTAAGCACATATTCCGTTATGGACAAGCCGAAAAAACAGACCAAGTTGGTATGGCAACAGGGTTAGCGTATACAGCAGCAGGCGGTGATACACTTGCGATTGAAGTGTCTGTAGCGCCAGGTAAAGGGAAATTAATTTTAACAGGTAAACTTGGGGATGTTATGAAAGAATCCGCACAAGCAGCGTTTAGCTATATTCGTTCTCGTGCAGAAGAGCTTCAGATTGATCCGAATTTCCATGAGAAAAATGATATTCATATTCATGTTCCAGAAGGAGCAGTTCCAAAAGATGGACCGTCAGCAGGTATTACGATGGCAACGGCACTTATTTCTGCACTAACAGGTATTCCTGTAAGTAAAGAAGTGGGGATGACAGGTGAAATTACACTTCGTGGTCGTGTATTACCAATTGGTGGTTTAAAAGAAAAAACATTAAGTGCTCACCGCGCAGGCTTAACAAAAATTATTTTGCCAGCAGAAAACGAGAAAGATTTAGATGATATTCCAGAAAGCGTAAAAGAAAACCTTACGTTTGTGCTTGCATCTCATTTAGATGAAGTATTGGAGCACGCATTAGTAGGAGTGAAACAATGAAAGTAACAAAAGCAGATATTGTAATTAGTGCTGTTAAACCAGAACAATATCCAGACAGTGATTTACCAGAAATTGCATTAGCAGGTCGTTCAAATGTCGGGAAGTCTTCCTTTATTAATAAAATTTTAAATCGTAAAAAGTTAGTACGTATTTCTTCTAAACCAGGGAAAACGCAAACGTTGAACTTTTTCTTAATCAATGAGATGATGCATTTTGTTGACGTTCCAGGTTATGGCTATGCGAAAGTATCTAAAACAGAGCGCGCAGCATGGGGCAAGATGATTGAGACTTACTTTACAACACGTGAGCAATTAGACGCAGCTGTATTAGTAGTTGATTTACGTCACCAACCAACAAATGATGACGTGATGATGTATGATTTCTTAAAGCATTATGAAATCCCAACAATTATTATTGCGACGAAAGCCGATAAAATTCCGAAAGGGAAATGGCAAAAGCATTTAAAAGTTGTAAAAGAAACGCTTGCTGTTGAAATTGGTGATGAAATCGTTCTATTCTCTTCTGAAACAGGACTTGGAAAAGAAGAAGCGTGGAAGGCAATTCATAGAATGACAAAAACAAAAAACGCGTGACGAATGTCGCGCGTTTTTTTTTATTTACTAAATTTTTTAGTGTACGTTTAATGTGACCTCAATATTACCTCTTGTTGCTTTCGAATAAGGACATACACCGTGAGCGGCTTCTACAAGTTCTTGTGCTTCGGTATGAGAGACGCCAGCAACGTGTACATCAAGTACAGCAGATAGGCCGAAACCACCATCTGTATCTTTTCCGATAGAAACGTGAGCAGTTACTTCTGTACTTTCTACTTTCACACGTTTTGTACGAATGACAAGTTGTAATGCACTATCAAAACAAGCGGCATAACCAGCAGCAAATAGTTGTTCTGGATTCGTTGCCTCTCCGCCTGCACCACCTAGTGCTTTCGGCATTTTTACATCAAGATTTAATATGCCATCATCTGAAATTACTTTTCCGTTTCTTCCACCTGTAGCAGTTACTGAAGCAGTATATAATTTATCCATGTTTATTCCCCTTTTCTATCATTAATTGTTTTCATTGTTTCAATTAGTTTATTTAATTGAATTAATAAAGAACGATATTCTTGTTCTGTAATTCCTAAATTTGTTGCCATCGTTGTCGGCAATGAACAAGCCTTTTCTTTTAAATCTTTACCTTGTTCTGTTAATTCAATACAAACTTTGCGCTCATCTTCTTTGGAACGAACGCGTTTTACAAGTTTTAATGATTCCATTCGTTTTAACATAGGTGTTAACGTACCAGAATCTAAAAATAAACGTTCTCCAATTTCTTTTACTGTTAGTCCATCTTGCTCCCATAGTACGAGTAAAGTAATGTACTGGGGATACGTAATACCCATCTCTTCTAAATATGGTCGATAAAAGCGGGTAACTTCTTTAGAACAGGCGTAAATAGAAAAACAAAGTTGGTTATCTAGGTGTAAAGAATTCTCTGTCATACATAACTCCCTTCCAATTAAGTTGTGCACAACTTAATTTTGTAAAATCAATATAACGAAAAAGAAATACAATGTCAAATACATTGTATTGAGAAAGTCTGTGCTACAATTTGGAACAATCATACATATTTTCCTTCATGATGAAAGAAGATAGGAAAGATGATGTTATAATTCATATGGAATAGTTTCCATCACTTGATTATGAGGGCTTTTTTTGGTAACGTACAAATAGAGTTATTAATTTATAATCATTATAAAGTAGGAAGTCTTTATTAGTTTTACTGAATCTCCTTTATTACATACGGAGAATAAATAAAAAATAATCGGTTGTTCACACGATTGTCAGATTCATAAGAGGAAAGTTGTATTATGATAGTAGATAAAGTGATAAAACGGGTGAAGGGGGACATGCTGCGTGCATATTCTTGTTGTTAGTGTAAATTATCGAACAGCCCCTGTAGAATTTCGTGAGAAACTCACATTTCAGGCAGCAGAGCTAGAGGAAGCAATGACTACATTACAAAATCAAAAGAGCGTGTTAGAGAATGTCATTGTATCAACTTGTAATCGCACTGAGATTTACGCTGTTGTCGATCAATTACACACGGGACGGTATTATATTAAGAAGTTTTTAGCTGATTGGTTTCAGCTTGAAATAGAAGAAGTCGCACCATATTTAACTATTTTTGAACAAGATGGTGCAATAGATCATTTATTCCGCGTGACGTGCGGTTTAGATTCTATGGTAGTTGGAGAAACACAGATTTTAGGCCAAATAAAAGATAGCTTTTTAGAAGCGCAACAAGTAAAAGCGACAGGCACAATTTTTAATGAGTTGTTTAAGCAGGTGGTTACGTTAGCGAAACGTGCGCACTCAGAAACGACGATTGGTGAAAGTGCGATGTCTGTTAGTTATGCCGCTGTTGAGCTCGGAAAGAAAATATTTGGTGAGTTAACAGATTGTCATGTGCTTATTCTTGGTGCTGGTAAGATGGGTGAATTGGCACTGCAAAACTTATATGGAAGCGGTGCTCGAAAAGTAACAGTCATGAATAGAACGTTTACGAAAGCGGAAGTAATGGCTGAGAAATATATGGGACATGCAAAGCCTTTAAGTGAATTGCAATGTGCATTATTAGAAGCAGATATTTTAATTAGTTCAACTGGTGCATCTGAATATGTCATTACGAAAGAGATGATGACAAAGGTAGAGAAAATGCGCTCTGGTCGTCCGTTGTTTATGGTGGATATTGCAGTGCCGCGTGATATTGATCCAGCGATTGATGAACTAGAAGGTTCTTTCTTATATGACATTGATGATTTGCAAGGAGTAGTGGAAGCAAATCGTGCTGAGCGTTTGAAAGAAGCAGAGAAAATTCAATTTATGATTGAAGAGGAAATTGTTTTATTTAAAACGTGGTTAAGTACACTTGGTGTTGTTCCGTTAATAGCAGCTCTTCGTGATAAGGCACTTGCTATCCAAAGTGAAACGATGGAAAGCTTGGAACGAAAAATACCGAATCTTAGTGATCGTGAGAGAAAAGTAATTAGTAAGCATACGAAAAGTATTATTAATCAATTATTAAAAGACCCAATTTTAGTAGCGAAAGAAATAGCTGCTGAAGAGGGAGCAGACGAAAAATTAGCGTTATTTGCAAAGATTTTTGACTTAGAAATGGAAGATGTAGAGAGTTGTGCGGAAGAAGTAGAACATAAAAGAGCGTGGACACCATCCGTTCCATCTTTATAATTTGGAAGGATGATCGGATGAGTTTTTTAAATAACAGTATTATTTATCATATTGCAATTATTTTATATGCTTGTAGCATTAGTTTATATTTTATAGATTATTTCCAAAGTAACCGAAAGGCGAACCGATTTGC
Organism: Bacillus sp. 17RED48; assembly: GCF_019837545.1. Taxonomy (NCBI): domain Bacteria; kingdom Bacillati; phylum Bacillota; class Bacilli; order Caryophanales; family Bacillaceae; genus Bacillus; species Bacillus sp. 17RED48. The sequence continues at coordinate 402,055 of NZ_JADAXG010000001.1, forward strand.
TTTTTGGTTACTTTCGATTGTATGGGTTCTGCAGTCTATCTTTATGTTACTTAGGGCTACAGATTCAGAAACGAACCCTATATTAACTTTATTATCAGGGATTTATTTTTATGTTTGGCTATTGATTACGATGTCGTTAGTCATTAATCGATTTATGAGAATTGACTTTTTAGTCTTTTTTACAAATGTTGTCGCATTTGGCGTAAGCGCTTTTTCTATTTTTACACCGCTCGGAAAGATGTCGCCGGTACTGGCAGAGCAATTAGTTTCAGAACTTGTATATGTACATGTCGGTATGGCTATTATTTCTTATGCAACTTTCACTGTATCGTTCATTTTTTCTATTATGTATTTATTGCAATATCGCCTATTAAAAAAGAAAAAATGGAATGCGAGATTAAGAAGGTTAGGGAATTTACCGAAGCTAGAATCGATGTCTTACGGATTAAATTTATTTTCTGTTCCATTTTTCTTACTAGCCATTTTATTAGGATGCATATGGGGATATACGAAATTGGACAATTTCCATTGGTATGATACGAAAGTGATCGGGTCTTTTGTCGTTCTATTTGTATATTGTGCTGGCCTATATTTACGAGTGGCAGATGTGTTGCAAGGGAAGAAAATCGTGCAGTGGAACATCGGAGCATTTCTCGTAATGCTAATCAATATTTTTCTATTAAGCAGTTTATCCAACTTCCACTTTTGGTATTTATAATGAGGAGAGAGAATTATGCGCAAAATTATTGTAGGGTCACGAAAGAGTAAATTAGCATTAACGCAAACAAACTGGTTTATTGATCAGTTAAAAGCACTAGGTTTACCATATGAATTTGAAGTGAAAGAAATCGTCACAAAAGGTGATGTTATTTTAGATGTTACTCTTTCAAAAGTAGGCGGAAAAGGCTTGTTTGTTAAAGAGATTGAACATGCGTTACTTACGAAAGAAATTGATATGGCTGTACATAGTATGAAAGATATGCCGGCCGTACTTCCAGAAGGATTAATGATTGGTTGTACACCGAAGCGTGTTGACCCTCGTGATGCTTTTATCTCAAAAAGCGGAGCATCGTTTAAAGAGTTAGCAGAAGGCGCTATTTTAGGTACGAGTAGTTTAAGACGCAGTGCACAATTATTAGCTGCGAGACCAGATTTACAAGTGAAGTGGATTCGAGGGAATATCGATACACGTTTACGTAAATTACAAGAAGAAGATTACGATGCAATCATTTTAGCAACAGCTGGATTACAAAGAATGGGCTGGGATAATGAAGTTATTACAGAACATTTAGATGAGACGTTATGTGTACCTGCTGTAGGACAAGGTGCATTAGCGATTGAGTGCCGTGAGGATGATAAGGATTTACTACAGTTGTTAGCGCATATGAATGATGCAGTAACAGAAAGGACAGTCGCAGCAGAACGAGTATTTCTTCATAAACTTGAAGGTGGATGCCAAGTTCCGATCGCTGGATATGCAACTCTTACAGAAAATGATGCAATCCAATTAACAGCTCTTGTCGGTTCTATGGACGGTTCTGTTTTATTGAAAGAGACAGTAGTAGGAACTAATCCAGAGGAAGTAGGATTAGAGGCTGCGGACCGTTTAATTAAACAAGGCGCAAAAGAACTCATTCTTGCTGCAAATAAGGGGCAACAATAAATATGAACGCTCTCGCTGGCAAAACGGTATTAATTACACGTGCCCAGCATCAAGCGAAACAAATGAGTGTAGCGGTGAAAGAAAAGAGCGGAATTCCATTGGAAATTCCGCTTTTGCGTATGGAAGGTATGTCTCATAGGCAAATTCAACATATAGCAGGGCAGCTGCATTCGTATGACTGGGTTATTTTTACGAGTAAAAATGGGGTAGCTTTTTTTCTAGATAGTTTGAGAAAGAAGCTACCCGCAAAGACTAAAATTGCTGCAGTAGGCGTGAAAACAAGGTTAGAGTTAGAAAAGCGGGGCTATCAAGTGGACTTCGTTCCAACTTCATTTGTTGCAGAAGTATTTGCAGAAGAGTTTGTAAAAAGACTAAGTGGAAACGAGTGCATTTTATTTCCGAAAGGGAATTTAGCAAGAGATGTAATTCCAGTTGCACTTCGCGAAATTGGTGTTTCTCTAGAGGAGCTAATCGTATATGGTACGAAAGAGAATATAGAGAAAAGGCAAGAGCTTATAGTAGCGTTAGAAGTAGGGAAAGTAGAAATTATTACATTTACGAGCCCTTCAACTGTTACTAGTTTTGTTCGTTTACTTGAGGGTACAAACTGGAGAGAATGGACAAAAAACTGTACAATTGCTTGTATAGGGCCTATTACGGAAAAAGAGGCGATCCTTTATTTTCCACATGTTATTACGCCGAAAGAGTACACTGTAGAAGCATTACTACAATGCATTTGTGAATCTATAAAATAAAAGAATGGGGATAGAAATCTATGAACTCTTTACAATTTAATCGTCATCGTCGCTTAAGACAAAGCGGTAATATGCGTGCGCTTGTGCGTGAAACGTTTTTACATACGGAAGATTTTATTTACCCTATTTTTGTATTAGAAGGAGAAAATGTTCGTAATGAAGTGCCTTCTATGCCAGGCGTATATCAAATGTCTTTAGATTTATTGCAAGCTGAAATGCAAGAGGTTGTTGATTTAGGTATTCGTTCTGTTATTGTATTTGGTTTACCTGCTGAAAAAGATGAAGTTGGATCATCAGCATATTGTGATCATGGAATTGTGCAACGTGCAATTAAGCAAATTAAAGGTGAATTCCCTGAGCTAGTAGTAGTTGCAGATACATGTTTATGTCAATTCACAAGCCATGGTCATTGCGGTGTAATTGAAGATGGTATTATTTTAAATGACGAGTCTCTTGCAGTTCTTGCGAAAACAGCTGTAAGCCAAGCGAAAGCAGGAGCGGACATTATTGCGCCATCAAACATGATGGACGGATTCGTAACAGCAATTCGCCATGCATTAGATGAAAATGGTTTTGGACACGTACCAGTAATGTCGTACGCTGTGAAATATTCATCAGCATTTTACGGACCATTCCGTGATGCGGCGCACGGTGCCCCGCAATTTGGTGATCGTAAAACATATCAAATGGATCCAGCGAACCGTATGGAAGCATTCCGTGAAGCAGAATCAGATGTAATGGAAGGGGCAGATTTCTTAATTGTAAAGCCAGCTCTTTCTTACTTAGATATCGTTCGTGATGTGAAAAATAACTTTAATTTACCAGTCGTTGCTTATAACGTAAGTGGTGAATATTCGATGATTAAAGCAGCGGCGCAAAATGGTTGGATTAATGAAAAAGAAGTTGTACTTGAAAAATTAATTAGCATGAAACGTGCAGGAGCAGATTTAATTATTACGTATCATGCAAAAGATGCAGCAAGATGGTTACAAGAAGGAGGCGCTAAATAATGAAAAAGTTTGATAAGTCGATTGCGGCGTTTGAAGAGGCACAAGATTTAATGCCTGGTGGCGTAAATAGCCCCGTTCGTGCTTTTAAGTCTGTTGGTATGAATCCGTTGTTTATGGAGCGCGGAAAAGGCTCTAAAGTATATGATATCGATGGAAATGAATACATCGATTACGTATTATCATGGGGTCCTTTAATTCATGGTCATGCGAATGATCGTGTTGTTGAAGCTTTAAAATCTGTTGCTGAAAGAGGAACAAGCTTCGGTGCCCCAACGGAAATTGAGAATAAATTAGCGAAACTTGTTATTGAGCGCGTACCATCAATTGAGATTGTACGTATGGTTAACTCTGGAACAGAAGCGACAATGAGTGCACTACGTTTAGCTCGTGGTTATACAGGACGTAATAAAATTTTGAAATTCATCGGTTGTTACCACGGTCATGGTGATTCGTTATTAATTAAAGCGGGTTCTGGTGTGGCGACGCTAGGTTTACCAGATAGCCCTGGTGTACCAGAAGGTGTAGCGAAAAATACGATTACCGTAGCGTATAACGATTTAGAAAGTGTGAAATACGCTTTCGAACAATTTGGTGATGATATTGCTTGTATAATTGTAGAACCAGTAGCAGGAAATATGGGTGTTGTTCCTCCGCAACCAGGATTTTTAGAAGGTCTTCGTGAAGTAACAGAGCAAAATGGTGCATTGCTTATTTTTGATGAAGTCATGACAGGATTCCGAGTTGCTTATAATTGCGGACAAGGTTATTACGGTGTAACACCTGATTTAACTTGTTTAGGTAAAGTAATCGGTGGTGGCTTACCAGTAGGAGCATACGGTGGTAAAGCAGAAATTATGCGCCAAGTTGCACCGAGCGGACCGATTTACCAAGCAGGTACTTTATCAGGTAACCCACTTGCAATGGCAGCAGGTTATGAAACGTTAGTACAGTTAACGCCAGAATCATATGTAGAATTTGAGCGTAAAGCTGAAATGTTAGAAGCTGGCTTACGTAAAGCGGCTGAAAAACATGGCATTCCGCATCATATTAACCGTGCGGGTTCTATGATTGGTATTTTCTTTACAGATGAACAAGTTATTAATTACGATGCAGCAAAATCTTCAAACTTAGAATTCTTTGCGGCTTACTATCGTGAAATGGTAGAACAAGGTGTATTCTTGCCACCATCTCAATTCGAAGGTCTATTCTTATCGACAGCACATAGTGATGCAGATATTGAAGCGACGATTGCAGCAGCTGAAATTGCAATGTCAAAATTAAAAGCTTAATTGTTGAAAGAAAATCGCTCTCCATAAGGGGAGCGATTTTTTTTATTCATAAAGTCAGCTTTCCATACATAAATCTGTAATGACATATAGTTTGGGAGGGGGAAAAGAAGTGGCAACAGATCATTCATTACGTTTTTCATTAAAAGAATCTGTTTGGTTCCAAAAAGGACAGGAAGTCGAAGAACTTTTGTCAATTTCGTTAGATCCAGACGTTGAGATAGAAGAGCTTGATCATGAAGTTATCGTGAGAGGGCAATTAGATTTAACGGGAGAGTATGTTGCGCGGCAAGATGATTCGGCTTATTCATTAAGAGATTTATCGCCAGCGAAATCAATTGATTATGTAGAAACAAGGGAAGATGGGGTTAATGAACTTGTTCATTCCTTTCCGCTTGAAATATCAATTCCGAGAAACCGTGTGAAAGTAATTGAAGAACTATATGTATCTATTGAGGAATTTGATTATGAATTAAAGGAAAATGGTTGCTTACAATTATTAGCGGATATATCTATCACTGGTTTATGTGATGAAGAAAGAATCGAGGATGAAGAGGAAGAAACAGCGTATGCTGAGTTAGAGACTGATTCCGCACAAGAAGATGAAAATAGACCTGCCATGCACGTAGAAGAACCAGTCTATAAGGAATCAGATGAGTGGGAAGATTACGCATTTGAACCGTTTCAACTAGAGGAAAGAAAAGAGCAGGAAGTAGAGGAAGAGGAAGTAGAAGAACATGAATTTGTGGAGCGTGAAGAGGAGAAAGAATCAACGCCACAATTTGAATTGTTCGGAAGAAAAGATTTCAAGAAAGAAAAAGCGAAAAAACAAGAAGAGCAAGAAGAAGAAACGTATTCACAGCGGGATGAAAATGCACTTTATTTAACGAAAATATTTACGAAAGAACCGGAAGAAGAATTTACAAAGTTAAGAATGTATTTCGTGCAAGAAGGGGATACAATCGAATCTGTTGCAGACCGTTATGAAACGTCTGTACAAAACTTATATCGTGTCAATCAAACAGAAGATATATATTTAACTGCGGGACAAATTATTTATATTCCTGTTTCAAGGGCAAAAGCGAAGTAAGTGAGTGTTTTCACTCACTTATTTTCCTAAAGGCTATGTTTTGAATAGAAAGGGTTATTCGTATGGATATTGAATTACGAAATCGCTATGAACCCATTGTAAGGCAATATAGATTGGATACACAGCATATGGAAGAGCACGGAAGTGTAACGAAAATTTACACGAATCAAGGTCCGTATGCGCTCAAGAAAATAGAAGACGGGAAGTTAGAGCGGAATAACTTTTTGCACCATATTCAATATTTGAAGGAGAACGGTTTTTCAAATTATGTACCTATATACCATGCGACGGATGGAAATTATATTTTAAGTGACGGGACGTATAATTATTATTTAATGCCTTGGTTAGAACGTGCGGAAGGCAACGGCGAGGATAATGATCAATACCATAAAATGTTTCAAACTCTCGGGACGTTACATCAAAAAACGGTGAAAGAAGAAACGTATACAGAAGAAGATTTAGAAAAACATTATACAAATATATCCGATCGCTGGAAGAATGATGGTGAGATGTTAGAAGAGTTTCTCGTAGAATCTGAAGCGAAGTGGTATATGTCTCCGTTTGAATTGCAATATTGTACGTACTATCATCATGTAATGAGGGCGCGTGAGTTTGCAACGAAGCAATTAACTGAGTGGAACGATGCGATGAAGGAAAAAGAAAAAACACGTATTACTTTTGTACATGGTAACGTATCGCTTAATCATTTCTTATTTGATTATGAACGGAATGGCTATTTTATTAGTTTAGAAAAATCGAAGTTTGCCACACCGGTGCAAGATATAGTAGGGTTTTATTCTCGGTCTTTAAACACGTATCCAATTGCGCGAAGTGATCGGTTTGAATGGTATCAAATGTACCAAAAAAATTTCCCTTTTACGAAAGAAGAGCAACTACTCATGTTTGCGTATATGACGTATCCATCGCAATTTATTCGGCAAATCCAGTCTTATAAGAAAAGAAGAGAGAGTCGCAATGAGGACAATGAACTTCTCGGAGTAAAGAGCTTACAACAATCGCATTGGCTCGTTAGCAATATAGAATATTTCCTTTCGCAATTACAAGCTGCCCAGCAAGGGAACGGATAAAAAGATAAGTAGTATCTCTACTTATCTTTTTTTTTTCGTTCGTCCAAAAAGCCGTAGTATTAAATTTATCTTGACGAATAGGGTTTCGTTTTTTACACTATTGTATATAATAATTAACAATCATATAAATGCCTTGAAAGGGAAGAGTATAACAAGAAACGTCTTCAGAGAGGAGAATCATTAGCTGGAAGATTCTCTAGATAGTTATGTTAGAAGGTAGCCCTGGAGCATCTTTTCTGAACGGAATAGTTCTCATTAGGAAAAGACGGATTTGTCCGTTATCAAATTAAGAGTATAAGCAAATTCCTGAATTTGTTTGTAAATAAAGGTGGTACCGCGATGTCCCTCGTCCTTTTTGGATGAGGGGCATTTTTTATTTTAAGGAGGGAAAATAATGTCAAACACGGAAAAGAATTTACCAACTAAATATGATCATATGTCCGTTGAAGAAGGCCTTTATCAATGGTGGCTTGAAGGCAAATATTTCGAAGCAACAGGAGATGAGAAGAAACAACCATATACAATTGTAATTCCACCTCCGAACGTAACTGGTAAGTTACACTTAGGTCATGCTTGGGATACAACTCTTCAAGATATTTTAACTCGTACGAAGCGTATGCAAGGTTACGATGTATTATGGCTTCCAGGAATGGACCATGCGGGTATCGCAACACAAGCGAAAGTAGAAGGAAAACTTCGTGAAGAAGGTATTTCACGTTACGATCTTGGCCGTGAGAAATTCCTTGAAAAAGCTTGGGAATGGAAAGAGGAATACGCGTCTCACATTCGTCAACAATGGGGGAAAGTTGGTTTAGGACTAGACTATTCTCGTGAACGTTTCACATTAGACGAAGGTTTATCTGATGCGGTTAATAAAGTATTCGTTCAATTATACGAAAAAGGCTTAATTTACCGCGGTGAATATATTATTAACTGGGACCCAGCAACACGCACAGCTCTTTCTGATATTGAAGTAATTCATAAAGAAGTTCAAGGTGCGTTCTACCATATGAACTATCCATTAACAGATGGCTCTGGTCATATTCGTCTTGCGACTACTCGTCCAGAAACGATGCTTGGTGATACAGCAGTAGCAGTTCATCCAGAAGACGATCGTTACAAACATTTAATCGGAAAAACAGTTACACTTCCAATCGTAGGCCGTGAGATTCCGATTATTGCTGATGAGTACGTAGAAAAAGATTTCGGAACAGGCGTTGTAAAAATTACACCAGCTCATGACCCGAATGACTTTGAAGTAGGTAACCGCCATGACTTACCACGTATCTTAGTAATGAACGAAGATGGATCAATGAACGAAAAAGCTGGTAAGTATAACGGTATGGATCGTTTCGAATGCCGTAAAGCGTTAGTGAAGGACTTACAAGAAGCGGGCGTATTAGTAGAAATCGAGCCTCATATGCATTCAGTAGGTCATAGTGAGCGTAGTGGTGCAGTTGTTGAGCCTTACTTATCAACACAATGGTTCGTAAAAATGGCTCCACTTGCTGAGAAGGCAGTAGAGCTTCAACAAAAAGAAGAAGAGAAAGTAACGTTCGTACCAGAGCGTTTCGAAAACACATATTTACGCTGGATGGAAAACATTCACGACTGGTGTATTTCTCGTCAATTATGGTGGGGACACCGTATTCCAGCTTGGTATCATAAAGAAACTGGTGAAGTATACGTAGGTACAGAAGAGCCAGCAGATATTGAAAATTGGAATCAAGATAACGACGTACTTGATACATGGTTCAGTTCAGCGTTATGGCCATTCTCAACACTTGGTTGGCCTGATGAAGATGCAGCAGACTTCAAACGTTACTATTCAACAGATGCATTAGTAACGGGTTATGACATCATCTTCTTCTGGGTATCTCGTATGATTTTCCAAGGTTTAGAGTTTACAGGCGAGCGTCCATTTAAAGATGTATTAATTCACGGTTTAGTTCGTGATGAGCAAGGACGTAAAATGAGTAAATCTCTTGGTAACGGTATTGATCCAATGGATGTTATCGAGAAGTACGGTGCAGATGCAATGCGCTATTTCTTATCAACAGGAAGCGCACCAGGTCAAGATCTACGTTTCAGTATGGAAAAAGTAGAGTCTACTTGGAACTTCATTAATAAAATTTGGAACGCATCACGTTTCGTATTAATGAACATGGATGATATGAAGTATGAAGAAATCGATTTAACTGGTGAAAAATCAGTTGCGGATAAGTGGATTTTAACTCGCTTAAACGAAACAATCGAAAGCGTAACGCGTAACATGGATAAATATGAGTTCGGTGAAGCTGGTCGTTCATTATACAACTTCATTTGGGACGATTTCTGTGACTGGTACATTGAAATGGCGAAACTTCCACTATACGGTGAAGATGAAGCAGCTAAGAAAACAACTCGTTCTATTTTAGCTTACGTATTAGACCAAACAATGCGTCTATTACACCCATTCATGCCATTCGTAACAGAGAAGATTTGGCAACATTTACCACATGAAGGCGAATCTATTACAGTAGCAGCATGGCCAACAGTTCGCGAAGATTTACAAGATACAGAAGCTGCGGCAGAAATGCACCTTCTAGTTGATATCATTCGCTCTGTTCGTAACATCCGTGCAGAAGTTAATACGCCAATGAGCAAAAAAGTTCAAATGCAAATTAAAGCAAAAGATGAGGCTGTACTTGCTCAACTTACAAAAAACAGCTCTTACATTGAGCGTTTCTGTAACCCAAGCGAATTAATAATTCAAACGGATTTACAAGCACCAGAAAAAGCGATGACTGCAATCGTATCAGGTGCAGAGTTATTCTTACCGTTAGCTGATCTTATCAATCTTGATGAAGAGAGAGCACGTCTTGAGAAAGAATTTGAGAAGTTCGACAAAGAAGTAGAACGTGTACAGAAGAAACTTTCAAACCAAGGTTTCGTAGCGAAAGCTCCTGCAGCAGTTATTGACGGAGAGCGTGCGAAAGAGCAAGATTACCTAGAAAAACGTGAAGCAGTTCGCCAACGTCTAGCAGATCTTGAAAAGTAAAATATTTTTTAGAGGCTCACTATATTGGTGGGTCTCTTTTCTTTGCGTATAATAGGAGTATGAAGGTTGTCTTTTGAAAGGGGAAAGCATACGTGATACATACATACGAAGAAGCGATAGGGTGGATTCATAGCCGATTGAAGTTTGGTATTAAACCAGGATTAGAAAGAATGAGATGGATGCTAGAAGAGCTTGGAAATCCAGAGCGTCACATAAAATGTGTTCATCTTGCTGGCACAAATGGAAAAGGTTCAACGTTAACATATATGCGCTACATGTTAGAAGATGCAAAGTATAAGGTAGGAACATTTACCTCTCCATATATTGAAACATTTAACGAACGTATTAGTGTGAACGGGACACCAATTGCAGATGAAGAGATTACTGAACTTGTAAAGATGGTAAAGCCAGTCGTTGAAAAACTAGATGAGACGGATTTAGGGGAAGCGACTGAGTTTGAAATTATTACTGTTATGGCAATTTGTTATTTCGGTAAAGTTAATTTCTGTGATGTTGTTTTATTTGAAACAGGGCTTGGAGGGCGCTTTGATTCTACGAATGTTATTCATCCTGTTCTTACGATTATTACAAATATCGGCCACGATCATATGCATATTTTAGGGAACACACTAGGAGAAATTGCATATGAAAAGGCGGGGATTATTAAATCTGGTGTTCCAGTTATTACTGGTGTACGAGATGAGGAAGCATTGCAAGTCATTCAAAAAGTTGCAAAGGAAAATCATGCAAACTTATACGAGATGGGCAAGCATTTTACAGCGTTACATAAACAGTCTAGTGAAGATGGAGAACAGTTCGATTTCACTTGTCCCTTTGCCAGCTTTGAAGATGTGCGAATCTCAATGAAAGGTATTCACCAAGTAGGAAACGCAGCACTTGCACTTATGGCAGTCATGTATGTCAAAACATACTTATCATTTTTAATTGAGGAAGAAGAAATAAGAACTGGATTACAGGAAGCGTATTGGATTGGGCGATTTGAAAAACTGCAAAGCAATCCAGATATTATTATAGACGGTGCCCATAACCCAGAAGGTATCGAAAGTCTTGTGAAAACAGTAGAATCACATTACAAAGATAAAAATGTAATAGTTTTATTTACTGCCCTAGGTGATAAACAATTGCATAATATGGTAGATCAATTAGAAACCATTGCCGATGAAATTATTTTTACAACATTCGCCTTTGATCGTGCTATTTCTGCTGACAAGCTTGCATCGTATTCAAAGAAAAAGTCAAAATTAGTTTTTGAAAATTGGAAAGAGGCAATTGATACGAAGGTTGAAATGATTGGAGAAAATGATGTTTTTATCATAACAGGTTCTCTTTATTTCATTTCGGAAGTTCGAAAATATATTCGCGAGAAAAACTAGATAGTCTTTGCTATCTAGTTTTTTGTTCTACAAATGAAGTCAAATGCATACATATAAGATAAATATATAGGGTTATTTGGCGAATTCCTCTGACAAATATCTCGTTTTTTTGTGAAATGAATATGATATGATGCGGACAACGATAAGAGGTGAGGTGTGAGTGTATGGACAAGCAATCACGAACGATCTCAGTGAAAGTGAATGGAGCAGAAGCTAAGTATGAGGAGAAAAAGAAAGATGAATTTGAATGGATGGTAGTAGAAAGTGAAAGACCGAAAAACGTTGTTCCGTTTCAAAAAGCGAAATTGGTGTCTAAGGAAAAAAAACGAAAGAAGTGGAGCAATACGTTAATTGCAATCGTTGCAACTGCAATTGTTATTGGTACGGCGTTTGGGATGGGAATGCTACAGTTACTGAAAGGACAAGGTGCGACAGGGGGAAGCGAAGTAACAGCTTCGAAGCAGATGCGAAATGAAGAATCAAAGGTGGGCGGAACGGCAGAACAAACACCGGCACCAAAAGAAGAAAAACAAAAAGCACAGACAGGAACGTCATTAGATCCAATGAAATTATTTTTTGTGCAAGGAGGAATTTATTCTTCCGAAGAAAAGGGACAGGCCGCTCTTGAAGAGTGGAAAGGTAATGGAGGCGTTGCAGCTTTAAAACCGAGCGGTGATAAGTATGCATTAGTTGTTGGTGTTGCTAGCGATGAACAAGGCATAAATCAATTAATGACGCAGTATAAAAATGATAATGTCTCCGTATTGAAAAAGAACTGGGATATAACAGATAAAGCGTTACTTAAAGATGATAAAGAAGTTGGGGCGTTTTTAACAAAAGTACAGCCATTATATACTCATTTAGCAAAATATGCTTCCAGCGTACAAGTTAGTGGAAAAAGTAATGCAAAAGATATAGGTGCGATTGAAAAAGAGTGGAAAGCAATTGAAAAAGAAGGGAAAAGTATGAAGCAGGAAGAAGCAAAGAAATTGTATATGTATACGTCAGTAGCTGTGCAAACAGTGAAGGATGGAAAAGGTGATAAGGAATCTTTGGCGAAATTAAATCAAGTTATTATTGATGGTATACTTTCATATGAAAAAATTGTTTCCCAAAAGGTGAAATAATAGGATAATGAAATGACGAAGGAAGAAGTATAGGTACTTCTTTCTTTTCTTTTGAATTTAGAGCAAAATGCTTTCTCTATGGCAGGAATATAATCGTATTTTAGTAAAAAGTATTATTTTATTTAGAGAAAATAATATTTCTTTCATTTGTGGACAAACTATTCCTTTGATACGATTGATGTAAATGATTCTGCTTCATGTGAGAAAGGAAGGAGAAAATATGAGAAAAATTATTTTAGCATCAGGGTCACCTCGCAGGAAGGAACTGCTTGAGTTAGCGGATGTACCATTTGAAATCATTGTAAGTGAAGTAGAAGAGACGATTGGTGCGTACTCATCACCTTCTGATATTGTTATGTCGCTTGCCCTGCAAAAAGCATCTGCAGTAGCAGAAAATAACAGTGATCATATTGTGTTAGGTGCAGACACAATTGTTACATATGAATCGCGTATTCTTGGAAAGCCTTCTAATGAGGGTGAGGCGAAAGAAATGTTGCAATTATTATCAGGGAAAACACATGAAGTGTATACTGGTGTTGCAATTATAACAAAAGACAAAACAGTCACTTTTTACGAGCGTACAGAAGTTACGTTTTGGGAATTAACAGAAGAGGAAATTGACGTATACGTTGCATCGAAAGAGCCTCTTGATAAAGCAGGAAGTTATGGAATTCAAGGTAAAGGATCTATTTTTGTTCAACATATTCAAGGGGATTACTATAGTGTAGTCGGTTTACCAATTTCACGTCTTGTTCGGGAATTAAAACAATTTAATATTGATATAACCCATGCGTAAAATTGCATGGGATTTTCTTTGAAAGAACAAATAAAGGGGTGGAGAAATGAACGGTATTCGTGATGTTGTCAAAGAAGAACAGCCACGGGAGCGTTTATTGTTAGAAGGAGCTGGAAGTTTATCAAATCGGGAGCTTCTTGCAGTTTTACTCAGAACAGGTTCTAAAGAAGAAACAGTTTTAAAGTTATCAGATAAAATTTTACATCACTTTGATGGTTTACGCATGTTGAAAGATGCAACGTTAGAAGAGCTTGTCAGTATACATGGTGTTGGGATTGCAAAGGCAGCCCAGCTTATAGCTGCTTTTGAACTCGGTAGAAGAATGGTACGTTTAGAATATCAAAATAGATACAGCATTCGAAGCCCAGAAGATTGTGCGAGATATATGATGGAAGAAATGCGCTTCCTGCAGCAGGAGCATTTTGTATGTTTATATTTGAACACAAAAAATCAAGTTATACATAGGCAAACGATTTTCATTGGCAGTTTAAACACATCAATTGTACATCCAAGGGAAGTTTTTAAAGAAGCGTTCCGTCGTGCAGCAGCCTCTATCATATGTCTTCATAACCATCCTTCAGGAGACCCCGCGCCGAGCCGAGAAGATATTGAAGTAACAAAACGGTTAGTAGAATGCGGCCAGATTATCGGAATTGAAGTGCTTGACCATATTATAATAGGCGACCATAAATTCGTGAGTTTAAAGGAAAAAGGTCATATTTAAGACTATGCTTTTTACTTATTTTGTTTTATAATGTGATTTATGAGTTTTTTGTAGAAATTTATCTACAAAAAGGATAAAGATATAAAAAACGTACTGTTTTTATAATATAAAGTAAGAAAAAATGAGTCCGTGAAAACAAGAAAGGAAGATAAATAATATGTTTGGATTTGGTGGCTTTACTCGCGATCTTGGAATAGATTTAGGAACTGCGAACACGCTTGTATATGTAAAAGGAAAAGGTGTAGTTTTACGTGAACCTTCAGTAGTAGCGTTACAAACTGATACGAAACAAATCGTTGCTGTAGGTAGCGATGCAAAACAAATGATTGGTCGTACACCAGGAAACGTTGTGGCACTTCGCCCGATGAAAGACGGTGTAATTGCTGATTACGAAACGACAGCAACAATGATGAAATACTACATTCAACAAGCTCAAAAATCAAATGGATTCTTCTCACGTAAGCCTTACGTAATGGTATGTGTACCGTCTGGTATTACAGCTGTAGAAAGACGTGCAGTAATCGATGCGACTCGTCAAGCGGGCGCTCGTGACGCTTATCCAATTGAAGAACCATTTGCAGCAGCAATTGGTGCGAACTTACCTGTTTGGGAACCAACTGGTAGCATGGTTGTTGATATCGGTGGCGGTACAACAGAAGTTGCAATCATTTCTTTAGGTGGTATTGTAACAAGTCAATCAGTTCGTGTTGCTGGTGATGATATGGACGATTCAATCATTCAGTACATTAAGAAAAGCTACAACTTAATGATTGGTGAAAGAACAGCTGAAGCATTAAAATTAGAAATCGGTTCTGCAGGCGAGCCAGAAGGTATCGAGCCTATGGAAATTCGCGGTCGTGATTTAGTAAGTGGTTTACCAAAAACAGTACTAATTCAGCCAGAAGAAATTGCAGATGCATTAAAAGATACAGTAGATGCAATTGTAGAATCTGTTAAAAATACGTTAGAGAAAACTCCACCTGAATTAGCGGCAGACATTATGGACCGTGGTATCGTATTAACAGGCGGCGGAGCATTACTACGTAACTTAGATAAAGTGATTAGTGAAGAAACAAATATGCCAGTTCTTGTTGCGGAAGATCCATTAGATTGCGTAGCAATTGGAACGGGTAAAGCATTAGACAATATCGATCTTTTCAAAACTGCTGCTCGATAATATTGCAAAATAAAAATCAATGAAATTAAGAGGGTGTGAACGTGCCACAGTTTTTCTTAAACAAAAGATTAATTGTTTTGTTAGTTAGTATTATTCTTCTCGTGGCATTGATTGGAATCTCATTGAAAGAACGGAACAGTTTAACATGGCCAGAGCAGTTTGTTAAAGACACTGTCGGTGTTGTAGAACGTGTATTCCAAAAGCCAGCGAAATACGTAGCTGGATTCTTCGAAAATGTAGAGGATGTAAAGCGCACGTATGAAGAGAATAAAGAATTAAAAGCAAAATTAGATAACTATGCAAAGTTATCAGGTGACGTAAAGCAATTAGAAGATGATAAAAAGAAGTTACAAGAGTTAACTGGTAAAAAAGAGTTGCCTAGTGATTATACTGAAATTCCATCTACTGTCGTTTCTCGTAACCCGGATAAATGGTACGATTTAGTTGGAATTGATAAAGGGGCACAGCAAGGAATTAAAAAAGATATGGCTGTAGTGACTTCACAAGGTTTAGTTGGACGAGTGAAAAGTGTATCTCAGTTTACATCATCAGTAGAATTGCTAAGCTCTATGAGCCGAACAAATCGTGTTTCTGCTATCGTGCAAGGTGATGAGAAGATCTTTGGATTGATTGAAGGTTACGACAAAGAAAAGCACTTACTTCTTTTCACAAAGATTGGCTCTGATGCAGAAGTGAAAAAAGATCAACTAGTTGTAACATCTGGACTTGGTGATATTTTCCCGAAAGGTCTTGTAATTGGAACAATCGTTGATGTTCAGCCAGATCCATACGGCTTAACAAAAACAGCTTATGTAAAACCGGCCGCTGACTTGAATGACGTAGAGCATATTATGGTTGCGAAACGTGCAAAGCCTTCAGCGCCATTAGAATAGGAGGGGGAGAAGAGATGATGAAGATTCTAAAAAGAGCAGCTCTTCCTCTTTTGCTCCTTTTTGTTTTTCTATTTGAAAATATGTTTGCTACTATTGTTCCAACAGAGGTTTTTTGGAAAAATGGTATAGCAGCACCTCATTTCTTTATAATTGTGTTATGTTTTATTACTGTGTACTATAGTCCGGTCCAAGGGATTTATTACGGACTCTTATTTGGTTTCTTATTTGATACCGTATACACAGAACTTGTCGGCATATATATATTTGCGTATCCGATTTTAGCTTATTTAGTTTATAGTGTGATGAAGATACTACAATTGAATTTATTTATTGTTGCTTCTATTGTACTAGCTAGCATTGTAGCACTAGAGTATTATGTGTATGGATTTTTAACTTTGTTAGGACGTACTCATATGTCAGCGTATGTCTTTTTCACAGATCGTCTCCTGTCTACTTTATTGCTAAATGCAATTTTCTTATTGATAGTTTGTTTCCCACTGAGACGATATTTAGTGCGTCTTTCAAAAGCGATGGAAGAAAAAGAAAAAAGGATTTTCTAATTTTATGTCGAATTGAATCGGTGGGGTGAACTTTAGTGGAAGAAAAAAAGCAACAAAATGTAACAATAAAAGGGACAAAAGACGGAATAACGCTTCATTTAGATGATTGTTGTTCATTCTCTGAATTACTGGAGGAATTGGATGAAAAGCTTTCTACACATTACTATGATGGTGATGGGCGCTCTTTAATTGAAGTGCATGTGAAAGTGGGAAATCGTTATTTAACAGAAGTCCAACAAGAAGAGATTCGTACGTTAATTCGTAATAAAAAGAATCTTGTTGTGGATTCAATTGAAAGTGATGTTATCACGAAAGCAGAAGCAATAGCTTGGAAAGAAGAAACAGAAATTGTCCCTATTTCCAAAATTGTTCGCTCTGGACAAGTTTTACATGTAAAAGGAAATTTATTGTTAATTGGAGATGTTAATCCAGGCGGAACGGTTATCGCTGGAGGGAATATTTTTGTCGTAGGATCATTAAGAGGAATTGCGCATGCTGGGTATTATGGGGATTCGGATGCTGTAATCGCTGCATCTGATATGAACCCGATGCAACTTCGAATTAGTGATGTGGCAATGCGGGCTCCGGAAGAGAAAGAAGACGGAGCGGAGGCGGCAGAATGTGCGTATATTAATGAGAACAATCACATTGTTGTCGATCGACTGCAACTTCTCACTCATCTTAGACCTAATTTAACAAAGTTAGAAAGGGGAATTGTATAGCTGTGGGAGAGGCAATAGTAATTACATCTGGAAAAGGCGGAGTAGGTAAAACTACAACGTCTGCGAACATTGGTACAGCCCTGGCGTTATCTGGAAAGAAAGTGTGCTTAATTGACACAGATATCGGTCTTCGAAACTTAGACGTAGTAATGGGGCTGGAAAATCGTATTGTATTTGATCTTGTTGATGTCGTTGAAGGGCGTTGCCGTTTACCTCAGGCGCTTATTAAAGATAAGCGTTTTGATGATCTTTATTTATTACCTGCAGCACAAACGAGTGATAAATCAGCGGTAACACCTGAACAAATGGATGAATTAATACAAGTATTACGTCAAGATTATGATTACATATTAATTGATTGTCCTGCGGGGATTGAGCAGGGATTTAAAAATGCGGTAGCTGGTGCGGATAAAGCAATCGTTGTTACGACGCCAGAAGTATCCTCGATGCGCGATGCGGATCGTATTATCGGGCTTTTAGAAAAAGAGGATATTGAACCACCAAAACTTGTTATTAATCGTGTGCGTAGTCATATGCTTCATGAGCAGGATATGTTAGATGTTGATGAAATCGTACGTACATTGTCAATCGAGCTTCTTGGTGTTGTCGAGGATGATGATGAAGTTATTCGTGCTACAAATACAGGTGAACCTGTAGCGTTGCAACCGAGCGGAAAAGCAGCGTTAGCTTATCGTAATATTGCAAGACGCTTGTTGGGTGAGAATGTACCATTGCAAGCATTTGGACAAGAAAAGGTATCGGTATTTACAAAGGTGAAAAACTTCTTTGGAATCCGTTAAAAGCACTTCGCGCATATGCGAAGTGCTTTCTTTTTTCTTCACACGAATATCTTCCTTTCTTAGCTCATACATATGTACAAACTGTATACAACTGTTTCTATTTAAATTAGCTTAACGAAAGAAAGGAGACAGTATGAAGAATAGACGTGTAGAAGAAATTAAAAAACGGATTGCGAAAAGAAAAGCAGAGCAAGAAAGGATGGAGGAAGAACAGTATTTTGCTGGAGGGAATTTTGATAGTGAAACAGTATTTATTGAAGAAGGAGAAAAGGAAATTCATCCTTTATTTCAAAAAGAAGTATTTTTCTTCAAAGTTTTGTTATCAGCAATATTAGTTCTTTCTGTCGCTATTTTATATAAGAATGCACCCTCTTCTTTCGACGGTGCTAAAGCTGTTACAGAAAAAGTGATGAAAGAAGAATTTCAGTTTGCTACTGTAGCGAAATGGTACGAAAAGCAGTTTGGAAAACCGCTCGTATTTTATTCACCTACTGAGAAAAAAGAAGGAACTATTCAGCAAAAAGATTATGCCATCCCTGCTTCTGGAAAGGTGATGCAAGGGTTTCAAAAAAATGGCCAAGGTGTATTTGTTCAAACAGCTACAAATGCAACTGTTGAGTCAGTGAATGAAGGGCTAGTTGTTTTTGCAGGTAAGAAAGAGGAACTTGGTAATACGGTTCAAATTCAGCATGCAGATGGAACAGAATCGTGGTATGCGAATTTAAATGACATGACAGTGAAATTATATGATTACGTTTCAAAGAAACAAAAAATTGGAACGGTGAATAATGATGCAAATAATAAAAATGGTAAGTTTTATTTCGCGATAAAAAAGAATGAAAAATTTATTGACCCGATTCAGGTGATTTCATTTGATTAAATATAGAGAAGTTTTAACGAAGATTTCAGTGCATCCGTTGTTTTGGGTTATTATTGTCATTGGTATTTTTACGGCACGTTTTAAAGAGTTACTACTGTTATTTTGTATCGTTCTTATCCATGAACTTGGGCATGCTTTTGCGGCGGCACACTACAATTGGCGTATTAAAAAGATTCAACTTTTACCCTTTGGTGGTGTGGCTGAGCTTGAGGAACATGGGAATAAGTCATTGAAAGAGGAACTTGTTGTTGTAATTGCAGGACCTATACAACATATTTGGATGATGCTGGTAGGTTATATAGTGTTTGAAGCTGGTTGGCTGGGTGCGGATTTATATTATTTCTTTATATGGAATAATATAATTATTTTAGCATTTAATTTACTACCTATTTGGCCGCTTGATGGTGGAAAAGTATTGTTTAACGTATTATCATATCGTTTTCCTTATTTACAAGCACATGAAAAGATGATGAAATTATCATGTGTTTTTTTTGGTGTAATACTAGTGTGGCAGTTACTTTGGAATAGTAACAATATTATGATGTGGGTACTACTCATATTTTTAGCGGTGTCGTTATATCAAGAGTGGAAACAAAGACAGTATGCCTTTATGCGTTTTTTATTAGAACGTTATTATGGGAACAAAAGAGGAATTGAAAAGATTGCACCTATTGAAGTGCAATCAGAAGATCATTTATATAAGATATTCACAAAATTTCGTAGAGGGTATAAGCACTCTATTATCGTCCATGGAAAATATAAAGAACATTACACATTGGATGAAAATGAATTACTCTATGCGTATTTTACTGAAAAACGAACAACTTCATCTGTTGAAGAATTAATCGGTTAGTGTTGACGATAGCACTAACCTTTTATTATTGTAAAAGCAAAGAAGATTATAAAGTGAGGAAAGAATTTTGAAAACGTTATATATGAACTATGCAGGATCGGAAAAACGCGTTGCAATTGAAGAGAAGAAAAAAATTGTTGAGTTTTTATGGAAACGAAATGAAGAACAAGAGATTGTTGGACATATTTATGTTGGACGTATCGTAAGAACGATTGCTGGAATGAACGCAGCTTTTGTAAACATCGGTTTAGAAAAACATGCGTACCTTTCATACGATGATGTACCATCTTCTTATCGTATACATGAAGGGCAAGCAGTACTCGTGCAAGTTGTGAAAGAGGCAATTGATACGAAAGGGCCGAAATTGACGGCGAACGTAGAATTTACCGGGAAATATGTCGTTTATATGCCATATGATGAAATGCGTGCGGTTTCTAGAAAAATAAAAAATAATAAAAGAAGGCAACAGCTACTCCAAATTGAGGTAGAAGGGACAGGAGGTTATATTTTCCGCTCTGCTTCTGAAAAAGGAGAAATTGAAGAAATACAAGCTGAAATGCAAAGGTTACAGCAGTTATATGAAGAGCTAAAAAGAAAAGAGGGCCAAGGAAAGGCACCGTTACTACTTCATCGACCAGCGACCTTTTTAGATCGTGTATTCCAAGAGAATCCGATTGAAACGATTGAAAAAGTAGTTGTAGATACAAGAAGTATAGTAAAAGAATTAGAAGAAAAGATCGGAAAAGAAAAAGTATCTTTTTATAATGAAAAATCTTCAATGTTTAACCATTTTGGAATAGAGCGTGAAATCGAGAAAGCACTTCAAAAAATTGTGTGGCTCCCGAATGGTGCTTATTTAATTGTGGAACAAATGGAGACGATGACTGTAATTGATGTGAATACGGGCAAGTTTACTGGAAAACAGAATTTACAAGATACAGTCCTTCGTACAAATGAAGTGGCAGCTGAAGAGATTGCACGTCAATTAAGACTGCGTGATATCGGTGGTATGATATTAATTGATTTTATTAATATGAAAAGAAGAGAAGATAAAGAAAAGGTAAGAGAAAGTCTCATGGCTGCTATGCAAAATGATCGCACATATACAAGAGTGCTCGGTTTTACAGAGTTAGGGATTTTGGAGATGACACGTAAACGTAAGAAACATTCTTTACGCGACGTATTACTAGAAGAATGTGTACCTTGCAAAGCGACGGGGTATGTGATGTCATATGAAACAATTGCGTATGAGTTAGAGAGAGAGCTAATCACATATGGCAATATAGAGGATGAGGCAGTATTAATCGCTGCACCTAAAAATCTGCAAAAACAATTTTTGCAAAAAGAATTACAAAAAAATATTCCATTTGAAATTTATTTCAAAGATGATATGATCGAAAAGTATGCAATTGTCCGTTTTGGAAGTAAAACAGAAATTGTAGAACGGAAAAAATAGTTAGTAGAACATTTATTGACAACCGTCTATGATTCATGATAACATCTTTATGTTATAGTTTATAGCACCTAAACGGCTATATGCTACAACCGCACAAGATAGGTTCCCTAAAGGCATTTATGTCTACCTCGTTTTTGGCGAGTCTTAGTAATTAAGAGGAGGTGCAAGTATGTACGCAATTATCGAAACAGGTGGAAAACAAATTAAAGTTGAAGCTGGTCAAGCAATCTACATTGAAAAATTAGATGTTGAAGCTGGTGAAACTGTTACTTTTGACAAAGTTCTTTTCGTTGGTGGCGAAAACGTTAAAGTTGGTAGCCCAGTTGTAGAAGGTGCAACAGTTACTGCGAAAGTTGAAAAACAAGGTCGCGCTAAGAAAATCATCGTTTTCAAATACAAAGCGAAAAAGAACAATCGTAAGAAACAAGGTCATCGTCAACCTTACACTAAGCTAGTTGTTGAAGCTATCAACGCTTAATTCAGGTTAACATGATTAAAATTACGATAAGTCGCACGAAATTAGGAAGTATCCAATCATTTAAAATGACTGGACATGCCAATTATGCGCCACATGGACAAGATCTTGTCTGTGCTGGAACTACAGCGGTTGTGTTTGGTTCTATAAATGCAGTGGAAGAACTTTGTAATGTGCAGGCAACTATTGAACTCGGAAGTGATGGCGGATTCTTAACGTATGAATTGCCTAATGATTTAGACGTTCATACAGCAGAAAAAGCACAGATACTTTTAGAAGGATTGGTTGTTTCGCTTAAGACGATCGAACTTGATTACGGAAAGTATATCCGTTTAATAGAAAAAGTGCAGGAGGTGTAACGTATGTTAAGATTAGATCTTCAGTTTTTCGCATCTAAGAAAGGTGTAGGTAGTACAAAGAACGGTCGTGACTCTCAGTCAAAACGTCTTGGTGCTAAACGCGCAGATGGTCAAACGGTTTCAGGTGGTTCAATTCTTTACCGTCAACGCGGTACAAAAATTTATCCAGGTGTTAACGTTGGTCGTGGTGGCGATGACACTTTATACGCGAAAGTTGACGGCGTAGTACGCTTTGAGCGTCTTGGCCGTGACCGCAAACAAGTGAGCGTATATCCTGTTGCTCAAGAAGCATAAGAACTCACGGAAAACTCTAACCTGAGTGCAGGTTAGAGTTTTTCTATATTAAGGGGTATCTAAATGAATGAAAAATGGACAATTATAGATGCATTGCGTCATTCAAGACATGATTGGCTCAATCGTATGCAGATGGTGAAAGGAAACCTTTCCCTTGGAAAAGTGGAAGAGATTCATAGTCTCATCGATCGTTTTGTCCAAGAAGCGAGACAAGAATCCAATCTGATAGGGCTATCAATGCCTTTATTTTCAGAGTGGATTTTAACATATAATTGGAAACAGCAGCCGTGCTTATTGGAGTACGAAGTATTAGGGGAATTACATAACTTATCTCACTTAGATGAGATTGTATGTACATGGACGAATCAATTTTTCTCAATGCTTCAGCATAGTTTAGACGTATATGTTGAAAATTATGTTTGTATCACAATTGAATGTGACGCGGAGAATGCTCGTTTCTTTTTTGATTTTCGTGGTAAGCTAACGAGTGTAGAAGAACTACAGAATTGGCTTGCGAACCAAAACAATAAATGGTATTCCATTTCTTATACAGTACGAGACGAAGAAGTCTCAGTTATATTACAACCAATCGAAAAAAGTGTGGTGAAATAATGTTTGTAGATCAGGTCAAGATATATGTAAAAGGCGGCGACGGTGGTAACGGAATGGTTGCGTATCGTCGTGAGAAGTATGTACCTAAAGGTGGCCCAGCAGGTGGCGACGGTGGTAAAGGTGCAGATGTTGTTTTTGTTGTTGAGGAAGGCTTACGTACATTAATGGACTTCCGCTACCAACGTCATTTCAAAGCTGATCGTGGTCAGCACGGAATGAGTAAAGGTCAGCACGGTCGTAAATCTGAAGATTTAATCGTAAAGGTTCCACCAGGAAC
Organism: Bacillus sp. 17RED48; assembly: GCF_019837545.1. Classification (NCBI taxonomy): domain Bacteria; kingdom Bacillati; phylum Bacillota; class Bacilli; order Caryophanales; family Bacillaceae; genus Bacillus; species Bacillus sp. 17RED48. Next base: position 425,386 of record NZ_JADAXG010000001.1, read on the forward strand.
AATAGTAAAAGATGAAAAAACAGGTGAAATTCTTGCCGATTTAGTAACGCATGAACAAACAGCTGTAATCGCAAAGGGTGGCCGCGGTGGTCGTGGTAACTCACGTTTCGCAACACCGACGAACCCAGCGCCAGAAATCGCTGAGAACGGGGAACCAGGTCAAGAACGTGATGTCACGCTAGAACTTAAAGTGCTAGCAGATGTTGGACTTGTTGGATTCCCAAGTGTAGGTAAATCTACATTATTATCTGTTGTATCATCAGCGCGTCCGAAAATTGCAGAGTATCACTTTACAACAATCGTTCCAAATCTTGGTGTTGTTGAAACTGGTGATAACCGCAGCTTCGTTATGGCTGACCTTCCTGGACTAATTGAAGGCGCACATGCCGGCGTCGGACTTGGACACCAATTCTTACGTCATATTGAGCGTACACGTGTAATCGTGCACGTTATCGATATGTCTGGTTTAGAAGGCCGTGAGCCATATGAAGATTATGTAACAATCAATAGTGAACTAAAAGAATACAATATGCGTTTAACTGAGCGTCCACAAGTTGTTGTTGCAAACAAAATGGATATGCCAGGCGCAGAAGAAAACTTACAAGCATTTAAAGAGAAATTGGGAGACGAAGTGAAAATTTTCCCAATCTCAGCTGTAACGAAACAAGGTGTTCGTGACTTACTATTTGAAGTAGCGAACTTATTAGAAACAACACCAGAATTCCCAATGTACGATGATGTAGAAGAATCTGAAGCAAGTGTAATGTACAAATTTGAATCTGAATCTAATTTTGAAATTACACGCGAAAGTGATGGTACATTTGTTATTTCTGGTTATGATATTGAGAAAACATTCAAAATGACAGACTTCTCACGTGATGAATCTGTACGCCGATTTGCTCGTCAAATGCGTGGAATGGGTATTGATGAAGCCCTTCGTGCACGTGGTGCAGTAGACGGAGATATTGTAAAAATTCTTGAATATCAATTTGAATTTATCGATTAAGACTGCCGAAATATGGCAGTCTTTTTTTTATCCCGCTATTCACCGGACAGTAAGACCCCCACCTCAAAATTCAGTGAAGCAAAGTGAGGGCGGGCTGCCCGTAAAATCCCGGTTGGTGAGGGCTGATTAAAGTTTCACTTTATTGTAAAAGTCTGATTTGTACAGGAAAAATTCCCCACTAATTAAATTTTCAATTTATAATAGAACAAGGAGTGGTTTTGGAAGAATTTTTTATGGGGAGAAAACGAACATGTATAAAATATTAATTGTAGAAGACGATGAAAAAATAGCGGGAATATTAGAGGAGCATTTAGAAAGGTATGGCTATCAATCATTTAGAGCAAGTGATTTACGTCATATAAAAGATGAGTTCGTGAAAATAAATCCTCATCTCGTATTACTGGATATTAATTTACCATATTTTGATGGTTTTTATTGGTGTCGTCAAATTCGTACTGTATCGAATGCGCCGATTATTTTTGTTTCTGCAAGAACAGGGGAAATGGATCAAGTAATGGCAATCGAGAATGGCGGAGATGATTACATTACAAAACCATTCCATTTAGATATCGTAATGGCGAAAGTGAAAAGTGCACTTCGCCGTGGATATGGTGAGTACGCCTCTGTTGCTGAGAGTGATTGTTTAGGTGTAAATGGACTGTTGTTATTTCCGTCCCAGCACATTGTTGAGTGCCAGGGGCAACAAACGGAGCTGACAAAAAATGAATTTTACTTATTAGAATGTTTAATGAAACAAGCAAATCAGTATGTAACGCGTGAAGAACTGTTAGAAGCCCTGTGGGATGAGGTAGCTTTTGTTGATGATAATACATTAACCGTAAATGTAAAACGCGTAAGGAAGAAACTAGAGGAGCTAGGCATTAAAAATGCCATTGTAACGAAACGTGGATATGGTTATGCGCTTCTTACAGAGTGGGGCGAAGGGCATGAAGGTTAAAAATTACCTCTTGGACCGCTTTTCTCTACTTCTTTCTTATATTGTTAGCCTTTGTTTATTTGGGCTCGTTTTGCAGTTGCAAAGTCTTTTAGAAAAAAGATCCATTGATTGGAGTACGTGGTTATATGGCCTTTTATTAGGGACGGTTGTAGTTACTGTATACCTCATTTACGATTATCGAAAACGAAGTATATTTTTAAAAAGAATTGAAAAATATGTTGCCAGCGGAAATACATTACACGATTCTTTACTTATTGATACTTCTTATACGTCAGAGCAAGAGATGGTTGTTGAATCGTTTACGCTATTAAGACAGCAATATATGAATGAAATTCATAAACAACATGCGAAAGAACAACAACAAATGATATTTATGAACCAGTGGATTCATCAAATGAAAACACCAGTATCGGTTATAGAATTGCTTTTACAAAAGTTTGGTAAAGAGCATCGTGAAGCAAGAGCAACAGTTGAAAGTATTCGTGAAGAAAATAACCGCATACTAAATGGTTTAGATTTAGCGTTACATATGGCAAGGTTAGAGCAATTTGCGAAAGATTATAAAGTAGAAGTAGTAAATGTGATAGATATCATCAGGGGTATTATTAATGAAAATCGAAAATCTTTCATTCAATCGTCGGTATTTCCGAAAGTAATGTTTGATGAAGATACTTGTATGGTTGCATCTGATAGAAAATGGCTCAGTATTGCTATAGGGCAAATTGTTGTAAATGCAATTAAGTATACGAAAATTTCAGAAGCAGAGAAAAAGGAAATTCAATTTCAAATTGAAGAGAAAGATCAAAAGGTGTTACTACATATTAAGGACAATGGAATTGGTATTCCAAAGCAAGATGTAAAGCGTATATTTGATCCATTCTTTACGGGAATAAATGGCCGTAAAACGAGAGAAGCGACTGGAATGGGTTTATATATTACGAAGGAAATTTGTGATAATTTACATCACGGTATTTATGTGCAATCGGCTGAAGGGGAAGGGACAACATTCACGTTCCAATTTGCAAAAGATGAAGAATATCATACATTAATGAGAAAAATGACAAAACTGTAAGATAACAAAACGTTTTGTAAGGGAAATCACTCGTTTCTTTTTCTTATTTTTCTTATAGTAAATGTAAGAAGAAAACACATAGGGGGATTAGAAATGAGTGTTCTTGAAGTAAAAGGATTAACGAAGGTGTACCAATCAAAAGGTTCAGTAGCGACGACTGCTTTAAATGATATAAATTTTAAAATAGAAGAAGGCGAATTTGTAGGGATTATGGGTCCTTCAGGAAGCGGGAAAACAACGCTTTTAAATTTATTAGCAACAATTGATAAGCAAACTTCAGGTCATGTGCTTGTAAATGGCGAAGAAATTAATCAAATGCGTGCTGCAAAATTAGCGGAGTTTCGCCGTACACATTTAGGATTCATCTTCCAGGATTTTAACTTACTTGATACGTTATCGATTAAAGAAAATATCATTTTACCACTTGTAATGGCGAAGAAATCTGTAAATGAAATCGATGCAAAAGTGCTTGAGATTGCAAAGTTCTTAAATATCGAAGAAATATTAAATAAAAAAGTATATGAAGTATCAGGCGGACAGCAACAACGTGCAGCAGCTGCGAGAGCGATCATTCATGAACCGACGTTAATTTTAGCGGATGAGCCAACTGGAAACTTAGATTCAAAGTCAGCAAAATCATTAATGAGTGCGTTGCAAGACTTACATGAACAAAAGAAAGTAACAATTGCAATGGTAACGCATGATCCAGTAGCGGCGAGTTATTGCGAACGTATTCTTTTCATTCGCGACGGAGAAATTTTTTCAGAAATACATAAAGGAAGAACGAAACAAGCCTTTTTCCAAGAAATTCTGGACGTACTTGCGATGCTAGGAGGAGAATATCATGAACTTTCGCCAGCTCGCGCTTAATAACGTAAAAGGAAATTGGCGTAATTATAAAGCTTTCCTTATTAGTAGCTGCTTATCGATTGTCGTATTTTTCATGTATGCTTCCTTTATTTATCATCCAGATGTCGTAAGTGGTAATATTAGTATGAGAGGGATGATCTCAAAAGGGCTAGAATCGATGAATTATATTGTAGTCATCTTCTCAGCACTCTTTATTTTATATGCAAATTCAACATTTTTACGAGCAAGAAAAAAAGAGTTTGGTCTATTAACATTAATAGGCGGAACAAAATCTCAACTTGGCCGAATGATTATATTAGAACAGCTTATGTTAGGTAGCATTGCAATTGTAGTAGGTATTGGGCTTGGCATGCTTTGTTCAAAATTATTTTTCCAAGCATTAAGCGTAATATTGAAAATAGATAAAACACTTCCACTCGTATGGAATAGTAAAGCAATTCTTATTACAGCAGGTATATACTTTATTCTATTTTTAATCCTATCATTGTTTAGTGTTTGGACAGTAGGACGCTTGCAAATTATTGATTTATTAAGAGAAGCAAGAAAACAAAAAGTAGAACCTTTTGCATTTACATCGTTATGTGTAGTTGGTATAGGATGTATTATTGTTGCATATGTACTGAGCTTCCAAGTGACATTTATGAATTTTATCATTCTGTTTTTACCGATTGTAGGGCTGACGATAGGCGGAACTTATTTACTGTTTACACAAGGTAGTACAGTCGTATTAAAAGCATTGCAAAAAAGAAAAAGATCTTTTTATACATATCCAAATATGTTCGTACTTAGCAATCTTATTTATAAAATGAAAGATAATGCTCGTTTTCTATTTGTAATTTCTATCATTACGGCCGTTGTATCTTCAGCAGTTGGTACACTGTACGTATTTTTTGAGGATATGAGTTATAAGGCAGTAACTAGTACCCCGCATGCTATTTCGTATGAGGAAAAGGGAATAAATACGCATAATGTCATCAAAGAAGGAAAGGCAAAAGAATTAATAAAAAAATACGGATTTGAAGAAGCGCGAGAAGTAATGTACGTAAAACTTCCTGGAACTCAAAAAATCACGATGTTTAACAGTGAACATGAAGTACCGATGGCGATTGTTTCAGAAAAAGAATATAATGCTGAAGTACGTAAACAAAAGAGAGAGCAAGTTAGAGAAGTTCATAATGCACCAGGTAGTGCAACGATGGTCGTAATGGATATGGCGAACGATATGATGAAGATAGATCGTACGAAACCGTATGAAATTAAAATTAACGGACAAACGCAGTCTGTTCAATTAAATGATCCAACTTCATTTTCTGTTTTTAATGATAGTGAATATCTCATTGTGAATGATCAAGATTTTGAGAAATACGCAAAGCTCGTACCAGATGAAGAAAAGACGAAATATTATGGTTATTATATAGAAGACTGGAAAAGTACGGAAGACCTTGTGTTAGATTTGAAAAAGGAAATTGCACCAGATAAGCAAGGGGAATTAAATAACTCGGTGTTTGCTTATAAAAATATAAGGGAATCAGGAGCAATTACGATGTTTATCGGTTTCTTCGTAGCTGTACTGTTCTTCTTTTTCGCTTGTAGTATGACATACTTTAAATGGTTTAACGATAAAGAACAAGATCGTATTCAATTTAAATCGTTAAAGAGAATCGGTATGACAGATAAAGAAATTCGTAAAATTGCGATTCGACAAATGGGCGTTATCTTCTTTATCCCAATTTTGATCGGTGCAATTCATAGTGGATTTGCTCTTCATACGTTAGGGAAAATGCTTTATATTGATTTATGGAAATCAGGTGCGATTGTAATTGGAGCATACATTGTAGCTTCTGCGATTTACTTTATGATCGCGCAAAGGGGATATTTGAAACACGTGCAAAGCTAGAGAAACCTCTAGCTTTTTGCCTATGTAGTAAGTTATAGGGGGACGATAGATGAACATTCGGCAACTAGCGCTGCAAAATATAAAAGGAAATTGGCGTAATTATAAAGTGTTTTTCTTAAGTAGTTGTTTTGCGATATTTGCGTCTTTTGCATACATGTCTGTCATTGTACATCCGTATATGCAAGAGACGATGTGGTATCAAAACGTACGCTGGGGACTTATCATATGTAATGTTATAATTATTTCTTTTTTCGTCATATTTATTTTGTACGCTACTTCTATTTTCATAGAGGCACGTAAGAAAGAATTAGGATTATATATGTTAATGGGAGCAACGAAATCTAACGTAATAGGAGTGATTATGACCGAGCAAATATTGATCGGGGTATTTGCTAATATTTTCGGTATTGGGCTTGGTATAATCTTTTTAAAGCTCTTTTTCATGGTGTTTAGTATGTTACTGGGGCTTCCGAAAGAACTCCCTGTCATATTTGATGTGAGAGCAATTGGGGGAACGTTTATTACGTATATGTTCGTATTTGTTGTTTTATCTTTTATAAGTGCTTTACGAATATGGAATATAAAAATCATTCGGTTATTGAAAGAATTTCGAGCAGATAAAAAAGAGAAGAAAACATCAATGTGGCTTTGTATATTCGGCTTTATTTGTTTAGGGATAGGATATGCGTTAGCGTTACAAGCGACGGTGACAACGATAGCATTCTATTTTTTCCCTGTGTCTATACTTGTCTTTTTCGGAACGTATTTTTCTTTTACACACGGCACTGCTCAAATATTAGAAATGATAAAACGAAATAAAAAGATTATGTATACATACCCGTATTTATTTATAGTGAATCAATTGTCACATCGAATGAAGGAAAATGGTCGTTTTTTCTTTCTAATGTCAATGGCAACGACGTTTGTAGTTACGGCAACAGGTACGGTATTTTTATATTTTTCTGGTATGCAAGATATGTGGCGGGGCGGGGGAGTACACTCATTTTCTTACATAGAAAAAGGTACTTCTTCTCATGAAGTCTTTGCGGAAGGTGCGGTTGAACAATTATTGCATCAATATGGGTATAATGATTTTCAAACTATGAGTTTTGTTGGAGTGTATGCATCTTTTCAGTCCAATAAGGGAGAAACAGAAGTAGCGCCGCTCATTAAAGAAAGTGAATACAATCAAGAGGCAAGAAAACAAAAACAGAAAACGTATCATCCTAAAAAAGGAACAGTTACACTCGTTTATTATAGTAAATACAATCATCCGTATATGTATGATCAAAAAGAGATTCAATTGCAAGTAATGAATCAACCATATCAATTCGTATTTAACGGTCAGAAAGAAGGGGTTCAATTTAACCATCATCCTTCGTACATTAATGGTCTGTTCTTCGTTATGAATGATGAAGATTTTGACAGTATAGCAAATCAGGTTCCTGATTCTGAAAAAATGATATATAGAGGCTACACATTACCAAATATCGAAAAGACGAAGAAATTAAATGAAGATTTACGGAAACATATGAAACAAGATAATAATGCATTTCGAAGCAATATGGAGTTATATGTAAATATGAAAGAAGGCGGCGATATTACTCTATTTTTAGGCTCATTTATTAGTATATTATTCTTTCTTACTTCATGTAGCATCGTATATTTTAAATGGTTTCATAACATTTCATCGGATCGTAAAGGGTACGGGGCGCTCTCTAAGCTTGGAATGACGAAAGAAGAAGTGTGGAAAATTTCCCGTTGGCAATTGTGTATGCTATTTTTTGCGCCAATTATAGTAGGAAGTATGCATAGTGCAGTTGCGCTATATACGTTTCATAATACGATCTTTATGGATGGTTCATTAAGAAAAGTAGGCTTGTTTATTCTGTTTTATATCGCTGCATGCATCGTTTATTTCTTTTTCGCTCAAAGAGAATATAGGAAACATTTAGACTAGCGAATGCTAGTCTTTTTTTAATATTCGAAATTTACATAGAAGAATATTAAAAAGTATGGTATAACAGTAAGAAAACGAAAAAGAGGGGAAAAGACGATGATTCGAGTAGGATATTTAGGACCAGAAGCAACATTTACAAATATGGCGGTGAGTCGTTTTTTTCCGGAAGCAGAGCATGTACCGTATCGCACGATTCCAGATTGTATTGATGCAGCTGCAAATGGAAATGTAGACTTCGCAGTTGTACCGTTAGAAAATGCCATAGAAGGTTCAGTGAATATAACGGTTGATTATCTTGTACATGAGCAGCCGCTCTCCATTGTAGGAGAAATTACAGTACCAATTCAGCAGCATTTACTTGTACATCCGCAGTATGCAGAAGTGTGGGATGAAGTATATGCGGTGCATTCTCATCCGCATGCCATTGCACAGTGCCACAAGTTTTTAAATGAAGAATTAAAAGGAGTAACTGTTCGAGATATGACATCAACAAGTGCTGCTGCGCAATATGTGAAAGAACATCCTGAAGAAAAAATCGCTGCTATTGCAAATGAAGCAGCCGCAGAAAAATATGGATTAACGATCGTAAGACGTAGCATTCATACACATAAAAATAATCATACACGCTTTCTCGTGCTCCATAAGAAAAAGAAAGCAATACTCCCAAATAACGGAGAAAACCGCGGAGAGAAAACGACACTTATGATAACGTTACCTGCTGATTATGCAGGGGCACTGTATCAAGTGTTATCAGCTTTCGCATGGAGAAAATTAAATCTATCAAAAATCGAGTCTCGCCCGATGAAAACAGGTCTTGGAAATTACTTTTTCTTAATCGATGTCGATAAAGCATACGATGATGTATTATTGCCAGGCGTAACGATGGAACTTGAAGCACTCGGCTTTTCTGTTACTGTGCTGGGGAGTTATTCTTCTTATTGGTTGTAAGGGAAGTGGATGAACTGTCGACATTTCCCTTCTAATCGCTGATATAATTTCATCGGATAATACATTTTGTGATAGAAAAATAGAATCCCACCTATAAATGGTGGGATTCTATTTATTTTAACTTCGCAAGACGATCTTCTAACTGACCACGCCAAATATCGGCTAGTTCTGGAACAGCAAGAATCTTTTCGATGCCATCTTTATCTTTTCTATTATGAAAATAAATTTCGTTAGAGAACAAAATAGAAACATTGCTCGGTTGACGTTCTAGTAATGTAATTTTAGAATCTTTACGTACAGTACCTTCTTGAAGAACGCGGCATAGGTAACCAGTAAATCCAGTTGCTACAATGCGAGGCAGTATGCCAGGAATACCGAGACGTTTTGAAATCGTGCTACAAGGTACTCTTGCTTGTGTAACCTGAATGATTGCTTCACCTAGTTGATATGTATCTCCAATGCAAACATCACGCTCTAACATATTTGTTACGGTAATGTTTTCGCCAAATGTGGAAGCTGGAAGCGTAGTTTGAAATTCTTCTTCCCATAGTGCGTAATGCTCATGTGGGTACACACAAACTGCGCGATCAGGTCCCCCGTGGTGTTTTAAATCTGCTACGTCATCACCGAGGAATCCGTCTTTTGAGAGGAAAGCTTCTTCTGTAAGTTCTTTACATATACCAGTAATCATTTCTTTATCTTCGCTATATTTCATTTGTTTCGGTTTGCCAATGCTAAAGTGAACGAGTTCGATTCCCATGTTTGATCCCCTTTACAATTGATTACAATATTATAGCATTAAAAAAGCACAGAGAATGATAAAAAAACTCTGTGCTTTACATGAATTAATAAACGAGAAATCCTGCTTTATCTAGTGCCTCGCAAGCAGCGTCTAATTTCTCTTTTGAGTCTGCCTCAATTGTATGTAAATGAATACCATCTGTTAGTTGCGAAAGATAGGAAGCATTCGTGTTTTCGATTTTTTGTAAATATTGCTCTACATCAAAGCGATTACTTACCATGATGGATGCTGTTAAGTCACCGTATACAGGATGCTCAACTTTTACATCTTTAATCGTAACGCCGTGGTCAACAAGCATTGTAAGTTCTTGACGTACTTCTGCTGGTTTATGTTGGCATACAATTACGCGTTCGAAAGCTTGTTGTTTCTCTTGTGGTTTTAAATATAAATATCCTTGAGCAGTTGCAATAATTGGTTCGTTTCGTGCTTTAAGCAAGGAAATATCTTGCACGATAACTTGTCGACTTACATTTGTTTTTTTCGATAGTTCATTCCCAGATAACGGTTCATTTGCAGCGAGAAGCCATTGAAGGATGAGCTGTCGTCTTTCTTCACCTAAAATCTTTTTTTGGTCATTTTGTTTCATTATGATTTAACACCTCTATAAAATTGATTTCCAATTGTGTGTAGTGCATGAATAGTAGTATCAATTTGATCTTTCGTTGTTTGTTGTCCGAAAGAGAAGCGAACATATTGTTTTGCCTCTTCATACGTTTTTCCAATTGCAAGCATTGTTTTCGAAGGTTCTTGTTTACCGACTTGGCAAGCACTTCCGGTGGAAATGGCAATACCATGGCGATTACATTCTAGCATTGTATATTGACCTTCTATTCCTTTTATTGTAACCCCAACAATATGTGGTAAACAAGAAGTAGAATGACCTTCTACTTGAATTTCTAGAGGGAGCGCTTGTAAATGTCTTAAAAAGTAGGATCGTAACTCTGTAAAACGTAAGTTTTCTTCCTGCTGATTTTTTAATATATTCTCAGCAGCTGTTAAAAAAGATGCGATGCCAGGAACGTTTACTGTACCTGGACGAAACCCTTTTTCGTGAGAAGTTCCCGGAAATATTTGTGCCCAGCGAACTTGGGGATTTATATAGCAAGCGCCAACACCCTTTGGTCCGTATATTTTATGTGCTGAAACAGAAAGACTATCAATCTCCATCTCAAAAACATTGATAGGAAGTTTACCAAATGTTTGTACACAATCTGAATGAAATAAAACGTTATATTTTTTTAAAAGTGCTCCGATCTCTGCGATGTTTTGAACGGTTCCAATTTCAGAGTTTCCGTGCTGTATACTTGCTAGAACAGTATTTTCTGTAATAGCTGATTCTAAATCATCTAAATGGATTACCCCGCTTTTATCAACAGGAATTTCAGTAATTGTATACCCTTCTGATTGTAAGGATTGAAAATAACTTCGAATGGATGCGTGTTCCATAGGTGTCGTAATAATGTGCTTCTTATTTCGAGCATTGAGAAGGGATTGAATCGCAAGGTAGTTGGATTCCGAGCCGCCGCTTGTGAAGAATACCCCTTGTTCCTTTCCGCCAATCATTTCAGCAAATGTTTTTCGGCAAACTTGTAATAAAGAAGAGGCTGTTCCTCCAATATCATGTAAACTTTGTTCATTTCCGAAGTATTGCGATGCTGCTTTCATATATGTGTGTAATGCTTCTTCACTCATAGGTGTAGTAGCTGCATAGTCAAGATATATCATCATGTAAGTTCCTCTCCCTAGTAAGAGTTACATTTCTTATATTTTTTTAATGGTAGTGAAAATAAGAATTATAAAAAACTCTTGTCATTATTTTAAAACTATGTAAATATAGGTGTCAAGACAGTTGAAAAGTGTAAAGTAGGAGGCAACAATTATGCCAAGTGCAGATGTCTTAATTATTGGAAGTGGCGTTGCGGCACTTCGTGTTGCGAAAGAGATTTGTCACGAAAAGAATGTGATTATTATCACAAAGGAAACAAATCGTAATAATAATACATATTTAGCGCAAGGTGGAATTGCCGCAGCGGTTGCTACATATGACAATCCAAATGATCATTTTGAAGATACGTTAGTAGCAGGATGTCATTATAACAATGAAGATGTGGTCCGTTATTTAGTCGAGGAAGGACCGAAAGAAATGAATAATCTCATTGAAAATGGAATGAAATTTGATGGAGATGAAACGGGTCCTTATCTTGGAAAAGAAGGCGCACATCGAAAGCGTCGTATTTTACATGCAGGTGGCGATGCAACAGGAAAGAATTTATTAGAGCATTTCATTCAAGAAGTAGCTCCGCACGTTACGGTAGTGGAACAGGAAATGGTGCTTGATTTTATTATAGAAAATGATAAATGTGTTGGAGTTTTAACAAGAACTAGTGAAGGAAAGTTGAAGCGTTACGTTGCAGAGTATACGGTGTTAGCAACAGGCGGGATTGGCGGTTTATACGCCTTTACTTCTAATGATAAGACAATTACGGGTGATGGACTTGCGATGGTGTACCGCGCAGGCGGGGAGCTCGTAGATTTAGAGTTTGTACAATTTCATCCAACAATGTTATACGCAAGCGGGCGATGCTGCGGCCTCGTCTCTGAAGCTGTCCGTGGCGAAGGAGCTGTCCTTATGAATGGAAAAGGGCAGCGTTTTATGATGAATATACACCCTGATCACGATCTCGCACCACGTGATGTAGTAGCAAGAGCGATTCATGAGCAGCTTTTGGCGGGTGAACAAGTGTATGTAAATATCGAGTCTATCCAAAATTTCGAAGAACGTTTTCCGACTGTATCATCATTGTGTAAAAAAAATGGTGTCGATATAAATGAAAAACGCATTCCAGTCGTACCCGGTGCTCATTTTCATATGGGCGGCGTGAAAACGAACTGTGATGGGGAGACGTCCATTCCAAATTTATATGCGGTCGGTGAAGTAGCTTGTAATGGTGTTCATGGAGCAAATAGATTAGCAAGTAATTCATTATTAGAAGGTCTTGTGTTTGGAAAAAGAATAGGACAACATATTTTAACCAAAGCGACAAAAGAAAGCTGGAACAACGTGGCTGAGAAGGAAAAAAAGTTTATTGTTCTGAATCATTTGCCGGCGAAAGAAGAAATACAAGAATGCATGATGAAATATGTTGGGATTGTGCGAACAGAGAAAAGTTTATCTTATGCAAAGAGATGGCTTAGTAAGTACGGTGTTCGAAATATGATATTACAACATGATGCTCTTACAAATGAAGAGATAACGCTTATTAATATGTTAACAGCCTGTGAGCTTATAGTCGTATCAGCTTTGCAAAGAGAAGAAAGTATTGGTGGCCATTATCGAAGTGATTATCCAGATAGAAATAGCGTAAAAAAAGAGATCGTTCGAGTGAAAAGAAAACTACAACTTGTGTGATGAAGGGAAGAGGGGCTCTATGAACACGATAAAAGTGAAAGAAGCATTAAATCGATTTTTTCTAGAAGATATAGGAGAAAGAGATGTCACATCTCAGCTTATTTTTCCAGACAATTTACTTTCAAAAGGAACGTTTCTTGCGAAGGATACAGGTGTCTTTGCGGGGCGTTTAGTAATTGAAGAAGGATTTAAATTAATTGATGAAAGAATTGAAGTGGAGCTTCATAAAAAAGATGGAGATCTTGTAGAAAAGGGCGAAATAATAGCAACTGCGCAAGGGCCAATTGCTTCGTTATTAACGGCAGAGCGCGTTATATTAAACGTTATCCAGCGTATGAGCGGGATAGCTACGATGACACATAAAGCTGTCCTTGCTTTAGATAGTGGTCATACACGTATTTGTGATACGCGAAAAACGATGCCAGGGCTACGTATGTTTGATAAGTATGCAGTCGTGTGCGGAGGTGGATTTAATCACCGTTTTGGTTTATATGATGGTGTCATGATTAAAGACAATCATATTGCTTTTGCTGGTTCTATTACGAAAGCTGTTACATCGGTGAAAGAAAAATTAGGACATATGGTGAAAGTGGAAGTGGAAACAGAAACGGAGGAGCAAGTGAGAGAGGCTGTAGCTGCTGGTGCGGATATTATTATGTTTGATAACCGTACGCCAGATGAGATTCGGGAGTTTTCAAAGATTGTACCAAGTGCTATCGTTACGGAAGCATCAGGAGGCATTACAATTGAAGGTTTATCGAAATATGGAAAAACAGGGGTCGATTATATTTCACTTGGAGCGTTAACACATTCAGTGAAAGCACTTGATATTAGTTTCAATATTGAGGCGTAAGGAAAGTGGCTTAGAGGGGGAGAAAGGGATATGAGTATTTTAGAAAAAGTACAACCGATTGAAACGATGTTACCAGAGCGTTATTACACGATGTCAACAGAAGATATGGAAAAGCGTGTTCGTGAAATTAAAGAAAAAATGGGGAAAACACTATTTATTCCAGGGCATCATTACCAAAAAGATGAAGTGGTACAATTTTCTGATGCAGCAGGAGATTCGCTTCAGCTTGCGCAAGTTGCAGCGAGCAATAAAGAAGCAAAATATATTGTATTTTGTGGCGTACACTTTATGGCAGAAACAGCAGATATGTTAACGACAGATGATCAAATCGTTATTTTGCCAGATATGCGTGCAGGTTGTTCGATGGCAGATATGGCAGATATTGAACAAACAGAAAGAGCATGGAAAGAGCTCGCAAAATTATTTGGAGATACGATGATTCCGTTAACATATGTTAACTCTACAGCTGCAATTAAAGCGTTTTGTGGTCGTAATGGCGGAGCAACAGTAACTTCTTCTAATGCAAAACAAATGGTGTCTTGGGCGTTTACACAAAAAGAGCGTCTTGTCTTTTTACCGGATCAACATTTAGGAAGAAATACAGCATACGATTTAGGTATCCCGTTAGATAAAATGGCAGTATGGGACCCGCATACAGATTCATTAGAATACGATGGAGATATAGAAGGAATTCAAGTGATTTTATGGAAAGGGCATTGTTCGGTTCATCAAAACTTTACAGTGAAAAACATTGAGAATGTACGAAAAAATCATCCGGATATGAATATTATTGTACATCCGGAATGTTGTTATGAGGTCGTTGATGCTTCGGATTACGCAGGGTCAACGAAATATATTATTGATATGATTGAAGCAGCGCCACCTGGAAGTAAATGGGCAATTGGTACAGAGATGAATTTAGTGAACCGAATTATTCAGCAACATACAGATAAAGAGATTGTTTCACTTAATCCATTTATGTGTCCGTGTTTAACGATGAACCGAATTGATCTGCCGCACTTATTATGGGTGCTTGAAACGGTAGAAAGAGGAGAAGAAATTAACGTTATTAGCGTAGATAAACAAGTGACTGAAGAAGCGGTTCTCGCATTAAATCGTATGTTAGAGCGTGTGTAAAGCAACGGTATTTCTGTTGCTTTTTTTCATGCATATAATCATAACGAGAACGAAATGGGCATACATTGTTTTGAAGAAATCATTGCGATTTTTTTATGCTTATTCCACTTCTAATGATATTAAAAATCGAAGAAGTGATACAAGTGAACAGAAGTTAGCGTTATTTAGAAAGGGTTACTTCATGAGATTTGTTACTTATAGATAAGTTATACAGGAGGGGGAAAATTTGAAAATTCATATCGTGCAAAAAGGGGATACCCTTTGGAAAATTGCGAAAAAGTACGGAGTGGATTTTGATACGTTGAAAAACACAAATACACAACTTAGTAATCCAGATTTAATCATGCCAGGTATGAAAATTAAAGTACCATCAAACAGCGTTCACGTAAAACAACAGGCTGGGGCAGGTTCAGCACCTCCAAAACAATATGTAAAAGAAGTACAGCAAAAAGAATTTGCAGCAACACCAACGCCACTTGGAATAGAAGATGAGGAAGAAGTTACGTATCAATCAGCACCAATTACACAGCAACCTGCTATGCAACAAACACAAAAAGAAGTGCAAGTAAAACCACAAAAAGAAGTACAGGTAAAACCACAGAAGGAAATGCAAGTGAAACCGCAAAAAGAAGTACAGGTAAAGCCACAAAAAGAGGTGCAAAAAGAAAAGCCAATTCAAATAGAAAAACCAGTTGAAAAACCGTCTGTTATTCAAAAACCACCTGTTATAGAAAAACAAAAACCAGCAGAAAAAGAAAACACGAAGTTTTCGGTAAATGTATTACCACAGCCGCCGCAACCACCAATAAAAGCAAAAAAAGAATATAAAATTTCAGATGTAATTAAAAAAGGAAGCGAGTTAATTGCTCCTCAAATTACTAAAATGAAACCTAATAACATCATTTCTCCGCAAACGAAAAAAGATAATATCGTGTCACCGCAAGTAAAGAAAGAAAATGTAGGGAATATCGTGTCACCGCAAGTGAAGAAAGAAAATGTAGGAAACATCGTGTCACCTCAAATAAAGAAAGAAAATGTAGGAAATATCGTGTCACCGCAAGTAAAGAAAGAAAATGTAGGAAATATCGTGTCACCGCAAGTAAAGAAAGAAAATGTAGGGAATATCGTGTCACCGCAAGTAAAGAAAGAAAATGTAGGGAATATCATGTCACCGCAAGTGAAGAAAGAAAATGTAGGAAACATCGTGTCACCAAATGTATCGAAAGAAAATGTAGTTATTCCACAAGTAATACCGCCAAATATTCAAATACCAAACATCATGCCAATCATGGATAACAATCAACCGCCAAACATCATGCCAATCATGGATAACAATCAACCGCCAAACATCATGCCGATAATGGATAACAATCAACCGCCAAACATCATGCCGATAATGGATAACAATCAACCACCAAACATCATGCCGATAATGGATAACAACCAAATGCCAAATATGATGCCGATAATGGATAACAACCAAATGCCAAATATGATGCCGATAATGGATAACAATCAACCACCAAACATCATGCCGATAATGGATAATAACCCAATACCAAATATGATGCCGATAATGGATAACAACCAAATGCCAAATATGATGCCGATAATGGATAACAACCAAATGCCAAATATGATGCCGATAATGGATAACAACCAAATGCCAAATATGATGCCGATAATGGATAATAATCAAATGCCAAACATGATGCCGATAATGGATAATAATCAACCACCGAATATGATGCCATATCAAATACCATACCAACAGCCTATGATGCCGCCAAATCCGTATTATCAACAACAAAATCCATATCAAATGCCATATCAGCAAGGAGCACCGTTTGGACCGCAATATACGTCTATGCCAAATCCAAATATGATGCCAATGGATAATAATATGCCGCCACTCGTACAAGGTGAAGAAGATTGTGGATGCGGAGGAGAGAGTAGGTTATATAGTCCTCAACCTGGAGGACCACAATATGCGAATCCTTTATATTATCAACCAACTCAATCGGCATATGCGCCACAGCCAGGAACGATGTATTATCAACCGGATCCACCAAATGTATTTGGAGATCCAGTTTCAGAAGAAGAGGACGAAGAGGAAGTTTAAAAAAGGTGGGATTATTCCCGCCTTTTTTTATGTAGAGTCGTTCTGAAAATGGAAGATTTACATCAAATGTTAGAAAATCCCCAGTGAAATATTAACAGTGTAAAAACCTTCTCTGTTACTCATCATAAGAGGGAGCTTTTCAGAAAAGAAGCTCATTCTAACAGAGGGGGTTTTTGTATTGAATACGAAAGTAAAAGTGATCGCTGCTTCTTTGTTAGTTACCAGTGCATTAGCTGCATGTGGTACACCAAAAGATAATAATGCAATGGATGGACGTAACTACAATTACGAGCGTACATCTTATAATGATACACACCAGTATCGTGATAATGTAACGCGTAATGATCGTTATACAGATTATGTAACATATAGAAATGGTCGTAATGATACAGGATATAACAATTATTACCGAGATGTAAATTACAACGGTCAAATTGCTAACCCGCATCCAACACGTAATATTACAATGAACAATTCATACATTAACAATGATGGTAAAACAGCAGAAAAAATAACAAATCGTGTAAAGCGTATGAATAACGTAGACCGCGTGTCTACAGTTGTATATGGAAACGATGTGGCGATTGCAGTAAAACCGCGTAATCCAGTATCGAATGAAACGGCACTTGCAAACGAAGTTCGTCAAGCTGTTGTAAATGAAGTTGGAAACAGAAATGTATATGTTTCTGTAAGAAATGACATGTTTACTCGTGTCGATGCAATGAGTACACGCCTACGTAACGGTACAGTTACAAACGATTTTAATCGTGATATAGGGAATATGTTCCGAGACATTCGTTACGGTTTAACTGGTACTATGCGATAGCAAAACAAAAGAGGAAGGGGTAGCCCTTCCTCTTTATTCATCGTTGTCTTGTAAACGACGTTTTTTAATGAAATAACTAATGGAATAAGAAATTAAAAAACATATAAAGAAAATACTACCTGTTAGAATAGCCTCAAAGAGAGGTCTTTCTGGACTGAAAATAATATAAATAATGGCTATAATAGTTCCTACAATAAGAGAGCGTAAAATAATTTTGTAATAAGGAGTTAACTTTATATCCTTTTCGCCTTCTTCTACATCGATAGAAACGCTTAACTGTAAATAACTAAGTACAATACTTGTAAGGATAAATAATAACCATAA
This sequence comes from Bacillus sp. 17RED48, assembly GCF_019837545.1. Taxonomy (NCBI): domain Bacteria; kingdom Bacillati; phylum Bacillota; class Bacilli; order Caryophanales; family Bacillaceae; genus Bacillus; species Bacillus sp. 17RED48. The sequence continues at coordinate 443,570 of NZ_JADAXG010000001.1, forward strand.
TGGAGATTTCGTAATTTGATCCATTCCTTCAGTGAATCCGATATATCCTAAAATGCCAATTATACCAAGCGATTGAAAAAGAAAGGCAATACGTATGTTTTTTAATGTTTTCAGAATGAGACGTTCATCCTTTATTTTTTTCACAATATCCATCTTCTGTTTATTATGATTTCGCTGTTATATTAATTGTAACATATATATTGCATTTATCAATTTATAATTTACATAAAGTTCGTTTGGGAGAAAGAGGAAATAAAATATTTTTATAAACATGTTGCACTTATAATTTATTAATGTTATATTAGCAAAGCGATGAGCTAATTTACGTAAGACGAGAGATATGCTTAAGTGCTAAACACGCGAATGTGGTCGCCTGGTCTCTCGCCGTAAACGCATCAAGACGCCTGCTTTGCAGGCGTCTTTCATTTTATATAAAAACAAATGCTAATGCAGATAAAGATAAAACTTTATCTGCATTTTTTATTTTCGAGAGAAATGTAATACGGTCATTTATATGGATAAAACCCCCATTTCCGGAAAAACTACTAATGAAAGTTTGATCTTGCCTAAAAGAGGTGAACGGAAATGAAATGGATACTGATTGCAGTACAAGCTTTCGTTATGATGTTTTGTTTCGTTTATGAAACGAATGTGAAGGCGGAAGGGCCAGTACCAGAAGTAACAGAAAAAGAGCCGGAAGTTACAATTTTATTAGAGCGAATGTATGTTGATGGAGAAGTAAGCGAGGAAATATTTACAGAAAAAGTAGCGGACTTAGAAAAGTTTCTACAGCAATATAAAGAATGGCAGCTCGTTGATCGTGATGATGTACAAATCGTATTACAAAAGAAAGTTGATGATATTTCTCCATTATTGAAAACGAGCGGATATTTTGGTGTGTCAGAGGAAGGGATATTACAAATTTTTAAAGGTGTACCGAAAAGTGATAATGCGATTCATTCCTTCTTTCAAATTGATATGAAAAAGCTGGAGAGTTATGAGCGTGCAAAATTGAAGCGTGGTATTCGCATTAAATCAAAAGAAGGTTTTGTGAAGACGATTGAAAAAATGAAGCAATACGCAGTGCAAAATAAGAAAAAAAGCAGCTCATGGTGAGCTGCTTTTTTTTACTTGTTTTTATCTAAAATTTGTTTTGCGATTTCATCAATTAGCATATCTTTTCCGATTGGATTGAAAGCTTTCGTATTGAAGATTTCATTTGATACTTCATATACGTGATTGTTTTTAACTGCTTTATTGTCTTTCCAAACGGCACTGTTTTTGTAGTCTTCGTAAACTTTATCAGCTTCGCCGCCAAAGTTTACAATAAACATTTGATCAGGTTGGAATGCAACAAGACCTTCTAGCGATACTTGTGCCATCGTTTGTTTTAAATCTGTACCTTTTGTTACTGGAAGTTTTAAGTCATTAAAGATGATGTCACCGTATCCGAAGCTACCGTATACACGGAAGTTTTGTGGTGTAACTGCGACGAACATAAAGTTCTCATCTTTTGTTTTTTCTTTAATTTTTTTAGATAAAGAGTCTGCTTTTTTATCGTAGTCTGCAATCCATTTGTCTGCTTTCTTTTCTTCGTCAAATAGTTTACCTACTTCTTTAAACTTACCGCGCCAGTCTTCTAAGTTTGTTTCTAAAACAACTGTTGGTGCAACCTTTTCTAATTGATCATAGATCTTCAACTGACGATTATTTAAAATAATTAAGTCTGGTTTTAATGCAGTAACAGCTTCTAAATCAATTTTAGGTGCCCAGTACCAACCTACTGCCTTTACGCCGTCTAATTTTTCTGTTAAATGATTTTGGATTTTATCTTTATATGTGTTTGCTGTACCAACAGGTTTGTGTCCGAGAAGTAATAATTCTTCTGTTGATCCAGATAGGTCAACAATTCTCTTTGGATTTACTGGAATTGTAGCTTCCCCTTTAGCGTGTTTTACAACTTTTGTTTTCGGTTGTTCTTTCGCTTTCGATTCTTCTTTTTGAGAAGAACAGCCAACGATAGAAAGAACAACTAGCATAATAGTAAATAAAATAAATAGCTTCTGTTTCATCCTGATGTAACCCCTTTAATTAGTATTGATAATCATTATCGACTTCTGTATATTAAGGTGCTTCATACTTTCTGTCAATGGAAAATAACAGAAGTTTTAAATAGAGAACATTTGTTGGGGTAGTCTCGCTTTTCTATCATTAAATATGTTAAAATGGAATACATGATTTAAGAGGGAGAGATCGTATTTTGTTTGAATATGTTACAGGTTACGTGGAATATGTAGGACCGGAATATGTCGTAATTGACCATAATGGAATTGGTTATCAAATTTTCACACCAAATCCGTATGTATTTCAAAGAAGTAAGCAAGAAATCCGTGTCTATACATATCATTATGTGAGAGAAGATATTATGGCACTTTACGGGTTTAAAACACGTGAAGAGCGTTTATTATTTACAAAGTTGTTAGGTGTGTCTGGTATTGGACCAAAAGGTGCTCTTGCAATTTTAGCATCTGGTCAAACAGGACAGGTCGTTCAAGCGATTGAACACGAAGACGAGAAGTTTTTAGTGAAGTTCCCGGGCGTCGGAAAGAAAACAGCACGCCAAATGATTTTAGATTTAAAAGGAAAACTAGCTGATGTCGTGCCAGATGCGTTTGTTGATTTATTCTCAGACACAGAACGTTTTGATGAGAAGAAAGGTTCATCAGCTGAGCTTGATGAGGCGCTGGAAGCTCTGCGCGCACTTGGATACGCAGAACGAGAAGTTTCTCGCGTTGTACCAGAGTTATTAAAAGAATCATTAACGACGGATCAGTATATTAAAAAGGCACTTAGTCTTTTACTAAATGGTAAGAGGTGAGTATAATGGACGAACGTCTCCTTTCAGGGGAATCTGCATATGAAGATTCGGATTTAGAATATTCATTACGGCCACAGACGCTCCGTCAGTATATTGGCCAAGATAAAGCGAAACATAATTTAGAGGTGTTTATTGAAGCAGCGAAAATGCGTGAAGAAACGTTAGATCATGTGCTTCTATATGGACCACCAGGACTTGGTAAAACGACGCTTGCCAATATTATTGCCAATGAAATGGGCGTAAATGTTAGAACAACTTCAGGCCCAGCAATTGAAAGGCCGGGAGATTTAGCAGCTGTATTAACAGCACTTCAGCCGGGTGATGTATTATTTATTGATGAAATTCATCGTTTGCATAGATCAATTGAAGAAGTGTTATATCCTGCGATGGAGGATTTTTGCCTTGATATCGTAATTGGAAAAGGGCCGTCAGCACGGTCTGTACGTTTAGATTTGCCTCCGTTTACACTAGTTGGAGCAACGACGCGTGCGGGGGCATTATCAGCGCCGCTTCGTGACCGTTTCGGTGTACTTTCAAGATTAGAATATTACACAGTAGATCAGCTTTCTGAGATTGTTGAACGTACAGCAGAAGTATTTGAAGTTGAAATTGATTCGTTAGCCGCACTAGAAATTGCAAGACGTGCTCGTGGTACACCTCGTATTGCGAATCGTTTATTACGACGTGTACGAGATTTCGCACAAGTTCGTGGTAACGGAACGGTTACAATGGAAATTACACAAATGGCGTTAGAACTACTGCAAGTAGATAAATTAGGTCTAGATCATATCGATCATAAATTATTACTTGGTATTATTGAGAAATTCCGTGGTGGCCCAGTCGGGTTAGAAACGGTTTCGGCAACGATTGGAGAAGAATCTCATACGATTGAAGATGTATATGAGCCATATTTATTACAAATTGGCTTTTTACAACGAACGCCAAGGGGCCGAATCGTAACGCCGCTTGCATATGAGCATTTCGGAATGGAGATGCCAAAAGTATGACGGAGATGCCAAAATTGCTTATTACAGCAGGTATCTTACTCATCGTTGTTGGATTAGCTTGGAAGTTCATTGGAAGGCTTCCAGGCGATATTTTTGTGAAAAAAGGAAACGTTACCTTTTATTTTCCTATCATTACATGTATTGTGTTAAGTATTGTATTATCTTTTATTATGTATATAATAAATCGATTTAAATAAGAAATAGGTGGATATAGTTATGGATATTAATCTGTTTGATTTTCATTTACCAGAAGAACTTATTGCACAAATCCCATTAGAAGATCGTGAAACATCAAGATTAATGGTGTTAGATCGTGAAACAGGCGATATTGAGCATAAACATTTTACAGACATTCTTTCTTACTTACATGAGGGGGATTGCTTAGTTTTAAATGAAACGAAAGTTATGCCTGCTCGTTTGCATGGTGTGAAAGAAGATACAGGCGCGCACATTGAAGTACTTCTTTTAAAACAAGAAGAAGGCGATAAGTGGGAAACGCTTGTTAAGCCAGCGAAACGTGTAAAAGAAGGAACTGTTATCTCTTTTGGCGAAGGGAAATTAAAAGCAACTTGTATAGGAACTGCAGATCAAGGTGGACGTCAGCTTGAATTTTCATATGACGGCATCTTCTATGAAATTTTAGATGAACTTGGGGAAATGCCACTTCCTCCATATATTAAAGAGACGCTAGAAGATCGCGATCGCTATCAAACAGTATATGCGAAAGAAATCGGTTCAGCAGCAGCGCCGACTGCGGGACTTCACTTTACAGAAGAGCTACTGGAGAAGTTAAAACAAAAAGGCGTTGGGTTAGCTTTCATTACACTTCACGTAGGACTTGGAACATTTAGGCCAGTTTCTGCAGATACGATTGAAGAACACCATATGCACGCAGAATATTACCATATGTCTGAAGAGACAGCGGCATTATTAAATCGTGTGAAAGAGAGTGGTGGACGTATTATTACGGTAGGTACGACTTCAACTCGTACGTTAGAAACAATTGCGACAGATCATGACGGCAAGCTTTGTGCTGCTTCGGGCTGGACAGACATTTTTATGTACCCAGGTTATGAATTTAAAGCAATTGATGGTTTAATTACAAACTTCCATTTACCGAAATCAACATTAATTATGCTTGTAAGTGCATTTGCAAATAGAGATAATGTACTTCATGCTTATAATGAAGCAGTAAAAGAAAAATATCGTTTCTTTAGCTTCGGTGATGCAATGTTCGTTGCATCTCACGCTAAAATGGGAAACAAATAAAAGGAGTAAATTATGACAGCAATTCGTTATGAATTTATTAAAACTTGTAAACAAACGGGTGCGCGTTTAGGGCGTGTACATACGCCGCACGGTTCATTTGATACACCAACATTTATGCCAGTTGGTACACTTGCAACAGTTAAGACAATGTCACCAGAAGAATTAAAAGCAATGGATTCTGGCATTATTTTAAGTAATACGTATCATTTATGGCTACGCCCAGGTCACGAAATTATTCGTGAAGCAGGCGGTTTGCATAAATTTATGAACTGGGATCGTGCAATCTTAACGGATTCTGGTGGTTTCCAAGTATTCAGTTTAAGTGACTTCCGTCGTATTGAAGAGGAAGGCGTTCACTTCCGTAACCACTTAAATGGAGATAAATTATTCTTATCGCCAGAAAAAGCGATGGAAATTCAAAATGCATTAGGTTCAGATATTATGATGGCATTTGATGAGTGTCCACCATTCCCAGCTACTTTTGAATATATGAAGAAGTCTGTAGAACGTACAAGCCGTTGGGCAGAACGTTGTTTAAAAGCGCATGAGCGTCCACAAGATCAAGGTTTATTCGGTATTGTACAAGGTGGAGAGTTCGAAGAGCTTCGTCGTCAAAGTGCAAAAGACCTTGTTTCAATGGACTTCCCTGGTTACGCTGTAGGTGGTTTATCTGTAGGTGAGCCGAAAGATATTATGAACCGTGTACTTGAGTTTACAACACCACTTCTTCCAGATAATAAGCCACGTTACTTAATGGGAGTAGGTTCTCCTGACTCATTAATCGATGGTGCAATTCGTGGTATTGATATGTTTGACTGCGTACTTCCAACTCGTATCGCTCGAAATGGTACATGTATGACAAGTGAAGGCCGTCTAGTTGTAAAAAATGCGAAGTTTGCAAGAGACTTCGGTCCGCTTGATCCAAATTGTGATTGCTATACATGTAAAAATTACTCTCGTGCATACATTCGTCACTTAATGAAATGTGATGAAACGTTCGGAATTCGTTTAACGTCTTATCACAACCTTCATTTTCTGTTAAACTTAATGGAGCAGGTGAGACAAGCTATTCGTGAAGACCGTCTTGGCGATTTCCGCGAAGAATTCTTTGAACAGTATGGCTTTAATAAACCGAATGCTAAAAACTTCTAATACATAATTTAAAAGGAGGAACAAAAGATGAATCCAGGTATGATGAATATCGTTATGATCGTTGCGATGTTTGCGATTTTCTATTTCTTATTAATTCGCCCGCAACAAAAGCGTCAAAAAGCAGTTGCTCAAATGCAAAATGAGTTAGCAAAAGGTGATGCTATCGTAACAATCGGTGGTTTACACGGTACAATCGAATCAGTAGATGAGACGAAAATCGTTATTAAATCTGGTGGTTCACACTTAACTTTCGATCGTAATGCGATTCGTGAAGTTGTGAAAAACTAATGAGGAAGGCCCTGCATGAAATGTGCAGGGCCTTTTTTAGTTATTTTGTTTTGACATATTTACCCCGAAAATACCACCGAGTGTACTCGCGCCCATTAATGCTAATTGATAAAGTAACTGGGAGTTCGATAAAGTTTGAGAGAAGCCTAAATAGTTAACTAGAAAAACAAGTATAGCGAATGTAAGACCTGTTGTGAAACCTACTAGCCAACCTTTCCCTTGTGCTTTTTTGCCGGCAGTAAATCCGGATATAAGCATAGATAAAAGAGCTAGTATAAAAATAGTAACGGCTAATGTCCCTTCAGTCATATCTGTAAACTTTAATAAAAGAGCTATAACCATGCTAATAATTGATGCGAGAATTAATAAGGTAATGATACCAAAGCCGATTGCGGTTGATAATTTTTTCGTTCCATCCATTTATACATTCCCCCTTTTTAATACAAGCATATTTTCTTTTTGCCCAAGTTAGACTAGTTTATTTTTTATAGGGGAGTCTATACGTAAAAAAGGAGATGTAGAAATGGAATGGGTATCAATCATTGGCCGGACGATGCTTTTGTATTTCATCATATTAATTATTTTTCGTCTTATGGGTAAACGTGAAATTGGAGAGTTAAGTGTATTAGATTTAGTCGTATTCATTATGCTTGGCGAAATGGCTGTAGTCGCAATTGAAAATACCGATAAATCACTTTGGCACCAATTAGTTCCCATGACTTTTCTTATGTGTATACAGATTATTTTGTCAGTCATTTCATTAAAGTTTCAACGATTTCGGCATTTAATAGAAGGTGAGCCGGCTATTCTTGTAAATGCGGGGAAAATTGATGAAAAGAAGATGAGAAAGCAGCGTTATAATATAGATGATTTATTGATGCAATTAAGGGAGCAAGGAGTTGGAGATATCCGAGATGTAGAATACGCTATTTTAGAACCATCTGGGAAGTTATCTGTCTTTCAAAAACAAAAAGGTAAACAGGATACATTGCAGTTTACTCTTCCTCTTATTATTGATGGAGAAATTCAATTGAATCATTTACAAATGATTGAACATACAGACGAATGGCTTATTGGCAAATTAAAAAACTTAGGTTATAACGATATCAAACAAATTTTATACTGCAGCTTTCAAAATGGACAATTTTTTGTTGATTTGAAAGAAAACTAGAGGCTTACTATATGAAATAGTAAGCCCGTTTACTTCAAAAATGAAAGTTTTCGAATGATTGGGAGTCGGCTTAACTCTTCTTTTCGAATGAGTTTGAAAGTGAAGAGGAGGATAATATAAACGATTGTTGTTAAAGTGATTTCCCATAATGTTTGTACGCCGAGTGAATGAGAGAAAATCATATATTTATGAAGATAAAAACCGAAAGCGCCTGCAATACCGATAGCAAGTCCACCGAAAATGTAGTCTTTTGCGTAAATGGTAAATGTAATTTTCTTTAAAACAGTAGCGTAATGAAGGAATGTTACCGTTACTATATTTGCTGCAATTGCAAGGGCAACCCCCATCATTTGAAAATCTGGCCTTGAAGCTAGTACAAAAATAAGGATTAATTTCACGATGGCGCCAATAAATGTATTCATCATTGCAGCTCTTGCTAAGTTTAAAGCTTGTAAAACAGAGGTAAGTGGACTTTGAAAGTAATGAAATAAAAAGCAAGGTGCAAGAAGCTGGATAAATGCTGTTGCACTATCCGATCCATACATAAGAGTTAAAATAGGAGAAGCGAATACGTATAATATAACGACTGACCACCCACCAGTAATTAATGAGATCCGAAGTGCTTGTTGTAGTCGGTGTTCCACTAATTTATGCTGTCTTTTAGCCATCGCTTCACTAATAGATGGAACGAGCGCTGTAGAAAGAGCGTATGTAATAAAGGCTGGCAGTGATAGAAGTGGGAATGCATAACCGTTTAATATACCGTATTGCTGGGTTGCGACAGAGGCAGCAACTCCGGCAATCGCTAAGCTTTGCATAACGACGATAGGCTCAAAGAAATATGAAACGGAACCGATTAAACGACTTCCTGTAGTCGGAAGAGCGATATCCATCAGAGAATAAAATGTACCTTTGCTCTCCTTTACAGTAGTGAAAAATCCAGAGCGTATAGATAAATGTTTTTCGCGCTGGAATAAAGTGAGTAAAAATAATAACGATGCAACTTCACCGAGAACGGCTGATAACATAGCGCCAGCTGCAGCATATTCTACGCCGTAAGGTAAAAATAACTGAATGCATATAGCGATAATTGTAATGCGGACAACTTGTTCTATAACTTGAGCATAAGCGCTAGGTTTCATATTTTGTTTCCCTTGGAAATAACCGCGTAAAACAGAAGAAACAGCAATAACAGGAACGACAGGTAAAATGGCCATTAATGGATAGTACGTTCGTTCATCAGTTAATAATGTTTTTGCTAAAATAGGTGTGAGGAGCATAATTCCGATTGTTAAAATGATACTAATAACGGATGTAACAGCTAATGATACTGTTAATATTTTTTTAACCCTTTGTCTATCGTTCACAGCTTCCGCTTCTGCTACAAATTTTGCGATTGCGACAGGAAGGCCGATTTGTGTTAATGTAATTGCTAGAATGAATGTAGGAACGGCCATCATATAAAGGCCAACACCTTCTTCCCCTAAAATACGTGCCATTACAATCCGGTTAATAAATCCAAGGATTTTGGTAATAAAGCCGGCTATCATTAAAATAAATGCGCCTTTTAAAAAGCTTTGTCTCGTCATGGTCTTCTCCTACCTTCTCAAAATCAGTGGAATGATTTACAATAATTTATATGCACGTATGAGACAAGAATGACAAGCATTTAAGAGAGTGAAGTATGAGAGTGCTCTTGAAAGTAGTTATTGCTGTCCATTAGAGCGGGATTAAAAGCGACTTTTCGTGCTGAAATAAGAAGGAGATGTTTATGTATGTTAGAAAAAGAGGCTTTGGTAGAATCGTACCGCGGACAGTTACAAGTCGTTTTAGAAAGCAAAGTAGAAGAGTTTCACATGTTCGGTTATGACCGAGTAACAGATGATGATATTTGGAAGTTTCTTAAAGTGAAGAAGTGGAAAAAAATAAACGGTGATGTTAGATTATATGAATTAGTAAATGATGTATTAAGAGTAAGTACTAATGAATATATGAATTATTTAACTGTTGAAGCATATCAAGCGCCACTTTGGTCATTTGATGAATATGAAAATAAATAACCGACTGCAATTGGTTTGTTCTTCCTTTTGCAGTATAATGATAGGTATTGATAATGAGGAAATAATTATGTCTAAGATTATATATAAAGGGGGTAGTGAAGAGAAAAAATAAATAATGAAAGTGTAGGTATTGTGAAAAACGTACCGACACAGCTAGTGATGAACTAGCAAAATTATAGAAAGGAAGTCTACTAACTAGGCGTATGCATACGTGTAAAAGTGAATCGTAAGAGATTTATTTAAAGTGTTAGTAGCAGAAAGAGGGTACATATGGCAAAGCGTGGTACGAGAATTGCCGCCTTTTTCCTCATCGTTTTATTAATCGGTGGAGTAATTGGTGCGGCAGGAAAAGACATAGCAAAAGGAATTAGTCTAGGACTAGACCTTCGCGGTGGTTTTGAAATTCTTTATGAAGTAAAACCAGCCAAAAAAGGTGATAAAATCGACCGAGAGGCACTTGTAAGTACAGTAGGTGCTCTTGAAAATCGTGTCAATGTTCTCGGTGTAAGTGAGCCGAACATTCAAATTGAAGGACAAGATCGAATTCGCGTACAGCTTGCTGGTGTACAAGATCAGCAAAAAGCACGTGAAATGTTATCAACACAAGCGAAATTAACATTCCGTGATGTAGATGATAACCTTCTTATGGACGGAACGGATTTAAAAGGCGGCGGAGCGAAACAAACATTTGATGAGCAAGGCCGTGCGAGCGTAGGTCTTACACTAAAAAGCGCTGATAGATTCCGTGAAGTAACTGAAAAAATTTCAAAAATGCCACCACCAACGAATTTAATGGTAATTTGGCTTGACTTTGAAGAAGGAAAAGATTCGTATAAAGCAGAGTCTGCAAAACCGAATCCGAAGTTCTTATCAGCAGCAACAGTAAGCCAAGTGTTTAATCAAGCTGAAGTATCTATCGTAGGTGGAAACTTCACAGTTGAAAGTGCGAAACAACTGTCATCTTTATTAAATGCAGGTGCACTTCCTGTTGATTTAAAAGAAATGTATTCAACATCAGTTGGAGCGAAATTTGGTCAACAAGCGTTAGAGCAAACGATTTTCGCTAGTGCGATTGGTATCGCTCTTATTTTCTTATTTATGCTTGTATACTACCGTTTACCAGGAATTGTAGCGGTTATTATGTTAGGTCTATACATTTTTGTTACGCTACTCGTATTTAACTGGATGCATGCGGTTCTGACATTACCAGGTATTGCGGCATTAGTGCTCGGGGTAGGTATCGCAGTTGATGCGAATATTATTACGTACGAGAGACTGAAAGAAGAGTTGAAAATTGGTAAGTCAATGATGTCAGCATTCCGTGCTGGTAATCATCGTTCATTAGCAACAATTTTAGATGCAAACGTTACGACTCTTGCAGCGGCTGGTGTATTATTCGTTTATGGTAATAGCTCTGTAAAAGGATTCGCAACAAGTTTAATCGTAAGTATTTTAGTTGGTTTCGTTACGAACGTATTCGGTACTCGTTTCTTACTAGGTTTACTTGTAAAGAGCCGTTACTTCGATAAAAAGCCAGGATACTTTGGTGTGAAACAAAAGGATATTATTCCATTAACAAAAGGTGTAGTACATCCACCGACAAGATTTGATCGTATTAACTTCGTAAATATCGGTCATAAATTCCTTGTTTTCTCGATTGTAGTTGTAATTGCAGGTGCAATTATACTACCAATTTTCAAATTGAATCTTGGTATTGATTTTGCGAGTGGTACACGTATCGACTTGCAATCAAAACAAACACTTACTGTGTCTGATGTTCATAAAGATTTTAAAGAATTGAAAATTGACGTGAAGGAAGAAAATATTGTACCGACTGGGGATGACAATAAAGGATTCGCAGTTCGTACATTAGGTGTTCTATCAAAAGATGAAATTGCGAAAACAAAAACATTCTTCCATGATAAATATGGTACAGATCCAAACGTAAGTACGGTTTCACCAACAATTGGTAAAGAAATTGCACGAAATGCATTTATCGCAGTATTAATCGCTTCTGCAGTTATCATTTTATACGTAAGTATTCGATTCAGATTTACGTACGCATTATCTGCAGTACTTGCATTATTACATGATGCATTCGTTATGGTTGTTATATTTAGTATTTTCCAATTAGAGGTAGACTTAACGTTTATCGCTGCAGTGTTAACAATCATCGGTTATTCTATTAATGACTCAATTGTTACGTTTGATAGAAACCGTGAATTATACAAACAGAAAAAACGAGTTCGTGATATAAAAGACTTAGAAGAAATCGTAAATGCAAGTATTCGCCAAACGCTTGGTCGTTCAATTAACACCGTATTAACAGTGTTATTCCCGGTAATTACATTACTTATCTTCGGTAGTGAGTCATTACGTAACTTCTCGTTTGCGTTACTTGTTGGATTAGTTGTAGGTACGTACTCTTCTGTTTTCGTTGCTTCTCAAATTTGGTTAATGCTTGAAAACCGTCGTTTGAAAAAGGGCAAAAACAAGAAAAAGGTTGAGAAAGTAGAATCTGAACCACAAGTATAAAAAAGATGATGTCTCTTTATGAGGCATCTCTTTTTTCGTTTGTGGATACAATAAGATAGCAACTTTTTAACAGAAGGAAGATGGAAGAAAGTGGTGGTGTTATCGCTGTTTTTGCTACAATAAAAAGATAGGTTAAGAAAAGAAGGGATTTTAATTATGGAAAAAGATGAACGTTTTAAACAGGCCGAGTTTGGTGCTATTGTCGGAATCGTTGGTAATATTATATTAGCGATTGTAAAGGCGGTAATTGGTTATATTGGGAACAGTAAAGCACTATTAGCGGATGCCGTGCATTCTGCATCAGATGTAATTGGTTCGCTCGCTGTACTTTTTGGATTGCGAGCAGCAAAGCAACCGCCTGATGAAGATCATCCGTATGGTCATGGTAAAGCGGAATCGATTTCAGCAATTATTGTTGCAGTATTATTATTTATTGTGGGAATCGAGATAGCGATTTCGTCTATAAAAGCTTTTTCGCAGGAACTAGAACCACCGAAAGGAATTACGATTTTTGCTGTTGTTCTTTCAATTATAGTGAAAGAAGGAATGTTTCAATATAAATTCCGATTAGGGAAGAGGGTAAATAGTGATGCAATTATTGCAAATGCATACGAGCACCGTTCGGATGTATTTTCTTCAATTGCAGCTTTAATCGGTATTTGTGCAGCGATTATGGGTGGTAAGTTCGGGTTAGATTGGCTTGTATATGCCGATCCGATTGCAGGATTATTTGTTTCACTTCTTGTTGCAAAAATGGCGTGGAGTATTGGGGCCGAAGCAATTCATGCAACGTTGGATCATGTTCTTCATGAGGAAGATGTTGTGCCGCTTAGAGAGGCTGTGCTTCAAATAGACGGTGTAAAAAAAATCGGCTCTTTATATGCAAGGGAGCATGGTCATTACGTTATTGTTGATATTAAAGTTTCTGTAGATCCATACATTACTGTAGAAGAAGGGCACCGCATTGGAAAGCATGTGAAAGAAACGCTTATGGAACAAGATAACGTACAAAATGTGTTTGTACATATAAATCCGTATTCTCCAAATTAAATATCATCAACATTTTAGTATATAGATATTGCATCGTAGTTTGCATTATATTGTCACCCCTTAATCTGTCTTGTATAATGAACAGGTTAAGGGGTGATTTCGTGTTACAACCGAAGACGCGTTGGAAAGAAAAAGAATATAATAATGAGCGAGTGAGTGAATTAGCAAGTAAATTACAATTATCACCACTTGTCGTTTCGTTATTCCTCGGTAGAGGACTAGATACAGAAGATAAGATTTTAGATTTTTTAAATACAGAAAATCAAGAATTTCATGATCCATTTTTATTAGAAGGAATGGATAGAACGGTAGAACGTGTAAATAAGGCGATTCAAAATGGAGAGCAAATATTAATATTTGGTGACTACGATGCGGACGGAGTAAGTAGTACGACTGTGTTATATCTTGCTTTGCAAGAATTAGGTGCAGACGTAGAATTTTATATTCCAAACCGTTTTACAGAAGGATATGGACCAAACGAAGAAGCATTTCGTTGGGCACATAGCGCAGGATTCTCCCTAATTATTACTGTCGATACTGGTATCGCAGCAGTGCATGAAGCGAAGGTAGCGAAGGAGCTTGGAATAGATCTTATTATTACAGATCACCATGAGCCACCACCAGAATTGCCAGAAGCACTTGCGATTATTCATCCGAAATTAGATGGCGGTGTATATCCGTTTCACTATTTAGCTGGTGTAGGTGTTGCGTTTAAAGTTGCACATGCACTACTAGGCCGTGTACCAGAACATTTATTAGAAATTGCAGTAATTGGTACAGTAGCCGATTTAGTGTCACTTCATGGTGAAAATAGATTGCTAGTGAAGCGCGGTTTAAAGCATATGCGCATGACGAAAAATATCGGACTAAAGGCGCTATTTAAAGTTGCTAACGTTTCGCAAAGTGAAATTACAGAAGAGAGCATTGGATTCTCACTCGCACCACGTATTAATGCAGTTGGCCGTTTAGAAGATGCTACGCCGGCTGTACATCTTTTATTATCAGATGATCCAGAAGAAGCAAAAGAGCTGGCTGAAGAAATTGATGAGCTGAACAAACTGCGAAAAGATATTGTAAAGCAAATTACAGAAGAAGCTATCGCTGAAGTGGAAAATAATTTCCCGCCAGAAGACAATAAAGTACTAGTACTGGCAAAAGAAGGCTGGAATCCAGGTGTAATTGGAATTGTCGCATCTAAATTAGTTGAACGTTTTTATCGTCCAACGATTGTATTATGCATTGATCCTGTAAAAGAAACAGCAAAAGGTTCAGCACGTAGTATTGCAGGATTTGATTTGTTTGCAAACTTGTCAGATTGTAGAGAGTTATTGCCACATTTCGGAGGACATCCGATGGCAGCGGGAATGACGCTACATATGAATGATGTAGATGAATTACGCCGCCGCTTAAATGAACAAGCAGAGGTAATTTTAACAGAAGAAGATTTTATTCCAATTACAGCTGTTGATGTCTTTTGTAAAGTGGAGGATGTAACACTGGCAGCAATTGAAGATATGCAAAAGTTAGCGCCATTTGGTGTTGGAAATCCAAAACCACGTATTGCAGTGAAGGATGCAGAGCTAGAAAGTATTCGTGCAATCGGATCAGACGGTTCACATTTGAAAATGGCTCTTCGCGATGGACAAGCGACACTGGATACAATCGGATTTGGATTTGGTACGTATGCGAAAGAAATTTCTCCAGTTGCAAAGGTATCTGTAATAGGGGAAGCATCTATCAATGAATGGAATAATTTTAAGAAGCCGCAATTAATGGTGCAAGATATTGCTGTAGAGGCGTGGCAATTATTTGATTGGCGTAGTATGCGTAACGTAGAAGCGAATGTAGCAGAACTTCCGAAAGAAAAAATAACGTTGGTGTATTTTTCTGAAGAGGTATTGAATAAATTTTCTTTAGAAGACTATAAAGAGCATATGATGCATGCATCAGAAGTAACTCATTTAGACGATCAATACATCGTGTTACTTGATTTGCCAAAAGGAACAGATGAATTACGAGATTTATTTAAAGTGGGGTTCCCGTCGCGAATTTATACGCTATTTTATCAAGAGAATAATCATTTATTTAGTACTGTTCCAACGAGGGAACATTTTAAATGGTACTATTCGTTCTTGAGCCAAAAAGCACCATTTTCTTTAAGACAATATGGAGAACAACTATGTCGACATAAAGGTTGGTCAAAAGATACAGTAAATTTCATGACACAGGTGTTTTTTGAGTTAGAATTTGTTACAATAAAAGATGGCGTCATTTTTATGGCAGACAAAAAACAAAAGCGTGATTTAATTGAATCGAACACATATCGTGAGAAAATGAACCACTTACAATTAGAAAAAGAATTGGTTTATAGCACATATCAGCAACTATATACATGGTTTGAAACGATTCGTAATCATAAAGAAGTAGAACAGTTAGGGTAAAGGATTTGTATTTACAAACCTTTTAGATCTGAGGAGGATTCAGAAATATGGATTTCAAGCAACATATCGCAATTGTACCGGATTATCCAAAAGAAGGTATTGTATTTAAAGACATTACACCGTTAATGAACGACGGTAAAGCATACAAAGCAGCAACAGATGCAATCGTTGAGTATGCAAAGAAAAGAGACATTGACGTTGTAGTAGGGCCAGAAGCACGTGGCTTTATTATCGGTTGCCCAGTTTCTTATGCGTTAGAAGTAGGTTTTGCACCAGTTCGTAAATTAGGAAAA
This sequence comes from Bacillus sp. 17RED48, assembly GCF_019837545.1. NCBI lineage: Bacteria > Bacillati > Bacillota > Bacilli > Caryophanales > Bacillaceae > Bacillus > Bacillus sp. 17RED48. The sequence continues at coordinate 459,714 of NZ_JADAXG010000001.1, forward strand.
TTACCACGTGAAGTAATTACAGTTGACTACGGTAAAGAATATGGTAAAGATGTTTTAACAATTCATAAAGATGCAATTAAGCCAGGTCAACGCGTATTGATTACAGATGATCTATTAGCTACAGGTGGAACAATTGAAGCGACAATTAAGCTAGTTGAAGAACTTGGCGGAGTTGTAGCAGGAATTGCATTCTTAGTAGAGCTTACTTACTTAGATGGTCGTAAAATGTTAGATGGTTACGATGTATTAGTATTAGAAAAATACTAATCACTATATAGGTAAAACTACGGTGATAAAAAGTACCCGTGAATCTCTTGGAGAGGAGCGGGTACTTTTGTATAATTGCACAAAAAAATAAGGTGAAATGTCAGTAAAATCTTTTCCTTTTCACAATTCACAATCATTAGGTTATAATGATAGAATATAATTTATTCTACTTAATTAAGATAAAGTCAATTTTCAATAAAAGGTGATTCGATGGCAAATGAGCAGGTACTAACAGCTGAACAGGTACTCGAGAAAGCAAGTCAATATTTAGCAAATGAAGATATTGAGCTAGTGGCACGTGCCTATGGATATGCACGTGATGCGCATAGCGAACAATACAGAAAATCGGGTGAACCGTACATTATTCATCCAATTCAAGTTGCAGGTATTTTAGTTGATTTACACATGGATCCAGCTACGGTATCAGCAGGCTTCTTACATGATGTAGTGGAAGATACAGAAATTACATTAGAAGATATTGAACGGGAATTTAATAAAGAAATTGCTATGCTTGTCGATGGTGTAACAAAGCTCGGAAAGATTAAATATAAATCTCATGAGCAACAACAAGCAGAAAACCATCGCAAAATGTTTATTGCAATGGCTCAAGATATTCGAGTTATTTTAATTAAACTAGCTGATCGTCTTCATAACATGCGTACATTGAAACATTTGCCTCAAGAGAAGCAGCGTCGCATTGCAAATGAAACGTTAGAAATCTTTGCACCTTTAGCACATAGACTCGGAATTAGTACTATTAAATGGGAGCTAGAGGATACGTCACTTCGCTATTTAAATCCACAGCAATACTATCGTATTGTAAATTTAATGAAGCGTAAACGTGCAGAGCGTGAAGAATATTTAGATGAAGTAATGACTGGTATTCGTGAGAAATTAAAAGAAGTTGCAATTCAACCTGAGATTTCTGGAAGACCAAAGCATATTTACAGTATTTATCGTAAAATGGCACTGCAAAATAAACAGTTCAATGAAATTTACGATTTATTAGCTGTACGTGTCGTTGTAAATAGTATTAAAGATTGTTATGCAGTACTTGGAATTATTCATACGTGCTGGAAGCCGATGCCAGGTCGTTTTAAAGATTATATTGCGATGCCGAAAGCGAATCTATATCAATCGCTTCATACGACTGTAATTGGCCCGAAAGGTGATCCGCTTGAAGTGCAAATTCGTACGAAAGAAATGCATGAGATTGCAGAATTCGGGATCGCGGCGCACTGGGCGTATAAAGAAGGAAAAACAGCAGAAACAACAGGTACATTAGAGAAGAAACTTACATGGTTCCGTCAAATATTAGAATGGCAAAATGAAGCTTCTAATGCAGAAGAGTTTATGGAGTCATTAAAAATTGATTTATTCTCTGACATGGTATTCGTCTTTACACCGAAAGGCGACGTAATGGAATTGCCACTTGGATCTGTTCCGATTGACTTTTCGTATCGCGTGCATTCGGAGATTGGAAATAAAACAATTGGTGCAAAAGTAAACGGGAAAATGGTGACGCTTGATTATAAATTAAAAACAGGTGACATCATTGAAATTTTAACATCGAAACATTCGTATGGGCCAAGTCAAGACTGGGTGAAACTTGCTCAAACATCTCATGCAAAAAACAAAATACGTCAATTCTTTAAGAAGCAACGTAGAGATGAAAATATTGAAAAAGGCCGTGAACTTGTTGAGAAAGAAGTGCGTAGCCTAGAGTATGAGATGAAAGAAGTGTTAGCTCCTGACAATTTAAAACGTGTTGCTGAAAAATTCAACTTTGCAAATGAAGAAGATATGTTTGCAGCAGTTGGATATAATGGCATCACTGCATCACAAATTGTTACGCGACTAACGGACAAGTTCCGTAAGCAACGTGAAGAAGAAGAGATTGTTGAAGTTAAAGAAGTTCGTAAACCGATGAAAATTCGAAAATGGGATTCTGGCGTTAAAGTAAGTGGTGCGGATAATTTATTAATTCGCTTATCAAAATGCTGTAACCCAGTACCGGGTGATGATATCGTTGGATATATTACGAAAGGCCGAGGCGTATCGATTCACCGCCGTGATTGTGTAAATGTTCATACAGAAGAAGCTGTAGAACGTTTATTAGAAGTAGAGTGGGAAGGTAGCCCTGAAAAAGAAATTGAGTATAACGTTGATATTGAAATTTCAGGTTACGATCGCCGTGGTTTATTAAATGAAGTATTGCAAGCTGTTACAGAGACGAAAACGTACATTTCGGCAGTTTCTGGTAGAAGTGACCGTAATAAGATGGCGACAATTAATATGTCAATCTCTATTCGTAACTTACAGCATTTGAAAAAAGTAGTAGAACGCATTAAACGTGTTCCAGAAATTTATGCAGTACGACGCATGATGCATTAATAGGGAGTGTAGAAAAGATGAGAGTTGTTTTACAACGATCAAAAGAAGCGTCTGTCACAGTAGACGGTGAGATCGTAGGACAAATTCCGTTCGGTTTAACATTACTAGTTGGCATTACGCATGAAGATACAGAAAAAGATGCAACTTACATTGCAGAAAAAATTGCGAACTTACGTATTTTTGAAGATGAGAGTGGAAAGATGAACCATTCTGTACTTGATGTAGAAGGACAAGTTCTATCAATTTCGCAATTCACATTATACGGAGATTGCCGCAAGGGAAGACGTCCAAACTTTATGGATGCTGCCAAACCTGACTATGCAGAGCGTTTATATGATTTCTTTAATGAGGAAGTTCGTAAGCAAGGATTGCATGTAGAAACAGGGAAGTTTGGAGCAATGATGGATGTTTCTTTAATCAATGATGGTCCGGTGACCTTAATTGTGGATAGTAAATAGTGTTGCTTAAAAAGAGAGGATTATATAATCCTCTCTTTTTTATACTTTATTGTATATTTTGTTCATTTATCTCGCTATTTGTGGGAGATCAACTGCCTATAAAAGCCTGATTAGTGAGGGTTAATAATGAATCATAATGGACAAAACCCCTATTCATTAAAGTTTCACTTTATTTGGAATCAATAGCTGTTTCAGTTATGTATAACTCTTTCATCAATATGGAACAATAAAAAGTAAAACATCTATATTGAATGTGAGGGATATACGTATGCGTATGAATGAAAAAGGGCATTCTGTTACAAATGGTGCAAATCAACTGTTTAACGTAAATTTTCATGATTTTATTTCAAAAGAGCAAAACAATACTTCAATGGAGCTTGCTTCTGAGTTTGGGATTTCTCTTCAAGATGTAAAGCGTCTAAAGAAGCAGATTGAACGCTCTTAGAGTACTTGACAATCCTACTCAACAAACGTATAGTAATTTTATATTTACATATGAATATAACCGTTGATAGAGAAGAGTAAATGAGACACACATGGAAAGAGAAGAAATGTCTTAGGCTGAAAACATTTCTGCATGATGACTGATTGAATGACACTCTAGAGGTTTCAACTTGAACGGCATATATGCTTAGTAGGGATGAACGCACATTTAAGCGTTATTAAAAAAGTGGAAGCATACGTGCTTCAATTAGGGTGGCACCACGGGTATAATACTCTCGTCCCTACTGTTCAAACAGTAGAGGCGGGAGTTTTTTTATTTTTATTAAGATTAAAACAATTTGAGGAGGAACTGAATATGTCTATTCAAATCCCACGCGGAACGCAAGATATTCTTCCAGGTAGCGTTGAGTTATGGCAGTATATCGAAGGGCAAGCACGCGAAATTTGCCGTCGTTACAACTATAAAGAAATTCGTACACCAATTTTTGAACAAACGGAGCTATTTTTACGTGGTGTTGGTGATACGACAGATATCGTACAAAAAGAAATGTACTCATTCCAAGATCGTGGAGAGCGCAGTTTAACATTACGTCCAGAAGGTACTGCACCTGTTGTACGTTCTTACGTTGAAAACAAAATGTTCGGTGATGCAACACAACCAACGAAATTATACTATATCGGTCAAATGTTCCGTTACGAAAGACCACAAGCAGGTCGCTATCGTCAATTCGTACAATTTGGTATTGAAGCAATCGGTAGTAACGATCCTGCAATTGATGCAGAAGTAATTGCACTTGCTGTAGAGTTTTACCGCGGCATGGGCTTGAAAAATATTAAAGTTGTATTAAACAGTTTAGGTGATGCAGCCAGCCGTCAAGCGCACCGTGATGCGTTAATCGCACACTTTGAGCCACGTATCGGCGAGTTCTGTTCTGACTGTCAATCTCGTTTAGAAAAGAACCCTCTTCGTATTTTAGATTGTAAGAAGGACCGTAACCATGAATTAATGGGAACAGCACCATCTATTACAGAATACTTAAACGAAGATTCGGCAGTATACTACGACAAAGTTCAAGAATTATTAACGATGATGGATGTTCCGTTTGAAAAAGATCCGAACTTAGTACGTGGTTTAGACTACTATCAACACACTGTTTTTGAAATCATGAGTGAGGCAGAAGGTTTCGGTGCTATCACTACATTAAGCGGCGGCGGCCGTTATAACGGGCTTGTACAAGAAATCGGTGGACCAGAAATGCCAGGTATTGGTTTTGCGATGAGTATCGAACGTTTAATTATGGCGCTAAAAGCTGAAAACATCGAATTACCAATTGAACATAGTATTGATTGCTATGTTGTAGCGCTTGGTGAAAAAGCGAAAGACCATGCTGCAAAAGTTGCGTTTGATCTTCGTAAAGCTGGATTATCAGTTGAAAAAGATTATTTAGACCGCAAAATGAAAGCACAATTTAAATCAGCAGATCGTCTAAAGGCGAAATTTGTAGCTGTATTAGGGGAAGATGAGCTAGATAAAGGTATCATTAACTTGAAAAATATGGCAACAGGCGAACAAGAAGAAGTAGCATTAGATGTATTTGCTTCATACGTAGCAGAGAAATTAATATAGGGGGAACTTACAGTGGCTGAAAGAACACATGCATGTGGAAAAGTAACAGTAGAAGCAGTTGGACAAACAGTTCAATTAAAAGGTTGGGTACAAAAACGCCGTGATTTAGGTGGATTAATCTTTATAGACTTACGCGACCGTACAGGTATCGTGCAAGTTGTATTTAACCCAGAAACATCAAAAGAAGCGTTAGAAATAGCAGAAACTATTCGTAGTGAATACGTATTGCACGTAGAAGGTACAGTTGTTGAGCGTGGTGAAGGCGCAATTAATGACAATATGGCAACGGGTCGTATTGAAGTACAAGCAACGAAAGTAAACGTATTAAATGCAGCAAAAACAACGCCAATCATTATTGCTGATGATACAGATGCATCAGAAGATGTGCGTTTAAAATATCGTTATTTAGACTTACGTCGTCCTGCAATGTTTAACACATTCAAAATGCGTCACGATGTAACGAAAACAATTCGTAACTTCTTAGACACAGAAGAGTTCTTAGAAGTAGAAACACCAATTTTAACGAAGAGCACACCAGAAGGAGCTCGTGACTATTTAGTACCAAGTCGTGTACATGATGGTGAATTCTATGCGTTACCACAGTCTCCACAATTATTTAAACAGCTTCTTATGGTCGGTGGATTTGAGCGTTACTATCAAGTAGCACGTTGTTTCCGTGACGAAGATTTACGTGCAGACCGTCAACCAGAATTCACGCAAATCGATATCGAAGCTTCATTCTTAACGCAAGATGAAATTTTAGATATGATGGAGCGCATGATGACGAAAGTTATGAAGGATGCAAAAGGTGTAGAAGTGAGTGCACCATTCCCTCGTATGAAATATGCTGATGCAATGGCTCGTTACGGTTCTGATAAGCCAGATACACGCTTTGAAATGGAACTAACAGACCTATCTGAATTTGCAGTAGGTTGTGGTTTTAAAGTATTTACAAGTGCTGTAGAAAGTGGCGGACAAGTAAAAGCAATTAATGCAAAAGGTGCTGCGAGCAAATATTCTCGTAAAGATATCGATGCATTAACTGAATTCGTGAAAGTATACGGTGCAAAAGGTCTAGCTTGGCTTAAAGTGGAAGAGGACGGCTTAAAAGGACCGATTGCAAAATTCTTCGGTGAAGAAGATGCAAACGTGTTAATGACTACGTTAGAAGCTACCGCTGGTGACTTATTACTATTCGTAGCAGATAAGAAAAGCGTTGTTGCAGATAGCTTAGGTGCACTTCGTTTACGTCTAGGTAAAGAGCTTGAGTTAATTGACGAAAGTAAATTTAACTTCCTATGGGTAACGGATTGGCCACTTCTTGAGTACGATGAAGATGCAGATCGTTACTTCGCGGCTCACCACCCATTCACAATGCCATTCCGTGAAGATGTTGAGTTATTAGAAACGGCACCAGAAAAAGCACGTGCACAAGCATATGACCTTGTATTAAACGGTTATGAGCTTGGTGGTGGATCACTTCGTATTTACGAGCGTGACGTACAAGAAAAAATGTTCAAAGCACTTGGATTCTCACAAGAAGAAGCACAAGAGCAATTCGGATTCTTATTAGAAGCATTCGAATATGGTACTCCACCACACGGCGGTATCGCATTAGGTTTAGACCGTCTTGTTATGTTACTTGCAGGCCGTACGAACCTTCGCGACACAATTGCATTCCCGAAAACAGCAAGCGCAAGCTGCTTATTAACAGAAGCTCCAAGCCCAGTTGCAGAAGCTCAGCTTGAAGAGCTAAGCTTAAAATTGAGCGTGAAAGAAGAGAAGTAAGAGAAGTAAAAATAAGGTCTAGATGGTTATACTAATACCATCTAGACTTTTTTAATGGATAATTGAGAGAAGAGGTAAAGCGCGGTTTACACTATGCTTTCCTTCTCGAAATATGTATTTTTAGGAATTCTATAACTTTTTCTATACAAATAGTCGGAAAAACGCTAGAATACATGATAGACCATTTTTGTAATAGGAGTGTAGAGCTGAATGTTACATCAATTTTCACGTAATGAATTAGCCTTCGGTAAAGAAGGACTTGAAATATTAAAAAATAGTACAGTCGGTATTTTAGGAATTGGCGGCGTAGGGTCATTTTCGGCAGAGGCGTTAGCACGTTCTGGCGTAGGACGTCTCGTATTAGTTGATAAAGATGTTGTAGATATTACAAACGTAAACCGTCAAATTCACGCGTTAGTATCTACTGTAGGACGTTCAAAAGTAGAATTAATGAAAGAGCGTATCGCAGACATTAATCCAGAGTGTGAAGTAATTGGACTAGAAATGTTTTATACTGATGAAACATATGAAGAGTTCTTCAAACATGGATTGGATTTCGTAGTAGATGCATCTGATACGATTACGTTCAAAATTCATTTAATTAAACAGTGCTTACGTCGAAAAATTAAAATTATCTCATGCATGGGTGCAGCAAATAAAATGGACCCAACTCGTTTCCGTATTGCGGACATCTCTAAAACACATACAGATCCAATTGCGAAAGTAATTCGTACGAAGCTTCGTAAAGATGGTATTAAAAAAGGTGTAAAAGTTGTCTTCTCTGACGAAAACCCAATCGTAATTCGTGAAGAAGTACGTAAAGAAATCGTACCAGACGAAAATGCAAAAATTCGTAAAGCGAAATTACCACCTTCATCAAATGCATTCGTACCATCTGTGGCAGGCCTAATTATGGCAAGTCACGTTGTACGTGAACGTATTAAAAACGTTGAAGTGAAGCGTGTAGGACAAGAATAAAGTAAAAGCATGTATCCATTTCGGATATATGCTTTTTTATATGTATTAAAGAAATATGGATATTTGCAATACTAATAATTCGAATGTAAGTAATCCTAATAAAGAATAATCGTATTTATCCGACTTATAGGCGGAAGTCTTTTTTAAACTCTGAATGGTAAAAAGTCCTAATGTTAGAACGAGAATACCGAGTGTTATTTTGAAGACTATTAATGAAATAGCGACCATCTCCTTTCAAACATATATCTTTATAGCAACATTCAAGTGAGGAATATCCAATTATTACCTGACGTTTCTTTGTGTGAATTTGAGGTTTATTGTTGTCAATTTTTGCTGATAAATCTATGTAACTTTATTTAACAATATATTTTTACCGAAGAAAAAAGATGCCACACAGTCAGAAACCCCGACTAGGTGACATCCTTTTTAATTTTCTGCAGAATATATAATATCTAAATTTCCATTTTGATCTGTCTTGAAAATTGGAGCGATCTGTTCTTCTTGTTCTTCAACTGAAACGAGTTTTCGAGCACGGTCCATAATTCTAACAAGCATTGCGTAATCTTCTTCGATTGCTTGTTGTTTTTTTGAGAGTACCGCTAATTTTGCTTCAAGTTCATGATTTGTTTTTTGCAGGGAAGTGAGCTGAGCTTGTAATACATCATTTTCAGTTTGTAACTTTGCGAGTGAAGGATTATTGTGCTCCAAGTTTTGCAAAAATGAAATAACACTTTGCATGGTAAGATCCTGTTTACTTAGCGTAATATCTTCAGAAAACTCGGCATCGATTACGAGTTGTTTCGTTTTCGTGAAATGCTCTTTTTCTATTTTAGCTTCAGAGCGTTTTAATTCTTTCCGTTGTTTTTTTGCAAGTTGCACCGCATCTTCGTAATTCGGTCGTACTTCAGCATTCCATCTAAAGCCGCAAGCTGCGGAAGTACGGTTCAATGTATCGCCGACTTCATCGAATGCTTTTATTTGTGTGCTACCGCTGCGAATATGTCGTAAAACAGTTTCTGCTAAAAGGAGATCGTCTTCTTTTGTCCATGCATCTTGACGTGTTTTCATAAGCGAAGCCTCCATAATGGTGACGTTTTCGCTTATGTTACCCTTTATTTTTCGTTTTATTCGAACTTTGTAATCTTTCATATACAGTAGAAAGTACTTGCTCAAATTTCCCTGTCGTTTTCGGTTTATAATATTGTTTGTTTTTTATTTTATCAGGTAAGTATTGTTGTTGTACCCAGCCATTTGGATGGTCGTGTGGGTATAAGTATCCAATGCCTCTTCCAAGTGATTCTGCGCCTTTGTAATGACTATCTTTTAAATGACTTGGAATGTCGCCTGTTTGACCGTTGCGTAAATCGTGTAAGGCAGCATCAAGTGCTTTATAAGCTGAGTTTGACTTTGGTGATAAGCAAAGCTCGATAACAGCATTTGCAAGTGGTATGCGTGCCTCCGGGAATCCAACTCGTTCCGCTGATTCTATAGCTGCTAGTGTACGCGGTCCGGCTTGTGGGCTAGCAAGTCCGATATCTTCATATGCCATAATAAGAAGACGTCTACCAATGCTTTGTAAATCACCAGCTTCAATAAGACGTGCTAAATAATGAAGTGCTGCATTTACATCACTTCCGCGCACCGATTTTTGAAATGCCGATAATACGTCATAATGAGCATCACCGCCTTTGTCGTGAACGAAGCTCTTTTTTTGCAAGCATTCTTCTGCAATTTCTAGCGTAATTACCGCAGCTTTTTCGTCCGTTGTAAAGCTAGATAAAACAGCTAGTTCAAGTGCATTATAAGCAGAACGCATGTCTCCACCAGATGCATTTGCAAAGTGATGTAATGCTTCAGACGTAACCGTTACATCATATTCACCGAGACCTTTTTCTTTATCTTCAAGTGCTCGTTTTAAGCCAATTAAAAGATCCTCTTCTGTTAATGCGTGTAATTCGAAGATTTGACAACGACTTCGAATAGCAGAATTAATAGCATGGAACGGATTACTCGTTGTTGCACCGATTAAGGTAAGGAGTCCGCTTTCTAAATGAGGTAATAGAAAATCCTGTTTTGCTTTATCTAGACGGTGTACTTCATCTAAAATTAAAACGAGGTGTCGATGCATCTTTGCTTCTTGTACGACAACTTCCATATCTTTTTTATTATGAGTAACAGCGTTTAATAGGCGAAAAGGGGTTCCAGTACTTCCTGCAATTGCGCTCGCAATGGATGTTTTTCCTGTGCCTGGAGGGCCGTATAAAATCATAGATTGAAAATGATTTGCTTGGACCATTCGCCATAAAATTTTTCCTTCACCAACTAAATGTTGTTGTCCGATAATTTCTTGAATATTTGTAGGGCGCATTCGATGTGCGAGTGGCTGTTTCATTTTTACCGTCTCCCTTAATGTATAATCTCTTTCTATCGTATCATTTTTTTTAGTGGAATTTGAAATAGGATGCTGTTTTGTGGGAAAAATGAATATAAATATTTTCATTTTTCTTTCAATTGTAATAATTTCCGAGTTTTTCAATGTGATTTTATGTTATCATTTTGATACACAAGTTGAAATTTCTTATAATACTATATTATGCTATAATTTCATAGGATTTTAAATTGTGTTCTTTTATAAATAAGATATAACCAATAGAAGTGAAAATTTGAAAAGAGGTGCAAAATAGATGAAGATTTCAACGAAAGGCCGCTACGGCTTAACAATTATGATCGATCTTGCAAAAAAGTTTGGTGAAGGTCCAATTTCCTTAAAATCAATTGCGCAGGCACATGATTTATCGGAACATTACTTAGAGCAATTAATTTCACCACTTCGTAACGCTCGTCTAGTAAAGAGTACGCGTGGGGCATATGGCGGATATGTATTGTCTGATCAGCCAGCTAACATTACAGCTGGGGATGTAATCCGTGTATTAGAGGGTCCGATTAGTGTTGTAGAAATGATAGAAGAAGAGGAACCGGCACAACGCCAATTATGGATGCGTGTTCGTGATGCGGTGCAAGAAGTATTAGATAGTACAACGTTAGAAGATTTAGTACGTTATGAGGAAGAAAATCACGGGGGCTATATGTTTTACATTTAATTCCTTGTGAAACGATTTGGAAAGAAGGAGATTTAATGGAACGCATTTACTTAGATCATGCTGCGACATCTCCGACTCACCCAGAAGTGGTCGAAAAGATGATTCCATATATGACAGAAACATTCGGGAACCCGTCTAGTATTCACTTTTATGGACGTCAAACGCGCCATGCAGTAGATGAGGCGAGACGCGCGGGTGCACGTAGCATTCATGCGAATCCGAATGAAATTATATTTACGAGCGGTGGTACAGAAGCTGATAATTTAGCACTTATAGGTGTAGCACGTGCGAACCGTCATAAAGGTAACCATATTATAACGACGCGAATTGAACATCATGCAATTTTGCATACGTGTGAATTGTTAGAGCGCGAAGGGTTTGAAGTGACATATTTACCTGTCGATGAAACAGGACGCGTTCAAGTTTCTGACATACAAAATGCATTAACAAAAGAGACGATTCTCGTATCCGTTATGTTTGGGAATAATGAAGTCGGGACGATGCAACCAATCGCGGAAATAGGGAAGTTGCTAAAAGAGCATCAAGCTTATTTTCATACAGATGCGGTACAAGCTTACGGATTAGTAGAAATAGATGTGAAAGAGTTCGGCATTGATTTATTATCGATTTCAGCTCATAAAATTAATGGACCAAAAGGTGTAGGGTTCCTATACGCTGGTGCAAATGTGAAATTTGAACCGTTATTAATAGGCGGGGAGCAAGAAAGAAAACGCCGTGCTGGTACTGAAAATGTACCGAGTATCGTTGGTTTGCAACATGCAATTTTGCTAGCTGAAAAAACTCGTGAGCAAAAAAATGCCCAATATGAAGAGTTTAAAGATATAATGGTATCTGTCTTCAAAAATGAAGACATTACTTTCGAGGTAAACGGAAACTTAGAATATCGCTTACCACATGTGCTTAATATCAGTTTTACAGGAATGAACATTGAACCGTTCCTTGTGAACTTAGACTTAGCTGGCATTGCAGTGTCAAGTGGTTCGGCGTGTACAGCTGGTTCGATTGATCCATCACATGTATTAGTAGCGATGTTCGGAAAAGACTCCGATCAAATACGTTCATCCGTACGCTTTAGTTTCGGACTTGGAAATACGAAAGAGCAAATTGAGAAAGCGGCGTACGAAACAGTGAAAATCGTGAAGCGATTAACACAAAATTAGCATGGGAGGTGACATGATGAACAAACTACCTCAAGAAACACGCGTTGTCATCGGGATGTCCGGTGGCGTCGATTCATCTGTAGCAGCTCTTTTATTAAAAGAGCAAGGTTATGATGTAATCGGAATTTTTATGAAAAACTGGGATGATACAGATGAGAATGGTGTCTGCACAGCAACAGAAGATTACAATGATGTAATTGAAGTGTGTAACCAAATTGGCATTCCATATTATGCAGTAAACTTTGAAAAACAATACTGGGATAAAGTATTTACGTACTTCCTAGATGAGTACCGAGCTGGTCGTACACCGAACCCAGATGTAATGTGTAATAAAGAAATTAAATTTAAAGCATTTTTAGAGCATGCGATTGCGCTTGGTGCTGATTATGTAGCGACAGGTCATTATGCACGCGTTGCTTATATGGACGGCGAATATAAAATGCTTCGCGGCGTTGATGATAATAAAGACCAAACGTATTTCTTGAATCAATTAAGCCAAGAGCAATTATCAAAAACATTGTTCCCGTTAGGTGAATTAAAGAAACCGCAAATTCGTGAAATGGCGACAGAAGCTGGTTTAGCGACAGCGGCGAAGAAAGATAGTACTGGTATTTGCTTTATCGGTGAGCGTAACTTTAAAGATTTCTTAAGCAACTATTTACCAGCGCAACCAGGTGTGATGCAAACATTATCTGGTGAAGTGAAAGGGAAGCATGACGGTTTAATGTACTATACAATTGGACAACGTCATGGCCTTGGTATTGGTGGTAACGGTGATCCGTGGTTTGCTGTTGGGAAAAATTTGAAAGAAAACATTTTATATGTTGATCAAGGATTCCATAACGAACTTCTATATGGTGATGAAGTTATTGCTACGAATATCGGCTGGGTAAGTAATGAAGCGAAAGAAAAAGAATTTAAGTGCACAGCGAAATTCCGTTATCGTCAAGAAGACAATAAAGTAACGGTTCAAATCGTTGATGAAAATACAGTTCGTATTCTTTGTGACGAGCCAATTCGTGCAATTACACCAGGACAAGCAGTTGTTTTCTATGATGGAGATGAGTGCTTAGGCGGTGCTACAATTGATGAAGTATATCGTAGTGGTAAGAAATTGGATTATTTAGGATAAAATGAGAAGCCTCTGCCGATTAGCGGTTAGAGGTTTCTTTTACATAAAGCGAATTTTCGTTCGCTTGGAAAATACATTCTTTGTTATAATTTGTTGTAGAGGTGAAGGACATGTCAAACAAACTTGAAACAGGTATTCAATATATGCAAGAAGGAAACTGGGAAGAAGCTGCTAAAAATTTCACAGAAGCAATCGAAGAAAATCCGAAAGATGCGCTTGGGTACATTAATTTTGCGAACTTATTAGATGCACTAGGTGATAGTGAAAGAGCAATTTTATTTTATAAACGGGCATTAGAATTAGATGATAAATCTGCGGCTGCTTATTATGGATTAGGAAATGTGTATTACGGTCAAGAGCAATTTACAGAGGCAAAGGCTGTATTTGAACAAGCGATGCAAGCGGGATTACAATCAGCTGATGTAACATTTATGTTAGGTATTACACATGTGCAACTTGGAAATGATCGTCTTGCACTGCCGTTTTTACAAAGAGCAACAGAATTAGATGAAAACGATGTAGAAGCTGTGTTCCAGTGCGGACTTTGCTTTGCACGTTTAGAACATATTCAAGAGGCGAAACCTTATTTTGAAAAGGTATTAGAAATGGATGAAGAGCATGCAGATGCGTATTATAATTTAGGTGTTGCGTATGTATTTGAAGAAAATAACGAGAAGGCTCTTACTTTATTTAAGAAAGCAACTGAAATTCAGCCAGATCACTTTTTAGCTGGTAATGGTGTTCGTTTATTGGAGCAAGAAGCTGAATAAGATGAAAATATAGTTTAATGGGTAGTTATCCCTCATCTAAATAGGTGGGGGATGTACTGCTCATTAAAGTGAAACGAACCGGAAAGGAGAGGAAAGATGGGAAATCAACATGCAATGGATTTGTTTGAGGAAGAGAAAAAGTTTATAAAAGCGCAAGTTCTTCATACCATTTTCCACAACGAAGAAAACCTCTATTCCGTTGTCAGTATGAAAGTCATTGAGACGAATGAAACGTACGATGAAAAAAAAGTGATGATAAACGGTCATTTTCCCCGCATGCATGAAGATGAAGTGTTTACATTGACAGGGCATTTTAAAGACCATCCGAAGTATGGGAAACAATATTTAGTTGAAACGTTTAAGAAAGAATTGCCACAAACAAAAGCTGGTATGGTGCAATATTTAGCGAGTGATTTATTTAAAGGGATAGGAAAGCGTACAGCTGAAAAAATTGTGGATCATCTTGGGGAACATGCCATTTCTAAAATTATGGATGATCCGGATGCGTTAAATGGTGTTGTCAATAAGCAAAAAGCGCAAGAAATATATGAGACAATTGTTGAACATCAAGGATTAGAGAAAGTAATGAGTTTTTTAAATGGTTACGGTTTTGGAACGAAGCTTTCTATTAAGATTTACCAGCAATATAAAGAGATGACATTAGAAGTGATTCGTAATAATCCATATCAGCTTATTGAAGAAGTGGACGGGATTGGTTTTGGACGAGCGGATGATATAGGACGTGCGTTAGGTATATCAGGTAATCATGATGACCGTGTACGTGCGGGATGTTTTTATACGTTAGAGAATGTTTCACTGCAGCTCGGCCATGTTTATATGGGGAAAGATCAACTTGTAAGAGAAACGATGTCACTTTTAAATAATCAAGAAGGTAGAGTGACTGAGGAAGATATTATAGGTTGTGTTGAAATGATGCAAAGTGAAGGGAAAGTCATCATTGAAGAAGAACGAGTGTATTTAGCGTCGTTATTTTACTCTGAAAAAGGTGTTGTAAAGTCTATTCGCAGGCTTATGAATCAAGAGGAAACCCCTTCATTTCCTGAAGCAGAAGTGTTAAAGACGTTAGGTGAAATTGAAGAACAGCTGAAGGTGCAGTATGCACCGTTTCAGCAAGAAGCAATTCAAACGGCACTTCATAAGCCGATGATGTTATTGACAGGTGGACCAGGAACGGGGAAAACAACAGTTATTAAAGGAATTGTTGAAATGTACGCATCCTTGCATGGTGTATCATTAAATCCGAATGAATACAGTGATGATAATCCATTTCCGATATTATTAACGGCTCCAACAGGAAGAGCAGCGAAGCGAATGAGTGAATCTACCGGGCTCCCTGCTTGTACAATTCATCGTCTGCTTGGTTGGACGCCAGAAGGGTCTTTCCAGCGTAATGAAACCGATCCAGTTCAAGGGAAGTTACTCATTATTGATGAGTTTTCGATGGTAGATATTTGGCTTGCAAATCAGCTGTTTAAATCATTGCCGACTAATATTCAAGTTATCGTTGTAGGTGATGAAGATCAATTACCATCTGTAGGACCTGGACAAGTGTTGAAAGATTTATTGAATGCAGGTGCAGTTCCAACAGTAAAGCTTACTGAAATTTATCGTCAAGCGGAAGGCTCATCTGTTATTCAACTCGCTCATGCGATAAAAAATGGAACGCTCCCGCCAGATTTAGCGCAAAATCAAAAAGATCGTTCATTTATCGGCTGTACAGGAGCTCAAATTGTTGAGGTTGTTAAGAAGGTTTGTGAAAATGCTAAGACAAAAGGGTTTAGCGCAAGAGATGTACAAGTACTGGCCCCGATGTACCGTGGACCTGCCGGCATTAATGTACTAAACGAAGCGTTGCAAGAAGTGTTTAATCCGAAAAGGGAAAAGAGTAAAGAAATTGCTTACGGTGATGTTGTATACCGAAGAGGCGATAAAGTACTGCAACTCGTTAATCAGCCGGAGAGCCAAGTGTTTAATGGTGATATCGGAGAAATTGTTTCGGTGTTTTATGCGAAAGAAAATGTTGAGCAACAGGACATGATTATCGTTTCATTTGATGGAATCGAAGTAACGTATACAAAGCCGGATTTAAATCAAATTACCCATGCATATTGCTGCTCGATTCATAAATCACAAGGTAGTGAATTTCCAATAGTTATTATGCCGATTGTAAAGAGCTACTACCGTATGTTACGTCGTAATTTAATTTACACGGGCATTACAAGGAGTAAGAAATTCCTTATTATTTGTGGGGAGGAAGCGGCTTTTCAATCCGGTGTAAATCGCCTTGATGATGCAATGCGTCAAACGACTTTAGCTGGTCGTTTGCAAGAATCACAAGGAGAAGTACAGATGGTAACAGTTAATGGCGAAGAAATGGACGTGGAAAACATTTCACCGTATGATTTCATGTAACAAGGTGAAATTATATAGTGAAACTTTCAAACGTATAACGTTGAAAGGCTCCAGCAATGTATAAATGAATGCGGTTTGGACATAATGGCGAATAGAATCTGGGAGACTGTAAGGAGATGAAAGCCATATGTTCATTTGTCCAAATTGCAAAGGGAAAGACATTGGGAAAATAGGTGTCAACCAATTTTATTGCTGGAATTGTTATATCGAATTATCGGTTTCAAAGGGGAAAATCCATACACATCAAGTAGAGGAAGATGGTTCATTAAGCTCTCTTGATGATTTATTTGATGAGAACGAAAGAACGATCGGATAACGAAAAGGGGGATTTACTTTGAATCTACGCAATTCATTAATCGCATTAGGTGTTGGAGCTGCAGCATATCAATATGCTCGCAAGCAAGATGTATTTTCAAAACGCAATATGAAAAAAGCACGTAAGATGATTAAATCTTATCTATAAGCGTAAAAAACTCCCTTCATCATAAGGGAGTTTTTTTATGCACTTGTATGCAAATATAAAAGTCCGATTTCAGAGAAGAGATAAGATAGGCCGTAACATCCAACGCCAAGCATTCCGTAATGAAATAATTGCTTCGCCCTTTCTTTTCGTGAGGAACGAATAAAGAAACCTTTCCAAATACCAAATCCGATACAAACCCATTCAAGAATCATAAAAAGTGCTGATAATACGAGCATAAATAAAACCATTATGAGCCCTCCTGATTATATTGTTTCATGCTGCGTTCTCAGGGGTGGTTGTCCTTATTATGTTATGTATATGTACGTCTTTACAAAACAGTATGGTCTGCACGAAAAGATTTTAAAACTTTTGCACATAACCTAACCTATTTATTTTCAAAATAAAGGTGGAGGAGGTTTTTCGTGTGAAGAATCTTAAAATCATTTGGATATATCGTTTAGGGTTATTGTTACTTGTATTTCTTTGTTTGCTTGTCTTTTTAAAAATTAAGCCGCTATGGGCACCGATTATCTTTGTATTTAAAGTGGCAATTACACCGTTTCTTATTGCGTGTTTTATTGCGTATTTATTGCATCCTTTAATTGAAAAAATTCATAAAGAAGGGATGCCGCGCACACTCGCTATTTTGCTTATTTACATCCTTTTCTTTGGTGGGATTGGTTATGGAATTTATAAAGGAACGCCAATTGTTATTAAGCAATTACAAGAGATTAATGAACAATTTCCGCAGTTTACAAAAATGTATGATTCTTGGATGGATGGCGTTACGGAACAAACAGCGAACTTCCCGTCCTTTATTCATGAAAAGGTGAAACAAATTTTTGGTGGAGTAGAAACGAAGATACAATCACTTTTAAATAAAGTGATGAGCACAGCCCGTGGCGTATTGGACTCGTTGCTTATTATTTTTTTAATACCGTTCATTGTATTTTACATATTAAAAGATTACGGTGAGTTTTATAATATTTTTTGGAAACTAGTCCCGAGTAAGTGGCGTAGTACAGGGCAAATGCTGGCGAAAGAAATTGATAAGTCACTCGGAAGTTATATTCGAGGACAGTTATTTGTTTGCTTAGTATTAGGGGGAGTATCTGTTCTTTCTTTTTGGTTTATCGGTATGAAATATCCATTATTACTCGGCATTATTATTGGGGTAACGGATATAATCCCGTACTTCGGTCCTATTTTAGGGGCGATTCCGACATTGATGATTGCGGCAACGGTATCAACGAGTTTACTCATTAAGGCGGGAATTACGATTGCCATTTTGCAATTTTTGGAAAGTAACATTTTATCACCTTACATCGTTGGTAAGTCACTTCGTATGCATCCTGTTATTATTATGCTTGCATTATTAGTTGGAGGAGAAGTGGCAGGAATTGTAGGGTTATTAATATCAGTTCCTGTTTTAGCGGTCATTCGTACGGTGATCGTTCATGTAAGGCCTCTTTGGAAAAAAGAAGATGTGTAATATGATAGCCCTCTGCTTATAAAAGTAGAGGGCTATCATTATTTAGAGAGTTGCTCGTGTATTTGTTGAACGAGAGAGCTTACATCATTTGTTTGAATATGTTTTATTTTTTTCCATTCATTATCGTACATAAATATAATTTGATTGCTGAAAAGACGCTTTTGCACTTTTAGATTAGAAATGTTTGCAAAAGAGTACTCTTCAAATATTGGGTTCTTACTTACATCTGGTCCATAAAAGAAGAGCCGTTTGTTTGTTAAAATTAACAGTCCTGGTCTTGCAACGGAACGATAAATAAATATATTTAATGAACATGCAGTGTAAAATAATATCGTTTCGTCAGTCGTTAATATGTTTTTAGCCTTGTTCAATAAAGTTGTCATTTTGCTCGCTTCTTTATTATTGATAATTTAATTATAACAAAAATATAATATTCCGAAAAAAATATAGAGGTAGTACAATTTATTAATAAATGCATAATATATGGAAAGGCTGTTAAGAATGAATAGTAGAATAACTATGGTTAATGCAATATAAATGATTATCTACATTGACAAACTTAAGAGAATTCTATTATATTTAGTCATATAATACATTAAATCAATGACGGAAAAAGTACGTTACAGTCCATTTATAGAGAGAAGCTTCCATATGGCTGAAAGAAGCTTTAAATGAAGGGTAACAGAAAGCTAATCCTGAGAGCAGCTAATCACTGCCGTCTTGCCACGTTACGGCACCATGAGGTGATGAATTGATTGTTATAATAATCAATTCATAATTAGGGTGGTATCGCGAGTTAACTCTCGTCCCTTTTATAGGGGCGGGAGTTTTTTATATTTAAGGAGGAAAATACAATGAAACAACTAACAGGCGCACAAATTCGTCAAATGTTTTTAGACTTTTTCCAAGAAAAAGGACATGCAGTAGAACCTAGTGCATCACTAGTTCCGCATGAAGATCCATCTCTGTTATGGATTAACAGTGGTGTAGCGACATTAAAAAAATATTTTGATGGACGTGTAATCCCGCAAAATCCACGTATTACAAATGCTCAAAAATCAATTCGTACAAACGATATTGAAAACGTAGGGAAAACAGCTCGTCACCATACATTCTTTGAAATGTTAGGAAACTTCTCAATCGGTGATTACTTTAAAGAAGAAGCAATTACTTGGGCTTGGGAATTCTTAACGAGCGACAAATGGATCGGATTCGATAAAGAATTACTATCAGTTACAATCCATCCAGAAGATGAAGAAGCATTCACAATTTGGAATGAAAAAATGGGTGTTCCAAAAGAGCGCATCATCCGTTTAGAAGAAAACTTCTGGGATATCGGTGAAGGACCAAGCGGACCGAATACAGAGATTTTCTATGACCGCGGAGAAGCTTACGGTAATGACTTTAGTGACCCAGAATTATATCCAGGCGGAGAAAACGAGCGTTACTTAGAAGTATGGAACCTTGTATTCTCTCAATTTAACCATAATCCAGACGGTTCATATACACCGCTTCCTAAGAAAAACATAGATACAGGGATGGGTCTAGAGCGTATGACATCTATCGTTCAAGATGTACCTACAAACTTTGACACAGACTTATTCATGCCGATGATTGGCGCAACAGAATCAATTTCTGGTGAGAAGTATCGTAATGGTGACTTAGAAAAAGATATGGCGTTTAAAGTAATTGCCGACCATATCCGTACAGTAACATTTGCTGTAGGTGACGGTGCTCTTCCATCTAACGAAGGCCGTGGTTATGTATTACGTCGTTTATTACGCCGCGCGGTTCGTTATTCGAAGAAATTAAACATCAACCGTCCATTCATGTTTGAATTAGTGCCGGTTGTTGGAGAAGTAATGAAAGACTTCTACCCAGAAGTACTTGAAAAGAAAGATTTCATCGCAAAAGTTGTGAAAAACGAAGAAGAGCGTTTCCATGAAACACTTCATGATGGGGAAGCAATTTTAGCTGAAGTTATCACAAAAGCAAAAGAAGAAAAAACAACTGTTATTTCTGGAGTAGATGCGTTCCGTCTATATGACACATACGGTTTCCCGATTGAATTAACTGAAGAATATGCAGAAGAAGCTGGTATGACAGTTGATCAGGAAGGCTTTGAAAGTGAAATGGAAAAACAACGTGAGCGCGCACGTGCAGCTCGTCAAGACGTTGATTCTATGCAAGTTCAAGGCGGTGTCCTTGGAGAAGTGAAAGTAGCGAGCGAGTTCGTTGGTTACGGTACAGTTGCAACAGAAAGTAACGTTGTTGCACTTGTGAAAAACGGCGAATACACAGATAGCTTACAAGCTGGTGAAGAAGGGCAATTAATGCTTGATGTAACACCATTCTATGCTGAGAGCGGTGGACAAATTGCAGACCGTGGTTATCTTCTTGCTGACGGCGTGAAAGTACTTGTAAAAGACGTACAAAAAGCACCAAATGGTCAAAACTTACACAAAGTTGTTGTTGAAGAAGGTACATTAACGAAAGATGCGGCTGTGAAAGCTATTATCGACACGAAAAACCGCAGTAGCGTTGTGAAAAACCATACAGCAACTCACTTACTACACCAAGCATTAAAAGATGTACTTGGAACGCATGTTAACCAAGCAGGTTCTCTTGTAACTTCTGAACGTTTACGCTTTGATTTCTCTCACTTCGGTCAAGTACAAGCTGACGAATTAGAAAAAATTGAGCGTATGGTAAACGAGAAAATTTGGGAAAGTATTGATGTTGAGATTTCTCAAAAAGCAATTGAAGAAGCGAAAGAAATGGGCGCAATGGCATTATTCGGTGAAAAATATGGTGATGTTGTACGCGTTGTACAAGTAGGCGATTACAGCTTAGAGCTTTGCGGTGGTTGTCACGTTGATAACACAGCTTCAATCGGTATTTTCAAAATCGTTGCTGAGTCTGGTATCGGTGCAGGAACGCGTCGTATTGAAGCAGTAACTGGTAAATCTGCATACGAATTAATGAACGATCAAGTAGGTTTATTAAAAGAAGCAGCAGGAAAAATGAAAACAAATCCGAAAGATATTTTAACAAGAGTGGATGGTTTATTTGCTGAAGTAAAACAACTTCAAAAAGAAAACGAATCTCTTGCTGCAAAATTAAGCAATATTGAAGCTGGAAACTTAACTGATTCAGTAATGACAGTTGATGGAGTAAACGTATTAGCAGCGAAAGTAAACGTTGCAGATATGAACAACTTACGTACGATGATGGATGACCTGAAAAATAAATTAGAGTCTGCAGTTGTCGTATTAGCGTCTGTAAATGATGATAAAGTAAACATCTTAGCTGGCGTAACGAAAGATTTAATTAGCCAAGGTTACCATGCTGGTAAACTTGTGAAAGAAGTAGCTTCTCGTTGTGGCGGCGGCGGTGGTGGCCGTCCTGACATGGCTCAAGCAGGTGGTAAAAACCCAGCGCAAGTTGAGGAAGCTTTAGCATTTGTACAAGAGTACGTTAAATCTGTTTCAAAATAAAGAGATAGTAGTGTACAATGGTAGGGAGAGGAGAAGTTCTTCTCCCTATACTTACTATATAAGTGAGGTGCTTGAAATGGACGGTTTTGATAAAACAATGAAGTTTAGCATTCAAGATGAAAAACAGAGTGTCCATGTAAATGATGTACTTTTAACTGTGTATGATGCACTTCAAGAAAAAGGCTATAATCCGATTAACCAAATCGTCGGTTATTTATTAAGTGGAGACCCAGCATACATACCTCGCCATAAAGATGCACGAAGCATCATTCGCAAGCTTGAACGTGATGAGTTAATTGAAGAGCTTGTGAAGTCGTACTTGAAACATCATCGTGAGGAGTAGTTTATGCGGATATTAGGTTTAGATGTAGGTACAAAAACAGTCGGAGTTGCAATGAGCGACGAAATGGGCTGGACAGCGCAAGGGCTGGAAACAATCAGGATTAACGAAGAACGAGGCCACTTTGGTTTTGACCGTATTTCTGAGTTAGTAAAGCAGTACAATGTGGACAAAATAGTAGTAGGTTTACCTAAAAATATGAATGGTACAATTGGCCCACGTGGTGAAGCGTGCCAGCAATTTGCAGAAAACCTGCGAAATCTGTTACAATTAGAAGTTGTAATGTGGGACGAGCGTTTGTCAACGATGGCAGCGGAACGTCTGCTCATTTCAGCTGATGTGAGTCGTAAGAAGCGAAAACAGGTAATCGATAAGATGGCTGCAGTCGTAATCTTACAAGGGTTTTTAGATAGTAAATAAGAGGTGACCAAAATGGAAGAAAATCAAATTACAATTGTAGACGAAAAAGGTAACGAACATTTATGTGAAATTATTTTCACTTTTGATGCTGAAAAATTTGGCAAAAAATCATACGTAGTCTTCTCTCCAATCGGTGAAGTAGACGAAGATGGAGACCCAATTTATGATGCAATGGCTTATGAGCAAAATGAAGAAGAGGGCGGAAGTTTACTTCCAATCGAATCTGAAGAAGAGTGGGAAATGGTACAAGAAATGTTCAATACTCTAGCTGATGAGCAAGAAGCTGAATAATAAGTACTGAAAAGGTGGACGACATATAGTCCATCTTTTTTTATATGTAAAATGAAAGATTTTTTGTCGAAACTGTGTAATCCTTTGTAGTATAATGAGACGGATTGTAGAAAAATAAAGTGTCTATCTAAAAAAGATAAATAATTTTATTGTGTTTTTATATCGTGTTGTGTAGAAAGATATACATACGGTCTACAATTTAATTGAGGAGGAAGAGTGTTGATAGAGAATCAAGTGAAAAAAAAGCGTAGACGTCTTTTTTTATTTTCGATTATTGCACTGCTTTTAGTTTGTGGTTCAGTCTATGCGTATATTTCATCCGCATTAGGACCAGTTGATAGCGGGAATAAAAAAGAGGTTGAAGTAGAAATTCCAAAAGGATCATCTACTAGTAAAATTGGTGAGATTTTAGAAGAAAAAGGTGCTGTGAAAAACGGTACAGTTTTTAGTTTTTATACAAAGGCTAAATCGAAAAATTTACAAGCGGGTACATATTTATTAAATCCTTCAATGAGTGCCTCAGATGTTATTGAACAAATGTCATCTGGTAATGTACATCGTCCAGCTCTTTATAAAGTGACGATAAAAGAAGGTGCACAAGTAACTGAAATTGCAGAAACGGTTGCAAACGAATTAAAGTGGAATAAAGATGATGTCGTACGTCAATTAAACGATAAAGCATTTATTCAAAAAATGCAGCAAAAGTATCCGAAGTTGTTAACGGATAAAATCTTTGATAGCAATATTAAATACCCATTAGAAGGTTATTTATATCCTGCGACGTACTCTTTCTATAAAAAAGATACGACGTTAGAAGAAATTATAATTCCAATGCTTGAGAAAACGAATGCAATCATTGTTCAAAACGAGGCGAAAATGAAAGCGAAAAACTGGGATGTTCATCAGCTTTTAACATTGTCTGCACTTATTGAAGAAGAGGCAACAGGCTTTACAGATCGTCAAAAAATCTCTAGTGTCTTTTATAATCGTTTGGAAAAAGGTATGCCCCTGCAAACTGATCCAACGGTATTATATGCACTTGGAAAGCATAAACAACGTGTATTATACGAAGATTTAAAGATAAACTCACCGTACAATACGTATGTTGTGAAAGGATTGCCAGTTGGTCCGATTGCAAACTCTGGTAAACATTCAGTGGAGGCGGCGTTAGAACCTGCGCAAACAGATTATTATTATTTCTTAGCTGCACCAACTGGTGAAGTGTACTATGCGAAAACATTGGAAGAGCATAATGCATTAAAGCAAAAATATATTACGAAAAAACAGTGAAATGGGGAGGGATAGCGAAAAAGGTCGCACATCCCTCTTTTTTGTGGTAAAATATATCGGGTTAAAAACTGGCAGAAGAATCGTTTTTAATATCAAAACGGGACGTACAAGCTAAGGGTGAAACTGGCTTGTATTTTTATTGCATTCTATGTGTGAAAAGACGTCATAGAGGCACTTCTCCATGTAAATAAGGAGGACCATTATGGAGGATGCAGTTAACGAGTACCTATTATCATTTATTGATCCAAAAGATAAATTAATTCTTGAAATGGAAGATTATGCGAAAGAAAATCATGTGCCGATTATGGATCGACTTGGAATGGAATTTATGTTGCAATTTTTACGTTTAATTGGACCAAAAAGCATTTTAGAGCTTGGTACAGCAATTGGTTATTCTAGTATTCGTATGATGCAAGCTATTCCAAATTCTCACATTGTGACAGTTGAACGCAATCGCGAGCGATATGAAAAAGCACTTGAATATATAGAATGTTCACCAGTTAAAGAGCGTATTTCCGTTATTTACGGTGATGCGTTAGAAACAGGCGAGCAAGTAGAAAAACATGGAACGTTTGACGTTATTTTTATTGATGCAGCAAAAGGACAATATCGTCGCTTTTTTGACTTATATGAACCGTTATTAAATCCTGGTGGCGTAATTATTTCAGATAATGTTATGTACCATGGCCTTGTAACGACAAAAGAGAAAATTGAAAACAGACGTACACGTGGTTTAATTCGTCGTATTAAGACGTACAATGAATGGCTTATGAACCATGAAGGATATGATACAACGATTTTCCCAATTGGTGATGGAGTAGCTGTTAGTAAAAAGAGAGGGTGACCAAGGTATGAAGAAACCTGAATTGTTAGTAACGCCAAAAGCAGTAGTGGATATCGAACCTCTTGCGAAAGCAGGAGCAGATGCGGTAATGATCGGTGAGCAAAAGTTCGGTTTACGTTTAGCAGGGGAATTTTCACGTGAAGATGTGAAACAAGCTGTGAAGATTGCGCATGAAAATGGTATAAAAGTATACGTAGCAATGAACGCTATGTTCCACAATGATAAAGTAGAAGAATTAACAGAATATGTTGCATTTTTAAACGAAGTAAGTGTAGATGCAATTGTTTTCGGAGATCCAGCAGTATTAATGGCGGTCCGAGAAGTAGCGCCAAATATGCAATTGCACTGGAATACAGAAACAACAGCAACAAACTGGTTTACTTGTAACTACTGGGGACAAAGAGGAGCAAAACGAGCTGTATTAGCTCGTGAGCTTAGCTTAGATGAAATTGTTGAATTAAAAGAAAATGCTGAAGTGGAACTTGAAGTACAAATTCACGGTATGACTTGTATGTTCCAATCGAAGCGTTCCTTAGTAGGAAACTACTTTGAGTATCAAGGACGTAATCTTGACATTGAAAAGAAAAAATATGAAGAGAATATGTTCTTATATGACCCAGAGCGTAACAATAAATATCCAATTTATGAAGATGAAAATGGTACTCACATTATGAGTCCAAACGATATTTGTTTCATCGATGAGTTAGAAGAACTAATTGACGCTGAAGTCGCTAGCTTAAAAGTTGATGGTGTACTAAAAAGCTCTGCATACATTATTGAGGTAACGAAGAAATATCGTAAAGCAATTGATTTATGTGTAGAAGATCGTGATGCGTATTATGACGTGAAAGACGATTTATATAAAGAGATAGAAGAAATGCAACCAGTAAATCGTCCGTTAGATACAGGATTCTTCTTTAAAGAGACGGTTTACTAAACGAGGAGGGTGTAGGAAATGACTGTACAAGAAATTTCACGAGTAATCGATGGCAAACGCGTTATTGTGAAGAAACCTGAACTGTTAATCCCTGCGGGTAACTTAGAAAAATTAAAAGTAGCTATCCATTATGGGGCAGATGCTGTATATTTAGGTGGACAAGAATTTGGTCTTCGTTCGAATGCAGGTAACTTTACACTGGAAGAAATGGCAGAAGGTGTTGAATTTGCAAAGAAATATGGAGCAAAAATATATGTAACAACAAATATCTTTGCACATAATGAAAATATGGACGGGCTAGAGGAATATTTAAAAGGGATTGAAAAAGCTGGCGTAACGGGAATTATCGTTGCTGATCCGCTTATTATTGAGACTTGTAAACGTGTAGCGCCTTCTGTTGAAGTGCATTTAAGTACACAACAATCACTATCCAACTGGAAAGCAGCACAGTATTGGAAAGAAGAAGGTTTACATCGTCTTGTATTAGCTCGTGAAGCAAGCTATGAAGAAATGAAAGAAATTAAAGAAAAAGTGGATATTGAAATTGAAGCATTCGTCCATGGTGCAATGTGTATCGCATATTCAGGCAGATGTACGTTAAGTAACCATATGACAGCACGTGACTCTAACCGTGGTGGTTGTTGTCAATCTTGCCGTTGGGACTATGATTTAGTTCAAACAGTATCACAACATAAAGATGCAAAAGAGCTTCCTCTATTCCAAGAAGAAGATGCTCACTTTGCAATGAGTCCAAAAGACTTAAATTTAATTTTATCAATTCCGAAAATGATTGAAATTGGAATTGATAGCTTAAAAGTTGAAGGACGTATGAAATCAATTCATTACGTAGCGACTGTAGCAACGGTATACCGTAAAGTAATTGATGCGTATTGTGCGGATCCGGATAATTTTGAGTTTAAACAAGAATGGTTAGATGAGCTTGATAAATGTGCAAATCGTGATACAGCTCCCGCATTCTTTGAAGGGGTTCCAGGACATCAAGAGCAAATGTTTGGAAATCATAGTAAGAAAACAACGTATGATTTCGCTGGTTTAGTGTTAGATTATAATGAAGAAACGGGCATTGTAACGATTGAGCAACGTAATCATTTCAAACCAGGACATGAAGTCGAGTTCTTTGGACCAGAAATAGAAAACTTTACGCAGACGGTGGAGAAAATTTGGGATGAGGATGGAAACGAATTAGATGCAGCGAGACATCCGTTGCAAATCGTGAAATTCAAAGTGGATCAACCAGTGTATGTGAATAATATGATGCGCAAAAGCATACTTCAATAAGAAAGAGTGATAGTCGAATGGGGACGAATAAGCCTGTTGTAATTGGAATTGCTGGTGGTTCGGGATCAGGTAAAACGAGTGTAACGAAAGCGATTTTTGACCAT
This sequence comes from Bacillus sp. 17RED48, assembly GCF_019837545.1. Taxonomy (NCBI): domain Bacteria; kingdom Bacillati; phylum Bacillota; class Bacilli; order Caryophanales; family Bacillaceae; genus Bacillus; species Bacillus sp. 17RED48. Next base: position 487,264 of record NZ_JADAXG010000001.1, read on the forward strand.
TTTAAAGGTCATTCTATTTTAATCTTAGAGCAAGATTATTATTACAAAGATCAAAGCCATTTACCAATGGAAGAGCGTTTAAAAACAAATTATGATCATCCGCTTGCGTTTGATAATGATCTGTTAATTGAACATTTGCAGCAGTTGCTTGCATATGAGCAAATTGATAAGCCTGTATATGACTATACATTGCATACGCGTTCAGAAGAAGTTATTCCAGTTGAGCCGAAAGATGTAATCATTTTAGAAGGAATTCTTATTTTAGAAGACCCACGTCTTTGTGAGTTAATGGACATAAAGCTATTCGTTGATACAGATGCAGATCTTCGTATTTTACGCCGCATGCAGCGTGATATTAAAGAGCGCGGTCGTACGATGGATTCAGTAGTTGATCAATACGTAAGTGTTGTACGTCCAATGCACAATCAATTTATTGAGCCTTCTAAGAAATTTGCGGATATTATTATCCCTGAAGGTGGACAAAATCATGTTGCAATTGATATTATGGTGACAAAAATTGCAACAATTCTTGAACAAAAAGTAAATTTGTAATAGCATAGTAAAAGATATACGATAGGAAGGGATTTTTTCCCTTCCTATCGAATACAATGAAACATGCAACCTCATCTATATATAGGTGAGGGCATATTTATATCAACTTTCCATACATATCTTCTTTATATAAAGAAGAATTGGGAATACGGGGTTGTATGTGACAACTCCGCTAGTACAGGCGTGCTAGAAACCTCCGCTATACATATAAGTGGGGGAGTTTTCATATGGAACTCCTCTTTTTTTTCGGGGGATTGGTATATAAAAGGAGTGGAAAATATGGCAACAGAAAAAACATACCCTATGACGCAAGAGGGTAAGCAAAAGCTAGAGAACGAACTTGAAGATTTAAAAACGGTAAAACGTAAAGAGGTTGTAGAGCGCATTAAGATTGCACGTAGCTTCGGAGATCTTTCTGAGAACTCTGAGTACGATGCAGCGAAAGATGAGCAAGCGTTCGTAGAAGGACGTATTACACAATTAGAAAACATGATTCGTAACGCAGTTATCATCACAGATAACGGCGAAGAATCTACAGTTGTTACATTAGGTAAAACAGTAACATTTAAAGAGTTGCCAGGTGGAGATGAAGAATCTTACACAATCGTAGGTAGCGCAGAAGCAGATCCATTTGAAGGAAGAATTTCTAACGATTCTCCAATTGCAAAAAGCTTATTAGGTAAGCAAATTGGTGAGAAGGTAGCAATCCAAACTCCAGGTGGAGAAATGCAAGTAGAGATTATCTCTGTAAAATAATAAAAAATCACTCGTGTAAAAGCGAGTGATTTTTTTATTTGTATAAAAGATGAAACACTCCGTCCAAACTATAATAGACGAGGTGTTTTTTTATGAAAATAAAACGGAGAATTACAATTGTTTTAATTTGTTTTATGTGTATCATGTTTATTTTACTTTGTCGTTTAATTCAAATACAAATTATAGATACAGAATCATTTACAGATCGTAAGATAAATTTAATTGAAAAAAGTGTTACACAACGGACGCAGTCCATTACGGTAGATGATGGAAGAGGCCATTTTATAGATCGGAACGGTAAGGAAATAGGTGAGAAAAAGTATCCTGTTTTAATTGTTTTTCCATTTCTACAAATAAAAAATGACATGTTAGAGAAAATTGCGCATATCATTGGTGTGTCGAGACAAGAGATTGAAAGTCAAATGAAAGACAAGAAAAGTGCATTTATCATGCAAAGGGGAAATGGTCCATTTCGATTGGCACGAGAGCAGATGGAGAAGGTAAATCAATTAAATGTATTAGGTATTGTAGCAGCTGAAGTTCGTTTACGGCAAACTGGCGCGATGAATCATTTAATTGGCGATGTGGGGGAGAATGAACGAGAATTTCAAAAACGATACGGAGAAGTAAGAAAAATTTCAAGGCAAACGCCAATTGGCATTTCAGGATTGCAGCAATCATTTGATGAATTTCTTTTGACCGATGGAGAGGCAAAAGTATTGTATCAAGTGGACCGACAAGGAGAACCGATTTTTGGAAAACAAGCGAAATATACTGCGCCTGGAAATCCGTTTTATCCAGTGACGATTCAAACAACTTTACATAACAGGTTACAGCAAAAAGCAGAAGAAGTGGTTGAAGCAAGCGAAATAAAGAAGGGGGGATTAGTATTACTTGATGTAAAGAAAAATGAAATTTTAGCGATGGTCAGTAAACCATCTGTACAGGTGAAGGATGAGCGTTTATATACAACTACACTTGAAAATCAAATGTTAACACCACATTTTCCCGGTTCTGTTTTTAAAACAATAGTTGCAGCGGCAGTGATTGATCAAAATGAAAATGTGTTTAATCGTACATTTAATTGTAATCAAGATTTATATGGTGAAGACCATCCACAAGTTATGATGGGTACACTTAGTTTTAAAGAGAGCTTTGCTAGAAGCTGTAATAGGACATTTTCAGAGTTAGGTAATGAGCTAATACAAAAGGATAAGATGGTGTTAGAAACTTACGTAGCAGCGTTAGGAGGCGCTGGTAAGGTTGGATGGAAAGGTTCTGTATTTCATACAACTCATTTTGAGCAAATGCCAGAGGAGAAGAGGGTTACGATTTGGGGGAGTGAAGGAAATAAGAATAGTAAAAAGGCGGTAGCGCAAACCGCGATTGGACAGAAAGATGTACGTATGTCACCTCTAGCGATTGCAAATATGATGGCGACGATTGCTAGGGATGGAGAAAAGATGGAAGTGAAAGCTGTGGAAAAAATAATGTATAAAAATGGAACGGACTTTTATACATTTGAAGACCATACAATAGGCGGGAAACAGCTTTCGTATGAAGCGGTTAAAACATTACAAGAGTTATTAAGGGGCGTTGTAACAACGGAGAAAGGAACAGGAGCCGCATTCAGGTCGTTGCCACTAAGTGTTGCCGGAAAATCTGGGACAGCGCAAACAGGAAAAGGGACGAAAGTGAATCGTTGGTTTGCAGGGTATTTTCCATATGAAAATCCAAGATATGCTTTAGTTGTCGTGGATATAGAAACGAATAGTAATGGAAATGAAGTTACACCTATTTTCAAAGCTATCGTAGAATCAATCTATCGATTAGAGAATGAAAAGTAATCTTGCAATTCATATTGAAATGTTTTCATTTCGTGAAAATATTATTGTAAATGTTCAACCTTTCTAGATTTAATGTTACAATAGCAAGTATGAAAAACTGCATGGAGGTTTGAAGAATGGCAGGAGGATCTAGATTCCAACAGAAACAACAAAAACGTCGTCAAAACGGTGTTTTAAATATTGCAATTGCAATTGTATTAATATTAGTAGCTATTGTATCATATCAATTGTTTGTTCCTGAAAGAAAAGAGCAAGCGTCTTCTAGTGATAAAAAAGTAGCTCAGCAAACAACGAAAGAGAATAAAGCTGAGAAAGCTAAAGGCAAAGAAGAGCCGAAGAAGAACGAGCAAGATAAGACAGAGGCTAAGAAGCAGGAAGAAGAAGCGAAGCAAAAGGCTGAGGAAGAACAGAAAAAAGCTGAAGAAGAAGCGAAAGCTAACGAGAAAGCACCAGCTGAAAAAACACAGTCACAGGCAACAGATGCTTATACGAAATCTTCTTGGAAGCCAGTAGGTACAGAGCAAGGTGCAACACCTGCGATGACGTTTAAAAAAGGTACAGCAGATTGGAATGAGATGAATCAAGCGATTTCAGCTGCAATTGACGTTCCAGTAAATCAATTAGTTATCCATAGAATTGGAAATAACGGTAAGAATAAAGCTTACGGTAACGTACAAGATAAACAATCAGGTAAAAAATATTATGTGAATATTGATTGGGTAGAAAATGAGGGCTGGAAACCAGTACTTGTTCAAACTCTAAACTAAAAAAGAGAGGCTCCTTAGGAGCTTCTCTTTTTTAGTTAGCGTAATTTCTTTAATTTAAAATGAACAACCGCGCTATAATATGGACTTTTGCTTTCGGGATCCATAACCATTTGATGCGAGATATGATGAACTTCAAGCATAAGTGCTTTATTATTATCGATTTGTTCGCTAATTTTTCGTTCCAAAGAAGCTAAGTCTCCTGCTTCGAAAAACTCTACTTTATCTTCTAACATTTCAAAGGTAAATGACACGAAGACGACCCCTCTCCTATGTAATCAACTATAGTGTAACAAAGAAAAGAATGAAATACCATGTACATTTCAATTGACATTTTTAGCAAGAGGGCATATCATACTGATAAAACCGATAAGAAAAAGGGGAATTTTTATGGGGACAGAATTTAATGGTTTATTTGATGAGTGGGCTCATACGTACGACTCATTCGTACAAGGCGAAGATATACAATATAAAGAAGTTTTCGCTCATTATGAGGATATTCTAGAGGATGTAGTTAACAAGTCATTTGGTAATGTATTAGAATTTGGTGTTGGTACTGGAAATTTAACAAATAAATTATTACTTGCTGGCCACACAGTTTACGGTATAGAACCGTCACGTGAAATGCGCATGATTGCAAAAGAGAAATTGCCGCAAGAGTTTTCGATTACAGAAGGTGATTTTCTTTCGTTTGAAGTTCCAAATTCAATTGATACCATTGTAAGCACCTATGCATTTCATCATTTAACAGATGCTGAAAAAAATGTAGCGATTGCGAACTATAGTCAATTGCTAAACAAAGGTGGTAAAATAGTGTTTGCTGATACGATATTTGCAGATCAAGATGCATATGATAAAACTGTTGAAACAGCAAAACAAAGAGGTTTCCATCAGTTAGCAAACGATTTGCAAACGGAATATTATACACGTATTCCAGTCATGCAGTCTATTTTTGAAAACAATGGCTTCCATGTAACGTTTACGAGATTAAATCATTTCGTTTGGGTAATGGAGGCAACTAAGCAATAGAAAGAGGGATTAGATTGAGAATTGCTGTAATTGGAGCAATGGAAGAAGAAGTACGTATTTTACGTGACAAATTAGAACAAGCAGAAACAGAAACGGTTGCGGGTTGTGAATTTACGAAAGGACAATTAGCAGGACATGAAGTAATCTTGTTAAAGTCTGGTATTGGTAAAGTAAATGCAGCGATGTCAACGACAATTTTATTAGAAAGATATAAGCCTGAAAAAGTAATTAATACTGGTTCAGCTGGTGGCTTCCATCATTCTCTAAACGTTGGAGATGTAGTTATTTCAACAGAAGTTCGTCATCATGACGTAGATGTAACAGCATTTAACTATGAGTATGGTCAAGTACCAGGAATGCCTCCTGGATTCAAGGCTGATGAAGCATTAGTTGCATTAGCTGAGAAATGTATGCAGGCAGAAGAAAATATTCAAGTTGTAAAAGGTATGATTGCAACAGGTGATTCATTTATGAGTGATCCGAACCGCGTTGCAGCAATTCGTGATAAATTTGAAGACCTTTATGCAGTAGAAATGGAAGCAGCAGCTGTTGCACAAGTATGCCACCAATATGAAGTTCCGTTTGTTATTATTCGTGCACTTTCTGATATTGCTGGTAAAGAATCAAATGTTTCATTTGATCAATTTTTAGATCAAGCAGCTCTTCATTCTACAAACTTTATCGTAAAAGTACTAGAAGAGTTAAAGTAATGTAACAAAAAGGCAACTGTCTCATATAAAGAAAATACATACAGTTGCCTTTTCTTTATTGGCAAATAAGGGGGAGAACACGATGAATGTATATCGTGGAGTTCATGAGTTGATTGGTCATACACCAATTGTAGAAATTACTCGTTTTTCACTTCCAGAAGGGGTCCGTTTATTTGCAAAGCTTGAATTTTATAACCCAGGTGGAAGCGTTAAGGACCGTTTAGGAAGAGAATTAATCGAAGATGCGCTAGAAAAAGGGCTTGTTACCCAGGGTGGAACAATTATTGAACCGACCGCTGGAAATACTGGTATTGGACTGGCACTTGCAGCGTTACAACATGATTTACGCGTTATTGTTTGTGTACCAGAGAAATTTAGTATTGAAAAACAAGAATTAATGAAAGCGCTAGGCGCAACGGTCGTGCATACACCAACTGAGCAAGGAATGACCGGTGCAATTGCAAAAGCAAAAGAATTAGTAAATGAAATACCGAATTCATACTCTCCAAGTCAGTTTGCGAATGAAGCAAACCCGCGTGCTTATTTCAAAACACTAGGTCCTGAACTTTGGGATGCACTGAACGGAGAGATTAACATATTTGTTGCAGGAGCAGGAACTGGTGGTACATTCATGGGGACTGCATCTTATTTGAAAGAAAAAAATGTAGATATAAAAACGGTTATTGTGGAACCAGAAGGATCCATTTTAAATGGTGGTAAAGCTGGTTCGCATGAAACAGAAGGGATCGGCCTTGAATTCATCCCGCCATTTTTGAAAACATCTTATTTTGATGAAATTCATACAATTTCTGATCGAAATGCATTTTTACGAGTAAAGGAATTAGCGCAAAAAGAAGGACTGCTTGTTGGGAGCTCTTCAGGAGCAGCATTTCATGCAAGTTTACTTGAAGCAGAGCAAGCGGCACCAGGTACAAATATTGTAACGATTTTTCCTGATAGTAGTGAGCGTTATTTAAGTAAAGACATATACAAAGGATGGGAATAAAAAATGAGAGCAAAGACAAAGTTAATTCATGGTATTCGCATAGGAGAACCTTCAACTGGATCTGTAAATGTACCGATTTATCAAACAAGTACGTACAAACAAGAAGCAGTTGGTAAGCATCAAGGATATGAATATTCACGTACAGGCAACCCAACACGTGCAGCTTTAGAAGAAATGATTGCAGTATTAGAAAACGGTCATGCTGGTTTTGCATTTGGTTCAGGAATGGCTGCTATTACAGCTACAATTATGTTGTTCTCAAAAGGTGACCACGTTATTTTAACAGATGATGTGTATGGTGGAACGTACCGCGTTATCACGAAAGTATTAAATCGCTTCGGTATTGAGCATACATTTGTAGATACAACCAACTTAGAGGAAGTTGTAGAAGCAATTCGTCCGAATACGAAAGCGATTTATGTGGAAACACCAACGAACCCATTACTGAAAATTACTGATATTAAGAAAATATCTACTCTTGCTAAAGAGAAAGATTTATTAACAATTATCGATAACACATTCATGACGCCATATTGGCAGTCGCCGATTACTTTAGGAGCAGACATTGTACTTCATAGTGCAACGAAATATTTAGGAGGTCATAGTGACGTAGTTGCAGGCCTAGTAGTTGTAAATAGCCCGCAATTAGCAGAAGACCTTCACTTTGTACAAAACTCAACAGGAGGCATTCTTGGCCCGCAAGATAGCTTCTTACTACTTCGTGGCTTAAAAACATTAGGAATTCGAATGGAAGAGCATGAAACGAATTCACGCGCAATTGCCGAGTTTTTAAATAATCATCCAAAAGTAAATAAAGTATATTACCCAGGTCTTGAGTCACATCAAAACCATGAACTTGCAACAGAACAAGCAAATGGATTTGGTGCTATTATCTCATTTGATGTAGATAGCGAAGAAACATTAAATAAAGTACTTGAGAAATTACAATACTTTACACTTGCTGAAAGTTTAGGGGCAGTAGAAAGTTTAATTTCTATCCCATCTCAAATGACACATGCATCAATCCCAGCAGATCGCCGCAAAGAATTAGGAATTACAGATACATTAATTCGTATTTCTGTCGGTATTGAAGACGGTGAAGATTTAATTGAAGATCTAGCACAAGCGTTAGCATAATAAAAATGCACTGCTAATATAAGGCAGTGCATTTTTATCACATCATTTTGTGAAATATTTCACAAAATAGACATACACAAATGAAATTATTTCATGTATATTAAGTTCATGAAATGTTACTCACGAACAATCTTGTGAAATGTTTCACAAACAATGAGGTTCATGTAGGAAAGCAACTCTATTTTTTTACGCTAATCGGGACTTATTATGACCTATAGGGTCTCATTTAGTCCACGATAGCAGAATAGGAGGAATTTACATGGTAGTCAAAGAGAAAGTTGTAAATGAAATGCAGGAAGTAAAAGAGATGATTGATACGTTAGTGAATAACGGTCGAAAGGCTTTACAAGCATTAGAAGGTTTTACACAAGAGCAAATTGACAACATTGTTCACGAAATGGCATTAGCAGGTGTGGATCAACATATGCCGCTTGCGAAGTTGGCTGTTGAAGAAACGGGTCGTGGTGTATATGAAGATAAATGTATTAAAAATATTTTTGCTACTGAATATATTTGGCATAGCATAAAAAAAGATAAAACAGTAGGGATTATTCACGAAGATCCTCATGAAGAAATAATAGAAATTGCAGAACCTGTCGGTGTAGTAGCTGGGGTAACGCCAGTAACGAATCCAACGTCGACAACAATGTTTAAAGCATTAATCGCGATAAAAACGAGAAATCCAATTATTTTCGCATTTCATCCTTCAGCACAAAACTGTTCCATTGCAGCGGCGAAAACAGTATATGATGCAGCGGTGAAGGCGGGGGCACCAAAACATTGTATTCAGTGGATTGAAAAACCTTCTGTCGAAGCAACAAAACAATTAATGAACCATGAAGGTGTTGCGCTTGTTTTGGCAACTGGAGGAGCAGGTATGGTGAAATCAGCTTATTCTACTGGAAAACCAGCGCTAGGTGTAGGTCCTGGTAATGTACCATGCTATATAGAGAAATCAGCGCATATAAAACGAGCTGTTAATGATTTAATTTTATCAAAAACATTTGATAACGGTATGATTTGTGCATCAGAACAAGCAATCATTATAGACAAGGAAATTTATGATGATGTGAAAACAGAAATGATTGCAAACAATTGTTACTTTGTAGCAGAAGAAGAGAGAAGAAAATTAGAAAAGCTAGTTATTAATGAAAATACATGTGCAGTAAATAGTGATATTGTAGGGAAATCAGCGCAGTACATTGCCGCATTAGTTGGAATTACTGTGCCTGAAAATACAAAAATGCTTGTAGCTGAAATACAAGGTATCGGAGCAGCATATCCACTATCTCGTGAGAAACTGAGTCCAGTATTAGCGTGTGTAAAAGCAAATTCATTAGAAGAAGGATTTACATATTGCGAAGAAATGTTAAACCTTGGTGGTTTAGGACATTCAGCAGTCATTCATTCTACAAATAAAGAAGTACAAAAACAATTTGGATTACGTATGAAAGCTTGCCGTCTTATTGTAAACGCCCCTTCATCACAAGGTGGAATCGGTGACATATATAATGGATTTATTCCATCACTTACGCTTGGTTGCGGCTCGTATGGGAAAAACTCAGTTTCTCAAAACGTAACAGCGACGCATTTATTAAATATAAAAAGGTTGGCAAATAGAAAAAAGAATATGCAGTGGTTCAAATTACCACCAAAAATTTATTTTGAAAAACATGCGACAGCATATTTAGCAAATATGCCTAACATTTCACGTGCATTTATTGTAACGGATCCAGGAATGGTTGAGCACGGATATGTAGATACGGTTACGCATTATTTACGTAAACATGCAAATGATGTAAAAGTCGAAGTTTTCTTTGAGGTCGAGCCAGATCCATCAGATGAAACTGTGTTTAAAGGTGCGGAAATGATGAGAAGTTTTAAGCCAGATGTAATTATCGCACTTGGTGGTGGTTCAGCTATGGATGCAGCGAAAGGGATGTGGCTTTTCTATGAGCACCCAGAAACAACATTCTATGGAATTAAACAGAAGTTTTTAGATATAAGAAAACGTACATGTAAATATCCGGAATTAGGAAGTAAGGCGCAGTTTGTTGCCATTCCAACAACATCAGGAACAGGATCAGAAGTGACACCATTTGCGGTTATTACAGATAAGAAAAATAATATAAAGTATCCGCTCGCGGATTATGAATTAACACCAGATGTAGCAATTGTTGATCCACAGTTTGTAATGACAGTACCACCACATGTAACAGCAGACACTGGTATGGACGTATTAACGCATGCAATCGAGGCGTATGTGTCTGTTCTAGCAAATGACTATACAGATGGATTAGCATTAAAGGCCATTGATCTCGTATTTAAATATTTACCAAGAGCATTTAAAGATGGAAATGACGAAGAAGCGCGAGAAAAAATGCATAATGCTTCTGCAATCGCTGGGATGGCATTTGCAAATGCTTTCTTAGGTATTAATCACAGCTTAGCACATAAAATTGGACCGGAATTTCATATTCCGCATGGGCGTGCGAATGCAATTCTTATGCCGCACGTAGTTCGCTATAATGCTATTAAGCCACGAAAACACGCGTTGTTCCCAAAATATGAGCACTTTGTAGCTGATGAACGCTATGCACATATTGCGAGAATGCTCGGGCTTCCAGCAGGCTCGACAGCAGAAGGTGTGGAATCACTCGTCCAAGCAATTATTGAGCTTGGAAAAAGCTTAAATATAAATATGAGTATTGCAGGACAAGGAGTTGCTAAAGACCAATTTGAAGAGGTTGTTGGATTATTAGCAGAAAGAGCTTTTGAAGATCAATGTACAACAGCTAATCCAAAATTACCTCTCATTTCAGAGTTGAAAGAAATTTATATGGAAGCATATAAAGGGGAGTAATGGTTATGAAAGAGTCGTAATAAAGCGGCTCTTTTTCATTTGGAAAACATCTCCCAGAATGGCTGTATTTACTGGTCTTTAAGTTTAATAGAATATGATACAGTGAAATAGGGGAGTGAGAATATAATGAAAGAATTACAAGGAAAAATAGAAGATTATACTCGGTTCGGACAAATCCTTCTCGCTGTAAGTACATTGTTAATGGTTGGCTTATTGATTCCGAATGGAGCAAAAGAAACAATACAATCTTTTGTTATGATGGGGAGCACCATTATATTTTTAAGTTTATCATTCTTTTTCTTTCAGCGTGTGAAAGTGATGCGAGATCAGTTAGAGGGAAATGAATGTGAGTAATATTATGAAATAGAGCACTACGAAAAGAACGAATCTTTTTGTAGTGCTTTTTGTTTTTGAAAAAAATGTATGCGGTTTATATTGACAATGATAATCCTTATCAATTAAAGTAGAATAGTAGTTAATGATTATCATTATCAGTTAGAGGTGAAAGAATGAAAAAATCTATTACGCTATTCACAGCGATTTTATCTATTTTTTTCTTGTTAATAGGTTGCAATGCAAAGGGAGACGAAAAAGCATCTGCAACAAAAACAGAAAAAGGAAAAGAGAAAATCGAAGTTACCGACCTGTCAGGAAGAAAGGTAACATTCGATAAAGTGCCAGAGAGTTTTGCAACATTAAGTATGGGAGACATGAATATTATTCATGCTTTAGGCGGAAAAATAGTAGGTCGTCCGGATGCAAAAATAACTCTTCCAGAGGATTTAAAGAAAGTACAAGTAATCGGGAATGCACATCAACCGAATTTTGAGCAAATTGCTAGTTTAAAACCGGATGTACTTATTGCTAACAATGGGTTTCAAAAAAATGTTCCAACGGTTGAAGGACAAGGAACGAAAGTAATGATTTCTTCTGCGAATTCTGTACAAGATATTCAAAAGAATATTGAACTATATGGAACGATAATGAAGAAAGAAGATAAAGCAAAAGAACTTAATCAAAAAATTAATGATCAAATGAAGACATATGAGAAAAAGAGTGATGTGAAAGCACTGTTAGTATACGGAGCACCAGGTACTTATTTAGCAGCATTACCAACATCTTTATCAGGCGATATTTTAGAAAAAACAGGCGGGAAAAATATTGCAGCTGATTTTCCGGAAATGAAGGAATATCCGCAATATGCGCAGCTAAGTGTAGAACGTATTATTGAGGCAAATCCAGATGTGATTTATTTAATTACACATGGAGATCCAAATAGCGTTAAAAAAGCATTTGAAGGCGAAATGATGAAAAATGCAGCGTGGAAAAATTTAGATGCAGTAAAACAAAATCGTGTAGTTATTTTGCCACCAGACTTATTTGGATCAAATCCTGGAACAAAAGTTACAGAAGCAATGGAATTTATGTATAAAAGTATACAAGATGTAAGGAAATGATAAGTATGGAAAGTAGTGAAGTAGTAAGGGAAAAGGAACATCCTTTTGCGAAAAAAAGGTGGATAATAGCAGTTACTTTAGTTGTATTAGCGATTTTAGGTCTTTTTTACGGTCTTTTCGCAGGAAGCCTATCCTTTTCTTTACGAGATATTCTAACAGGGATACAAGATGAAGGTTCGACGGTTCATCGAATTGTATGGGACCTTCGTATACCGAGAGTGCTCGTTGGATTTATAGTAGGAACATGTTTAGCAGCATCTGGTGCACTGCTGCAAGGGGTTATGAGAAATCCTCTTGCAGACCCTGGTATTATCGGGGTTTCATCTGGAGCAGGCCTTGTAGCAATTGTAATTATGATTTTATTCCCTCAGCATATGGCATTTTTACCGCTCGGGGCATTTATAGGAGCTTTCATAACGGCGATGGTCATTTATGCTTTATCATGGCAAAAAGGGGCGCCGCCTTCAAGGATTGTCTTAGTAGGTGTATCAATCAATGCATTAATTGGTGCAGCGACGTCAGCGTTAATGTTATTACATAGTGACAAAGTACAATCGGTGTTACCGTGGTTAGCAGGTGGCATTGGTGGTGTAAGTTGGGCACATTTAAACATGATTATTTATTATGCAATATTCGCTATTATATTAGCCTTCTTTGGTATAAAGCATATTCGAGTATTAATGCTTGGAGATGAAATGGCGAAATTATTAGGTCATAACGTGGAGAGAAGCCGGTTTTATTTAATAGTAGTAAGTACACTATTAGCTGGAATTGCAGTTAGTGTTTCTGGTCTTATTGGATTTGTCGGTCTTGTTGTACCACATATGTTACGTTTATTAGTTGGAAATGACTATAAATATTTACTGCCATTATCATGCCTTGGCGGAGGGATATTACTTGTTTTCGCGGATGCGATAGCTCGAAGTTGGTTCGATCCAATTGAATTGCCTGTTGGTATTTTATTATCATTCTTAGGCGGTCCGTTCTTCTTATATTTAATTCATAGAGGAGGAAGACAACGTGATTTCCGTTAATAAAGTGTTTTACGCACATTCTGAAAGATTTCAAATGCAAAATATGAATGTACATATTAAAGCTGGGGAGGTCGTTAGTTTAATTGGACCGAATGGATCAGGGAAATCTACTTTGCTTCGTTTAATGGCAAGACTACTTAAACAAAGCGAAGGGGATATCATTTTAGATGGAAAAAGTATTCATATGATGAAAAGTGCCGATGTAGCGAAGCAATTAGCGATGTTACCACAAATGCATGATCATCAATTAGATTTAACAGTGAAAGAATTAATCGAATTTGGAAGAGGACCTCATAAATCATGGAAAGATCGCTTAAATAAAGACGATGAAGAAATTGTTGATTGGGCATTGTCTGTTACAAATCTTGAAGGGTATGAATATCGTCTTTTACAATCTTTATCAGGAGGGGAAAGACAACGTGCCTGGATTGCAATGACGCTAGCACAACGTACAAATGTCTTATTATTAGATGAGCCAACAACTTTTTTAGATATCGTTCATCAGTTGGAAGTAATGGAACTTGTGAAACGGTTAAACGAGGAGTTTGGCATGACAATTGTAATGGTTTTACATGATATTAACCAAGCGGCTCAATATAGTGATCGTTTACTCGTATTAAAGCGAGGGAAGCTTCAGTATGACGGTATACCAGAAGAAGTGTTATGTCATGAAATGTTTCAACGTGTGTTCGGCATAGAGGTAGATATTTTTCAAGGAAGCGACAAGCCATTTTTCACACCAAAACGAATTTCTAAAAAAGGAGGAGCAAGATGCGAACAGAAGAACGTATTACCACTGAGTTAGTAAGAGAATTTGTTATGGCAGCTCACGGAGATTTAGAAAAAGTACAAGAACTGTTGGCTGAATTGCCAAGCTTACTTCATGCCTCTTACAATTGGGGCGGATCAGATTGGGAAAGTGCGTTAGGAGCAGCAGCACATGTAGGTCGTAAAGATATTGCTCTCTATTTACTAGAAAAGGGTGCTCGAATGGACATTTTCGCGGCCGCGATGCTTGGAGAATTAGAAGTTGTACAAGCTATTTTAGTAGCACAACCAGAGGCATTGCGTGCATCGGGTCCACATGGTATTTCCCTTCTTCAACATGCACGAATGGGTGGAGAAAAAGCACAGCGTGTATTTGAGTACTTAGCGGTGCTCTCTTAATGACCGCAAAGGTTCTTATGTGCGGTAAACTTTTCACTTTCATATAATTGAAAAGTTTACCGCCCGTTAGAACGGGATAAGTATCTAGTATATTTGAAAATCCTACACCCCCCTCAATTGTAGTTTTCTTTATGCTAGTTATGATATGGATGCAGTAGACAATATTTGTCTACTGTCTTTTTTTAATCCTTTAGAGATTGAATATTCTGTATTTAGTCATTAGTTCATTTATCCCACTATTTGTGGGCAGTAAGACTCCCACCTCAAAATTCAGCTAGAGAAAAAAGTTAGGCGGGAGGTCCACTGTCCGTAAATATCCGATTGGTGAAGGCTAATAATCAGTGAGGATGAACAAAAGCCCCCACTGATTAAAGTTTCACTTTATAATAGATAGTAACATTTAGTATACATACAAAACATGAGCGTGTAGTTAAGTACAAATTCGTGGAAAGGAGTGCAGAGATGTTTCATACAGATCGTTTACAAATTCGCAAATACACAATGGATGATTTGCAGTTCTATGCTTCGCTATGGGGAAATGAGAAGGTAATGCGCTATATTGGAAATGGGACGTTAAAAACATATATGCAATGTAAAAAAAGTTTGGAGGAGTGGGTAATTCCTAGCTATAAAAACGGTCTTGGTTTATTTGTATTGATTGAAAAGGAAACGGGAATACGAATTGGTCATGCAGGGTTAGTAAAGCAGCAGATAGATGGAAAAGAGGAAATTGAAATTGGTTATTGGTTATCACCTCAGTATTGGGGAAAAGGGTATGCGAAAGAAGCAGCGGCAGCATTTCGAGACTATGGTTTCCAAGCATTAAGAATGAATAAATTAATTTCTCTTATTAATCCGGATCACCCCGCCTCAATCTTTGTTGCTAGAAAAACAGGGCTTAGTTATGAGAAAACAACTTCATTTCATGGGATGGACGTTCTCGTTTATTCCATTAAACGCGTAGGATGAAAAAAGGTAAATTGCATCTTTTGAAGAATGGTATATAAAAATAAAGGGGGGATTACATGTATATTTATCATAATGGCCTTATTATTCGTGAGGGAACGAATGGTGTGCCAGCATATGCAATTAAAACTTTATTCGAAGATGCTGGTTGGAGTAATGATAATATCCCTTCTTGGCAAATTGAAAAATTCACGATAGCATTTGAAAATTCAACATGGGCATTCACAATTTGGGATGAAGAAGAGATGATTGCGATGGTTAGAGTCATTTCTGATGGAATCATGATCGCGAACATAGTAAATTTAGTTGTGAAATGTGAATATAGAGGGAAGGGATTAGGTAAGAAACTTGTCGCTCTTTGTTTGCAAAAGTTGCCACATGGAGACTGGTTTGCACATACATCTGCGAGTAATTTTGATTTTTATAGAAGTTGTGGTTTTGAGGTGAGAGAGTTATCGAGAAATGGAACATGTGCGTACTACGGGTATCAAGTAGCAAAAAAAGATGGGCACCGATAAAAATAAGATAGTGTAAAAAAGGATCGCTATTTTAATAATATAAACTGAACTGAGACTCATTTTATGATAAAATAAAAGAAAATTCTGTTTATTAAACGGGGGATAAAAATGAATGTAAAAGTTGGGGATATATTTAAATACGAAAGAAGATTTACTGAGGAAGAGGTTTTTGAATTTGCAAATATTACAGGAGATAAAGGTAGGCATCATATGGAATATGATGAAAATGGACGTTTAATGGTTCATGGTTTATTAACTGCTAGTATTGGAACGAAAGTAGGAGAAGAATTACATTACATAGCAAGAGAATTAGTAAGTGAGTTTATTAGACCGGTTTTTACAGGAGATACGATCACTTGTGAATTAACTTTAACAAATATTGAACAGATGGAAGGATATAAAAAGGTTTCAATCGAGTCAGTTTATCGCAATCAACATGAAAAGACTGTACTAGTTGGGACAAGTTATGGAGTTATAAGGGGATAAAAAAGAAGCCTGATTTACAGGCTTCTTTTTTATTTAATAAACACGTTTTCGATTTTCTGCATGACTAGAGATGAGTAATAATGCAGTTTCTTCTCCTATATTACGAACAATATGAGGAACACATGCATTCCAAGAGAAAGAATCACCTTCTTCTACAATTGCAATATCTTCTCCATGTTGAACTTCTAGTTTTCCGCGTAATACAAGGTGACATTCTTCCCCTTCATGGGCATTTGGTATATTTTCTTTCGGAAACCCAGCAGGAATTTCCACGAGATTTAGGCGAAGGCCACCTTGCTCCGCAACATGTTCAATTCTTTGTTCATCTTTTCCGTATACACTGTATTTACGCTCTCCCTTTTTGACAACTTTCAACCGATCTTTTTGTTCTAATAATAAATAGGGAAGGGGAACGTTTAAAAAATTGGAGATTGTTTCTAAAGTTGAGATAGATGGTGATGTTTTATTATTTTCAACCTGACTCATAAATCCTTTAGAAAGACCTGTTCCCTCACAAATTTGTGCGATTGTTATGCCTCTACGTTGACGAATTTCACGTATTGCAGAACCAATATTCATAAAATCAAGCTCCTTTTTGTAAACAACTATTTGTATCATAGCAAAAAAAATATATTTTTTCCCAGTGAAAATGAATTGACGAATAAAAAAAATTAGTGTATGTTTTGTAATGTAAATAAAAGTTTTGTATAAGAAAACTATAAAGGAGAGAATGAAATGAATCAACATATCGGTAACTTAATTATTCGTATCGTGTTAGGGGTAACGTTCTTTATGCACGGTTTAACAAAATTCCAATCGGGGATTGACAATATTGCAGGGTGGTTTACAAGCATTGGTTTACCAGGAGGTCTTGCATACGGTGTAGCAACAGCGGAAGTAGTTGGTGGTATATTGTTAATTCTAGGTTTAGGTGTAAGATATATTGGATTATTATTTGCACTTGTAATGGTTGGAGCAATTGTAAAAGTAAAATGGTCAGCTGGTTTATTAGGAGATGGAAAAAATCCTGGCTTCGAATTAGAACTTGCATTGTTAGCAATGGGTGCGTACTTATTTGTTGCGAAAGCAGACGGTTTTGTAGATAATTTCTTAAAAGAGAGAATGTTAAAGAAGAACTAAATTAAATGGGGGGCTAACAAGATGAGTTTTCAACTTCATCCCGACACAACACTTGATGTTGTTCATTTATATGTATCAAATATAAAGAAATCACTAGAGTTTTATACAGAAGTACTAAGTATGAAAGTACTAAAAGAAGATGAAATGGTTGTTACATTTGGGAATGAAAATAACGAACCACTCCTTATTATTGAAGAAAAGAAAGAAGCTCTACCAAAGCAAAGAGGGAGAACGGGGTTATATCATTACGCAATCTTATTACCAAGCAGACAGGATTTAGCGAATATTCTTCGTCATCTTGTAGAAATGGTATATCCACTGCACGGCGGAGCCGACCATTACTTTAGTGAGGCCCTTTATTTAGCTGATCCAGATGGAAACGGGATTGAAATTTATCATGATCGCCAAAAAGAAGTTTGGCGTGATGAGAATGGAGAACTACCATTTGTTAGTAACCCGTTAGCTGGTGAAGAACTATTACAGCAAGGAAGTACATGGAATGGATTTCCGGCGGGTACTGTGATGGGACATATTCATCTCCATGTAGCTGATTTGGAAGAAGCGAAACGTTTCTATGTGGATGGTCTTGGTTTTGAAGTAACAATCCCAGCTCGTAATGGAGCGTTGTTCGTATCGGCAGGTGGCTATCATCACCATATCGGTTTAAATACGTGGCAAGGTGAAGAAATACCGCCGCAAATGCCAAATTCCGTCGGCTTGAAATATTTCACAATTGTACTAGCGGATGAAAAACAAAAAGAGCAAGTATGTGAAAGCTTAAAAAATATTGGCAAAGTCGCTACGTACAAAGATGGAATATTACAAGTTGAGGACCCATTTGAACATTGTATTCATTTCAAAATAAAAGGAGAAGCCTAAAAAAGGCTTCTCTTTTTTTACTTTCTTATAATTGCTTTTTCGTTTTGTAAAAATAGTTCATCAAACTGCTTTGCAAGCTCAAAATCTAGTTTCGTTAAACCTTTTGCATTCCAAGATGACAAAGTAATAATGACTGCTTTATACTGGATAAGGATAAATGGATGGTGATTACGTTCTTCTGATAGTTTGGCGGCTTCAGAGACAAATTCGACTCCTTTTAAGTAGTCGGAAAACATATATTTTCGTTCAATCCATTTTTCATCTTTTACTATCCATTTATCCACCTTGAATAATTCCCCTTGAACTTCTTCTTCAGTTAATCGCAGCATCATTTTTCACATCCTTTACATGCAGTAGTGCAAGACCATTGTTAATAAGGCGTGTTACAGCTTCGTCAGTTGTGAAAGTAGAAAGTTTTTGTAATAATGCTGCTGATGTTTCGTGCCCTTTGTTATGCTCTAAAAGTAATTCTAATATTTCAAGGCGAAGCAGCCATTCTTTCGGATAAAATTTATTTAATACCTCTTGAATTGCTACTAATTGATCGACATGTGCGTCGTGTAAAATACCTCCACCTCGAATATCACGAACTGTTTGATACATACGATCCAGCTCAGTTAATGCAAGAGGTGCTGGAGTTTCCTCTATTTCCTCATCAATTGGGAAAAATGATGCTGCATCTGCTGCTCCTGGGAATACTGAAATGATTTGTGAGCCAACAGCCATATCAAATGCGCCCCATGAAGCATCAAATAATACGCGGGCGTTATAAGTAACAGTGCAATCGATAAAGGAAATAAGAGCAATTTTCTTATCATTTTTTATAATATCTGTTACTTTTCCTTTTACATGAATACCACTTGCAAAAGTAAATTCAGCAATGTTTCCAATTGTAATTCCTAATGATTGTAGTTGTTCATCTGTACAATTTTCTAATGCAATATTTTCAGTGAGTAATCCAATTGGTGTTCCAAAGCCGTCACTGTGTACAGACGTAGAATGATTCGCTAGTTGTTTATTATGAATTGCTAATGCAGTTGGCGAATTTGTTCGCATGTAAATCACTTTACCTGCATCGTTTTCAATTGTCTCGCTGAATGTACCTGTAATCTGTAATCCACTAGTTAGTTCAGCGGTTGCATAGTTTTCAGAGCGAATCGCTTTTTCTAAACCTTCCTTTCCACCTGTTTTAAAGGCCATCGTTTCAGCAAATGTCTCAAGTGCTTCAGTCAGCTCTTCAAATGATTCACAAACAAATAGTTGTGGTTGCATTTTTGTTACGTCATAAGTTGTACCTGTACATGCCTCGATAGAGAATGGAACCTTTTCTACAGCGTCTGTTAAGCAATGTTTGCTTTCGCCAACAGAAGAAAGGAGACCAGCACCATATATTTTTGGAGCATCTATATTTCCGATTAATCCATATTCTACTGTCCACCAGAAAAGACGTGAAATTTGTTCAGCTTCTGATAAACCAGAAACTAACTTTTGTTTTTCAATTACAGTATTTTCAGCAGCGGCAACTTCGTCAGGAGTAGAAGTAGGGCTTTCTTTTACGATTGTTAATGTACGAACAGCTTCAAAAGCATCATGTTCTTCTTTTGTAGAGAAAGCTTTCGCACCAATTTGTCCAAAGCGTTTCACATACTTCGCATATGTAGGATCCAGTAAAATAGGTGCGTGTCCTGCTGCTTCGTGTACGATATCTGGAGCTGGTGTGTACTCGATATTTTCTACTTTCCGAATATCTGTTGCGATTGGTAGTAAGCCGTGTCCTTGGAAATCAAAGAATGCAACGCCAGGAATAAGTCCATCAATTGTTACAGCTCCCCATCCGCTTGGTGCTAAACAGTCATTCATTTCTTCTACCTTTGGAATTGCATCTATATTTATACCAGATGATTGTAGTCCGTTCACATAGGCTGGATGAGCAACGTCTTTTAAGAAACTATGATTTTGTCTCATAATGTAACGCCAAACAGCGTGATTCACCGGTGTATATTGATCATAATGCTGCGTGGATACGAATGGTTTTAAATGCGATGGAATTTCTGTTTTCTTTGTCATTTAGACATCCTCCTTGTTTTCTATAAAATTGAATATTGGTTGGGTATAGCTGGAATCACCACCTTTCAAAATTGTAAGCGCTTATAAAATTTTATCATAAGATTCGGAATTATTTAACATTTGTTTCTGTGAGAAATAGAAAAAGCCCCTATCGGAAAATCCGATAGGGGCGAAAGAATCGCGGTACCACCCTATTTGTAAGTGAAAACATACTTACATCTCAATTAATGATAACGGAAAAACTCCGTCTTTTCCTTCATGCGTACAAGCACTACGAAAAAGAAGCTCCAGAATTGTAATTCATACTTATATATGTGCTAATTTCCACCGACCATTAGCTCTCTGTAACAGGGATATAAGATATTACTGCGATTCTTTCAACGCGTATATATGAAATTGTGCAAAAGGGAAGGACGCAAAAAAGCCCCTATCGGAAAATCCGATAGGGACGATAAAAATCGCGGTACCACCCTAATTGTAAACAGAAAAATTGTTTACCACTCACTTTAAGATAACGGAAAGATCCGTCTTTCTCTTCATGCATTATGTGCACTACGGGAAAGAAGCTCCAGAATTGTAATTCACGCTTGTATATGTACTGATTCGCACCAATCATCAGTTCTCTGAGACAGGGATATAAGTCGCTACTAGTATTCCTTCAAAGCCGATATATAATTCGTTCAACTAAACTATGTTTCGTATTATAAAACTATTTTTAAAAGATTGTCAACAATAATTTTATCCCGCTATTTGTGGGCAGTAAAATTCCTACCTCAAAATTTGGCCGGAGCAAAGAAGTTAGATGGAAGCCTTACTGCCCGTAAACGTCCGATTGGTGAGTGCTGATTAAAGTTTCACTTTATTTCACTTCTAAATCAATATTTAAATTAGTCGTATTTCCAGCTGCATCGGTTGCAACGATATGAATGGTATTCTTTCCTTCTTGTAATTGATTACGATCGAAATAAATTTCGTAGTTTTTCTCCCAAGTGTTTAGGAATGCACTCTCCCATACACCATTTCCGTTAATTTCATATTGCATTCTTACTGGAATACCAGGTGCAATCCAACCAGATTCTGTCATCCAATCTAGTAGAATATCATCAACTTTCCCTCTAATTATGAGATTTTCTTGATCAATTTCGTGTGTTAACTTAGGTGCTGTTCGATCGATAAATACAGCTCCTGTTTGTTTTGTTTCTCCACCAGAGTTAGAAGCAACAGCTTCGATTTGATATAAGCCATCAGGCAATGGAGATCCGTCCTTTCTTGTACCATTCCATTTGAAAGATTTATAACCAGGTGTTTCGTTTTTGCCTTGGTATACCATGCCTTGATATGTCACACGGTCTTTCGTAATTAAATTAGCATGAAACGCTATATCCTCAACAGGTGTAACTAAATAGTAATTGATTAGGTTGTCATCTAGTATGTTGTCATTATTTGGACTGAAAGTAGAATTAACGATTTCAACGCCATCGATACGCTTGTATTCTTTCGGATCAATACTAAATGTAAATGGGATACGCATTTCTTCAGTTTTACCTTGTTCTTTTACATACAGATTTCCTGTATATACACCTTGTGGTAAGGAGCTGTCCACAGTAATAGTAAAAGGCTTTTCGATGTTACTATTTGGTTTTAAACTAATTGAAGAAGGGAAAGAAGTCTGGATTTTTGTTTTTGTATCTAGTAATTCAATACGAGTTGAAAAGTTTTTCTTTTTGTTAGAAAGATTTTGTAACGTAATATTTTGTGTTAGTTTCACTTTGCTACTATTTGGCTTAATAAGACCGAAACTTACATTGTTCGGTTTCACTAATGCATCTGTTTGGGCTGCTTTTGGAATGTTAATTAAACCTGATCCTTGTGCCATGATAGGATATGTATTTTCATTGACATCCTTTAATGTTTTTGCAGTGTTGGCAAGAGCAGATTTCAATTGTTCTGTCGTCCAATCAGGATGCATTTGACGCAGTAAGGCAACGGCTCCCGCTACTTGCGGAGCAGCCATACTTGTTCCGTTGTGAGATTCATAGCCACCTCGTGGCACTGTGCTTGTAATCTTTACTCCAGGTGCAATAACATCAGGTTTTATAAGCCAACTTCCTTGTGATGGTCCTCTTGAGCTGAAGTTACCAATCAGTTCGGTTTTGTTTGGTTGTCCAATCTTTATATTTTTCTTTCGTTTTGTAATTAAAGTTTTCAACTCTTCGCCATTTGTATTTGATAGCTGCATAACCGGAAGAGCTACATCTTCATGTCCAAAATATTCGGGCATAATATTAATTTCTTTTTCATTAGAAATTAGTAGTACCCCGATAGCGCCAGCTTGTTTCGCTTGTTCTGCTTTTACTAATGTGCTTGAAGTTCCTTGTAAGACAAGGGCGAACTTACCCTTCACATCTTGTTTAGCATAATCGCTCGAATTACCGTAGCCAACATAGACAAGTTGAGCATCGTTTCCTACTTGGAAATCTGCGTTTGATAACGGTAATCCTTGGTAAGATTTATTAGAACCAGCTACTTGGAATGTCGGGAATGGAATAGAAACAGTAGATGCACCAACAGAGATGACACTACTAGCATTACCAGGAGCATCAATAGACCAAGGCTTTGGTCCATCGTTTCCATTTGAAACGACTGCAGTAACACCAAGTTTTGCTGCGCGTTCTAACGTCATTGTTACAGGTTGATCAGGGACATTCAAATCTTGACCGAGAGATAGATTTAAAACATCTGCACCATCTTGAATAGCGCGCTCAATACCTTGAATAATATCATCGGTCGTGCCAGTACCACCATCATTCATGACACGGTAAGCGAGTATAGAAGCGTTCGGAGCAATCCCCTTTATTTTTCCGTTACCAGCAATAATTCCAGCTACATGAGTGCCGTGGACATTTCCATCCATCGGATCGTTATCCTCATCGACTGTATCATATCCACCGATATAATTTGCTTGTAAGTCAGGGTGTGTATAGTCTACACCTGAATCAATAATAGCGACTTTCATTCCTTTTCCATCAAGCGGTTTGCCAGTTGGATCTTTTAGTTTCCAAGCTTCAGGTGCACCGATTGTCGGTCCGCCAATATTTGGCGCTTCTTCTTTAGTAGCGCTTTTTGCTGTTTCATGCAATTTATATGTTAAGTTCGGATAAACAGCTTTTACTTCGGGTAAAGAAGCTAAAGCAGCAACTTGATCTCCTGGGATAGAAATAGAAAATCCAGAAAATAGTGTACTATACGTTTCTTTTATCTTTGCTTTTGGTGCTTTTTCTTTAATTTTCTTTGTTGTATCCTCTTGTGCCTTTTTTAGTTGTGCATGGTATGATTGCACATTGCCGTTTTTTAAATCCGGAGCATGCTGAATGTTACTTTGTGAAGCGAGCGGAGCATGTTGCAATTCTACAATGACTGAAATTTCTTTTGATGTTTTTGTTTCAACATTTTGCGCGATTTTGTTTTCTCCCCATTGTTCAATATTCACTTTTAATTGTGGACTAAATTGCTTCTCCTTTTGCAGCGATTCAGCACGTGCGCTTAAAGCTCCAAAACTAGAAAAGACGAGCGCCATACTTAATAGTGTAGACGTAGTTTTTTTCATTGAAACTCCCCTTAATAAAAAGTGTCAATATTCCGAAAATTTATCTTGCATTTTTGTTCTGAAATATAAAACCGAATGTTGGCTAAACTATACTTTCGACATAATTCATACCAATCCTCTTTGAATTAAAAATTTCTTGGGAAATGTTTTGGGATTATGTCGAATGGCTAATATTCAGCGAGGAAAGCCCATCATCCACTGAGCATGAATCCACAAAAATTGTGCAGTAACTGTCAATTAATGCAGGGTGAAGTTCGCATATAGTAAGCGGAATATGAGGAATGCTATAAGAAAAATGGAGGGACGTATGAAAAAAATTATCGTGAGTAGTAGCGTGGTTTTTTTTGTTTTTTTATCTTCAATTTTTAGTACTAGTGCGGAACATAATGGGGTGAAAGTTGCTTTTATTCGTCATCATGATCTTTGGATTAAAATTGATGGAAAAGAAAAACAAATAACAAAAGGCGAGTACATAACAGGGCCGAAATGGTCTCATGATGGAGAATGGATTTCTTATGCTAAAGGAAACAAGAAAAACACCTTGGAATTGTACCGATTGGAAGATGGAAAGAAAGTTAGGCCATTGCAATCTGAAGTATCGAATTATCAATGGTCACCGAAAGAGAATATAATTGCATTTGTATTTATGAATACACTAAATACGTTTGATGTCAAAAAAAAGAATACAGATTTTGAAAATGTATCGGCTGGTGTAGGTGATTATGCATGGTACCCTGATGGAAAGAAGTTTCTTGTATCCTCTGAAGCACACTTAATTCCAACAGGTTGGACAGGAGCTCAGCTATATGAAGTGCAAAAAGATGCACATATGAATCCTCACAAAATGAAGCATTTGTATGCATTACCAAATGAACATGATGATTTTCTAGCGCTAGTTGCAAGTGGGTTTGAGTGGTCACCAGATCAAAGGTGGATTTCATTTTTAGCGGTACCGACAGCTTCATGGTCAGCTGATAGTAATACGCTTTGCTTAGTTCGAGCAGATGGCAGTCGATTTGAAAAGGTAGATCAAATGCTATTAAACACCCAATGGTTCAAATGGGCGCCATCCAACAATATATTAGCCTATATTGAAGGAAGCGGGAGAGTTGCGTTAGAGAATAAGCATTTAAAAGTAAAAGAACTGCCTGCACTTCAGCAGAACACATTTACGCCGAAAGGATATGTCGATTGGGATTTTGCATGGAAGAACGATAAAGTAATAATCGTTTCACGAGCAAAAGAGGCAGGGATAGAAACGCCACCAGAAAAAAGGCCACTACCATCTTTATATGAGATCGATAGTACAAGCGACGAACAATATCAAATCACAAAGCCAGCTCATAAGCAAGGTGATTATCATCCGATCTTCATGAGGAAGAGCAATCAATTAATATGGATACGTTCAGACCGTAAGAAAGCCAATGTATGGATTGCCAATAGTGATGGAAAACAGGAAAAGAAGTGGATTGAAAATATAGATGTACCAGAATGGTATTATGAGAAATGGAACTGGGAAAATGTTATCTCGGTGAAAGAAGAATAAAAAACGTGCCTAAAAAATAATTTTAGGCACGTTTTTTTATTGTTATTTATGAGTTTTATTCGGCTTTTTCTTCGCTGGGTTTCCGTTCCCCTGACGCTTTCTGTTTTGTTCATCTTTTGCTTGTTTTTCCTGTAGTGTATCTAAAAAGTCATTCGAGTTACCCATTTTTATATCGCTCCTTTCATTTCGTCCTAATTACTATAACCATTTCGGAGGATAATCATGAAATAAAAGTTAAGCACTTAGTTTTCTTCGAAAATATACGTAAAATATGCCATACGTAATAAATAGCATAAATAAAATTTGTAACTCTACATTTTCTTTTAAAATAGTTGCGACAGAAGATGGTAAGTAAGGTGATGTATTGCTTGTTCCTACACCTAACCATTTGTTTAAGAGGTTAATGGTACAAAACATAAAAACACCAGACCAGCTTGCTGTAATTGCTTTCTGTTTAATTTTTGTTTCACGTTCATCATCTGTAATCCAAGGATTAGCAGTTTTATCACTATTAAAAAATCCATTTATGTATCCCCATATGATCATTCCGATAAAGGCGATAATCCATTTCATATTTGTGATTCCCCTCTCTCTTGTAAAAAGTATTTGACACAACTAATTGTAATGTTTTCCAATTAATTATGTCGAATGTTTTTTACATACCAGTTTTTCATATAGCAGGAATAAAGAATGAGATAGGGAAGAAATGTGTAAGAGGATTTCATAGTGAGAGGAGGCTGGATATGAAACTCGTCTTTGTTCGGCACGGTGAAGGAGAACATACAAAAGATTTGCCGTCAAGTTTACAAGTGTTGCATCCACCATTAACGGATGAGGGAAAGAATCAGGCTAAATGCATTCAATTCGATGTACCATTACAGGAAAAGGATATATTAATTGCCAGCCCTACACTTAGAACTTTACAAACGGCGAACATATGGAGTACGAAAGTAGCTTGTCAAAAAATTGTCCACCCATATGTATCCCCACGTATTTTTCCTTATCGAGAAGGAGCGAAAACATTACCATGTGATTACATAGTAGATCAGGGAATGATAGCAGATTTATTTCCACATTTTTCGATAGAGAAAAGTACAAATAAGCAGTTATGGACGGAAGGTATAAATACTATTTCAGAGAATCGTTTTCAGCAAATAGCAGATGAATTTCTTCTTTGGTGCTATGAGCTAGGCGCTGAAAGAATTTGCATTGTATCTCACGACGGGATAATTACAGCGTATAGGCAATATGTACAGAAAGTCGTTTTAACTAGATCTGATTTTTTGCAAGAAACGGGTATATATGAAATGGATCTATCCCTTAAAAGTTTGATGGATGAGATCTAATGATAGGATGGAGGGTGTATGTTGAATGTTGCATTAGTAGTTGGTTTTAATTCGGATTTAGAGGCGCAATCAATCCGAGCATCGCTTGAATATTTTGGGGCAAAAGTTGTAACATACTGGATTGGTAGACCGAGAGAGTTCATTAATATTCTTTCTGGAAAGGGTTTATATAACGATATCGATTATGTTATTTTTTGCTTTCATGGTGAGGAAGGAAAGTTTGTCATGGAAGAGTTAGGTGAAGATATATATGAACAAGATGAACCGAGGGGATACTTTGGTGCAGCAGAAATTTATAAATATGCAAAATTGCATAATACACATATTGTAAATAGTGGGTGTACGTTAGGGGAGAGAAAACTAGCAGAATCTTTCTTACGTAGTGGGGCGAAATCGTATATTGGATCGATAGATTATGTAGATGGGAATGCAGCACTTATGCTTACAATACGCTTATTTTATGGGCTTATTAACCATGAAAAAACGTTAGAAGATGCTTTTCAAGAGGCGAAATTAATCGATGAGGAGACACATACATTTCAATTATATAAATAGTAAAAAACGCCTATATTCTATATTCGAATATAGGCGTTTCACATTTAACTCACATTTTTTTTACATTTTCTTCAATGAAAATGATTATCACCTATGGTATGATATGTTCAAGTTTTTACAGGTAAAAAAAGTTACTATATAAACGTTAGTTTTTAATGTTTCATACACATGTCACAAATTATTCGTAATTAACGTTTGAAAAATAAGTAACTAATGTTATTATATTATCTGTAACTAACTTAATTACAACTTTAGGAGGAAGATATGGTTATTCAATTTTTAAGAGAAAACAAAGCAGTTTCTTTTGTGTTGGCAATAATTCGAGTGTATCTTGGTTACACATGGTTAATGGCTGGAATCGGTAAACTACAAGGAAAAGGATTCGATGCAACTGGTTATTTACAAGGTGCAATTGAAAAATCTAAAGGAGCACAACCGGCTGTTCAATCTTGGTGGGCATCATTTTTACAAGATTTCGCAATTCCAAACGTTGATCTATTTAATACACTTGTAACGTGGGGAGAAATTTTAGTTGGAATTGGTTTAATTGTAGGCTGTTTAACAAAAACAGCGGTCTTTTTCGGTCTTGTAATGAACTTTTCCTATATGTTTAGTGGGTCAATTGGTGTAAACCCTGAAATGGTTATCCTATCAATGTTTGTTCTAGTCTCTGGTATGAACGCTGGTAAATTTGGAATAGATGGTTTCATTATTCCGAAAGTATTAGGATCAAAAACTCAAAAACGCCAAAAGCAAGCTGCTTAATATATGAAAGCGGGTATCTCAAAATGAGATACCCGCTTATTTTATTTTTCAACTTTATTGTTCTTAAAGAAGTCTTTTACATACCCTACAAATTCTTGTGGCTCTTGACGAAATGGTGCATGATAACCTTTTTCGATAATATGGAAAGTACTATTTTTTAAGAATTGATGATACGTTTCTCCTTCTTTCCAAGAAACGCTACTATCATTTCTTCCCCATATAATTAAGGTTGGTTGTGTAATTTCATTTGCATTGATTTGAAGACGTCTAGGCCATAATTTCATTTTATTGTAATGCTCTTCATCATTACGCTTGGATTTTACTTTGCCCTCATCATAATCTGCAATAGTAGAAACGGTATTTAAATCAGTCGATAACTGTGGTTTTGGTGAGCCTTGTTTATTAACGAATGTATGAGGACCGCCTGTAGCATCAGTTAAAATAAGGTGGGTAACGGCTTCAGGATATAAATACGTTAAATTAAGAGAAATTTCTCCGCCCATTGAGTGTCCCAGTATTGCAAACGAATCATAACCTAGTTTTTTCATTAGTTTATAATACAAATTTGCATGGGTTGGGAAAGAATAGTAAAAATCCATTGGCTTAGATGAGCGCCCGAATCCTAAAGCATCTACAGAAATAATTGTATGATCTTTTGCTAAGTCTGAGTAAATCTTTTGAAAACCATCTGATGATCCACCAAATCCATGGATCATAAGTAAAGGTGGTTTTTCATTACCAATCTTTTTAAAGTAAATGGTTTGACCATCTATTTCTACCATTTTTTCCTCGGTAGCTAGTTTCGCTGTAAGTGTATTTTTAACTTGTTTTACTTGTTCTACTGGCTTTTTTGCTGCACTACATCCTACTAAAAGTGTAAGAGTAAGACAACCTACCATAAAATAGCTAAATCGCTTCAATGAGGTGTCCCCTTTCTAACATAACGCTGTGTCTATCATAGCAAATAGCATATTACGATTTCCAGGAAGTTGGCTACCATTTTTCATCATAAGAGGTGAAAGAAGCGTTTCTTGGAAATTTTCTGTTTGAAGAAATTTACGAAATGAAAATTGTGAATGTGGGACATCGATCCTTACTGTGCCATTCCAACACTCGCAGATCTTCTTGAATAATTGAATAGCATCCTTCTCTTGTTTTGCGATAAGTGGAGTGACGCATAATATATTACCTTTTTGTATACATAAGGAAAAAGCTTCTATACAGTTATTTCTCTCAATTTTAAAAGAGTGTATGGCTCTTGGTAATAGTAACGAGTAAAGTAGAGAGCGATTAACACCAGTTACGATTTGATCGAGAGAAGTGAGAGACAAAAGGTCTTTTTCTTTTACTTGTTGTGTATGAGCAATATGTGTCTTAGTAGTTTGTTTTTCAAAACGATGAATCGTTGTTACTGTGTGAAATTCGCATGATGTATAAAGAGGCTCGCCAGCTTTTGTTGCAATAAGTGCAATTGGTTGTTTTGGGAGAGTGTGTTCTAAGCAACGATTTAGCAAAATACGCCCGATGCCTCGGCCTTGAAAATTAGGATGAACGATTAACATGCCAATAGTAGAAAAACTATCTTTAAAAGGAAATACTCCTCCAGCTGCAATCAGTTTATTTTCATGCATATAACCGATAAGTGTGCCGAGAGAAAGATACATTTCAAATTGTTTTTTCATAAATGCTTTATCTTGTAACCATCCAATAGTTTTGCAAAGGTCGAGTAAATCAAAAATAAAAGTTTCATCTAGCTTTATTGTTTTCATAAATGTTCACCACTTTTCTATTAATTTTCATAAAAGTAAATTGAAAATGTTAAATAAGAGATTTACTTTAAATGAAATCCAACTTATTTATATTTTGATTGTAAAGGGGAAGGAGGTTGCTATGAAAGGACAAAGTTATACAAATTATAACTGATATTTACATAAGTTAACAAAAAATTTACATATAACTAATTTTCTCTTAATAGTCTTCTATTAAATTTGATAGTGGGAAATGAATAACCTAATTAGGGGGACAAGACAGTGAAAAAGTTTGTGAAAAAAGCATGGCCATTTGCAGTTGTGGCGTCGTTAGCAGTTACTTCGGTAGCAACATGGAATTTTACTCGTTCTAGTGAGGTTAATGCAGATGAGAACGGAAGCAATGCAAAGATTAAAAATGTCATCGTATTAATTGGGGATGGTATGGGACCTTCATATATGACGGCTCACCGTTATATGAAAGATAATCCAAAAACTTTTGAGATGGAATCTACAGAATTTGATAAGCATCTTGTAGGAACGCAAAAGACATATCCGGAAGATGAACATGAAAATATTACAGACTCTGCATCTGCAGCAACAGCTATGTCAGCAGGAATTAAAACATATAATGCAGCAATTGCAGTTGATAATGATAAAGCAGAAGTGAAAACTGTACTTGAACAAGCGAAAGAAAAAGGGAAATCAACGGGACTCGTTGCTACTTCTGAAATTACACATGCAACACCAGCTGCTTTCGGTGCGCATGACATTAGTCGTAAAAATATGGATGCAATTGCAAATGATTATTTTGATGAGAAAATTAAAGGGAAGCATAAAGTAGATGTTATGCTTGGCGGCGGCGTAAAAAACTTTGTTAGAAAAGATCGTAATCTTACAGAAGAGTTTAAGAAATCTGGTTATAGCTACGTAACAGATCGAGATCAATTGTTAAATGATAAAAATGATCAAATCCTTGGTTTATTTGCACCAGGTGGATTAGATAAAATGATTGATCGTAATGAGAAGACACCTTCATTAGAAGAAATGACAAATGCAGCAATTGAGCGTTTGAACAAAAATAAAAATGGTTTCTTCTTAATGGTTGAAGGAAGCCAAATTGACTGGGCTGGACACGATAATGATATCGTTGGTGCAATGAGTGAAATGGAAGACTTTGAAAAAGCATTTAAAGCAGCGATTGAGTTTGCGAAAAAAGATAAAAATACGTTAGTCGTTGCAACGGCAGATCACGCTACTGGCGGATTATCTTTAGGTGCGAATGGTGAGTATAACTTTAAAGTAGATCCAATTAAAGCTGCAAAACGCACACCAGACTTCATGGCAAATGAGATTGCAAAAGGTGCAAATGTAGAAGAGACATTGAAAAAATATATTGATTTACAATTAACACCAGAAGAAATTAAAGCGGTAAATGATATTGCTCCTTCAAAAGATGTAACAAAGATTGATAATGCGATTGAGGATATTTTCAATAAGCGTTCGGTTACAGGATGGACGACAGGTGGACATACAGGGGAAGATGTAAACGTATATGCATTTGGCCCAGGTAAATATTTGTTCTCTGGCG
Source organism: Bacillus sp. 17RED48 (assembly GCF_019837545.1). NCBI lineage: Bacteria > Bacillati > Bacillota > Bacilli > Caryophanales > Bacillaceae > Bacillus > Bacillus sp. 17RED48. The sequence continues at coordinate 518,800 of NZ_JADAXG010000001.1, forward strand.
TTCAAGAGAATACAAATATCGCTAAACGTGTCTTTGATATTGTTGGCGGTGGCGATCCGAATAAAGGAAGACGCTAATTATAAATGAAAGTGAGGCGAAATGCCTCACTTTTCTTTTTAGGAGATGGAAAGATGAGATCTTTTTTCATGGGAATCGGACCTTTGCTAGTAGGTATAGTATTGCTCGCTGGATGTCAATCTCAAGAGAATCATATAGAACAAAAATCTACTACTAAAAAAATTGAGGAAAAGGTACAAATAACGAAAGAAGAAGAGAAATCGATTCAAGATGTTATGGAGAAATTTGTACGGACGACAAATGAAAAAAATCTGGCTGAACATATGGAATTATTTTCAAAGAAGATGCCTAGTGCTGAAGACTTAAAAACACAAAAAGAAGCAGCTTTTCAAAAGGGAAATAAGAAAATTGAATTGGAACATATAGACATGAAAGCTAGTAAAGCAGGATATGTCTTAGTTGAAATAAAGGAAAAGGAAATAGATGGGGAGGTCACTCTTCAGAAAAATGTACAGTATGCGCTTGGAAAAGAAGAAGATGGATGGAAAATTGAAGAAGTTCGCACGATAGGAAAAAAATAACGTGAAACTTGGGAGCTTACTGCCCGTAAATAGCGAAATAAAAAAGGTTCTCATTGGCGAGAACCTTTTTTTATAGTGGTAACATAATTTGATTTGAGCATGCTTCGATCTCATCAATATCTTGGCGAATTGTTGCCATTTTATTATCAAGATCTTCAGCTTTCATTGCTGCATCATGTAGTTCATCTTTTAAATACTCAGGTATTTTCCCTTCATATTTATAGTAAAGTTTATGTTCTAAACTTGCCCAAAAGTCCATTGCTAGCGTACGTAACTGGATTTCTGCAAATACATCTTTTGTACCAGAATTCAGTGATAAAGGATATTTAATAATCATGTGTAAACTTTTATACCCGTTTCCCTTTGGATTAGCGATATAATCTTTTACTTCTATGATTTCCATATCTTCACGCTTTTGAATGACTTCTTTTAAATGATAAATATCTTCTACGAAGCAACATGTAATACGAATGCCGATGATATCTTGTAAATGAGTTTGGGCATTTTCAACTGTCGGTAATAAATTTTTACGCTCAAGCTTTTTAATAATACTTTCAGGTTGTTTTAATCTTGTTTTTATATGTTCAAACGGGTTGTAATCCTCTAAAAATTGGGCTTCCCGGTTCATAATTTCAAATTTAGTTTTTAACTCTTCTAAAGCAAATGTATATGGTAGTACAAAAGCTTTCCAATAGTTAACTGTTGATTGATTATATTCCATTTATATACACACCTTTTCCAATTTACAAGCGAGGTTATTATACTAAATACCAAAGCATATAAGCGCAAGCAGCAAATGATGAGATCATAAAACGATATTTAGTTTTCATAATTTCAACTCCTTTCGAGTAAGATTCTATATGAATAAACGTGATTGTTAATAAGTTCACTATGTACAATTCCTATAGTAATAGATTCGTGTGAATTTCGTATGAACTAATTGTTTCAGATTTTTGTCTTTTTTTACAATTGACAAATAGAATGAAGTTATATAACATATAAATCGTAATCATTACGTTTTAGTTTGCGATCTTTGAAAGAAAGGAGAATTACATATGCGTGTAAATATTACATTGGCTTGTACAGAGTGCGGTGATCTTAATTATATTTCTAAAAAAAATAAACGAAACAATCCAGAGCGCATCGAACTAAAAAAATATTGTCCACGATTAAAGCGAGTAACGCTACATCGTGAGACGAAGTAGAAGACTAGAGATATCTCTAGTCTTTTTTGTTTATAATTCTTTGGTTTTATTTGTTATAATTAACTTAAATTGTAATGATGGAGAGGTATGATGAATCAAAAAGATAAAGAAAGAAAAGAGCAAGTGGCTCATATGATTGATATTCCAGATGATTTTAGGCTTGTCGTAGATGATCAAGAAGGTGTGGATGACCCATATCATCTATTATGGTGGGAACATAAAGAGGATGAGGAGAGAACGATACAAATTACGCTGAATAGACATACTGGTAATTTAATCGAATTTAGTATAGATGATAAAAAATATTTTTCGAGTGGTAAGGAAGCGCTAGAGGAGAATAAAGCAAGAGAGATTGCAAATGCATTCTTAAAAAAATATACAAAAGAAGGATATGAATTTTATACATATGTAACGGTTAAGGACGACAGGCGCGGTCGGAAAGAATTAAATTATATGCAAGAAGTAAATGGCTATCCATTGCCGAATACAGGGTGTGTTGTGCGAGTTCATCCTTCAGGTAATGTTATGTATTTTCGTTATAATGGACAAAAAGCTATCGAGAAAAAACCTTTATGGCCAAGTGGAATTGTTGAGGAGAACGTCGTTTTAGAAAATTTGAAAGCTAGACAAGATATGAGACTTGTATTTGTAGATTTAACACACTCTTCATGTGAGTATGAAAATGGAGAAGAAGTAAAAGGGTACCATCTTGTATATGAACCAGAACCTAGTCATGCATCTATTAATGCAAGTACGGGAGAAGATTTATTTGGACCAGAACATTATAAATTACCGCCGACAGTAGCTGTTGAAAAAACAAAAAAAGATAGCCGGCAAGGTGACATATTCGAATTAATTGGCTGGGATAAAGAAAGTTTTACAAAAGTAGATGAGACAGAAAATGATGATGAAATAAGGACGAAATTTGTTCCGAAAGAGGAATTACAAAAACAGAAAGAAGAAAAGAACTCATATTTAATGAATGAATTCTTTAAAAAGCATTTACCAATGTTAAAATATAATAATTTAATTGGAATTACGGTTGATAAATATACCAATGAATTAATTGGCTTTATAAAACTGACAGACGATAAAGAAGTAAAGAAAATACTGTCTAGAGAGGAATGTTTACAAAAAGCACTTCAATTTTTGGAACAAGTTATTCCAGATGTCACACAATATCTACGTCTTTGGGAAGAACGTGAAGAAGCAGAAGATGGGATTGAAAGATTTACCTTTTCTGTATATGTGAATGGCATTCCGGCAGAGTATAAGCAATTTATGGTTAATATCAATGCGGAAAATGGGGCTGTGGTGCATTATTCCGGAGAGTCTAGCAACCTTATAAAAGAACTGCTTACATACGAAACAATACCGAAAGTAACAAAAGAAAAAGCGTTACAAATATACAAAGAGGCCATCCTAGTGAAATTAGAATGGCATATAGATGTTGATGTAGAGGAAATGAAATACGAACTGTTGTATAAACAAACGACAGATGAAAATCATAAAGAATCCTTTGGCTGTAGTCGAGAAATTCGTTATATTGATGCTCACACTGGGGAAAAAATTTGGAGTAAATAAGTCTTTAAATAGGGAAAAAGGTCTTCGAGGGAAGACCTTTGTTAGAAAGAACGATTATTTTTCGTATGTATCAATTTTGTATAACCACTTCTGTACACTAGCGGGTGGTCCTTCTGTTCGCCACTTTGTTGTACACATTCCGCAAGAACAGTGGACTTTTCCTTTCGCAAAAATACCGGAAATTTCAGGGATATATCCCCAGGCATGTTTTACGATATTCATCTTTCGGCGCATTGTGCGTTGACGTTGATGTCTTGTATAAGCACGTGTTTTTTCAAATTTCATATTTGTAATCCCTCCTTGTAGTACAAGCAGCTTGCAAGAGCGTACAAGGAGTTCATCTCTTACAAGCTACTTAGGTACAAGAAGGCAATAAAATGTTGCATATTTTACCCTCCTATCTGTTGTTTAAGTATACGTAGCAAATCTTTGTGAGACAAGAATTATGCTTAAAAAGATGTTGGAATGATATCGTACAGACACAAACAACCTCACGCCCACATACACATAGTAAAGACCACTATTTTGGCGGAGGTGAAAGGTTTGAGTCTATTCGCCGCAATTGGATATATGGTTCGAGAAGTGTTTGTCTTTGTTTCTTATGTGAAGAATAATGCGTTTCCGCAGCCGTTATCATCAGACGATGAGAGAAAGTACTTAGAGTTAATGGAGCAAGGTGATGCTCAAGCGAGAAATCTGTTAATTGAACATAATTTACGGCTTGTAGCTCATATCGTTAAAAAATTTGAAAACACAGGAGAAGATGCAGAAGATTTAATTTCAATTGGTACAATTGGGCTCATTAAAGCGATCGAGAGCTATTCGGCAGGAAAAGGCACAAAACTTGCGACGTATGCAGCACGCTGTATTGAAAATGAAATTTTGATGCATTTACGTGTACTGAAAAAAACGAAAAAAGACGTTTCACTTCATGATCCGATCGGGCAAGATAAAGAGGGGAATGAAATATCGCTTATCGATATATTAAAATCAGAGTCTGAAGATGTAATTGATATGATTCAGCTTAGTATGGAGTTAGAAAAGATTAAAGAGTATATCGATATTTTAGACGAACGAGAGAAAGAAGTAATCGTGAAGCGTTTTGGACTGGGGCTTGATAAGGAGAAAACGCAACGAGAGATTGCGAAGGCACTTGGTATTTCCAGAAGCTACGTATCAAGAATTGAAAAGCGCGCTTTAATGAAAATGTTCCATGAATTTGTAAGAGCTGAAAAAGAGAAAAAAGCGAAAGAATAATGTACATTGCAAGCAGCCATATTTTAAAATGGGCTGCTTTTCTTTTTGTAAATAAGGAAAGAAAAAGAGTTGTGTTCAGAAGAAATCTATGTTCACTGTTGAAAATGACGGATTCTATCTGTAATATTAGAGGGTGCTAAACAATTTAAGAATAATACCATACTTAGTTTTCCGCATGTATAATGAAACAGTTCTATATGATATGTGGGAATAAGAACCAATTTTACATATGATATAGAAGGAAAAGAAGGGGAAGCTAAAGTTATAGACTGATTAGGAGGTTTCGCAATTTGCGACGTACATTATATCGACTTATGATCGAACTTACAAATGGTCGTTTTACTTCTTATATATTGCGTAAATTTGCACAATCTCGTTTGAGCTCTATCATTATTCCATCGTATGCGAAAGTTTTTCAAATTAACCAAGATGAGATGGAAAAGGGTTTGAAGGAATATAGAACATTGCATGAATTATTTACGCGTAAGCTAAAAGAAGGAAAACGTAGTGTTGATACAGATGCATCGAGTATCGTTAGTCCTGTTGATGGTGTTTTTGCTGATTACGGTCCTATTGAGGACACAAAAACATTTGATATTAAAGGTAAGCGTTATTCAATCGTGGATATGCTAGGTAATGAAGAACGTGCAAAGCGATATGCAGGTGGTACATACATGGTTATTTATTTAAGCCCAAGTCATTATCATCGTATTCATAGTCCGCTTTCCGGTTCTGTGACTGAAAGGTTTGTACTTGGTAGAAAGTCATATCCGGTAAATGCAGCTGGTATGGAATACGGGAAAGAGCCATTGTCAAAAAATTATCGCTCTGTTACAGAAGTAAATAGTGACGGTGAACATATGGCACTTGTAAAAGTAGGAGCTATGTTTGTTAATAGTATTGAGCTGTTGCATGAAAGAGACACTGTTCAAAAAGGTGAAGAAATGGCATACTTTACATTTGGTTCAACAGTTGTGTTATTGTTTGAAAAAGATATGATAAAAGTAGTGCAGGAATTGAAGAGTGGACAAGAGATTCGTCTTGGTGAAAAAATTGCTACTCGTTCGGCTCATAAGTAAAGAAAACATTTTATAACTGTAAGCAAGAGTTATGGACAAAGATGCTTAATGATGAAATTCCCTAGATGGGAGTACTTGTTTATTCGAGAGCCATCGCAGGATGGCTCTTTTTACAAGTTAGCTCATTAAAATTTCACTTTATATGTAATCAAGACGATTTGACAAGCTTGTCCTCTAATGAGCGTCTAATCATTTCTTGTTTTATAAGTAAAATGAAGTCGGGATTTAATTTTAGTTCTTTTGCTTTATAATAAGACTCAGTGAGTAACTCAGTAGATAACTGTTCCATATATTTTGTTTTCAAGGTGAGTCACCTCCTAATAATTTAAGGATTGATTCGTTGTTGCATTTAATGTACCAAAAAAATATGACAGTCACAAACGAGTGGTTATCCACATACCTAGGTGGATAAAATGTGTATAGATTGTTAGTAAATTCCAAATTGACTGATAAATTAATGTGGAAAATGTGTACAATTTTATCCACAGGTCATATATCGAAATATGTTGTCGAAAAATTTTTATGAAAACTCCTCAAAGAGGTGAAAGAAATTGAAGCTATTTTTACCAAATGAATATGTGAAAAATGTATATCATGTTCAACCAGAAGATTTGAAAAAACGTGGAATTAAAGGTGTCATTACTGATTTAGATAACACGTTAATTGAATGGGATCGTCCAAATGCAACGCCACAACTTGAAGAATGGTTTTTGAAAATGAAAGAGCAAGGCATTCAAGTAACGGTCGTTTCAAATAATAATGAGCAACGTGTGAAAGACTTTGCTGATCCATTAGGTATTCCATTTATTCATAGTGCGCGTAAACCATTTGTTCGCGCGTTTAAGCGTGCGATACAAGAGATGCACCTGCAGCCAGATGAAGTTGTAGTAATTGGAGATCAGTTATTAACGGATGTTTTAGGTGGAAACCGAGTGGGACTTCATACGATTTTAGTTGTACCGGTAGCACAAACGGACGGATTAGTAACGCGCTTTAATCGAAAAATTGAACGAAGAATTATGAGAAATATGAAGAAAAAAGGTTTAATTAACTGGGAGGAATAAAGTTTGACTGAAACAATTAAATGTATTGGTTGCGGTGTAGAAATTCAAACAGAAGATAAAAATGAAGTAGGATATGCTCCTGCCTCATCTTTAGAGAAAGAACAAGTAATTTGTCAACGCTGTTTTCGCTTGAAGCATTACAACGAAATTCAAGATGTATCATTAACAGATGATGACTTCCTACGTATTCTAAACGGAATTGGAAAATCAGATGCATTAGTAGTTAAGATTGTAGATATTTTTGATTTTAATGGTAGCTGGTTACCTGGTTTACATCGTTTCGTGGGAAATAATAAAGTATTACTTGTTGGAAATAAAGCTGATTTAATTCCTAAGTCAGTAAAACATGATAAAGTAAAGCATTGGATGCGCTATAGTGCAAAGCAGCTAGGATTAAAGCCAGAAGATGTCTTTTTAATTAGTGCAGCAAGGGGACAAGGGATTGCTGAGCTGGCAGATGCTATTGAGTATTACCGCGGCGGAAAAGATGTTTACGTTGTTGGATGTACGAATGTAGGAAAATCAACATTTATTAATCGTATGATTAAAGAATTTAGTGATGAGACTGAAAATGTAATTACAACATCTCATTTCCCAGGAACAACACTTGATTTAATTGATATTCCGTTAGACGAAGAATCTTCTTTATATGATACGCCAGGTATTATTAACCACCATCAAATGGCTCATTATGTTGGAAAAGAAAGCTTAAAGCTTATTACACCAACAAAAGAAATTAAGCCAATGGTGTTCCAATTAAATGAAGAACAAACATTATTCTTCAGTGGATTGGCACGTTTTGATTATGTAAGTGGTGGTCGTCGTGCGTTTACTTGTCACTTCTCGAATCGTTTAACAATCCATCGTACAAAGCTTGAGAAAGCAGATGAATTGTATAAAAATCATGCTGGGGATTTACTAAGCCCGCCAACACCAGAAGAATTAGAAAATATGCCAGAGTTAGTGAAATACGAATTTAATATTCGTGAACCAAAAACGGATGTTGTATTCTCTGGATTAGGATGGGTTACGGTAAACGAACCGGGAGCAAAAATTGTTGCACACGTACCAAAAGGAGTAAGTGTTTCGCTACGTAAATCTTTAATTTAATATGGAGAGGGATTTATGAAACAATTATATGGTGTAATCGGAAATCCAATTGGACATTCATTATCACCCGTTATGCATAACGATGCATTTGAACACTTGAATATGGATGCCCATTATCATGCATTTCTTGTTAAAGAGGAAGTGCTAGGGGAAGCAGTAAGAGGTTTAAAAGCATTAGGTATTTCAGGATTTAATGTAACAACTCCGCACAAAGTTGCTATTATGGATTATTTGGATGAGATTGACCCACTAGCAAAACAAATTGGTGCAGTAAATACAGTGGTTCATAATGATGGGAAATTAATTGGCTACAATACAGATGGAATTGGTTTTGTCCGAGCGCTGCAGTCAATTAGTAGTGAACCACTTCAGGAGAAACGTATTTTATTGCTTGGCGCAGGTGGTGCTAGTCGAGCTATTTATTTTTCTCTTGCTGATGTAGGTGTGAAAGAGATTGATGTAGCTAATCGTACAGTAAATAAGGCGAAAGAACTTATTGCTGCATGTACGGCTACTGTTAATTCTGTTGCTTTATCGCTAGAAAAAGCAACGGAAGAACAAGGAAATTATGATATTATCATTCAGACGACAACGATAGGTATGCATCCACGCGTTGAACATACGCCATTACAAATTTCTTCGTTAAAAAAAGGGACGATTGTATCAGATATAATTTATAATCCATTTGAAACGAAAATTTTATGTGAGGCAAAAGAGCAAGGTGCAATGATTCAAAATGGTATTGATATGTTTGTTTATCAAGGTGCGCTTGCATTTGAAATGTGGACAGGGCGTGTACCAAATATCGATAGAATGAAACAATTAGTTATAAGAAAGCTTGGAGGCTAACATATATGTTAACAGGAAAACAAAAAAGATTTTTACGTGCACAAGCACATCATTTAACACCAATTTTTCAAGTAGGAAAAGGTGGAGTAAATGAAAATATGATTAAACAAATCGCAGATACTTTAGAAGTTCGTGAACTATTTAAAGTAAGTGTGCTACAAAACTGTGAATTCGATCGTCGTGAAGTTGCAGAAGAACTTGCAAAAGGCGCACGTGCTGAAATCGTTCAAGTAATTGGAAGTACAATCGTTTTATACAAAGAATCTAGAGAAAATAAACAAATTAAACTTCCGCGATCAAAAGAATAGCATATGCTATTTTTTATCGTTAGTGCGTAATGATGTAGAGAGCGAAACCAATTGAACTTTTATTAACGGTAACTCTCTTCGGATAGGAATGAAGAGAGTTACTGTAGGTAAAAGGAAGGGGCGTTTCTTTTGAGAAAAATTGGCATCATTGGCGGTACATTTGATCCGCCGCATTATGGGCATTTGCTAATTGCAAATGAAGTATATCACGCTTTAAATTTAGAAGAAGTATGGTTCTTACCGAACCAAATTCCGCCGCATAAACAAGGGCGGAATATTACAAGTGTAGAAAATCGCTTACAAATGTTAGAGCTTGCGACTGAGGCAGAGGAACATTTTTCTATTTGTTTAGAAGAGCTAAGCAGGAAGGGCCCATCTTATACGTATGACACTATGTTACAATTGACGAAGAAGTATCCGGATGTGCAGTTTCACTTTATTATTGGTGGAGATATGGTTGAGTATTTACCGAAGTGGTATAACATTGAAGCGTTACTTGATCTTGTGACGTTTGTTGGGGTTGCAAGACCTGGTTATACATTGCGTACACCTTATCCTATCACCACTGTGGAAATTCCGGAGTTTGCAGTTTCTTCATCTTTATTGCGTGAGAGATATAAAGAGAAGAGAACGTGTAAATATTTACTTCCTGAAAAAGTACAGGTGTATATCGAGAGGAATGGGTTGTATGAATCGTGAGAAAGCACTTCATATTGTCAAACAACAAATGCATGAAAAACGTTATATACACACAATAGGTGTAATGGAGACAGCAATTGAACTTGCTAAGTTATACGGTGTGGATGAAAAAAAGGCTGAAGTTGCAGCTATATTCCATGATTATGCGAAGTGTAGAGCGATTTCTGAGATGGAAGAGATTATTAAAAGTGAAGGTTTGCCGAAAGATTTACTTTGTTATAACAAAGAGTTATGGCATGCACCTGTTGGGGCATACTTAGTAGAAAAAGAAGTAGGCATTACGGATCCTGAAATCCTGCAAGCTATTACATATCATACAAGTGGTCATGAGAAAATGACGATGTTAGATAAAGTAATTTATGTAGCTGATTACATTGAGCCTGGGCGAAAATTTCCAGGGGTGGAGGAAGCTCGCAAACTAGCATATACGGATATAAATCAAGCTTTATTATTTGCGTTAAAGCGAACAATTCAATTTTTAATGGAAAAAAATCAAACGATTTATCCATTAACATTCCAAACATACAACGCAGTTATCAAGGAGGAAATTAGTAAATGAAAGATAAAGATTTATTAGTATTAGCAGCAAAAGCGGCTGATGATAAAAGAGCAGAAGATATGGTTGTCCTAAATATGCAAGGTATTTCACCAATTGCAGATTATTTCATTATTTGTCACGGTAACTCAGATAAGCAAGTGCAAGCAATTGCGCGTGAAATTAAATCAAAAGCACATGAGTTTGAAATCGACGTACAACGTATGGAAGGTTTTGACGAAGCACGCTGGGTACTAGTTGACCTTGGAGATGTAGTTGCTCATGTATTCCATAAAGATGAGCGTAATCACTATAATTTAGAGCGTCTTTGGGGCGATGTGCCACGTGAGGATATTACAGACGAGCTAGACCAATGAAATACGAACAATTTGCATTGTTGTACGACGAACTAATGAATGATGTTCCTTATGATAAATGGGTGGAATTCACAGAAGAAAGTTTACAGCAAGCGGATATGAAAGAGGCGAAGATTCTTGATGTAGCATGCGGTACTGGTAATGTAACACTTCCGCTTGTACAAAAGGGTTACGATTTAATCGGTGTCGATCTTTCAGAAGAGATGTTAACGGTCGCTCAGCAAAAACTAGGCGGAGAAGGATACTTTATTCCTTTTTACCAACAAGACATGCGAGAGCTTGATGTTCCAGGTGAGTTTGACTGTGTAACGATTTTTTGTGATTCATTAAATTATGTATTGCAAGAAGATGGAGTGCAAGAAACATTTCGAAGAGTGTTTCACCATTTACGTCAAGATGGTTTGTTTTTATTTGATGTACATTCTTTATATAAAATACATCATGTATTTCAAAATGAAACATACACAGTGAATGGAGAAGAAATATCTCTTATTTGGAATTGCTTCCCTGGTGAAGAATCAAATAGTGTAGAACATGATTTAACATTCTTTGTTCAAGACCCAGAAGAAGATGTGTACCATCGTTTTGACGAATGTCACGTGCAACGTGCATATCAGGTTGAAGAGTTAACGAAATGGCTTGAAGAAGCTGGTTTTACAGTGCTTCGTGTGACTGGTGACTTTGAGCGACTTGAAGTTACAGAACAAACAGAGCGTATTTTCTTCATGGCGAAGAAAAACGCATAAAACAAAAGCAACCGATAAGGTTGCTTTTGTTTTATAAAGAAGTTGTAATTTTAGTTCTAGCATAATAGGAAGATGATATACGTGAAGTGTGAAAATGCTAGTTTAAGTGAAAATGTAATGTAAAAAAGTAAGTATTTATAAAAAGGATTTGGAATGACGATGGCGTATTTATTATGTGTGTTTATTGAATTGTTGATCGACGCATTTTAAATCTTCATCAAATTTCTCGTGTGTCCGCTCAATTAATTTATGAAACATATCCCCAACATGTTCTTCTAAAACACGAATGCCTTCTCCTGTAACGCCGCCTTTAACACATACTTTTTCTTGTAAAGTAGGCAATGTGAAAATCTCTTTTTCAAGTAGTTTCCCCATTCCAATGACCATTTCACTTACTAAAGTAGTGGCTTCTTCATGTGTAATATTTGTTTTATCTACAGCAGCGTTAATGAAACATTGTAATAAATAACTAAAGAATGCAGGGCCGCAGCTTGCTATATCAGATGAAACGCGCGTTATATCTTCTTCTATCATAAGAGGAGTAGAAATGTTTTTGAATAGGCGAAATAGCTTTTGTTGCCACTCTTCAGAGCATTTACTTCCAAATGTAAATAGTGATGCGCCAGACAGGGCGCGGTTTGTAATGCTCGGAATGATACGTGCAATGTGGCAAGGTACAAGCGTCTCTAATTGTGACGGAGATATTGGACTTGTGATAGAAACTAAGCACTTTTCATCAGAAAAATGTTCAGCGTATTTTTGTAGGATCGGGTATATATCTATCGGCTTTACGCAAATAAAAATAAGATGTGATCGTTCGATTACCTCATCGATAGTTTTGGCTATATGAACAGAAGGGTATTTTTCCTTTATATGATATGCTTTGGCGGGCGTTCGATTAATGATTGTAAGGCACGAAGGTTTGACAGCACGGGTTTCTAAAAATGCGTCGATTAGTATATTCCCCATGTTCCCTGTCCCTATAATTCCTATGTTCAATGTTTCATCCCTCCTTCGTAACAGCTTTCTCCTAAACAATATGAATGATGTTATAAATTTATGATTAGAGGTGTAAAATGATGTGGGATTTTCCAAAGAAATGGTTAGGGTTAGTAGCTATTATTGGAACTGTACTTTTTCTTCTTTTTTGGAAAACGAACCAGCATACAGAGCGATCAGTCGTTGCAACGGATGTGCAAGCGAAAGAGATAGAGAAAAAAAGTAAACCGAAAATATCGGATATAAAGCAGCAGAAAAAAATAATTATAATTGATATGAAAGGGGCTGTTGTTAAAGAAGGGGTGTATGAAATGAAAGAAGGGGACCGGGTCAAGGATGCCATTGAAAAGGCAGGTGGTTTTTTGCCTGAGGCAGATAGGAAGAATGTAAATTTAGCACAAATGGTACAAGACCAAATGATCCTTTATGTGCCGAATAAAAATGAACAAGTACAAGAAGTAGCTGCTATTTCAAAGGGGGAGGGGAAAGTTCAAATAAATGCGGCTTCTAAAGAACAACTTGAAAAAATTACAGGCATTGGTTCTCGGAAAGCAGAAAGTATTTTGAAATATCGAGAAGAACATGGTCCTTTTCAGAAAATAGAAGATTTGTTAGAGATTGATGGGATCGGTGTGAAGTCATTGGAAAAAATAAAAGATCAAATTATTATTCCGTAAAAGATTGACGAAGTTTTTCTTCATTCGCTACACTACAAGTAGACAAAAAAGTAGGTGAAAAATATGGAACGAATTTCATGGGATCAATATTTTATGACGCAAAGCCATCTGCTATCTTTACGTAGTACATGTACAAGGCTTGCAGTAGGAGCGACAATCGTTCGTGATAAACGAATTATTGCTGGTGGATACAATGGTTCAATTAAAGGTGGCGTACATTGTATAGATGATGGATGCTACGTTATCGATAATCATTGTGTTCGTACAATTCACGCAGAAATGAATGCTTTATTACAGTGTGCAAAATTCGGTGTGAAAACGGAGGAAGCGGAAATTTATGTTACACATTTCCCTTGTTTACAATGCTGTAAGGCGATTATTCAAAGTGGTATTACAGCAGTTTATTATGCGCAGGATTATAAAAATCATCCATATGCTGTAGAGTTATTTGAAAAAGCGAATGTAACAGTGAAACACGTTCCGCTAGAATATAATATTGCAGCATTAGAGGATCAAAAGCGTCATATGGAGTTAAAAGAACTATTTGCATCTTTAGAAAAAGAAAACTTATCAATGGAAGAATTACAGCATGTATTCACGAAAGCAAAAATGATGCTATAAGGAGTGAGTATAGTTGTATGGACAATGGGGCTATGTTGCAATCTCATTTATCATAGGGATTGCAATTGCCTTTTCCACTTCAGTTGTATTGCTGACTTGTTGTCTCGTTTTGTATGTTTTCTATTGTTTATATCGTACTTCGCGTAAAACCTTCTTTTTTTGTATGTTAGCGTGTTTTAGTGGTGCTATGTACACTACTTATATTCAAGAGCAAAACAAGCCTCTAGGAGAACCTTACGAAGTTACAAGGGGGGTAATACAAAATACACCTCTTATTAACGGGGATCGCCTAACATTTCAAGTTGAAGATCAGAATAAAAATATAGTGCAGTTAAGTTACAAAATTAAATCGGCCTTGGAAAAGAAACAACTGCGACAATTACATGCAGGAGTATCATGTGTATTCGAAGGTGAGAGGAAAGAACCACCAATAGCTCGGAATTTTCATGGTTTTAATTATCGTGATTATTTGTATAAGCAAAATATTCATTTCATATTGGAGGCTACATATATTTCTGAATGCCAAAAAACTTCGTTGTCACTCGTGCAATGGATTCTTCTTTTGAGACAGCAAGCAATCTCGGGCGTTACAGAAATGTTTCCGGAGCAATCAGGTGCATTTATGAATGCATTAGTATTTGGTGATAGACAACAAATGACATTTGAAGTTGAAGAGCAATATCAGCAATTTGGTCTTGTACATTTGTTGGCGATTTCAGGATCGCATATCGTATTGTTAATGGTGATTGTGTATTTTATTTTACTAAGAAGTGGTGTGACGAGGGAGGTAGTGACAATATGTCTGATCTTTTGCATTCCTCTATATATGATTTTAGCAGGAGCGTCACCGTCTGTTATAAGAGCTTCTATAACAGGAGTTTTGATGTTGATTGCTTTCATATGTTCTATTCGTTTATCCAGCTTAGATGCTTTAAGTGTTACAGCTATATGCATGCTTATATTTGATCCGTATCTTGTTTTTAATATTGGCTTTCAGTTTTCGTTCGTTGGTAGTTTCGCTTTGCTTTTGTCAGCCCCGCTTTTACTAGATAGTAGTAATGGAGTAATTCGAAATTCCATTTATATTTCTCTTATTTCACAACTCGTTAGTACTCCGATTTTGTTATATCACTTCGGTTATTTTTCTCCATATAGTATTTTTCTTAATATCCTATACGTTCCGTTTTTATCTCTCATTGTATTGCCGTGTAGTATTATCGTTTTGGTATGTATACCGATCGTCCCGTTTCTTGCAAAAGGACTTGCGAATGTACTATCAATAGGTTTGAATTTTTCTAATGATTTTCTAAGTTATTGTGAAAGTTTACCATTTATCCGCCTTGTTTTCGGGCAAACGCCTATACTTCTTGTAGCTCTATATTGCGCGAGTATTGTTAGTATATTGATGATTTGGGAAAGGCGGGTGTCGAAGGAAATTATGTTCATAGCTTCAGGTATATTTCTTTTTGTTTGTACATGTCATTATTTATATCCGTATTTTCGAGAAAGTGGGAGTGTTACATTTCTTGATGTTGGACAGGGAGACGCAATATTAATTCGCCTCCCGTACGATAAAGAGATTTACCTCATTGATACTGGTGGCACAATGCGTGTAAATAAGGAAGAATGGCAGCGGAAAAAGCATGAATTTTCTGTTGGAAATGATATTTTAATCCCTTATTTACAAAAGGAAGGTATTAAAACCATCGATAAATTAATCGTAACGCATGGAGATGCGGATCATATAGGTGCTGCGCAAGAGTTATTATCGAATATAATTGTAAAAGAAGTTGTATTTGGCCGAAAGGAACAAGATGCGGTATTAGAAAAAGTATTAAAGAAACAGGCATTAGAAAAGGAAGTGAAAATAAGTGAAGTGGGGGAAGGAGAGAATTGGAGTGTAAATGAAGCGGAATTTTTTGTGTTAGCTCCAACAGGAAAAGCAAGAAGTGAAAATAACGCTTCAATTGTAATATGGGCAAAATTAGGAGGGTTAACGTGGCTGTTTACAGGTGATTTAGAAGAAGAAGGAGAGAAGTTTTTAATAGCTACGTATCCAGATTTACGGGCGGATGTTTTAAAGGTTGCTCATCATGGGAGTAATACGTCATCTATAGCGCCTTTTTTGAGCGCTGTACAGCCTGATGTAGCGATTATTTCTGTCGGTGAGCGTAATAGGTATGGGCATCCTCATAAGGAAGTTATAGAGCGTTTTGAGAAGATGGGAATTGAAATATGGCGTACGGATAAGCAAGGCGCTATTTCCTATGTTTTTAAAGAGGAACACGGAACCTTTCGTAGTAAAATCACATATGATGAAACACATAATAGATAAAAAAGAAGACTGCCAGTAGGCAGCAGTCTTTAAGAACCGATAAATTTAATAACAGTTGCAATGATGAAAAGTGTTGCGAAAAAACCAAATGAGACGATAAATCCTACCCCTGAATCAATAGCGTCATTGCGTTTACTTTGAACGTTTTGTTCAAAATCATTCATTTAGAATCCCTCCCCAACATTCCACTTTAGTATAAAATATTGTCAGAAAAAAATCTACAATTTCCAGTGTGAAGAGAAATCGAGCGTTTTTACTACTTTTAGATCATTAAGGAACGTGAGTTTTTTGTTTCCAAGCATGTTAACAGTTGGCACTTATACTCGAATTTTTATTGTGAATAATAAAGGGAAGGTGATTACCGCACACCAATAAGAAACCCGGGGCTTATTGCGTGGCGTTTAATATAAATAAAGGAACGGGTTATAAAGCCTGTTCCTTTGTACTTGTAAAACGAAAGCTAGGGCATTAGTATAAATATATATTGCCAAGTTAGGGAGTAGGAAAAAGTATGAGTGATATACATAAAAAGATTAAAAAGAAGCAGTTTGCTCCAGTGTATTTACTGTATGGAACGGAAGCGTTTTTTATAAATGAAACGATAAAGCTTATTACAACAGAAGCGCTTGAAGAGGAAGATCGCGAGTTTAATGTTGTGACATATGATTTAGAAGAAGCGTATTTAGAAGATGTTGTTGAGGATGCACGTACACTTCCTTTTTTTGGGGAACGTAAAGTGATAGTAATAAAATCACCACTATTTTTAACTTCACAAAAAGAAAAATTAGAGCAAAATATAAAAATTTTAGAAGAATATATTGGAGAGCCTTCTCCATTTTCTATTCTTGTTTTTGTTGCGCCTTACGAAAAACTTGATGAACGAAAAAAAATTACAAAACTATTAAAGAAAACAGCGGACGTAGTAGAAGCGAATGCGATGCAAGTGCAGGATGTTCAGAAGTGGATTGTTGCTCGTGCAGATGAAGTGCATGTGCATATAGATAATGCAGCTGTTAGTTTGTTGTTAGAGCTTGTGGGAAGTAATGTAACGATGTTGGCGAAGGAAATGGACAAGTTAACGTTATACGTCGGTATGGGCGGAGAGATTACACCGAAACTTGTTGCAGAGCTTGTGCCAAAATCGGTTGAACAAAATGTGTTTGCTTTGACAGAAAGAGTGGTAAAAAAAGATATCGCGGGTGCGATGCAAATTTTGGATGGATTATTTACGCAGCAAGAGGAACCGATTAAACTGCTTGCGTTATTAGTAAGTCAATTCCGCTTGCTCTATCAAGTGAAAGAGTTACAGCAGCGTGGTTATGGACAAAATCAAATTGCGTCTCATATTGGTGTGCATCCATATCGTGTAAAGTTAGCGATGAATCAAACGAAGTTTTTCTCTTTTGAAGAATTAAAAAAAGTGATTATAGAATTAGCGGAAGCTGATTATAGTATGAAGACTGGAAAAATGGATAAGAAACTTGTGCTTGAGTTTTTCTTAATGCGGTTAAATCATATGTGATGAAACAAAAAGTTCACGTGCTAAGCACGTGAACTTTTTGTATATAAAAAAACGATCCAAATGGATCGTTTTTTAAACGCCTTACGCGTTTACTTGTTTCGCTAAGCGAGATTTTTGACGAGCTGCAGCGTTTTGGTGGATAAGACCTTTACGAGCTGCTTTGTCAAGTTTTTTAGAAGCAGTTTTGAAAGCTTCTTTAGCATTTTCAAGATCGTTATTAGTAACTAAAGCTTCTACAGTTTTAACAGCAGAACGCATGTCAGACTTGATAGAAGCGTTATGTGAACGACGCTCTTCGCTAAGTTTAGCGCGTTTGATAGCAGATTTGATGTTTGCCATACTTTTCACCTCCCTGGTGCAATCGAATGACTCGATTCTTAACATAGAACAAGTGATATTCTATCAAACGGTGAAGAGAATTGCAATAGTATATCAATGAAATTTCACGTAAAGGAAAGAATGACCTTATATAACTTTGGGAAATCTAACGATATTTACTATGAATTACGGAGGAGATACGATGAAAGAACCATTAGATTTAAGTAAATATAGTGTTAGAACTGACCTTGCTGTAGAGGCACATCAAATGCTGCAAGAGAGTCAAGAAGAGCAAAAAGGGATACAAGGAGTTATTGTAAAAGAGAGGGAAGAAGAAGGTATTACGATTACAAAAGTAACGATTGATGAAGTTGCCTCTGAATCGATGGGTAAAAAACCTGGGAGTTATTTAACGCTTGAAGTACAAGGTATACGTCAACAAGATACGGAACTGCAACAAAAAGTAGAGCGCATTTTTGCAAAGGAATTTTCTTATTTCTTAGAAGAGGTTGGCGTTACGAAAGAAGCGAGTTGTTTAATTGTTGGTCTTGGGAATTGGAATGTAACGCCAGATGCGCTTGGACCGATCGTTGTAGAAAATGTATTGGTAACGAGACATTTGTTTCAATTGCAGCCTGAAAGTGTAGAAGAAGGGTTTAGGCCTGTTAGTGCCATTCGGCCGGGGGTAATGGGAATTACAGGAATCGAAACGAGCGATGTCATTTATGGAATCATTGAGAAGACGAAGCCGGACTTTGTCATTGCAATTGATGCATTAGCTGCCCGCTCTATTGAACGAGTAAATAGTACGATACAAATTTCTGATACGGGAATTCATCCCGGATCAGGTGTTGGGAATAAGCGTAAGGAACTCAGTAAAGAAACATTGGGTATTCCTGTTATCGCGATTGGTGTTCCGACTGTGGTTGATGCCGTTTCGATTACAAGTGATACAATTGATTTTATTTTGAAACATTTTGGACGGGAGATGAAAGAAGGAAACAAACCTTCCCGTTCTCTGTTACCAGCTGGTTTTACATTTGGAGAAAAGAAAAAATTAACAGAAGAAGATATGCCGGATGATAAGAGTCGGAATATGTTTTTAGGTGCTGTAGGTACATTGGAAGATGAAGAGAAGAGAAAATTAATTTATGAAGTGTTATCTCCTCTTGGCCATAATTTAATGGTGACTCCGAAAGAAGTGGATGCTTTCATAGAGGATATGGCAAATGTAATAGCGAGTGGTTTAAATGCAGCCTTGCATCATCAAATTGACCAAGATAATACAGGAGCGTATACACATTGATGGGAAGAGACGATAATCGTTTAAGCCATTTTTCGCTATTATGTATATGTAGTGCGGCCTTATGTTTACTTATGATAATAGCAGGGGTGGCACTTGCTAATCATGGTTTAAAAAGTATGAAAGGTTATCAGCAAATGTCGTATGAACAAATAGCTCATATGACAGGGACAGAGGGTGCGGGTGCTGAATCAGCAATTTTGGGAAGTTCGTTTTCCGTTACTGAAAAACAAAAACAATTAGAAAGCTTAAAAAGCTTTAATGTTGTAGAAGGAATTGGTATGGCAATAGCAAGTGCTACTTATGAAGTAACAAAGTTTGGAACGGATATAGTTGTTGGGAAAGTGAAAGAGATTTTTAGTTAAGGGTAGCAGGAGGAACGGTTGTCTTACCATTTTGTACGACAGCCGTTTTTTAATTTGAAAAAGGTTTGTCTCTTATGGTTTGTTCGCATAAGATATAGATAGAATGATTTGTATTGTAAGCAGCACGAGTTTTCATTGAATCTTTGCTGCTCTATTGATATAATCAGTGCTAGTGTATATTGGCGAGACTATTAGGAGTTGAGAACATAGATGAACAAAGAAGAAAGAGCAAAAAGACAGTCTAAAATCCGTAAT
Organism: Bacillus sp. 17RED48; assembly: GCF_019837545.1. NCBI lineage: Bacteria > Bacillati > Bacillota > Bacilli > Caryophanales > Bacillaceae > Bacillus > Bacillus sp. 17RED48. The sequence continues at coordinate 538,607 of NZ_JADAXG010000001.1, forward strand.
TTCTCTATCATTGCTCATATTGACCACGGAAAATCAACGTTAGCAGACCGTATTTTAGAGAAAACAAACGCGTTAACACAACGTGAAATGAAAGCTCAATTGCTTGACTCTATGGATTTAGAGCGTGAGCGTGGTATTACAATTAAATTAAATGCAGTACAATTAACGTATAAAGCAAAAGACGGTGAAGAGTATATTCTTCACCTAATTGATACACCAGGACACGTCGACTTTACGTACGAAGTATCTCGTAGTTTAGCGGCTTGTGAAGGTGCAATTCTTGTAGTGGATGCAGCGCAAGGTATTGAGGCGCAAACATTAGCGAATGTATATTTAGCGCTTGATAATAATTTAGAAATATTACCAGTTATTAATAAAATCGACTTACCAAGTGCAGACCCAGAACGTGTACGTCAAGAGGTAGAAGATGTAATTGGTTTAGATGCATCAGAAGCTGTACTTGCTTCAGCGAAAGCTGGTATTGGTATTGAAGATATTTTAGAACAAATCGTTGAAAAAGTACCAGCACCAACAGGTGATTCTGAAGAACCGTTACAATGTATGATTTTCGATTCTTTATATGATCCGTACCGCGGTGTAATTGCATATATCCGTGTTGTAAATGGAACGGTAAAAGTTGGCGATAAAGTACGTATGATGGCAACTGGAAAAGAATTTGAAGTAACAGAAGTAGGTGTGTTTACACCGAAAACAACGCAACGTGACGAGTTAACAGTAGGTGATGTAGGGTTCTTAGCGGCATCTATTAAAAACGTAGGTGATACACGCGTAGGTGATACAATTACACATGCAAAACGTCCGGCTACAGAGGCGTTAGCGGGTTATCGTAAATTAAACCCAATGGTATTCTGTGGTTTATATCCAATCGATTCTGCACGTTACAACGACTTACGTGATGCGTTAGAAAAATTAGAGTTAAACGATTCTGCTCTTGAGTTTGAACCAGAAACATCTCAAGCGCTAGGATTTGGTTTCCGTTGTGGTTTCTTAGGACTTCTTCACATGGAAATCATTCAAGAACGTATTGAACGTGAATTTAAAATTGATTTAATTACAACAGCGCCAAGCGTTATTTATAAAGTTTATTTAACAAGCGGTGAAGATGTTATTGTTGATAACCCATCTAATATGCCGGATCCACAGTCTATCGATCGTGTAGAAGAGCCGTTTGTGAAGGCGTCAATTATGGTTCCGAATGACTATGTGGGAGCTGTAATGGAAATTTGCCAAGGTAAACGTGGAACGTTTATTGATATGCAATATTTAGATGAAACACGTGTTACACTAACATACGAAATTCCTTTATCAGAGATCGTATATGACTTCTTCGATCAGTTGAAATCAAATACGAAAGGATATGCATCGTTTGACTACGAGTTAATCGGTTATAAACCGTCGAAACTTGTGAAGATGGATATTCTTTTAAATAATGAACAAGTCGATGCTCTATCATTTATCGTACACCGTGATTCAGCGTATGACCGTGGTAAAGTAATCGTAGAGAAGTTAAAAGAATTAATTCCAAGACAACAGTTCGAAGTACCAATTCAGGCGACTATCGGAAACAAGGTTGTAGCACGTTCTACAATTAAGGCGATGCGTAAAAACGTACTTGCGAAATGTTACGGTGGTGACATTTCTCGTAAGCGTAAACTTCTTGATAAGCAAAAAGAAGGTAAAAAACGTATGAAGTCTGTTGGTTCTGTAGAAGTACCGCAAGAAGCATTCATGGCTGTACTGAAAATGGATGATAACTAATAATTAATTGTTATTTCGTACGAATTGAGATAAAAAGAGAAGTCGTTTATACGGCTTCTTTTTTATGTATAATTACTTTTTAGACAACGTAGCTTCTCTCATTTACAATAGTGAGGTGGCTATATTTATGAATGATTGATATAGAGTTAGGAGACTATTAATGTCCGAAAATATTCGAAAAGATATTCACGAGAAAATAAAAAATGGCAATTTTAATTGTGAAAAGGAATTGACGCTTTCTATTATTAGCGGGAAGTGGAAAGTTGTGATACTGTGGCATCTTGGTGTGGAAGGGCCTCATCGTTTTAGTGAATTGCAACGATTATTCCCAAGCATTTCTCATAAAGTTTTGTCGAACCAATTAAAAGAGTTAATGGAAGATGGGATTGTTGACCGAACAGTATACCCAGAAGTTCCTCCGCGAGTAGAGTATTATATGACGGAATTAGGCATGTCGCTTTTACCGATCGTTGAAATGATGTATGATTGGGGAAAAATGCGAATGGAACAAATTCGTAATACGTTAGAGAAGTGAAGATTCCTCCGGAGTGCGGAGGTTTTCTTTTTAGAAAGGTAGGAGTTATATTTGGTGCAAGCTGCATATATTCATATTCCATTTTGTCAGCATATTTGTCACTATTGTGATTTTAATAAAGTGTTTATTGAACGCCAACCGGTCGATCAATATTTAGAGTATTTAGAGAAAGAAATAATAAATACAGTTCAAAAAGTACCGTTTGATAGTATGAAAACGATTTTTGTTGGTGGAGGAACTCCGACAGCGTTAAATATGGAACAGACAAAAAAGTTACTAGATATTATAAACCGTCGCTTACGTCCGTTTGCTCCAAATTGTGAATTAACATTTGAAGCGAATCCAGGTGATTTACCGAAAGAGAAGTTAAATGTATTGCTAGAAGGTGGAGTGAACCGAATTAGTTTTGGCGTGCAAACATTTCGGGATGATTTGCTTGAGAAAATTGGGCGTAAGCATACGAGGGAAGATGCATTTGTAGCAATTAGAGAAGCGCAGGAAGTGGGCTTTGAAAATATAAATGTAGATATTATTTATGCTCTGCCAGGGCAGACGATAGAAGATGTAAAAGAAACATTAGACATTGCTTTTACGCTTGGTGTACAACATTTCTCGGCATATTCATTAATTGTGGAACCGAAAACTGTGTTTTATAACTTAATGAATAAAGGGAAATTAAGACTCCCAGGTGAAGATCATGAAGCGAAAATGTATGAAATGGTAATGGATGAAATGGAGAAACACGGCTATACCCAGTATGAAATTAGCAATTTCTCAAAAGGTGATAATGAAAGTAGACACAATCTCACATACTGGAATAATGAGGAGTATTATGGATTTGGAGCTGGAGCGCATAGTTATGTAAATGGAGAACGTATCCAAAATGTAGGGCCGCTCAAGCAATATTTCAATAAAATCGATGAAACTGGATTTCCGTATTTAGATGTTCACGCGGTGACGGAGAAAGAAAGAATGGAAGAAGAGTTGTTCTTAGGCCTTCGAAAAACAAAAGGTGTATCTAAAGTAGCGTTTCAAATGAAATTTAATATGGAGATGGATCAAGTTTTCGCGAAGCAGTTGCAAAAAAATCAAGAACAAGGATTGCTTGAAGAGAAAGATGGATATGTTCGTTTAACGCGAAAAGGAAAATTATTAGGGAATGAAGTATTCCAATCGTTTTTGATTGACTAATTAAATGTTCCATAAACGTGAAAAAGTTTCATTATTTCGTGACGTTTCCGTTGACAATTGAATGTCAATTTTGGTAAGTTATTAATAGATTTAGCACTCGAAGACAAAGAGTGCTAACAGAGGTGATGATGAGATGCTTACGGAACGTCAGCTCTTAATTTTACAAACAATTATTGATGACTTTATTGGATCAGCGCAACCTGTTGGGTCGAGGACGTTGGCTAAGAAAGATGAAATTACGTTTAGTTCAGCTACTATTCGAAATGAAATGGCTGATTTAGAGGAACTAGGGTTTATTGAGAAAACGCATAGTTCTTCAGGACGTGTTCCTTCTGAAAAAGGATATCGTTTTTATGTAGACCATCTTTTAGCGCCGCAAAACTTACCGAACGATGAAATTGTACAAATTAAAGATTTATTTGCTGAAAGAATTTTTGAAGCGGAAAAGATTGCACAGCAATCGGCTCAAATTTTATCAGAGCTTACGAATTATACGGCCATTGTTCTTGGACCGAAGTTAAGCACAAATAAACTTAAAAACGTACAAATTGTACCGCTTGATCGTCAGACTGCAGTCGCTATTATTGTAACGGATACAGGGCATGTACAAAGCAAAACGATTACCGTTCCGGAATCTGTTGATTTATCAGATTTAGAAAAAATGGTTAATATTTTAAATGAAAAGCTATCGGGTGTACCAATGGTAGAACTGCATAACAAAATCTTTAAAGAGATTGTTACAGTTTTACGTGGATATGTTCATAATTACGATAGTGCAATAAAAATGTTAGATGGTACATTTCAAGTTCCTTTATCGGAAAAGATATACTTTGGAGGTAAAGCAAATATGCTTTCGCAACCAGAGTTCCATGACATTCACAAAGTAAGATCCTTGTTGACGATGATTGATAATGAAGCTGAGTTTTATGACATTTTGCGTCATAAACAAGTAGGTATTCAAGTGAACATTGGTAGGGAAAACTCTGCGACAGCCATGGAAGATTGTAGTTTAATTTCTGCAACATATTCGATTGGAGAAGAACAGCTTGGAACAATTGCTATTTTAGGTCCGACAAGAATGCAATACTCTCGGGTAATTAGTTTGTTACAGTTATTTACGAGACAATTTACTGATGGGCTTAAAAAGTAAATGAGAGTAATACATTCGCTCAAGTAATGAAATTTTCATTGCTGTGTGTAATATATAATGCTTAGGTAATTGTGTTCAGCATAATACCTAATACCTTTTAAGGAGGTGAATATTGTGGAAGAGCGTAACGAACAAGTGGTAGAAGAAGTAAAAGAAGCGCAAGTTGAAGAAGCTGTCACGACAGAAAACAGTGAAAAAACTGTAGAAGAAAAAAGTGAGGCTGCTCTTTTACAAGAAAAAGTAGATGAGTTACAAGCGAAGCTAACGGAAACGGAAGGTCGCACATTACGTCTACAAGCTGATTTTGAAAATTATAAGCGTCGTGTCCAAATGGATAAACAGGCTGCTGAAAAATATAGAGCACAAAGTCTAGTTTCAGATATTGTGCCAGCTCTTGATAATTTTGAAAGAGCGATGCAAGTGGAAGCGACTGATGAACAAACGAAATCCTTGTTACAAGGTATGGAAATGGTGCATCGTCAATTGCTAGAAGCGTTGACTAAAGAAGGTGTTGAAGCGATTGAAGCTGTTGGTAAACAGTTTGATCCTAATGAACACCAAGCTATTATGCAAGTGGAAGATAGTGAATTTGAATCAAACGCGGTAGTTGAAGAATTCCAAAAAGGTTATAAACTAAAAGACCGTGTGATTCGCCCATCAATGGTAAAAGTAAATCAATAATTTACATAAAAGTAGGAGGATTCGCCATGAGTAAAATTATCGGTATTGACTTAGGTACAACAAACTCTTGTGTAGCTGTTATGGAAGGTGGAGAACCAAAGGTTATCCCAAATCCAGAAGGAAACCGTACAACACCTTCTGTTGTAGCTTTCAAAAATGAAGAGCGTCAAGTTGGGGAAGTTGCAAAGCGTCAAGCAATTACAAACCCAAATACAATCATGTCTGTTAAACGTCATATGGGTACAGACTACAAAGTAGAAGTTGAAGGTAAAGATTATACACCTCAAGAAATTTCTGCAATCATTTTACAAAACTTAAAAGCTTCTGCTGAAGCATACTTAGGTGAAACGGTAACGAAAGCTGTTATTACAGTACCTGCATACTTCAACGATGCAGAACGTCAAGCAACAAAAGATGCTGGTCGTATCGCTGGTTTAGAAGTTGAGCGTATCATTAACGAACCAACAGCAGCAGCGCTTGCTTACGGTTTAGAAAAACAAGATGAAGAGCAAAAAATCTTAGTATATGACTTAGGTGGCGGTACATTTGACGTATCTATCCTTGAGTTAGCAGACGGAACATTCGAAGTTATTTCAACTGCTGGTGACAACCGTCTTGGTGGAGATGACTTTGACCAAGTTATTATTGACCACTTAGTAGCTGAGTTCAAAAAAGAAAATAACATTGATTTAAGCCAAGATAAAATGGCACTTCAACGTTTGAAAGATGCAGCTGAAAAAGCGAAAAAAGATCTTTCTGGCGTAACACAAACACAAATTTCATTACCATTCATTAGTGCTGGAGCTGCTGGTCCATTACACTTAGAATTAACGTTAACAAGAGCGAAATTCGAAGAGATTTCAGCAGGTCTTGTTGAAAGAACGTTAGAGCCAACTCGTCGTGCATTAAAAGACGCTGGTTTTGCTCCAAGCGAATTAGATAAAGTTATCCTTGTTGGTGGATCTACTCGTATTCCAGCTGTACAAGAAGCTATTAAACGTGAAACTGGTAAAGAACCATATAAAGGTGTAAACCCTGATGAAGTTGTAGCATTAGGTGCTGCAGTTCAAGGTGGCGTACTTACTGGTGATGTAGAAGGCGTACTATTATTAGACGTAACTCCACTTTCTTTAGGTATTGAAACTATGGGTGGTGTGTTCACGAAATTAATCGAGCGTAACACTACAATTCCAACAAGTAAGTCACAAGTATTCTCAACAGCTGCTGATAACCAACCGGCAGTAGACATTCACGTATTACAAGGTGAGCGTCCAATGTCAGCTGACAACAAAACATTAGGTCGTTTCCAATTAACAGACCTTCCACCAGCACCACGTGGTATTCCACAAATCGAAGTAACATTCGATATTGATGCGAACGGTATCGTTAACGTACGTGCAAAAGACTTAGGAACAAGCAAAGAGCAAACTATTACAATCCAATCTTCTTCAGGTCTTTCTGATGAAGAAGTAGATCGTATGGTACAAGAAGCAGAAGCAAATGCTGACGCTGACCAAAAACGTAAGGAAGAAGTTGAACTTCGTAACGAAGCTGATCAGCTTGTATTCCAAACGGATAAAGTTGTAAAAGATTTAGAAGGTAAAGTGGATGCGGCTGAAGTTGCAAAAGCAACAGAAGCGAAAGAAGCATTACAAGCTGCGATCGAGAAGAACGAGCTTGAGGAAATCCGTGCGAAAAAAGATGCTTTACAAGAAATCGTACAACAATTAACTGTTAAATTATATGAGCAAGCTCAAGCAGCTGCAGGGCAAGCAGAAGGTGCACAAGGAGCACAAGATGCTGGCGCGAAGAAAGACAATGTAGTAGACGCTGAGTTTGAAGAAGTAAAAGAAGATAAGTAATATAAATAAGTAAGATGACAAAAAGTCAAAGTCAAGCGTGCCTTGACTTTGACTTTTTTCACGAATGAAAAGAAAAGTGTGAGGTTCTTAAGTTTTTTACTTTGCATACTGTAAGTGAGGAAACTTTGTTGCAAAGCACTTTCTTTCGGTGTTAAAATTACGTTTATGTGAAAGATTCGGGGGTTGTAAATTTATGAGTAAACGAGACTATTATGAGGTCCTTGGACTTAGCCAGGGTGCTTCAAAAGATGAAATAAAAAAAGCGTATCGTCGTTTGGCTAAAAAATACCATCCAGACGTAAGTAAAGAAGAAAATGCAATTGAAAAGTTTAAAGAAGTACAAGAAGCATACGAAGTATTAAGCGACGATCAAAAGCGCGCGCAATATGATCAATTTGGTCATGCTGGTGCAAATCAAGGCTTTGGCGGCGGAGGAGACTTCGGCGGTGGCTTCGGTTTCGAAGATATCTTTAGTTCGTTCTTTGGCGGCGGTGGCGGGAGACGTCGTGATCCAAATGCTCCGCGTCAAGGTGCTGACTTACAATATCAAGTTACTTTAGAGTTTGAGGAAGCTATTTTTGGTAAAGAATTAAATGTTGAGATTCCAGTAGAAGATCCATGTGATACTTGTAAAGGTAGCGGAGCGAAACCAGGAACTTCAAAAGAAACATGTAAACATTGTTCAGGATCAGGGCAAGTAAGTGTAGAACAAAATACACCATTTGGTCGTATCGTAAACCGTCAAGCTTGTGGTCATTGTTCAGGAACTGGTCAAATGATTAAAGAAAAATGTACGACATGTCACGGTTCTGGTAAAGTACGTAAACGTAAAAAAATCAACGTTAAGATTCCGGCAGGTATCGATAATGGTCAACAAATTCGTGTATCTGGAAAAGGTGAAGCAGGCGTAAATGGCGGACCGGCAGGAGATTTATATGTTGTTGTTCATGTTAGAAATCATGAATTCTTTGAGCGTGAAGGAGATCACATTATTTGTGAAATGCCATTAACATTTGCGCAAATGGCACTTGGTGCTGAAGTGGAAGTTCCTACTGTTCATGGGAAAGTGAAGCTGAAAATTCCAGCAGGAACACAAACAGGAACAGAATTCCGCTTAAAAGGAAAAGGTGCTCCGAACGTACGTGGATACGGTCAAGGAGATCAATATGTAGTCGTTCGTGTTGTTGTACCGACGAAATTAACTTCACATCAAAAAGAGTTATTACGTGAATTTGCGGGACAAGAAGAGCAGGATGATAGTTTATTTGGAAAGCTTAAACGTGCTTTCAAAGGGGAATAATGGAAATAAAAAATGGAGTTGGTAAATTGTGAAATGGTCAGAAGTTAGTATTCATACAACAGAAGAAGCAGTAGAAGCTGTCTCTCATATTTTACACGAAGCTGGTGCTAGTGGAGTTGCAATTGAGGATCCAGCGGAGTTGACGAAAGAGCGCGAGCAACAATATGGTGAAATTTATGCATTGAACCCAGATGAATATCCGGCGGAAGGTGTATTAATAAAAGCATATTTCCCACAAACGGATTCTTTACAGGAAACGATTGCGGGTGTAAAATCATCTATTGATATGCTTCCATCTTACGACATCGAAATTGGTACTGGAAATATTACCGTTAACGAAGTCAATGAAGAAGATTGGGCTACTGCTTGGAAAAAATATTACCATCCAGTACAAATTTCTGATACATTCACAATTGTGCCGACGTGGGAAGAATATACACCAGCTTCTCCGGAAGAAAAAATTATTGAATTAGATCCAGGTATGGCGTTTGGGACAGGAACCCATCCGACAACAACGATGTGTATTCGTGCTTTAGAAAAAACAGTTCAGCCAGGTGATACTGTCATTGATGTAGGAACAGGTTCTGGTGTACTTAGTATTGCAGCGGCAAAATTAGGTGCGTCTTCTGTTCAAGCCTATGATTTAGATCCAGTTGCAGTAGATAGTGCAGAAATGAATGTACGTTTAAATAAAACAGATGATATCGTGTCTGTTGGACAAAATAGTCTTTTAGAAGGTATTGAAGGTCCTGTTGATTTAATCGTAGCTAACTTATTGGCAGAAATTATTCTTTTATTCCCTGAGGATGCAGCAAGAGTTGTGAAGTCGGGCGGATTATTTATTACATCGGGCATTATTGCAGCGAAGGAAAAGATAATTTCTGAGGCGCTAGAAAAAGCTGGATTTACAATTGAAGAAGTATTACGAATGGAAGATTGGGTAGCAATTATTGCACGAAATGCGTAATATAGATTTTAGTTTATAATGAAAAGGGGGAGTCTCTCACTATAAGGTGAGGGACTTGCCGTTTGTTATATGAAAAAATGATAACGTTTCGTTCTTTTCGTAAGTGTTGACTTACGAAAGGAACGAAACTCTACTAAGGTGATTATATGCAACGTTATTTTGTAGAAGAGAAATATGTAAATGAGACAAGTATTCGCATTGTAGGTGATGACGTACATCATATCGCAAGAGTGATGCGTATGTCAGCTGGGGATCACATTTATTGCTGTGTAAACGGAAAAACAGCAGTATGTTCAATTGATGAAATTACCAGTGAATTTATTAATACGGCTATTGTAGAATGGGTAGAGGCGTCAAGTGAACTTCCTGTTTTCGTGACGATTGCAAGTGGACTGCCGAAAGGAGACAAGCTAGAGTTAATTTTCCAAAAAGGAACTGAGCTTGGGGCAGCCGCATTTTTACCATTTCAAGCATCTCGCTCTATTGTAAAATGGGATGCGAAAAAAGCTGATAAAAAAGTTGAGCGTTTAAGAAAAATTGTGAAAGAAGCTGCGGAACAATCGCATAGAAGCGAAATTCCAGAAGTGCATGCACCGGCATCATTTAAGCAATTGCTTTCAATGAGTAATGAGTATGATGTATGCCTTGTTGCGTACGAAGAGGAAGCAAAACAAGGTGAGAAATCCAATTTTGCTAAAGCTTTAACGACGATGAAACCAGGCCAAAAACTATTGATTGTATTTGGACCAGAAGGTGGTTTAGCGGAGGAAGAGATTACTACGCTTCGTGAACATAAATTTGTACCATGTAGTTTAGGACCAAGAATTTTAAGAACAGAAACGGCGCCGTTATACGCGTTAAGTGCTGCTTCGTATCATTTTGAATTGATGGGGTGATGATCAATGTCAACTGTTGCGTTCCATACGTTAGGTTGTAAAGTAAACCACTATGAAACAGAGGCCATTTGGCAATTGTTTAAACAAGGTGGATATGAAAGAACTGAATATGAAAAGAAAGCTGATGTATATGTTATTAATACGTGTACAGTAACGAATACGGGAGATAAGAAAAGCCGTCAAGTTATTAGACGTGCTGTTCGTCAAAATCCGGATGCAGTTATTTGTGTAACGGGATGTTATGCACAAACATCTCCAGCGGAAATTATGGCGATTCCAGGTGTAGATATTGTAGTTGGTACACAGGATCGTGAAAAGATGTTAGGATACATCGAAGAATTCCGCAAAGAGCGTCAACCAATTAATGCTGTCCGCAACATTATGAAAACACGTGTATACGAAGAACTGGATGTACCTTATTTCACGGATCGTACACGTGCATCTTTAAAAATACAAGAAGGTTGTAATAATTTCTGTACATTCTGTATTATTCCTTGGGCACGTGGTTTAATGCGTTCTCGTGATGGAAAAGAAGTTATTAAACAAGCGCAGCAATTAGTAGATGCAGGTTATAAAGAAATCGTATTAACAGGTATTCATACAGGTGGGTACGGTGAAGATATTAAAGATTATAACTTAGCTGGATTACTTCGTGATATGGAAGCGGAAGTAGGCGGATTAAAACGTCTTCGTATTTCTTCTATTGAAGCGAGTCAGATTTCAGATGAAGTAATTGAAGTGTTAGATAAGTCTGAAGTAGTTGTACGTCACTTGCACATTCCATTGCAATCTGGATCTAATACTGTATTAAAGCGTATGCGTCGTAAGTATACGATGGAATTTTTCCAAGAGCGTTTAGATCGATTGAAAGAAGCGTTACCAGGTCTTGCGATTACATCGGATGTGATTGTTGGTTTTCCGGGTGAAACAGAAGAAGAATTTATGGAAACATACAATTTCATTAAAGAGAATCGCTTCTCAGAGTTACACGTATTCCCTTACTCAAAGCGTACAGGAACACCTGCAGCGCGTATGGAGGATCAAGTTCCTGAAGATGTGAAGAATGATCGTGTTCATCGTTTAATTGAACTATCTAACCAATTAGCGAAAGAGTATGCGTCACAGTTTGAAGGGGAAGTGCTTGAAATCATTCCGGAAGAGCAATTTAAAGAGGGCGACCGTAAAGGGTTATATGTAGGCTATACGGATAACTACTTAAAAATTGTATTTGAAGGATCAGAAGAATTAATTGGTAAGCTAGTGAAAGTGAAAATTACGAAAGCTGGTTATCCATATAACGAAGCGCAATTTGTTCGTGTTCTTGAAGATGATGTAAAAAAAGAATCAGCAAGCGCATAAAATGAAACTTTAATGAGTGGGGTTTTTGTTCCTCCCCGCTCATTATCAGCCGGACTCCTACCTAAGTTCTTTGCTTTTGCTGAATTTTGAGGTGGGGGTCTTACTGCCCGGTAAATAGCAGGATAAAAAAAGCATGCAAACGGAAACGATTTGCATGCTTTCTTTTTTTTCGTGGAGAAGTTAAGTACTGAAAAGGCAGGTACGTCGAATGAGTAGTTATTTAATATTTTCTTGTATTAAAAAAGATGTAATGATAAAAATATAGTTGTCTTCAGGGGAAAAGGATAATAGCTATCTATATAGCTTTTGAACAGGGAAGGGCATCTATTCTTCTTTTATTCTGCCAAATAGTTGACCTGAAGTGATAAAATGTATTATAATCGTAAAAGACATGCTGAAGAAGGGTTTCTTTTTGCATGCTGAAATTAGTATGTAAGTGTGATGTTTCGGAGGGAGGGAAAGAGAATGTCAAAAACAGTCGTTCGTAAAAACGAGTCTTTGGAGGATGCACTTCGCCGTTTTAAAAGATCGGTTTCTAAAACTGGTACACTTGCTGAAGCAAGAAAGCGCGAGTTTTATGAAAAGCCAAGTGTAAAACGTAAGAAGAAATCTGAAGCGGCAAGAAAGCGTAAATTCTAAGAGAGGGTGTAAGTTATGAGTCTTCTCGGTCGTTTAAACGATGATATGAAACAAGCGATGAAGAATAAACAAAAAGAAAAATTAACCGTTATTCGTATGGTTAAGGCTGCTTTACAAAATGAAGGTATTAAACTGCAACATACTCTTACTGAAGAAGAGGAATTAACAGTTTTAGCTCGTGAAGTAAAACAGTATAAGGACTCCCTCCTTGAATTTAAAAAAGCTGGTCGTGAAGACCTTGTTAATAAACTGCAAAGTGAAATTCAGATTTTAAGCGCATATTTGCCGGAGCAATTAACAGAAGAAGAACTAGCGAATGTAATTAAGCAAGTTATTTCTGAAGTTGGTGCGACTTCTAAAGCAGATATGGGTAAGGTGATGACTGCTGTTATGCCGAAAGTAAAAGGTAAAACAGACGGATCACTTGTGAATAAGCTGGTTATCCAGCTATTAGCATAAAAAAACGTCTCATTTCGTATGAGACGTTTTTTTATGCTTTTTTTCAGTTTGGACGTGATATTACAAGCTCTTTTTTCATACATATGGGATGAGAGGGGGTCTTTTGAGATGAAAAAATTAGAACAAATGAAGAATTGGTTAACAAAGCAAATAGACCTGCCAGTGGATGTGCTAATGGATCTACCTCGGATCACGCTTGTTGGGCAAGTGCATATCTATATAGAAAATCATCGGGGTTTATTAGTGTTTTCAGATAAAGAAGTAAGATTGTTATTAAAGCACGGTCAATTATTAATTAAAGGGCAATCCTTTATTATTAAAACAATCCTTCCAGAAGAACTTTTGCTTGAAGGAATAATTGAGCAAGTGACATTTTTAGAAAACGAAAAAAAAGAGGAGTGAGGGAAACTTCCATATGTGAAGTTTTTCTTCGTTATTTTCGTGATTCGAACTTACTATTCAGTTTATCTCGCTATTTATGGGGGGTAGAACTCTTTATTTCATTTTCGTACGAGCTATTTTGCTAATTAAAGTGAAAAAAGTAGTGTGTATACTTTTGGAAAGGTAGTGGAGATAGTAGATGAAAAATAAATGGTTTATAAAGTGGCTTGGATATGTAAAAGTACGAATTGAAGGTAGAGGAGCGGAACGGTTCGTTAACGAATGTGTACGTAGAAAATTATTAGTTTGGGATGTTAAGAAGATTGCTGATGAAACGTTAGTTTTTTGTATGTTATTACGAGATGTGAAGAAAATAAAACCAATTTATAGAAAAAATGAATGTAAACTATATTTTATTGGGCGTTACGGTTTTCCCTTTTTGAATAAGCGTTTAATTAAAAATAGTGGATTCTTAATTGGTTTTTTAATTTTCTTTTTTGGCATGATTGCATTATCCAATATGGTTTGGAAAATTGAAATTACAGGGGCGAAACCTGAAACAGAATATATATTGATGAAAGAATTGGACAAAATGGGTATTAAAAAAGGGAAATTACAATTCCAAATGCCTAATGTAGAAGATGTACAACGTCATTTGACAGACAATATTAATGCGATTACTTGGGCGGGACTAGAAATAAGAGGAACGACGTATCATTTTAAAATTGTTGAAAAAAACGAGCCGAAAAAAGAAAAGGAACAAAGGCCGCAAAATTTAGTAGCAAAAAAAGAAGCGATTGTGACAAAAACATTTGTTGAAGTAGGAAAACCAGTCGTCTTGAAAAATGACCATGTCGAAAAAGGGCAGCTTCTCGTATCAGGGGTATACGGTAATGAGGAGAGTCCGACGATTGTTTCGGCGAAAGGTATTGTATATGGAGAAACGTGGTACACATCTGAGGTGAATGTACCACTGAAGACGCAATTTCAAGTATATACTGGCAATGCATATAATGAGCATTACCTTACGTTTGGGAGTGCGAAAATAAAAATATGGGGATTTCAACATGATAAGTATAAACGCTCTCGTACTGAAAGTGTAAAACACGATGTGAAACTATTTGGTTTTACACTGCCGATCGCGTATGAAAAAGATATTGTACGAGAAGAGGAAGAAGCGAATCGGGAATATACAGAAAAACAGGCAATGAAAGTAGCAAAAGAGATGGCTGAAAAAGAACTAAAGAAAAAATTGGATGAACATGCTATGATTGTAAGTGATAAGATTTTGAGTAAAGAGGTTGAGGCGGATCAACTAAAAGTCACGTTGCATTATACTGTGATCGAAAATATTGCAGAGCCACAACCAATATCCGAATCCGATATTCAAGGAGACTGAGTAATGGCAGAACAATTAGTAGAAATGAACCAACAATTGGAAAATACTAACGAAGCAATCGCTCTTTTTGGAGTCAATGATGCTCATTTGAAAGTAATTGAACGTGAACTGAATGTATCGATTGTAACTAGAGGTGAAACTGTTCATGCATCTGGAGCAGTTGAAACTGTGACACTCGTAGAAAAAATCTTACAGCAATTACTTGTTGTTATTCGAAAAGGTATATCAATTACAGAAAGAGATGTTGCGTATGCAATTCAGCTCGCACAACAAGGGAAAATTGCTCAATTTGAAGAGTTATATGAAGAAGAAATCTTTAAAACGGCAAAAGGTAAATCCATTCGTGTAAAAACAATGGGGCAAAGAAGATATATTCATGCAATGAAGAAGAATGATATTGTATTTGGAATGGGACCTGCTGGGACTGGGAAAACATACTTAGCTGTAGTAATGGCTGTGAGAGCTTTAAAGCAAGGGTATGTAAAGAAAATTATTTTAACGAGACCGGCTGTAGAAGCTGGAGAGAGTTTAGGTTTTTTACCAGGAGATTTGAAAGAGAAGGTAGATCCGTATTTACGTCCATTGTATGATGCTTTGCACGATATTCTTGGACAAGAATATACGCAACGTATGATGGAGCGAGGGGTAATTGAAATCGCACCTCTTGCTTATATGAGAGGGCGTACGCTCGATGATTCATTTGTTATTTTAGATGAAGCGCAAAATACAACGGGTGCACAAATAAAAATGTTTTTAACTAGATTAGGTTTTAGTTCTAAAATGGTTATTACGGGGGATCCTTCACAAGTAGACTTACCAAAAGGGGTAAAATCAGGGCTTTCGCTAGCTTCTAACATTTTATCTGGTGTGTCAGGTCTTTCATTTATTACATTAGAACAAACGGACGTTGTGAGGCATCCGCTGGTGCAACGTATTATTGAGGCATATGATAAAATGGAATGATCCTATTTGTCAGGATCATTTCTTTTTGTATTAAGGTTGGCGAACGGCATGTTTTTTACTATCATAAAAGATAAGAGAAATAAACTATAGGTACTGGTTTATCAAAATGTTACTTAAAAGTATCGTTGGCTAGAAGAAATGAAAGCTATAAATAGTTTCACTTTATTTCTGGAGAGGAGAAGGTATTGAAATCATGTTAAGATCTGAAGAAATTTCTAAGTGGTTTCGTAATTTACAACATTCGAAAAAACTAAGTTGGATTTCTTACGTTTTATTAGGAGCAGTGTTGTTTTTTGCACTTATGAATAATGTAAAACCAGAGCAATTAGATGTTGATATGTATTCTATTGCAAAAAAAACAATTCATTCTCCTATTAAAATTGAAGATAAGGTTATAACGGACAGAAAAAAACAAGAGGCCGCTCAAAAAGTTGGGGATCAATATACATATAGAAGTGAATATAAACAAAATAGAGTAGATATTGTAAATGATGTTTTTGCTAAGGTAAATGAAGCAATTCAAGAGATGAAAGCTGCTGGACCTGAAGAGCAAAAAAAGATGACCGATGCAAATAAATTAGAAAAGTTGAAGAAGAAGTTGCCATCTAATTTAACAAAGGAATTATCTGATGAGAATTTATTATATTTTATTAATGCAGAACCGGATCAATTAGAATTAGCAAAGAACGCGGCTCTAACGTCTGTTAGTGTTATTATGGGTGGAAATATTAAAATGTCCGAAGAAATAGCAGCAAAAGAGCGATTTGTTAATGAAATGAAAAGCCTCAATGTGAATAGCGGATTGAAGGAAGCTGTGAACGCGCTAGGATCATATGCAATTACAGCAAATTATTTTTATGATCCGGCTGTAACGAAAGAGAAGAAGAAAGCGGAAGAAGATTTAGTTCCACCTGTTTATATTCTTCAAGGACAAGTTATTGTTAGAGAAGGTGAAACAATTTCAAGTGATATGTATAATCAGTTGAAATTAGTCGGTTTATTAGAGAAAGGTAATAGTTTTCAGCCTTATGTTGGATTAGCAGTGCTCATTGGTGTGTTACTGTACTTTATGCATAAGCAGTTTGAAGTATTTTTACAGCGTAAAAGAGAAGATAGACCATATATTTTAGCGTATATTACAATTTTGTCTATCACGATTGTTTTAATGAAAACGATTAGTTTGTTTCAAAAGCTTGAATATGCAGGAATTGCGTATGTTGTCCCGGTTGCGATGGGAACAATACTTGTAAAACTAATGATTGGCGATCGATTTGTATTTTTAACAAGTATGATTTTTTCTGTGTGCGGAAGTATTATGTTTAATGAAGGGGTAACAAGTACACTGAATTATAGTGTAGGTATTTATGTGTTGTTAAGTTCATTATCAGTAAGCATTTTCTTAAGAGAAAAAAATCGTCGTACGATGATTTTGCAAGCTGGTATACTCGTTTCTATCTTAAATGTGGTCGTCTTAGCGGCGTTATTATTATTACGTAATGGGAATTTTTCACCTCTTGAAATTGGAACGCAATTATTGATGGCTTCCGTTTCAGGAATTATCTCATCCGTTTTGGCTATGGGGATATTACCATATTTAGAGAGTGGACTTGGAATTGTATCAAGCATGAAGCTTATGGAACTATCAAGTCCGAATCATCCGCTTTTGCGTAGAATTTTGTTAGAAGCGCCAGGAACGTATCACCACAGTGTAATGGTAGCGAATCTTTCTGAGGCAGCGTGTGAAGCGGTTGGAGCAAATGGTGTATTAGCACGTGTAGGGGCGTATTATCATGATGTAGGAAAAACAGTACAACCGCAATTCTTTATTGAAAACCAGATGGGAATTGAAAATCCACATGATAAATTAGAGCCTGTGACGAGTAAAGATATTATCATTGCTCATGTAACAGATGGAGTCAGAATGCTCGAAGAATACCATATTCCGCAAGAAATTATCGATATTGCTGGACAACACCATGGTACAACATTACTTAAATATTTTTACTATAAGGCAATTAAAGAAGATAAAGAAAAATATACAGAAGAGATGTTTCGCTATCCGGGATCAAAAGCAACTTCTAAAGAGTCGGCAATTGTTGGTATTGCTGATAGTGTTGAGGCGGCGGTACGATCTATGAATCACCCAACGCCAGATCAAATTAATAATTTAGTGCAAAGTATTATTAAAGATCGCCTGCAAGATGGGCAATTTAGTGAATGTGATTTGACGTTTAAGGAACTACAAATCGTTGGAAAAACGTTATGTGAAACGTTAAATGGTATTTTCCATTCGCGTATTACATATCCGGAACCACCGGAAGAGAAGGAGAAAGAATGAGTTTATTAATTGATTTCATTGATGAAACAGAAGAAGTGAAAGAAGAATATGTGAATTTAATTCGTGAGATATTAGAAAAAGCAGCTCAAATGGAAAAAATAGAGGATGGTGCGGAGTTATCAGTGACATTTGTAGATAACGAACGCATTCGCGAGATTAATCGTGATTACCGAGATAAGGATCAGCCTACTGATGTCATTTCCTTTGCTATGGAAGAAATGGGAGAAGGAGAAATGGAAATTGTAGGTGCAGAGATGCCTCGTATGTTAGGTGACCTTATTATTTCTATTCCGAGAGCGAAAGAACAAGCTGAAGAGTATGGACATTCTTTTGATCGTGAACTTGGCTTTTTAGCGTTACATGGCTTTTTACATTTACTTGGTTATGACCACATGACAGAAGAGGATGAAAAAGAAATGTTTGGAAGACAAAAAGAAATTTTAGAGGCATTTGGATTAGGACGATGAAAAAAGGAAAACTTATAAATAGTTTTGGATATGCTATAGCAGGTATATTCTTTTGTTTTCGTCATGAACGAAATATGAAAATTCATTATTTAGCCGCAGTCATTGTTATATGCTGCGGCTTTTATTTCCATATTACGAAAGTAGAGTGGACAGTATTACTTATTGTAATAGGAATTGTAATGAGTTTAGAGATGGTAAATACGGCTGTGGAAAAAACAGTAGATTTAGCGACTACCGATATACATCCGTTTGCGAAAATTGCAAAGGATGTCGCAGCCGGATCGGTTTTATTGTTTGCGATAATAGCTGTTATAATTGGTGCTATTATCTTTTTGCCGTATGTGGTATAGTTGCATTCCAAAGCTTTTATGAAGCTTTGAAAGTGCCGTAAAGGCCTTTAATGAGAGAGTGTATCTATTCACAGCTGTGGACAGGAAGGATGCGGGAATATGAATAGTAAACAATTAATTCAAGAAGCAATCGAAGCGCGTAAACAAGCGTACGTACCATATTCTAAATTTCAAGTAGGTGCAGCATTATTAACACAGGATGGAAAAGTATATCGTGGATGTAATGTTGAGAATGCATCATATGGCTTATGTAACTGTGCAGAAAGAACAGCTTTATTTAAGGCGGTTTCTGAAGGAGATAAAGAGTTTGTAGCTATCGCGATTGTGGCGGATACAAAGCGTCCAGTACCTCCTTGTGGAGCATGTCGACAAGTTATGGTAGAATTATGTAAACAGGATACGAAAGTATACCTATCAAATTTACATGGTGACGTTCAAGGGACGACAGTCGGAGAATTGTTACCAGGAGCATTTTTAGCGGAGGATTTACATGAATAGAAAAGGTTATAAATCAGGTTTTGTCTCTATTATTGGCAGACCGAATGTTGGGAAATCTACATTTTTAAATCGTATTATCGGCCAGAAAATTGCCATTATGAGTGACAAGCCACAAACAACTCGTAATAAAATTCAAGGCGTATATACAGAAAATGATTCACAAGTAATTTTCATTGATACACCAGGAATACATAAACCTAAACATAAATTAGGCGACTTCATGGTGAAGATGGCTCAAACGACATTAAAAGAAGTTGATATTGTTCTGTTTATGGTCAATGCAGTTGAAGGATTTGGTCGTGGTGAGGAATTTATTATTGAGAAATTAAAAGAAACGAAACAACCAGTATTTTTAGTAATTAATAAAATTGACCAACTTCATCCAGAGCAATTGTTAGAGTTAATTGATCAATACCGTAAACTATATGAGTTTGCAGAGATTGTACCAATTTCTGCATTAGACGGCAATAATGTGGATGCTTTAATTGGAACAATTAAAAAGTATTTACCAGAAGGACCGCAATACTACCCAGATAATCAAGTAACGGATCATCCAGAGCGATTTATTATTTCAGAGCTTATTCGTGAAAAAGTATTACATTTAACACGTGAAGAAGTGCCGCACTCTGTAGCGGTTGTTATTGATGCAATTCAAAAACGTGAGGGCGGAGCGGTTTATATAAACGCAACGATTGTTGTTGAACGTGCATCACAAAAAGGAATTATTATAGGTAAGCAAGGAAAGATGTTAAAAGAAGTCGGTAAGCGAGCTCGTTTTGACATTGAAGCACTACTTGGTTCTAAAGTATTTTTAGAAGTATGGGTAAAAGTGCAAAAGGATTGGCGTAATAAAATGTCTCAGCTTCGTGACCTTGGTTTCCGCGAAGACGAGTACTAAAATAGAGTAAAGCTGTAATCAGCGGATGTTTTGTTCATCCGCTGATTATTGGTTTTTATAAGTTTTGATAAATTAGGAAAAATTTTTCTCACATGAAAATGGACAAAATGGGTCAATTTAATAACAACAAAGGAAATTGGTTTATAGGCTACGCTTATTGAGAAAGGTGGATTCTTATGCTAGATTTTACCTGGAAGTTTTTCTCCAAAACAGGAAGCATTGAAACGTACTTGCTTTTGAAAGAAATGGAAAAAGACGTAAACGATGAGATGGATCAACATGAAGAGGAGCTAGCGCATCTAGACTCTCCAATTTCTTGACCCGTTTTGTTCAAACCTTGGATGGTGACGAACATGTTTCAAAAAGTTGAGGGCATCGTTATCCGTACGACAGATTACGGAGAAACGAACAAGATTGTTACAATATTCTCAAGAGAATTGGGTAAGGTAAGTGCAATGGCAAGAGGAGCGAAAAAACCGAAAAGCCGGTTAGCATCTGTTTCGCAACTTATGACCCATGGTAATTTTCTTATTCAAATGGGATCTGGACTTGGAACTTTGCAACAAGGCGAGATTATTTCAACTATGAAAGAAATTCGCGAGGATATATTTTTAACTGCTTATGCATCATTTATTGTTGAGTTAACTGATAAAGCAACAGAAGATAAAAAACATAATCCATATTTATTTGAAATGTTATATCAAACGTTGCATTATATGTGTGAGGGTGTTGATTCAGAAGTATTATCATTAATTTATCAAACGAAAATGCTTCCGGTATTAGGGATGCGCCCGTACTTTGATACATGTGCGATTTGTCATCAAGAAACAGATTTTGTCGCCTTCTCTGTCCGGGAAGGCGGTTTTCTGTGCTCGCGTCATGCTGAGCAAGACCAGTATCGTATACCAGTGGGGGAAGCTGTTCATAAATTATTACGTCTTTTCTACCACTTCGATTTACATAGACTTGGCAATGTATCAGTGAAGGATAGCACAAAAAAACAAATGCGTTTAGTATTGAATACATATTATGATGAATATTGCGGGATTTATTTGAAGTCAAGACGTTTCTTAGAACAACTTGATAAGTTTCAAATATAATTTGGGACCGTATACGGTCCTTTTTACATCCTATCTTTTTCGAATAGCATATTTAGTATATAATATTTAAGAGATAGTATAACTTTTTTCGTTGTGCATTAAAGGTGGTGATTATCATAGAGCTGAATAAACGGCAAGAACATATCATTCAGATTGTAAAAGATCACGGTCCTATTACAGGGGAGTCAATTGCTGCGCAATTAGGACTAACACGTGCAACGCTAAGACCAGACTTAGCAATTTTAACGATGGCTGGTTATTTAGAAGCGCGTCCACGCGTAGGTTATTTTTATACGGGTAAAACCGGGGGGCAGCTATTATCTGAAGCTGTTAAGAAAATTAAAGTACAAGATTATCAATCTAGACCAGCTGTAATTGATAAAAATGTATCAGTATACGATGCGATTTGTACTATGTTTTTAGAGGATGTAGGTACATTGTTCGTTGTAGATCAATCGACGCTATTAGTTGGCGTTGTATCTCGTAAAGATTTATTACGAGCTAGCCTTGGAAAGCAGGATTTAACCTCTCTTCCGGTTAATATTATCATGACAAGGATGCCGAACATTGCGATGTGTCGTAGAGAAGATTCTTTATATGATATTGCGATGGAATTAATAGAAAGACAGATTGATGCAATGCCAGTTGTAAAAGATACGAAACAAGGTTTAGAAGTGATTGGACGAATTACAAAAACAAATATTACACGTGCGTTTGTAAACTTAGTAAATAACGAATAAGTGTAATTTGTTTAAAGTGAGGTAATGTAATGGATAATAAAATCGTATATGTCGTATCTGACTCTGTTGGAGAAACGGCTGATTTGGTTGTTCGAGCAGCGATGGGGCAATTCCCATTTGCTCCTGATATTAGACGTGTACCGTATGTAGAAGATACAGGGACATTAAAAGAAGTGATTTCGATTGCTAAGAGCAATCAAGCGCTTATTTGTTTTACGTTAGTAAAGCCTGACATGCGTCAGTATTTAGTGACAGAGGCTGCGAAAGAAGGCGTAGAGGCATATGATATTATCGGGCCTCTTATCGATCAAATTGAAGAAATTACAGGGCAAGTACCAAGATATGAGCCGGGTGTTGTTCGTAGATTAGATGAAGAATACTTTAAAAAGATTGAAGCGATTGAGTTTGCTGTAAAGTATGATGATGGTAGAGACGCACGTGGTATTTTAAAAGCAGATATCGTGTTGATTGGAATTTCGCGCACATCAAAAACACCACTTTCTCAATATTTAGCTCATAACAAACGTTTGAAAGTTGCCAATGTACCGCTCGTACCAGAAGTAGATCCGCCTGAAGAATTATATCAAGTGGCTAAAGAAAAATGCTTCGGTTTGAAAATTACGCCAGATAAGTTGAATCATATTCGAAAAGAGCGATTGAAATCACTTGGACTAAGTGACGGTGCAACATATGCCAATATTAATCGTATTAAAGAAGAAATTGATCACTTTGAGAATGTAGTTGGTAAAATAAATTGTCAAGTAATTGATGTATCGAATAAAGCGATTGAAGAAACAGCCAACATTATTGTGAATGCAGTGCAAAACCAAAAATTGTTTTAGCACATTTACCAAAGGTGAATGTGCTTTTTTCGCTCGTGAGAAACACAATACCTGTTGATTTCGTAATAGATTATAGCGGAGTGGTTATACTTATATTCTTCTGTCTTTTTATTATGCTAAAGGCAGGGTTTCGTTATCCTGAAATAGAAGATGAAAAAATAAAGGGATATGTAGCGTAGTTGAAGAAAATATATTATAATAAAAAATTGTGATAAAAACCTATATTTTACGTTTAGACTTTAATTTTTCAGAATAAACTAGGGATAGGATTTACGAAAAGACATGTAATTACGTTAAATCGACAAAATCTATACAAGAAAACGCACATTATGGAAGGATTCGCAGAAGGGATGTAGAATACAGAAATATGCAAAACATCAATATCGTATTAGTTGAT
The DNA here is from genome assembly GCF_019837545.1 of Bacillus sp. 17RED48. NCBI lineage: Bacteria > Bacillati > Bacillota > Bacilli > Caryophanales > Bacillaceae > Bacillus > Bacillus sp. 17RED48. Next base: position 561,798 of record NZ_JADAXG010000001.1, read on the forward strand.
GCAGATGCATATCCTGTGAATGCTGAAAATTGTGCAAGTTGGAACGAAAGTTCATGTCGAAATTTTGTTTGTCACATCGTATGCTCATCGTTTAAGGAAGTAGCAAGGGAAATTGGATCTATGTAGATGCTGAATAAGCTAAAGTTGATTTTTTATATGTATCAACATGCAAAAGAAACAGATCTCGTGATCACATAGGATATGGTGCTTGCTAGTCTTCTTGTAAAAAAAGTGTATATGTATTGTCTCCAGGAGGTACATTTGTAACAGATGAGCAAATGGATACAATTTTATATAGTAGGTACGTATCTGCGAAATTACGCAGAAAAGGGCCTGCAAAATCGTTTGATAACGTGATCGACAACACTTTCTAATAAGTTTAGAAAAAATATTGTCGAATTATAAAGGAATTTTTTAATTTATATCGAATACAAAATACGACACGGAGATGGATTTATGGGGAACAGAATTCCCGAAGAAGTTGTTGAACAGATTCGGACGTCATCGGATATTGTAGAAGTGATTGGTGAATACGTTCAACTTAGAAAACAGGGGCGTAACTATTTCGGCCTTTGTCCATTTCATGGTGAGAATTCTCCTTCATTCTCTGTTTCATCTGATAAGCAAATTTTTCATTGCTTCGGATGTGGAGAAGGTGGAAATGTATTTTCCTTTCTAATGAAAATGGAAGGATTGGCTTTTACCGAGGCTGTTCAAAAGCTAGGTGAAAGAAATGGAATTGCGGTTGCAGAGTATACATCAGGGCAAGGACAACAAGAAGACATATCTGATGACACTGTCATCATGCAACAGGCTCATGAACTTTTGAAAAAGTATTATCACCATTTATTGGTAAATACAGAAGAAGGAAATGAAGCACTTTCGTATTTGCTAAAACGTGGTATTACGAAAGAGATGATTGAGAAGTTTGAAATTGGTTATGCGTCACCTGCTTGGGATGCAGCAACGAAAATTTTACAAAAAAGAGGTTTATCGCTGTCTAGTATGGAACAAGCTGGTCTTCTCATAAGAAGCGAGAAGGATGGTAGTCATTATGATCGCTTCCGTGGAAGGGTTATGTTTCCAATCTCTACGTTACAAGGTAAAGTGATAGCGTTTAGTGGAAGGGCGTTAGGAGATGACACTCCGAAATATTTAAATAGCCCTGAAACACCAATTTTTCATAAAAGTAAATTGTTGTATAACTTCCACCTAGCGAGGCCGTTTATTAGAAAACGTGGGCAAGTGGTCCTTTTTGAAGGGTATGCCGACGTACTAGCTGCGGTAAAAAGTGGTGTGGAAGAAGCTGTTGCGACAATGGGAACAGCTTTAACTGAAGAACAAGCAAAACTTCTGCGACGTAACGTTGAAACTGTTGTTCTTTGCTATGATGGTGATAAAGCAGGGCGAGAAGCAACGATGAAAGCAGGGCAATTATTGCTAAAAGTTGGTTGCCAAGTGAAAGTTACATCCTTGCCAGATAAGCTTGATCCTGATGAATATGTGCAACAATATGGGACAACTGCTTTTGAAAATCTTGTGAAATCAAGTATAAGTTTTGTTGGTTTTAAAATAAATTATTTGCGTTTAGGGAAAAATTTGCAAGATGAGTCTGGCAAAGAAGAATATGTGAAAAGTGTTTTAAAAGAGTTATCGTTGCTACAGGATGCGATGCAGGCAGAATCATATTTGAAGTCATTATCGCAAGAATTTTCGTATTCAATGGAAACTCTTTTGAATCAATTGCACCAATATCGCAAAGAACAAAAGGTACAGCAAAAACAAGTAAAGCAGGTTTCTAAGCCGTCTCAAATTGTTCAAACAAAACCGAAGTTAACAGGTTTTGAAAGGGCAGAAAGAGAAATTATTTATCATATGTTGCAAAGTCCAGAAGTGGCTGTTCGTATGGAATCCCACATAGAAGATTTTCATACAGAAGAACATAAAGGGATTTTATATGAACTATACGCATATTATGAAAAGGGAAATGAACCTTCAGTCGGAACATTTTTAAGTTGGCTCTCTGATGAGAAGTTGAAAAATATTATCACTGATATTTCGACGGATGAATTTATTAATCCAGAATACACAGAAGAAGTGTTACAAGGCCATTTAGAGACGCTCAACCGTCATCAAGAAAAACTTGAAAAGATGGAAATCATCTTTAAGGTAAAACAAATGGAAAAAACAGATCCTGTAGAGGCTGCTAAATATTATGTAGCATATTTACAAAATCAAAAAGCGAGAAAATAGCTTTTTTGATAAATTTTTAGTATAATGAATGTTTGTATCTCGCGTAAGGAGGGGAACAGATGGCTGACAAACCAGCTCGTTCTAAACAAATTGAAACTGAAATGACCCTTGAGCAAGTGAAAGAACAACTCACTGAGCTCGGAAAAAAACGTGGCGTTCTTACATATGAAGAGATTGCAGAACGCATGAATGGATTTGAAATTGAATCCGATCAAATGGATGAATACTATGAATATTTAGGTGAACAAGGAATTGACTTAGTTGGTGACAATGACAACGACGAAGGTCCTAATAATCGCCAAATTACAAAAGCGGAAGAAGAATTTGACCTTAATGATTTAAGTGTACCACCTGGGGTTAAAATCAATGATCCTGTTCGTATGTATTTAAAAGAAATTGGTCGTGTAGATTTACTATCCGCAGAAGAAGAAATTCGACTTGCAACGCGTATTGAAGAAGGCGATGAAGAAGCGAAACGTCGTCTGGCAGAAGCAAACTTACGTCTTGTAGTAAGTATTGCAAAGCGCTACGTGGGCCGTGGTATGCTTTTCTTAGACTTAATCCAAGAAGGGAATATGGGTCTAATTAAAGCGGTTGAAAAGTTCGATTATCGTAAAGGTTTCAAATTTAGTACGTATGCAACTTGGTGGATTCGCCAAGCGATTACACGTGCGATTGCAGACCAAGCACGAACAATTCGTATCCCAGTTCATATGGTTGAAACGATTAATAAGTTAATTCGTGTACAACGTCAATTACTACAAGATTTAGGACGCGAACCATCTCCTGAAGAGATTGGTGAAGAAATGGATCTTGCTCCAGAAAAAGTACGCGAAATCTTAAAAATTGCACAGGAGCCAGTTTCTCTTGAAACACCGATTGGTGAAGAAGATGACTCCCATTTAGGTGATTTTATTGAAGACCAAGAAGCAACATCGCCTGCGGACCATGCAGCGTATGAATTGCTAAAAGAACAATTAGAAGATGTGTTAGATACCCTAACAGATCGTGAAGAAAATGTTCTACGTCTTCGTTTTGGTTTAGATGATGGACGAACTCGTACGCTTGAAGAAGTTGGGAAAGTATTCGGCGTAACGAGAGAACGTATCCGTCAAATTGAAGCAAAAGCACTTCGTAAATTAAGACATCCAAGCCGTAGTAAGCGTCTTAAGGATTTCTTAGAATAGGCTACCTTTAAGTTTACTTCACCTTTGTGAAGTAAACTTTTTTATTTTGTTAACTTTTGTTAAACTTTAGCTATCGGCAACGATTACAATTTCTTGTAATTTATTTTACAGAATTGTCTTTTGATTTGCAAATGCTCATTTTTCGATTTTTCGATTAATTTTGTGTATTCTATACAAAAATATATGTAGAAAAGTGAAAAATATGATGAGAAACGTTAATAATTATCGAAATAATAAGCGATATAACAATAAAAAACAATAAACTGAATTTATGGAATATTTTCGACGATTAATAGTTTACTCTTTTCTGATAGAGCGTTTTCAAGTACAATGGAAATGACTGAATCATCTAACTATTTAGGGGTATAGAGGGGGGAGAAGAGATATGAAACGTAATCCGCTGATTCCGTTCGCTCTTATTGCAGCATTAGGTATTATCGTTATGTTTGTATTTTCATTTCAGGGGCTAAATAAATCTAAAGAGTTAGCTGATGCAAAAAATGGCGGGAAGCCAGCGCAAACAGCATCAAAACCAGAGGATATTGTGAAGCAAAGCTGTACGAGCTGCCACGGTGATCAGTTACAAGGGGCAGTAGGGCCTAATTTACAAAAAATTGGTGGGAAACTTTCGAAAGAAGAGATTCAAGAAGTTATTTCGAAAGGAAAAGGAAATATGCCACCAAATATAGTTCCAGCTGATCAAGCCGCTAAAGTAGCTGATTGGTTATCGAAGAAAAAATAAAGTTCCGTATAACAAGCCTGTTGCTTATGCAAAGGGCTTGTTTTTCTATATTTTCTAAAATACGATGAGTGATAGAGAATGGAATTGTTGTTATAGGCTTGCAACAACTACTATAAATTCATTATCATGGAGACAGACTGACAAGAGAAGGAGTAATGGAAATACATGAATGAAGTAAAGCTTTCAAAACGATTAGAAGAAGTTGTGCGTGAAATACCGGCAGGATCTACAGTTGCTGATATTGGATCGGATCATGCGTATTTACCGTGTTATACAATTATAAATAATATTGCTACAAAAGCAGTTGCTGGAGAGGTTGTAGATGGGCCATTTCGCTCTGCGCAAGCAACTGTAGCTGAAAGTGGCTTACAAGATAAAGTAGATGTGCGTAAAGGGAATGGATTAGCTGTTATCGCGCCAGGAGAAGTAGATGTAATTACGGTTGCTGGAATGGGTGGAGCGTTAATTCGTGACATTTTAGAAAGTGGTAAAGAAAAATTAGAAGGGGTAACTCGTTTAATTTTACAGCCGAATATTGCAGCGCATCATATTCGTGAATGGTTTATTGAGAATGGATGGGAGCTTATCCATGAAAAAATCGTAAAAGAAGATGGGAAAATTTACGAGATTTTAGTAGGCGAGCGAGGAAACATCGTGGTGCCTTATTCTGAAAATAAACAAGCGGAATTATTTATGGGGCCATTTTTAATAAAAGAAAAAGGTGAAGCTTTCGTTGAAAAATGGGAAGGGGAATTGAAAAACTTCCAAAATATTTTAAAGCAGTTAGAACGTGCGGCTGATTCTAAAGAAACAAAAGCGAAGCGTGTGGAAGTAGAAGCGAAAATGAAAATGATACGGGAGGTTTTATCATGAGTAAAATTCCAAATGGCCATGAAATTATTTCTTTATTTGAAAGTATGTATCCGAAGCATTTGGCGATGGAAGGAGATAAGGTTGGCCTGCAAATTGGAGCGCTTAATAAACCCGTACAACACGTATTGATTGCGTTAGATGTAACGGAGGAAGTTGTGGATGAAGCAATTCAATTAGGGGCGAATGTCATTATTGCGCATCACCCTTTAATTTTTAATCCGTTAAAAGCGATTCATACAGATAAAGCGTACGGAAGAATTATTGAAACGTGTATTAAAAATGATATTGCCATTTATGCAGCACATACAAATGTGGATGTTGCTAAGGGCGGGGTAAATGATTTACTTGCTGAGGCGTTAGGATTGCAAAATACAGAAGTTTTGGCACCGACATATGCAGAAGAAATGAAAAAAGTTGTTGCGTTTGTGCCAGTAACTCATGCAGAAGAAGTACGAAAAGTATTAGGAGACGCAGGTGCTGGTCATATCGGCAATTATAGCCACTGTACGTTTAATAGCGAGGGTACAGGCACGTTTGTACCTCAAGAGGGAACAAATCCTTATATCGGGGAAACTGGGCAGTTAGAACACGTAGAAGAAGTGCGAATCGAAACGATAATTCCAGCTTCACTACAGCGAAAAGTGATTAAAGCAATGGTAACTGCACATCCATATGAAGAAGTAGCATATGATGTGTATCCACTTGATAACAAAGGTGAAACATTAGGGCTTGGAAAAATAGGATATTTACAAGAAGAAATGACACTTGGACAGTTTGCGGAACATGTAAAGAAATCATTAGATGTAAAGGGTGCACGAGTTGTTGGGGATTTAAATGATAAAGTGCGCAAAGTAGCTGTACTTGGTGGCGATGGTAACAAATACATCAATCAGGCTAAATTTAAAGGAGCGGATGTATATGTAACAGGTGACATGTATTATCATGTTGCTCATGATGCGATGATGCTCGGTTTAAATATAGTTGACCCAGGACATAACGTTGAAAAAGTAATGAAGCAAGGGGTACAAAAGCAATTACAAGAAAAAGTGGATGAAAAGAAACTCAATGTACACATTCATGCTTCGCAATTACATACAGATCCATTTACATTTGTATAAGAAAAATAAAAACCGTTGCTCATATAGGCAACGGTTTTTATTATTGTTCTTTTTTCACTTTTACACGAGGTAATATTTTTTGTAATGGTACTTTTCGAACTCTCTCCCATGTAGCGGGATTCATTGGATCATATTGATCTAAGAAAGCGATAACTTCTTTTGTAATTGGAGTTGGAGTAGAAGCACCTGCTGTAACAGCTACGTTTTCTACACCTTGTAGCCACTCTAATTTAATCTCACTTACGTCTGCAACGCGGTATGCTTTCGTACCAGCGATTTCTTGTGATACTTGTGCTAAACGGTTTGAGTTGTTACTTTTCGGATCACCGACAACAATTGTTAAGTCTGCAACATCAGCTTGTTTAGCGACAGCTTCTTGGCGAACTTGAGTTGCTAAACAAATTTCCTTATGGAATTCTGCTGTTGGGAATTTCTTCTGAATGTCCTCCATTAAATGTTGAACATCCCATTGGCTCATCGTTGTTTGATTTGTAACTAAAATTTTATCTGTTGGAATTTCTAATGTTTTTAAATCATCAGCTCTTTCGATAAGGTGAACGATGTCAGGTGCAATACCAACTGCGCCTTCTGGTTCTGGATGATTTTTTTTGCCGATATAAATGACATGGTAACCTTCAGCTTTCTTTGCTTCAATAAGGTCATGTGTTTTTGTAACATCTGGACAAGTGGCATCGATTGTCGTTAAACCTTTTTCTTTTGCACGTTGTTTAACTTCTGGAGAAACGCCGTGTGCAGTGAAAATAACAGTACCAGATTCGATTTTATCTAAAATTTCTAATCGACTTGGACCGTCTAATGTAATGATGCCATCTTCTTCGAATGCATCTGTTACATGTTTGTTGTGAACAATCATACCTAAAATATAAATAGGTCTTGGTAATGATGTATCTAATGCGGCGTTACGTGCAATAACCATCGCGTCCACAACACCGTAGCAATAACCACGAGGGGAAATTTTAACAATTTTCATATGAGTAATCCTCTCCTTCTAAACAAGAGATACTTTTGTGCATAGTCTTTTACATTATAAAGGAGGAGTGGATAGAAAACAAAGGATTGTTACACATATAGTTTTGGTTTTGTTGCTATTTTTTGAACAGGCTCCTCTCGTAATTCCTTTTCTATGACAGGCTCAATCACTATTTTTTTTCTTTTTCTTTTTTTTTGTGGAGGAGGCGGAGTTGCTACCTCAACCTTTTCTGTTATGTCTTCAGTTGGATTTTCAGTTGGATCTTCTTCCGTACTTTTTCCAGAGGTGAGGATTTTAACAATGCTTGGTAGGTTACGCATAATAGGACCGTACTGTTCGACGACAGGGCTTACAGATTGAACGACTTGGGATACTTTTTCAATATTGTTTATCATATTAGTTGGATTCGAAATTAAATTTGCAAAAAAACTGCCGATGCCGCTACTTGATGCTGCTGTAGTTGCTGCACCGCCGCGCGTTTCATTTGATTCATACATTTGAGGGGGGATCATTTGCTCTGGATGTTGCTGCATGTATGGTTGATATTGTTGTGAGTATTGCTGCGGGTATTGTTGTTGGTATTGGTATTGGTATTGGTATTGTTGTTGATATTGGGGCGGTGGTTGCTGGTGCATCATTGGCGGCGGTCCTTCCATTTGTCGATAAGGTGGAACCATTTGCATGAAAGGCTCGGTTGGATCGTGTTTTTTAAAGAGTTTAGCAAGGAACCCTTTCTTTTTTTGTGCCATCGGTGGTAGCTGTGGAATTGGATATGGTGTATAAGGTTGTTGTCCTTGATTCGGATACATTTGCCTTGTGGGGGATTTTGGAAACATGTGAGAAATCCTCCTTTCTTCAGTTAGGTATATACACATACAATATGCAATAAGAGGGAAGAAGGTTAGTTTTTGAAGGAAAAACCTAAACTAAAGATGGATTTTACTTGTAGATTTCGATATAATGTAGACTTGACTGATTTGTGCGCGCAGTAGAAATTTAGAAAGAAGGTGTAACTTATGACACAACAAACTTTTACACAGTATGATTTTAAACCATTTTTAATAGATGCAGTTCGTGAACTACGCTTTACAGAACCGACAGGAATTCAAAAGAAAATTTTCCCGGTCGTGAAAAAAGGTGTAAGTGTAATTGGACAATCCCAAACAGGTTCTGGGAAAACACATGCATACTTACTTCCTACATTGAACAGAATTAATGCAAGTCGTGAAGAAGTACAACTTGTTATTACAGCGCCTACTCGTGAGTTAGCACAACAAATTTACGAAGAAATCGTGAAATTAACAAAGTTTTGTGCGGAAGATCAAATGATTACAGCACGTTGTTTAATTGGTGGAACTGATAAACAACGATCAATTGAAAAGTTGAAAAAACAACCTCATATTGTAGTTGGAACACCAGGACGTATTAAAGATTTAGTAGAAGCGCAAGCATTATTTGTTCATAAAGCAAATACTATTATTGTCGATGAAGCAGACTTAATGCTTGATATGGGATTCATTCATGATGTAGACAAAATTGCATCACGCATGCCTAGAAACTTGCAAATGCTAGTTTTCTCTGCAACAATTCCTCAAAAACTAAAACCGTTTCTGAAGAAATATATGGAGAATCCAGAGCATATTCATATCAATCCAAAACAAGTTGCGGCTGGGAATATTGAGCATTATTTAGTACCTTCTAAACATCGTAACAAAATCGATTTAGTGAACAAAATGTTGCTACAATTTAAACCGTATTTAGCAGTTGTTTTCACGAATACGAAGAAGATGGCGGATCAGGTTGCTGACGGATTAATGGAACGTGGCTTAAAAGTTGGACGAATTCACGGAGATTTATCACCGCGTGATCGTAAAAAAATGATGAAACAAATTCGTGATCTTGAATTCCAATATATTGTTGCAACTGATTTAGCAGCACGTGGTATTGATATTGAAGGAATTAGTCATGTTATTAACTACGAACTTCCATCAGATTTAGATTTCTTCGTTCACCGCGTTGGAAGAACAGCACGTGCGGGGCATTCAGGTATTGCAGTGACGATTTATGATCCAGCAAATGAAGAAGCGTTAGATAGTTTAGAAAAACAACGTCATATTGAGTTCAAGCATGTAGAGTTACGCGGAGATGAGTGGGCGGATTTAGGTGAACGTCGTCGTCGTAAGAGCCGTAAAAAACCAAATGATGAACTTGACGTTATGGCAACGAAAGTTATTAAAAAGCCGAAAAAAGTAAAACCAAACTATAAACGTAAACTTGCAACAGAACGTGACAAAGTCAAGAAAAAATATAGCAATAAAAAAAGATAAGGGGAGCCCCCTTATCTTTTTTTATCCGGCTATTTGCGGGATAATAATCGGTGGGGAATGGAAAAACACTGATTAAAGTTTCGGTGTAGCTAGTTACAATTTGCGTAGTGTTTTAGGAACAAACAATTCGCTACATATTTCTACAAATTATGCTATCATTATATCTATTGTATATTGAAGAGGTGATTGTATGTTAAAGATTGGATCTCATGTTTCTATGAGTGGTAAGAAAATGTTATTAGCAGCAAGTGAAGAGGCTGTTTCATACGGTGCAACGACGTTTATGATTTATACAGGTGCACCGCAAAATACACGAAGAAAACCAATTGAAGAATTGAACATAGAAGCAGGAAGAAAACATATGGAACTAAACGGTATTGAGGAAATTATCGTACATGCACCATATATTATTAATCTTGGGAATACGACGAAGCCAGAAACATTCCAATTAGGTGTAGACTTCCTTCGCATGGAAATTGAAAGAACATCGGCATTAGGTGTAGCGAAACAAATCGTTCTTCACCCAGGTGCGCACGTTGGTGCAGGAGCGGATGCTGGTATTCAACAAATTATTAAAGGGCTTAATGAAGTATTAACGTCAGAGCAGACGGTTAACATTGCGTTAGAAACGATGGCAGGAAAAGGAACAGAATGCGGTCGTAGCTTTGAAGAAATTGCAAAGATTATTGATGGTGTAAAATATAATGAAAAATTATCAGTATGCTTTGATACGTGTCATACGCACGATGCAGGATATGATATTGTAAATAATTTTGACGGCGTATTAAACGAATTTGATAAGATTGTTGGTATGGATCGTTTGCAAGTACTTCATATTAATGATAGTAAAAATGTATGCGGCGCAGGAAAGGACCGTCATGAAAATATCGGCTTCGGTCATATCGGTTATAAAGCGTTACATCATATTGTACATCATCCGCAGTTAATGCACGTACCAAAAATTCTTGAAACGCCATATGTAGGTGAAGATAAAAAAGATAAGAAGCCGCCATATAAATTAGAAATCGAAATGCTGAAAAATGGTACTTTTGATGAAGGAATTCTTGAGAAAATTAAAGCGCAATAAGAAATAAGGAGGGGATTTTCCCCTCCTTATTTTAGTAGTTGCTGAAATAAAGTATTTACTTGTTGGGCAGTAGCAGGGGAGGTTACTTTTGCTATTTGTTTTAAGAGCTCTAGCCGTTCGTCATTATCGTAAATGTTAATATTCTTACCTTTCATAAGTAAAACAATTTGATCCGCTTGTGCAGTCGTAATAGAAACTTCATACTCTTTACTATATTTCAATAACTCTTTTGTAGAAATATGATTTAATTTTTTATTTACAAGTTGTTTAATGAGGTTCATTGAGTTATCCTCCTTCACACGTTCTTCTATCGAAATATATGAGTACGTAGCTTGTACATATTCGCGTAGAGTTTCTTTTTTCATGAGAAAAAGAAGCGTATGTTATAATATAAGGACGAAACTATAGAAAAAGAGTATAAGGAGGACTTATGGAACAAAAGCAACATCGAAAAGAAAGTGTTATCCATCTTATTTATCGTTTAGTTATGATTATTTTTGGGGCAGCATGCGCAGCGGTAGCGATTGAACTATTTTTAATGCCAAATAAAATTATTGATGGTGGAATTATTGGTATTTCTCTTATATTAGATTATCTTACTCCTAATATTTGGTGGTTAAGTTTCTCTACTTTAGTCGTTATTCTCAATATCCCATTTATGTATTCAGGTTATAAGCAAATCGGAAAAACGTTTATGCTATCTTCGGCGTTCGGTATTGTAGCTTTAGCGTTTATTGAATCAACGTTACATGCTGTTCCGCCATTTACAACAGAGCCAATTTTAGCAACAGTGTTTGGTGGTCTTATTTTAGGGATTGGTGTAGGGCTCGTTATTCGCCATGGTGGATCAATGGACGGAACAGAAATCATGGGTATTTTATTAACGAAGAAATTACCTTTCTCTGTTGGCGAATTTGTAATGTTTGTGAACTTATTCATTTTTGCATGGGCAGCATTTGTATTTGGTGTTGAACAAGCTATGTATTCTGTTATGACGTACTATATCGCATTCAAAACAATTGATACAGTTATTCAAGGTTTAGATGAAACGAAAGCAGTTTTAATTGTATCAGATCAATATGAGGAAGTATCAAATGCGATTTTGCATCGTCTTGGTCGTGGAACTACAAAGCTTGTAGCGAAAGGCGGTTACACGGATAAAGAAAAAGAAGTTATTTATGCAGTTGTAACGCGTCTGGAAGTGACGAAGTTAAAATCAATTGTGTATGAAATTGATGCGAATGCGTTTGTTACGATTATGAATACACAAGAGACAAATGGTGGCAAGTTTAAATCAGCTATCCACTAGAAAAATTATCCAGAAAAAGCCCTCGCCAATCGTTAGGGGATGGCCTCATCTGATTAAGGTTTCATTTTATCCCGCTTTAATGGGCAGTAAGACCCCCACCTCAAAATTCAGCGAAAGCAAAGAAGTTAGGTGGGGGATCAACTGCCCATAAAAGTCCGATTGGTTCAACTAATAATCAGTGGGGGATGAAGAAAACCCCCACTGATTAAAGTTTCACTTTATAGGAATACTTTTCGAAAGCAGAGAATTTTTCTCTGCTTTTTGTTATAATAGTAAGGTTTCTTGAAAAAATTGATATATTTTAGGCAGATTGGTTTACAACTATAATAAGCTGTACTATAATTCAAATAGATATAAATCGGAATCATTCTGAATTAAAATAGGTGAGATGCTATGAATAATATATTAGAAATAGAAGGATTGTCATTTCGATATGAAGATCGAAATGTGTTAGAAGATATTAATTTGCAAGTTCCGAAGGGAGCTTTTTTAGGTTTAGTTGGGCCAAATGGTTCTGGGAAATCAACTTTGCTAAAATGTTTATTAGGCGTTTTAAAGCCAAAACAGGGAAGTATTCGTTTGTTTGGTGTTGATAGTAAGAAGTTTAAAGAATGGAACAAAGTTGGTTATGTGTCGCAAAAGGCAAATAGCTTTAATTCTGGTTTTCCGGCCACTGTTTTTGAAGTTGTATCAATGGGACTCGTTTCGAAAAAAGGGCTGTTTCGCTTTTTCACGAAAAACGATAAGGAAAAGGTGGAAAAAGCGATTGCTGATGTAGGGATGAGTGCGTTTCAAGGGCGCAATATCGGAGAACTTTCTGGTGGACAACAACAGCGTGTATTTATTGCTCGTGCGCTCGTTAGTGATCCTGAATTACTTATTTTGGACGAGCCCACTGTTGGAATAGATGTGAAGAATGTAGAAAGTTTTTATGAGACATTAGAGGATTTAAACAAAAGGTTAGGAATCACATTAATTCTCGTTACTCATGATATGGGAGCTGTTACAGAGAAGGTAACACATGTGGCATGCTTAAACCAACATCTACATTTCCATGGAAATGTAGAGAAGTTCCGAGAGTTAGAAGATGCAGAAATGTCCGTCTTATATGGACATCATGTTCATCGCTTAGAACACGAGCATGAGCATCACGGGAGGATATAATGATACAAGATTTTTTACAATATGACTTTTTACGTAACTCTTTATATGCAGGGGTTTTAATAGGACTTGTTGCGCCGCTTATCGGTGTATTTGTTGTCATTCGCCGAATGTCGCTTATTGCGGATGCTTTAAGTCACGTGACATTATCGGGTATTGCTGCAAGTTTACTACTAGAAAAAACAATTTTCACAGGAGGATTTTTAAATCCGTTATATATGGGAATGATTTTTTCTATTGGTGGGGCGTTACTAATTGAAAAATTACGTACTGTATATAAACATTATCAAGAATTAGCAATTCCGATTATTCTTTCAGCAGGAATGGGGATTGGGGTTATTTTTATATCACTTGCAAATGGATTTAACACTGATTTATTTAGTTATTTATTTGGGAGTGTAAGTGCTGTAACAAGTACGGATTTAATAATCATCGGCATTGTAGCAATTGTTGTTATTATAACGATCACTTTATTATACAAAGAGTTATTTTTACTATCGTTTGATGAGGAATATGCTGTATCAACCGGTTTGAGTGCAAAGTGGATTCACTTTATTTTCATTATATTGGTTGCTCTTGTTATTGCAGTATCAATGCGTGTAGTAGGGGTTCTTCTTGTATCATCATTAATGACGTTACCAGTTGCAGCAAGTATTCGTATTGCGAATGGATTTAAACAAACAATTTTCTTTTCCATTTTATTTGGTGAAATTGCAGTAATTGGTGGAATGTTTGCTTCATATCAACTTGATCTAGCACCAGGTGGTACAATTGTTATGATAGCAGTTCTTATTTTAATTGGTGCGATTTTATGGAAAAAGAAAAAAACTGCATAAAGTAGGGATAGATATGAATCTAACAGAAGCTTTACGCCTAATGAAAGATAAAGGATACAAACATACTGGGAAAAGGGAAGAAATGCTCAGGTTATTTGCGGCTCACAATCGTTATTTAACGGCGAAAGACGTTTTAGAGCATATGAAGGATGATTATCCAGGTCTTAGCTTTGATACGATTTATCGTAACTTAACGGTGTTTGCTGAAATTGGTGTTTTAGAACAAACGGAATTAAATGGTGAAAAACATTTTCGTTTTACATGTTCTATTATGGAACATCATCATCATTTTATTTGTTTAGATTGCGGGGGGACGAAAGAGATTACTTCCTGCCCGATGGATTTTATGAATAAAGATTTTAACGGTTATGAAGTAACCGGGCATAAGTTTGAAATATATGGCCGTTGTCCAAAATGTGCAAAATAAGAACTCGTCGGTTACATAACTGACGAGCTTTTTTACGTAAAAAAGAAGGTTGCCCACAAATATTGTGGCAACCTTCTTTTTATTGTTCTTGTGTTTCTTTTTCTTTTTCTTTTTCTCGTTCAGCAGCCATTTCAGCAGCAATTACATCGATTTCTTTTTTCAGTTCTTCTACCATTATTTCTTCTGGTACTTTACGAACAACTTGCCCTTTACGGAATAATAATCCTTCTCCACGTGCACCGGCAATACCGATATCAGCTTCACGAGCTTCACCAGGACCGTTTACAGCGCAACCAAGTACTGCAACTTTAATTGGTACTTTTAGTGTAGAGATGTATTCTTCCACTTCGTTAGCGATGCTAATTAAATCAATTTCAATACGACCACAAGTTGGACAAGAAATAAGTGTTGCTGCATTAGATGCAAGACCGAATGACTTTAATAGTTCACGCGCAACTTTTACTTCTTCAACTGGGTCAGCACTTAATGAAATACGTAGTGTATTTCCGATGCCTTTATTTAAGATTGCGCCAAGACCAGCGGCACTTTTTACAGTTCCGGCAAATAATGTTCCGGATTCTGTAATACCTAAATGTAATGGGTAATCAAAAGCACGAGCAGCTTTTTCGTATGCTTCAATTGCTAAGTTAACATCAGAGGCTTTCATAGATACGATAATATCGTGGAAATCTAAGTCCTCTAAAATTTTAATGTGATGTAGGGCGCTCTCGACCATACCATCTGCAGTTGGGTATCCGTACTTTTCTAAAATGTGACGTTCTAATGAACCTGCGTTTACACCGATACGGATTGGAATACCGCGTTCTTTTGCTGCATTTACAACAGCTTCTACTTTATGGCGACGACCAATGTTACCTGGATTGATACGTACTTTATCAATGCCACCTTCAATTGCTTTTAAAGCAAGGCGATAATCAAAATGAATATCAGCAACAAGTGGAATGTTGATTTGTTTTTTAATATCAGCAATAGCATTTGCTGCACGTTCGTCTGGAACAGCAACACGGACGACTTGACAGCCAGCTTCTTCTAAACGTTTAATTTCAGCAACTGTTGCTTCAACATCATGTGTTTTTGTTGTTGTCATACTTTGTATAATTAATTCATTATTACCGCCAATTGTTAAATTACCGACTTTAACTGGACGTGTTTTTGTACGATGAGTCATTTCATTCACGAATAGATCGCTCTCCTTATAAAAGAAGTTTCTTATTTAGTCCCTCATATCAATGAAAGTATACGTGATACAGGGCTATAGAAACCGAAGTGCTCGGTTTCACTTTTACTATTGTATCAGCGCCTTTATGCAATTGACAAGGATTAAGTGATTGCTCATTGATATAACGGGAATTTATAAGACTTTCCAATTTGTATTTTTGTAGCAGACGTACTTTTGTTTAGTTGTTTAAAGTCATCAATTACCTTTTCGATGGAAGGGATTTTTTTCTTATTAATTTGTTCGGTAATAGAAAGAACTGTCTCACCTGTTTTGACTTCAATTGTTTTATAAGTTACATCTGTTTCTTTTTCTGCCTTGTTCTCTTTATTTTGTTTTGTATCTGTACTTTCTTGTTTTATCGTTTGGGCCGCATTTGTTTTTTTATATGAACTTAACATCGGTAAAGTGCCGATTTTTATATCGTAATAAAATATATAACCAAGAACAAGCACGAATAAGAATACACCTAATCTCTTCATATTCTTCACTCCTTTGCTAGGAATATATGCTTGTCCAAAAAAAAAATGCCTATTTAGGCATTTTTTTCGTTCTTATTTTTCTTTCGGTTTTGGAACTTCTTTAATCGTTAAGTAAAGAACAATTAAAACAACTGCGATATAAATGAATGTTGAACCAGGTACAACAATTTTGAATAGATCCATAATCATAAAGAAGATTGTTGGAATTGTGTAGCTGTATGCAGTTAACGTCCATACTTGCTTATAAGATAATTTACGTTGACCGCTCATAGCAGAACCTATAAACGCAAGTAAAGTAATTCCTAAGAAAGTAATAAACAATTGGAATAGGTATACTAACACGCCGATAACAGCTAGTAAAATTGGATAAATACTATCGAATACAGAAATGAAATCTTGCAAATCTTTCTTCTCAAGAGATGTCCCTAATAAATCATTATAGGAGTATGTTTGTGTCTGACCATTTCCTATAGAAACTACTTTATCTTTTAAAATAAATAAACCAGTTTTGTTTTGATATGTTTCTATATCTGTTGTATTGGGATCGAATACGAAAAGAGCATCTCCCTCTTCCTTTAGAATAGGTTGTTCAATATCTGCTTTTAGTTCACCGTTTTCGATTTTAAAATCAGGTAAATCTTTTTCAATTGCTTGATTTACCATGGTAACACTATCTTGAATAAAGCTACCGTAAAAGAATGTTCTTGGAATAGTAGTGATTAGACAAAGTAGCATAATATACAAAATGGTTTTTCCGATTTTTTGAAAACGGAATAACGCCATATCTTTAGGCGAATACACGCTTTTGGCTAATTGGGTAAATATGGACATAGATTCACTTCCTTTATGTATGTATAAAATCATTGTAACGTAGGAATCTAGAGAATCTCAAGATATATTATATTTACATATAGTGGAGATAACTAAATTTCTTTTTATTAATTTTCTTCTTTTATATGAGAAAAATACAATTGACACTTTTCTTTGCCATATGGTAAATTTATCTTACATTTCTTAAAGGATATATCTGATAGGAATTCCTTTATTTGATATGTTGTTACATACATAATTGTGGACCCTTAGCTCAGCTGGTTAGAGCAGACGGCTCATAACCGTCCGGTCGTAGGTTCGAGTCCTACAGGGTCCATATCCATTTCACATGTTTATTATGTCAGTGGGAAGCTTCCTTGTAGAAGGGAGCTTTTTTTACGGAATATATGAGCATTTTAATTGAAAAGAAGTGGGATTTTTGCTACGTTAATGATAGCAAGACAATGTGATTTATTTGTTTGCACCCTATGGCAATTAGGGTAGAATGAAGTTGTATGTCACTTAAGTGGCAATACATAAATTGGGAGGAATATAACAATGGCAAAACACGAATTACCAAATTTACCTTATGCGTATGATGCTTTAGAGCCTCACTTTGACAAAGAAACAATGAACATCCATCATACAAAACATCATAACACGTACATTACAAACTTAAACGCTGCTTTAGAAGGTCATGCAGAATTAGCTGACAAAAGCGTAGAAGAATTAGTTGCAAACTTAAACGAAGTACCAGAAGCAATCCGTACAGCAGTACGTAACAATGGTGGCGGACATGCTAACCATACATTCTTCTGGACAATCTTATCTCCAAACGGCGGCGGACAACCAGTAGGCGAACTTGCAACTGCAATTGAAGCGAAATTCGGTAGCTTCGATGCATTCAAAGAAGAATTCGCAAAAGCTGGCGCAACTCGTTTCGGTTCTGGTTGGGCTTGGTTAGTAGTAAACAATGGTGAGTTAGAAGTAACAAGCACGCCAAACCAAGATTCTCCTCTAACTGAAGGTAAAACTCCAGTTGTAGGTTTAGATGTTTGGGAACATGCTTACTACCTAAATTACCAAAACCGTCGTCCTGACTACATCGGTGCATTCTGGAACGTTGTAGATTGGAACGCTGCTGAAAAACGTTACCAAGAAGCAAAATAATTGTAATAACGATAGAAAAAGCTAGGAGAATGCTCCTAGCTTTTTTCTATGCTTTCCTTTTACATAATTGGGCTTGTCTTTGGAAGACTAGAACATGAAGTAAAGGAGAGTTGTGTATGAAGTGGAAACATGTAATTGGTGACGTTGAAGTGAATCGGGATTTAGTGTTATTGCTCCTTATTGGAGGTTTATACACGCTCGCAATTTCTTTATCGAATACGTTTGTTAACATTTATTTATGGAAACAAACACAAAATTATGTGAATCTTGGCTTGTATAATTTGGCCAGCGTTGTATTACAGCCTCTCACATTTCTTATAGGTGGGAAATTAGCGAAGCGTATTGATCGCTCAATCTTGTTACGAATAGGCGTAGGCACGTTAGCTATTTTTTTTATCGTTGTTTTAGTAGCGGGAAAAAGCGCTTCTCACTATATTTTATTAATGGGGGCTCTTTTAGGAGTCGGATATGGTTTTTACTGGCTCGCGTTTAACTTATTAACATTTGAGATTACAGAACCAGAAACAAGAGATTTCTTTAATGGGTTTCTTGGACTTCTTACATCCTTCTCTGGCATGATTGGACCGATAGCAGCTGGATACACAATTTCACGTATGGAAAAATGGAGTGGTTATACGGTCATATTCTTTCTTTCGTTACTGTTATTTGCAATTGCTGTCATTTTAAGCTTTTTTGTATCTAAGAGAGAATGTGAAGGACGGTATGAAATTGTACAAGTATTGAAAGAGCGGCAGATTGATAAAAATTGGGGAAGAATTACACGTGCTCATTTTTTCCAAGGGTTGAGAGAGGGAACGTTTATTTTTGTAATTTCCGTGTACGTGTATTTAGCGACGGATAGCGAACTCGCCTTAGGAAAATATAGCTTAGTAAATTCTGCTGTATCATTTGTATGTTACTACTTAGTCACTCGTATGTTAAAGAAAGAGTGGCGGAAAAAAGCAATTTTGCTTGGCGGCATTATTTTATATGCAGTCGTATTTTTAGTTATATTCAATGTTACATACGCAAAATTACTTATTTACGCAGCGTGTATTGCGATTGCATACCCTATTTTGCTCGTTCCGTACGGGTCCATGACATATGATGTAATTGGCAGAGCGAAAAATGCGAGAGAGTGGCGTGTAGAGTATGTAGTTGTCCGGGAATTATGGTTAAATGCAGGAAGAATTTGCTCGATTTTAAGTTTTTTATGTGCTGTACTATTCTTTCCGCCCGAAAAAAGTTTACCTTACTTATTATGTATTTTAGGTGCAGGACATTTTCTTATTTATTTTGCAGTTAAAAATGTCAAATATGATGAGGGAAATGCAAGTAAAACAAGTGTTGTAACGCAAGCAACTGCGCAGAATCAAACAGAACCAGAAGGTTAACTTCTCGGTTGTTTTATGCTAGAATAGAAAAAGATGTAAGACAGCAGTGAGGACACCTGTATGAAGGTGTCCCTTTCACATTACATAGCTGTTGGTAGAGGGGGTTTGTATGAGCAAGAAGCAGAAACAACAAAAGAAAAAGACTCACGTTCCTTTTCGGTTAAACGTGCTGTTTTTCTGCGTGTTTTTAATGTTCTCCGCGGTTATTGTAAGACTTGGATATGTACAAATTGTTCGCGGTGAGGAATATAAGAATGAAGTGGAGAGGAAAGAGAACTCGACGATAAGTAATCCTGTACCACGTGGGAAAATATTTGACCGTTATGGGCGAGCTGTAGTAGATAATGCAGCTGTTCGTACGATTACATTTACAAAAATGAAAGGATCAACTGCAGAGGCTCGCTTAGAAACAGCGGAAAAGCTAGCAGATTTGATTGAAGTACCGACAGATAAATTAACAGATCGCGATAAAAAAGATTATTGGCTTGCTATGCACAAAGAGGAAGCTAAAGAAAAGATTACGAATAAAGATCGTCAAGAGTTAAAAGATAAAAAAATTGACGATAAAGAATTAGATGAACGTCAACGAAGTCGCGTGACAGAAGAAGAAGTGAATCAATTATCCGCAAAAGATTTAGAAATACTAGCGATTAAAAGCAAAATGGACGGCGGATATGCAATGACACCTCAAGTTATTAAAAAAGATGCTACAGAAGAAGAATATGCGATTATTAGTGAAAGCCTAGCAGCATTACCGGGTGTAGATACGAATGTTGATTGGGATCGAAAGTATATTTATGATGATTTATTCCGAAGTGTACTTGGCGGGGTGTCAACGTCTGATGAAGGTTTACCTAGAGAAAGACTAGATTACTATCTTGTTCGTGATTATAATCGAAATGACCGCGTAGGGAAAAGTTATCTTGAGCAGCAGTATGAAGATAGTTTGCATGGTAATAAAGCGGAAGTGAAAAATATTACAGATAAAAACGGTAATATTTTAGAAACGATTAATGTATCAAAAGGGCAAAGTGGTAACAATCTGAATTTAACAATTGATATGGAATTACAAAAGCGTGTAGAAGAAATTATCACTAAAAATTTATTGAGATATAAAGGGGGACAACCTCTTTTAGATCGTGCATTCGTTGTAATGATGAATCCGAAAAATGGTGAAGTTTTATCTATGGCAGGGAAACAGTTAGTGAATGAAAATGGCGAAACGAAAGTGCAGGATTTCGCATTAGGAACGATGACAAGTTCCTATCCGATGGGATCAACTGTAAAAGGTGCGACAGTACTTACAGGCTATCAAACAGGTGCGATTCAACCAGGTTCAGTTCAACTCGATGAACCAATCGTATTGAAAGGAACGCCGAAAAAATCTTCTTGGAAGACGATGGGATATATTAATGATTTGACAGCATTAAAAATGTCTTCTAACGTTTATATGTTTAAAACGGCGATGAATCTCGCAGGTGTTCAATATGTGAGAGGTGGTACGTTAGATATACCACAAAAAGCATTTGATACGATGCGTTATTATTTCGGACAGTTTGGACTTGGTGTGAAAACAGGTATTGATTTACCGAATGAATCAGCGGGCCAAACAGGTAAAGGAATTCAGCCAGGTTTCTTATTAGATTTATCAATTGGACAGTATGATACGTATACACCACTTCAATTAGCGCAATATGTTTCAACAATTGCAAATGGTGGTTACCGTATGCAGCCGCAAGTTGTGAAAGAAATTCGTCAACCGGCAGTGAAACCAGACGAAGTTGGAAAAGTGGTTCATTCAATGGAACCGAAAGTGCTAAATCGTATTGATATGCCTGAATCACAAATTAAACGTGTTCAGGAAGGATTTAGACAAGTATTTAACGATTCTGGTGGTACAGCTGCGAAATACTTTGCAGGTGCACAATATAAAGCTGCTGGTAAAACAGGTACAGCTCAAACTGTGTATGGCGGAGATAAAGAGATTGGTAGAAAGGCAAACGGTGAGCGTAAAGAAACATATAACTTAACATTAGTAGGTTATGCGCCACTTGAAGACCCTGAAGTAGCATTTTCTGTTGTTGTACCTTGGGTAGATGATAAATCAGGTATTAACGGATATATTAGCCGTGACATTATGGACGCGTACTTTGATTTGAAAAAAATAGAAAATGGCGAAGCTTCAAAAGAGGAAATAGATAATAAAAAGAAAAATAAAGAGCAAGATGATGAATAAAAAAGTTGTAAAAAAAGCACACTATCTGAAAAGATAGTGTGCTTTTTTTTATGGTTCATGCATACGTTCTAATAAAGTGGACAAGCATATCATATCGGAAAATTAAGAGGCCTCACAAATGATACTTATACATTCCTCTGGAGGAAAATGGTTTTATGAACCAATCATCAGTGAAAATGAACAGTGGCTACGGATTAAAGTTTTACCTAATGTTGATTCTTGTGGAACTTTACAAAACTTTTACAAACAATTAAAACCGAATTAATAGTTTAGCAGTATTCTTATATCTGTAATCCTGTTATTTCCGGTTACTTCTAGGAGGAAGAACACGTGAAATGGATAAGTGCATCGATTAAAGTTTTCATGCTGTCGACATGTTTCCTTTATGTTGGCACGTCTACTGCATTTGCTGTGAATGAAATGGGAGAAGTGAGAGTTGATGGATCCTCAACAGTTTTTCCTGTTATAGAAGCAGTAGCGGAGGAATATACAAAGGTGCATCCAAACGTGAAAATTTCTATTAGTGTTTCTGGAACAGGAGGAGGATTTAATCGTTTCAGTAAAGGAGAAGTAGATATAAATAATGCTTCGAGAGCAATGAAACAAGTGGAAGAAAATGAGATGAAGAAAAACTCCATTCAGTTTACACCGTTTGAAGTCGCTTACGATGGTCTTACGATCGTTGTAAATCGCCAAAATACTTGGGTAGACAATATGACGGTAGAAGAGTTACGTCTATTATGGAGTGAAGATGAAAGCGAAAAGCGATGGTCACAAATTCATTCATCATGGCCACGTGAACAGGTGAAGTTTTATGCGCCAGGTGTAGACTCTGGTACGTATGATTATTTTCAAAATGTCATCTTACAAAATAGTCGCATTGTAAAAAAAGTCTCTTTGTCTGAAGATGATCAAGTTATTATGCAAGGGGTAATGAATGATAAAAATGCCATTGCTTTTGTAGGATATGCTTATTATATGGCCAATCGAGATAAGGTGAGAGCAATAAAAGTGAATGGTGTACTTCCGACGAAAGATACCATTCAATCAGGTAAGTATAAGCCATTATCTAGGCCACTATTTGCTTATGTGAATGATGCATCTATCCGAAATAAAATGAATGTAGCAAATTATATTGAGTTTATGATTCAACATGTTGGTGATCTTGCTGAAGAGGTTGGATATGTAAAATTACCAAAAGAACAATACAATGAACAGCTGCGGATGTTAACAGAAATAAAAAGGTAATGTCAGGGTGGAGAGGGGTTTTCATCTTTGGCTCATAATGACAAAAATCAAATTACATTTTCTGTACAACATTTGATTGAAAGAAATACAAAACAAAGAAAAAAAACGCAGCGAATCAATCGAATCGTTCCGTTATTACTAAAAATAATTGCTAGCGTGTCTATTGTAACGACACTTGGAATTATTTTCACATTGGCAAATGAAACATTGATGTTTTTTCAAAAAATACCATTACTCTCCTTTTTGACGGGAAAAGAATGGTTACCTTTTTTTGAAGATCCTAAATTCGGTATATTACCACTTATATGTGGAACGTTCCTTGTAACAGCAATTGCCATGCTTGTAGCAATTCCTATCGGTTTAGCGTGTGCCGTATTTTTAAGCGAATATGCTTCAAACGGTGCAAGGAAAGTATTAAAACCGATGTTAGAACTATTAGCAGGTATTCCGACAATTGTATATGGTTTTTTTGCATTAACAGTTGTCACACCACTTTTACAACGGATTATACCAGATTTACAGTTTTTTAATGCGATTAGTCCAGGTATTGTTATTGGCTTTATGATGATACCTACAATTGCATCTCTATCTGAAGACGCGATGAGAGCTGTAGCGAAAGGGACGAAAGAAGCTTCGTTAGCACTTGGAGCAACTCGGTTTGAGATGGTAAAACAAGTCGTGTTTCCTTCGGCTTTTACAGGGATTATGGCAGCGATTATATTAGCTGCTTCCAGGGCAATTGGTGAAACGATGATAGTTGTAATTGCAGCGGGATCTACACCGAATGTATCGCTTGATCCGACACACTCTATTCAAACGCTAACAGCCTATATTGTGCAAGTGAGCTTAGGTGATGCTCCGCATGGAACAATTACGTATTACAGCATGTACGCTGTAGGCGCAACGTTATTCTTGTTTACTCTTATAATGAACATCATTTCACACTCTATTATGCGCCGCTTTAGGAGGGTGACATAATATGCGAATGTTGAATCATAAAAAAATACAAGAAAATATGGCATCACGTTTTTTAAAAGACCGAGTTTACAAGTTGTTATTTTATATAGCAATTTTATTTTCAATAGCAATACTACTTATTTTGCTTTTTCAAATTTTTGAAAAAGGTATAAGTTACCTTTCGATAGATTTCTTTACAAACTTCGCTTCGCGTAATCCGAAAGAAGCTGGGATTGCTGCAGCTTTGTCAGGAACAATATTATTTATGAGTATTGTTATACCAGTCTCCTTTATATTTGGAGTTGGAACTGCTCTTTATTTGGAGCAATATGCGAAGGAATCTATATTTAAAAAGGTAATAGAAATTAATAATCAAACGTTAGCAGGAGTACCTTCCGTTGTATTTGGATTACTCGGCTTAACTATCTTTGTATATGCTCTTCATTTAGGTGAGAGTATTATTGCGGCGGCACTGACGATGAGTTTACTCGTTTTACCGACAGTTGTTGTAGCGAGTCAAGAAGCGATACGATCTGTACCAAGTTCATTATTAGAAGCCTCTTACGGATTAGGTGCTACGAAGTGGCAAACGATGTATCAAATTGTATTGCCATCTGCTTTCCCAGGAATTATAACGGGTTGTACGTTAGCGATATCAAGGGCGATTGGAGAAGCGGCACCGCTATTAGTTATCGGGGCACTTGCATTTGCAAATTATGTTCCATTTAGTATGTTTGATAGATTTACAGTTTTACCAATTCAAATTTTTAATTGGATGAGTAGACCGCAAGAAGAATTTCAGTACGTAGCAGCTGCT
Source organism: Bacillus sp. 17RED48 (assembly GCF_019837545.1). NCBI lineage: Bacteria > Bacillati > Bacillota > Bacilli > Caryophanales > Bacillaceae > Bacillus > Bacillus sp. 17RED48. The sequence goes on from NZ_JADAXG010000001.1 coordinate 586,460, forward strand.
GGGATGATTGTCTTGTTAGGTTTATTACTCTTTATCAATATATTTGTCTTATGGTTACGAAATCGAAAATAAGTTGGAAATGGATGAAAGGGGAATTCAAATGGTAGCAACAGTAGTAAATGTACAGGTGAAAAACGAGGAGAAAATCGAGACTGCACCAAATAAAGTAGTATTTGATACGAAAAACTTAAATTTATGGTACGGAGAAGACCATGCTTTAAAAGATATTAACTTAAGCATTCATGAGAATGAAGTTACAGCAATTATCGGACCAAGTGGTTGTGGTAAATCAACGTACTTAAAAACATTAAATCGTATGGTAGAGTTAGTACCAATCGTGCGAACTACAGGTGTAATTGAATATAGAGAGCGCAATATATTTGAAAAATCATACCCAGTTGAAGAATTAAGAACTCATGTGGGAATGGTGTTCCAAAAGCCAAATCCATTTCCGAAATCTATTTATGAAAATGTAGCATATGGCCCGAAAATTCATGGTATTCGTGATAAGAAAACATTGGATGAAATTGTTGAAAAAAGTTTACGTGGAGCAGCGATTTGGGATGAGTTAAAAGATCGTTTGCATGATAATGCATACGGTTTATCTGGTGGACAGCAACAGCGTCTATGTATCGCACGTTGTTTAGCAATTGAACCAGACGTTATTTTAATGGATGAGCCAACATCGGCACTAGATCCAATTTCAACATTAAAAGTAGAAGAATTAATTCAAGAGTTAAAGAAAGACTTTAGTATTGTGATCGTAACGCATAACATGCAACAAGCAGCACGTATTTCAGACAAAACTGCTTTCTTCTTAAGTGGAGAAGTTGTGGAATATACAGATACAAATAAATTATTTACGACACCTTCAGATAAGCGTACAGAAGATTATATTACAGGCCGATTCGGTTGATATCGTTGCAAGGATAAGAGTAAATACCCTCTTAACAGAGGGTATTTCTTATTTTTACCTCATTTAATTAGAGAAGTAATACTTCTCCTATCTTAAGGCTTATTACAAATAGGCTAGGTAGGAGATCTATATATAATGGCACATAATATTGAGGGGGGAAGAAACAATGGTAAGAGAACAGTTTCAATGTGATTTAAAAATGTTACAGCAAAAGGTGATTGAGCTTGGAGAGCTAGCGAGGGAAGCTTTATTGCTTGCTATGGAAGGTCTTCATAAAAGGGATGTAGAGAAAGCGTTAGAGGTAATTGATGGTGATTATCGTATGGATAATTTAGAAGAGGAAATAAATGATCTTGCGCTGATGCTTATTACGAAGCAGCAACCTGTAGCAAGTGATTTAAGAAGGATTTTCATTTCAATTAAAACAGCGACAGATTTAGAGCGTATTGCAGATCATGCTGTTAATATTGCGAAATCAACAATTCGTCTTGGGGAAAAAGAGGTGGTTGTTAGTTTGCACAATCTTGATGAAATGTTTGCAATTGCAAATAAGATGCTACAGTTAGCGCTAGAAGCATATGAGCAAGAAAATTTAACTTTTGCGAAACAAATTGCCGAAATGGATGATTCAGTTGATGAAATATATGGGAAAGCGATTCGTGAATTTATATCTTCAGTTCCAGAACAACCAGAAGCAATTACACAAATTACACAATTATCCTTTGTGGCGAGATATATCGAGCGTGTAGCAGATCATATTACAAATATTGCTGAAAATGTTTTTTATTTAGTAAAAGGAAAGCATTACTTATTAAATGAATAAAGAAAAAAGGCAGGTGAAACATCACCTGCCTTTTTTAGTCAAAACATGACAAAAAAAGCTCGTTGTTTCCTTTAGTTTATGATGATAAGATGTATCATAATGTAATGGAAAAAATAGGACACATATGTTGTTCATTTAATAAGTAATAGTTTAACGAGTTAATAGTAAGCGCTTTCTTTCGTGGCATTTAAAATGTACATGTATATAGGGAGTTTTACTGCCTGTAAAAGCCCGAGTCGAGTGGTCAAGGCTAATAATCAGTGGGGGATGCACAAAATCCCTACTAATTAAAGTTTTATTTTATACTGCTAGTTAATGCGGGGTAGATAATATACATATCGTATATGAAGTTACTGAACATTATATAAGTGGAGGCTGAAGTATATGAAGGGGGTTATTTTAGCTGGAGGAAAAGGACGACGCCTTAGACCATTAACATGTAATACTCCAAAGCCGATGTTGCCATTATTAGAAAAGCCAGTTTTGGAATACAATATTGAATTATTACGTCAGCATGGTATTCGTGAAATTGCAATTACTGTTCAGTATATGAGTACAGCCATTAAGCAATATTTTGGTGACGGTAGCAAATGGGGCGTTAACTTGTACTATTTTGAAGACTCTCCACCGCTTGGAACCGCAGGGAGTATTAAACAAGCGGAAACATTTTTAGATGAAACGTTTGTTGTCATAAGCGGGGATGCGTTAACTGATTTTCAATTATCAGAAGGAATTATGTTTCATGAACAAAAGAAAAGAATGGTAACTATGTTTGTAAAGGAAGTAGAAAACCCACTCTCATTCGGTTTAGTTGTAATGAACAAAGAACAAGAGGTTACACGATATATAGAAAAACCGAGCTGGAATGAAGTAGTCTCTAATATTGTGAATACAGGTATATATATTATGGAGCCAGAAATTTTTTCTTACATACCGCCCGGAGAATTTTTTGATTTCAGTCAAGATGTGTTTCCGCTATTGGCAAATAAGAACGCATTATTTGCATATTTGTCAGAAGGTTATTGGTTAGATATCGGTACATTTGATCAATATCGACAAGCACAATTTGATTTGTTAACGAAAAAATTGCAAGTACCAATTCCTTATACGGAAGTATTGCCGATGGTATGGATGGGAGAAGGTGTGACGATAGGAAAAGGAACGAAAATTCACGGTCCTTCTTTTATTGGAGAAGGAGTAAAGATTGGTGCTGGAGCTGTAATTGAACCGTACTCTATTATCGGGAAAAATAGTATTGTTTCAAGTTATTCTCATCTTCAAAAAAGTATTGTTTTTGCAAATACGCACATTGGGCAGTATTGCGAGCTATTAGAAACGACAATAGGAGAGCATACAATGGTGGAAGATGACGTTACGCTGTTTCAAAAAAGCATTGTAGCAGATCATTGTCATATAGGGAAAAGTACGGTAATTAAGCAAAAGGGAAAACTATGGCCATATAAGGCGATTGACAGCTATTCGGTAGTAGGATCGGCTGGTGTTCAAGAAAGTGAAAAGAGTGCAGGATGGCTGCAAAAAAGCCGCATTGTAGGAAGAGGTAATGTTGAGATCACTCCTCAATTTATTGTAAAGGTTGCAATGGCGTACGGGTCCCTTTTTGCGAAAGGGGAAAGTATATTAATTGGGAGTCAAGAACATATAGAAACGACTTCTTATAAAAATCTCTTTCTTCATGCGATTCATGGTATCGGGGTTCATACGATGGAATGCAAAGAAATGAACGAATCGCTTTTTCAGTATAGCATTCAGGATTTACAATGTGCTGGTGGGGTTTTCATTCAAGTGGAAAATGAAAAAGAGGTTGTTATAAAGTTATATGGTAAGGATGGGGTACAATTAACGTATAAGCAGCAAAAAGCGATAGAACAAGTATATATGTCTGAGTCGTTTTATTACGTATGTGAGAAAGAAATGGGGCGGAATAAGCTAGTCCACGTTTCTTTACATGATTATATAGAGGCTGTATTAGAGCGCGTTGATATTGAGAAAATACAAAAACAAAAGTTTCATCTTCTTATTAATAAGAGGAATGATATGTTACAACATTTACTGATGCTCTTTTTACAAAGGCTCGGATGCACAGTTACATGGATTTATGCGGGCCAACAAAAGGATCATGTGAAAGCTTTGATGAAATCAAGTAAAGCAAATATGGCACTTATGTTTTCAGAGCAAGGAAATTATTTCGAGTTATATGATAATCATAGTAATATTTACCAAGGAACAGATTTTGAAGAGGTAGATATTCCAGATTTATTACTTGAATCGGCAGGAAATATTTACCCGATGTCTTTGAAATTAGGAGAATGTTACCTTCTATTTTATACGCAGGATGAAAAAAAGTCGTTTCAAGCAAGATGGAAGCGAGATATTTTATATCGAATTGGAAAATTATTCGAGTTAATAGCATTGCAGGGGAAAACATTTCTCAGCATAGTAGAGCAATCACCGCCGCTCTACCTACTTTGTGATGAAGTTGTATGTTCATGGAATGAAAAAGGGAAAGTAATGAGGAAATTATTGGCTGATATGGAAAGAAAGGAAGAAGGTATATTTGAAGGAGTACAGTTCAAATATACCGAAAAAGAGTGGTCTTATATCGTTTCTGACACAAAACAACCGAAATTTTTAGTGTATTCACATGCCAGAAACCCAGTAATAGCAAGGGAAAACATGAAAAATCTTATAGAAAAAATTAGACAATATCAAAAGGTGTAGAATTTTTATTTTAAAAGTGGTATTATAGTATAGTCTGATTTAAGTTATTAGTACTGGAGGGAATAAGAATGCGTGTGAATATTACTCTAGCATGTACAGAATGCGGAGATCGTAACTATATCTCAAAGAAAAACAAACGTAACAACGCTGAGCGTATCGAGCTTAAAAAGTATTGCAAGCGTGACAAGAAGTCTACGTTACACCGTGAAACAAAGTAAGCAGTAGGAATATTTTCCTACTGTTTCTTTTTTTATTCGATTCCCCTGTTAAAAGTGATACACTATCATCGTAGAGCAAAGTATTACTGTGAGGGGGAAAGTGTGTGAGAGAAGAGAAAGTACGTTTACGTAAACAAATAATAGAGCACATGAATTCTTTATCAGAAGAACGGTATACAACTTTATCAGAGCAAATTGCATTTTCGTTGTATGCGCAAAAAGAGTGGGCTGAAGCTAAAACAATTGGAATCACTCTCTCAATGGAAAATGAAGTGAATACATATTCTATTATCGAAAAAGCTTGGGAAGAAGGAAAGAGAGTTGTTGTTCCAAAGTGTAATAAAGGAACACGAACAATGTCTTTCCGGCAAATTAGTAATTTTGATCAATTAGAAATAGTGTATATGAATTTACGTGAACCAATTCCAGCGCGTACGGAAGAAGTGAATGCAGATGACATTGATCTTCAAATCGTGCCAGGTGTAGCTTATACAGAGCGAGGAGAACGGATTGGATATGGCGGTGGGTATTATGATCGTTATCTCGTGCATTATAAAGGGAAAACGCTATCATTAGCTTATAGTTTTCAAATGGTAGACCATATTCCAGTAGAGCCGTTTGATAAAAACGTAGAAAAAATTATTACAGAAAAAGGAACAATGGTTAAGAATGGGCTTGTATAGACAAATAAAAATTGACGAGACTTTTTCTTCTTGATTATAATAAAATATGTGAACGTTTTCTTATTATAATTTTTTATAGTAAGTGAGCATAGAGGGTGATGAAATGGTATCTATTTATGATATTCAACAATTGCTAAAGAAATTTGGTACGATTATTTATACGGGTGATCGAATTGCAGATTTACAATTAATGCAAGATGAATTGCGTGAATTAAATCAATCACAGTTAATCGATCCACAAGACTATCAAACAGCTTTATTTTTATTGAAGCAAGAAATTCAAAAAGAGCTAAATAAGAATTAGATAAAGGTAGGTAAGCAACATGGAAGAGAAATGGTTAGTTGGGGTTGACCTTGGTGGTACAACGATTAAATTAGCATTTATTAATGTGTACGGTGAAATTTTACATAAGTGGGAAATCCCTACGAATACAAATGAGCAAGGAAAACATATTACGCTTGATGTAGCGAAAGCTATCGATAAAAAGTTAGAAGAGTTAGGTGAATTGAAAAGCAAGTTAATCGGTATTGGTATGGGAGCTCCTGGTCCTGTACACGTGGCGTCTGGAATGATCTATGAAGCGGTTAATTTAGGATGGAAAAACTATCCGTTAAAAGATTTATTAGAAGTAGAAACAGGATTACCTGTTGTTATTGATAATGATGCAAACTTAGCAGCGCTTGGTGAAATGTGGAAAGGTGCTGGTGAAGGAGCAAAAGATTTAATCTGTATGACACTTGGTACTGGTGTTGGCGGCGGTGTAATTGCCAATGGTGAAATTGTACACGGCGTAAGCGGAGCTGCTGGTGAAATCGGACACATTACAGTAGTTACAGAGAATGCTTTCCCATGTAATTGCGGGAAATTTGGTTGCTTAGAAACTGTAGCATCTGCAACGGGTATTGTGCGTGTTGCTATGCAAAAAATACAAGAGACTAATAAAGAGAGTGTTCTACGTTCTATGTTAGCAGAAGAAGGGCGTATTACATCAAAAGATGTGTTTGAAGCACTTGGACAAGGTGACGAGCTAGCAGGCGAAGTAGTAGAAAAAGTAGCTTCTTATTTAGGATTAGCTGTAGCGAACCTTGCTAGTACGTTGAACCCAGAGAAAATTGTTATTGGCGGGGGCGTATCTAAAGCTGGAGATGCACTATTAGAGCCAATTCAACGTTATTTCGAGCAATATGCTTTCTCACGTGCTGTAAAGAGCACAAAGTTAGCGATTGCAATACTTGGTAATGATGCAGGTGTTATCGGAGGAGCTTGGCTTGTAAAAAAGCACAAATACGAAGCGAAGATGGCATAAGTTGTGAAATATGAAAAGAGGAAGGGGAAACCCTTCCTCTTTTTGTGTGAAACCTTGATGAAGAATAACATGTAAATGAATTAAGCTGCTGGTGGGTACCCGTTATATAGAACAGTCATGATCGTAAACCATCCGAAAACGAGTACAGTTGCAATTGCAAAGCCGCCCGCGAATAAATTTTTTTCGCGAAGAGTTCTAAGCGTAGCGAATACAGCTAACAGAGTGACTAGCGCAAAAATAATAACAAGGCCCATACAATATCCTCCTCTGTCTACCCATTCCTTAATATGAGTTTTTAGAATATTAACTCTTTTATATTGTACATGTTTTAAAAATGATTGTCGAGATAGCATCCTTTCTTTTCCTAAGAGAAAAAAATGTTGTATCATTGAAAGTAAGTTTAATAATTGGAGGAGATTTTCATATGAAATGGATACAAATGCCGTTAGGCCCATTACAAACGAATGCTTATATTTTAACGAATGATCAAAATGAGTGTATTATCTTTGATCCTGGTCACGAAGGAGAGAAGCTCGTTACATATTTACAAGAAGAACAATTAAAGCCACTGGCTGTTTTATTAACACATGCTCACTTTGATCATATTGGTGCTGTTGACGCGGTAAGAGACGCTTTTCATATTCCTGTGTATGTACATAAAGAAGAAGCAGATTGGTTAGGCGATGCAACTGTAAATGGCTCTCAAATTTTTATGATGAATCGCAGTATTACAGCAAAACCAGCAGATCATATTATTGATGCAGAAGGTGCATTAGCAATTGGTTCATTTAATTTTGAGATTTTTGAGACGCCAGGACATTCTCCAGGCAGTATTTCTTATTATTGTAAAGAGGCGAATGCTGTATTTTCTGGTGATGTATTGTTCCAAATGAGCATCGGAAGAACAGATTTACCCGGTGGAAGTTTTGCTGAATTGATTGGAAGCATTGAAGAAAAATTATTTGTATTACCAGATGAAACAGCGGTGCTATGTGGACATGGTCCAGAAACAAGCATTGGTTTTGAAAAAGAAAATAATCCATTTTTACAGTAAGGAGCTAGTATGGAGATGGAGCTCATTTTAAAAGAATGGATGGAGAAAGAGAAGGATTATTCAATTTCATATAGTACGTATATGAACCTCGTATTGTACACAGAGGGACATGGCTATTATATGAAGGAACGTGAAAAAATTGGAAGACAAGGGGATTTTTTTACAAGTAGCAACGTATCCTCTGTTTTTGCAAAAACATTTGCTAAGTTTTTTATTCGTCTTGTTGAAAATGGTGAAGTTGCTCCGAATATTTGTGAGATTGGTGGGGGAACAGGAAGGTTTGCCTATGATATTTTACAAGAGTGGAAGCAAGTATCTCCAGAAACCTTTATGGATTTAAACTATTCAATGATTGAAATGAGCCCTTTTCATAGAAACTTACAGCAGAAAAATCTTTGTTCGTTTTCTAATGTGTCGTATTATACGTCGCATAGTGAAATGGGAGAATCGTTCGAAGGGATTCTTTTTTCGAATGAGTTATTTGATGCATTTCCTGTTGAAGTAATTGAGAAGAGAAATGGAATATTGTATGAAGTACGTGTTACGTACACAGAGGAAGGGAAACTCGCAGAAGTATGTAGACCGCTACAGAAAAGTATTGGTCGATACTTATTGAAATATAATATTCATCTTGCTGAAGGTCAGCGTTTTGAAGTGCCACTTGCGATGGAAGAATATATAGTAGAAATGGCGAAATGGTTTCAACGAGGTGTATGTATTACCGTTGATTATGGATACACAAAAGAAGAATGGATGCATCCTGCACATCAAGAAGGAAGTTTACGAGGATATTACGAGCATAAGTTAATCCGTAATCCTTTAGCGCATCCAGGTGAAATGGATCTTACTACTCATATTCATTGGGACGAACTGAAAGAGATGTTTAGCCTGCAAGGCATGAATATAGTATGGCATAAGAAGCAATCTGAGTTTTTGTTAGCAGCAGGAATATTAGATCAGCTTACGGATCACCAAGATCGAAATCCTTTTTCTGAAACTCAAAAACAAAATCGTGCAGTTCGTTCTATGATTTTGAGCGGAGGATTAGGGATTGCATTTGATGTTGTGATACATACGAAACATATGCAACAGTTACACTTGAATCAGTATTTGAAAATATAAAAAAACAAGACACAGCATATTTCTGTGTCTTGTTTTTTAATACGACTTTTTAATTATGTAGCATCATATATTTTCTCTCATGATATATATTTATATTAAAGATATGAGATGAAAAATATAAAATACGCCCTTTTTCTCTGTTTATGAGCTCTTAACCTAATAATACGCGAACGAGTTGAATAATTGTCTCGTTTTCTACTTTGTAATAAATTTCCAATCCTTTTCTTTCACTTGAAACGATTTTAGCACTTTTTAATTTTGCTAAATGCTGTGAAATTGTAGATTGTGGCATGTTTAAGCCAGTGTACATTGTAGAAACGTTGCTTGGACCACGTTCAATTAATCCTTTTACAATACATAAGCGAACAGGATGAGCAAGTACTTTCAATAATTCTGCATTGCTTTCATATAGTTCTATTTCTTTTTGAAAGGTTTCTAACATGTTCTTTTCCACCTCCGTGTGAGCTGTTATACCATACTATACATACCAAAAAATTAAAGAAAAGAAAACAGTTGTTGCAGAAAAAAATTCCTAAAGTAAAGAAATTGTAAGAAAAGAGACCCTGATGTAAATAAAGTAGGTAAATTTGCATGGTTTTGTAAAATGACATTTTTGGGTGAAAATTTTGATGCGTTTTAAAAATTGAAAGATATAGATATATTTGTAACACAATTTTATCATGATTTTCTTATTCTTTCAAATGAATATACAAAATTTTTAAAATAATAAGAAAAAGGAATTATAATGTTATATATAGAATATAAAACAGGTTAAAAGAAAAGAAGCTGAATGTAGTCAGCATCTTTATGGTGATAACAAAACATTTGAGTATAGCTGATAAATTTTAGAATTACCAAGACATTAGTTATATATTCTAGAGTTCATCTTTTATCAGCTTTAAAAATCTGCGGTTCCATATGTTCTCATAAAAATCAATTGTCTCTTTTGCGGACATAAATGGATTATTTAACGTAGAGGTTGCTTTCTGTACCATGAAGTTTTCGTATTCTAGTCCATGGGAAAATTTAATCGTAGCATCCATACAGTACTCTGTTTGGGCGCCACAAAATTCAATACGGTGTACAGATAATTGTTCTAAAATCTCTTTCAAGTTTGTTTTATAAAATGAATTGGCATGTGTTTTTCTTACAAAAAAATCTTGTTCCTGAACATCTAGATCAGCATGAATAGCCCAAAGTTCTTTTTCGGGTACTAAATCATCATCACAATGTTGAATAAAAATGATTGGTTTATTTGATTTTCTGTATGAAGAAATTCTTTTATTTACTTTTGTAAGTAAATTTTGTAAATCAAATAAATGCTCTTCGCTATAACATACTCCATTTTGTAAATCGATAACGATTAAAACATCTGCACAAGTATCCATTATTTTTGCCCCTTTTTTACTTCTTAATATATCAATTAATTCATTATTTAGAAATAGATGGTGCTCTTTCGTTTTTTTTATGAACTATACGAAAAGTAAAAAATATACGTAACGGCATAAAACAGAAGATATGAAAACTTAATTTCATACCTTCTGTTCGTTCTATGCATTTACAGGTTCTTCTACATAAGAAAGGGCATTTTCAAAATCGGATATTAAATCGTCAACATTTTCAAGACCGACGGATAACCGAAGTAATGAATTAGAAATCCCTCTTTCATCACGAGCTTCTTGCGACAGTGCTGCATGTGACATTTTAGCTGGGTAGGAAAGAATCGATTCGACAGCTCCTAAACTAACTGCAAAGACAGGTAATTTTACTTTTGATAAAAATTGGCGGAGTGCGTCTTCTGATTGTAAAGTGAAAGATAGGACAGCTCCGGCTGATGTAGCTTGAGATTGTTGAATATTAAATCCAAGATGTGTTTGTAAGCCAGGATAATAGACGTTTTTAACTTTAGCGTGCTCTTGTAAATAGTGTGCAATTTTATTGGTGTTTGCAGCTGAATGCTCAAGACGTACATGCAATGTTTTTAGACCGCGAAGTACGAGAGAACAATCTTGAGGACCTAAAATAGCGCCGAATGCATTTTGTAAAAATCCAAGTTTTTGAGCGAGTTCGGCATCTTTTACAACCGCTAATCCGGCAGTAACATCACTATGACCGGCAATGAATTTTGTGGCACTGTGAAGAACGACATCGGCGCCAAGATCAAGTGGTTTCTGGAATAGTGGTGTCAAAAATGTATTATCAACAAAAGTAAGGGCAGCAATAGATTTTGCAAGTTTAGAAACAGCACGAATATCTGTCACTTTTAAAAGTGGATTAGAGGGTGTTTCCACATAAAAGAGTTTTGTGTTTGGCTTAATGTTTTGCTTTATTTCTTCTAAATTTGTCATATCAACAAATGTATGTGACACACCGTAACGGGAGAGCACTTCAGTTATAATTCGGTAAGTTCCTCCGTATACGTCTTCTGAAATGAGTACGTGATCGCCTTGTGAAAGAAGGAGGAATGCAGTAGAAATCGCTGCAATTCCTGATGCGAAGGCAAATCCCTTTGTTCCTCCTTCTAATAAAGCAATGATATCTTCAAGAGCTTCACGAGTTGGATTACCAGAGCGACTATAGTCATATTTTCCGAACGTATCTACATCAAACTGGTGGAATGTTGATGTATTATAGATGGGAACGTTAACAGCTCCTGTTTGCGAGTCATGTTTATATTGGTTGTGCAGTAAGAGTGTATCTATAGAATAACTCATATTCTTACACCTTCTTTTACAAGTTTAATGGCTTGCTTTAAGTCTTGAATTAAATCGTTACTATTTTCAATGCCAACGGAAAATCGTAGAAGACGATTACATACACCGTTTGCTGTTCTGATTTCTTCAGGAATATCAGCGTGTGTTTGCGTTGCTGGATACGTCATTAAACTTTCAACACCACCAAGACTTTCAGCGAATGTAATTAAGGATAAAGATTGTAAGAATGGATTGATCCATGTTTCATCTTTCAGACGAAATGAGATCATGCCGCCTCTTCCAGGATAAAATACATCTGTCACTCCGTCAGCGTCATTTAAATAAGCAACAACTGCTTTTGCATTTTCTTCATGTTGTCTCATACGAAGCGCTAACGTTTTCATACCACGAATTAATAGCCATGAGTCAAATGGACTTAAGACCGCACCAGAGGCATTATGATAATGAGCGATTTCCTCACAAAGTTCCTTTCCTTTTGCAACGACAAGTCCGCTTAGGACATCGTTATGTCCCCCTAAATATTTCGTTGCGCTATGAAGTACAATGTCGGCACCTTCTGTTAATGGCTGCTGTATATAAGGCGTATAGAATGTGTTGTCTACAATAAGAAGGAGTCCGTGTCTTTTCGCTACAGTTGCGACAGCGGCAATATCAGTAACTTGCATTAACGGATTAGTTGGAGTTTCTATGAAAATAGCTTTCGTTTCAGTTGTGATAGCTTGCTCAATTTGTTTAATAGATTGTGTATTTACGTATCTACATCGAACATTCCACTTTTTTTCGTGCTCAGAAAATAATCGATAAGTGCCCCCGTATAAATCTTCAGATACAATAAGTTCGTCTCCAGAACGGAATAGGGAAAGGACGAGGAGAACAGCTGCCATCCCTGAACTACAGGCATAACCTTGTTCACCGTACTCTAAATCTGCAATTGCCTGCTCTAAAAGACCGCGAGTTGGATTGCCAGTTCGTGAATAGTCAAAGCCAGTAGAGTTACCAATTCCTTCGTGACGATAAGCAGTTGAAAAGTAAACAGGTGGGTTAACAGTTCCTGTTGTAGTTTCGCTCCGGTTTCCGATTTGTGCTAGTTTTGTTTCAATAGTTGACATGTGAAAATTCCTCCTTTTTAAATTAACAATTAAGTGAATGTAAAATAAAAAAAGCCTTCTAAAGAAGAAGGCTTTCGGTTTGAATAGAGTCTTCTTCTCATCTGTCAAATCTTTCACAATTTGCTGGAATTAGCACCTTATTAACAAATGTTAATGGTTGCTGAGGCGTCATAGGGCCAGTCCCTCTACCTCTCTAGATAAGAATGTTCGTATGAAATTTTATTATGTTTTTAACTTTACAACAAAAGATAATTGAATTGCAACTTTATTTTAAATAATTTTTATTTTTCCGCAAGTGTCATTGACTTTTGAATTTGTGCATGCTAAATTTATTAAAAAATTAACAAACATTGTTAAAAGGGGAACGTATTTCCTTTTAGCTACATAAATAAAATAATAAAGACAAACTCTTATTGAGAGCGGTGGAGGGAAAGGCCCTGTGAAACCCGGCAACCTTCAAACGAAATGTTTGAAACGGTGCTAATACCTGCAAAACGAATGTTTTGCATAATAAGAGGAGGAACGATTATGTCCCCCTCTTCAAAGTGAAGAGGGGGTTTTTTATATTGATAGAAATGAGGGAGATTTGTGAAATTACTAGATTTATTATCAAAAGGAATTGTAATAGGTGATGGTGCGGTTGGAACGTTATTACATTCACATGGTTTGCAAAGTAGTTTTGAAGAATTAAATATATCTGATCCAGATTTAATTATATCGATTCATAAACAATATGTAGCTGCTGGGGCAGATGTGATTCAAACAAATACGTACGGAGCAAATGAGGCGAAATTACGTATGTATGGTTTAGAAAATCAAGTTACTGAAATTAATAGAGCCGCAGTAAAACTGGCGAAAGCATCTGTTACAGACAGAAATGCAATTTTAGGAACAATTGGCGGTATGAAACATATTGGAGCTGTTACGACAACTGATATGGAGCGAGAATTTATGTTACTGGAACAGGCAAGTGCATTACTAGAAGAACAGGTTGATGGACTGCTATTAGAGACTTTCTATGATGAGTTTGAATTACTTCATGCTGTTCAGGTGTTACGAAAACAAACGAATATTCCAATTGTAGCTCAATTAGCATTACATGAGGCAGGTACGACTCAAAATGGAAATGATGTAAATGAAATATTAAAACAGCTTTTAGATTACGGTGCAAATGTCGTTGGATTGAACTGCCAACTAGGGCCACTTCACATGACGGAAGCTTTTAAAATGATATCGATTCCTCAAAATGGCTACTTGTCAGCATATCCAAATGCAGGTCTCCCGAATTATGTGGAGGGACGCTACGTATATGAGGGAAGTCCGGCTTATTTCGAAGCGATGACACCGAAATTTATTGAGCAAGGTATTCGGTTATTGGGTGGTTGTTGTGGCACTACTCCAGAACATATCGAAAGTATGAAACGTGCTACTCTAAATGTTACGCCTGTAATAGAAAAGGATACGATTCAAAGACCGAAAGTAGTTCATACACATGAGAAACGTTCGAAAGCTCATGTCACTTTAGCAGAGAAAGCAAAAAAACAAACGACAGTAGTAGTGGAATTAGATCCACCGAAAACGTTAGATACGCAGCGATTTTTTGAAGGAGCAAGAGCATTGAAAAGGGCTGGTGCAGATGCTATTACTCTAGCAGATAATTCATTAGCATCGCCTCGCATCTCGAATATGGCAATGGGGGCATTATTAACGAAGCACGATATTCCGGTATTGACGCACTTAACGTGTAGAGACCATAACGTCATCGGACTACAATCTCATTTACTAGGCCTATCAGCGTTAGGCATGGAAGAAGTGTTAGCTTTAACTGGGGATCCAGCACGCGTCGGTGATTTTCCAGGTGCCACTTCTGTATATGATTTGTCCTCTATTGAGCTCATTAAAATGATTAAAGAAATGAACGACGGGCGCTCGATTTTAGGGAAATCAATAGGTCCAGCAACAAGGTTTTCAGTGGGAGGTGCGTTTAATCCGCATGTAAGACATTTAAAAGCAGCGGTTAAGCGAATGGAACGGAAAATAGATGCTGGAGCGGAATATTTCTTAACGCAGCCAATTTATGATATCGCGTTAATTGAAGAAGTGTATGAAGCGACAAAGCATTTGGAACAACCTATTTTTATTGGGATTATGCCATTAATAAGTAAAAGGAATGCAGATTTCCTTCATTTTGAGGTACCGGGTATTACTCTACCTGAAGAAATAAGGGAGAGAATGGATGGACATGAAACGAAAGAGGCAGCAATTGAGGAAGGAATTCTCATTTCACAAGAATTAATTGATGCGGCGATGAAGTATTTTAACGGCATTTATCTTATTACACCATTTCTAAAATATGAAATTACAGAACATCTTGTTAAATATGTGAGAGAAAAGCAAGAAGTGAAAGAAGGTATTAACTGATGAAATGTATAGAAGAAAAATTACAAAATAACATCTTAATATTAGATGGTGCAATGGGAACAATGATCCAGCAAGAGGACTTAACTGCGGAAGATTTCGGAGGAGAAGAGTACGAAGGCTGTAATGAATATTTAGTAGAAACAAGGCCTGATGTCATTTTAAAGATTCATAAAGCTTATGTTGAAGCTGGAGCGGATATTATTGAAACAAATACATTTGGGGCGACGAATATCGTATTAAGTGATTATGAGTTGTCTCATTTAGATGAGGAATTAAATGAGAAGGCAGCACGTTTAGCGAAGCAAGCGGTCAAAGAAAGCGGGAAGGAAGTATATGTTGCGGGAGCAATGGGACCAACAACGAAAGCGATTAGTGTTACAGGTGGTGTGACGTTCGGAGAATTAATTGAAGCCTATACACGGCAGGCGAGAGGTTTATTGAATGGCGACGTAGATGTATTACTCGTTGAGACGAGTCAAGATATGCGTAACGTGAAGGCTGCTTATATTGGAATTCAAGCAGCTTTTGACGAGCTAAATAAAATTGTCCCTATTATGATTTCGGGAACGATCGAACCGATGGGAACGACTCTGGCTGGGCAAACAATTGAGGCTTTTTACTTATCGATAGAACATATGAAGCCATTATCTGTTGGATTAAACTGTGCGACTGGTCCGGAGTTTATGAGAGACCATATTCGTTCACTATCTGATTTGTCGGAGTGTTACATTTCTTGTTATCCAAATGCAGGTCTTCCTGATGAAGATGGACATTATCATGAATCTCCATCTTCTCTCGCTGAAAAAGTGAAGCGATTTGCTGAAGAAGGATGGGTTAATATTATCGGTGGTTGTTGTGGCACAAAACCAGAACATATAAAAGCGATGAAATCCGCGTTAGCTTCTCTTAAGCCGCGTGAACACCACGAAAGAGCTGGACACGGGGTTAGTGGATTAGAGGCACTTCAATATGATGACTCTATGAGACCATTATTTGTTGGTGAAAGAACAAACGTTATTGGGTCACGTAAATTTAAACGATTAGTAGCAGAAGGGAAATTTGAAGAGGCTGCTGAAGTCGCAAGAGCGCAAGTGAAGAAAAATGCTCATATTATTGATATTTGTATGGCAGACCCTGATCGCGATGAAATAGAAGATATGGAAAACTTCTTGGCAGAAGTTACGAAAGTGTTAAAAGTACCGATTATGATTGATTCAACAGATGAAAATGTGATGGAGCGAGCTCTTACTTATATTCAAGGAAAAGCTGTTATTAACTCAATTAATTTAGAAGATGGAGAAGAACGATTTAAAAAAGTGACGCCGCTTCTTCAGAAATATGGTGCTGCTATTGTTGTAGGAACAATTGATGAAGATGGTATGGCGGTTAGTGCAGAACGAAAACTCGAAATCGCGAAAAGAAGTTATGAGTTATTGACGACGAAATATGGTATACGCCCGTCAGATATTATTTTTGATGCACTTGTATTTCCTGTAGGTACAGGTGATGAAGAATATATTGGTTCAGCGGCAGCGACGATAGAAGGAATTCGCCTTATTAAAGAAGCATTACCAGAGTGTTTAACGATTTTAGGTGTAAGTAACATATCATTTGGTTTACCACCAGCTGGCCGCGAAGTATTAAATTCCGTCTTTTTATATCATGCAACGAAAGCAGGATTAGATTACGCGATTGTGAATACGGAAAAATTAGAACGGTATGCGTCAATTCCAGAGGAAGAAAAACGTCTTGCAGATGCATTACTTTTTGAAACGACGCAAGAGACGTTAGAAGAATTTACAAACTTTTATCGCGCGGCAAAAAAGAAAGATGTCGTTATCCAAGAAACATTAACTCTTGATGAAAGGTTGGCAAATTACATTGTTGAAGGTACGAAACAAGGGCTACAAGAAGATTTAAGCCTCGCACTTACAGAAGGAAGAAAACCTTTGGATATTATTAATGGCCCACTTATGACAGGAATGGATGAGGTGGGACGATTATTTAATAATAATGAGCTTATCGTTGCCGAAGTATTGCAAAGTGCTGAAAGTATGAAAGCTGCCGTAAGCTATTTAGAGCCACATATGGAATCTAGCGAGAGTGCGAAAAAAGGGAAAGTATTATTAGCAACTGTTAAAGGTGACGTACATGATATTGGGAAAAACCTCGTTGAAATTATTTTATCGAATAACGGATATGAGATTATTAATTTAGGAATCAATGTTCGCTCGGATCGAATCGTACAAGAAGTACAAGAAAAGAAGCCTGACATTATTGGCCTTTCTGGTTTATTAGTAAAATCAGCGCAACAAATGGTAACGACTGCTGAAGATTTAAAAGCGGCAAATATTGATATTCCAATCGTTGTAGGCGGGGCAGCATTAACGAGAAAGTTTACAGATAATCGTATTTCACCATCATATACAGGGCTCGTATGCTATGCGAGTGATGCGATGACCGGGCTTGATATTATTAATAAGCTTCAAAAAGAAGAAGAGCGCGAGAAGATGAAACAAGATAAAAAAGAGCGTCATCTTCATATCGTAAAAAAAGAGGAGAAGAAAGTAGAAATTCCAGCAGTAATTGAACCATTACCGAAGGCTGAGGTTATGATACCTGATTCAACAAAGCGAATTGTATTACGTGATATTCCAGTTGCACACCTCGCTCCATTTTTAAATAGACAAATGCTACTTGGACATCACCTTGGATTAAAAGGAAATGTGAAGAAGCTTTTGCGAGAGGGAGATAAGAAAGCACATGAATTAAATGATTTAATAGATGAATTATTGCAGGAAGGACAATCTTGGTTAAAACCGAAAGCGGTGTATCAATTTTTCCCAGCGCAAAGTGACGGACAAAACATTGTAATATATGATCCAGAAGATCATACGCGTGTTATAGAGCGTTTCACATTCCCAAGACAAGGAAAAGCACCATATCGTACTTTAGGTGATTATGTACGACCAGTTGGAGATGAGATGGACTATGTTGCTTTCCTATCTGTTACGGTTGGGGAAGGCGTTCGGGACATTGCTGAAGAGTGGAAGGCGAAGGGTGATTATTTACGCAGTCATGCTATTCAATCGTTAGCGCTTGAACTAGCAGAAGGACTTGCTGAAAAAACACATATGCTCATTCGTGATCGCTGGGGCATTCCAGATTCACCAGAACTGAAGATGGAAGAACGCTTCCGTACGAAATATAGAGGGATACGCGTGTCCTTCGGTTATCCAGCATGTCCAGAACTTGCGGATCAAGAAAAGTTATTTCGCCTTATTCATCCAGAAGAAATAGGTATTTCATTAACGGAAGGATTTATGATGGAACCAGAAGCATCTGTAACGGCTATGGTATTTTCTCACCCTGAGGCAAGATATTTTAGTGTATTATAGTGTAGAAGGGGGAGACGTATGAAGAAAATAGTCTTTACAGGTGGCGGTTCGGCAGGGCATGTAACACCTAATTTAGCCATCATTCCACATTTACAAGAACAGAATTGGGATATCTCTTATATCGGTTCTCATCAAGGAATTGAGAAAACAATTATAGAAAAGGAAGGCATTCCGTACTATAGTATTGCAAGCGGAAAGCTACGTCGTTATTTTGATTTGAAAAATATAAAAGATCCTTTTCTTGTAATGAAGGGTGTTATGGATGCCTATGTAAGGATTCGAAAACTAAAACCGGATGTGATTTTTTCAAAAGGTGGTTTCGTATCTGTACCAGTCGTAATTGGAGGATGGCTAAATAGAGTCCCTGTTTTATTACATGAATCTGATATGACGCCAGGACTAGCAAACAAAATTGCGCTCCGTTTTGCTTCGAAAATATTTGTTACATTTGAAGAAGCTGCGAAACATTTACCGAAAGAAAAAGTAATCTATACAGGATCTCCTGTACGTGAAGACGTGCTAAAGGGAAATCATGAAAAAGGTTTAGTGTTTTTAGGTTTTTCACGTAAAAAGCCAGTTATTACAATTATGGGAGGAAGTTTGGGCGCAAAGAAAATTAATGAAACTGTTCGAGAAGCGTTACCAGAACTTCTGAAAAAGTATCAAATTGTTCATCTTTGTGGAAAAGATAATCTTGATGAAAGCTTACAAAATCAAGAAGGATATAGACAATTTGAATATATACATGGAGAGCTGCCAGACATATTAGCGATAACAGATTTTGTTATTTCACGTGCGGGCTCTAATGCCATTTTTGAGTTTTTAACATTGCAAAAGCCGATGGTTTTAATTCCGCTATCGAAATTTGCAAGCCGTGGAGATCAAATACTAAATGCAGAGTCTTTTGAAAGACAAGGATATGCTTCCGTATTGTATGAAGAAGATGTGACTGTGAAATCTCTTATAAAGCATGTCGAAGAATTAAATCAAAATAATGAGATGTATAAAACAGCTCTAAAAAAATATAATGGAAAAGAAGCAATTCAAACAATCATTCAACATATTTCAGAGGCATGATGAAACAATCATGTCTTTTTTAATAGGATGAAAGATTCCAAGGATTGATATTTTTATGTTACAATAGCAAATGGATTAGTAGGGAAATTCCAATTAATGAAGCGTGAAAATACGAATGGATTAGGAGTGACTGTGTTGGAGCTAAGTCTCTATGAAAATACTGCACTTATTATATGCTTTGTGTTGTACGTTGGTAGTGTTATTGTTTATATTTCAAGGAAATTTTCGCAAGAAAGAGAGCTTGAAAAATCAGAAATAACAGCTGAACTAGAAATGTTAGCTGATGAAAGTTATAAAAAGAAAAAAATAAAAGAAGAGCATGAAGAATCCCATCATTTAAACGCAAATAAGTTTTAAAGATGGGCATTTTTTTTTGAAGTCGTTCTTTATTATGTTTATAGCAAGTAACGCTAAAAGGAGTTTCCCGTACATAATGAAGGAGTGTATATAAATGAATTTTTATGTCGCCTCAGGATTCCAAAATAAACATCTTGTACGTTCTATAGCAAATGAACTGAAACATGCAGGATGGCACCATACATATGATTGGACAAGAAACGAAAGAGCAGTGAATCAAGATCAATTAAGAGAGATTGGTCAGGCAGAAAAGAATGCTATTAAAGAAGCGGATGTCTTTTTACTTATGTTAGATGGCGGAAACGGGAGCCATACAGAGTTTGGAATGGCGATTGCGCTAGAGAAAAAGATATATGTATATCATGAAAGAAACCCGCTTCAAACAACGTTCTATCATTTGCCAGAAATAAATATTTTTGAAGGAGATGCAACTGCATTTGCATCTTATGTTATGAATCATGTGAAATAATAGTAACGACCTAAAAGGTTATAAAAGTGATCTTTTGGGTACAGTGATGATAAGAAACGTATATAAAGGAGTATATAATATGAAATTAGAAAATGGATGGGAAACGAGCTTTTTAGAAGTTGTACAAAATAGTGAATTTAAGAAAGAGGCTGTTCTTAGTCAATTGCTTTGTGAGGATAGTGAAGAAGTAGAAGAGCTTGTGGATGATTACGGATATGAAGAGATTATTGAACGCGAACATGATGATGAATTAGCAGAAGTTTTAGGTGAAGAACTTTTCGATGAGATGGAACGACACGTATTCTTATCTTCACAGCCAGAAGAAAAACTTATTTCATTCGTAAATGGATTAGGTTTTCATGTGTTAGATTGGATTGTTCTTCTTGAAACAGAATTTGGCATTGATAGCGTACACTTTACGTCAGACGCCGTGAAAACGTTAGAAAAACGCTTTAGACAATTTCCATACATAGAAGATAAGACAATTTTTGATATGACATTTGGAGAAGCAATGGATGTATTAGAATCCATTACAGGATTACAACTGAAGGGAAAGATGAACGTATAATGTGAAAAAAAAAGAACGTGATATCCTCACGTTCTTTTTTTTACATTATAATAATTTTGTCATCTAGTTTTGTTTGTCCGCTAAGAAGTGCGTTTAAATATTCCACTTTTCTTATACAGGCCTGTATATGTCTTTCAACCTCTTGTAACTCTGCTTGGTGATGTGTTTCAATCGGATGAATTTGTACGTTGAATTTTTCAAATTGACTACTATATGTTATTTCTGCATAGCCGCTCATAATATCCATTTCGTTATGAAATAAAAATTGTTTCGTTTTGTCACAGAATGATACATTCTGAAAGCCATATACTTTTAATGCGTCAATTACTTTTTTAATCATTTTTGTATTCATTTTTTTTAACCCTCTTTGCGAAGTTCTACTTATATATTATAACACAAAAAATTACATAGAAAGCGCTTCCAAGTGTATTTTATTATAAACTTTACGTTTCAATCACAAAAATGAAACAAAGAAAAAATAATTGTAAAGAAGGGAGGACTCTTTTATTGTTTCGTCATATATATAGAGAAATAGTGCAAGGAAAGGGAATTTTCCGAATTTGAGTTCGTATTTCAAATTTAAGCGCAATAAAAGAGGTGAGAGACTTGAACTTTGATATTGTAGGACAAAAAGCATATATAAAAGATGGACCGCATCGGAACCGAATTGGAATTGTAAAGAACAGCGAGACAAAATTAGAAGCGCAGTTTGCTATTGTAATTGGAGAACAAATCATTGATGTAGAGCTAAAGGATATCGTGTTAGTTGGAGTAGACGTAGGACAATTTCATAAATGGTGCGAACAAAATGGTTATTTGTAAGAAGGACGGGCTGTGAGATAATAAAAATAATTGTAGCAGCATAAGAATGAGAGAATACGAGATTGGTATTCTCTTTTTCAGTGTTTTAGGAGGCGAGAATGAAGTATAAAGAACAAGATTTTACATTGGAGTTAAAAGAGAAAATTCAGTGTATGGAGAAGGAAATAGAGAGAATATCATTTAAACTTTTTAAAGATTATTCACATTTGTACATAGAAAAAAACATGGAATTATTTATAGAACTGATCAGAGATAAAGAAAATCCTTTTGAAACAGGATATTCTTCATCGATTTCGATAGCTGTATTAGATGAAGAAGGAAAGATGATTGAATTTTATACAGTTCCTATCTGGGAATGTTGTAGTTATTTTTTAGGAGTAACGCTTCAAATAAGGTTTTGGGGAAGTAAGTTAAGTGGTGAACTTGTTGGTGAATCTTATTGTGAGATAGAGGAGGAGTTAAAGGAGCGGTTGGAAGAGTTTTTACAGTTTGCAGATGAGGAATAATAGTTATTAAAAAAATGAAAAATGGTATTATTTCATTATATCTATACGTAATAATATACAGGTGATGTTTTACCATGGTTGAAGTAATTTGTAGAGCTTTATACATAGTGTTTGAAACAATATGTTATGCCTTATGTATAAAAGACAAAGAGGAAGATGGAAAGAACTAAAAAAGGACGCTAACAGTTTTTGTTAGCGTCCTTTTTATTATGAAGCAATTTCACCAGTTTTTGTATCATCTTGATTGTACGTATCTTGATCTAATTCACCAAGCCATTTACTAGAAATAAGACCTGCTGTCATAGAACCACTTACGTTAAGAGCTGTACGACCCATATCGATTAATGGTTCAACTGAGATAACAAGAGCGACAATACCAATTGGTAAGTTCATTGTAGATAGTACGATTAACGCTGCGAATGTTGCACCGCCACCAACACCGGCAACACCGAATGAGCTAATAGCAACGACAGCGATTAAAGTTAAAATAAATTGTGGTTGTAATGGATCGATTCCTACAGTTGGAGCGACCATCATTGCAAGCATTGCTGGATAAATACCTGCGCAACCGTTTTGTCCGATAGATACTCCAAATGATGCTGCAAAGTTTGCAATCCCTTCGGAAATACCAAGCTTTTCTTTTTGCGCTTCAATATTTAATGGCATTGCACCAGCACTAGAGCGAGATGTGAATGCAAATGTTAATACAGGGAACACCTTTTTTAAATATTGAATTGGATTTAAACCAGATAGAGCAATTAATAATAAGTGGATAACGAACATTACGATAAGTGCCACGTAAGACGCTAATACGAAGTTACCAAGTTTTAAAATAGCATTTATGTCGCTACCAGCAACTGTTTTTGCCATAAGAGCTAATACGCCATATGGAGTAAGACGTAAAATTAATGTTACCATACGCATTACGATTGCATATACAGCATCAAGCATTTTCTTAAATAGTTCTGCTTGTTCTGGATATTTTCGTTTTACCCCTATAAAGGCGATACCGATAAAGGCTGCAAATATTACAACAGAAATTGTTGATGTTGGACGAGCACCTGTTAAATCAAGAAACGGATTTGTAGGCAACAGCTCTAATAATTTATCTGGAATTGTTGTTTTTTCAATAGAAGTAAATCTTTCTTCAACTAACTTCAGACGAGCGGATTCTGCATCACCTTGTTGTAAGCCTGTTGCTGATACATCAAATCCTGCACTTGCAGCGATACCGACAGCTGCAGCGATTCCTGTAGTAAGAATTAAAATTCCGATAATAAGACCACTAATTTTACCAAGGTTTTTCGTTAACTGTAATTTTGTAAATGCGGAAATAATAGATACTAAAATAAGTGGCATAACAATCATTTGAAGTAATTTCACATAACCGTTACCGATCAAGCTAAACCAAGTATTTGATTCAATAATTACTTTAGAAGTTGGCTCATAAATAAATTGTAATATAAGACCGAATATAATGCCGACTCCTAAAGCAGTAAATACACGTTTATTAAAAGATACATGCTTACGTTGCATATAATATAATACGCCAACTAAGATGAGCATGACTGCAACGTTAATTCCGACAAGCAGTGTATTCATGTTGATTCCCCCTAATTCCAATCTGTTATATAGAATATAAGGTAATAAAACCTATAAGTCAACTAGGGAATTGCGGAATTAAAAAAAAGATGGCAAAATGCCATCTTTAATGTCCAGCTCCAGGGACAAGTAAAAACGTCGTGTAGTATGTAAATCCTATGAAGAAAACAGTTAAATATGCCCCGAATACGTATATATACATACGCTCTGTTAAATTTAAATAGCTTAAAAGTACGAAGAAACCTGTTTGTCCTAAAAATAGTAGTGCGGTCGAATGCATATCCCCTACGTAAAACATAACCGAGAAAATTCCAGTCCAAAAGCCGAGAACGCGAAACATGCGCTCCATGCCATCTCCCTCCTTTTCTAAAAAAAGTAAACCTCTCCTCATTATAGTTTATTTTTCTTACTATTGTAAATATTCGTTCATATAAAAAGAAGCCAATTATAATTGGCTTCTTTTTATATGAGAAATTAAATTGTTAGTTTATAATTACAAGATTTACATCCATCTAGTAGACTATCGTTTCGAGTTAATTCCGTGTTAGGGAATAGGATTTCGAAAATCCCTTTCATCATATCCCCGTGCATATTACAAATTTCAGTTGGGTGATGAACAGCAACCTCTTTAAATGGACAATTGTGTACATCGTAGAAAATTTTCGTTCCATCTGCACTTAATTCAAAAGCAGGTGATAAGCCAGCTGTTGAGAAAGCTTCTTTTGCAATTTGAACTTTTTGCTCTACTGTTAAAGCATCTTCATTCACATGTAAACGCTGCATATGTTGTTGCATTAACTCGGCCCCGAATTGTTTTCCTGTTTCGTATAGCGCCTTTTCACCAGCAGCGCCAAGGCTAAGTAAAGAATTAAATGCGATTCTTGCTAACAATTGATAATCACGGAATGGAAATTGCAATTGAATTACATCTTCAGATAATACATATAATCTGCTTGGTCTTCCGCCTTTTCCAGTTTTCTTCGTTTCCGATTTCAGCATATGAACATCTTCTAATTTAGATAAATGTAAACGCGCTACGTTCGGATGAATGTCAAACTCATCTGCAATTTCTTGTACAGTTACGTAACTATGTTTTTGAGAAATATATTTATAAATGTAATAACGAGTTGGGTCAGATAATACGCCTGTAATTTTTAAAGTTTGTTCCATGAGGATCTCCACCTTTATCACTTTATCCAAGATAATAACATTATAATACAGATAAACTTCCATATAGGTAATTTCAGACAATAATTCGGAAATTGTTCATAATTTCACAAACATATTTTCCCTTTTTTCTCTGGTGAAAATACAAAATTATCGATTTTTCTTATCTGTTTTTTCATGCTATATACATAGTGGGGAGGGAAAAATGATGAATGGAATTGAAATTTTTGCGAATATGATTTTGAAAGAGGCGTGCAGGGTACAAGCTTCGGATTTACATATTGTGCCCCGGAAGAAGGATGTAGCGGTTCAACTGCGTATAGGAAAAGATTTAATGACGAAACACTGTATCGAAAAGGAATTTGGAGAAAAACTTGTTTCACACTTTAAATTTTTAGCATCCATGGATATAGGGGAGAGACGGAAGCCACAAAATGGTTCACTGTATTTACAAATGGATGGACAAGAAGTGTATTTACGCCTTTCCACGCTTCCAACCGTATATCAAGAAAGTCTCGTTATTCGTCTTCATTTACAAGCATCTATTCAGCCGTTATCTCATCTTTCGTTATTTCCAAGTACAGCGAAAAAAATACTCTCTTTTTTACACTATTCACATGGGTTACTCGTATTTACTGGACCGACTGGTTCTGGCAAGACAACAACAATGTATGCATTATTAGAGGCGATTAGAAAAAAGAAAACACGTCGCATCATTACACTTGAAGATCCGGTTGAAAAAAGAAATGATGATGTATTACAAATTCAAATAAATGAAAAAGCAGGTATCACATATGAGACGGGATTAAAGGCTATTTTACGTCATGACCCAGATATTATTTTAGTCGGTGAAATCCGTGATGAAGAAACCGCAAAAATAGCTGTAAGAGCAAGTTTGACTGGCCATTTAGTAATGACGACATTGCATACTAGTGACGCGAAAGGAGCGATACTACGATTTATGGATTATGGCATAACGAGGCAAGAGATTGAACAATCTTTATTGGCTGTAGCTGCACAGCGACTTGTCGAATTGAAGTGCCCGTTTTGCAGAGGAAACTGCTCTGTTTTATGTAAATCAATGCGGCAAGTAAGGCAAGCGAGCATTTATGAGTTGTTATATGGATATGAGTTAAAACAAGCGATTAAAGGAGCGAACGGAGAATGTGTTACGTACAAGCATGAAACATTAGAATCTTCGTTACGTAAAGGATACGCCTTAGGATTTTTAGAAGAAGATGTTTATGTTTAAGAAAACATGGAGTTTAAGTGATCAAGTAGTATTACTGAAACGATTAGGAGAATTATTAGAGAAAGGGTACTCTCTTTTGCAGGCACTAGAATTTTTGCGGTTTCAATTACCTTTAGAAAAGAAAGTACAATTGCAGCATATGATTGATGGATTAAAAGATGGAAAAAGTCTACACGATTCTTTTCATCAATTAAAGTTTCATCAGGAGATGTTAAGTTATTTATTTTATGCCGAGAAACATGGTGATATTTCTTTTGCATTGCAACAAGGGAGCGCACTTCTTTATAAAAAGGATAAGTATAGGAAAGATATGATCAAAATAATGCAGTATCCTATGTTTTTGGCGCTCTTTTTACTAATCATGATTTTGATTTTTAATCGCATTTTATTACCACAGGTCGACATGGTATATAGTTCGTTTGGTTCCACAGCACCGTTATTTACAGAACAAATATTAAGTGCAATTAAGCTACTACCCTATCTTATTTTTAGCACTATTTTTATCGTTATGATTGGCTGTAGTGTATATATATTTTACTTTCAAAAACTCCCGCATATGAAGCAGGTAAAAATTAAGCTTTGTATCCCCCTCGTAAAAAAATTTCTTATTTTAAAGCATTCACATTATTTCGCCACTCAATTGAGCGGTTTATTACACGGCGGACTATCAGTACTTGAGGCTCTAACAATAATGATGGAGCAACATTATCATCCGTTTTTTCAATATGAAGCGGGCCGAATTGAACGTCAATTAATTGCGGGAGAACCGTTGCAATCTATTATTGCTAAAAGCGGATATTATGAGGAAGAACTTTCTTATATTATTACGCATGGACAAGCAAACGGTAATTTGGCGATTGAATTAGGTGACTATAGCGATCTTATTATGGAAAAAATGGAGCAAAAAGTTAAACGTATGTTAGTGATCATTCAACCAATTTTATTTACGTGTATTGGAGGAATAGTCGTTCTTATGTATTTAGCGATGATTATGCCAATGTTTCAAATGATGAATTCTATTTAGGAGGCATTTACATGCAGAATGAAGAAGGGTTTACCCTTTTAGAAATGTTATTAGTTATGGTCGTCATAACTGTATTATTACTATTAATTATTCCGAATGTAGTTACACAGCGTTCATCCGTCGAAGGAAAAGGATGTAAAGCCTATGTGAAATCTATAGAAGCTCAAATACAAGCATACCATTTACAACATAATAAAATACCCTCGCTAAAAGAGCTAAGGGATGAAAAATATATTACAGCTGATGAGTGTCCGAATGGTGAATCCATTCATATTTCAAATGATGGCACAGTAACAACTGGGAAACTGTGAAGCAAAAAGGTTTTACTCTTTTAGAAATGCTACTCGTTCTATTTGCAATTTCTGTACTAAGTATGGTCACGTATTTTAACGTACATTCATTACATGAAAAACAAAAAGTGGAACAATTTTTAAGACAGTTTTCAAATGATATTTTGTATATGCAACAATTAGCGATAAACCGTCAAAAACACTATACATTACGATGGCATAAAGATAGACATACGTATTATATAGGGGATTCGAGTACGAATCTTTCTATCATTAAAAGAGAATATGATAGCGATGTACAAATTGATTTGAATACTTTTCCTAATCCGATGACATATAATCCGAGTGGAAATATTAATAGAGGTGGAACGATTTTACTTTCGTATCGAAGTTATAAATATGAGATTGTATTTCAACTTGGAAGAGGGAGATTTACGTATCGTGAAATGTCAAAAAGGGTCAGTGATGGCTGAGATGCTTGTAGCATTAAGTATAGTAATGATGACAGTATCTTTACTACTTCCGCAAACAGTATTGGTTATGCAAGAACGAAAAAACATACAAATTCGTTATAAAGCATTTGTATTATTAAAAAGGGAAGCAGCTTTATATATGTATGAGAATGGGGCGAAACGACCGCAAGAAAAAGTCGTAAACGGAAATGTATATTACACATATTGGGGAGGAAATGAAGTTTGTGCTATGTGGAAAGATGTGAAAGGAAGAATGATGGAACAATGCTTTTATGCAGGAGAAAAAATAAATTAGAAGTTGGGTTTACATTAATAGAAATGATCGTATGTTTTTTTCTGTTATCACTGTTCTTTTTACTCTTACCACGTTTGAATTTTATTGGAATAGAAAACAACCAATCAAAAGGATTAAATAATTGGGAATGGGATGTGTTTATAGGACAGATACAATTAATTATTTTTCTTGTCTTAATTACAATTTAGTTAAATCTGAAACACATTGATACATAAGGGATTTGCGGGCTTGTTTTCAGTTGGTTAGGAAGAGATATTCTTTTTGTTAAAACTGAATTGCCCCGCTTTTGCCCCGCTTTTTTTAAAAAACAAATTCTTGCCCCACATAAGCTTCATATTTACTTTGTTCATTTTCTATTATTTTAGGTGTGACATGCGAATAAATATTAGAAGTAATTTCGATACTTTTATGCCCCAATCTTTCTTGGATGTATTTCATTTCTACTCCAGCTTCTAAAAGAAGGACAGCATGAGTATGTCTTAATCCATGAACACCGATTCGAGGTAATTCCGCATTTTTTAGAATGCGATCTAAAACATTTTTCAATGTTGATTTTGGTATTGGTTTACCTGTAGTTGTAAATACAAAATCAAAAGTCTTATCATACCTAGCACCGAGTTTTAGCTTGCACTCATTTTGATAAGTTTTAAATGTTTTTAGTACAGAGACAAGTCTATCTGAAATGGTAATTGAACGCACAGAATCATAAGTTTTCGTTTTACCTATTAGGTCTTTACTATTCTTCTGTCCTGTAGGAGTATAGGCATGATAATTTATAGTTCTATCGATGTGAATCTTTTTATTATCTAAATCAATATTTGTGTCCCACTCTAATGCTGTTGCTTCGCCTTTGCGCATACCAGTCTCTACTAATGTATAAATTAATACATAATATATCATTTTGTCTTTGTAAGCCGAATTCAGTAATTTAGATACTTGTTCTTTTGTTAAGTAATTTTCTTTTACAGAATGTTGGTTGAAACGATCTGCAGCAATTAGAATTCTGTTTGTGAAATCTTTGTAGACCATTTCTAAATCTATAGCACGTTTTATCGAATTGGACATTGTTGAATTAACAATCTCTACTGTTCGTTTGGAATAACCTTTGTTTATAAGGTGATTAATAAATTTTTGGTATTCGATTTTATTCATATCCGCTAATTTGATGTTTTTAAAATATGGGATGATGTGATTGTTAATATTGTTTTTATGGAGAATATAAGTGCTTTGCCCCACTTTTCCTTTTTTATATGTCTCTAGCCACTCAAGTAAATATTCACTTAATAGAGTTTTTTTGCCGTCCGCAGCCATTCCGTGAAACAGCTGACGTTCTCGTTCGTTAGCATGAAAGGTAGCTTCTTTTTTTGAATCAAATCCACCTTTACTGATTTCTCTTTTCTTACCAGTAGTTTTATCGACATATCGGATTCGGTATTCCCATTTTTTGCCCCGCTTTCTGAAAGTTGCCATATCAAATCCTCCTTTATATCGTGACATAGCACCTAATATGGGATATGTCACTGTTGAACTTAATTTGAATCATAGCACGATAACCTAATTACTGTAAAAGAAAACTTACATATGTGAACATGCGTGCTAAAATGATTATGTATTCATAATAAGAAAGGGGAATGGAAAGATGAAGAGTTTTACCGGAGAACCAGGTGGTCACGAAATAGCTGATCCAGGAGGATGGTCATCATTATATGGACCAGGTGGTGGAATGGGTAAACAAAAGTTATTTGGACCTGGTACTGGGATATAACAAAAAAAAGACACTTTTTAAGTGTCTTTTTTTGTAGATAAAATCAGTATTTTAACCAAAAAGAAAAGACACCCTAAGGTGCCCTCCTCCGACTTGATAACCACTTTAATTTTAATAATATGTATCTCGCAAATATCATTTTACCATATTTATCTATATAGTTTGTTGAGAAATATGAATCAAATCAATATTTTGTTACTTCATCACTTTTTATTTTTATATCATTAGCTTCTTTTATTTTTTCTGATTGATTTTTTATTTCATCAGTAATTGAGATATCTATGTTACCCTTAGCTTTTTTGTATTCTTGTTGCAAAGAGTTAACATTTTGATTAAATGAAATCAAACTACCAGTTGGAGAACTAACTTGTTCATTAAGTGCAGTAATAGTACTGTAGATAGTTTTATATTCGTCATATACGTCTTTGTATAAATTAGGTTGTTCTTTAGCAGCCTCTGATATTAATTTCAATTGTTGTCCCATCTCAGTATAGATCATATCAGCGCGTTTAATCATTGGATCAGATTCTGTCTTTTTTAAAGTAAGTTCTGTATTAAAATCTTTTTGGTTTTTAATTGCGCTAGACCATGTTTCAGAATAACCAAATAAGACTAATGTAGAATACATTTCAAATGATTCAAGATCGTTATAGAAATTAGCAGCGGCCATTAAATATTCACTCTCTTTTTTCTTCTCCTCAGCAATAGCTTTATGTTCATTTTCAATGCTCATCGTGATAAAAATAATTACAAATAGCACTATAAATGAAGTAATGGCTGTTCCGAAAGATATAGCAGATTTCATAAAAAATGGTTTTGTTTCATTGTTTTTCTTCTTGTTAATAAATCCTATAACTAGAAAGATCAATGAAGCTATAAATGCAATAATGCTGAACCAAGCTAACGTTCCTCCTACAGCTTGTCCAAGAACATATCCTGTTCCATATTCTGAGTCTCCAAACTTAATGCTATTATAGAGTCCTCTAATAAATAGTAGGGTTAGTATCCCTATACTAATTAAAATAAACATTTTATTAGATATTTTCATTTTTAATCCTCCAAAAATGTAAGATTTCTGAAGTTAGCATAGCAAACATAACATTAATAAATTGTCACATTGTGTCGAATGAACAAATAAAAAAAGAGAGCAATAGCTCTCTTGCTCAAATTGTAAAAAGATGAATATTTTACAATTTGAAATTGGAAAACATTTCTTCTACAATCAAATCATAACAACTCGTCAGTCTCGGCTAAGACTTTAGAATAAAATACGAGTTGTTTGCAGAAACGCTCTCTTCGAGGTTCATCTAACGCCGCATACGTTTGTTGAACTTCTTTGAGGGTATTGCGTAACATTTCATCCTTTGTATTGCTATACCCATTACATAGTAGGTCTAACGATACATCAAAAAAGGAGCTAATTTGAAGAAGTGTTTCCATGCTCGGCTCAAACATTGCATTCTCATAATTATTTATCTGATTGCGACTGAGGTTTAGTTGTTCGCCGAGCTGTTCTTGTGTTAAATCTTTAGACTTTCTAAGCTTTTTTAAATTTTGACCAAATACTTCTAACGCTTTCATAATTTGAGTATAGTCTTTAAGTATTCAACATACTATATATGATTGTAAAAAAATCAATAGTGTATATAATGATTGTTTAAGAGTGCAAAAAGTGGATAACGATAAGAACTAATGTTCCCTTTTAGGGTGATTGGTGGTAAAATATGCATATAAGCTTCATTGAAAAAATATGTAAAATTGCATATGCAACTAAATCTTGATTTATAGCGATTAAAAAACTTTCTCAACATTTGATTAATAATTATTTTATTAAAATTGTAAAAATTCGTGTTAGTATTTAAATAACTAAAACGAACGAAAAAAGACCCATATGAGCGCGTTCAAGAGGGACTCTCACACCGCCTCTTAAACCGTTCCCTAACCTAGACTTAGGAAACACTTACCCATACGAGTCACATCCAAGTATAACATAAAATTAAGATATTCCCTTCTCGTAATCCGTTTCCAACTTGAGAAATTGTTAGGATGGCGTCCTATGTTCAGGAAAGGGAAGTGTAGTTATCGTGGAAGATTTAATGAAACGTATTAAAAAACAAGCTGATAGAAGGGGATTAACATTCCCAGATATTGAACGAAAAACAGGCGTAGATCGAGTTGTTATAACAGATGCAGTAAGTGGTAAAACCTCAGAAATGAAATTTGATAAGTTTTTACCTGTAGCTTCAATTCTTTTTGAAGATATGGAGGAACGAAAAGGAATTCTTAATGAATTTATCATGCTATGTTCGGGAGATTTGAACATTCGCAAAGCGTTATGTTATTGCCAAGGAATTGGCGAGTATGAAGTTATAGATAAACTTATAGAGAAACATCAGAGAAATAGTCATTTAAAGAAATACTTTAAAATCTACAAGTTATTTAATTATAGAAGTCAAAATGTTAAACGAGGACAAGCCTTAATTGATGATATGGACAAAGTTATGTTTGCAAATGATCCAGAAGTTCAAGTTCTAGTAAATATGTTATACAGTTTTTCGATGTACGATATTTTTAATTATAGAGCTATGCTTCCTTATTCAGATAAAGTAGAGAAAAATTTAATAACTATAAAGAATGCATTTATACAATCTTGTCATGAGATACATTACAATGTTCGAAGTGCTTACATTAATTTATTTAACGAAGATTTAGAGGCATGCAGAAT
Organism: Bacillus sp. 17RED48; assembly: GCF_019837545.1. Classification (NCBI taxonomy): domain Bacteria; kingdom Bacillati; phylum Bacillota; class Bacilli; order Caryophanales; family Bacillaceae; genus Bacillus; species Bacillus sp. 17RED48. The sequence continues at coordinate 619,356 of NZ_JADAXG010000001.1, forward strand.
TAAATGTAATGCAATATTAAAATCTGAATTAGAAGCACCCATTGTAAAGGCGACGGCATTATGTGGGCTCGGAGAGAGTTATCTTTTTACTGATGTTTTGAAAGCGGAAAAATATTTATTACAAAGTCTAAAATATTTAGAAGAAAACGGGATTTCGAAAGAGAGTAGGAAGTATAAATCTTTTCAGTCCACATTAGCATTCTTGTATATAGATAATGGTTTTAATCTCGATAAAATAGATTTTACATCTATCGATTTATCTGAAGTAGCTTATTATGAAGGACTATATGGGAACAAAGAAAAGGCATTAAAAATGTTTGAAGAATTAACTAAGGAAAGAAAATTAGATTCACCGTTCACAATGTACTATATTTCCAGAATTAACAATGATATACTAGGATTAAGAGAAGCTTTGAAACGCTTTGAACGGGTTGGAAACTATCACTATGCTAATGCTGTGAAATGTGTGTTAGCATCATTAGAAAAGAAAGTGGGATGAGGATGAAAAAAATTAGTGTAGCAGTTTTATGTATTATGAGTGCTTTTACTCTATCATTGAATGTAGGGGCAGCGACTAAGGACAGTAAAGAACAACCACTTAAACAACAAGTACAATATATGATGTCTGAGCCTGGCGGACTTTAATAATAAAAATTAAATAGTTAATAAAGAGTTAGAGGTTGCGATTTCGCAGCCTCTTTCGTAATTTTTAGGGAATGTTGGCTTTTGGATAAGGGACAAAAAGTCGACACCTAATATTTACCAAAAAATAAGGGAGGAAGTTATTTTGATGAATAAAGGGGTAGAAGTACAAGTGAAGCAAATGGTACAAGTGTTATTAGGAAGTGACAATGTGACAGGTGATGTGGTTTATGTATTAGACGAATTACATAAGCAAGGGCTACTGACGGATGTTGAATTAAGAAAATTTCAACATATACGGACAACAAAAAAAGGAATAGCTTCTTGCTAATCCTTTTTTGTTATTTAAGCATTCTTTTAACCGCAACTTCTAACAAATCTTTAAGACTTTCCACATCATCCTCAGATAATTTTTTTCCGTCCCAATGTAATTTTTGATTATCAAAGAAATCTTTAATATTAGAAGATGTTGCTTTCTCTAGCGTTGGATCGTCAGTTTTACACAAAATATAGTCGGTTGTTGTATTATGCAAGTCAGCTAATTTACAAATCATTTCCGCATCTGGTTTTCTATAATTAGTTTCATACCCACTATAAGTTGAGTCGCCTATCCCTAACTTGGAAGAAATTTCTTTCATAGTCCATTTTTGTTTATTCCTTAAATATTTTAAGCGTTCCCCTATGTTCATGTTTAAAACCTCCCTATAAATAAAGATAACATTTCACAGAACAAAATCAATAATTTTTTCGCGCTACGCGAATTTATTTTATTTCGAAAAAATTTCAGAAAAGATATTTACATATTCGCGAATCGCGAGTATACTAAAGTCAAACATATGACATCGGAGGTAAACATGAAAAGAGAATGGTTAATCAAATTGCGTGAAAATAAAGGTCTTAAGCAATTTGAAGTAGCTAAGAAACTAGATATTTCTTCTAACTATTATTGTGAAATTGAAAACGGAAAGAAGAATCCTAGATGGAATATAGCTATGCGAATTGCGGAGTTCTTTGGTGTATCAGTAGATAATTTTTTTTATAACCCCACTCGCGTTTCGAGAGTGAAAAAGGAAGAGAGGTAAACGTAAATGAATCGATTGCAAGTTGCGCAACATCCAGTAAGTGAGTTTGTTTTTATGGAAGGGCGTAAAGTGGTTACGGATAGCATAACGATTTCTCAAATGTTCAGTAAACGTCACGATCATGTGATGAGAGACATTGAAATTCAAATCGAAAAGCTAATAGAAGCAGGAGAACAACAGTGGGGTATCACCAACTTTGGGGAGACCCAGTATCAACACCCACAAAACAAACAATGGTATGAAAAATATAACTTAACAGAAGATGCTTTTGCGATTGTCGCAATGAGCTACATAACGCCTGAAGCGATGAAGATGAAAATTAAATTTTTAAATGAATTCAAACGAATGAAAGAATACATTCAAAAACAGCAGCAACCATCAGTAGAAGATTCGATTATTTACAGCATGAATGAACTAAAACAAATCAAATCACGTCAAGATCATACGGAAGAAGAAATGAACAAAATGAAACTTTTAGTAGATAACGAACTTTGGCTTACCGAACAAAACAAAGGTGCTGTTCAACGAAAAGTGAAACAACGTGTTTTCGAACTAAGAAAAGAAGGCTACGATAATGCATCTTATCAAGGCGTATATGGAGCATTAAAAAGGCATTTCGGGGTAGCTAAATACGATAAGATACCACGAAAATACTATCAAAATGCAATGAAATTCATTTCTGGATGGTATCCACCTGAAAGGCCTAATTTATTCGATGATCATGTTTCTTAATTGCAAAATTAAAATTTTATAGAAAAGGAGATACGAAAATGATTAGTGTTCAAGTTGATGAAAAAGAAGTGAGAAACCTTTATCTAGCAGAAATTGCGGAAAAAGTTAAAGAAATCGATGCTGAGTTAGTGTATTGGGACGCTAACGAATTAAAACGAAGAACTTGTATGGGATGGAATACCATTCAAAAAACATTCTTTTTTGATCCTAGATTTCCAAAACACAAAGTAGGAGGTAAATGGTATTTCCCAGCTCAACAAGTAAAAGAGTTCTTGTTGCAATGGATAACTGAACAATAAGGAGGTGTTTTTGTGGAAGATACAACATCGTTAGTAGTATTCGCAGTATTTATCGCGTGCAGTGTGTTGTTGCTTTACATTACTTATGAACCGATAAAACAGTGGGCTTGGAGTGACGCAGAAAAAAATAAAAAGACCCATGGCAGTGGGTCCCTTAAGAAAAACAACTTGTTATAAGTATATCACGGAAAGTAGGGAAATAGTACATGCGTTTAACTGAATATCAAGTGCTATTACCTAATAAGTTCTGGAGCTTAGCAGAGAGCAAGGATGAATTAAAACAAATGATTGAGCAGTATTTAAAGATTGGTTATCCGCATTATGAAATTCAACGAATTATCCAAAGTGGACAAGCATATATAGCGGTTTGCGTAAGGAGGTAAGGAATATGTCTGAAGTAAAAGTGAAGTGGATTAAACTTTCGACAACGATGTTTGAGGATGAAAAAATACGTTTAATAGAGAGCATGCCTGAAGCTGATACATTGTTAATCATTTGGATTAAGTTGTTGGCTCAAGCTGGTAAGACAAATGCAAGTGGGTATATTTTTCTGAACGAAAATATCCCATATACGGAAGATATGCTAGCAACTCTTTTTAATCGACCTTTAAATACAGTTCGAATGGCATTAAGTGTATTTAAGAAATTCGGAATGATTGATATTGACGATAATCATTACATCAATGTTGTTAACTGGGGAAACCATCAGAATCTAGACCGTTTAGAAAAGATTAAGGAAGACACTAGAAAACGCGTAGCAGCACATCGAGAAAGAAAAAAACAACAAACACTTAGTTGTAACGTTACATGTAACGAAGAAGTAACGGACATAGATAAAGATTTAGATAAAGATTTAGATAAAGATTTAAAAGAAAAACATAGTCCTGAAATAATTCAGGACAACACTCAACCTATTCCATATCAAGAAATTGTTGATTATCTCAACATAAAAGCAAAAACCAATTATAAACATACATCAAAAAAAACACAGGATTTAATTAAAGCAAGATGGAGAGAAGGATTCGGTTTAACTCATTTTCAACAGGTAATTGACATCAAGGCTTCACAATGGATTGATAATACGGAAATGAGTGGCTATTTAAGACCTATCACTTTATTTGGAACTAAATTCGAAAGTTATTTAAATGAAAAACCTGTAAAACGAAAAGGAGTTTTTAAAGGAGGGACAACTAATGCAAGCAATCAAAAAGATAGTAGCTTCATCGACAAATACGACTTCAAGAAACGCTAATCAAAGATATGTATTGTCGCCTAAAAGATGTACGAATGTATTTTTAGTAGGAAAAGAAAATTTCAAAGACGTTTGCAGCAAACGCATGTTGATAGATATAGAAACAAATGAGGAATTTTGTCCTCAATGCAGATCGGTAGAAAAGGAAGATCAGAAATTAGCTATAGAGACACTAGCTATAAAAAAGAAAAATGAAATCATTCATTTATATGATTCATTTGCTGATAACAGTTTAATAAATGACAAACTCAAAAAAGCTACATTTGAAAATTATGTACCAACTAAAAAAGAATTGGCTGATGCAAAAGAAACGATTATGGATTTTGTTACTTCATTCAATAGAGAAGAACCAACAAGCATGATAATAACGGGTGATTACGGAGTAGGGAAAAGCCATTTGTGTGTGGCAGCCACTAAAGAACTTATGAAGAAGGGTCACAGTGCAATGTTTATTCAAATGAATAAGCTATTTACCAAAATCAAATCAACTTGGAATAAAAATAGCGAAATGACAGAGGACAAGCTTATGTCTCTTCTAGCAAAAGTTGATGTCTTGATTATCGATGACTTTGGAGCGGAATTCACAGAGAAAGATAAAGAAGGCGTCACTTGGAAACAAACGAAAACAAATGAAATTGTAGATAGTCGTATAGGTAAAAGTACATTATTTACTACTAATTTTACGGTCGATGAATTAGCAGGAATGTATGGAGAACGTGATTTTAGTCGGATGATGGAAAACGCTGAAATGTTAGAAATGTATGGGGATAATTATAGATTACGAAATTTTAAAAAGGAGGAATAAGTATGTGTGTATTATGCCGTAATACAGGAATTATTCGTAAAGAAATTTATCCAGGTGTAGGTCTAACGGAAGGGTGTAACTGTGAAGTAGCAAAGCAACAACAAGAAGAAAACGATAAGCGTTGGCAAGCATGGTTAATAAAATTCGAATCAATGAAACAAGAGTTGCACCGTAATAAACAACAAAAAGTCAGTTAACAAGGGGGAGTAAGGAATGAAAAACACAGGCGTTACAAGAAAAGTGGACGAGCTAGGGCGTGTAGTAATTCCGGTAGAGTTACGCAGAACTTTAGGGATTGCTGAAGGTACAGCATTAGACTTTCATGTTGATGGGGAAAATGTCGTTTTAAGAAAACAAGAAAAGTCATGCTTGGTAACGGGTGAAGTTTCTGAATCAAACATAGAGTTGCTAGGTGGCCGAATGTTTTTGAGCAAGGAAGGCGCAAGTGAATTACTGGACCTTCTTCAGAAGAGTGTGAAGTAACATGCCTAAACAATTGAATATTTTCGATGTAGAGCCAGCGATTTGCGAGTTTGATGTAATGAAAGCAAATGTGAAAAGAGGAATGGGACGCGTTACATATGCAGATGTACGTGTCCAAGTTCCGAGAAATGCAAAGAGTACGGATGAATTACCACGCACAACTAAACAAGATGATCGTTATGAAATCTTTGAACAATATGTAATGGCAATTTGGAGATTTCAAAGAGCTGTAGATAAGTTTTTCAATTGGGATACAGCTGAAGAGTTGTGTAAGGCAGCAAGGGATAAAAAAGAAGCTATTGCGGTAAGGGTTTACTTAGGGAGCGGCTTTAAACCTGATGTTGTTGAGTACATGCGGTAGTAAAAGGGAGAGGGACATATGAAAAAAATAGAAATTGATGTTAGCAGCAACAAGCTTTTAATAGTGAAGGACGGAACTGTAACAGCAGTAAATCCACCAATGAGCGGATTTGGTGAGCAAGTCGCGGTTTGGGTAAACGGTAAAGTTGATCGTGTGGATACTAAGTTTACTGAAAAGATAAAATAATCATTTTTAGAAAGTAGGTTCGCTTATGAGTGTAGCAAGAAATCATGAGGCGATGAAGGAATCAAGATTGAAAATTTACATCGCTTTAGAAGAAGCTAACTTCATTTGGGATGAAAGAGATGTAGTACGTTTTCGTGAAATGTGGAGTCAAGGTATGAGCTTACCGAAGATGGCAAAAGCGTTAAGGAGACACCAAGCGGAGGTTGCGCTCCTTGTAATAGATCAGGCTGATAAGTATTTAATTGAAAATCGTCCGATGGGATTAGGAATTTGTTAAAGAGAGGGGAAAACAAAATGAAAGCAATGGAAAACGGTGTATATGCAACAACTAAATTAGTTAGTGAATCAAAGGGAGGACAAGTTGTAATGGATATCAATCAAATCTGTGAATTAGATCAATATCAGGAAGCAACATTACGTACATGGAATGCAAATAATGATTTCGGTGGACGCGTTTTAAATGCAGCATTAGGGCTTACGGGAGAAGCTGGTGAGGTTGCTGATATCGTAAAAAAAGCTATCTTTCATGGTCATGGATTTGATCCAGCGCATTGTCCAGGAGAAGAGAACGGGAATACTCATAAGTTGGCATTAGAGTTAGGGGACATCATGTACTATATCTCCATTATGGCCCACGAGATGGGATATACATTAGAAGATATCGCTCAAATGAATATCTCTAAGTTGGCAAAAAGATACCCAGATGGATTTAGCAGAGAAGCTAGTCAAAAGCGTGTGGATGTGAAGTAAGACCAAATTTGAATTTTATTAAAAAGAAGGAACAGAGGAATATGTAAAAGAGTTTGAAAGGTCTATAAAAAAAGAATTCAGTAAAACTCTGAATTCTTTTACAAGTATTTTTATTTGTTAATCCATTTAGAAATAATAGGATAATGAAAGTCTTTTTCTTGTATCACATATAAAATTCCTTTTATAGGACCGAAAATTAACAAAAGAAACAGTATTAAATATAAAGGAGCTACTCCGAAAATAATCAAAGCGTTATTTGAAGTTAAGTCTAAATTAGACAAAGATAACATTAAGATTCTTATTATGAATAGATTCCAAATCATTGTAATTATCCAAATGAATAGTTGGTAAAAAACAGCTTCAAGGATATTTTTTCGAATGTCTTGTGATTTGCATATGAAATAAAAAATCAATGGTATATAAAAAATTGTGATGCTAAAGAAAATAAGAATAAAAAAAGATAACAAGGTAAGAAAATGCATAATTAATTTTATGTTCTTTTCTTGAGTTAGGATCATTAAGGTCCTCCTATATGTATGAGATTTGTTGTGCCTATTAATATATATGCTGTAGATAATTATAACATCAAAATTAATTGTAATAGAATACTGCATCGAAAAGAACACGTATTAAATTAAACAAAAGCGTTATTTTAATCGAAAAGGGGATAGTTAAAATGGGAATTTCAAAGTACAAAATACCATCTGTTAACGGTGAAGGTTGGGGAGTTTTCTTATTCGATGATACAGGAATATTCACGGCGATTACGGATTTCGGCAACTTCTCATATTGGTTCGAAACATGGAATGGTGAAATTATGAAAGATTTCTTGAGTAGTAGACGTCCTGATCAGATTCTTTGCAAGATAGCAAGAGAAAATGTAATTGATGTTAAGGAAACATTTAAATACATCAAAGAAGAATTGATAAGTCAACGTAGGTCGGAATATTTCACGAAAGAAGAGGCACGCGAGCAATGGAAACTTATCGAAAAGTTGAAAGAAGAAATTCACATTTACTCTGAAGATACAGCATTCACTCTGTTTTATGAGGAAACAAAGATCCAATTTGACGATGGTTTTCTGAGGTTTAAATATCCAAATGCAGCAGTTAGGTTTTGCAATGAAACATTCGTGAGATTACAAGAAAAGATCAGATTGGAAATGGGGAATTAGAGATGGAATACACAATCGTTAAATATGATATGGAACTATGGTTCGATGAAAATAAAGAAGCGGAAGTTATAAAAGTTGTAAAGTGTGATTTAGCGATAAGTACAAACATCATGATAGATGGTAAAGTTTATCACGTTTGTGCAAAATATCCGCAAAATAATCTAATCGGTGTTAGAGAAATACAATTGCAGTCTACACCAGAAGAAGTTGAATATGAAGAATATTTAACATGTCCTTATTGTGGCGAGAAGGATATAGATGCCTGGGAGCGTTCGCAAGACAATGACAAAATTGATTGTAGTACGTGTGGTTCTGAAATTGAGTATTCAAGAGAAGTTGAGATTACATATTCGACTAAACCTATCAAAAGAAACAATCCTATAAAGCTTTAACAAAATAGTTATTTGAAAAAAAGACCTCTTATGGAAAGATAAGAGGTCATCAAAAAGATGTTGTATTTGAAACACGTGATGTTTCACAAAGGAATTATAACATATATCGATATATTACGTATATATAATATTTGAGACGAAATGAATAAAAGTATACAAAATCCGTATTTAAAAACAAAAAGACCCAGAGTTAGGGCTCTAGGGCTTCTTGTTTTGGTATTCTCACATGGTTCTTCAAAAAGAATAGAACATACTGAAGATAACATGTGAATGTTTCATAAATGTATCAAAAAAGTGAACAAAATTGCTATTGCAGAAGATGCAGAAATGAAGTTTCTAATACGTAAGTACGTGAAAGGTGTTATTTCCAATGGATAAAATGCGCATGGGACACCTAATCATTATTTTATCGGAGGAAAAGAATATGTTATGAACTCGGTTGAATAAAAAAATGAAAATTTTACTTTAAGCGAAGTTAATGAAATATATTTTGGGGGTTAAATCAATGATTGTTATCTCGATGGACACTTTAACTTTATAAAAGTCCTAGAAGAAAAACACAACTATGAGGAATAGTAAGCTATAAAAGTGAACAAAATTGTTATTTAAATAAAAGAAACCCCGATTGTCTGCGGGGCTTCTAAGGGTAATCGTCAAGTAATGACGTACTCGACTAAATAACCATATCATGAATTTTTTGGTAAAAATACTGGTAAATGTGTCCAAATTAGAAAGGGCATCATTTTGAAAAAAACGCTATTTAAATAAAAAAAGAGCTTGCAAGGAAACAAGCTCTAACGTAATTGAGATGCCTATATATTACCATTCATTTCATTATAATTCCATACGCTGTGGTTGAGAAATAAAGTATAAGCAATTTAATAAAAATTTCATTTTGTTGAAAAGGGGAATGGATATGCGAATGTATAGATGGAGAGCTACATTAACTGCTGGTGGAGAGCATGAGCGTCTCAAAAAAATTAAAGAGCGTAATCGAAAACGCAAATTGCATCGTAATTTCACTATAGAATGTCAAGAGAGTTCAACAGTATGGATAGGTTGGATGTGTCCAAAGTGGTTCGCTGAAAGAGCTGACAAAAGAAAGGAAAGGCGCAAATTAAAAAGAGCAGCTAGCAAAAGCTAACTGCTCATGTAAGGAAAACGGAGAAAGATAACCATGTGTCTACAGTATTGACGGAATTTTGAGTTTTATTCAGGGGAGGAAGAGAAAATGAATAAAGAAGAATATGAAACAGCAATAAAAATAAACGGTAAAGATTTAACTCTTACACAGATTTATGAATTGATGGAATATGAAAACAAACCTGTTCAAACACATTGTTAGTAGGGGGAGAGGAAAATGAAAGAAGGAATTGGTAAATTAACTGAAATAAGCGCTTATATGGTTTTTCTTGTAGCAACAACGGATGATCAGTTCGAAGTGGAGCTAAGTGTTTCGTGCGGTGAGGATATAGAGTATTACATGGGATTGCATTTAAAAGAAAATTGGAAAGAGCTGTTTGAAGATACAAAGTACGTATGCGACGCCTCTTTTGAAGGGATTCAGATGGTCGCTAAAGATAAGGAAGATAAGCATGCTTGTTATATTGAAACGATGAATACACGTAGACGAGCAAGTATTAGTATTGATCGACAAGCGCTAAATGACAACAACATAGACAAGCTTAATAGAATTAAGGAAATAATTAATTCTTAATAAAATAATCCTTTGAATAGAAAGCGAGGTTAAGATAAATGTCTAAATTAAAGAAAAAGAAAACCAGAAAAGCTATTGCTCGACGTGCGAAATCCTTTGAAAAATATAGAGTTAAAAGCGCTTGGAGAAACATATTTGTACAAGCTGGTATTTTAAAGTGAAAAGAAACTGAATATAGTCCGGCTAGAAAACTAGAGGACACCAATTTTTAGAGCAGCAATCAAGCTGTTTTAAGAAATGGTGTCCTCTTTATTTTTGAAAGGGGATGTGGAGAATGAAGAACTTAAAAGATCAAATACGTGAATGGAAAAAGCAATCTAAGCAAGCAAAAAAGAAACATAAGAAAAAGAAAGAAGAGAAGCTAACCACTCGTGAAATTGAAAATTTAATGGGGGTTTATGGACCACGTTATGAACGTAGACGTGGTGCATTAAGACAAAAATAATAAAAATGGAGGAATTTAATATGAATAAACAATTATCATTTAAAATGCCAATTGTAGATGGGAAAAGAACAAAACAAGAGGTTGAAAAAGTATTCGAAGATTATCGTAGGTATTTAGCAACAATGCCATGTGATATGTTGCCAAAAGTGACGCCGTCATATTCAATTGTTCCTCCATCAGTTACAAATGAATTTAATAGTTCAACAGAGAATATTGCTATCGAAAGAATAGAGTATGAGCAAGAAAGAAAAGAGTTCATGGATTGGATTTATGATGCTGTGAATCGTTTGAGAGATGATGAACGTGAAGTCATAGTGAAATTTTATATGGAAGATGAAGTTGGATATGATCCAGACATTTGGATGGATTTAGGTATAGGTAAAACAAAGTATTATAAGTTAAAAGGACGAGCTATACTACGTTTAGCATTCAATCTAAAAAAAGAGGTATATCAAAAAACGCGTAGACAAAAAGAGGTGCCAAGCGTATGAATCTCGTTCAACCAATAAGAGACAAAGAATTAATTCAGGAGCTCAAAGAATATTTTAAGGAACAGAATGAGCGCAATTACATTCTGTTCCTTCTTGGGATTAATACAGGATTACGTATTTCGGATATCTTACGTTTACGAGTACGTGATGTAGAAGGATGGAGTATATTTATTCGTGAAAAGAAAACCAAAAAGGTTAAAGAGGTAAAGATGCCTTCTGATTTAAAGAAAGCATTGAGGGAATATGCGAAGGGGAAACTTAAGAACGAGTTTCTTATTAAAAGTAGAAATGGTAAGAATAAACCTATTACTAGATCGATGGCATATGTAATTTTGAATCAAGCGGCCCTAAAATTCGGACTAGAACGAATTGGGACTCATTCACTAAGGAAGACATATGGATACCATCACTACAAACAATTTAAAGATGTAGTTGTTTTGCAAAGAATGTTAAATCATACAGATCAAAAAGAAACATTAAGATATATAGGGATTGAACAAGATACATTAAATGATTATCAAAAGAAATTCAAAATCTAAACAGTTCTTTTTTTTAGCCATTTTTGAATTAGCTACAAAAGAAAAGTGTCAAATTCATTTATAAGAAGTATGGAAAAGCTTGATAGCTCTAAGGGGAAACGAGATGGTCTAATTCAACACAATATGGTTTATAGTGAATTCATTTCTAAGGATTAAAGAACATATTTGTTCAAAACTATGCAAAAAGAGGCTGAAAAACGATGTGAAAAAATACAGAAATAAAAAACGCGAACTATTCGTGAACTATTTGCGAACTATTTACGGACACGTTTTGGTTTTTAACATGATATATTTGTATTGTGAGAAGTGGCGGAAAACATTGCTCACAAAATTCCTTATAACTGAAAATGGATCGTCATAACCGGTGGCGATGGTTGCAGATTGGATGAATAGTTGTTCTTGATTTCATATCCAACTGTAAATTACGTTATACAAACGGAGAAGGGCTTTTGCTCTTCTTCCAGTTACTTAATAATGTTGGCGCAGATGTATGTAACAACATTAGGTGATTGGAAAAAGAATAAAACTTCACGTACCACAATTAAAATACAAATGAATAATTGAGAGAAAAGCATCCATTCGGGTGCTTTTTATTTAGAAAACCATAACCATGTAAGAATGATAAAAGCAAAGAGAATAATTAGTATTTGTGAGAATTTCATAACATGCTCCTTTTAAACTATAGTGTTTGCAAAGAAGTGAGGGAGCATTCCTTATGGAGGAGGATGAAGGATGGAAAGTATAACAAATATAATTGCTATTTTAGAAAGAAGTATTAACGATTTACAAATAGATAGAGATGGCCTAAGACAAACATTACTTCATGTTTCAACGACGGTAGAAGCATTGAATAGAAAGGTTGATATGTTAGAAAAAGGATTAGCAATGAAAGCTGATATAACTCATGTTCAACAAATAAATATACAATCTGAAATAATTAAGAAGATTAACGGTAGTAAGTCGGTAGGGATGGATTCTAAAGTGGGCATTTCATTAGATGGAACTGTAACTCTTGAATCTATAGTTGAACAAACTACAGATGCTATCAAGATATCAGCGACTAATATCAATGGAGTGAGAACAAATGAAACTAAATAAACAAGAACAAGCGGTTGTGATTGGAACATTCATCTCAATGTTAGGAACAGATCTTGTAAATGAGCGTATCGATAAAAAGAAATTAGAAAATGCAATTCCTATCTTTGATGAGATGCAAGATAATACAACACCAAAGCAAAAGAGAGAAGCAATGATTAGTTTGTTAGATAAAACGATGGATGAACTTTTAAAACAATAGCCATAAAAAAAGGAAAAGCAACTCGCATGGGGGCGAGCCACTTTTCCGAATGGCAATGTTAACTCTATTATAACAATTTGTATTTATTTGTAAATATATAATCGGAATATTCTTTCAAATGGAGTGAAGATGATGGAATTAACTAAGCTTGAGAAAGCAATTGCTCTTGGCACAATCCTTAATTCTATTGATGAAGACAAGCTTGAAGATTATGTGGAATTAGAATCATTGCGACCAGTAGTTAAAGTATTGAATAGGTTAAACAAAAGAACAAAGCCGAAAGAAAAGAAAGAAGCCGTAACGAACTTAATCAGTAAGTTGATGGATGATTTATTAAATGATAAGGAGTGAGATAGAATGCTATGGTTATTAGCTTATCTTATTGTAGGTATGGTCTACATTTCTTCTGGGATGCATTCAACTGTACGTAAGTTGTTAAAAGATGATAAAGGAGATCCGAATCAAGAGATGATAACGATTGCGGTAATGTTATTTCTTATTTGCATCTTCACACTTGTGTGGCCAGCGTTAGCAACAATGAGGATTGCTGGTAAGTTTCATAAAAAGAAAGTTAAGGAGTGAGTATAGATGTGTGAGCATAAGTATCAAGTGTTAGATAGTGAGACTACTTCTTTTTATTCTGACGACAAACAATTTAATCGAAAAGTATCAGCTACTTTCTATTGTGAGAAGTGTCTTGATATTCAATACCGAGAGAAGCGGATTGATACAGGTACGATAGAGGTAAAAGATAGTGAATGAATATAACACCAAGCAACAACGAAAGTTCTACGATAAATACAACAGGGATAAAGAAGCGAAGAAGTTCTATGACAGCACAGCTTGGCGAAGGTGTAGAGAGTTAGCGCTAATACGAGACAACTACCGTTGCCAAGAGTGTATGAAGCATGATCCATTGATACCAGTACCTGCTGATATGGTCCATCATATCAAAGAAAGAAGTGAATATCCTGAACTTGCATTAACATTAGATAATTTAATTAGTTTATGTAATGCATGTCATAATAAAGAACATCCTGAAAAAGGTGGAGGGAAAAAGAAAAGCAAAAGGAAGATTCAGTTCGTAAAAGTAAAAGCGAACAAAGAATTCATATAGCCCCCCTCCTTTTATTGTTCAAAGCCGTTTCCGCTCAGACCGGATGCTTCCTTCGTGGGTAGCGCAAGTGATTTTTCTAAAGGGGGGTAAAGCCTGAAAATAAGAGCTTTTTATTTCTGAATTGGTACTTTTTATCCATAAAATGTAAGTGAGGTGATATCGTGGATAAAGGATTGATTGAGAGGAAACCGCCTACGCATTTAAAAAAGGTAGGAAAAGATACTTGGATTCGTATTTGGTCTGTTTTAGAAGTTGAAGGAAAGGCTGATATCAATGATCCTATTGTAGTTGAAGCGATTGCCTTCAGTTACCAAATGTTTAGAGATATGGCAGCTAATGTTAAAAAAGAAGGTCTGACGATGGAGTATACAAATAAAGCTGGTGCTACAAATCTGACTAAGCACACTTTGATACCAGAGATACCTAAGTATTTACAACAGATTCGACAATATTTAGGGGAGCTAGGGTTGACTGGGGCAAGCCGAAAAAAGCTTCAGGAAGAGCTAACTGGAGATTCTGATGATGATTACGACAACTTCTAAACCCTCTGAAATAGCTAAGTGGTATAAAAATTGGCGAAATGAGCAGATACAGCATTTTAATATTTTGGTAGATCCATCTCCTGAACTAAGAACAACTTGGTATGCAGAACAAGTTGTGAAAGGAAACATAATAGCTAGTAAGAAAAATGTCTTGTCTTGTCAACGTCATCTAAACGATTTGAGGAGACAGGGGACTGAGGAGTTCCCTTGGGTTTTTGATGAAGAAAAAGCGCATCGACCTATACGATATATCGAAAAGTTTTGTCGTCCATCAAAAGGTGATTATAAAAGGTTGGTTCTTCAACCGTGGCAACACTTTGTTATAGGTTCTTTGTATGGATGGATTCATAAAGATACAGGTTATAGGCGCTTTCGTGAGGGCCTTATTTTTATTGGACGTAAAAATGGAAAAACTACAATGATTTCTGGTTTATCTAATTATGCCGTTGCTAAAGATAATGAACCAGGTGCTCGTGTTTATGTTTTAGCAAATACAAAACAACAAGCTGGGGAGTTATTTGATGAAAGTCGTGCAATGGTTCAAAAATCACCCCTTCTTCGGAAACATTTACGCGAAAATCAGAAAGGTATTTTCCATGATAAAACGCATTCTAAAATTGAACCTCGTGCATCAGATAGTAAGAAACTAGACGGATTAAATACACATCTTGGTATTTTTGATGAAATACATGAATTCAAAAACTTTAAGTTAATTAATGTTATAAAAAAATCACGTGGTGCACGTAAACAACCAATGATTGTTTATATCACTACGGCAGGATATCAGCTTGAAGGACCACTTGTTCAATACTATGAAATTGCAACTGATGTTTTAGAAGGAGTTATTGACCAAGATAGAAAGTTTTATTTCATGGCTGAAATGGATAGCGTGGATGAAATTGAAAATCCTGAATTATGGATTAAAGCAAATCCTAATATGGGAGTTTCGTTAGATCTTCCATCGCTTATTGATGATTGGAATACAGATAAGCATACAGATGCTGAAAAGAATGACTGGATTACAAAACAATTTAACATCTTTGTTGATAATGATGAAATGTCCTTTGTTGGTATTGAGATATTAAAAAGGAATGAAGAAGTTATTGATATAAAGGGATTAGCTGGTAAAGAATGTGTTGCAGGTTATGATTTATCTGCAACAGAAGATTTTACAAGCGCTTGTTTAGAGTTTCCTTTAGATGATGGAAATGTTTTTGTGCTATCTCACAGTTGGGTTCCGCAGGCTAAAGTTGATCGTGATAACGAAAATATTAGTTTCAAAGAGTTTAAAGACAAAGGTTGGCTCACTATTATCCCTGGTGAGTATGTGAAATATGAGTATGTTTATGATTGGTTTGTTGAGCAATCCGAACACTATTTCATAAAGAAAATTACTTATGATCCAGCAAATGCCTATCGTTTAAATGAAGATTTAAAAGCATATGGATTTAAAACCGAACCAGTTCGACAAGGGCATTTAACTTTAAGCCCAGCATTAAAGGATGTAAAAGAATTGTTGTTGGATGGAAAAATAATCAGTAATAAAAACCGTCTCTTCCGTTGGTATATGAACAATGTAAAGCTTGTGGAAGACAGAAACGGGAATTTTTTACCATCTAAACAGAGTAAATATCGAAAGATTGATGGCTTTGCAGCTTTTTTAAATGCTCATACAGAAGTAATCCCTATGTTATCTCAATTACAAGGTGATGGAAATATTGAATTTATATCAGTTAACGATCTTTTTAAATAGAAAGGCGGTGAGAAATTGAAACTGATTAATCGTGTTAAGGGAGCGATTAAAGGAGCTTCATTGGGATGGAAAGGTGCTGGATATAACTTTTCTTCATGGTTTGGAAGGAAGTTTTGGGGTATTGATAATACAAAATTAGCTACAAATGAGACGATTTTCAGTGTGATTAGTAGATTATCTAATACGGTAGCATCTTTGCCATTAAAGCTCTATAAGGATTATGACACTGTTGTTAATCAAGTGTCTGATGTTGTGATGAATGAGCCTAATCCAAACATGACCGGATTTGAATGGATAAATAAAATTGAAGTTTCAAGAAATGAAACTGGAAATGGATATGCAGCTATCATTCGTGATATTAGATTTCAAGTGGAATCATTAATCCCTATTGAATCTGCTTATGTAACGCCTTTTTTAAATACGGATGATAATAATTTGTGGTATGAGGTACGTGGGATTGAAGGAACGTATTACATCCACAATATGAACATGTTTCATGTCAAACACATCACAGGTATTTCAAGATGGAAAGGTATTTGTCCAATTGATGTTTTGAGAAATACTCTTGAATATGATAAGGCAGTACAAGAATTTAGTTTGTCAGAAATGCAGAAGAAAGATAGTTTTATTTTGGATTATGCGACGCAGGTCGATAATGAAAAGAGACAAAAAATCATTGATGATTTTAGACGGTTTTACCAAGAGAATGGTGGTATTTTATTCAGGGAACCAGGTGTCAATATAGAAGAGATGGAGCGGAAATACTTCGCTTCAGACACGTTAGCATCAGAACGAATTACACGTTCGCGGGTTGCTAACGTTTTTAATGTGCCTGTTTCTTTTTTAAATGATACGGAAGGTCAGAGTTATAGTAGCAATGAGCAATTAATGATTCAGTTTGTTCAAATGACTTTAACTCCTATTGCTCGGCAGTATGAACAAGAAATGAACCGAAAATTGCTAAATAAAGCTGAGAGACAAGCTGGATATTATTTTAAATTTAATATGAGTGGTTTACTACGTGGCGATACAGCAGCAAGAACACAGTTTTATCAAATGATGCTTCGAAGTGGTGGACTAACACCAGATGAAGTGCGTGAATTAGAAGATAAACCACCAAAGGGAGGTTCAGCATCTCAATTGTGGATTTCTGGTGATTTATACCCAATTGATATGGACCCATCTCAACGAAAGGGGGTGAAAAGTAGTGGGAAAGAACAAACAGAATAAGTTTTTTCAAATGAAAGCATCCGCCAATGGTAAAATGGCTGATGTTTTTATTTATGGAGAAATCACAAAGTATGCATGGGAAGAATATGGCGAGGTGTCGTCTATTACTTTCAAAAATGAACTCGACGAGTTAGGTGATAGTATTGAAACTATTAACCTTTACATTAATAGTCCAGGTGGATCGGTATTTGAAACAATGGCCATTATTGCAATGTTACAAAGACATCCGGCGAAGGTTATCTCCTATATTGATGGTATTGGTGCTTCATGTGCATCAGTGTTACCGATGATTTCAGACAAAATCATTATGTATGCTAATTCGATGTTGATGGTTCATAACGCATGGACATACGCATCAGGAAATGCCGAGCAGTTACGTAAAGCAGCAGATGACATTGAACGTATTAATCAATCAATGGTGCAACACTATTTAACTCGTGCTGGTGATAAATTAGATCCAGATATTTTAAAACAATTACTAGATGCAGAGACCTGGCTATCAGCTGAAGAAGCTATGGGGTACGGACTTTGTGATGAAATTATCCCAGCAAATAATGCAGCAGCATGTCTAGATGAAAAATGGATGAAAGAATACAAGAATGTTCCACAACAGTTAGTAAATGCACAAGCTAACATACCATCCAACGAAATGTTAGAACGACAAAAAATTGCCGAAGAAGCGAAAGCTAACGCGGACTATATAAAGACAATTTTAGGAGGAATTCATTCATGAAAACAAAATTTAGATTATCTATTGGTAACTTACAACACTTTTCGAAGAATACATTATTTGAACTAAAACAAAATTTATCTACTATTGGTCAACAGCTCCAAAAAGTAGAGAATGAGCTTTCTCAGAAGGCAATTGATCCATCCGCAACCATGGAGAGTCTCCAAGCGTTACAACAATCAAAGAAAGATCTTCAAATGCGTTTCAATGTAATTAAAGAACAACATGACACGATGGAAGCTGAGCAAAAAGCGCAATTTCAAAATCAAACTGGTTTGCAAGGCATTGAAGATCCGAAACAAAAGATAATTGCAGCAAAAGCAGAATTGGTTCGTGCTACAATCCGTCAACGTTCACTGTCTGAAGATGCAAGAATGGCTTTGGGTGATAATAACTCGACAGGTGGAGAAAAAATCCTTCCAAGTACGATGACAAATGAGTTATTACATGAACCGTTTGTTAAAAACCCTTTAAGAGAGGTATCTACATTTACAAGTGTTACTAACCTGGAAATTCCTAAAGTTACATTTACTTTGGATGATGATGCTTTTATTGCTGATACAGAAACAGCAAAAGAATTAAAAGCTGAAGGGGATGTTGTAATTTTTGGACGTAACAAATTCAAAATTTTCGTCCCTATTTCAGAGACTGTTTTAGCTGCAACGGATGCAAACTTAGTACAAACTGTAGATCAGGCGCTAGAAAGTGGTTTAGCAGCAAAAGAGAAAAAAGTAGCATTCACAGCAACTCCTAAAGCAGGAGAAGAATCCATGTCATTCTATAAAGCTGGTATTAAAGCTATTAAAGGTGCTAATTTATACAAAGCTATTAAGTCAGCAATTGCAGATTTACATGAGGATTTCCGTGCAAATGCAACTATTAAAATGCGTTACGCTGATTATCTAGACATAATTGAAATGCTTGCTAATGGTAGCGCTACTTTATACAATGCTCAACCAGAACAGGTTTTAGGTAAACCAGTTAAGTTCTGTGATTCAGCAGTAAATCCTGTCGTTGGTGACTTCCGATATTCGCACTTCAACTACGATCCGAATATGATTTATGATCGTGACAAAGATGTGAAAACAGGTATTGAACTGTTTGTTTTAACAGCTTGGTTTGACCATAAAATCAAGCTGAAATCAGCATTCCGTATCGCAGAAGTACAGACTACACCCTAACCATCCCCAGGGGCCAACAGGATTAAAAGTTGATTCTACTACGGTAACAACGGCCAACATTAGTTGGTCTCCTGTTGTCTATGATGGGGGCATTAAAGAATATCAAATATTCCGTAATGGAAAACAAGTAGGAACATCAGTCACAACAACATATAAAGATACAGGTTTGACAGGTGATACAACGTATTCTTATCAAATAAAAGCTGTAGCTAATAATGGATTAATTTCATCTTTAAGTGCTGAATTATCAGTGAAAACAAACGCTTCAGGATCGTAGGTGATAGTATGCTGGAGCTTATAAAAGGGAAATTAAAAATTGATGGGAATGAAGAGGATACAGTTATTCAGCTTCTAATTGATGGAGCAAAAGAAGCTTTATTAGGATCTGGTGTTCCTGAAAGTGAAAAGGCACTTTACAAAATAGCAGTAATTACACATGTCTTATTAAACTATGAGAATCAAGATAAATCATTAAATGTCACTGCATTAAAACAGTCATTAGAAACTACTATATTGCAATTAAGGGACTATAATTACGGTGATAATCATGAATCCAAGTAAATTAAATAAACGAATAACAATTCAACAAGAAATTACAAATAAAAAAGATGAAGAAGGGAATCCAATTCCATCCGAATGGAAAGATGTTGTCACTGTTTGGGCAAGAGCAAAAACACCATTTGGAAAGGGGTTTAATTATGAAATATTCGCTGGAAATACCGAGAATGCGGTACGTACAGTGAATTTTTTTATGCGATTTCGTAGGGGAATTGATTCGAAAATGCGAGTCTTGTATGATGATCGACTCTTTGAAATAAAAGCTGTTGTAGATGTTGATGAACAACATAAAGAAACATGCTTGGTGTGTGAGGAGCGATCTATATGGCAGAAGTAACGACCTTTGGAATACAAGAAGCAATTCAGCGTTTTGAAGCTTTAGGAAGAAGTGTAAAAACAATTGAAAACTCAGCATTAAAGAAAGGTGCTGAGGTAGTAAGGGATGCTTTAGAGGCAGAAAGTCCAGTAAGTGCACATCCGAAACCACCTTCACCAAAAGAATCATGGAGAACAGGTAAACATGCAAAGGATCAGGTGCTTGTCGGAAAAATAAAAACTCGAAATGGAGTCAAATCAATTAGTGTGGGGTGGGAAAAAGATGATAATTCCCCACACTTTTATATGAAATTCCAAAATTGGGGAACAAGTAAAATGCCACATCCACCACATAAAGGGTTTATAGAAAAGACAGTAACTCACACGGAAGTAAAGGCAGTTCATGAGATGAGAAATGTCTTTGCAGCAGCATTGCATATCGTATGAGATTTTTAGAAAAAGATGTGTTACGTGCGCTTACGAATCCTTTTATTGTAGAGAAAATTGGTGGAGAATATATCTACAATATGGTTCGTGGTGATGATAACGGAAAAACATGGATTACTTATTCTGAGCTAGATAATGGTGCTGGGAGATACGCAGAGGGCGTGGAATCTACCAGCATTATTTTATTTCAAGTAGATATTTGGTCCTTTAGTCCTGTGAAGGGGGATTTAAAAGAAGCGGTAAACACCTGTATGAAAAATATAGGGTTTCAGCGTATTACAACAGCAAATTTATATGAACCAGATACGAAAATCTATCATTATGGAATGAGATTTCGTACGGAATTAAGAATTTAGGAGGAAAACAAATATGGCAATTGCAGTCGATTTTAGAGATTTACATTATGCGATTTTGACAGAAACACCAGATGGTAAGTTTACGTATGCAGCACCTAAGAAAATTGGAGATGCAGTAAGTGGCAAAGCTTCACCTAAAAATGAATCCGTAACGTTCTACGCAGAAGGAGGTCCACTAGCAACAGCAAGTGCCTTTGGTGGTGTAGAAATCGAAGTAGAAACAGCGGATATTTCATTATCTACTTACGCTGAACTATTAGGAAAGAAACTAATTAAAGGTCAGGTAATCGATAATGTAAATGATGTTGCTCCATATGTAGCGTTATTATACCGTTTACCAAAAGACAATGGGAAAAACCGTTTTTATTGCTACTACAAAACGAAATTTGAAATTCCTGAAGATGAGCACAAGACAGCTGAAGATAAACCAACTTTCCAATCGGCTAAAATTAAATGCAAAGCGATCCAACGTTCAGATGGAAACTGGAGACATCGTTTAGATGAAGAAGAAACAGGATATGATGCAACCGTTGCAGCGAATTGGTTTAAGACAGTTCCAGCACCACCAACAGAAACAGCACCAGCACTTAGCAAATAAAATGATAAAAAAGGTACAGCTTAATGCTGTGCCTTTTATTTATGAAGGGAGATTTAATTATGCAAGAAAATCAAAAAACAGAGTCATTTAAATTAGTTTTAAACTTATCTTCTGGAAAAAAAACATTCTTTTTACCTCATTTTATTCCAGCTACTGATGCTTTTATAGCTTCGGAATGGACAGAAAAATTGAGTGCGGATAGGGTGCATTTTGACTTGTTAAAAGAGGCGACTCAATTTGTTGCTAAGGTTTTTGGTAACCGATTCACTGTAGAAGAGTTCTTAGAGGGGGTACATGCCTGGTTTCTGTCATCCACGATCTATTCTATTTGTTTAGCGATTGTAGGTAGCATTGCTGAAGCTGTGGCAATTATTAATGCAATTGATTCGAAGACAAATTCAGCAAAAAAAAAGAGACAAAGGAACAGAAAGAACCGTTCAACCCAACAGAAATGATGTTAGGGATATATAGCATGTTACAAGATTCTGGTATGTCCCAAACGGATATTAATCAGATGGATTTAGTACTTTTCTTTAAAACATTAGCTTATAAGAAAAAACAAGAAGATAAGAATGTAGTCCGAACAGCAAATCAAGCACCAGATTGGTTGTAAAGGTAGGTGAGATAAATGGCTGGAGATATGGAGATTGGCGCACGAGTTACGCTTGACACCCAACGCTTTGAAAATGGAGTAGCAGGAATTAATCGTGGTTTACGTTTATTAGATTCAGAGTTCAATTTAACAAGTGAAAGAGCTAGATTACTTGGTAATTCTGTTGAACAGTTACAAAACAAGTTAACGCATTTGAATGAAAAATTCACCTTGCAAGGTCAAAAGGTAGAACATTACCGCCAAAAAATTGAACAAGCAAGACAAAAACAAGAGCAATTACAAGCTTCAAATCTAACCTTGGCAGCATCAATGGAACGTCTTGAGACACAGTATAACCAGGCTGTCCAGAACTTTGGGCGTAATTCGCAAGAAGCAAAACAATTGAAGCAAGAATTAAAACAATTGCAGGCTGAATATACAGCAAATGGACAGGCTTTACAAAGATTAAATACACAAATTGATAACAATACAATTGCTATGAATCGTGCGGAAACAGCCCAAGCAAGAATTCAAAATGAAATAAGAGAAACAAATCGTGAATTAGCTGAACAACAAAATCGTCTTCATCGTACCGGAGAACGAATGCGTGATACAGGAAATAAAATGCAAGATGTAGGTGGACAGGTCGGTACTACCTTTGCAGCCATGACAGGCGTTATTGGTGCTGGGCTTGCGATGGCTGTTAAAGAATCTATGAACTTCGAACAGAAAATGGCTGATATTCAAGCAGTTTCTGGTGCGACTGGAGAAGAGATGAAACAAATTGGTGACCTAGCAGTCACTATGGGTGAAAAAACAAAATACTCTTCTGTAGAAGCAGGACAAGGAATAGAGGAATTAATTAAAGCGGGGGTAAGCCTCACTGAGATTATTAATGGCGGTTTGGAAGGTGCCTTAAACTTAGCAACAGCTGGAGAACTAGAATTAGGAGAAGCAGCTGAAATTGCATCGACAGCTTTAAATGCATTTAAAGCCGATCACCTTTCAGTAGCAGATGCAGCCAATATTTTGTCGGGAGCAGCAAACGCATCAGCTACTGATGTAAGAGAGCTTAAATATGGTTTAGCGGCATCATCAGCAGTAGCAGCAGGAGCTGGTTTGACATTCAAAGATACAGCTACAGCTTTGGCAGTATTTGCGCAAAACGGATTAAAGGGCTCCGATGCAGGTACATCTTTAAAAACCATGCTAATGCGGTTAAACCCATCTACAAAAGAAGCATATAACAAAATGCGTGATTTGGGTCTTATTACGTACAATGCACAAGCTGGTTTTGATTTCTTGGTTAAAAACGGTATTCAACCAGCTTCCAGAAATGTAGGGGATATAGAAGTAGCTTTAGAAAAATATGTAATGAAAACAGAAGGCGTTACGAAATGGAATGATAAATGTGATACAACATTCCGCGAATTAGCAACCAGTTCCGCTTTTCTATCTTCAAAATTCTATGATCAGCAAGGACATATTCAAGGGTTGGATAAAATTTCTGGATTATTAAACGAATCTATGAAAGATTTAACGGATCAACAAAGAAGTATGGCATTAGAAACATTATTTGGTTCTGATGCAGTACGTGGTGCAACAATCCTTTATAAAGAGGGCGCAGACGGCGTTAATAAGATGTATGGAGAAATGTCGAAGGTAACAGCATTAGAAGTTGCTGAGACAAAGATGAATACAACTAAAGGTAAAATTGAACAGCTAAGCGGCGCTGTAGACACTCTTAAAAAGTCCTTTGGAGATGCTTTGTTACCGATATTAGTTGACGTAGTAGAGGGTGTTCAAGGTGTAGTGGATTGGTTTAATAATTTAGATGAATCTACACAACAAATGATTGCTAAAAGCTCGTTATTAGCTTTCGGGATAGCGGGAATAACGACAGCTGTAGGATTTTTAGCGATGGGTATCGGTGCTTTATTAGCAAATCCAGTCGCTTTAGCGATTACTGGAGCTGTTCTTGCTGTAGGAGCGCTAGGTATTGCAATTGTTGATCTGAACGAAAAATCTAAACAGGCACAAAATGATATGGATAAGTTTGGACAAAGAGTAAGTGACGCAACGAGTAAAGCAGCTGGTGCCTATGTGGATTTAAAAGATAAGGCTATCAATAACATGATGGATTTAAAACTTAAAACAGGTGAAGAAGCGAATAAAGCAGCTGACGAAACCATTAAAGCTTTTCAAAGAATGACAAATGAAGTCATTAAAGAGTTAGAAGGAAAGAAAAGCGAATTTAATAAGATGTTTAGTCAGTTAATGGGGACTGTCCCAGAGAGTGCCAAACAAACCTTAGAACAAGTTAAGAATAATGTCATTGAATCCATTAATAAAGAGATTGAAGTTGCTACACAAGCAGAAAAGATTTTGGAAGAGGGTATTAGAAGGTATCAAGGAGATACCATGAAAATGCCGAAAGACTTCGCTCAAAAATTCGAACAAGCCTTACAGGTTGCTGACAAAAACGTTCAACAATTCTATGCAAAAGCAAAAGAAATCACATCTATTTCGAAAGAGATTGAAGCTGGCGGAATGTTATCTTTAGATGCTGGAAAAAAACGGTTTGAAAGCATCATAAAAGTATATGAAGATGGTGTTAAATCTTTAGAGAAGCAAACCAAAGGTTGGCGTGAAAATGTAGAAAAAGCGTTTAAATTAGGTGAAATTAAACCAGAAGAAAGAAAAGCAACTTTAGATGCTATTGCACTTTATGAATCAAAGCATGTGAATGATTTGCAATCTATTAGAAATGATGGATTTAAAGTATTGCAACAGCATATGAAGGAAGAAGATGCTGAAGTCTTAGCGTCACAAGCTAAAAGGATTGAAGCAGAAGATAAAGGCTGGGGGGCACGCTTTAAAGCCGCATATGGATTTCGAGAAAAATCAGCTGATCTAGAGCAAAGATTTAGAAGTGATCAAGAAAAGGCAGAAAAAGATTATCAAGATAAATTACTTCAGTATGAGTTGCAATATGGTAAATCTAAAATTGAAAGCATAGGAATGTATCTTTCTGAATTACAAAAGGGTACAGAGTCATCTAGATTGTTAGCTGAATCAATGGCAAAAGAAATTGATGGCAAAATGAAAATTGATTTAGGACCAGCTGGGCAATTCACAATTGATACATTCTTACAGAAGCTTCAAAAGGGAGAATTAGACTCTTCAGCTGTGGCAACTGCAAATGCCAATAAACTGAAAGAAGTTTATAAAGTGGATCTATCACAAAGTGGTATTGAATCCATGCAAAAATGGATTGATGGTATTAAAACCAAAGATACTGGTGAAGTAAGAGAATTTCTAAGTAAAAATATGCAAGGTAATACCACAATCGATTTAGGAATTTACGGGAAAATGACAATGGACTCGTGGATTACAGGACTTCAAACAGGGACTTTATCTTTTGATACTGTATTTCAGTTTTTCCAACAGCAAGTGAAAAATGGTGTGAAGGTAGATGCTACTCAAGAAGGTCAGAACAATATTCAAACTTTAATTAACGGGATGCAAATTGGAGCTTTATCTTTACCACAAGTAGCACAAACTATGGGGTTAGATATTAAAAGTAATGTTCAAGTTGATCTTGGAGAAGCTGGTCAATTTAATGTGCAGACACTTGTTCAAGGTATGCAGAATGGCTCTATTAATGCTGAGCTAGCAGCAAAGGCGATTGCACTGTTAGTTGAAAATGGAGCCAAGTTAGACCTAACTCAGGTCGGATTTGATATAAGTCAAACACAGGCTAATGGGATTTCTGGTAATATGGCTCCAGAGAATGCAGCGACAGGAAAAAAACAAGCTGTGGAAGGAATTATTGGTAGTACCACTGATGGCGGTGGTGGAAGTAAGAGTGGTAGCGAACTAGGGCAAGGGATAATAAGTCAAGATGGCTATATTAAAGGGAGCGCATTGCAAATAGTTGCTAGTGCTCATAACGCTTTTAGCACTATTAATGGAAACCCAGCAGGTAATCAAGGTGGACAAGGCTTCGGAAGTGGTATTGTAAATCAAAAAGGCTATATCAGAGGAAGTGCTTTAGAAGCTGTTACTTCGGCTCATACTGGTTTTAATACAATCAATGGTACTCCACAAGGTCAAAAAGGTGGTAGTCAGTTTGCACAAGGTATGGAAAATACAAAAGGACAAGCGAGATCGAGTGGCTCTAATGTAGCGGAAAGCGGTAATTCTGGTCTAAAAAGTGTTAGTTCGATTAGCCCAGGTGAAGCATTTTCTAGTGGATTTGCTAAAGGTATTTCTAATGGTGAATGGAATGTACAAACTGTAGCATCTAGTTTAGCACGAGGTGCTTTTGAAGCGTTAAAGGCTACGCTTGATGTAAACTCTCCATCAAAGTTAACTAGAGATCAAGGGGGTAAACCTTTTAGTGAAGGGTTTGCTCTAGGTATTCAAAAGGGATCTTATATGGCTGAAAGAGAGAGTCGTACACTTGGCTCAAAGGCAAATAAAGCTTTAGTGAACGAGTTAGCATTAGGTAGTAATTCGAACAAGATGCAATTTACAGGTGTTCAAATGGCAAATGGAATTGCAGAAGGAATTAAAACACAATATTCTGTTGTACGGAATGCATTACAAGATACAGTATCAGGAGCTGTTAATAGTATAAGCTCTTTAAAACCCGAAGAAATATTTAATTTTCAGGGAGATGATCCGTTAACTAAATATTTTAATGCTATTTTTGTAGATGGAGATTGGCAAAACGATTGGATTACACATATTCCTGAAAGTATGCGTGATATGGTCAGTGAAATTGGTCGTCAAATGGAAAGGTTTGAAGGGCTTTCTGTTTATGATGTTGGGAACCTTTCTAGATGGAGAGAAGTGTTATCAGACAATCCTAATGTTGTTCAATACAGACCTGACAATGATAATCCAGACAAACAACCATATACAAAACCAAAACCTGTATATATTGAGATTCCGGTTGTATTGGAAGGACGGGAGATAGCGAGAGTAAGTCATCAATATATAACTGAATATCAAAATAGGGAACAAGCAAGAAACTCAGTCTTTTAGATATGGGTTTCTTTTTTTACAAAAGGAGTGATAATATGAGTTCTTTTTCATTTAATGGGGAACGGAAGAATTATATTCACATCGAAAGAGGATGGAAAAGACCGATATGGGCACCGTTAAGAAGAAATTTTTTAAGTGTTCCGAGTTATCCAGGAGCAAGGTTATTAAATACACAGACTGAAATGCGTGTTTTTTCTGTTCCTGTTGGCATTATTGCTCCATCTGGGATTGATATGAATATGCTTAGTGAGGATATAGCGAATTGGTTAATTACAGATCAGCCAAAAGAACTTATTTTTGATACAGAGCCTGACAGAACCTATTTTGCTGTTGTAGATGAAGATTTTAATGCTGATGAGTTTGTAGAAATTGGACAAGGAAATTTAAAATTCATTTGTCCAATGCCGTATAAATTAGGGAAAATAAATATTCACAAATTTACGCAAGAGTGGTCTACAGAAACAACTTCTTTTTTTACTAATAAGGGAAGTGTAGAAGCTCCAGCGTTAATTGAAATGACTGTAAAAAAACCAAGTACCTTTTTAGATATATGGTTTGGAGAGTATCCGCACAATCGTGATTATTTTAGATTAGGCTACCCTCTGACTGTGGAAGAAACCACAGTACAAGAGCGAGAAAGAGTCATGTGGGATGAAATGGCTACTCCTATAGGATGGACACCTGTTACTGGACAATTCGATGATATGAAAGGGACAGGTAGTTTTAAATCGAGGGGTGGTTATGCATTATATTGCGAAGATTATGGGGAAGGAATAGGATTCTACGGTGCGGTAGCTAAGAAAAACATTCCAGGTGGTCCATTACAAGATTTTGAAATGGAGGCATGGATGACTTTAAAGTCTAAAAACATTGGTGAAATGGGGCGTGTTGAAGTTCTTCTTCTAGATGAGGCGAGTAATGTGGTAGCCCGCATCAATATGAACGATCTATATGCAACTGCTGAAATTACAAGGGCGCATATGAAAATTGGAAATAGCGGAACCCCCAATAGTTTTCGGAAATTAGTTGATACAAGTGGATATTATTCGACTACATTTAACCAATTCCGAGGGCGTTTACGTATCGCTAGGCGGGGTAAGGTGTGGTCTGTATATGTGGCTAAGTTTATAGATGGTACAGAAAAAGATGGCGCTTCGCTTGTAGAACGTTGGATTGATGAAACAGGAAATCCGATGACAGAACGTAAAATTGCACAAGTTATGATTGCAATTTGTAAGTGGGATAATCACCAGCCTATTAACGAAATACAAATTGATGATTTAAAGTTTTGGAAAGTAAACAAAGTGCCATCTAATACACAACCATACATCTTTGATACTGGAGATAAAATTGTTATCGATACTGAGAAAAGTCTTGTCACAATCAATGGGAAGAATGCAATCAATATAAAAGAAATCTTTAGTAATTTTCCTAGCGTAATACGTGGTGAAAATCGTATCGATATAATGCCACCTGATGTAAATGCAACAATCAGTTATAGGGAGAGATACAGATGAGAACACCAAGCGGAATTCTTCATGTTGTTGACTTTAAAACAGATCAAATTATATCAGTTATTCAACCAAAAGATTATTGGGATGATAGACGTCAATGGGAACTTAAAAACAATGTAGACATGCTAGAATTTAAAGTTTTTGATGGCACACCTGAAGCTATTACATTACAACAGCAAAATTTGATTTTAAAAGAAGTGCGTGATGGACGTATTGTGCCATATGTAATTAATAATGAGGTTGAAAGAGATTCTAATGATGGATCTGTTACGGTTCATGCTTCTGGAGCTTGGGTCCAAATAGCAAAAGAGGGTTTTATCAGTCCGCAACGTATAGAGAGCAAAACTGTTAACGAATTTATAGACTTGGCACTCGTAGGGATGAAATGGAAACGTGGTATTACTGAGTATGCAGGATTCCATACATTGACGATAGATGAGTTTATTGATCCTCTTACTTTCTTAAAGAAAATTTCATCGTTGTTTAAATTAGAAATCCAATATCGTGTTGAGGTTAAAGGATCACGAATTATCGGTTGGTATGTAGATATGATCCAAAAACGTGGGCGTGAAACTGGAAAAGAAATAGAATTAGGTAAAGATTTGGTTGGTGTAAAGCGTATTGAACATTCACGAGAGATTTGTACAGCTTTAATTGGATTTGTTAAAGGTGAGGGAGACAAAGTAATCACTATCGAAAGCATTAATAAAGGTCTACCTTATATCGTAGATGCAGATGCGTTTCAAAGATGGAATGAACATGGGCAACATAAATTTGGTTTCTATACGCCTGAAACAGATCATGAAGACATGACTCCACAACGTCTTATGACGCTTATGAGATTGGAACTAGCAAAGCGTGTAAATACATTTGTATCTTATGAAGTTGAAGCACAATCACTTGGCAGGGTGTTTGGTTTGGCTCATGAATTGATTGATGAAGGGGATATAATTCGAATTAAAGACACAGGCTTTACACCTAAATTACATTTAGAAGCGCGGGTTATTGCTGGTGATGAATCTTTTACTGACCCTACACAAGATAAATACATGTTTGGTGACTATCGTGAGATTGTTAATCAAAATGAGGAATTAAGAAAAATTTACAATCGAATCCTTAGTAAATTCGGTGAGAAACAAGAGATCATGGATCAGTTAGATAAATTAGTGAAAGATGCTAATGAAACCGCTAGTAATGCAAAGAAGGAATCAGAAGCAGCAAAAGCACTTGCTGAAAAGGTACAAGAAAATATTAAAAATAATACCGTTGATATCATAGAATCGAAGAACCCACCGACAACAGGATTAAAGCCTTATAAAACACTTTGGCGTGATATTAGTAATGGAAAGCCCGGTATTTTAAAAATATGGACAGGCGCAGCGTGGGAATCGGTTGTACCTGATGTTGAATCAGTAAAAAAAGAAACCCTAGACCAAGTAAGTAAAGATATTGATTCCACAAAAAACGAGCTAAATAAAAAGGTCCAGGAAGCGCAAAATCAAGCAACAGGACAATTCAACGAAGTACAGGAAGGTTTACAAGGTGTCAGCCGTACAATTTCTAATATCGAAAATAAACAAGGTGAAATCGATAAGAAAGTAACTAAGTTTGAACAAGATTCTAGTGGATTTAAAACTTCTATTGAATCGTTAACGAAAAAAGATACTGAAATTAGTAATAAATTAAATACGGTTGAATCAACTGTAGAAGGTACAAAGAAGACTATTTCTGATGTGCAGCAAACAACGAATGAGCTTAAGCAAAAAACAACTGAAATTAAAGAGGAAGCGGGGAAGATAAGTGAGAAGTTAACGAGTGTAGAGACCAAAGTAAATAACACTAAAATAGGTGGACGAAATGTTATTCTTGGCACATCAATCCCAGCTAGTGTAATTGGTAATAATACAGCGAATCAAACTGTAAATATTTATAATTTTGCAGGTGGGGATTCTAGTTCAATTCTAAATAAGGAGATTTGTGTTTCTTTTGATTGGAAAGTTGAAGGTACAGCGACGCCATCGGGTACTTTGTATATGCAAGGGAGTAATCCATGGCCTCTTATTGCATCCAAAATTACATTTTCTCCTCAAAACTTAAGCGGAAAATATTTGAGTGTAATCACGATTAGTGGTAGTGCTTTTAAATCTGTAAATATGAGATTAGATAATTTCACAACTGGAGCAAAAATTATCATTTCTAATTTTCAAATTGAAATAGGCAATACAGCTACCGAATGGACACCAGCTCCAGAAGATCAAGTAACAACCGATGAATTCACCAAGAAAACAACCGAGATTGAGAAAAGTGTGGATGGTGTAAAAACCACTGTAACGAATGTCCAAAATAGCCAAGTTGGTTTTGAAAAGCGCATGTCTACAGTAGAGCAAACAGCAAGCGGATTGTCCTCCACAGTTAGTAATTTAAACAATGTAGTATCAGATCAAGGAAAGAAGCTTACTGAAGCAAATACAAAACTTGAACAACAAGCAACAGCAATCGGCGCGAAAGTTGAGCTTAAACAAGTAGAAAATTATGTTGCTGGGTTTAAGATTCCTGAGTTGAAACAAACAGTTAACCAGAATAAACAAGATTTATTAGATGAATTAGCCAATAAGCTTGCAACTGAGCAATTTAATCAAAAAATGACTCTGATTGATAACCGTTTTACTATTAATGAACAGGGTATCAATGCAGCAGCAAAAAAGACAGAAGTATATACGAAGACGCAAGCGGATGGACAATTTGCAACAGGTTCCTATGTAAGAGATATGGAGTCACGCCTTCAGCTAACAGAAAAGGGCGTTAGCATATCTGTAAAAGAAAATGATGTAATCGCAGCCATTAACATGAGTAAAGAAAACATTAAGTTACATGCTGCACGAATAGATTTAGTTGGTAAAGTTAATGCTGAGTGGATTAAAGCGGGAATACTAAGTGGTTGTCAAATTAGAACATCAAATACAGATAACTACGTAAGCTTAGATGACCAATTTATACGCCTCTATGAAAAAGGGGTTGCTAGATCATTTCTAGGACATTACAGAAGAACAGATGGTTCAGTACAACCAACTTTTATTTTAGGAACAGATGAAAAGACTAATGCTCCAGCAGGCGCTTTATTTATGTCTCAAGCAGGCGCAGGATGGTCTGGGGCTTATGCGAACATTGGTATTAGCGATGGAATAGAAAATGGTGAAATCAAAAAATCCGTGTTTTGGGAATTGCAAAGAAACGGACTAAGTGTTTTAAACGCTAATGATTATCATGTGTTTTATGCAGGTAATGGGAGTTGGTATTTCAGACGAGGAAAAGTGGGGTTATATCAAACTTCGTTAGTCGTTGAAGATAATGGTACAGATTCTGATTTGAGGTTACCTAATGTAACTTTACGTAATAGCCGTGCAGCGGGATATACAGGAGTTATTCAATTGAAATCCTCTGTTACTCAAAATGGTTGGGGGTCTGTTCAAGGTAATTTTATGAGCCCTTCACTACGGGAGTATAAATCTAATATCCGTGATATATCTTTTTCAGCCTTAGAAAAAATTAGAAATCTTAGAATTAGACAATTTAATTATAAGAATGCAGTAAACGAACTATACCGGATGAGAGAAGAGAAAAACCTTAGTGATCCACCTTTGACAACAGAAGATATTAAAACATACTACGGTGTAATTGTAGATGAATGCGATAAAATGTTTGTGGATGAAAGCGGGAAAGGAATTCACTTTTATTCATATGCGTCACTTACAATCAAAGCTTTACAGGAACTTGAAGAAAATCAAAATGCGAAATTAGAAGAAATGGAGAGTAAGCATAATGAAGAAATTACATTAATGAACAATGAAATAGCAACACTAAAAGAGTTAGTTCAAAAATTAATAAATGAGAAACCAGAGCATCCATAAGCTGGTCTTATTATTTTGAACAAAATACGGCTTAGATAAGAAAAGGAGAGACAATATCTCTCCTTTTCTTTAATATAGAAATAGAACATCCGCTTTATGAAGTTAATGAAATATATGAGGTGAATATATGGAACAATTTATTTCAATAATTATATTTTCTTTGCCAGGATTACTTGCATATTTTTGGTTGCAACTATTTGGATTGAATCCAACTGTGAAACATACTCCTACTGAAATGATAGGACTTGTCGCATTATTATGGGTTCCTATTACTGGGCTGACACTTGTAACATATAACTTAATTATTTTTATATTTTTATCATCTAAAGTTTATATTACAAGTCTTAATGAAATAAGTGCTTTATCTATGAAACTTTCGTTTTTATTGTTTTATGTAGTGTTCAGCGTGTTCTATAGTTTTCTAGTATCGTATGCGTGGGGAAGATACTTTAATACGGTTGTTATAAACTTAGTGAATAAAGTGAGAGTCCAACGTAAAGTGTCAGTACTTTCAGAAGAGACCAGTGTTTGGGATTCGTTCTTTTTTAGTCTTGACCAATCGGAAGAACAACCACTAATTGTTGAAATGTATAAAATTGATAAGCCGGAGGAAAAAACCTATGGAGCTGTTATTAGGATGTCCCGTCCTTTTGAGACGGAACGATCCTTGGTATTAGACCAATCGGAGCAATGGAAGAAAGCCCATAAATATTATCAATATCCAGTTAAACGAAGTTATGTAGACGTGAAATCTGGAATGATAGTGAACGAGTTGGACCATTTAAACCCGCGAATTCCTGTTAATCACGAGGTGTAGGTGGAGCTTCAAATGTTGGTCTTTTTACTGAACTATCGGGTAGAGTTACAGGGCCGCTAGATGGTTTCGTGTCTTTAGACATAGTAGAACCTCCTTTCTAAGTTGGGTCATTTATTGCCTACTATCACTTCTTAGGTGGAAGTGGTGCTGAGTATGTAGGTCTTTCTCCTGAACGAATTTCACGCGGTGTAGGTGTTGTAGCCGCATTAGGAGTATTAGTTTGATTTGGGTTGGACATGTTACAACCTCCTTTCTTCCAAATAATACAATAATTTTTGAAAGAATTCGATAAAAAATTAAGAGGTCATTATACAAGTTTAAGAGAAGCGAATATGCTTCTCTTTTTATTTTGAGGAGATGATCAGTGTGAAACGAATAGTAGACCAAGAAATTTATGAAAAGCATGTTAGCCAAGAAAATAAAAACCTAGTCAAAGATTTTCTAATCGAAAAGAAAGCACAAGGAAAAGCGGCAAGCACTTTAAAGCAATATCATTGGGACTTACGAATTATTTTGTTTCTAATACATCAACACTTCGAAAATAAAAATCTAATTGAATTAACACGTAAGGATATTCGAAACTTATCTATTATTTTTCAAGAGCTGGGAATGTCTAATGCACGTGTAAATGGATTAATGAGTGCATTAAGGTCCGCATTAGAATTTTGCGCGGATGATGACGACTATGATTATGAGTTTAACGTGGGTTCAAGGGTACGCGGTTTACCTAAGAATCCAATAAGAGAAATAACGTTTATCACTGAGGACCAGATTAATTGGTTAATTGATGAATTAGTTGATCAAGAAAAATATATGCTAGCAACTTATTTATCACTTTCTTACTACAGTGCAGCACGAAAGAATGAAGTTTACCAAGTTCAAAAAGCAGCACTAACAGATCGATATTATACAAATGTGGTCCGTGGTAAACGTGGGAAAAAATTTAGATTATATTACAATCCACGAGTACAGAAATGTATTCGTTTATATATAAATCAACGAGGTAAAGATGCAATTCCAGATTTGTTTGTGCGAGTTTATAAGAATGGTGAGCGAAAACATTTAAATAAGAGTGTATTTAATTACTGGTGCAAGATATTTGCTAAGATGCTATGTGAAAAGGAAGAAAAGGAATATAAAATTAATCCTCACTGTTTCCGTCATAGCAGATTAGATAATTTAAAAGTGCAAGGTGTACCACTAGAAAAACTAAAATCGCTTGCAAATCATTCGGATATTTCAACAACACAATCCTATTTAAAGGATAGGAGTGAAGAAGATATTGCAGATATTTTTGGAATGGATCCAAGTTGCTTTGCAGCTTAAAAAGGAGTGGGGAAATGACAATTGAAGTAGGAGTACTAATTACAATCGTATCGGCATTTATTGGGTACATGTCTTATTCGCTGAACCGTTCAAAAGAAATTAAGTCAGATGGCAGACAAGGGGCAGAGACAAACGCGAAATTAGAGTACATCAGTAAAGGTGTCGATGATATTCGTATAGATATAAAGACGAATGAAAGACAGATGATTGTACTTGGTGAGCGTATTACACGAGTAGAAGAAAGCTCAAAACAAGCTCATAAAAGACTCGACAATGTAGAAAAGGAGATGGATTAGTAATGAATAAATCAAAAAATAATATCAAAAAACGATTCCGCAACTGGAAAACATGGGTTGCGGTTTTTTCTTTGCTTGGATTTTTATTTACGAAATTCGGTGTTCCAGAAGCTAAGAGTTTCCTAGATGAACTGGCGCCTTATCTATTATCTGTTGGTATAGCACTTGGTATTTGGTCTGATCATGATGTGAATAGTGAAGGAGACGATAAATAATGGGACAAATCGTAGATATTTCAAAATGGAACGGTAATATCAACTGGCCAGTAGCAAAACAGCATTTGGATTTTGTAATTGCACGTGTACAAGATGGTTCAAATTATGTTGATCCATTATATAAAGGGTATGTACAAAGTATGAAGCAACATAACATTCCGTTTGGTAACTATGCATTTTGCCGTTTTGTATCAATTAATGATGCAAAAAAAGAAGCGCAAGACTTTTGGAATCGCGGCGACAA
The DNA here is from genome assembly GCF_019837545.1 of Bacillus sp. 17RED48. Taxonomy (NCBI): domain Bacteria; kingdom Bacillati; phylum Bacillota; class Bacilli; order Caryophanales; family Bacillaceae; genus Bacillus; species Bacillus sp. 17RED48. The sequence continues at coordinate 654,794 of NZ_JADAXG010000001.1, forward strand.
GAGCGCTACGGTTTGGGTGGCTGATGTAGAAGTAAAAACAATGGATGACATGAGAACCGGTACACAGGCGTTTATCGATGAGTTATATCGATTAGGAGCTAAGAAAGTTGGTTTATATGTCGGTCATCATATGTATGCTCCATTTGGTATGGCAAATGTAAAGTGTGACTTTGTATGGATTCCACGTTATGGCGGTAATAAACCAGCATATCCTTGTGATATTTGGCAGTACACAGAAACGGGAAATGTACCTGGTATCGGGAAATGTGACCTAAATTCACTTATAGGGAGTAAGTCACTATCTTGGTTTACGGGAGCAGCACAAGAGCAAGTACAAGCGGAGGCACCTAAACAAAATATCATTCAAACAGGAGCATTTTCACCGTATGAAGTGCTTAATGCCATGCAAGCTCTTACCTCTTTAAAGATGACTGGTCAATTCATCCTTGAGCCGGATGGATTAGCTTATATCGTCACAGATCCTACTTCTGAAGCGCAATTGAAAGCTTGCGAAGAGTGGTTATTACGTCTTGGTTGGCATTATGAAGTTAAATAAAAGAATAGTTTTATGAATAAAAATTATTACCTGATTCTATATGTAGATAATTATATCTTGATTTTCATATTTATAGATGTTAGTGTAAGTATACACCGTTTCTTATTTATCTATGAGTAGTGTCTGTAGAACGAATAGAATAATTAGAAAAACCCCCCTTTTGCACCCATTGCAGAAGGGGGGGTATTTTTATGAGATTTAAAATTTACTTTTAGATAATGCCTTTAATATCGGATTAATGATTTTACTCAATAAACGGAATCCCCTAAATATAGATTGAACAACCTTCACATAATCATCCCCCTTAAATTAAGTAAATCATACTAATTAATTGTATATTTTTAAAGTGTGATTTTATATTATTGTATTTCTTCTTCAATCCATATATCTTCTACTTTCATACCAAGGACCTTAGCAATTCTAATCGCAACTAAAAGTGTTGGCGATCCTCCTTGAAGTAAGTTAGTCATTGTAGAATTAGCTATACCAACTTTTTTAGCTACAAATCCGTAACGTAATCCTTTTTCATCTACAATTTGTTTTAAGTTGCTACGTATCACATTTACACCCCCTATATGTATATTCTTGTGAAATCATTTTTGTCCTTTTAAAAAATAAATTTAAGATGGACAGGCAATGTATTTCATTCTAGTTCATATACCTATATCAAGACCACGAAGAATACCAAGTGGAACTAAGGACATCAAGAGGGGAGAGGATTACATGCGTTGGCAGTATAACCACTTGAATACAACTCCATATTTACATCCTTCAAAAGAATTACGTCAAATGTATAACGAATCCAAATCAAGATCAGAAACAGAATCAATTATGAATCACATGAAAAATCATGAGGTGTTTAATAACAAGGAGTATAAAAGATATTTCAGTTTATCCCAAGTTATTGAAGAAGATCTATACGGCGAAGAAGAAGACATTTTAAATTGGGAAACTTTAATGGATTGTTATGATGCAGTTCTTACGAGAAAAGGTATTATATTCCGTGAAAAAGAAGAGGAGGAATAGCTATGACACTTGCAGGGGAAGCGGTAATTATTTGGACAGCAACAGGGTTGTCAGTAATTGCTATGAAGGCAGCAGAAAAAATGGGGAGAAGTGTTCCATATTGGCTTCCACGTGTAACCTTGTACACAACACTTACAGGCTCGTTTCTATACCTTCTACGTTATGTTCTAGTTGCATTTCTATGAAGGAATACAATGTGGAAGGTCAGGACAACAGACAGGGTATAAGAAAAGGCCCGTCCCGTTATATTCCAAAAGAGTGCAATGATATCCTTATAGGATATCTAAGGGGGAAATGTTTATGTTGGAGTTACTAATAGTTCCTACAGCAGCATTAACATACGCATTAGTAAGTGATAAGTTCAAACGAAAAGATAATGATAAAAAGAAGATTCAAGTCTTTTTTGAGGTGAGTGGAATCGCAATTAAAAGAGAAGATAAGCTACATTATCCCAAGTTTCAAAATCAAGTTGATGATGATCGTAGCACAACATATGTTTACACATTACCTGTAGGTATGCCGAGTAAAATTATTCAGAAGGTCGAGGATGTTGTAAGTGAGGGGTTAAATAAACCTGTTCGGATTCATTATGATAACTATAAATTAAGTATTCGAGTATTTCATAAAGACATACCTAACAAGTGGGAATGGGCAAAAACATTAGTTGAACAAGGAAAATGGCTTGTACCTATAGGGCAAAGCTTAGAAGAGACAATTTATCATGATTTTGATAAAACACCACACATGACTTTAGGTGGCTTAACACGTATGGGAAAAACCGTATTTTTAAAGAATGTAATGACATCTCTTATTACAGCAAAACCAGATCATACGTATTTATACATCGTCGATTTAAAAGGCGGTTTAGAATTCGGGCCATATCAAAATTTAAAACAAGTTGAATCTATAGCAGAAAAACCAATTCAAGCATTTCAAGTTTTAAATACCATTCTTGAGAAAATGGAAGAGAAAATGTTCTTTATGAAGGAAAGGCATTATACAAACGTTGTAGAAACAAATATAAAAGAACGTTATTTTATTATAGTTGATGAAGGGGCTGAACTTTGTCCTGATAAAAGTATGGGTAAAGAGCAGCAAAAGTTATTAGTGGCTTGTCAGAGAATGCTTTCTTATATAGCAAGGATTGGTGGGGCGCTTGGGTTCAGATTGATTTTTTGTACACAGTATCCAACTGGAGATACATTACCGCGGCAAGTTAAGCAAAATTCAGATGCAAAGCTTGGGTTTAGATTGCCGACACAAACGGCTTCTCAAGTGGTTATAGATGAGTGTGGATTGGAATCGATTAAAAGTATACCAGGACGCGCTTTGTTTAAAACGGATAGGTTAACAGAAATTCAAGTACCGTATATTTCTAATGAAATGATGTGGAATGCACTAAAACAATACGAGGTGGAGAAACATGAACATACAAACACACATCAAATTGAATCGTCAGATGATGATTCTGACCTCGATTAGAAAGCTGAAATTTGCTACACGTAGGCATTTAATGGCTATACATGATTTAGGTGGCATAAGAAATGCAAATCGTATATTAAAGGATTTAAGCGCATTTGTTAACAGCACCGTGTACAAAAAAGAATATGTATATTACTTAAATAAAAAAGGGCGCACGCTATTCGATGATACAGAAAAAATAGTACCAACAATTCGATTAGCGCACAGCCTTATGAGAAATGAAGCGTGGCTCTATCTGTTTTGTCCGGATGACTGGCAGATAGAAACACCTATACGCTATAAAATAGATGATAAAAAGAAGATAATTATTCCAGATGTGAAATTCCGAGGCGAAGAAGGAATATTAAATGCTGTTGAAATAGATCGGACGCAGATGATGAATATAAACAGTGAGAAAATGAAGAGGTATGGTGAGTTTACAACTTATTACAAAAATAAATATAAGGGTAAAATACCAATCGTTCATTTTTTTACCGTAACGGAATATAGACAACAAACTTTAGAACAATTTGCAATGAAGAATGGAGTTTACGTGAAGGTGTATGTTGTCCCAGAATTTCAATAAAAAAGAGCTGGATGAAAACCCAGCTCTTTTGCCCCTTTTTTCTCAGTAATGCCCCACCTTTGCCCCGCTTTGTAGAAAAAGATAGAAAACATTTGGAAAAGGTCATGAGTGAAATCACTGATATAACAAGATATTTACAAGGGTAAAAAAACAAAGAAAACGGGTGTACCTATTTATAGGACAAGTACAGTTAGAGTTTCGTGAAGTATCTTTTGTAGAAAAAATAGTCCCTGAAAATAAAGATAATCTTTTACGCTTCCGTCTTCGCACTGGAGATGAAGTGACGTATGAAAAATTGAATAATCATCTTATAAGAAAAGTGAATAAGCGCGGAAGAGAAGTTATATTACAAAATGTTGAAATGGTTTCGTATGAAGTAACACCTCATTTGCTCTTTATAAATGTGAAAGATATGAGTGGGAAAATATATGAAGGTGTAGCTGTCAGATATAGCGAAATGGAAATAAATATATGAGAAAACAAGATGGATTTACGATGCCAGGAACAATCATTTTTCTTGTATTATTAACTTCGTTCTTTGTATACGAAACGAATATGTTGCTTATAGATAAAAAATTTTATATTGAAATAGAGCAAAAGTTTGTACTGGAAGAACTACTAAATCGATCAATTACAAATATAAAAAAAGACTTACAGCAAAAAGAAAAGGAAGATACTTTTTTCTTTCAATATGAAAAGGGCGAAGCAAGTGGGAATTACGTCTTTGAAAACGATGTTATACTCGTTTCGTTGCAGTGCAAAATAAAACAAGAAGTTTTCTACAAGGTTAGTTTTCGGTATAGAAAAAAGGATGAAAAAATATTCGATTGGATAGAAGGATAGAATGTAAAATATACGGATGAAAACCATAATTTCTTATTTTAAAATAGGTTATTTTTTTATAGCAAATGGATAAATATAACGAACGAAAGTTTAAATTTTCTCAAAAAAGAGAAAGGTGGAAAGAATATGATATATTCAAGCTATCCAAACATATTTTTTTAGGGAGAATAGGGAAATGACAAATAACAATCAAATAGGTGAAAATAAGGAACAAACTATTTTTGATCATAAAGGAAATGCAATTATGACGGAAGATAGGGAAATACACATTATTTCAAAATTCGAAGAACCTCTTATTGTCGTGTTAGGAAATGTATTAAGTGATGAAGAATGCGACGAATTGATTGAATTGTCTAAAAGTAAAATGGAACGTTCTAAAGTTGGTTCATCACGTGATGTAAATGATATTCGAACGAGTAGCGGTGCATTTTTGGAAGACAATGAGCTTACTGTAAAGATTGAAAAACGAATTTCATCTATCATGAATGTTCCTGTGTCGCATGGAGAAGGATTACACATTTTAAATTATGAAGTGGATCAACAATATAAAGCGCACTATGATTATTTTGCGGAACATAGTAGATCAGCTGCTAATAATCGTATTAGTACGCTTGTCATGTACTTAAATGATGTAGAAGAAGGCGGAGAAACGTTCTTTCCGAAATTAAATCTTTCTGTGCACCCTAGAAAGGGAATGGCAGTATACTTTGAGTATTTTTATCAAGACCAATCATTAAATGAGCTTACGTTACATGGAGGGGCACCTGTAACGAAAGGTGAGAAATGGATTGCAACACAGTGGGTGAGAAGAGGAGCTTATAAGTAAAAGCGTGTATATAACGTTTTGTTCTTCATTGTATAAGGAGAACAAAACGTTTTTTTATTAAATAATTAAATCTTTCGTTATAATAAAAAATAATAACGGATGATTGAGAGGAACGAACATGAAATCTATATACATAACTGGTTATATGGGAGCTGGGAAAACAACAATTGGAAAAGCGTTAAGTAAAGAACTTCATATGGATGTTGTCGATACAGACCAAAAAATTGAAGAGAATCAGGAGAAGGCAATTCGTGATATTTTTGCCGAAGAAGGCGAAATCGCTTTTCGGGAATATGAAAGTGAAATGTTACGTTCACTACCCAGTTGTAATGTAATTATTACAACTGGTGGTGGAATCATCGAGCGAGAGGAAAACCGAAAGTGGATGAAGGAAAATGGAACTGTCGTGTATTTATATTGTGATCCACATGTAATTGCAGAAAGACTCCGTGAAGATACGACGCGTCCACTATTTCAGAAGAAAGATATAGAGGCATTTGTGGCAAAATTTGAATCGCGCCGAGCTTATTATGAAGAGGCTCATATTCATATCGATACGACGAATAAGTCTGTAAAGCAAATTATGAATGAATTAAAAGAAAAGATTAATGAATAAAAAAGTGGACATACTAATCAAGTAGAGGTGATGATAATATGTCTACTAATGATTATGTTCGCTTTGTGACACAGCAGTTTGTGTCGTACATGGATGCTCCAAAAGAAGATCGTAAACAAAAGAAAGAACAACGCCGTGCTGAAAAAGAGCCATTTATGAATAAGTGGTTTGGTGTTATGCCGCTAAGTGCTGCTTTGTTTTATCGAAACGTAAAAGATAAAAGAAAAAAATCAAGTTAACGATTTCGTAATATGTGTAGCAAAATGAAAATCCCCTAGTAGTATGATGCTACTAGGGGATTTTCATTTACTGTACAGATTCTTTTTCTTCTGTCACTGCATGTATTTTATTGTTTACCCAAACAAATCCAATTCCGATACAAATGGAAATGCCCCACCCAACAGCGGTCATAATCGCTCTCATTTCACCATAGCCATCTACACCGAAAACAGAGATGAAATAAATTTTTAAGAAGCTTTTTAATATAAATTGTAGCCCGAAAAATAGCGTTAAATATTGTAGTGCTGGATAGATACGACTATCACGATACAGTTCACGACTTTTATCACGGTCATGGCCTTGCAATGCGGCAATATCTGCTGCGAAATATAACATAAGTGGTTTTTTTATAAAAATTGTACATATGACGATAATACCGAGTACGATGTGATAATACGCATCGTTCCACAACATTCGTTCAGCTGATCCAGATAATAGGTCTACTGTTGTATTAGAAATGAGTGTAATTAAAATAAAGAACCCTGTCACGTTAAACTGTTTTTCTTTTTTAAAGGTATACAGTGTATAAATAATCCCTGGAACAGAGGAAAGTAACATCGCGTAATAAGGATCGATATAAGGTTTTGCAAATTTCCAAATGAGGAATGGGATTACGAGATAAAAGACAAGATCTAATATAGCTTTTTTATTTTGATTCATATAAATCCTCCTTAAGTCATACATATATTTTATAATATAATTTCTGAAAATTGTATAAGGTTTAATGGGAAAAGAAAAAATATATTAATTTTTGAGGGATTAGTAGATTAAAAAAATTGCCCCTAGCGTAGTAAGTTTTTTTAGTATATAATAAAGGAAACGCTTTCATTTTTTGGTTTGTTCACAAAATGGACGGAAAATCACATATTTACTATCGATATGTTGCTTTATAATGAAACTAATTAAATATACATGCATACAATATTGTGAAATAAATAACATAAATAATCTATATAAATGTAAACGTTATCAAAATAGAGAGGTGGAGACAATGAGTAAATTTTTCTTCAATCATAATCCAGCAACAGTAGAGGATGGAAGGCTTGTTAAGTATGCTGAAATTATTTATGGAGAAGGTGGCCGTTCTGTATTAGAAAATTTAATGGTGAAGGCATCTATCAGATTGCGTGATCGTTATCCGAATAAATCTGACGAGCAGATCTCGAACCTAGTAAATAAAGGCATCCATGATATGTTTCAAAAATACGTGAGTGAGTAAGTAAGAGTAGCCAATGGCTGCTCTTATTTTTTTGTATAAGGATTGTATCTCTAGCTGAAAATAAGGATGTATTTTGAAAGATATAAAAAGGAGTGATAAAGATGAGCAATGGAATTGGTCGTTCAAAAGAAAATCTTCCAACTGATGCTAATCATGTGAGCGCAAAGGATCGTGCGCATCAAAAACGTATGGCAAAGCAAAAACAACAAGAGCGTAATGGCGATAGAGGATAACTCAAAAAAAGCTCCTTCTAAAACAGAAGGGGCTTTTTAAGAAAGAAAATGATTCGCAGTAACATAAAAGAGTCCGCCGTTAATAATTTGCACTGTAATGCGGGGTTCATATTGTTCTTGCAAGGCTTGCTTTTCAATTTCATAGCTTTCGGGAAGTTCATCACTCTCTTCATAAAAACGATTTAAAAGGTCTAAATCGTGATTCCAGCGCACTCTTGCTTCTTTCGCCCACGTATGGTCATCTTCTGCAATAATATTCTTTAAAGCATCCTCTATACGTTGTAAACCGCTTTGCGGTTTAATGATAGGCGAGAGCGTAAAACAAAAGTCAGGTATTTTCGGTGTAAGTTTAATTTTAGCTAATGTTTCATGAAAGTTTGCAATCATTGTGCCAGAAATGAGATGAATCCCAATGGAGTGAAGGATGTCTTTTTTTCGATCACATTGATAGGAAACCTTTATATTTACACCGAGCCAAGGATGGAGCGGTGTATGCGTTGCCCCGCTATGCCGTACTTCCTCATATAAACGTATGTAAGAGCCTAATTCTTTTGTCGTTTGGAAAATTTGATGAAGACGTGGTGAACCGTAGTGAATAAGCTCACCATCGTTTTCTTCACTTTCTGGATTTGTAAGAAGAGTAAGGCGCATCGGATTCGGTACGCCTCCTGTTTTCTCAAGATAGTGCCAATAAAAAGGACGGTTCATTAATAATTTATCCATCTCAATTGTTAACTGCACATCTAATAGATGAGGGGAGCGCTTTAAAATTTCGCAGTTATTCGCCTCAAAAAAATTGTATAAGTAATTATGAATTTCATGTTGCTGCATAGCCTTGCACCTCAGCTTCATTTCGTTTCGCGAAGTCGATAATAGATGTTAAGTTTTCCATCTTAATTCGGATTTCTCCTTCGCTTTTTGACTGCGCAAAGATTTCTTGAATATGCGCGTCGATGTTTTTCATATTAATTCTCGTTAAAATTTCATCAAGCTCGCCGATAACACGCTCAAATAAATTGATTTTTTCATATAACAGTTTCAAAATATGTTCTTCAACAGTATGTTTTGTAGCTAAGTTATAAATATGAACATCATTCTTTTGACCAAGACGGTGAATACGTCCGATTCTTTGTTCAAGACGCATTGGATTCCATGGCAAGTCATAATTGATCATATGGCTACAAAACTGTAAGTTAATCCCTTCGCCACCAGCTTCCGTTGCAATTAATACTTGTGCGTGGTTTTGGAAAAGCTCCTTCATCCAATCTTTCTTCCCGCGTTTAAACCCGCCGCGGAATGGAACGGAAGAAATACCGTGTTGTTGTAAAAACCATTGTAAATACATTTGTGAAGCTCTATATTCAGTGAAGATAATGACTTTATCGTCAATTTCTTTTATAAGCTCAAGAGCTTTATTCGCTTTTGAGTTGAAAGGAATATGATTAATTTTGTCCATTAGCACATCAATATGTGGGTCCTTTATGTAATGCTCATTTTCTTTCTGCCTTTTTTCCACATGTTTTTTTAATGAGTAGTAAACAGCTTCACGACTACTACACGCTTCCCGTTTTAAAGTTAACGATGAGAAAGCAGATGTGAAGGCATCTTGTCCTCGCCAATTTTCAATACCATTATACAAAGCTTGCTCTTCTTCATTAAACTCAACAAAAATTGTACGTACATGTCTCTTTGGCCAATCAATTCCGGTATTATGACGTCGATTTCGGACCATCACTTTGTTAATAAGAGCTTTTAAATCTTCATCAGATTTGGCGGAACGATTTTTTGAAGCGTAATATTCTTCAAAGTTGGATTGATTGCCTAAATGTCCTGGCTTTAATAAAGAAACGAGGTTGAAAATTTCATCAATCTTATTTTGAACAGGCGTAGCGGTTAATAATAAACAAAATTTCTTTTTTAATCGTTGTGCAAATTCATAGTTTTTTGTTTTATTATTTTTAAGTTTATGTGCTTCATCGATAATAATAAGGTCATATTCTAGGTTCAAAACGATATCGCGATGCGGTGAACGTTTTGCAGTATCAATTGATGATACAATCACATCGGCTTGTTCCCACGAGTAGCTTTTCTTTTGGGCTACAGCTGGAATAAAAAACTTTGTATTTAATTCGTATGCCCATTGTGATACGAGAGAGGCAGGGACGAGTATAAGTACTTTTTTCACAAGGCCGCGGACCATATATTCTTTTAAAATAAGCCCAGCTTCAATCGTTTTCCCAAGTCCCACTTCATCTGCTAGTATCGCTTTACCATTCATTTGTTCAATGACATTTTGAGCGACTTCTAATTGATGAGGAAGTGGTGTGAAATGAGATAAATGTTTCGGTGCTTGTAATCCATCGAAAGTAGGAACAAGTAACGATTTTTCTGTTTTATAAGCTAAATGATATAAATCCCAATTTGTCCAAGGACCATCTTCATTAATTCTATTTAAAAAATTGTTTTGCCACGTTCGATCTACGGAAATATCGACATTCATTACGACTCTCCCACCTTTTATAAACTAAAGTAATTATTAAAAAAATCTTTATTATATAAGCCTTGTAATAAGGCGCTATTACACATACTGAAAGTTAAAGAATAGGCAAAGATAAAGGGTTGAATTTTGAAAGTTGTATTTAATAAGATTAAGAATGAAAAATTCTAAATTATTTTTTATGCTAGAATATTGATGAAATATAGCGAATAATGTTAGGATAATGGTGTGAAATGTGTGGAATCTTTCGTATTTTATCCAAGAAAGTGATTTTTTATTTACGCTTTCATAAAAAAATATAATGAGATTCCGTATATCCTATCTTTTCAGCGTGAAAATGTTTAGATATGGCGAGCAACTTTTATTGATTTGTCAAAGCATAAGGGGGAGAGAGCATGATTACATTACAACGTACACCGTTATTTGATGTATACGCGAAGTATGGTGGAAAAACAATCGACTTCGGTGGTTGGGAATTACCAGTTCAATTTTCAAGCATTAAAGAAGAACATGAAGCTGTACGTACGGCTGCAGGTTTGTTCGATGTATCTCATATGGGAGAAGTTGAGGTAAAAGGTGTAGATAGTTTAGCATTTTTACAACGTGTTGTTACAAATGACGTTTCTACTTTAAAAGTAGGAGGCGCACAATATACAGCTATGTGCTACGAAAATGGTGGTACAGTAGATGATTTATTAATCTACAAACGTGGTGAAGAAGACTATTTATTAGTAATCAATGCATCAAATATCGAGAAAGATTACGAATGGTTAGCTAGCCATGTAATTGGCGATGCGACAGTAGTCAATGTTTCTAGTGAAGTTGCACAGCTTGCAATTCAAGGTCCAAAAGCAGAAGGCATTTTACAAAAAGTTGTGTCAGAAGATTTGAAAGAAATTAAGTTCTTTAAATTTAAAAACGATATTCTTGTAGATGGAATTCCAGCACTTGTATCTCGTACAGGTTACACAGGTGAAGATGGATTTGAAATTTACTGTAAGAGTGAAGATGCTGCAAAACTTTGGGAGAAACTTCTTGAAGTTGGAGCAGAAGAAGGCTTAAAAGCATGTGGTTTAGGTGCTCGTGATACACTTCGATTCGAAGCAACATTACCACTTTATGGTCAAGAATTATCAAAAGATATTACACCGATTGAAGCTGGCATTGGCTTTGCGGTAAAACCAAATAAAGAAGCAGACTTCTTTGGAAAAGAAACGTTAAAAGAGCAAAAAGAAAACGGTGCGCCTCGTAAGTTAGTCGGCATCGAAGTAATCGAGCGTGGAATTCCTCGTACACATTACCCTGTATTTATTGGAGAAGAAAAAATCGGGGAAGTAACGAGTGGTACACAATCTCCAACGTTAAAGAAAAGCATTGGTTTAGCACTAATTGATGTAAAATACGCAGCAGTTGATACAGAAGTAGAAATTGAAATTCGTAATAAACGCGTCAAAGCAGTAGTTGTTCCAACACCATTTTATAAACGTTCAAAGTAACGGGGAGAGGGGTAGATTTCATGTTGCATCGTTATCTTCCAATGACAGAAGAAGACAAAAAAGAAATGTTACAAACGATCGGCGTTCAAACGATCGATGAGTTATTCTCTGATATTCCAGAGAGTGTTCGTTTTAAAGGGGATTTAAAAATTAAAGAAGCAAAATCAGAGCCAGAGCTGCTAAAAGAGTTAACTCAAATGGCTAGTAAAAATGCTAACTTAAAAGAGTACGCTTCTTTCTTAGGAGCAGGCGTATATGATCATTACGCTCCAGTAATTGTAGATCACGTTATCTCTCGCTCAGAATTTTATACAGCTTACACGCCATACCAACCAGAAATTTCACAAGGGGAATTACAAGCAATCTTTGAATTCCAAACAATGATTTGTGAATTAACAGGAATGGATGTAGCAAACTCTTCTATGTACGATGGAGGTACAGCTTTAGCTGAAGCGGCAATGCTAGCAGCTGGCCATACTCGTAAAAAGAAAATTCTTGTATCTAGTGCAGTTCATCCAGAATCAAGAGCAGTACTTGAAACGTATGCAAAAGGTCAACATCTTGAAGTTGTTGAAATTAATCATAAAGATGGTGTAACAGATTTAGACGTATTACAAAGTGAAGTAGATGATACAGTTGCTTGTGTAATCGTTCAATATCCAAACTTCTTCGGACAAGTTGAAAAATTAGCTGATATTGAAAAAATCGTTCATCAACAAAAATCATTATTTATCGTTTCTTCAAATCCATTATCATTAGGCGCATTAACACCACCAGGAAAATTTGGTGCTGATATTGTAATCGGTGATGCACAACCATTTGGTATTCCAACGCAGTTTGGTGGACCACACTGTGGTTACTTTGCAACAACGAAAGCATTTATGCGTAAAATTCCAGGACGTCTTGTTGGACAAACTGTAGATTCAGATGGTAAACGTGGGTTTGTATTAACGTTACAAGCACGTGAACAGCATATTCGCCGTGACAAAGCGACGTCTAACATTTGTTCAAATCAAGCGTTAAATGCATTAGCAGCATCAGTTGCAATGACGGCACTTGGTAAACAAGGTGTGAAAGAAATGGCACGTCAAAATATTTCTAAAGCACAATATGCAAAACGTCAATTTGAAGCGCAAGGCTTCACAGTTGCATTTGCTGGACCATTCTTCAATGAGTTTGTTGTAGATTGCAAGCGTCCAGTGAAAGAAGTAAACGATGCATTATTACAAAAGAATATTATCGGCGGTTACGATCTAGGCCGTGATTATAAAGAGCATGAAAACCATATGCTTGTAGCAGTAACTGAGCTTCGTACAAAAGAGGAAATTGACACACTTGTAAACGAAATGGGGGCTATCCAATGAAGAACCAAGACCAAGCACTTATCTTTGAAGTGAGTAAAGAAGGACGCATAGGATATAGCCTACCAAAATTAGATGTAGAAGAAGTGAAACTAGAGGATGTGTTTGAGAGCGATTATATTCGAGTAGAAGATGCTGAGCTACCAGAAGTATCTGAACTTGACATTATGCGCCACTATACAGCACTTTCAAACCGTAACCACGGTGTAGATTCTGGATTCTATCCACTTGGATCTTGTACGATGAAATATAATCCGAAAATTAATGAGAATGTAGCTCGTTTCGCAGGATTTGCAAATATTCATCCATTACAAGATGAAAAGACAGTACAAGGTGCAATGGAATTAATGTACGACTTACAAGAGCATTTAATTGAAATTACAGGTATGGATACTGTTACATTACAACCAGCAGCTGGTGCACACGGAGAATGGACAGGCTTAATGTTAATTCGTGCATACCATGAAGCAAATGGTGACTTTAACCGTACGAAAGTAATTGTTCCTGACTCTGCTCACGGCACGAATCCAGCATCTGCAACTGTAGCTGGTTTTGAAACAATTACAGTAAAATCAAATGAACATGGTCTTGTTGACTTAGAAGATTTAAAACGTGTTGTAAACGAAGAAACAGCAGCACTTATGTTAACAAATCCTAATACATTAGGTCTATTCGAAGAAAATATTTTAGAAATGGCAGAAATCGTCCATAACGCAGGCGGTAAATTATACTATGATGGTGCAAACTTAAATGCGGTATTAAGCCAGGCGCGCCCAGGAGATATGGGATTTGACGTTGTGCATTTAAACCTTCATAAAACATTTACAGGTCCTCACGGCGGCGGTGGCCCAGGTTCTGGTCCAGTAGGTGTGAAAGCAGATTTAATTCCGTACTTACCAAAACCAATTTTAGAGAAAACAGAAAATGGCTATCACTTTAACTATGATCGTCCAGAAGCAATTGGGCGCGTAAAACCATTCTATGGTAACTTCGGAATTAACGTTCGTGCATACACATACATTCGTTCTATGGGTCCAGATGGACTACGTGCAGTAACGGAGTATGCGGTATTAAATGCGAACTATATGATGAGAAGATTAGCACCATTCTATGATCTTCCGTTCGATAGACATTGTAAGCATGAGTTTGTATTATCAGGTCGTCGTCAAAAGAAACTTGGTGTACGTACATTAGATATCGCAAAACGCCTGCTTGATTTCGGTTACCATCCACCAACAATTTACTTCCCATTAAATGTGGAAGAATGTATTATGATTGAGCCGACAGAAACAGAATCAAAAGAAACATTAGACGGTTTTATTGATAAGATGATTCAAATTGCTAAAGAAGTAGAAGAAAATCCAGAAGTTGTACAAGAAGCGCCACATACAACGGTAATTAAACGTTTGGATGAAACATTGGCTGCTCGTAAACCAGTTTTACGTTATGAAAAGTTAGCTCCTGTACAAGTTTGATTAGCATAACAAAGGAAGAACTCGCTATATGCGGGTTCTTTTTTTTGTATGGAGAATTTGTGCAGAATTAGTGAAGAAAATGTTAAAAGTTTATATTTTTTGTTTCATAATGGTGTAAAGAAGCAGTTTTATAGGTGATTTTGTTGAAAAAGTCAGTTTGATAAAAGTATTTATTTTTGTTAGAATTTTATTGAAATTAAGAAGATGTAATGAGATAGGAATGACTCATTTTTATGTATATGTGAAAAAACGAGCAAGCTGGGGGTGAAAATGTGGGATATCGGTGTTATAGAATGATATACCATTTAGAAAACGGAAAAACGATTAAAGATGTAAAAGAATTTTGTTATCGAGATCAAGGAAAAGTACTAGAAAGAGTAGCACATCGTGTAATGGATAATAGAGAAGTGACGGCAATTGATAAGCAAGGAACAATCATTTCAATAGCATGTGAGGACATTGTAAAGGTGGAACTTGATTACATAACAGAAAGTTAACCTTGAGTCATATCGAATTATTCGATACAATATACTGTTGAATGGTGACGAGAGAAGAGAGGAGTTTATTATGGGTAGTACAAGACACTTTTATATGTTTATCTTAGCGTTTGTTCTTGTTGTAGCATTAACGATTTATTTAATTGTTGATAGCACTTGGTACAATACAGTTCATCCGGCGTTCCTTCTGTTTATGTATGTAGGAATTGCGGTAGTGAGTTTTGGAATGAGAGATGAGATGTTAGATCGCTTTGAAAAGTGATACATATACGAAAGATCAACAGGAAAATGTTGGTCTTTTTTTCTTGCCAAAAATAGGATGGTATGTATATACTGTATATATAAGGTATATACAGTATATACACACACTGGAGGAAAACATGAATATTATTATTTCGAATTCTTCCCAAGACCCTATTTATGTGCAAATAAGAAAACAATTAAGCCAGCTTATTTTAAATGGTGGTTTAAAGGGTGGAGACCAATTACCGTCTATTCGTAGCTTAGCGAAGGAATTACAAGTTAGTGTAATTACAACGAAGCGTGCGTACGAGGAGCTTGAAAAAGAAGGATATATAGAAACTGTTGCTGGGAAGGGGACTTATGTTTCACGTAAAAATAATGAACTACTAAAAGAACAGCGGCTACGTCTATTGGAAAGTAAAGCGGAAGAGGTTGTAAATGAAAGTAAAGCGTTGCAGCTTTCACTTGAAGATTTACAGCAGATGATTGCGTGTTTATATGAGGGGGAATAAGAGATGTTAGAGCTAAAAAACGTTTGTAAAAGTCATCAAGATTTTGCAGTGAAAAATATAAGTTTTACGTTACCACGCGGATATATTATGGGATTTGTCGGACCGAATGGAGCAGGGAAAAGTACGACGATCAAAATGATTATGAATTTAATTAGAAAAGATAGCGGTGATATAAAAATTTTTGGCAAGGACAATAAAAAAGCCGAGAAGGAAATAAAACAAAATATCGGTTTTGTATATGATGAAAATCATTACTACGAAGATTTAACGTGTGAACAAATGAAACGTATTATTGCACCGCTATATAAAAAGTGGGACGAAGAGCAGTATCAATCGTATATGCATCGATTGCAAGTTCCGAAGTATAAAAAAATTAAAGAATTATCAAAAGGGATGAAAATGAAATTTGCGATTGCAATCGCACTTTCACACCACGCGGAGTTTATTATTATGGACGAACCAACGGCAGGATTAGATCCGGTTGTTCGAAGTGAATTGCTTGATATGTTGCAAGAAATTGTAATGGAAGATGAAGTATCTGTATTATTATCAACACACATTACAACAGACTTAGAGCGCATCGCGGATTATATTACGTTCATAAATGATGGAGAAATTATATTTACTGGTGAGAAAGATGAATTAATGGAGAACTACGTAATTGTAAAAGGAAGTAATGATTTATTAGATAGAGAAGGAAAAGAATTATTTGTTGGATTACGAAAAAATAAATTTGGTTTCGAAGGTTTAGCAAAGGATAAGCAAGCAATTATCGATTGGTTTGGAAATGAGGTTGTACTAGAAAAACCAACATTAGACGATATCATCGTTTACACCGCGAAAGGGAGAGGTCCCTATGCGTCAGCTCATATATAAAGATTTGTTCTTTTTTAGGGTAACGTGGTTAGTGAATCTAATTGTGCCTCTTGTATTATTTATGTTAGATCCAAGTGGTGAATTGTTATTTTCGATGAGTTGTCTATTTATAACTCTTTCTTCCGTTATGACGTTAACTTTTATGGATGAAAGGAATAACAGTGACATTATTATAAATAGTTTACCGGTAAGCCGAAAGGATATCATAATTGCTAGATATGTTTCCAGTGCAATATTTATTGTTGGTGGCATACTCTCTACGATGTTAGTTGTTTTTCTTGTAAGAGGCATTGTGGTCATTGGTGATATCGGTACCTATCATCCGAATCTATACATTGAAATTCCGTGGTATGAAGTAATAAATGGAGCTGTTTATGCCGTATTTTTTGTTGTAACATTCTTTCCTAGTTATTATGTTACAAGGTCAAAGATAGCACGAAGTATAGTGTCAGGAGCATCAATGGTAGTTGGTGGAATTGCTTGGATATTCATAGGAGATGGATTGGATGAAACAACACCTTCATTCATTGAGTGGATTATGAATCCAGTGCATATCGGTGTATTTATAGTTGGAGGAATTATATTAGCTAGTGTCTATATCGCTTCTATGTTTCTTACAATTAAAATTTATGAAACGCGTGATTTATAGAGAGGGGGAATTCATATGCAACAGTTGATTTTGAAGGAGTTTTTCTTACAGAAGAAGATGTTTCCTTTCTATTTTTTAATACCTATTTTATCCGTTTTTAGAAATTCCGTAGAACCGATGGGGATTGCAATAGGATTATTTATAACATGTAGTACGATTATATATATTTCTTTTTATTATGACGAGAAAAGTAAAACAGAAAAAGTATTAGTGAGTTTGCCTATAACGAGAAAAGAGATAGTTATAGCTAAATATATTTCAAGCTCATTATTTATTATGGCTGGTTTGAGTACAACTTTTATAGTCGTAATATTAGGAAATATTTTATTGAACAGAGACATAGCTATTCCTGGATATGCAATATTTTCAGCAATAGTAGCAACTTTAATTTATTGTGTAGTAACGATACCTACTAATTACATTGGAGGATACAAAGCTATTACTGTCTTGAATGTGATTATGATTTTTCCTTTAATGGGTATGATTGGCCTTATGTGCAATATTTTTGGTGATGAAATAATCATGCTAAAAGTACTTCAATCTGAAGATGCTACATTATCAATGAGTATTCTTGGTATCGGAGTGTTAGTAAGTATAGTCATATCAATGTTTCTCTCAATGAAAATGTTTCAGGAGGCAGAGTTATAGAAGGAGCATTTTCATATTAGGAGGGTAAAACATGATCAAGCAATTAGTCTTAAAAGATATGATGTTGCAAAGAAAGTTAGGGTTTGCGTATTTAATATGTTTGTTTTTTCTTGCTATTGTTGATTTTCGTAGTGATAGTTTTCTGATGACATTTAGCATGTTTATACCTGTTCTTGGAATCATGCTGTTAATGAGTTATGAGAATAAAAATAAAAGTGAAATGCTAGTAAATAGTTTACCGTTACAACGTAAAGAAATTGTCATAGCAAAATACATATTTGTAAGTATTTTAGTTGCTTTAGGTGGGATTTTCTCACTTGTAGTTGGTTTAATCCAGTTACAAAATGAACATATAACTGTATTTATGCTATGGGGAGAGATTCTTGGCGGAATAACGGGAGGATTGGTTTATAGCATGATTGTACTCCCAATCGAATTTTCAGTAGGATATAGCAGTGCAAAACAAATTGCTCCGTTCGCCGGAATTGCATTTGGGTATTTAAGTGGACTGATTGTAAGTAACGTATGGTTAGATGTAGAGAATGCTTGGAACACGAGTCTAGTCGTAAATATTTGTTTTATAGCAGGACTCCTTCTTTTATATGTTATGTCTATGTTTTTCTCAATTCATTTGTACAATGAACGTGATTTATAAGGAGGGAGCGATCGTGAAGCAACTTATAATAAAAGACTTTATCGTGCAATGGAAGTATTTAATATGGCACTTAATGTATCCTCTTTTCTTGTATATGACATTAATAGATATTAAAAGTTTTTACATGATTATGTCAGCTATAATTCCAGTAATAGCAATTTTAAAAACATTTAATGACGATAAAAAATATAATAGTGAAGTAATAGTAAATAGTTTACCGCTAGCGAGAAAGGAAATCGTATTAGCTAAATACATAATGGCACTTATTATTTTTATTATAAGTATGATAGTGTCTAGTCCTGTAGTAATCAATCGATTTGAAGATGGAACTTTTGAATTTATAACGACAACAGTAATTATGATTTCTGGCTTTGTTTTTATATATTTAAGCATTGTTTTACCGATATTGTTTTGGTTTGGCTATAAAAAAGCTTCTTTAATTACGCTATTCATACTAATAGCACCGACAGCAATTGGTACTATGTTCTTTGAAGTCAGCATGGAACAAATTCAATTATATAACAGCGTGTTATTCGTTAGTTCAATATGCATGTTTATAATATCTATCTTCGTTTCAGTGAAATTGTATGAGAAAAGAGAATTTTAAAAGGTGCCTTATATAAGGCACCTTCTTCAATAACGACAATATGAAAGTAAGAGTTTATAAACAGAGAGGCTATTCGGTACAACATCTTTTGGAGTATGTAATATAAAGCTGAAAACGATAACGAGAATGAGAAAGAGGAAAAATAAAAATAGGATCTGCTTATGTATAGAATTTTGCATATTATTCACTCCTTTTTTAGGTAGTATGTCCAAAAGAAAGGAGTGTATGAAAAATTTTAGGAGGGACAATGATGAACAAAAGAAAATGGTTATATAGAATAGGAGTACTTTTATTTTCAATCGGTCTCATATTAGCAAATTTTTACTCAGATATACCATCACCATTTCCTAATTTGCATAAAGGAATTGGTGTAAGTATTGTTATAATTGGTCTTCTTTGTCTTATCGCATCAAACTTCTACAGGAAGTCTGAATGAATATAAAAAAGGACAGTTACTCTTTTTCAGAAGTAATGTCCTTTTTAAATAATTTATTCCATAGTTTGGCGATACTCCATATAATGACGATTGCAATGGAGGCAATAACTGACCAAGCAATAGATGCAATTTCAAGTGCCATGCTAGGAAGGAAGGTAAGAATGGATACTACTTTATGAAACAACCATTCTATTATATGAAAACTGATTTGTAATAGAATGACAATTCCAAGTGTAATCCATGCTAACATTTGTTTTCCTTTTTCTTTCCACATGACATTCACCTCACGTTAGCTTAATAGTTTTAAGCCAACAGCGCCGCATAGAATGCAACTTAAGAAGGCAAGACGACGCCAATCCGCTGATTCGCGGAAAATAAGAATACCTAGAAGTGCACTTCCCGCAGTTCCGATTCCAGTCCAAATCGCGTAAGCAGTTCCCATCGGTAACGTGTTCATCGCAAGGGATAAGAAGAAGAAACTTACGCCGAAGTTAGCGATTAAAATAACTTTTGGTGCCCAGCCTTTCTTTTCAGTGGCTACTTTCATAAAGAGTACACCAATAATTTCACAAATACCAGCTAGAATTAAAAATAACCAAGCCATTTTATGCGGCCTCCTTCGCTTCTTTTTCTTCTGTTACTCGTTTTAGCCCAATTACTCCGAAGAAGATTAAACCAATTAATAGAACTTTTACAATAGAGAAAGGTTCTCCGAAGACGAAAATCTCTGTAAGAACGATCCCACCAGCTCCAATTCCTGTAAAGACTGCGTATACAGTGCCGACAGGTAAATCTTTATAAGCTCTAAATAATAAGACGAAACTAATTGTAATTAATAACGCAACACCAGCCCATTCGAGTGGTGCCTCCGCTTTTTTAAGTCCAATCACCCAAAAGATTTCAATAATACCAGCTATGATTACATAAATCCATGCCATATGTCATTTCTCCTTCCTACCAGTCGTTAGGTAAAGGGCTTAAAAACGACGCATTGCAAAGGAGCAATCCGTCAGTTTGAAAGACCTCGCCAAAATACTTGCCAAGAGGCGTTTAAACGAGTCCCAAAGCGATTTAAACCTGCAAATAGTAGTTCAACCATAAGTCCGTCCAGTAAGCATAGAAAAGCTTCTAGAGCGTCTTTTACTTCAATGTTATGCAGTTCACTTTGCTCGTTTGCCTGTTTAAATATAGGGAATAAAAGTTTTCCGACGTTTTCAATGTGTGCATTCGCTTTTTCGATAATTTGTACGCGGAATGCATCAGGCGGAAAATAGGAAGTTCGTAACCAAAACATTGATTCTTCACTTTCACCAAATCGTTTTGCGTAGCCCTTTAGTAACTGTAAGAGCAATTCTTCAGTAGACGAATTTGAAAATTTTTCGATATCGTCTGTGAAGCTCTGTAAATCTTTTTGAAGAGCGGATTCTAAGCATATAAAATATAGCTCTTCTTTTCCTTTAAAGTGTGCGTAAATCGATGGTTTTTTAATCCCGACTTCTTGAGCAATATTTGCCAATGAAGTTCCTTCATAGCCGTAGCGTGCGAAATGAGAAAGTGCTACAGCTTTAATGCGGTTTGCTGTCATTTTCATCCCCTACCTACCGTTCGTTAGGTTCATTATATGAGATGGGAAATATAAAGTCAATAGGTGAAGAGCTGAAAAAGAGCGCTATAGGTAACGCTCTTTTTTCAGACAGTATCTCGCTCAATTAAATGGAATGAAAGCTCTTCTGCATTCCCGGCAATTTGCTCGCTTTGGATTTGTTTATGGAATAAAGAAAAAGCATGTGAGCCCATTGTAAGGCCGGGATGCTCAATTGTTGAAATTTCTAACGCCTTTGAAATTTCATGATTATCAAATCCAAGGATAGCAAGTTCTTCAGGGACTCGAATACTATGCTTTCGCGCCTCTGTTAATAAACCAGCTGCAACTTGATCGTTCGCTGTAAAAATAGCGGTTGGGCGATTTTTCATGTTTAAAATGCGATGAAGTATTTTTGCACCATCCTGCATCGTATAGCATTGATGAAAAATCCAATCTGGATGTACCGTTTTACCTTCGTTATGAAGCGTATCAGCAAATGCTTTTTCGCGCTCCATAGAATTTGCACTCGTTTTTCTTGCTAAACAGATTCCGATTTTTTCATGGCCTTTACTGAGTAAATAGGCAGTGCCGAGACGGAAGCCTTCATAGTGATCTACGTAGACGGATGAAATGAGGGGATGCTTCATCTTTTCACATGAAATAATAGGGGCAAATTTTGCGAAAGGTTCAATTTGTTCCCAAGAACTCGTTCGAGAGCAAATAATCATTCCATCGAATTGTTTCATTTTCATCATTTCAAGAACACGAATCTCTTCGAGGCTATCGTAATTTGTTTGACATAAATTAATGTGATATCCAGCTGCTAACGCTTCGTTTCCGATTCCTTCAATAATGGTACTGAAGTATGGAAGATTAATGAAGGGGAGCATAACCCCGATTGTATATGTTTTTCCCTTTATTAAATGAATAGCATTTATATTTTTTGCATAGTTCAATTCTTCAACAGCATCTAGAACACGCTTACGTTTTTCTTCTTTTACGTAAGGGTGATTATTAAGGACGCGGGAAACAGTTGATATGGATACACCAGCGGTTTTTGCAATTTGTTTTATATTGGCCATATGTATCACCTCTTTCCTTTATTATAAAGGGAAAATAATAAGAATGAAAAAATCTTGACCTGAAAAGCTTTTCACAAACTATGTTATAAGTAAGGCTTCTTTTTATTCGCGTAACCTTTTTATTTGGGCGTAAGAATGATAGGGGGCTTTTTTGCGTCTATAAAAGAAGTTTTGTCAAAATGTGTGAGAATAACGTGGAAAGTTTTCAAAGGGGGAGTTTGTTAATGAAGCGAATATGAATAGCATATAAACACTTCATTCATAAAGATAGCGGTATGAAAGGGCGGAAACAAATTGAAAAAAAGAATCATTTGTTTCGTGTTTTCTAGTCTAGTGCTAAGTTCATGTTCGTTTCAGCAAACGATGCAAGAAGAAAAAAACTTTGTGGGAACAACAGGGGGAGCTATGGATCGTGTTACGGCTCCTATTCCACTAAAGGAGCTTCCGAAATATTTTCCAGTGAAATTTAAAGTTCCGGCGTTTTTACCGTATGACATTACGAGTGATGTGAAGGGGGAAGTCAGAACGATTGGGAAGAAGAACGCTGTCTTAATGATTAAATATAAACAGCAGGAGCCAGATAGAAATGAGTATATTGAGTTAAATGTTGCAAACTTTCCTTATAGTTTTCCGGATCTCGTGGAAGAGAAGCGATTTCAAGAACAAATGAAATTGAATAGTGGAGCATTCGCTTATTTTAAAAATAAGGATGACTCTGGGCGAGGAGATGAATTCGCTACGCTTATTTGGAAAGAGAAAGGACTTGAATATCAGCTGCTGTATCGTAATGTGCAAGAGAATGATAAAGATGTGATTAAGCAAAATTTAGTATACATTGCGAATAATATGGAATGAAAAAACTAGCTGAATGATTCAGCTAGTTTTTGTATGTTATTATTTCTTTTTAATTTTTCCAGTCCACGTTTTGAATCCACCTTGTAATTGGTAGAAATCTTTGTAGCCTTGTTTCTTTAAGTATTGAGCTGCACGACCAGTACGGAATCCGCTTTGGCAGTATAAGTAAACTGGTTGATCTTTGCGAAGTTCTTTATGACGAAGGCGAATTTGTGATAATGGAATGTTACGTGCGCCTAAAATATGTCCTGCAGTATATTCGTCTGCTTCGCGAATATCGATAAGCTGTGCTTTGCGGTAGCCAGCGCGAAACTCTTCTTCTGAAAGTGTTTTAATTAATTTTCTCTGATAGAAATACATCCATACAGTGTAGCCGATGAACGCTACGATTACGGCTAATAAAATAATCCAAGTTGTTGACACGGTTCTATCGCTCCCTTTTTTCTTATCCTACTTTCAATATTATAATGCCCGTATGTATTTATGCAACAGATTCATTTGCATATAAGAAGAAATTTCGTATTCTTTCACAAATTTTGTCGAATTTGGTAGACTAGAGAATGTGAAAAATAATTGGTTATATGAGGTGCAGGATGGGAAAAGAAAAATGGTGTTATATTAACTCTGGTCAATGTTCACCGGCATTTAATATGGCGTTAGATGAATGTTTATTAAATTGGCAAAGTGAAAAGAAAATGCCACCAACCATTCGTTTTTATGAATGGGAAGTACCAACATTAACAGTTGGGTATTTCCAGCGTGTTGAAAAAGATATTAATATGGATGTAGTTAACGAAAAGAAATATGGATTCGTTCGTCGTCAAACAGGCGGCAGGGGTGTACTACATGATAAAGAATTAACGTACAGTGTTATTGTGTCTGAAGATCATCCAAATATGCCAAAAACAGTTACAGAAGCGTATCGTATTATTTCGCAAGGTTTATTAGACGGTTTTAAGGCATTAGGATTAGAAGCATATTATGCAGTTCCAAAAACAGAAGCAGACCGTGAAAATTTAAAAAATCCACGTTCAGGAGTATGCTTTGATGCACCGTCTTGGTATGAAATTGTAGTAGAAGGAAGAAAAATCGCAGGTAGTGCTCAAACACGTCAAAAAGGTGTGATTTTACAGCACGGATCGATTCCGTTAGAAATAGATTTAGATGAATTATACGATCTGTTTTTATTCCCGAATGAACGTGTAAAAGAGCGTATGAAGAGTATGTTCTCTTCTAAAGCGGTAGCAATTAATGAATTAACAGACCGTACGTTTACAATCGAACAGTTAATTAAAGCGTTTGAGGTTGGGTTTGAAAAAGGATTAGATGTAGAGCTTGTTCCGTATGAATTAACAGAAGAACAGTTACATGAAGTGCAAACATTAGCAAAAGAGAAGTATGAAAGTAAGGAATGGAATTATAAAAAATAAGAGGTGGCAATTGCCACCTCTTATTTTTTATAGTAAATTAAGTACTTTTTCTACTTTGATTCCTTTATCTTGTAAAGAACGAAGGCGATTTACAACGTCCATAATTTCTTTGTCAAATGTAACGCTAATACCTTGGCTTTGTAGTTCTTTTTTTAAGCTTTCAATAGAATCATCTATGTCGATGCCAAGCTCGTAATCTTGACAAACTTCAATTGTCTTTTTCACAAGTTTAACATAATTTTCTTGTAGTTTTGTATTTGTTTCAGTCAAAGCAGGTTGCTTCGGTTTTGCAGGAGCGACCGGTGCTGTCTCTTGCTTTGTAACTGGAGTTGGTGCTGCTTTTTTCACAGGTGCTGGAGTAGATAGTTCCACAGCTGCTTCTACACTTACTGGCTTCGGTGTCGGTACCGGAGTAGGTTTAGGTGCTGCAGGTGTTTCTACTCGCGTAACAGGTTTTGGAGCAGGTGCAACTGCTTTTGGAGCTTCTACAACTACTTCTTTTTTCGGAGTAGCTTCTACAACAGTTTCTTCTTGCTCAGCAGCTTCTTTATTCTCTTTGCTCCACATAACGCGTTCAACTTCTAGAGAAACATTATTTTTGTTCATCGCTGTTAATGTAACTTTACCAACTTCAGCGTTCCCAGTGAAATCAACAATTTTATAAATAACACTCTTGTTCCAATCCACGTTTCCGCTCAAAAATAATTCTTCGTTACATTTCGGCGTTAAGCCCTCGATTTTAATTTCTGCGTTTACACCGTTTTCACTATATACCATAATTAGCGAAGCATTTACATCTTCGTCTGCTAACATTAGTTCACGTACCATTTTGCCGGTGCGTACTTGCGTTTTCTTCTTAACTGACATTTAATTTCTCCTCTCAAAAATTCAGTAATAATAAAAAAATCGTATAACGAAAAATAATTGCTCACGAAGATTTATGATACCGATAATAAAAGCATCACGTCAACAATTAACTTTAATTATTTTGCATTTTTCTTATTTTCTTTATGAAATTTTTCAATTTGTAAAATTAGACAGAAGAAAAACAGCCTTTTGAAAGGCTGTTAAAAATTTGATTTTTTGTATAGTAATTTATATAAAATAAAAAATAAGATAGCGATTAAGGCGTTTTGCCAAAAGGTTAGATGATAAATAAGGTAAGGTTGTTTTCTAAAATAAATATTTACGAATATAGCTGAACAAAATGGAGTAGCAAAAGCGAGCCCGAATAGAATTCGTCTTTTCCAATTTATTTTTTGATCAAAGGAGTAACGCTTTAATAAATATAAAATAAGCAGTATTCCTAGAATAATGAGTGAAACAGACAAAATAGTTCCAGGGATACTAAAAGCTGGGGTGAATTGTTCTACATTATTTTCAAAGATTAAAATGAAAAAGGAAACAATTGCATCGATTCCAAACTGTATAGCAAGAAGTAAGCTAATAACAAAACCGATTAAAGAAGTTTTTTCTAATTTTGTTTGGACAGGCAAAGCTGATATAAGTTCATCGCAATAAGATTGTAAATCATTACCGAAAATGTCGTAAGCACTTTTATTTTCTGCTTGTGCTTCGATAAGATGGTCTAATATTTCTAATAAAAGTTCTTCTACTTGATGTTCGGGTACATTAGATAATCGAAGATATACTAGCATATCGCCATAAGCAGTTTCGTTTTCGGAAGTTAGAAGCTCACGTTTTTTATTATTCAATTCAATCATGTCTTGTGCATTCATCCCTATCACTCCCCTTGTAATAAATTGTTCACCGTAGTTGAAACCATTCCCCAACTTTGTTTAAACTCTTCAAGCTGCTCTAATCCTTTGTCGGTTACGTGATAATATTTTCGCTTTGGACCGAGTGAGGAAGCTTTTAATGTTCCTTCAATCAATTTTTCTTTTTGCATACGTAACAATAACGGATATATGCTTCCTTCACTTACGAATGTAAATCCGTGTTTATTTAATTTTGTACTCAGTTCATATCCGTACACTTCTTCTTGTGAAATGATGTATAGGATGCAACCTTCGAGCACACCTTTTAACATTTGGCTGTGCATGATTTCACCACCTTTTACTCAGGTAACTTGCGTTGCAAGGTAGCTGTTATCCAAATTATAACATTCAGTAACTTGCAACGCAAGTTACTGAAGTGGAAAACTTTAATGAGTGTTAATTCTTCATCGTTTCCCATACTAACGAGAGGAGGGAAGCATATGAAACCATTTATGCCAAAACTCGTTTACTTTGAACCGAAGGCACTCGAATATCCGCTTGGAAAAGAGCTGTATGAGAAGTTTACGAAGATGGGATTAGAAATTCGTGAAATGACATCCCATAATCAAATTAGAAATTTGCCAGGTGAAAATGATTTGCAAAAGTATCGTAATGCAAAGGCAACACTTGTCGTTGGGGTGAGGAAAACATTAAAGTTTGATACGTCAAAACCGTCAGCTGAATATGCAATCCCGCTCGCAACGGGGTGTATGGGACATTGTCATTATTGCTATTTGCAAACGACACTTGGGAGTAAGCCTTACGTTCGCGTGTATGTCAATCTTGATGAAATATTTGAGAAGGCAAAGCAGTATATGGATGAAAGAGCACCAGAAATAACAAGGTTTGAAGCGGCTTGTACATCAGATATTGTTGGAATTGATCATTTAACACATGCATTAAAGCGGGCGATTGAATTCATTGGAGAAAGTGAGCATGGGCGTTTACGTTTCGTTACGAAATATTCGCACGTTGATCATTTATTAGATGCAAAACATAATGGGAAAACTCGTTTTCGATTTAGTATTAATTCACGGTATGTAATCAAAAATTTTGAGCCGGGGACATCACCTTTTGAAGAACGAATTGAAGCGGCTCGTAAAGTAGCAGGTGCGGGTTATCCACTTGGGTTTATAGTTGCACCACTTTAATATGCATGAAGGATGGGAAGAAGGATATCGTGAACTATTTGAGCGACTGTACAATGCGCTAAAAGATTTGTCGATACCGAATTTAACATTTGAATTAATTCAACATCGCTTTACAAAACCAGCAAAAAAGGTCATTCAAGAGCGTTATCCGAATACGAAGCTTGAAATGGATGAAGAGAAGCGCAAATATAAATGGGGACGATATGGCATCGGGAAATACGTATATAAAAAAGATGATGCAGAAGTATTGGAAGAAACGATTAGAGGATATATTCATCACTTTTTTCCTAACGCAGAAATTCAATATTTTACATGAAAAGAACTTGTATTGGAATGCAAGTTCTTTTCATGTAAAATATTTAGGCTTGTTTTCAACTTGTCACGTTATTCTTTCTGGTGTATCATTTTATTGATTGCTTCGTACGGAATGAGCAAAATGAAATTGGATGGAGGAAACCGATGCCTACCCCTAGTATGGAAGATTATATTGAACAAATTTATTTGTTGATTGATGAAAAGGGTTATGCCCGCGTATCTGATATTGCTGAAGCGCTGAGTGTACATCCATCCTCTGTAACGAAAATGGTGCAAAAATTAGACAAAGATGAATATCTAATTTATGAAAAATATAGAGGGCTTGTATTAACATCAAAAGGTAAAAAAATCGGAGAACGTCTCGTATATCGTCATGACTTGCTAGAGCAATTTATGCGTATTATCGGTTTGGATGAAAGTAAAATTTACAATGATGTAGAAGGAATTGAACATCATTTAAGTTGGGAAGCAATTGACCGCATTGGTGATCTAGTGCAATATTTTGAACAAGATGAGGTTCGAGTGGAAACACTTCGTGGCGTTCAAAAAGCAAATGAAGAGAAAAGTAATTAAGGGGGAACGTATGTCGTTTCCTTTTTTATTTCAACCGAAAAGGATGGGGAAATTATGAAAGCAATTATTTTTGATTTTGATGGATTAATTGTAGACACAGAAACAATATGGTTTCACTCTTTCAGAGACGCTGTTCGTGAGTACGGTGGGGAGTTACCTTTAACGGAATTTGCGAAATGTATTGGAACGACAGACGATGTGCTTTACGCATATTTAAATGAGCAATTAAAAGAGAAGTTTAACAAGGATGCATTAAAAGAAAAAGTGAAAACTTTACATAAAGAGAAAATGAAAATACCAGAAGCTCGTGACGGGGTAAAAGAATATTTAGAGGAAGCGAAAGAAATGGGATTGAAAATCGCATTAGCTTCCAGTTCATCTAGAGAATGGGTTACTTCTTTTTTGGAAGAGCTACAAATTCGAGATTATTTTGAAGTCATTAAAACAAGGGAAGATGTTGAGAAGGTAAAACCGGATCCAGCACTTTATCGAATTGCGATAGAAGATTTAGGAATTGATCCGTCTGAAGCTGTTGTATTTGAAGACTCGTTAAACGGATTAAAAGCAGCGATTGCAGCAGGATTAAAGTGCGTTGTTGTACCTAATGATGTGACAAGGAATTTACCATTTGAAAATCATCACCTTCGAATTGAAAGTATGAAAGATAAAAGTTTGAAAGAAGTACTGCAAAATATAAAGAAAGACCGTATTTCCTAAAAGGAAGCACGGTCTTTCTTTTTGTTTTTTTTACCTTCAATGACAGTTAAATGAGATTGTTTTCTTTTTCGCTTCAAAGTGGAAGGAGCGCCTTTCTTACCTTTGTCATTAGAAGCGTTGGATTTCAAGAAAGAATTGCTTAGGGGTGCTACATTTTGTTTCCCATGTTTGCGGTTCGATTGTTTCGCTGCACGCTTATAAGAGCTTTGCGAATTTGCAGAACCACTAGAATTTGTAAACATCTTGTATAGCAAATAAAAGATACCGACAACAAGTAACATGTACCCGATATTTCTTAATACACCCATTGGATTTGTAATGACAGATGAAACAAGGCCGAATATTGCTAATCCGATAATAAGCATAACTATAGCGAATGTAAACGAACGACCGTTCATAAGGGACACCTCCTAAAAACATATATTAAAATTAGTATATTAACGATGAGGAAAGGAGTTGAACACCAATTTTAAATAATTATTGTTTGTTTTCTAAACGTAATAATTCTTCAAACGATGCAATGGCTACTTCCACTTGATCATCTGTTGGTTCTTTCGTTGTTAACAGTTGCAGCCATAATCCGGGATATCCAAGTATGCGTAATACTGGAATATCGCGTAATCGATTTGTAAATTGTAACACTTCGAAAGAAATGCCGAGAACGACTGGAATTAATAAAATTCGGTTTACGACTCTGGCCCAAAGTGGATCTGTAGGGACAAGGAAATAAACAAACATTCCAATAATGACTGTAAATATAATAAAGCTACTGCCACAGCGATAATGAAGGCGAGTTTGTTTTTGCACATTTTCTACAGTCATTGGAAGGTTATTCTCATAGGCATTAATTACTTTATGCTCCGCACCATGGTACTGAAATACCCGCTTAATAAGTGGGGTTAAAGAAATAAAGTATATATAGCTCAATAATAGCATGAGCTTAATGACACTTTCGACAATGATTTGCCCTGTATGAGAGGGGAAAATCGGTCTCGTTAATTCAGCTAGTAGTGCAGGAACTGCTGTGAAAATGACTTTACCAAATATGAAAGATAAAACACCAACTGCTGCAACTCCTAATACCATCGTTAATTTCGATTGTTCTTCTTTGTTATTTGCGATTTGTTCGTCTTCTTCTGGGTGGACATCAAATCGTTCTGAAGCAAAGTTTAAATGTTTTGCTCCATTCGCACTTGCATCCACAATAGCGGCAATCCCTCGTAAAAATGGAATTTTTTTCAGGATAGATAATGCTTTATTACGAACGCGTGGTAATCGATAAAATTCAATCGATTTATCTTTACGACGAACCGCTGTAACAGTATATTCTCTACCGCCAAACATAACTCCTTCTATGACTGCTTGCCCGCCATATATTTGTTTTGACTCTTCTGCCATGTTAACACCAACCTGTATTTGTTTCTCTCTTATGTAGAAAAAGAGGCAATTGTCATACTGGGTTCTGTCGTTTTGAAATAAGACAATCACCGAGTTTCCTTTATTTTATCGACAAATACAAGTATATGACAAGGAAAAATGTTACGAGAGTCGGACATTTCTTATTCTTTTTATAGACAAATTTCGCAGTATTTAAACATGGTTCAAAATAGTTTCGGGCATACTATTGAGCGGAGGTGTCGATGTGAGTCAAGAACAATTAGGAACAAGGAATTTTGTACAAATTGGTTTATTTGGTGGAATCTTTTGGGGGGGGATATGGTATTTCCTTCATATATTTTCATTTACGGAAGCGGGACCGAACTATTTACTTTTACCATTTGCCTTTGGAAGCTGGAAAGAAGGGGTATGGGGCAATGTGTCAGGAATTGTTTGTATGGGACTACTTTCGATTTTAATTGCCTTTTTGTATAAAGCGTTTTTGGCAAAGTTTGAAGGAATTCTTCCAGGGATGATTTATGGGCTATTTTGGTGGGCGTTACTATTTTTCGGAATGGGGTTAATAGCGCCTGCTATTAAAAGCGCACTCCATTTACCGAAAGAAACACTTGTGACGACGATATGTATTTTTATATTGTATGGTGTGTTTATTGCATACTCTGTTTCTTACGCAGTAAATACCAATAAGGCCGAGCAAGAAGGGGAAGAGAAGACGAACTATTCAAACAAGTAACTCCTATGTTAAAATGTTGTATAGATATTTAATATTAAGGAGTTTTAAGCATATGAAAAAGGTACTCCTCGTAAACGGTCCTAACCTAAATCGCCTCGGTGTCAGAGAGGTAAATGTATATGGAAAGGGCACGCTAGCGACACTTGAAGCAGATATGAAGCAAGAAGCAGAAACAATGGGAGTGGAGTTAGAATGTTTCCAATCGAATCATGAAGGTGCGATTATCGATCGTATTCATGAGGCGGAAGATATATATGAAGGGATCATTTTAAATCCTGGAGCATTTACGCATTATAGCTATGCGATTCGAGATGCAATTGCGAGCATTTCGATTCCTGTTATTGAAGTACATATTTCTAACATTCATCAGCGTGAGTCGTTCCGTCATGAATCTGTGACGGCAGCTGTTTGTGCGGGACAAATTGTTGGATTTGGTTTTTATGGCTATAAGTTAGCGTTATTTGCATTAATGGAGAAATTGAGGGAGGCATAAAGTAATGGAGAAAATCGAAAGAGTAAGAAGCGCATTTGATGAGGCTGGTATTGACGGTATTTTGTTAACAAATGAACATAGTCGTAGATATATGGCAAACTTCACAGGAACAGCTGGTGTTGTACTGATTTCGAAAAAACGTGCTCAATTTATTACAGATTTCCGCTATGTAGAGCAGGCTAGTAAACAAGCGGTTGGATACGAGATTGTACAGCATGCAGGATTAATCATTGATGAAGTTGCAAAGCAAGTGAAGGAACTGGGAATTCAAAAGCTTGGCTTTGAGCAAGATACTCTTACATATAGTTCTTATTCAACACATAAAGAAGCGATCGATGCTGAATTTATCCCAACTTCTGGGCTTGTAGAAAAGTTACGCTTGATAAAGACTGATTCAGAGATTAAGATATTAAAGGAAGCTGCACAGATTGCAGATGCTGCCTTTGAACATATTCTATCATTCATTCGCCCGGGAGTATCTGAAATTGAAGTGTCAAATGAACTTGAATTTTTCATGAGAAAACAAGGAGCAACATCTTCTTCGTTTGATATTATCGTTGCTTCAGGTCTTCGTTCGGCATTACCGCACGGCGTGGCATCTGAAAAAGTGATAGAAACAGGAGATTTCGTTACATTAGACTTCGGCGCTTATTATAAAGGATATTGCTCTGATATTACTCGTACGATTGCAGTTGGTGAACCATCTGATAAATTAAAAGAAATTTATAATATCGTTTTAGAAGCACAACTACGTGGTGTGAACGGTATTAAAGCTGGTTTAACAGGCCGTGAAGCGGATGCGTTAACGCGCGATTACATAACTGAAAAAGGATATGGTGAATACTTCGGACACTCTACTGGTCATGGAATTGGTCTTGAAATCCATGAAGCACCAGGTTTAGCGTTCCGTTCTGATACAGTACTTGAACCAGGAATGGCTGTAACAGTAGAACCAGGTATTTATATTCCAGGTATTGGCGGCGTACGTATTGAAGATGATATCATTGTAACAAGTGAAGGTAATGAAGTAATTACGAAATCACCAAAAGAACTTATTATTTTGTAATATACAGGAGGATTTTTTTACATGATTTCAGTAAACGATTTTCGTACAGGTTTAACAATTTCAGTGGACAATGCCCTTTGGCAAGTAATGGATTTCCAACACGTAAAGCCAGGTAAAGGTGCTGCATTCGTTCGCTCTAAACTACGTAACCTTCGCACAGGATCTGTTCAAGAGAAAACATTCCGTGCAGGTGAAAAAGTAGAAAAAGCACACATCGAAAACCGTCGTATGCAATACTTATACGCGAGCGGTGAGTCTCACGTATTTATGGATAACGGAACTTACGAGCAAATCGAACTTGGTGAAAACCAAATCGAGCGCGAACTTAAATTCCTAAAAGAAAACATGGAAGTATCTATTATGACATACCAAGATGAAGTACTTGGTGTTGAACTTCCGAACACAGTTGAATTAAAAGTGTCAGAAACAGAGCCTGGTATTAAAGGTGATACAGCTTCTAACGTAACAAAACCAGCTACATTAGAAACTGGTCTTGTTGTACAAGTACCAATTTTCATTAACGAAGGCGAAATGCTTATCATCAACACTGGTGAAGGTAAATACGTTTCTCGTGCATAGTAGAAAAGCACTCGTGATGATCACGAGTGCTTTTTTTATAGGAAATAGGGTAGGTAGTAAATAGCGGTGATAATAAAACTAACTAAAACAAGTGAAAGAGTACCCGCCATATATGGAGTGAAAACGATTTGAAATGGTTTTATTTCGCCAGTCTCAACACCAGTTAATGTTTTACTTATTGCGTGATCCGTAATATTGTTTCTATGATTACTCATAATAATTAGCCATGTAATTGCAAATATCGCTAAGCTACCAAGGAAAAAGGTCTCCATAAATGACCAACCGACTATTATTGAAAAAAGATAAATAAGAGCTAATTCTACTACGACTGTTAAACTAATTTTTACTACCTTCATATTTTTCCTTCTCCTTTTGTAGGTCTAGCCAATTTAGAAATTTTTCACGTGACACGACATGTAGTACACAAGAAGATTTTACTTCATTCTCTAAGGTAGAATGTTCACCAGGGAATCTATCTTCCACATGCAATGAAATATAAGGCAGTTTTTCTTGTGCTTTTAACGAGCGGACATTATTCGTTTTAGCGCCAGCAAATACGTAGGAAAGTTGTAAGTCCAAAAAAGCAATTTTAAAGATTTCTTTTTTAGCAGCCTCATTATATCCTTTTCCCCAGTATTGATAGCCGAGCCAACTACCAATATGAGATTGTTTCTTCTCAAAATTAATATGTTTAAGTGTGGTGAGACCAATTATTTCGTTTTCTTCATTTACAATCATTCTCGATAAAGATCTCTTTTGGCGCTCTTCTTCTATTGCGAAAAGAAGAAATGCTTTCGTGTCTTCGATCTTTTCTACTGTTATTCCTAATGCATTTTTTACGTGTGGATCACTTGATAGCTTAAAAATCACATTTGCATAGCGTAAATCGAGTGGTACTAAAGTAACGTGTTGCATCGTCTATACCCCTTTTAAATTAAATATACCATAAAAAATTAATATTAAGATTTAATAAAATCGTTAGAGAAAAGTTGTGTTTTTAATTCTGAAATAGACAACCCCTGCATATGGTTGTACAAATATATTCTTTTTTGGAATGTAGCACTAGTAACCGTTATGGGAGAAGGTGGGAGAATGAAACAATGGCTAGCGGCAATGGAAACATCCGTGCTTGTAATGGGGTTACTTCGGTTGTTTTCGGGTAGCGCGGAAATATTCGCCGCTTTGCTTATGCTTTATGTGAATGATGCGAAAAAAGCATTGTTTATAAATGGTATGTTGGCGTTTGTTGGACCGACCGTATTAATTTTAACAATGACAATAGGCATAGCGAGTGTGGCAAGTGAGATTTCTTTCTTGAAACTCTTTTTTCTAGCGCTTGGAATTGGCTGCATTTTTATCGCGTTGTTGAAATAGTAAGTCGAGTATAGTGGGGAGAAGCTGATGAAAGAAGTATTAGAAGTTTTACCGAAAACGATGAAGCAGCTAGTGGAAAGGTGTAAGCAATACAATGCTCTAGAGGAAATTCGTGTTCGAATTGGAAGACCGCTAGAATGTATTGCTCATGGCGAAGTGTTTTTTTATGACTATATCGTTACAGCAGAGGATGCCATTTACTTATTGAATAAGTTAAGTCAATTCTCAATTTATACGATGGAAGAGGAATTAAAACGTGGGTATGTGACACTTCGAGGAGGACATAGAATCGGCTTAGCTGGAAAAGTCATTACAGAAAAAAGCGCAGTGAAAATGATTCGAGATGTCTCTTCCTTTAATATTCGTATCGCTCGTCAAAAAATAGGAATTGCTGAACCACTTTTGCCGTATTTGTATGAGTCAAGATGGTTAAACACGATGGTAATTGGCCCACCGCAAACGGGGAAAACAACACTTTTAAGAGATGTAGCACGTTGTATGAGTCAAGGTGTAAGTGCTTCGAAAATACCTTCTTGTAAAGTCGGGATTGTTGATGAGCGGTCAGAAATTGCAGGTTGCGTGAAAGGCATCCCGCAATATGACTTTGGAGCGCGAGTAGATGTGTTAGACGCATGTCCAAAAGCTGAAGGAATGATGATGATGATTCGTTCTATGAGTCCAGATGTTTTGATTGTAGATGAAATCGGACGTAAAGAAGATAGTGAAGCAATTATGGAGGCCGTGCATGCAGGGGTTCAGCTTTTTATAAGTGCACATGGATTTTCTTATGATGATGTTGTGAAACGTCCATCACTAAAAGCGGTGCTGGAGCTCGGCATATTTGATAGGTTTGTGGAGCTATCAAAAGCAAGAGGGCCAGGAACAGTTATGCAAGTAAAAGATAAATATGGAAAATCGGTATTACCTCATAGAAAGGCTGAGGGCGTATGGTAAAAATATTTGGTGCAGTGTTAATCGTTGCGGTCAGCACCTTTTTCGGGTTTTCATACGCTAAAAGATACAGTGAGAGACCAAGGCAACTTAGATTATTAAAAGCGGCACTTCAATCATTAGAGGCAGAAATTATGTATGGGCATACACCTTTATCTGAAGCCGCTGAGCGATTAGTGAAACAAATGCCGAAGCCGTTAAATTGGATATTTCAAAGTTTCGCTAGAAGGCTAGAAAGTGGAGACCAAACAGTAAGAGAAGCTTGGATAGATAGTTTGAAAGAAAATTGGAAGCTAACAGCATTTCAACAAACTGAGTACGAGATTTTGCAGCAATTTGGCGAAACGCTCGGACAGCATGATCGTGAATCACAACAAAAACATATTCGCTTATGCATTACACATTTAGAGAGAGAAGAAGAAGAAGCGAAAGCATTACAACTGCAATACGAAAAAATGATCAAGAGCTTAGGGGTACTAGCGGGGCTACTTATCGTAATTTTACTGCTATAGGAGGGAGAAAGGCGATGTCCATTGATGTTGGATTAATATTTCAAATCGCCGGAATCGGCATTGTTTTAGCTTTTATTCATACCGTACTAAAAGAATTAAAGCGAGAGGATATTGCAAATTGGGTTATCCTTGTCGGTTTTGTCGTTATTTTATTTCATGTGGCATTTTTAATTAATACGCTATTCGACAAGATTAAGAGTGTCTTTCTCTTCCAGTAAAGGAGGCGGTTCGAATCGAAATTATACAAATTGTCGGATTAGGCCTCGTTGCTACGTTTTTAGCGGCTGTATTAAATCAGCATAAATCTAGCATTACGTCGTTATTTATTGTGTTCGTAGGTAGCGTGATGTTTCTTATTTTAATTGATCAAATTCACTCTATTTTACAAATGATTGAGAGAGTAGCGAGTGAAGCGAAAGTTAGCAACGTATATGTAGAAACGCTGCTAAAAATTATTGGGATTGCTTATATTGCTGAGTTTGGAGCACAAATTACAAAAGATGCAGGGCAGGGTGCAATCGCTTCAAAAATTGAATTAGCTGGAAAAATCTTAATTTTAGTAATGGCGATTCCTATTTTGACGGTTGTCATTGAAACTATTCTCGGATTTTTACCGACGGGATAAGGGGGAGTGAATGTTGAGGGGGTTTGGAGCTAAGCTGCTATTTGCTTGCTTCCTTTTCTTTTCTTTACCGGTTGTTGTACAAGCTTCTCCTGTAGAAACAAACGTCGTTGATCAACAATTGGATAAGCTCGGAATTGAAGATGTGAAGCAATTTTGGGACGGGCTTGTTACAAAATATGGAGGTTATTTACCAGAGAGTCAAAAAGGTAGTTTTATGGAGTTTGTAAAGGGAGAAAAAGAAATTTCTATAAAAGAGTGGATGCTAGGTTTATTAAAGTATTTATTTCACGAGCTTGTTGCAAATGGGAAGCTGCTGGGAACGCTCATTATGCTTACAATTTTTAGTGCATTGTTGCAATCACTGCAATCTGCATTTTCAAAGAGTAGTGTAAGTAAAATTGCGGATGCAGTTGTATATATGGTACTTATTATTTTCGCTTTAAATAGTTTTTATGTCGTCATGACATATGCAAGAGAAACGATACAAACAATGGTAGATTTCATATTAGCGCTATTGCCAATCTTGCTTGCACTCATAGCAACTGGAGGTGGTGTTGTATCTGTATCGTTTTTTCATCCGATTATCATCTTCTTAATGAACACGAGCGGGCTTTTGATGAATTATATCGTTCTACCACTTTTATTACTTGCAACGATATTAAGTATTGTAAGTACGATGAGTGATCAATATAAAGTTACGAAATTGTCCAAGCTTCTGCAAAACGTTAGCGTTGGGATTATCGGTATTTTTTTAACGATTTTTTTAGGGGTATTATCTGTACAAGGAACAGCGACAGCTGTTGCTGATGGAATCGCTGTGAAAACTGCTAAATTTGTAACAGGGAACTTTATTCCCGTAGTAGGAAGAATGTTTACAGAGGCGGCGGATACTGTTATTAGTGCATCGGGATTATTAAAAAACACAGTCGGAATTATTGGACTCGTCATTCTATGTTTAATTGTCGCTTTTCCAGCGATTCAAATTTTTTGTATCGCGTTTATTTATAAATTCGCAGCAGCAGTATTACAGCCAGTTGGCAGCGGAGCAATTATTCAATGTTTAGATATTATCGGACGAAGCATCATTTATGTATTTGCTTGCTTAGCTATCGTATCATTTATGTTCTTTTTAAGTATCACAATTATTATTGCTGCGGGGAACATTACACTTATGATGCGGTAGGAGGTGAAGGGTATGCAATTTGTTACAGAGTGGATTAGAAATATTATCGTTTTTTTACTCTTAGCGACAATGCTTCATCTTATTCTTCCAAATTCAAATTTGCAAAAGTACGTTAAATTCGTTGTAAGTCTATTATTAGTTGTTTTAATCTTAACGCCCCTTTTTAAACTACTGCAAACAGATGTGAATGAAGTAATCGCAAATTTTAATGAAGAGAAGTACGTAGCAGAAGGATCTGTAAAAAATTCAATAGATTCGAAGAAAAAAGAAATACAAGCTCTAACACGTGCATATAGTTTAGAAGAGATGGCTACCAAAATGAAAAAAGAAGTAGGAAAAGAATTCGAGAAAAAGTATGGTATGACAGTCTCTGAAATACAAATAGTCGCAGCGGAAAGTACAGCGGAAGTAAAGTCAGCAAAAGATATTCAAACTGTTGTTGTGACGTTGAAAGAAAAAGAACGTAGTAAAAATGATGCAATCGAAACAGTAAAACCAGTTGAAATTAACACGAAGGAACCTCCGAAAAAAGTAGAAGAAACGAATGTAGAAATGAAAGATTTCTTTTCAAGCAGGTGGCAACTAGAGAATAAACAAATCCAAGTTCAAATGGAAGGGAGGACAGGTAGAGTAAATGGACAATAAAGATAAAAATTCGAAGTTCTCATTTTTTCGAAACTTATTGAATGGGGATGAAAAAGAAAGCAATGAGAAGGGAAAAAAGATAACACCTAAGTTTTTACTTGTCCTACTCATACTTGGGATTTTGCTTATGTTTTCTAGTAGTCTTTTTTCAAGTAAAAAAGAAGAAGTACCTGTATTTAAAGAACAAAAAACGCAAAACCAAGAAAAAGACGTACCAACTTTTGGACAAAAAAATAATGATAGTATGTCAAATGTAGAAAAGTATGACAAAGCGTATGAACAAGAATTAAAAGCAGCCTTAGAAGAAATAGCGGGAGTAAAAAATGTAACGATTAAAGTAAATTTAGATTCATCAGAAGAAAAAATATTAGAGAAAAATACAGTGAAACGTTCACAAACAACAGGTGAAACAGATAAGACAGGTGGTAAGAGGGAAGTAGAAGATGAGTCCCTTGATGAAAAGACAGTCATTATACGTGAAGGTGATAAAGAAACTCCCGTTGTTTTACGAACAGAGAAACCGAAAGTACGAGGTGTTCTTGTCGTAGCAAAAGGAGTGGATAATATACAAGTTAAAGCGATGGTAAAAGAAGCTGTCATACGGCTGCTAGATGTACCAGCCCATCGCGTTTCAGTTTCACCGAAAAATTGATAGGGAGGAAATAAAGTGTTAAAAAAACAAACGGTTTGGCTATTAACGATGTTAAGTTTAGTTGTTGTACTATCTGTTTATTACGTAACAACTCCTGACAAAATGAATACAGCATCGCCGGCAACAGGTGAAAAGATTGGACAAGAAAAACAAGGTACTGATAAAGCAGTAACAAATGAAGCACCTAAAGAAACGCCAAAAAAAGAAAATACAAGCAAGGAAACATCAAATAAAGAAACAGACAAAAAAGAGAGTGCTAACAAAGAAACAAGTAAAAAAGATGCTAACGTAACAGTTCAATCAAGTGATGAAAATTTCACAGCACTACGTATGCAAATGGAAGATCAGCTAAGTGAACAAAAATCAAGATTACAAGAAGTTATGAATTCAGCAAAATCTTCAGCAACAGAAAAGAGTAAAGCGAAAGATAATTTTGATGCAATTACTACAATGGAAACGAAGCAAGAATTACTTGAGACAGTGATTAAGTCTCAAGGAGGATATAAAGATGCCCTTGTAAGAGCTGATGGAACTGATATTAGAGTAACTGTGAAAGCAGCAAAGCATTCACAAAAAGAAGCGAATAAAATTATACAGCTTGTAAGAAGTGAAGGCGGATCAAAAGATGTAGGTGTGAAATTTGATCCACCGACAAAATAAAAACTAATAATCCGCGGGGGAATCCCCTGCGGATTATTAGTTTTTACGAATCGGATTGTTTGAAAATAATTATAGAAAAAAGCTATCATTTTCGATAGCTTTTTTCTGTTTCGTCTTTGTAGTTGTTTTTATTATGTTCAACTCGGAATGGAGAAATACGTTGTGAGTAAAAGATTAGCGGTTCATGGTAACGATGATTACTTTTTCCGGATTTGACGTGGATGAAGAGAACGAATGCCCAGACCATTACGGCAGGTAAGAAGAGAATGAGCCATATCATATGTCCACACCTCGATACGATATATTTTCTACACTTTGAACATACTATTCTTATATGAAGGAATGATGAACGGTGTGTAAACAAAAAAATAATATTTGGTAAAAATATGTTGTTGACTATAGATGAGGTGAAGAGTGGAGCGGTAATGATCTGTTTATTGTGTAGCATTGTGAAAAAAGTAAGGAATGTTTTTTAGAAGTGGTCTTGCCAATTTCGTGTGAAACTTGGTATTATTACTAGGTAATAATTTTTTATTGGAATAATATTTTTACAGGAGTTTCGATTTATTATAAAGAAATATAAATTGGAATGTTTAAAAAATTTATCGTAAGATGGAAATAGCAACTATTTCTATTAGTAAATGAAATGCATTTTCTAATAGAGTACATCGTATTTTTACAGTCAATCTAGTTTTAGTGACGAGAATCTGTAAAAACGGGACAAACAAGAGTATGGGAGTGGATTTTACATGTTTAAAATTCAAGAAGTTCGTGAATTAATTAAATTAATTGATAGCTCTAATATTGATGAATTTGAATACAAAAAAGATGGTACGACAATCAAAATGAAAAAGCGTGGTAATGAAGTTGTTGCGGTGCAAGCACCTGTAGCAAAACAAGTCGTACAACCAGTAGCACCTGTTGAAGTTGAAACAACAGTAGCGGCAGCACAAGTGGAAGTACCAAAACAAGAAGAGAAAAAAGCGGTTCAAAATGAAAACCTACATAAAATTACATCACCAATGGTAGGTACATTCTATTCTTCATCTTCGCCTGATACACCTGCATATGTAAGTGTAGGAGACAGAGTATCAAAAGATTCTATCGTATGCATTGTCGAGGCTATGAAGTTATTTAACGAAATCGATGCAGATGTAGATGGTGAAATTGTTGAGATTCTTGTTAATAATGGACAGCTTGTTGAGTATGGACAACCGCTATTTCTTGTAAAAGCGTAATAAGGGAGTCTTTGTGATGATAAAAAAAGTATTAATAGCCAATCGTGGGGAAATTGCTGTACGAATTATTCGTGCTTGTAAAGAAATGGATATTGAAACGGTCGCAATTTATTCAGAAGCAGATAAAGAGTCACTTCACGTACAAATTGCTGATGAGGCGTATTGTGTAGGCCCAACGATTTCGAAAGAAAGCTATTTAAATTTGACGAATATTATTAGTGTTGCGAAGTTAACAGGCTGCGACGCTATTCATCCAGGATACGGATTTTTAGCAGAGAATGCAGATTTTGCAGAGCTATGCCGTGAATGTAACTTAATTTTTATCGGTCCAAGTCCAGAAGCTATTTCAAAGATGGGCACAAAAGACGTTGCTCGTGATACAATGAAAGAAGCAGGGGTTCCGATTGTACCAGGTTCACAAGGGATTATTAAAAATACCGAAGAAGCGATCGAGCTTGCTAATCAAATTGGATATCCAGTTATTATTAAAGCGACTGCAGGTGGCGGCGGAAAAGGTATTCGTGTTGCACGCCATGAAGAAGAGCTTGTAAAAGGAATTCAAATTACACAGCAAGAAGCTAGTACCGCTTTTGGGAACCCTGGTGTATACTTAGAAAAGTACGTTGAAGATTTCCGCCATGTTGAGATTCAAATAATGGCAGATACACATGGAAATGCCATTCATTTAGGAGAGCGTGATTGTACAATTCAGCGCCGCTTGCAAAAACTACTAGAAGAAAGTCCATCACCTGCACTTGATGAAAATGTTCGTAAGCAGATGGGTGATGCGGCAGTTAAAGCGGCGGTAGCGGTTGATTATACAGGTGCTGGTACGGTTGAGTTTATTTATGAATATAGAACGAAAAGCTTTTATTTCATGGAGATGAATACGAGAATTCAAGTTGAGCATCCAGTTACAGAAATGGTAACAGGGATGGATTTAATTAAAGAACAAATTCGTGTTGCTTCTGGAGAAAAGTTATCGTTACAGCAAGAAGAAGTACAATTTAATGGTTGGGCAATTGAATGCCGAATTAATGCGGAAAACCCTGCCAAAAAATTTATGCCATCTCCAGGTAAAGTAGAAATGTACTTGCCACCAGGCGGATTTGGTATTCGCGTCGATTCAGCTGTATATCCGGGATATTCAATCCCACCTTTCTATGATTCGATGGTTGCTAAATTAATTGTTCACGGAAAAACACGTGAAGAGGCAATTGCAAAAATGAAGCGTGCACTCAGTGAGTTTGTCATTGAAGGCGTACATACAACAATCCCGTTCCATTTGCAATTGCTAGATCATCCTGATTTTGTAAAAGGTGAGTTTAATACGAAATTTTTGGAAGAGCATGAACTTGTGACGCAGTGATACATTAAAGGAGGTTTTTTTCATGGCTGAACATATGTTAGATATGGGTCAAGATACAACTCTTGGTAAAGTAGAAATTGCACCAGAAGTAATTGAAGTAATCGCAGGTATTGCAGCTGCTGAAGTAGAAGGTGTAGCGGCAATGCGTGGTAATTTTGCTACAGATGTTGTTGAGAAGTTAGGTAAGAAAAATCATGGTAAAGGTGTAAAGGTTGAATTAGCAAACGAAGATATTATCGTTGACCTTTATGTTGTAATGTATTTTGGCGTAGCAATTCCAGTTGTTGCACAAAAGATTCAAGACAACATTCGTCAGGCACTCTTTACAATGACAGGGCTTGAGCCAAAAGAAGTGAATGTTCACATCGTTGGCGTAACATTCGAAACACAAAAAACAGAAATCGAACCAGTGTAAGAATGAAAAGGTGCCTAGTAACATAGGCACCTTTTTTATCGTTTCATTTCTTCACAAATTAAAACCCTCTAATTATTATACTATTTCAAAAAATAAGAAATCAAAAAGAAGATGTTTCGTTTTTCCAAAAAACGTACATTGTGATAAGATATGGAACTTGAAGTTAATCTTTTTATTATTTTTCAGCCTTGTAACCCGTGTGTGAAACGATAAATTGTGTTATTATCATTGTATTATAAGGTTGGAAAATCAATGAAAACTGTAAGAGTAAGTGAATTGACGGCTTATAAATTATAATAATATAACAAAGCATAAGGAAAGACTTGAAGCATAAAGGAGAGTTACAATGAAACGTAGGACGGCTAGAGAAAGAGCTATGCAAGCATTATACCAAATGGATATTACAGGTGAATTAGAACCGAAAGTAGCGGTGGAAAACACGCTAGATGAAGGTGAAGAAACAAATGAGTTTCTAGAATCACTTGTAGTAGGTTTTGTAGAAAATAAAGAAGTAATTGATGAAGCGATTCGTCAAAACTTAAAAAAATGGAAGCTGGAGCGTATTAGTATTGTTGATCGCAGTATTTTACGTGTAGCTGTGTATGAAATGAAATACATGGAAGAAATTCCACACAACGTAACAATTAACGAAGCGATTGAAATTGCTAAAACATTTGGGGATGAGGAATCTCGTCGTTTTATTAACGGCGTTTTATCTAATATAAAAGATACACTGTAATTTCTTTAAGGGGGAATCTTAAAATGGTAGCAGTAATCATCAAAGGAAATGAAGTTGCGGAGAAAAAACGAGCACAATTAACAGAAGAAGTTGTGAAGTTGAAAGAGCAAGGGATTGTACCAGGATTAGCAGTTATTCTAGTTGGAGAAGATCCAGCATCTCGTTCTTATGTAAAAGGAAAAGAAAAGGGCTGTGAACAAGTAGGAATCTATTCAGAGCTAATTGAACTTCCTGAAACAATTACTGAGGAGCGTTTGCTTGCTGAAATCGATCGCTTAAATGGCGATGACCGTATTAATGGCATTTTAGTGCAATTACCTTTACCAAAACATATTGAAGAAAAAGCTATCATTGAAAGAATTTCACCAGAAAAAGATGTAGATGGATTTCACCCAATCAGCGTGGGACGTATGATGACGGGACAAGATACATTCCTTCCATGTACACCGCACGGTATTGTAGAATTAGTAAAAGAAACAAATCTTGATATCTCGGGAAAACATGTTGTAGTAATTGGAAGAAGTAATATTGTCGGCAAGCCAGTGGGGCAATTGTTCTTAAATGAAAATGCAACTGTCACATATTGTCATTCTAAAACGCAAAATATGAAAGAGTTAACGAAGTTAGCTGATATTTTAATCGTAGCTGTTGGACGACCTAAAATGGTAACAGCTGATTATATTAAAGAAGGAGCGGTTGTAATCGACGTTGGTGTGAACCGTTTAGAAACAGGTAAACTTTGTGGTGATGTTGATTTTGACAACGTGTTAGATGTTGCAGGTTACATTACACCTGTGCCAAGGGGTGTTGGTCCAATGACGATCACAATGCTTCTTCATAATACTGTTGAATCTGCTAAGCGTGTAGGTGTCGTTTGTAAATAATTTGAGTCGGCTATGAGGAGAGAGAAATGGAAAAACAATATTTAACCGTTACAGCGTTAACACGCTATATAAAAACAAAAATAGAATATGATCCGCATTTGCAGTCTGTTTGGTTAAAAGGTGAAATTTCCAACTTTAAAAATCATAGTCGTGGCCACATGTACTTTACATTGAAAGATGAAAATGCAAGAATCGCAGCGGTTATGTTTGCGGGTCATAATCGTAATATTAAATTCAGACCTGAAAATGGGATGAAGGTA
Organism: Bacillus sp. 17RED48; assembly: GCF_019837545.1. Lineage (NCBI taxonomy): Bacteria > Bacillati > Bacillota > Bacilli > Caryophanales > Bacillaceae > Bacillus > Bacillus sp. 17RED48. Next base: position 699,653 of record NZ_JADAXG010000001.1, read on the forward strand.
CTTGTGAAAGGGAAAATTTCCGTTTACGAGGCGAGTGGTTCTTATCAAATTTATATTCAAGACATGCAGCCTGACGGAGTCGGAAACCTGCATTTAGCTTACGAACAATTAAAGGTTCGTTTAGAGGAAGAAGGTTTGTTTTCTCAAGTTTATAAAAAAACAATTCCTCCTTATGCTAAAACAATAGGTGTGATTACGTCGCCAACAGGGGCAGCGATTCGTGATGTTATAACAACGATTAAACGTCGTTATCCAATTGGAAATGTTATTGTGTTTCCGGTACTTGTACAGGGGGAGTCAGCAGCTCCCTCAATTGTACAAGCGATTCGTACAGCGAATGAAATGGGAGAGATAGATGTCCTAATCGTTGGGCGAGGGGGAGGCTCTATTGAAGAGTTATGGGCTTTCAATGAAGAAATGGTAGCAAGGGCAATCTTTAAGAGTGAGATCCCTATTATTTCGGCAGTAGGCCATGAAACGGACTTTACAATTGCGGATTTTGTTGCCGATTTACGTGCGCCAACACCGACTGCAGCAGCTGAGCTGGCAGCGCCTAACATTATAGAGTTACAAGAAAAGGTATTACAAAGAACTCTAAGATTGCAAAGAGCAATGAGAGAGTTAGTACATAAAAAAGAAGAAAAACTACAAGTATTGCAAAAATCTTATGCGTTCCGTTATCCAAGACAAGTATATGAGCAAAAAGAAGAGCAATTAGATAGAGCGTTAGAACAGCTTGTTTTAGCGAAAGAGCGCTATATTGATAAAAAGGTAAATCAGTTAAAACAGCTTTCATTTTATTTAGAGAAGCACCACCCAGCTCAAAAAATTATGCAAACGAAGGTAGCGGTTGAAACATTGCAAAAGCAATTGCAACGTGAAATGCAAACATTACTTCAGACGAAAGAATTTGCTTTTGTAAGAGCTGCTCAAAAACTTGAAGCGTTAAGTCCGCTTAAAGTAATGATGAGAGGGTACGGGCTTGTATATGATGAAGAGAAGCAAGTGTTAAAAAGTGTGAAAGATGTCAGCCTTGGAGATGCTGTTTCAGTTCAATTACAAGATGGAATACTAGATTGTAGCGTATCAGGCATAGAGGAGCGTGAATTGAATAATGGAAAATAAATTAAGCTTTGAAGAGGCAATTTCGCAACTTGAGCACCTCGTTTCTAAGCTAGAGCAAGGTGACGTACCTTTAGAAGAAGCAATTTCTTATTTTAAAGAGGGTATGGAATTATCTAAGCTTTGTGATGAGAAGTTGAAGAACGTACAAGAACAAATGGCAGTTATTCTTGGGGAAGATGGAGAGCTTGAACCGTTTACTGCTTTAGGAGATGAAGCATAGTGACTATTGCTTTTGATACTTTTTTGAAAGAAAGTAAAACTTTCGTAGAAGAGAAGCTTGTAAGCTATGCAAATGAATTACAATGTCCAAATGTACTTCGTGAAGCGATGGCATATTCTTTGGAGGCAGGTGGAAAGCGTCTCCGCCCGTTACTTTTATTTGCGACATTACAAGCGTTTGGTAAAGAAAGAAATCTTGGAATAGGTGCAGCTTGTGCTCTTGAAATGATACATACATACTCGTTAGTTCATGATGATTTACCTTGTATGGATGATGATGATTTAAGAAGAGGTAAGCCCACAAATCATAAAGTATTTGGTGAAGCGATGGCAGTTTTAGCAGGCGATGGTTTGTTGACGTATGCTTTTCAAATTATTATGGCATATGAACAAAAGGAAATCTCTGCTGAAAAAAAAGTAAGACTTGTACTTGAGCTTGCAAAAGCGGCAGGACCAGAAGGAATGGTTGGCGGACAGGTGGCAGATATGGAAGCTGAAGGGAAACAGCTTACGATGGATGAGTTGGAGTATATTCATAAGCATAAGACTGGGAAACTACTTGAATTCGCTGTGCTTGCAGGATCGATACTTTCTGATGCCACAGAAGAACAAGAAGAAAAGTTACTTGCGTTTGCAAAATATATCGGCCTAGCTTTCCAAATTCGAGATGATATTTTAGATGTGGAAGGAACCGAAGAAGAGATTGGAAAACCAATTGGTAGTGATGTTTCCAACGAAAAGAGCACATATACGACGTTATTTACTGTAGATAGAGCAAAGGATATTTTAGAAGAAACAATTGCAAAAGCAAAAGGTGCTATTGGTTCCTTGCAATTACAAGATGAATATTTACTATCTATTTGCGATTTGATTGCAAAACGTAATAACTAATATAACAGCGTTTCCATTTGTTGAGTCATTCATCATTTTATGATATAAATGTAGGAAAAGGTTTTTCTTTTCTTGTTATTGGCAAAAATATATGTAGATTACATTGCCGTTATCACTTCGTGTTAGCGGCTATTTTTTTCATCGCCTAAAGAAATATGGTTTATAATGGGATTAGGGCGCAATAGACTGGTTAATTGCAGGACAAGGTGAAAAATAAAAAAAGATAATTTCTTGTTTTGTGTAAATGTTTTTTATAATATTTGACATGTTGACAGATTATGAAATGAAAGTGAGTGATCCATGTGGATCTAACGCAAATTCAAAACCCTAGTTTTTTGAAAGATATGTCTATCGGTGAACTAGAGGGATTGAGTGAGGATATTCGTAAGTTTTTAATTGAAGAGCTCTCTCAAACAGGTGGACATATTGCACCTAATTTAGGTGTAGTAGAACTCACAATTGCTCTGCATAAATTATTTGATAGTCCGAAAGATAAATTTTTATGGGACGTAGGACATCAATCCTATGTACATAAAATTTTAACAGGACGTGCAAAGGAATTCGGTACATTAAGGCAATATCAAGGTCTATGTGGTTTCCCAAAACGTTGCGAGAGTGAGCACGATGTATGGGAAACTGGCCATAGCTCGACATCATTATCTGCTGCAATGGGAATGGCTCTAGCACGTGATTTAAAGAAAACGAAAGAATATGTTATACCAATCATTGGAGATGGTGCTCTAACAGGCGGAATGGCTTTAGAGGCATTGAACCATATTGGACATGAAAAAACAGACATGATTGTTATTTTGAATGATAATGAAATGTCAATTGCACCAAACGTTGGTGCGCTTCATAATGTACTTGGACGTCTACGTACCGCAGGGAAATACCATTGGGTAAAAGATGAACTAGAGTATATATTAAAGAAAATCCCAGCAGTCGGTGGGAAAGTTGCTGCGACAGCAGAGAAAATAAAAGATAGTCTTAAATATCTACTAGTATCCGGTGTCTTTTTCGAAGAATTAGGCTTTACATATTTAGGTCCAGTTGATGGGCACGATTATGAAAAGTTATTCGAAACGTTGCAATACGCAAAGAAAACAAAAGGCCCAGTGCTTGTTCATGTTATTACGAAAAAAGGAAAAGGTTATAAACCAGCTGAGAGTGATGTTATTGGAACTTGGCATGGAACAGGACCTTATAAAATTGAATCAGGTGACTTCGTTAAACCGAAAGAGGTTGCACCAGCATGGAGTGCTGTTGTTAGTGATACAGTACTTAAGCTAGCAAGAACGGATGAGCGTATCGTTGCAATTACACCTGCAATGCCTGTTGGATCGAAACTTGAGAAATTCCAAAAAGAATTCCCGGATCGTATGATTGATGTAGGTATTGCAGAACAACATGCTACAACAATGGCAGCGGGTATGGCAACGCAAGGAATGAAGCCATTCTTAGCGATTTATTCAACATTTTTACAAAGAGCATATGACCAAGTTGTTCATGATATATGCCGCCAAAATTTAAATGTCTTCATCGGAATCGATCGCTCTGGATTAGTAGGAGCAGATGGTGAAACGCATCAAGGTGTATTTGACATCTCATTCTTACGCCACTTGCCGAATATGGTAATTATGATGCCGAAAGATGAAAATGAAGGGCAACATTTAGTATATACGGCGATGCAATATGAAGATGGACCAATCGCATTACGTTATGCGCGTGGTAATGGACTTGGTGTTCCTATGGATGAAGAATTAAAGGCGATTCCAATCGGTTCATGGGAAACGTTAAAAGAAGGTAAACAAGCGGCTATTTTAACATTTGGTACGACAATACCAATGGCAATGGAAGCAGCTGAGCGTCTTGAAAAGGCTGGAGTTTCAGTGAAAGTAGTGAACGCTCGCTTTATTAAACCGATGGATGAAGCATATTTACATGATCTCTTAGGGAAAAATATACCGATTTTAACGATTGAAGAAGCTTGCTTAATTGGTGGTTTTGGAACGGGAGTAGTTGAATTTGCGTCTGAGAACGGGTACCATAGTGCGTTAATTGAACGAATGGGTATTCCAGATCGTTTCATAGAGCACGGTAGTGTAACAAAATTATTAGAAGAAATCGGTTTAACGACAGATGCTGTTGTAGACCGTATTCATACAATGATTCCATCAAAACAAAAAAGGGCGTAACAAATGAGTGCAAAAAAAGAAAGAGTAGATGTACTATTAGTAGAGCGAGGACTTATAGAAACACGTGAGAAAGCAAAACGCGCCGTTATGGCTGGACTTGTATATGCGAATGAGATGAGACTTGATAAGCCAGGAGAGAAGATCCCACAAGATACAGAGATTACGGTGAAGGGCCAAGTTATGCCGTATGTAAGCCGTGGTGGTTATAAACTTGAAAAGGCATTAGAGACATTTCACCTGGATTTACAAGATAAAGTTATGATAGATATTGGTTCATCAACTGGTGGCTTTACAGATTGTGCGCTTCAAAACGGAGCGGAATTATCTTATGCATTAGATGTAGGATACAATCAACTTGCGTGGAAATTGCGTCAAGATGAGCGTGTTGTCGTAATGGAACGGACAAACTTCCGTTACGTGACACCAGCAGACTTAGAACGTGGTTTACCGCAATTTGCTAGTATCGATGTGTCATTTATATCATTAAAGCTTATACTGCCGGTTTTAAAAACAATGCTTATGCCTAATGGGGATGTAGCAGCGTTAATTAAACCGCAGTTTGAAGCTGGAAGAGAGCAAGTTGGGAAAAAAGGTATCGTTCGTGATCGAAAAGTACATGAGGCTGTCGTAGAAATGATTGTCGACTTTGCTATAAAAGAAGGATACGACGTAGAAGGTTTAACATTCTCACCAATTACGGGCGGGGATGGTAATATTGAATTTTTAATTCATCTGAAATGGCATGGTGAACGTGAGAATGGCGAAAATCATTCTCCAGTTTCTGTTGAGCAAGTAGTTACAGAGGCGCATGATGTCCTAAAACAAAAAGGAAAAGGGGAATAACATATGTTATTCCTCTTTTTGTTGTAATTGTATAATGATTGTAAAAACAATTGTGTACAAGCAACGAATTATAAGTTAACATAAATAAGTGAAGTATACCAATGTTTAAACTATGGTAAGAGATAGTGTGAGGTGCAAATGTATGAATAAAGGTCAGCGCCATATTAAAATCAGGGAAATTATTGCGAACAAAGAAATTGAAACACAAGATGAATTAGTTGATATTTTACGTAATGAGGGATTTAATGTAACGCAAGCAACAGTATCGCGCGATATTAAAGAACTGCACTTAGTGAAAGTGCCATTACATGATGGTCGCTATAAATATAGCTTGCCAGCAGATCAACGATTTAATCCGTTACAAAAATTAAAACGCAATCTAGTGGATTCATTTGTAAAATTAGACACGGCAGGACATATGCTTGTGCTAAAAACATTGCCTGGTAACGCTCATTCACTTGGAGCACTTATTGATCATTTAGAGTGGGATGAGATCATCGGAACCATCTGTGGTGATGATACTTGCTTAATTATTTGCCGTACACCTGAAGATACAGGTGTTGTCTCTGATCGTTTCTTAAATATGCTGTAATAAAAAAATCTTGTTTGCTTTCCTCTGTAAAGTGGAAAGTGAACAGGATTTTTTTATTGGTTAAAAATGTGAATTCTTAATTGTAATATAATATTTTCTTTGAATAAAATTAGAAAATAGGTGGATTGACCCGTAAAACGAATGTTTGGTACAATGGAGCGGTTAGAAAAGTAATTTATACATACAAACATATAGTATGACTATTTGAATGAAGAACTGAGAAAAGCCCTTAATAGGGGATTAGTTTATAACGAGGTGAATGGGGCATTGTTATCGGAATTATCGATTAGAAACTTTGCTATTATTGAGGCATTAAATATTTCTTTTCAAAAAGGGTTAACGGTTTTAAGTGGTGAAACAGGGGCCGGAAAATCGATTATTATTGATGCGATTAGTTTACTTGTAGGGGGTCGTGGTTCAGCGGAATTTGTTCGATACGGAACAGAAAAAGCTGAGATAGAAGGGCTATTTTATGTAGAAGATGATAAGCATCCGTGTATTGAAAAGGCAGAAGAGTTGGATATAGAAATAGAAGACGGCATGATTATTTTGAAGCGTGATATCGCTGCAAATGGAAAAAGTGTATGTCGTGTAAATGGGAAACTGGTCACCCTTAGTATATTAAAGGAAATTGGAAAAACACTTGTTGATATTCATGGGCAGCACGAAACACAAGATTTAATGAATGAAGAGCGTCATATGTTTATGCTTGATCATTTTGATGGAGATCGCATTGTTAAACAATTGGGTATATATCAAAATGTATACGCTGACTATGAGAAATTAAAAAAACAGTTGAAATCGTTAAGTGAAAATGAACAACAAATGGCGCATCGCTTAGATTTAATTCAATTCCAGCATGAAGAAATCAGTAAGGCGGATTTAAAGATGGATGAAGAAATTGAATTAACTGAAGAACGATTGAAAATTTCTAATTTTGAAAAAATTTACAAAGCATTAGGCGATGCATATCGCTCATTAAGCGCTGACGGACAAGGTTTAGATAATGTAAGAAGTGCAATGGGACAAATGGAGAGTATTACACATTTAGATGAAGTGTATCAAGAAAATCATGATTCAATTGCAAATAGCTACTACTTATTAGAAGAAGTTGCGTATCAACTTAGAGAAAAGCTCGATATGATGGAATATGATCCGAATCGTTTAGACGAAATTGAAACGCGTTTAAATGAAATTCGTATGCTAAAGAGAAAATATGGAAATACTGTAGAAGAGATTTTAGCGTATGCTGATAAAATTGAACAAGAAATTTTTACGATTGAAAATAAAGACGTTCATATTGAAACGACGAAGAAGCAATTAAAGGAATTAGAAAGTGTTATTCTGCAAGAAGCAACGTCCTTAAGTAATATGCGTCATGAGCTTGCAGAGCATCTTACAAATGCCATTCATCAGGAATTAAAAGAATTATATATGGAGAAAACAAAATTTGAAGTTAGAATCATGAAGAGAGAAGGAAATGCTGAAGAGCCTCTTGTTGAGGGTGCCCCGGTAAGGCTTACAGCGGATGGCTACGATCATGTGGAATTTTATATTTCAACAAATCCAGGTGAGCCGCTAAAACCACTTTCAAAGGTCGCTTCTGGCGGAGAGTTATCTCGTATTATTTTAGCTTTAAAAAGCATTTTTTCTAAGCATCAAGGTGTTGCATCTGTTATTTTTGATGAAGTGGATACTGGTGTAAGTGGTCGAGTTGCACAGGCTATTGCGGAAAAGATTTATCGAGTATCAGTAAACTCGCAAGTACTTTGTATTACGCACTTACCTCAAGTAGCTTCAATGGCGGATTCACATTTATTTATTCGAAAACAAGTAGCGAATGATCGGACAATTACATCAGTTACCGTTTTAACTATGGAGGATAAAGTAACAGAAATAGCTCGAATGATTTCTGGTGTGGAAATTACAGATTTAACGACAGAACATGCGAAAGAATTACTTACGCAAGCGCATCATTTTAAACAGACAGCAGAGGCTATCCAGTAATGGATAGCTTTTTTTCTCAAATAATGATTTCTTAATTCTTCCGGTTATAAATAAAGCACTGCAAGGAGAGATTAAAAAGTGAAGCCAAGAGGCTGAATGTGGGGTAGGAGCGAGGAGAGTGAACAAATTGAGATTAGAAAGATTTCGCAAAATAATAGGTCTTTGTCTCCTTGTTTCTTTAGTTTTTATTGGGTGTTTTAAACCGCTTCGGACGTTTATTTCATCCCCGAAGCAACTTGTTGTTTTTGAAGGACAACAATCAGAAATAGCTTCATTACCAGTTTTTCAAGCTTCATCTACAGATCGTCATGTGTTTACAGTAAGTTCCAATGAACAAAAACAAGGACTTATGGTAAATCCTCATCAAAATGGTGAAGCAGATATGGTGTTTCAGCTTGCTGGTTTTCCAGTGAAAAAAGTAAATGTGAAAGTATTGAAAGATTTTAAAGTTATTCCAGGTGGACAATCAATTGGTGTGAAGTTAAATACAAAAGGGGTACTTGTTGTAGGGCATCATTTAATTCAAACTGAAAAAGGGAAAGTCTCTCCTGGTGAAACAGCTGGTGTGCAAATTGGAGATATGATTACTGAAATTAATGGTAAAACAATTGAAAGAATGAGTGATGTAGCACCATTTATTCATAATAGTGGTGAAACAGGCGAACCGCTTAATCTTGTTTTGCTAAGAGATGGGAAACATATCCGCACTAAGTTAACACCACAAAAAGACAGTGGAGAATCGTCTTATCGAATTGGTTTATATATTCGTGATTCGGCAGCTGGAATCGGAACAATGACATTTGTTCATCCTGATTCTATGAAATATGGGGCACTTGGTCATGTCATCTCTGATAACGATACGAAAAAGCCGATTCAAGTCGAAGATGGACAAATTATGCGTTCGACAGTTACATCAATTGAAAGAGGTAGTCATGGGAATCCAGGAGAGAAATTAGCGAGGTTCTCACCAGATCGTGAAGTGATTGGTAATATTACAATAAATAGTCCATTCGGTATATTCGGAAAATTAAATACAAATATACCAAATGGCGTAATGGATAAAGCGATGCCTATTGCACTATCTCATCAAGTGAAAGAGGGACCGGCAAAAATATTAACAGTTATTGATAAAGATAAAGTGGAAGCGTTTGATATTGAAGTTGTAAGTACAGTACCGCAAAAGTTCCCAGCTACAAAAGGCATGGTAATAAAAGTAACAGACAAACGTTTATTAGCGAAAACGGGTGGTATCGTACAAGGCATGAGCGGAAGTCCAATTGTACAAAACGGGAAAGTAATTGGTGCTGTTACACATGTATTTGTAAATGATCCAACATCAGGATATGGTGTTCATATTGAATGGATGTTACATGAGGCTGGAATTAACATTTATGAGCAAGAAAGAAAAGCGAGCTAATTATTAATTAGCTCGCTTTTCTGTTGAAAAATTCGTTGAAATTTTGTAAAAGCTCCGCAAGAGGTGTTTTTTGTTGTAAAATAAAAGAAAAGGGTTGAACGTTTCGTTGTATTTCTATGATGGAATGTGTTGCGAAAGGGAATAAATGAACGATAAACATATTTTTTTGTGATTTTATCGGAAAGTAACAAACTTTAAAAGGGAATTTTCACACAATTGTCGAACAATTCATGTAGCCTAGAAGGATACACATGTCGGAGAATCGATTCGGTAAGGGAGGAAAAGCTGTGGAGAAAATTAAAGTATGTCTTGTGGATGATAATAAAGAATTAGTATCAATGTTAGAGAGTTACGTAGCTGCTCAAGATGATATGGAAGTAATTGGTACTGCTTATAATGGTCAAGAGTGTTTAAATTTATTAAATGATAAGCAGCCGGATGTACTTGTTTTAGACATTATTATGCCACATTTAGATGGTTTAGCTGTACTAGAGAAAATGCGACATATTGAAAGGCTAAGACAGCCTAGCGTAATTATGTTGACAGCATTTGGACAAGAAGATGTGACGAAAAAAGCAGTTGACTTAGGTGCTTCATATTTCATATTAAAACCATTTGATATGGAGAATTTAACGAGTCATATTCGTCAAGTGAGCGGTAAGGCGAACGCTACCATTAAACGTCCACTTCCATCTTTCCGTTCAGCAACTACAATAGATGGAAAACCGAAAAACTTAGACGCGAGCATTACGAGTATCATTCATGAAATCGGTGTGCCTGCTCATATTAAAGGGTATATGTACTTAAGGGAAGCAATCTCTATGGTGTACAATGATATCGAATTACTTGGATCTATTACGAAAGTATTGTATCCAGATATCGCGAAGAAATATAATACAACAGCAAGCCGCGTCGAGCGTGCAATCCGTCACGCAATTGAAGTAGCATGGAGTCGTGGGAATATTGATTCTATTTCGTCCTTATTCGGTTATACAGTATCCATGTCAAAAGCAAAACCTACGAATTCCGAGTTCATCGCAATGGTTGCGGATAAGCTGAGACTTGAACATAAGGCTAGCTGAGAGTAAAGATAGTAAGGGATTTAAGTTTTAGTAAAGCTTAATCATTCTTTAAATTTATACTCGATATTAAATGTAAAACCAATGAACTTTTTATTTAATGACCAATGAATTTTAGAATTCGTTGGTCTTTTTATTTGCTTTGATTTAAGGATTTTGAAGGAATGCATATGTATATAAAAAATGCAGTGAAAATAGGGTGTGCACAGGAAATACGTGGGTTTGACATCATAATCTCTATAACGTATCATTGATTGGGAAAATTTAGAAATATAGGAGAATGGATGAATGACTTTAAAAAAAATAGTGAATCGAGCTTACCCACTCATTGTTATGACGGTGTTTTTATCTATATTTTCAATGATAGTAAGTAAATTTTTTATCCCCAAAACAATTTTGATGAGTGGTGAATTTCCTTATCCGACTGAGGAGTATACTCCTGAAAAAGTCGGTGCTGTTATAGCGGTGACGTTGCTTTTATTTGCGCTCTTTTTTATGTATTATAAGTGGGTTATTAATAAAATGAAAAGAACACACACAAATATTATGATTACTTTAGGTAGTATAATCATTTTGATGATGGAAATATTTATTACTTCCATAGCATTTAACCCTGTTATAGGAGATTATGCCATCCTTAAACAAGGGATTGTCTCTGTGTTTAATGGAGATGATCAATTCTTAGAAATGGGACAGCTTCTATTTTATCCATATAATACACATATCGTATTATTAGGAGGATATTTTGCTAGATTGGTAGGAAGTGTAGATTTAGCGATAAAAATATTACCGATAGCCTGTATAACAGGTAGTATTATTTTAAATGTATTGATTGTAAGGAAAATTACAAACTTTAAAGTTGCTCACATATCGATCGTGTTATCTGTGCTAAACATTTTTATATATTGGCAGGCACCAGTTTTCTATACGCATACATTAGTAATATTTTTTATTTCAGCAACGATGTATACATATTTGTGCTTGAAAACGGCGGAAACAAAAAGAATGAAGATTATTTTATGGATTTTATTAGGGGGTTTCGCAGCTTGTACTTATATTATAAGACCAACCGCATTGGCTGTAGCTTTAGCGATTTTAATTGAAAATATTTTAAAGTTTCGTAAGGAATATTCTATAAAGGTGTTAAGTAGTGTTTTATTTTGTTTAATCCTTATTGTAAGTTTTAAAGGTATAACGACAAAGTTAAATCTCAGCACCGATAATGAAATTGAAAAAATTCCATTCACTCATTGGGTGAAAATGGGGCTGAACAAAGATACGTATGGTGTGTGGAATCAGGCAGATGCAGATTATATTGATGATGAAAACATAAAGAATACGAAGGATTTGAATGAACACAATAAAGAAGTTATAGTGCAGCGTTTCAGTGAACTTGGTGTAACGGGTTATGTACAACATTTAAATGAAAAAATAACTAGAGAATGGGTATCAAGTCAGTTCTCCATGTACCGTATTGGAGAATGGTTTGAGCAGAAGAATGACACGATAACTAATTACGTATCGAACTATAGTACAACGAATTATGAAATCGTTACTATATATTCGTATGTTATCAAATTATTCGTTTATGTAGCTGTTCTGGCGGCTATTATTCTTTATAAAAAGAAAGATGAAAATGAATCGGAAGTTATACGAATTGCGATGATTAGTACATTAGGAGTATTTACTTTCTTGTTACTATGGGAAACAGCTCCTCATTATACGTATGAAGCATTTGCATTTATGAATATTCCAGCTTCTTTAGGGTTGTATAAATTGTTTATGATTTTTAACAAAGAAAAAAATGCATAATTTGAGTAATTGAAACAAGTAGTAAGAACCCCCTTCTTTTATTAAAAGAGGGGGGTTTCATTTAATTGAATATAAATGTTTTGAGAAAAGATTACATGGAATCATAGTGCATCTGTTAAAGGGTTTTAGCAGGGAAGTCATCCGTGATATAATAGAAAATAATAAAAAGCCCTGCAAAACAGGACTGTATTATTCTTCGTCTTTATTTTGTTTTTCTAATTCAACTAACTTTTGAATTAAAATGTGCTGCGGCATATGCATAAGTTGTTCAAGTGGAACACCTAATGCTTTTGATAGGCGGACTGCAGTGTCTGGAGAAATTTGTAATGGTCTCATAGAAGTACCTCCTTTTTCGTATAGTATAGCATAAGATTGGGGGAGTGAGGATGACTCTTATATTTGCACATCGTGGTGCAGCGGGAACGTACCCAGAAAATACAATGATTTCATTTGAAGCGGCTGAATCTTTTAGAGCAGATGGAATTGAGCTTGATGTTCAATTAACGAAAGATGGAAAAGTTGTCGTCATTCATGATGAAACAGTGGACCGGACAACAAATGGAAAAGGTGCGGTTCGTAATTATTTATATGAGGATTTATGTAAATTAGATGCGAGCTATAAATTCGGTGATAAAGTAGGTTTTTGTAAAATACCTCTTTTAGAAGAGGTGTTAGAATGGATTGAAAAAACAGAGTTGCTACTTAATATTGAACTTAAAAATAATAAAATTCCATACAGAGGTTTAGAGGAAGAAGTTATAACGCTTGTACGGAAATGTAATCTAGAAAATCGTGTTATATTTTCTTCATTTAATCACTACAGTATGAAAAGGTGTCATATGATGGCTCCTGATATTCAAACAGCGATTTTATATCGCGAAGGTTTGCATAGTCCATGGGCATATGCGAAAAAAATGGGCGCTACAGCAGTGCATCCTAATTATCGTTATCTTCAAGAAGCCGTTGCTGAATTAACGATGGAGAGTGGTGTAGAGGTTCGCCCTTATACAATTAATGAAGAAACGCTTATGCGTAAATATTTTGATATGAATATTTCGGCGATTATTACTGATTATCCTGAAACAGCAAGAATGTTATTGCCAATAAAAAAATGAGACCGAGTGTAACGGTCTCATTTTTTATTTATAAATAGTGGGGCTTTCCTATCTTCTAAAGCGAGCTTGTACTTTATTTCGTTTACGGTCTCGGTGTAAGACGAAGCCACCAAAAATATAAAACCCGAGCGCGAAGCAAAGAGCGCCAATTAAAAATTGTAACCACAGTATAGAGAGTGGAGGAAATAGAATCCCGAATACAGTATCTCTCATTAACTTAATGCCAAACACAGCTAATGAAATAGGGATGAGTGCTAATGATAGAGCAAGGTAACGCTGCATATAAACGCTCCTTTTCAGATTATTTTGTTTATTTCAATGATGTTATATGAAAAGGGGGTTTGTCAAGAGGGGGCTGAACGAGTAAGATAAGGGTGTGAAAAATTTTGCAGAGATACTTCGAGAGGAAGTGTAATATATGAAACAAAAAGTTTTAATTGTTGGTGCAGGTGAAGGTGGCAGTACACTGCTGAATCTGTTGCAAAGTTCGAATATATTTCAAATTATAGGGATTATTGATATAAATCCGATAGCGAAGGGATTACAAATGGCTAAGGAATACGGGGTTACAATTGGAGAGAGTGTAACGCCGTTTCTTTCTATGCATATTGATGTAATGTTTGATATGACGGGTGACGATGATTTACATAAAGATTTAATAAAGAAAAAGCATAAAGATACTCTTCTTATACCAGGTGATATTGCGAAAATTGTTACGAGATTAGCACATGAGAAGGAAGGTTTAATTGGAAAGTTAGAAGAACAGACGCAGCAAGGGGATTTAATTTTAAATTCTACGCATGACGGTATGATTGTGATTGATCGAGATGGACAAGTACGCCTATTTAATAAAAGTGCAGAGCGTATTATCGGATATAAAAAAGAAGATGCGGTAGGGAAATATATTTTAGAAGTTATTCCGACTAGTAAGTTGCTTCGTATTATACGTACGAAACAAATAGAAGTAAATTATGAACTGACATTAGAGAATGAAAAGAAAATTATTACAACCCGTATTCCAATATTAAAAGAGGGAGGAGAAGTACAAGGGGCATTTGCGATTTTTAAAGATATAACAGAGGTTGTAGATCTTGCGGAAGAAGTTACAGATTTAAAGGAGATTCAAACGTTACTTGAGGCGATTATCAACTCGTCTGAGGAAGCAATTTCGGTCGTGGATGAAAAGGGAAGAGGATTAGTAATTAACCCTGCGTATACGAAATTAACAGGTTTAACGGAAGAGGACATTATTGGGAAACCGGCTACAACTGATATTGTAGAAGGTGAAAGTATGCATATGAAAGTACTTCGAACGCGTAGGGCGGTACGCGGAATACATATGAAGATTGGACAAAAGAAGCGTGATGTAATTGTAAACGTAGCGCCAGTTATAGTGGATGGGATATTGAAAGGAAGCGTTGGTGTAATTCGTGACGTATCAGAAATTCAAAAGTTAACAAATGAATTGAATAGGGCAAGGCAAATTATTCGAACGTTAGAAGCGAAATATTCATTTGATGACATTGTCGGAAATTCAGATGAAACAACGGCTGCTATTGAGCAGGCGAAACTTGGGGCGAATACACCAGCAACAGTATTGCTACGCGGAGAATCCGGAACGGGTAAAGAATTGTTTGCACATGCAATTCATAATGGAAGTAATCGAAAATATAATAAATTCGTCCGGGTAAACTGTGCTGCTATTTCCGAGACTTTATTAGAAAGTGAATTATTCGGTTATGAGGAAGGTGCATTCTCAGGAGCAAAAAGAGGCGGAAAACGAGGTTTTTTTGAGGAAGCGAATAACGGTAGTATCTTTTTAGATGAAATAGGAGAATTGTCTGCAAATACGCAAGCGAAACTCCTTCGCGTGTTGCAAGAAAAAGAAATTGTAAAAGTTGGTGGAACGAAAGCGATACCTATAAATGTCCGGGTAATTGCAGCAACACATGTGAATTTAGAAAAGGGCATTCTAGAAGGAGGGTTTAGAGAGGATTTATATTATCGATTAAATAAAATTCCAATTCAAATTCCGTCTCTTCGTCAGCGAAAAGGAGATATACCGGCAATTGCAGACAGGTTGATTCAAAAAATTAACCAAGATTATGGCCGGAATGTAGAGGGGCTCACTGATTCGGCTATTTCATATTTACAATCATATGAATGGCCAGGAAATGTGAGAGAGCTTGAAAACATTTTAGGACGAGCTATTATCTTTATGAATTATAACGAAATATATATTGATGTCCATCATTTACCACCTTTACATACAGAAGAGCAGACTGAGGTAAAACAAAATAACTTATTACCTGAATTAGAAGAAAAGCCACTTGAACATTTAGTGACAGAGTTTGAAGGGCATATCATTCATGAATGTTTAGAGAGGTTTGATGGAAATAAAACAAAAACTGCAAGAGCGTTAGGAATTTCGGTTCGAAATTTATATTACAAGCTAGAAAAGTATGAGTGTGCAAAAAATAGCATGCAATAAATTGCGTACCATGCAATTTATTGCATGGTATACAAAATACGACAAAACAAGACAGAATGTTTTGTTATTTTCCAAAGTATTGATTTTACTGCATTTTGAATGCGTTTTCATTATTGGTAAGACCACTTTTGAAAGTTGGCACGGTATTTGCTTTATAAATAGACGAGGGACGACGGAAAGGGTTGATTACAAAATATGAAGTTAGAACACTTAATTGATCAAGCAGCAGGACAGCCTAAAAAAACTGTGGCTGTAGCAGTAGCTGAAGATCATGAAGTAATTGAAGCTGTAGCGAAAGCAATTAAATTACAGCTAGCTCAATTTCGTCTATATGGAAATCAAGAAAAAATAATGGGGATGCTACAAGAACATGGTTTACAAACTTCAGAACACATTGAAGTGATTGCAGCAGCGTCAAGTGCTGAGGCTGCTGAACTTTCTGTTAAAGCTGTAAGAAATGGCGAAGCAGATGTTCTTATGAAGGGAAACATCCCAACAGCAAATATTTTGAAAGCTGTATTAAATAAAGAGTGGGGACTTCGTAAAGGTAGCGTACTTTCACACGTTGCAGCATTTGAAGTTCCAAATTACGATCGTCTTATCTTTGTTACAGATGCAGCGATGAACATTGCACCTGATGTAACACAAAAAGCTGCTATTATACAGAATACTGTAGAAGTTGCCCAGGCAATAGGAATAGATTTGCCGAAGGTAGCACCAATTGCAGCGGTAGAGGTTGTTAATCCTGCGATGCAAGCGACAATTGATGCCGCGATGTTAACTCAAATGAATCGCCGCGGACAAATTAAAAATTGTGTCGTTGATGGACCACTTGCTTTAGATAATGCAGTATCACAAATTGCAGCAGAACATAAAGGCATAGTAAGTGATGTAGCAGGTAAGGCAGACATTTTACTCGTCCCAACGATTGAAGCTGGAAATGTGCTATACAAATCACTCGTATACTTTGCGGATGCAAAAGTAGGAGCTATGATTGCTGGCGCAAAAGCACCGATTGTTTTAACATCTCGTGCTGATTCAGCAGAAACAAAAGTATATTCATTAGCATTGGCAGTTACGACTGCTTCAAAATAAACCAAACAGGGTAAATCACTAGGGGGAAACGACAATGACATTAGAAATCTTCGAATACTTAGAAAAATATGATTATGAGCAAGTAGTATTTTGTCAAGATAAAGAATCTGGTTTAAAAGCAATCATTGCAATTCATGATACAACACTTGGACCAGCTCTTGGTGGAACAAGAATGTGGACATATGATTCTGAAGAAGCGGCGATTGAAGATGCATTGCGTCTTGCAAAAGGGATGACATACAAAAATGCAGCAGCTGGCTTAAACTTAGGTGGTGCGAAAACAGTAATTATCGGTGATCCACGTAAAGATAAGAGTGAAGCGATGTTCCGTGCATTAGGACGATACATTCAAGGACTAAACGGACGTTACATTACAGCTGAAGATGTTGGTACAACAGTAGATGATATGGATATTATTCACGAAGAAACTGATTTTGTAACAGGTATTTCACCATCATTCGGTTCTTCTGGTAACCCATCTCCAGTAACTGCATACGGTGTTTATCGTGGTATGAAAGCAGCTGCGAAAGAGGCTTTCGGTACTGATAATTTAGAAGGAAAAGTAATTGCTGTTCAAGGTGTTGGTAACGTAGCATATCACCTATGCAAACATTTACACGCTGAAGGAGCAAAATTAATCGTTACAGATATTAATAAAGAAGCTGTACAACGCGCGGTAGAAGAATTCGGTGCATCGGCAGTTGAGCCAAATGAAATTTACGGTGTTGAATGTGATATTTACGCACCATGTGCATTAGGCGCAACAGTTAATGACGAAACTATTCCACAACTTAAAGCAAAAGTAATCGCAGGTTCTGCAAATAACCAATTAAAAGAAAATCGTCACGGCGACATGATTCATGAAATGGGTATTGTATACGCACCAGACTATGTTATTAATGCTGGTGGTGTAATTAACGTAGCAGACGAATTATATGGATACAATAGAGAACGTGCACTAAAACGTGTTGAGTCTATTTATGACACAATTGCAAAAGTAATCGAAATTTCAAAACGTGATGGCATAGCAACTTATGTAGCAGCAGATCGTCTAGCTGAAGAGCGCATTGCAAGCTTGAAAAACTCTCGTAGCACATACTTACGCAACGGTCACGACATTATTAGCCGTCGCTAATCATT
Source organism: Bacillus sp. 17RED48 (assembly GCF_019837545.1). Taxonomy (NCBI): domain Bacteria; kingdom Bacillati; phylum Bacillota; class Bacilli; order Caryophanales; family Bacillaceae; genus Bacillus; species Bacillus sp. 17RED48. The sequence goes on from NZ_JADAXG010000001.1 coordinate 717,674, forward strand.
CATATATTACTTTTACAAAAGGTGTGGTTACCTCTTATGAGGTTTCCATCTCCTTTTGAATTTATTAGTGGAGGTAGCAACAGTGTCTTTAAATCGAATTCTTGTTATTAATCCGGGTAGTACATCCACAAAAATTGGTGTTTTTGATAATGAAAGACCTGTTTTAGAAGAAACTATTCGTCATGACGAAGAACAAATTGGAAAATATAAGAGAATTATCGATCAATATGAGTTTCGCAAAGAAACGATTTTAGAAGTTCTACATTCTCACGGTATTAACATTTCAAAATTAAACGCAGTTTGTGGGCGTGGGGGATTACTTCGTCCAATCGAAGGCGGAACATACACAGTAAACGATTCGATGTTAGAAGATTTAAAAAATGGGTTTAGCGGTCATCATGCTTCAAACCTTGGAGGCATTTTAGCATATGAAATCGCTTCTGGATTAAATATTCCGGCATTCATAGTAGATCCTGTCGTTGTAGATGAAATGGAGCCGATTGCTCGTATAAGCGGTATTGCTGGTATGGAACGTAAAAGTATTTTCCATGCATTAAACCAAAAAGCGGTTGCTCGTAAAGTGGCTGAAGAATTAAATCACAAATACGAGGATTTAAATTTATTAGTTACACATATGGGTGGCGGTATTACAGTTGGTGCTCATAAAAAAGGAAAAGTTATTGATGTGAATAACGGCTTAAACGGAGAAGGACCATTTAGTCCAGAGCGTGCGGGTACAGTACCGGTAGGGCAATTAGTTGAGATGTGTTTCTCTGGTGAGTATTACCGTGACGAAATGGTTAAAAAACTTGTTGGACAAGGTGGACTTGTAAGCCTAATCGGTACAAATGATGCGATCAAAGTAGAACAAATGGTTGAAAAAGGTGATCCGGAAGCAACTCTTATTTATAAAGCAATGGCATATCAAGTTGCAAAAGAGATTGGCGGAGCTAGCGCTGTACTTCACGGGAAAATCGATGCAATCGTTTTAACTGGTGGACTTGCGTACAGTAAAATTCTTGTTGATGAAATAAAAGAACGTGTTGACTGGATTGCAGATGTTATCGTACATCCAGGGGAAGATGAATTACAAGCATTAGCAGAAGGAGCACTTCGTGTATTACGTGAAGAAGAAGCACCGAAAGAGTATGTTGTACGAGAAAAACAAACAGTAGCTAGGGGTTGAGATAATGGCAAGAGAATATGATTTAGTCATCGTTGGCGGCGGTACTGGTGGATATGTTGCTGCTATTCGAGCATCACAACTAGGTTTAAAAACTGCACTTGTTGAAAAAGAAAATCTTGGTGGTACTTGTTTGCACAAAGGATGTATTCCTAGTAAAGCTCTTTTACGTAGTGCGGAAGTATACGCAACTGCTAAAAAAAGCGAAGAGTTCGGAGTTATTGCAAGTAATGTAGAACTAAACTTTGCGAAAGTGCAAGAGCGTAAAGAGAAGATTGTAACACAACTTCATAAAGGTGTTCAACACTTAATGAAACAAGGTAAAATTGATGTGTTTGAAGGTATCGGCCGTATTCTTGGCCCATCTATTTTCTCTCCAATGCCAGGGACAATTTCAGTTGAACTTGCAAGTGGAGAAGAGAATGAAATGTTAATTCCAAAAAATGTACTTGTTGCAACAGGTTCTCGTCCAAATTCATTACCAGGTTTAGAATTAGACGGAGAGTATGTAATGTCTTCCGATCATGCCCTAAGAATGGAAACGCTTCCTAGCTCAATTATTATCGTTGGTGGCGGTGTAATCGGTATTGAGTGGGCATCTATGCTTGCTGACTTCGGTGTAGAAGTTACAGTATTAGAGTATGCGAAAACGATATTACCACTAGAAGATCAGGACGTTTCAAAAGAAATGCAACGTCTATTCAAGAAAAAAGGTATTAAAGTGGTAACTGGTGCAAAAGTATTACCAGAAACATTGGTAAAAGATAATGGAGTAACAATTCAAGCTGAACATAACGGTGAGAATAAAGAATTTAAAGCAGAAAAAATGCTTGTATCTGTAGGAAGACAAGCCAATACGCAAAATATTGGTTTAGAGAATACGGATATCGTTGTGGAAAAAGGATACATTCAAACAAATGAGTTTTATCAAACGAAAGAATCTCATATTTACGCAATTGGAGATGTAATCGGTGGCTTACAACTTGCTCACGTTGCTTCTCATGAAGGAATAGTTGCAGTAGAACATATTGCTGGTAAAGAAGTTACACCAATTGATTACTCTATGGTATCAAAATGCGTATATAGCAGTCCGGAAGTTGCTTCTGTCGGTTTAACAGAGCAAGAAGCGAAAGAAAAAGGCTATAAGTTAAAAGTAGGTAAGTTCTCATTCCGTGCAATCGGAAAAGCACTTGTATACGGCGAATCAGATGGTTTCGTAAAACTTGTAGTTGATGAAGAAACAAATGACATTCTTGGTGTTCATATGATTGGACCACATGTAACAGATATGATTTCTGAAGCTGGTCTTGCAAGAGTACTTGATGCAACACCGTGGGAAGTAGCACATACAATTCATCCGCATCCATCATTATCTGAGGCGATTGGTGAAGCAGCATTAGCTGTAGATGGAAAAGCGTTGCACGCATAAAAATGTGGATTTAGGAGGTTATGAAAAATGGCAGAAGTAAAAGAAAAGCGCCATGAAGAGCTTGGCTTAAGTGATGAGCAAGTATTAGAAATGTTCCGTACGATGTTACTTGCACGTAAAATCGACGAACGTATGTGGTTATTAAACCGTGCGGGTAAAATTCCATTCGTAATTTCTTGTCAAGGACAAGAGGCTGCACAAGTTGGAGCAGCATTCGCTCTTGATAGAGAAAAAGATTATGCATTACCATACTACCGTGATATGGGTGTTGTACTAGCGTTCGGCATGACAGCTAAAGAGCTTATGTTGTCTGCTTTCGCGAAAGCTGGAGATCCAAACTCTGGTGGTCGTCAAATGCCTGGTCACTTCGGTCAAAAGAAAAATCGTATTGTGACAGGATCATCTCCAGTAACAACGCAAGTACCACATGCAGTTGGTATTGCATTAGCTGGAAAAATGGAAAAGAAAGATTTAGTAACGTTTGTTACATTTGGAGAAGGTTCTTCAAACCAAGGTGACTTCCATGAAGGGGCAAACTTTGCTGGTGTACACAAACTACCTGTTATTTTCATGTGTGAAAATAATAAATACGCAATCTCTATTCCAGTTGAAAAACAATTAGCATGTAAAAACGTATCAGATCGTGCAATTGGTTACGGTATGCCTGGATATACAATAGACGGAAACGATCCGCTTGCAGTATATAAAGCTGTAAAAGAGGCAGCAGACCGCGGCCGTCGTGGTGAAGGCCCAACTTTAATTGAAACAGTATCATATCGTTTAACAGCACATTCTAGTGACGACGATGATCGTGTTTATCGTGATAAAGAAGAAGTAGAAGAAGCAAAGAAAAAAGATTCAATCATAACATTTGCAGCTTATTTAAAAGAAGCTGGCGTGTTAACTGAGGAATTTGAAAAACAAATGTTAGACGAAATTATGCATATCGTAAATGAAGCAACAGAATATGCAGAAAATGCTCCGTATGCAGCACCTGAAGATGCATTGAAGCACGTATACGCAGAATAGGGGGGAACGTTTCATGGCTGTAATGTCTTATATTGATGCTATTACATTAGCAATGCGCGAAGAAATGGAACGCGATGAGAAAGTATTTGTTTTAGGTGAAGATGTTGGTAAAAAAGGTGGCGTATTTAAAGCGACACACGGATTATATGATCAATTTGGTGAAGATCGTGCGCTTGATGCACCGCTTGCAGAATCTGCAATTGCTGGGGTAGCAATTGGTGCGGCAATGTATGGTATGCGTCCAATCGCTGAAATGCAGTTTGCTGATTTCATCATGCCAGCAGTAAACCAAATTGTTTCTGAGGCAGCAAAAATTCGTTATCGTTCTAATAACGATTGGACTTGTCCAGTTACAATTCGTGCGCCATTTGGCGGCGGTGTTCACGGTGCATTGTATCATTCACAATCTGTGGAAGCGATGTTTGCGAACCAACCAGGTTTAAAAATTGTTATTCCTTCTACACCATATGATGCAAAAGGTTTATTAAAAGCAGCAATTCGTGATGAAGATCCAGTATTATTCTTTGAGCATAAGCGTGCATATCGCTTAATTAAAGGTGAAGTGCCAGAGGATGATTACGTATTACCAATCGGAAAAGCAGATGTAAAACGCGAAGGTGATGATATTACTGTTATCACGTACGGATTATGTGTTCACTTTGCTCTTCAAGCAGCTGAAAAGTTAGCGCAAGATGGCATCTCGGCACATGTTCTTGATTTACGTACTGTATATCCATTAGATAAAGAAGCAATCATTGAAGCAGCTTCTAAAACAGGTAAAGTTCTTCTTGTAACAGAAGACAATAAAGAAGGAAGTATTATAAGTGAAGTGGCAGCAATTATTGCTGAAAACTGTCTGTTTGATTTAGATGCGCCAATCGCACGTCTTGCAGGTCCAGACGTTCCAGCAATGCCATATGCACCAACAATGGAAAAATTCTTTATGGTAAATCCAGATAAAGTTGAAAAAGCAATGCGTGAACTTGCGGAATTTTAATCGGGGGGACTATACATGGCTGTAGAAAATATCACAATGCCTCAGCTCGGGGAGAGCGTTACAGAGGGTACAATTAGTAAATGGCTCGTTAATGTTGGCGATCACGTAAACAAGTATGATCCGCTTGCAGAAGTAATGACTGATAAAGTAAATGCTGAAGTACCATCTTCTTTCACTGGTATTGTGAAAGAATTAATTGCTGGTGAAGGTGAGACGTTAGCTGTAGGTGAAGTAGTTTGTGTTATTCAAGTAGAAGGCGCAGATGAAGTAGCAGCGACAGCTGTTGAGGAAAAAACAAAAGAAGAACCAAAGGCAGAAATAGCTACACCTGAAAAAGCACCGAAAGCAAAACAACCAACTGATGGAAAACCACGTTTTTCACCAGCTGTTTTAAAACTTGCAGGTGAGCATAATGTTGATTTAGATTTAGTAGAAGGTACGGGAGCAAATGGCCGTATCACTCGTAAAGATATTTTAAAGCTAGTGGAATCTGGAAATATTCCGCAAGCAGGTGCGAAGAAAGAGGAAGCAGCAGTAGTAGAAGCGCGTCCAGAAGCACAAAAAGCAGCGCCAGAAGCACAAAAAGTAGAAGCTGCAAAACCAGTTTCTGTACCAACAATGCCTGGCGATATCGAAATTCCAGTAACAGGTGTGCGTAAAGCAATTGCAGCGAACATGTTACGTAGTAAACACGAAGCGCCACATGCTTGGATGATGATTGAAGTAGATGTGACAAACCTTGTGTCATACCGTAATTCAATTAAAGGTGATTTCAAAAAGCGCGAAGGCTTTAATTTAACGTTCTTTGCTTTCTTCGTAAAAGCAGTAGCGCAAGCGTTAAAAGAGTATCCTCAAATCAATTCAATGTGGGCTGGCGATAAGATCGTTCAGAAGAAAGATATTAACCTTTCTATCGCTGTTGCAACAGAGGACGAACTATTTGTACCAGTAATTAAACATGCGGATGAGAAGACGATTAAAGGTATCGCTCGTGAAATTACAGAGCTTGCAGGAAAAGTACGTACGAAATCGTTAAAAGCGGACGAAATGCAAGGTGGAACATTTACAATTAATAACACAGGATCATTTGGTTCTGTTCAATCTATGGGTATTATTAATTACCCACAAGCGGCTATTTTACAAGTTGAATCAATTGTAAAACGCCCAGTAATTATGGATAATGGTATGTTTGGTGCTCGCGACATGGTTAACTTATGTTTATCACTTGATCACCGTGTACTAGATGGCTTAATTTGTGGTAAGTTCTTAGGACGTGTAAAAGAAATTTTAGAAAATACGTCAGAAAATAATACATCTGTATATTAATAAAAAGCTCGCTTATGCGAGCTTTTTATCATCTTATTTCTTCAGCTACATCCTACTATATGTATAATATCTTTCCCAGTAATCTTACAATGAACGATTATGTATTAGGAATTTATGAAAATACATTGCTGATATATGGTATATGGATATAAAATAAGAAAAGAATAATTTTTTTGGCAAATCTTACTGACGAAACTGTAGTATAATATATTGTATTGTATGAAAAAGAGAGTTATTCTATATAAGTGTTTTATAGATAATGTGTAATCAGTCGTCAAAACATGAAGAATGTTGACTCCTGGTTTTTTATTTTGCTGTAACAATGTTTCAGGAGGATGTCATGAAAAGAAGTACCGAGTTTCTAAAAAGTTTAGATGTAAAATTAATATTAATTTTGTTAGCATTATGTGTTACGAGTATAGCTGCTATATATAGCAGTCAGCAAACTGGCCAATATGGAGAGGCAAACTTTGCGATGAAACAGGGTTTGAACTACATAATTGGAGTTGTATTGTTATTGCTTGTTGCAAGCATCGACTTAGATCAATTACAAAAATTGTCTTGGCCACTTTATATCGTCGGATTTGGTTCACTTATTCTTTTGAAAATACTACCGGTTTCCACTTTCACACCTGAAAAATTAGGTGCAAAAAGATGGTTTGTATTTCCGTTAGTTGGACAAATTCAACCATCTGAGTTTTTCAAAATTTCATTGCTTCTCGTAGTAGCAAGTATAGCAGTGAAACATAATGCACAGTATATGGCAAGGACATTCCAAACGGATTTACAATTAGTAGGTAAAATTGTGCTAGTATCCCTCCCGCCTATGGCTGTTGTATATAGCCAACCGGATACAGGGATGGTGTTCTTATATGCTGCTGCAATTGCATGTATTTTATTTATGTCAGGTATTCAGAAGAAATTAATAGCGTTATGTACAGTTATTCCAGTCACCATATTATCTGCGTTAATATTTATTTACGTAAGGTATGAAGATTTCTTCTTTAATAAGTTAGTTACGTTACTAAAACCTCACCAACAATCACGTATTTTAGGTTGGTTAGATCCATTCGAACATACAGATCAAGGTTATCAAACACAGCAATCGATTTTAGCTGTAGGTAGTGGCGGTATGGAAGGGAAAGGATTTGGCGAAGGGAACGTCTATATCCCTGAGAAGCATACTGACTTTATTTTTGCTACAATTGCCGAAGAAGGTGGATTTATCGTAGCAGCGTTAGTTGTATTCTTGTTCCTATTACTACTATATAGAACAATTATTATCGGTTATTCTGCTGATAATTTATTCGGTACATTATTATGTGCTGGATCAATTGGAATATTAACGGTTCAAATATTCCAAAACATCGGTATGATCGTTGGATTAATGCCTGTAAAAGGGATTGCATTACCTTTCTTATCATATGGAGGAAGTTCCTTATTCTCAAATATGATTATGATGGGTCTTATATTATCGGTACGGAAAACGTATAAAAAGTATATGTTTTCTGTTAAATAAAAAAGCTGGTTCGTGTAAAAACGAACCAGCTTTTTTACATATATGCTCTTAAACGTTGCAAACTAAAACAGAATAGCAGTTTGAGATGGGTAAGGAGTGCAAAGTGATGCATATGCATATTTTTGAAGGGGCACGGCATCTTTCTAATAGTGAATGGGTTATTCGGGCTATTATAGCATACATATTTTTAACATTAGTTGCGAAAGCGATGGGGCAAAGGTCCATCGCGCAACTTCGTTTTTTAGATGTTGTATTAGTATTATTGCTTGGTGGGAATATTTCTAATGCATTATCTGATGAAAAAGTGGGGTTACTCGGCTCAATGATTACAACGTTCATACTCGTTGTACTTCACATTATAAGCTCAGTCTTAATGTTGAAATGGGATAGATGGAGACGCTTTTTAGAGCCAGCACCTATTATTCTTATACACAATGGTTCCATTGATTTTAGCAATTTGAAAAAAGCGAGAATTACGGTGGAATATTTATTTGCGGAACTTCGTATGCGAAATGTGAGCGATATTCAAACGATTAAATTAGCATTGTGGGAAGCGAATGGTGTTGTTTCTATATTTCAGTATCCAGAGTATGAAGCAGTTTCGCGGCTTGATCTGAAAGTGGCGGGAAAAAGATCTCCAGTTTCTTTTGTATTAGTAAAGGATGGGAAGATTCAGAAAGATGTTCTTGCTTTATTAGGAAAAACAGAAGAGTGGGCGAGAGAATTTCTAGAGAAGAGTGCAGAAGTCAAATCCATTATGTTAGCTACAGTAGATGAAGCACATAAAATAAATATTTTGTTAAAAAAATGAAAAATATACGCATTTTGTCGTTTCATACATATGATACAATAGTGTGGACAACGAAAAAGGAGGCGATACGATGGGATATGTAGAAGAATTACGAAAAATAGTTGGTCATCGCCCTTTAATTTTAGTTGGTGCTGTTGTACTCGTTATAAATGAAAATGGAGATGTTTTATTGCAACAAAGAACAGAGCCTTACGGAAAGTGGGGGCTGCCTGGTGGGTTAATGGAGCTTGGTGAATCACCAGAAGAAACAGCCGGCCGTGAAGTATATGAAGAGACAGGAATAGAAGTGAAGAACTTGCGATTAATTAATATATTTTCTGGAGCGAACTATTTTACAAAACTAGCAAATGGTGATGAGTTTCAATCTGTCACAACAGCTTATTATACGGATGAATACGAAGGGGAGCTTGTTATGAATAAAGAAGAAGCCGTTCAGCTTACATTCTTCCCACTAACAGAACTACCTGACTATATTGTAGGGTCGCATAAAAAAATGATTGGCGAATATATGAAGATTATGGAAAAAGAGATATAATAATAGTGAAAGAAATACAAAAACACAGTTCTGGTTGGTAGTCCAGACGCATGATTACGTGTCAGTAACCTTCCCCTCCGGGATGTCCCGTATTTCTAATTTTTTTAAAGGAGGGGCTGTCAATGGATTTGACAGTATATCACGATGGTCAATTTTTCGTAGGAATTATTACGCATAAAGAAACAGGGAAATTGTATGGAGCGAGGTATATTTTTGGAACGGAGCCGTCAGACGAAGAAATACTTATATTTGTGACTGGTCCAATGTTAGCCTATTTTCAGCACTTTGCAAGATGTGGTGTGGAAGTGAAAGAAAAACAGCGTCCCAAAAATATAAAGCGTATCATACGAGAAGCAGCAAAAGAAGTAAATATAAACCGTTTTACTAAGGCGCAAGAGGCAATTAGCTTATCTTATGAATTGCATAAACAAGAAAAGAAAGTGCAATCTAAGGAGAAGCGAGAAGCTGAAAAACAAAGAAGACGTTTAATCAAAGTACAAAAAGCAAAGCAAAAGCATCGTGGCCATTAAGAAAAGGTGTTAGAGCAAGAGCTCTAACACCTTTTCTATACCCAAATACAAGTAAACTTACTTGTATTTCATAAACATTAACTGGTAAGATACAAATAGGTAGTTTTAGAGGAGGGAAAAGATTGATTAATTTTAACTTTTTTATGAATGATGTTGTCCGCCAAGCACGTGAAGAGATTGTCTCTGCTGGATATACAGAATTGACGACGCCGGAAGCAGTAGAAGAAGCGTTTAAAAGAAATGGAACAACACTTGTAATGGTAAACTCTGTATGTGGTTGTGCAGGTGGTATTGCTCGTCCTGCTGCTGCGCATTCCGTACATTATGATAAACGTCCTAACCATCTTGTAACGGTGTTTGCAGGTCAAGATAAAGAAGCAACAGCAAGAGCTCGTGAATATTTCGAAGGGTATCCACCTTCTTCACCATCATTTGCTTTATTAAAAGATGGGAAAATTGTAACGATGGTAGAACGTCATGAAATTGAAGGTCATGAACCAATGCAAGTTATTGCAAAACTACAATCTTATTTCGAAGAGAATTGTGAAGAACTATAAATATAAGCGAAAAGGCGGTACGTCCACAATGAAGTGGATGTACCGCCTTTTTTATTTAGTATTAAAATTTATGGGATATGCATAGTTATGTTGTTTTATGCATTATTTTATACATTGTAAACGGTATTAATATTGTTATTTTATTTATTTTTATTTTATATATTGCATAAAAATTAAAGTGCTGATACAATACAAACATCGAATAAATATTCTATTAAACTTTTAAATATACATTATTAGGGGGAAGAAAGATGAAGAAGTTATTATCAATATCGTTTGCACTTATTTTAATTGTAAGTATGTTCAGTGCTTGTAGTAATGGGGAAGAAAAGGCTACTGGAAAAAATAAGAAAGTACTGGTTATGGGGACTTCAGCAGATTATAAACCATATGAATACGTAGAAGCTTCAAAAAGTGATGAAATTATCGGCTTTGATGTTGATGTTGCTAAATATATCGGAAAAGAACTTGGTTATGAAGTGAAAGTGAAAGATATGGATTTTGGTGGTTTATTAGCATCTCTTAGCTCAGGAAAAGTTGATTTCGTAATGGCAGGTATGACGCCAACGGCAGAGCGTAAAAATAATGTTGATTTCACAGACATATATTTTGTTGCGAAAAACATGGTCGTTTCTAAAAAAGATTCTAATATTCAATCTGTAGAGGATTTAAAAGGGAAAAAAGTAGGGGTACAAACAGGATCTATCCAAGAAGAGAAAGCAGCAGAATTTAAAAAACAAGTAGATTTCAAAATTGAGGGACGTGACCGTATACCAGAAATCGTACAAGAAATTAAAGCTGGTCGTTTTGACGCTGCAATTATAGAAGACACAGTTGCTAAAAATTATTTAGAAAAAATGAAAGAATTACAAGGAATTGAAATTAAAGAAGCACCAGAAGAAGTAGGAGCAGCAATTGCCCTTCCGAAAAACAGTGATAAAACAGCGGAATTTAATAAAGTAATTAAAAAAATGCAAGAAAATGGAGAAATGGATAAATTAGTGAAGAAATGGTTTGGCAGCGAAAAATAAGCTGCCTTTCACTTTTCTGTGAGGGGAATGAAAAGAATGAACTTAGATTTTTCGGCGATTACGCCTTCGATACCATATATACTAAAAGGCCTAGAAGTTACTTTAAAAATTGTAGCAGTATCAGCGTTAGTTGGGTTTATTTTAGGAACGTTATTAGCGCTTTGCAAAATTGCTAGAATACGAGCATTAAATATAGCGGCAGATTTTTATACATCAATTTTCCGTGGTACACCACTTGTATTGCAATTAATGATTATTTATTTCGGTGTCCCGCAAATAATTGGTTATGAAATACCAGCATTCGTAGCAGCTGTATTAGCATTTAGCTTAAATTCAGGTGCATATATGTCAGAGGTAATTCGTGCCGGCATTCAAGCGGTTGATAAAGGACAAACAGAAGCAGCGATGGCTTTAGGGATTCCTTACGGGAAAATGATGCGAAATATTATTTTCCCTCAAGCATTAAAAAATATATTACCAGCGCTTGTGAACGAGTTTGCGACACTTACGAAAGAATCGGCTGTAGTAACAGTAATAGGAGCGACCGATTTAATGCGCCGTGCTTACATTGTAGGCGGTGAGACGTTTAAATATCTTGAACCATTACTTTTTGTTGGACTCATTTATTATATGTTAGTCATTATTCTTACATTAGTCGGGAAGGCAATTGAAGGGAGAATGAAGAAAAGTGATTAAAATTGAAAACCTTCATAAATCATTTGGAAAAAACGAAGTATTAAAAGGGATTACAACAATGATTGAAAAAGGGGAAGTAGTAGCAATTATTGGACCGTCTGGATCAGGGAAATCAACATTTTTACGTTGTATGAATGTGCTAGAAGCACCGACAAATGGTCACATTTGGATTGGAACGGAAGAAGTAACGAATCCGAAAACGAATATTATGCACGTTCGTGAAAATGTCGGAATGGTATTTCAGCATTTTCACCTATTTCCTCATATGACTGTATTAGAAAATATTACGTATGCTCCTATCAATGTAAAAGGAGTAACGAAGCAAGAAGCTGACAAGAAAGCCGAGAAACTTTTAGAAAAGGTCGGTTTATTAGATAAAGAAAATACGTATCCCAATCGTCTTTCGGGAGGACAAAAGCAACGTGTAGCAATTGCGAGAGCGTTAGCGATGGAACCAGAAGTTATGTTATTTGATGAACCAACATCGGCACTAGATCCAGAGATGGTAAAAGAAGTGTTAGAAGTTATGAAATCATTAGTTACGACAGGAATGACAATGGTGATTGTTACACATGAAATGGGATTTGCAAAAGAAGTAGCAGATCGTGTTCTCTTTTTAGATGGTGGAAAGCTTGTAGAAGATAGTGCGCCAGCAGAATTTTTTGTAGCACCGAAAAGTGAACGTGCGCAACAATTTTTACAAAAAATATTGTAATATGTAAAGGTTGCGTGAATAATAAGTAGAAAAGGATGACATTGTGTCATCCTTTTTTTATACTAACTTTAAATACGTTTATACATATAGGAGCAGTGCTATGTTCAAAATTGGATACCGTACAGTAAAAACAGCAATAGGGACAGGCGCAGCAGTTTTTATTGCGCAGTTATTAGGATTAGAATTTTATAGTTCAGCGGGCATTTTAGTTATATTATGTGTACAAAATACGAAACGTAAATCACTTCAAGTGTCGTTACATCGTTTTTTAGCTTGTGTATTATCAATGGTATTCGCGTTTTGTATTTTTGAAACAATTGGATATACACCACTTGCAATTAGTATATTATTACTAACATTTATTCCGACTGCAGTTATGCTTAAAATTCAAGAAGGTATTGTCACGAGTTCAGTTATTGTGATGCATCTATATTCATTGAAACAAATTACATGGCTTATTGTTGGGAATGAAATTGCGATATTAACGATAGGAATTAGCGTGGCTTTATTAGTGAATATGTATATGCCAAGTAGTGAAAATAAGCTAAAAGAGTATCAGGATACAATAGAAAGTAATTTTAAAACAATTTTGTTTGAAATGGTCGTGTATTTACGAAACAGAGAAAGTAGCTGGAGTGGGGCAGAACTTATTGAAACTGAAAATATGCTAAATGAAGCAAGGGATTTATCGTTTAAGAAACTTGAGAATGCATTTATGCGAGAAGATGGCTATTACTATCGTTATTTTAATATGCGCATGCAACAATTCGAAATTTTAGAACGGATGATACCATTAGCAGCTTCTTTATCATGGACATATGAACAAGCTGATATGATTGCGGATGTGGTTGAAAACATTGGAAATGCTATTAGCCCTGAGAGTACTGGGGTTATTTCCTTAAGACAGCTTCAAGAAATGAGAGAATTATTTAGAGACATGCCATTGCCCGTTACACGTGAAGAATTTGAGATACGTGCGAAGCTTGTTCAACTGGTGTATGAAATGGAACAATATTTACTCATTAAAAGTCGTTTTAAGGGAAAGGATAATATAAAAGAACTTATATAGAAGGTAGGAATTATTATGCCGTATCTTCTCTCTTTCATATTATGTCTTTCTTTATCGCCTATTTGGCCTCTTGGTGATAATCCACGTGCCGGAGATCCTTTTATTATTGTAAATAAAGCGACGAATAAACTAGCTTATATTGACGATGGAAAGATTCAAAAGGTTTTTCCAGTAGCGACAGGGAAAACAAATGAATTAACTCCAGAGGGAACTTTTGATGTTGTAATGAAAGCGAAGGATCCGTATTATATTGCGAAGGATATTCCAGGTGGGTCACCGAAAAATCCACTTGGATCAAGGTGGATTGGATTTAATGCAAGAGAAACTGATGGAAGTAAATATGGAATACATGGAACAAACCAACCTAGTTCAATTGGAAAGTATATTTCACAAGGATGTATAAGAATGAAGAAAAACGATGTGGAGTATTTATTTGATCGCATTCCAATTGGAACGAAAGTATGGATTGTGAAGTCGAAAAAATCATTTCAGCAATTGGCAAAACAAAAAGGAGCCATTGCATATGAAAAAGCCAACGAAAAGGTTGGCTTTTTCTATTGTAATAAGTTGTCTTGACATGTGTACATAACCATGAGTTAATGAGAATATAGAAAGATAAAGTGAAACTTTAATCAGTGGGAGGTTTTTTACCCGCGGATTATCAGCCCTCACCAATCGGGATAAAAAATTAGATAAAGGGGTTGCTCATATGTACTTGAATCCAAAAATTTCGTATATGCAATTTTTTATGGGATTTCTATTTGTTATTACATTCATATTGGCAACTTTTAATATATGTTCTTATCTTGTAGCAATTGTTTGTATGGCATTACTCAATCTTACTTTTGTTATTGGAGCATTTCAGCAGAAACAATATACAAGTTTTATAACAGCACTTGTAATGTCATTTTCCTTTAGTATTGTAGCGATTGTGCTTTATATAAAATAAACCATCTCGATATCGAGATGGTTTATTTTATTATGTTATGTGTAAAAAGTAAAAAAAGGACGAACACATCGTCCTTTTTACCAAAACATACTTGCGCCAGCAAGTAATGTTGTTACAAGCATAGAAATTAGCATTACATAAATCACAACTTTTTGAGCTTTTTTATGCATCGTTAAACCTCCTTGCAAATCAGTACAATATCATTGTAACGAGAAATGATATTGTGGACAAGGGGAGAGAAGTGACAAAATTCGAGAAGTGCGTGTAAAGTATAACAGGAAATTTGTATGTATGTAGAGAATATATAATAATGATAGAGTATAAGTTTTTTGTTATGCAAGCTGAAGAATGGAGATACGATGATGAAAATATATGAAACAAATCGTTTACATTTAAGGGAAATTGATGAGTCGTATGCTGAAAAAGTTCTTCAATATTACGACAGAAATCGTGAATTTTTAAAAGCTTGGGAAGAGTATAGACCGGATGATTTTTTTACGTTAGATTATCAGAAGAAAAAGTTACAAAAGGATAGAAAAGAGTTTGCAGAAGGTAAAATCATCAGGCTTTGGATTTTTAAAAAGGGTGATGATACAAAAATTATTGGGTGTATCTCATTCAATCTAATCGTTCGCGGTATTTATCAATCTTGTGTGCTCGGCTATAAATTAGATAAGGCAGAATTGAATAAAGGTTACACGACAGAAGCGCTTAGGAAAGCTATTCAAGTTACTTTCGAAGAATTTCAGTTACATCGTATAGAAGCACCGATTATGCCACGAAATTTAGCATCTATACAAGTAGTGACAAAGATAGGCTTTCAATATGAGGGCGTGTCTAGGAAGATGTTAATGGTAAATGGAGTATGGGAAGATCATATGCGCTGGGTATTGTTAAATGAGTAATAGAAAGCAGATGGTTATCTAGACATATAAACCGTCTGTTTTTTGTCTTGTATTTCGAAACTTTTGCGAAATTCTGTTATAATTAATAGTGTTACATACATAATGGTAGTGCAGGAGGCGCAGTCTTATGATTAATCAAGAACGTTTAGTAAATGAATTTATGGAATTAGTACAAGTAGATTCTGAAACGAAATTTGAAGCAGAAATCTGCAAAGTATTAACAAAGAAATTTACAGATTTAGGTGTAGAAGTATTTGAAGATGACACAATGACTGTTACTGGGCATGGTGCAGGTAATTTAATTTGTACTTTACCAGCAACAAAAGATGGTGTTGATACAATTTACTTTACTTCTCATATGGATACAGTAGTTCCTGGTAATGGAATTAAGCCTTCTATTAAAGATGGATATATCGTATCAGATGGTACTACGATTTTAGGTGCGGATGATAAAGCTGGATTAGCATCAATGTTCGAAGCAATTCGTGTTTTAAAAGAGAAAAACATCCCTCATGGTAAAATTGAATTTATTATTACAGTTGGAGAAGAATCTGGTCTTGTTGGTGCAAAAGCATTAGATCGTGAGCGCATTACAGCGAAATACGGTTACGCATTAGATAGCGATGGAAAAGTTGGTGAAATCGTTGTTGCAGCTCCAACACAAGCGAAAGTGAATGCAATTATTCGTGGGAAAACAGCTCACGCTGGTGTAGCACCAGAAAAAGGTGTATCTGCAATTACTATCGCAGCGAAGGCAATTGCGAAGATGCCACTTGGTCGTATTGATTCTGAAACAACTGCAAATATTGGACGTTTTGAAGGTGGTACACAAACAAATATCGTTTGCGATCATGTACAAATCTTTGCAGAAGCGCGTTCTTTAATCAATGAGAAAATGGAAGTACAAGTTGCGAAAATGAAAGAAGCATTTGAAACAACTGCAAAAGAAATGGGCGGTCAAGCAGACGTTGAAGTAAACGTTATGTATCCAGGATTTAAATTTGCTGATGGCGATCACGTTGTAGAAGTTGCAAAACGTGCAGCTGAAAACATTGGTCGTACACCTTCTCTTCACCAAAGTGGTGGCGGAAGTGATGCAAACGTAATTGCAGGACACGGTATCCCAACAGTTAACTTAGCGGTTGGTTATGAAGAAATTCATACAACAAACGAAAAGATTCCTGTTGAAGAATTAGCGAAAACAGCAGAATTAGTTATAGCAATTATTGAAGAAGTAGCGAAGTAATGTAATAGAAAAAGCGTGTAAATCACAATTGATTTACACGCTTTTTATTTTGATTCAATTGCTTTTACAAGGCGGATCAGCCAATACAAGAAAATCCATGGCAATATATAAGTTGTTGCTATATGTACTAGGCGAGGGAAGAATCCAAACGTATTAATATTGAAAATAGGAAGCAGTAAATAATTAATGGCTATGATTAATATAATCACAAGGAACGTATAGTTGAGTTTATTAGTTGATTTCATCATAATCACCCCTTTTGTAATTTTATACATTTTATGTAAATTATATCAAATGTATAAAAGGAAAAGAACAAGTAATTATTATAACTATTATGCAAAATTTGATATAATGAAGGAACAAATGTTCTTTGAAGGGGTGAGTACTATGCGAGAAATGTATCCGAAAAATGGTCGTGTTATTTTGCATGTAGATATGAATTGTTTTTTCGCATCTGTTGAAATTGCTCATGACCCATCATTACAAGGGAAGCCGTTAGCAGTTGCTGGAAATGAAAAAGAAAGAAAAGGAATTATCATAACATGTAGTTATGAGGCGAGAGACTATGGAATACGTACAACGATGCCTCTTTGGGAAGCAAAAAGGTTATGTCCACAATTAGTTGTAATGCGTCCTAATTTTACATTATATCGTGAAGCTTCATTTCAAATGTTTCAAATCCTTTCCCGTTTTACAGAAAAAATACAACCAGTCTCAATAGATGAAGGATATTTAGATATTACAGATTGCTACGCACTCGGTTCGCCTCTTGAAATAGCAAAGATGATCCAGCAGGCGTTATTAACAGAGTTACAGCTTCCGTGTAGCATCGGAATTGCTCCTAACCTTTTCCTAGCAAAAACAGCTTCTGATATGAAAAAGCCTCTCGGTATTACTGTGCTTCGAAAACGAGATATTCCAGAAATGATTTGGCCACTTCCAGTTGAAGCGATGCATGGAATTGGAGAAAAAACAGCTGAAAAATTAAATGATATTCATATAAAAACAATTGAGCAGTTAGCAAAAGGAAACGAACATATCATTCGCGCTAAAATTGGAAAGCATGGTGTTGATTTAAAGTGGCGGGCAAAAGGTATGGATGATAGGGAAGTTGACCCGAGTCAAATGGGACAACATAAAAGTGTCGGTAATTCGATGACTTTTTCAAAGGATATGGATGAAGCGAAAGAATTACTTGATATGTTAGAACGGCTATCAAAATCAGTAAGTAAAAGATTACAAAAGCGAACTCTTGTCAGCTATAATATTCAAATTATGATTAAATATCATGATAGGCGGACAGTAACGCGGAGTAAGCAATTGAAAAATGCGATTTGGGAAGAACGAGATATTTTTCAGGCAGCCTCTCGTTTATGGAAGCAACATTGGGACGGTGATTCCGTTCGTTTATTAGGTGTTACAGCTACTGAAATAGAGTGGAAGACAGAATCGGTGAAACAATTGGATTTGTTTTCATTTGAAGAAGATGCGAAAGAAGAGCCGCTACTTGCTGTCATCGATCAAATTAATGATAAGTATGGAATGCCGATTTTACAACGAGGTAGTCAATTATTACGTAAGCAAGAAAAGTCTTTTCAGCAAAAATTAGAAAATAAGTTTATGTAGAAGGTGTCATGAAGTTGTAAATATCATGACACCTTTCATTTTTAACTTGCTTCTAAATCTAATGAAGTTTTCCAACCAGCTGCAGTAACGCCACAAAAAGTATTAGACTTACTATTCGTTGTCCCAAGTAAAAATTTTAACTTCTTCGGTATGTTTTATAACGGCTTTATCTATTAAAATTTTCACTCTTGTTTGATAGAAGCTATTAAAATAGGCAAAGTGTAATACAAGATGACATATATTACAAATCATCTTATTCAGAAATCAACAAGCAAATTAGGCCTTTAGTTGTTAGGTAAATCTAATATGTATTTTATTTTTTTACCATCTTTTTCACCTAGATATACTAATTTCGCAGGTGTATTAAGTGCAACTCCCCAACTTTCCCTCATTTTCATTGTTACAATGCCTTTATGGTTTTGTAACTTCTCCCATGAAACTATTGTTTTCTTTGTATTCTCATTAAACATTCCATTCGTCTTATTAACTCCTTTTAAGGGTGCCAATATATGCAAACCTGTAAAAATTGTTTGTTCAGTTTGCGTGTTATTTGTTGCTTCAATATCAAAAAGATAATGAATTTCTTTATTTCCATTATTATCAATTACTTGTTTCTTCTCGAAAGAATTAATGCTAAATTTAAATATATCTGTATTAAATGATTGACCTAGATTAATATTTTCTGATTTCACAATATAAGATTCATTTAAATTATTTACTACCTGATATCTCCAACATGCCCCTATTATAAAAAATGTACAAATAATCATAAAAACATATCGTTTTTTATTCATATCTTTCTCCCTCTACATCTGTGAAGATAGTGATACTTTACCATTCTCAACTAGGAATATTCTGTCTGCAATTATATTTAATGTTTCACTATCGTGACTCGCAACTAATATAGTTGTACCTTTAGACTTTAAATCTAATAAGATTTTAGTTATATCCTGAATTCCATTTTCATCTAAAGCGTTTGTTGGCTCATCTAAAATTAATAACTTAGGGCTCTCCATAATTGCTTGTGCTATACCCAATCTTTGCTTCATTCCAAGTGAATATTTTTTTACTTTTCTTGTATCTTCTGGATTTAATCCTACGAGCTCCATTGTTTCACGAATTATATTATCCGTTATTTTATTTTGAATAGAAGCTAATAGTTTTAAGTTTTTAAATCCTGTATAGTCTGGAATGAATCCCGGATATTCAATGATAATGCCTGTATTTTCAGGAAACGGATGATCAATACCAATTATTTTTCTATCTATTAATATTTCACCACTATCTATTTTCATCAATCCTAATAAAGCTCTAAAAAGCATTGTTTTACCTGAACCATTTCTCCCTTTAAAACCATAAATTTTCCCCTTTTCTAATTCGAAATGAACATCATTTAAAATAATATTGCCTTTTAGCACTTTAGAAACATGTTTAGCCTCAATGTAAATCATCAGAAGTATCCTTTCTATTAACAAATTCAAATGTTTTCCCTATCCAATAACCACTTATCCATAGAAAAAAAGCGCACAAAAGAAAATAGAATATAGAATATAGAAAATGTTCATTATTAACGTAAAATAAATTCTTACGGATTAACATACTATCAAACGGATTATATATAACCGGCATAAATATAGTCATGGTAATAATCACTATAATCACTATATATGAAATAATACTTTTTAATTTAGTAGACACAATTAAATAAACCCAAACTAATAAGGAAGATGTTATTAGTTGTAAAGTAAAGCTTTTTATAATAAAAATGGTTTCTTTAAAATAATTATAAATTGTAGGATTGACCTTCTCTGTATATATTCCCCAGTCAAATTGATAAGAACAAAAAATGCCTCCCCAGAAGAACACGGCAATATAAAATAATAAAGTTATACAAATAGTTAATATACATGTACTAATAAATTTGCTAAACAATACTTGATACCTAGACACTTTCCTCGTTAAAAGATACGGTGTCTGTTGTATAAAATCAGCTCTTACATACGTACCTAATATAAAACAATAAGATAATTGTAATATAAGCCATGTTACAGGAAGCTGAAATCGCCCCATTTCAACTTCTTTAAAAGATATTCCTTTTAGCAGTTCATACAAGACATCAAGAATTGTTATAGCATTTGAAGGAAGTTCTCTATACTGGGCTGATTGCTTTAATAAAAATACTTCTCCCACCACCAACACACTATAAACAATAAATGATATTATAAATCTTAATTTCATACTATGACTGCTTAATATTAAATCCCTTTTTACCAATTTATAAAAAACACTATTTTTCATCGTAATTAATCACTTCCGTTATATAAGTCCATCCGATGTAAACAAATATTCAATATAGCAAATAAAATACTAATAATCCCTAACATAAAAGCTAATTTCAGCAAGGTTATATCTATTAGAAACCAGTCCTTTTCTTGAAAAATCAAACCTTTTGACCAAAATAAAGAAAAATTATATTTTTTTTCTGATAATTGATCTATCGTAATAAGAAAGTAAATAGTAAAAATACAAATAGCTTTATGTTTAACGAAAAATACTAGTATTTGTGCAAAAATACATATTGCTACAGTTACTAACCATAACGATACTATAAAATATATAATTACTAACCAATTTGAAGATGGAAGCAACCAAATCACTATTTTCTCTTTTACAATTAAAAAATTTATTCCTACAATTAACAGGTAGATACTTGAATATATAATTGCTAGACTTACAATTTTTCTGATTAAATGAAAACAATATGATTGACGAGTTTTATGTCTAAAATACACATAAACATTTTTATCTGTATAATTAAATGAATAGAAAAACAGAAGCAATAATGGAAGATAACTAAATAATATTATTTTCATATCCCTTGAAGTACTAAGAAGTGAAAACAAAGAATCATTAGATAAAAAGTAAAATGATCTAATGAGGTGAATCGACACACCTACTATAAGAAATAAAATATTAATCACAAATAACCTTCGTTTTTGAAACAACTCTAATAAATACATTTTCAAAAGGCTATAAAATAACATGGCGTTTTACTCCTCTTAAAAATAAAAGTATCGATAAAATAAAAATCCCTACCAACACTAAAATAGAAACAATGATATCGGCTCCATGATATATATGAAATTCAGATAAGAAATAGATAGGAGCAAGGGGCGTTGAATAAAATAAATTGATTATCATTAAAAAAAGTTGTAATAAAAAAGCACTTAATAAAGTTATAAAAGTATGCTTGGCATAAAAGGACATACTAAGAGAAAACAAAGCAAATGCTCCTCCATAAACAAAAGCAATAACTGTATATAAAATCATATGAATAAAAGGGTGAGTGAAATAAATGTTAATAAAAAAGGTTGATCGCTCGTACATCCCTATATTAGAATTTAAAACTTCATCAGGAGTTATATTTGGAAGAAACATAAATGATAAAAAAATGTTTAAAATCAATGGAATAATAACAACAAAGCCCCCGATAAGAAAGGTTTTACTAAACAGCTTAAGAAAATACATTTTATAATTACTTCGTATAATTACAAACAAAAAAGATCCATTTTTTTATCTTCCTGAAAGAGTGATGAACTAGGTAAACTTGCAATCACTGGAAGTATAAAGAAAAATAAAAAGGAAGGTGTTACAATACTATTAATTCCCATCCAAGTTGTATATGGAGTGAAGATAACATCCCTTTTATCGGTTAGTGGAATTACATAATATAATATATATATACAAGATAAGGCTATTCCTAACATAAGTGAAAAATAAAAATTCTTATTACTCATTCTTTCGTTAAAGTAAGTACCCATGTTTCACCTCTTAAAAATTCAAATATACTCCTCGTAACACTTAAAATATGTAATGTTACGAGGAAAGGCTTACAAGAATATAAAATATTATATTTATATATAATTATTTACGGATACTATCTGGACTCCAAACACCTGTCGCTGTGCCCTCAGCCCATCTTCTAGTATCAATTTTAACCTTGATACCAGAATTAAATTTCTCAACTGCCAAATTGTATAAGAATTCTTCTTGACCATCACGCATTATGTACGTATGACCATCAGAAACATCTGTACCATCTTTTAATGCAGCCCAGGCATTGAAATATCCATCTAATCCTGACATGTCGTCTACCCTCATATAATAAGCTGTTTTATTATATTTAGGTCGAGATGGCGTTTCATCATTAGGACTGTAAACACGATATACATTTGACCAGTCGCTGTTTTCATGATTAGATTTTGCTGCTGCTGCTGCTGCAAAGCTTGATAAGGCTATTCCTGCTGTTAAAGTCAGAATCGCTATTTTTTTTCATTTATTCTCCTCCTATTTTTTTACTTGTAAGCCCTTAAAAAATATAACACACCATTTAAAGTTTAATATATAGATTTTATAATATTAATATTTCTTTAATGTTAACTATAACTTTTTAACAAATATCTTGTAAAACATATCATTACACAAAGCTTTTCAACTAATAACAACTGTTTTATATCTAGATATTAAATAAAAATAAGCTATTTACAAAAAGTTAAAGTATAGTTACTTCAATTGCACTACAAGCAAAAGAATTATTTAATAACTCAAGTGAAAAGATAGTTTTAGATGAGTTTGATCAAAGTATGTATACAAATTTTTGGACGGAATATGAAGATGTGCTAAATAAATATAAATAAAAAAGCACTGTAACCAGTGCTTTTTTATTTATAGATTATGAGATTGTAGCATTTTCAAAAATAACAATTTCTGAGCTGTTTGTTGTTGAAACGCGTTGTGCGTAATATGTTAAAGCTGAAGAAATATATGTTGGTAATGAATCATTTGTATGTGTTGTTGTATATTCATGGATTAATTCTTTCAAAGTCGTCCATTCTAATTGTGCTGGGTGATCAGACACGAAAGAACTTACCCAGCGATCAAATGAAGATGAAAAATCAGTTTGTAAACGAAATGCTTCTTTCATAATAAAACGCTCCCTTAAAATGTAGTATAACCATTTTAACATAAAACACGAACGGTTACTAAGTTTTTTGAGTATAATGTTCGTGTTATATAGTTGTCTAGATGATTGGTTATGTAAATTCGATTTGCCATTTGAAATAACATTCCGTAAGATGAAAGGTAGATTATATAAAGAGCTGGAGGAAAGAAAGTGGAATTTGTATTTTTAGGAACTGGTGCAGGTGTTCCTTCGAAAGGAAGGAACGTTTCGGCAATTGCTTTGCAATTGTTAGAAGAACGAGGACAGACTTGGTTATTTGATTGTGGCGAGGCGACGCAACATCAAATATTACATACATCAGTACGCCCACGCCGCATTGAAAAAATATTTATTACGCATTTACATGGTGATCATATTTTTGGATTGCCAGGTTTATTAGGAAGCCGTTCGTTTCAAGGAGGGACTACACCTTTAACTGTGTATGGACCAAAAGGAATTAAACAATTTATTGAAGTGGCATTATCAGTAAGTACCACACATGTAAAATATCCACTTGAAATTGTGGAGATAACAGAAGAAGGTACTGTATTTGAAGATAATGAATTTCACGTGGAAACGAAAAGATTGTCACATGGTATTGAATGTTTTGGGTATCGTATTGTAGAGAAAGATATACAAGGTGCTCTTTTAGTCGATAAATTGCTGGAGATGGGTGTGAAACCCGGTCCACTTTTTAAACGTTTAAAAGATGGAGAAATAGTTGAATTAGAAGATGGTACGATACTAAATGGAAAAGATTTTATTGGTTCGCCTCAAAAGGGAAGAATTATTACCATTTTAGGTGATACAAGGTATTGTGAAGCGAGTAGAGAGCTGGCACAAGACGCTGACGTACTTGTTCATGAGGCAACTTTTGCAGCAGAAGATGAACAACAAGCGTATGATTATTTTCATTCCACATCTAAGCAAGCTGCGAGTATTGCACTTCAGGCAAATGCAAAACGATTAATATTGACTCATATTAGTTCTCGTTATCAAGGGGATACATATAAGGAATTATGGAAAGAGGCAAGAGAGCTATTTTCTAATACAGAAATAGCTACGGACTTGAAAATATTTCCGGTAGAAAGATAATAATGGTGTGAAAAAATGGTGACGAAAGGTTGCCATTTTTTTATTTCTAAAAAAAATTTAAAATAAAACTGTTATCATTTTATGTTTATATTGGATGAAACAGAAAGTTTTAATGATGTGAAGAGATAGGATAAAAATACATAGTACCGATTGTTTAGAAAAACTGTTATATAAGTCAGACGACATACGAGTGGTACAAATAGCAAAAACAGATCGTTATTCAGAACTTTTAAAATTCATTAAAAGTAAGCGTTTTATTAAAAACGAGCTATAATGAGGGCAGATCAAAATTTATTGTAGGCTACATGCGTTTTAGGCATTTGTCGTAATAAGTGAAGTTGACTAAATTGTGAGAGAGCAACATGGAATTTATAATAGGAAAGATATTACTATTATTTATATGAAGTCTTTTTTACTTTTTAGCCTTAAAGCACGAAAAGGTATGAAAGCAATGGGCGTTTCACTTGTTATGCTATCCTTGTAAGGGGTTCTGTGTTAAACTTTGGATTGCTACAAGACTTTATTGTGGATTAGCTTATATTATTTTTAAATGAAGGTAATGCTAAGTTTCTTATTTATTATGATAATTGGTATTATTTCAGGATATATTGTTTCACTGTTATTCAAAAACTATCCAATTCGTATAGCGGAACAAATTCGTCGTACAACTGGAAAAGCAACCGATTCGGTAGCTTAATAGAATAGTAAAAAATTTTTGCATAGAGGTTTAGGGGGAGTTATGATGAAGTATCGCTCAGTATTTGATATTATTGGTCCAGTTATGATTGGTCCATCAAGTTCACATACAGCAGGCGCAGCAAGAATGGGGCAAGTTGCTCGCCAGCTGTTTCGTCATGAACCAGAAAGAGTAAGCATTTCATTATATGGATCATTTGCAAAGACGTATCGAGGGCATGGTACGGATGTAGCATTGATCGGTGGAATATTAGGGTTTGAAACAGATGACTTACGTATTCCAGAGGCGCTAGACATAGCAAAAGAGCGCAAAATCGAAGTAGAATTCATTGAAGAAGATGCAAATGCACCTCACCCAAATACAGCGAGAATTCGTTTGTATAAAGGTGAAGAAGAAATTGAAGTTGTTGCTTGCTCAATTGGTGGCGGTAAAATTGAAGTTGTAGAATTAAACGGATTCGATCTTCAATTAACAGGCACGAGTCCAGCACTACTTATTGTAAATAACGATCGCTTCGGTGCTATTGCAGCAGTAGCTTCAATCCTTGCGAAACATGAAATTAACATTAGTACAATGAGTGTTTCTCGTAAAGAAAAAGGAAGAAGAGCGCTTATGGTTATCGAAACAGATGAATTATTAGCAGATGAAGTGATTGAAGAAATAAACGCGCAACAAAATATTTGTCAAGTAACTATTATGGAATAATTGCAGGGGGGACACACCATGTTTCGGAACGCAACGGAACTAGTGGCGCAAGCTAAAGAACAAAATGTAAAGATCGCAGAAATTATGATTCAATGTGAAATGAAAACAAGAAATATTTCACGTGAAGAAGTAATTGCTGGTATGGAAAAGAACTTAGTCGTGATGGAGCAAGCGGTAGAACGTGGTATTCGCGGAGTAAAATCACCAACTGGTTTAACTGGCGGAGATGCTGTAAAAGTTCAGGCGTATATGAATAGCGGAAAAGGCTTATCTGGAGATACGATTTTGGACGCGGTGAGTAAAGCTGTTGCAACAAATGAAGTAAACGCAGCGATGGGAATTATTTGTGCAACACCAACAGCAGGGTCTGCTGGAACAGTGCCAGGTGTACTGTTTGCACTGCAAGAAAAATTACAGCCGACACGCGAAGAGATGATCGAATTTTTATTTACAGCAGGAGCTTTCGGTATGGTTGTTGCGAATAATGCTTGTATTTCCGGCGCGGCAGGAGGTTGCCAAGCTGAAGTAGGTTCAGCAAGTGGAATGGCAGCAGCAGCAGCAGTTGAGATGGCTGGTGGAACACAAGATCAAGCAGCTACAGCGATGGCGATTTCATTAAAGAATATGCTTGGTTTAGTATGTGATCCTGTTGCAGGGCTTGTAGAAGTACCTTGTGTAAAACGTAATGCAGCAGGAGCTGCGAATGCGATGATTTCAGCTGATTTAGCATTAGCTGGCGTAACGAGTACAATTCCATGTGATGAAGTGATTGAGGCGATGTTTAGAATCGGACAAACGATGCCAGTAGCACTTCGTGAAACAGCTGAAGGTGGACTTGCAGCAACACCAACTGGTCGCCGTCTGCAAGAAGAGATTTTTGGGAAGACTAATAACTAAACAATATATGTTAATAAAAAAATGGAGCTCAAGTAAGATTGAGCTCCATTTGTTATTTTTCTTTTGTTAGTTGTTCTAATGTTTTCCCAAGATTATGTGATCGTTGTGTAGCCTGTGTAATACAAGAAATAAGTGCTTGTTGAAATTTATGTTCTTGTAATACTTCAATGCCTGCTTCGGTCGTTCCACCAGGAGAAGTAATTTCCTTTCGCAAAACAGAAGGGTGTTTTTCACTTGCTTTTAGCATTTCAGCAGCACCAATCATCGTCTGAAGAATAAGTGACTTTGCAACATCTTCTTTTAAACCAATTGTTTTTGCGGCTTCTTCCATCGCTTCCACTACGTAATAAATATAAGCAGGCCCACTTCCAGATAATGCAGTGACAGCATGCATATCTTCTTCCTCTACAACAGAGACGAGACCGATTGTTTCAAATAAAGCTATGGCAGTCTGAATATGTTCCGCTGTTGCATGTTTTGAAGGCGAGATAGCAGTAGCTGATTTTAAAATAGCTGCAGATGTATTTGGCATCGCACGAATAATCGGAACATCTTTTTGAAGCAGGTTTCTAATCGAGTGAGTAGAAACACCTGCTAATAAGGAAATAATAAGCAGGTTATTATGTATATCTTCTTTAAAAGGAGTAAGTGCTTCTGCAACATCCTTTGGTTTCATTGCTAGAAAAAGAATAGTTGTATCAGTAAGTAGCTCTTTTTTATTATGCGTACCTTTAACGCCATATTTTTTATGTAGCTCCTGCAATCTTGTCTCGTTAGAACGATTACTTACGGTAATTTGTTCGCCTTTCACAACATTTGCATGTAACAAGCCACCAATAATAGCTTCAGCAATAGAGCCTGCACCGAGAAAGGAAATGTTTTGAATAGACATGATGTTCCTCCTTTAAATTTGGTTAGAAATTCTTATAAATGTACATACATTCGTTTTTTTATAGGAAACACCTCTTTTTATCTGAAAATAATGACAAATATATATAGAAGTTGTAAACTGAAGAAGTATTCATTTTTGAACCGGAAAGAGACAGGGGGGCTAAGCATGACGGCGATTCACCGAATGGAGATTCCTGTGCCATTTGCAGTTGAAACTGTGAATGTGTTTTTAGTTGAGGGGGAGACATTAACATTAATTGATACAGGGACGAATACAGAAGAGGCAAGAAGTGCGTTAGAAAGGCAATTAGGTACATTAGGATATGCGATAGAAGATATTAAAACAGTAGTCATTACGCATCATCATGCGGATCATTGTGGGCTTTTAAATATATTTTCTGAGAAAACGAACATTATTGGACATCCTTGGAATGAGCCTTGGATCACGCAAAATCCAGAATTTTTAAAGTGGTATCATGAGTTTTTTAGAGAGACAGCTTTGCAATTTGGTGTTCCAGCGGCATTTTTGAAAGACGAGGCGTTATTGACGACGAAGACACTTAAATATTCTTGTAATAGATCGTTAACACATACTGTGAGAGAGGGAGATCGTATTGATTCTTTACCTGGGTTTACAGTAATCGAAACACCAGGTCATGCTTCCACTCATATTTCATTATATAGAGAATCTGATGGAATATTAATTGGCGGGGATGCTCTCATTAGTCATATTTCTTCGAATCCCATATTAGAACCACCATATGAAGGACAAACAGAAAGGGCGCGCCCGTTATTACAATATAATCAGACGTTAAAGCGTTTAAGTGAAATGAATATTTCGCGCATTTTATCAGGACATGGAGAAGATGTTCTAAATGTGAAACAACTTATTGAAACGAGATTACAAAAGCAAGAAACACGTGCGTTTAAAGTGCTTGAGTTATTAAAGGAAAAACCAATGACAGCATTTGAAGTATGTGTAAAACTATTTCCGGTATTATATAGGGAGCAATTGCCGCTTACTATTTCAGAAACTGTTGGACAATTAGACTTTTTAGCATATAATCAACAAGTGATGATTGATGAATCTTCGCAACAATTGATTTATTATGCAAAGTAGGTGACAGCAATGACGGGACGTTTACAAGATAAAGTAATCGTCATTACAGGTGCTTCTAGTGGAATTGGAGAGCAAGTTGCAATGCAAGTTGCAGAGCAGGGGGCGACTCCAGTATTAATGGCTAGAACAGAAGAGAAATTAAAAGCGTTAGCAGAGAAAATTAAAGAAACTTATAATACGCCTTGCTATTATTATGTATTAGATGTAAGTGAAGAGACGGAAGTACAATCTGTTTTTTCAAAGGTATTACAAGAAGTGGGACGTATTGATATATTAGTAAACAATGCGGGATTTGGTATTTTTAAAACATTTGAAGATGCATCAATGGATGAAGTGAAAGATATGTTCCAAGTAAATGTATTTGGATTAGTAGCTTGTACGAAAGCGGTACTACCCTATATGGTGAAAAGGAACGAAGGACATATTATTAATATTGCTTCACTTGCTGGGAAAATTGCAACTCCGAAATCGAGTGCGTATGCAGCGACGAAACATGCCGTATTAGGATTTACGAATAGTTTACGCATGGAGTTGTCTAGTACAAATATTTTCGTAACAGCGATTAATCCAGGTCCGATAGATACAAACTTTTTTGAAATAGCGGATCAATCCGGTACATATGTGAAAAATATGGGACGGTACATGTTAAAACCAACATATGTAGCAGAGCAGATCGTAAAATCGATGCAAACGAAAAGGCGTGAAGTAAACTTACCGAAGTGGATGGGCATTGGTCCGAAATTGTATGCTCTATTCCCAGGTTTATTTGAGCGTGTTGCAGGTAAATCATTAAGTAAAAAATAGGAGATTTCCATATGGAAATCTCCTATTTTTTTATTTTCCAGTCACATAATCGTAAACGATATCCTCCACTGCCTCGTATACATCAATTTCAGTATTTGAATGAATTATCGTTTGAATATGTTTAATTAGCATTTCCTGATCCTCATTTGAAATAGGATTACATTGATATTGTTGAAAACTTTTTATGATCATTTTCTCAATTAATTTCTCATTCATGTTTTTCCCCGCCTGTATGTATACATGTATTGTTTTCCCCGGTATTAACGGGCAGTAAAACTCCCACCTTAAAATTCGGCTAGAGCAAAGAAGTTAGGTGGGAGATCGACTGCCCCTAAACGCCCGATTGGTGTGGGCTAATAATCAGTGGGGATGAACAAAAAACCACTGATTATAGTTTCACTTTATTGTACTTGAAGTGAAATAAAAAAACTACTATACGCTATTTGTGCATAAAAATTCGGTTATGTATATTGTTTTTCTAGTAAAATTAAGTTTTTTTAAGTTTATAAAATTTATAAATATTTAATTGACTCTATAAATATACAATATTATAATCATACTTAATTTAAAGAATCGATATGAGGAGGAGCATATGAAAGTCGCAATTATTGGAGCAACTGGGTATGGAGGTATTGAGTTAATTCGGTTAATAGAGCAACATCCATATTTTTCGATAGCCTCTCTCCATTCTTTTTCGCAAGTTGGCGAGTGTATAACAAATGTATATCCGCATTTTCAAAATGTTCTTGTCCATACGTTACAAGAAATTGATGCGGAGGAAATAAAGAAGAAAGCAGAAATTGTATTTCTAGCAACCCCAGCAGGAGTGTCGGCAGAGTTAACTCCAAA
Organism: Bacillus sp. 17RED48; assembly: GCF_019837545.1. Taxonomy (NCBI): domain Bacteria; kingdom Bacillati; phylum Bacillota; class Bacilli; order Caryophanales; family Bacillaceae; genus Bacillus; species Bacillus sp. 17RED48. The sequence goes on from NZ_JADAXG010000001.1 coordinate 747,887, forward strand.
ATTATTAGCAGTAGGTTTAAAAATAATTGACCTATCTGGAGACTTTCGTATGAAAGATCCTTCGACATATGAACAGTGGTATAAAAGGGTTGCTGCAAAAGAAAAAGTTCTTAAGGAAGCTGTATATGGGTTAAGTGAATGGAAAAGGTCCGAGATTCAAAATGCAAATTTAATTGCAAACCCAGGATGTTTTGCTACAGCCGCATTATTAGCGATATTGCCGTTAGTACGTAGTGGCATGATTGAAGAAGATTCCATTATTATTGATGCGAAATCAGGAGTATCTGGAGCGGGCAAAACGCCAACAACAATGACTCACTTTCCTGAGTTATACGATAACTTGCACATTTATAAAGTAAATGTGCATCAACACATTCCTGAGATTGAGCAAATGCTTGCAGAGTGGAATAGGGAAACGAAGCCAATCACGTTTAGTACACATTTAATACCGATATCACGGGGGATTATGGTTACACTTTATGCGAAAGTAAAACGAGAAATGGAAATAGAACAACTTCAAAAATTATATGAAGAAACATATGAACAATCGGCTTTTATTCGAATTCGCATGCAAGGAGAGTTTCCAAGTCCGAAAGAAGTGAGGGGCTCAAATTATTGTGATATGGGGATAGCTTACGATGAAAGAACAGGAAGAGTGACAGTCGTTTCTGTTATAGACAATATGATGAAAGGTGCGGCTGGGCAAGCGATTCAAAATGCAAACATAGTAGCGGGACTAGAAGAAACAACAGGTTTACAACATATGCCGCTTTATCTATAAGGGGGACAGGATGATTAAAGTAGAGTCTATAACAAAATTAGAAAATGGTTCAATTGTAACGCCAAAAGGCTTTTCGGCAATCGGTACTGCAATTGGTTTAAAAAAAGAAAAAAAGGATTTAGGTGTAATCATTTGTGAAGTGCCAGCATCATGCGCCGCTGTTTATACAACGAATCAAATACAAGCAGCCCCGCTGCAAGTAACGAAAGACAGTATAGCAGCTGAGGGGAAATTACAAGCGATTGTCGTCAATAGTGGAAATGCAAATGCTTGTACAGGAATGAAAGGCTTACAAGATGCTTACGAGATACGTGCATTAGGGGCCGAACATTTTGGAGTGAAAGAAAATTACGTTGCAGTAGCTTCAACAGGTGTAATTGGTGTTCCTTTACCGATGGATATAATCCGAAAGGGAGTTGCAAATCTTATCCCGACGAAGGAAGTAAGTGAAGCTCATTCTTTTTCTGAAGCGATTTTAACGACGGATCTTATAACGAAAGAAACGTGCTATGAGATGATGATTGATGGGAAGAAAGTGACGATTGCTGGTGTTGCGAAAGGTTCAGGGATGATTCACCCAAATATGGCAACGATGCTAAGTTTTATTACGACAGATGCTCATATAGAGCATGACGTATTGCAAACAGCACTATCACAAATAACGAATCATACATTTAATCAAATTACGGTGGATGGAGATACTTCTACGAATGATATGGTCATCGTTATGGCAAGTGGATTATCAGAAACGAAACCAATCAATATGGAACATGCAGATTGGGAAACTTTCGTATTTGCTTTACAGAAGGTATGTGAAGATTTAGCGAAAAAAATTGCACAAGATGGTGAAGGTGCTACGAAGTTAATAGAAGTAAATGTGCTAGGAGCTCGAACGAATGAAGAGGCAAAGAAAATTGCAAAGCAAATAGTCGGTTCGAGTCTTGTGAAAACAGCAATACATGGTGAAGACCCAAATTGGGGGCGAATTATTAGCAGTATGGGACAAAGTGAAGTAGCGATTCATCCGGATACAATTGATATTACTCTACAATCTATCGCTGTGTTAAAAAATAGTGAGCCTCAAATGTTTTCTGAAGAGGAAATGAAAAGGAAATTAAAAGAACATGAAATTGTGATGGATGTGTATTTACATTTAGGAGAAGAGACCGGATCAGCTTGGGGCTGTGACTTAAGTTATGAATATGTGAAAATAAACGCTTGTTATCGTACATAAGGAGAGGGAAGATGAGCGATTATATTGTAGTGAAATGCGGCGGTAGTATGTTGGATCAATTAAATGATGTGTTTTTTGATTGTATAAAGAAATTGCAACAGAAGTATAAAGTAGTGATTGTCCATGGTGGCGGCCCAGAAATTGATGCGCAATTAAAAGATTGTAACATCAAAGTAGAAAAAAGAGATGGGTTACGAGTAACACCAAAGGAAGTTATGGATATTGTTCAAATGGTGCTATGTGGAAGTACGAATAAAAGATTTGTAATGAAGTTGCAAAGGCATAATTTACTTGCGGTAGGTTGTTCAGGGTGTGACGGCAATTTACTTCAAGTTCAACCTGTCAGCGAAGAAATAGGATATGTGGGAGAAGTAAGTTATGTCGAAACAGCCTTACTAAAAGGATTGATAACTTTGAATTATATTCCTGTTATTGCTCCAATCGGGATAAATGATAATGAGATTTATAACATAAATGCGGATACAGCTGCAGCTGGAATTGCAGCCGCTTTATCCGCAAAAGAACTCATCTTTATTACGGATGTAGATGGAATATTACATGAAGGAAAGTTAGTAAAGAAAACGGATGAAATTGAAATTGTTACTTTAATAGAAAAAGGAGTTATTACAGGCGGGATGATTCCGAAGGTACAGGCGGCACTAGCGTCATTAAAAATGGGAGTGCAGAAGATAAGTATTGTGAACGGTACAAAAGATTTTACTGAAGTTACGGGAGAGTGTATCGGAACGACGGTAACGAAAGGAGTAAGTATCGTATGACAAGTCATCTTTTTCAAACGTATGGGAGAAGAAATATTGAGCTTGTAAAGGGAAGTGGAACGAAAGTTATTGATAAAAATGGTAAGCAATATTTAGATTTCACATCAGGAATTGGCGTATGTAATTTAGGACATTGTCACCCTACTGTTATGAAAGCTGTCCAAGAGCAACTTAATGATTTATGGCATATATCTAACCTGTTTATAAACAGCTTACAAGAAGAAGTCGCGTCATTATTAACAGAAAATATAGCATTAGATTCTGTTTTTTTCTGTAATAGCGGGGCAGAGGCGAATGAAGCTGCGTTGAAGCTAGCTCGTAAGCATACTGGAAAATCTCTCGTCGTAACATGCCAGCAGTCTTTTCACGGTAGAACATTCGCAACGATGAGTGCGACGGGTCAAAATAAAGTGAAAGAAGGGTTTGGTCCGCTCCTTCCGTCTTTTTTACATACCCCTTTTAACGACGTGAAGGCGTTAGAGGAAGTAATGAATGAAGAAGTCGCGGCGGTAATGGTAGAAGTTGTTCAAGGAGAGGGAGGAGTCATACCTGCTAATCTATCTTTTTTGAAAGCAATTGAAACATTATGCAATAAATTCGGTTCCTTATTTATTATTGACGAAGTACAAACAGGAATTGGAAGAACAGGGACATTATTTGCTTATGAACAAATGGGAATACATCCTCATATCGTTACTACCGCTAAGGCGCTTGGAAATGGCATTCCGGTTGGAGCGATGATTGGCAGGAAAGAACTTGGAACATCGTTTACTGCAGGATCACACGGTTCAACGTTTGGTGGAAATTATATTGCAATGGCTGCAGCGAAAGAAGTATTGCAAGTAAGTAAGAATCCATCATTTTTAAAAGAGGTAAAGGAAAAGGGCGAGTACGTATTACAGAAGTTGCGAGAGGAATTACGACATGTTGAATGTATTCAAAATATACGTGGTAAGGGGCTTATGATTGGAATTGAATGTACGCATGAAGTTGCAAGTTTTATAGAACAACTAGAAAAAGAGGGACTTCTCGTATTACAAGCAGGATCTAATGTGATAAGACTATTACCACCACTTATTGTAACGAATGAAGAGTTAGAACAGGCAGTATATATGATAAAAAAAGTAGTTTGTACAAAAAACGTATCAATCATATAAGGGGGAAGTTTCATGTCAACTGTACAAGTACCAAAATTAAATACGAAAGATCTTTTAACATTAGAAGAACTGACGCAAGAAGAAATCATTTCTTTAATTGAGTTCGCTATATATTTAAAAAAGAATAAGCAGGAGCCTTTATTACAAGGCAAAATATTAGGGCTTATCTTTGATAAACATTCAACTCGTACTCGCGTATCTTTTGAAGCAGGAATGGTACAGCTTGGGGGACATGGCATGTTTTTAAGTGGGAAAGAGATGCAAATAGGAAGAGGAGAAACCGTTTCAGATACTGCGAAAGTATTATCTCATTATATTGATGGGATCATGATACGTACGTTCTCACATGCAGATGTAGAAGAGCTTGCAAAAGAATCGAGTATTCCTGTTATTAACGGTTTAACGGATGATCATCATCCTTGTCAAGCGTTGGCAGATTTAATGACAATATATGAAGAAACAAATACATTTAAAGGAATAAAATTGGCTTATGTAGGTGACGGAAATAACGTATGTCATTCATTGTTGTTAGCGAGTGCAAAAGTCGGAATGCATATGACTGTTGCAACGCCTGTAGGGTATGAACCGAATGAAGAGATTGTAAAAAAAGCGTTAGCGATTGCCAAGGAAACAGGAGCTGAAATTGAAATTTTGCATAACGCTGAATTAGCAGTGAGTAAAGCAGATTTCATTTATACTGACGTTTGGATGAGCATGGGGCAAGAGGGAGAAGAAGAGAAATATACTTTATTTCAACCATATCAAATCAATAACAAACTTGTTAAGCATGCGAAGCAAACATATCGTTTCTTACACTGTTTACCTGCCCATCGTGAAGAAGAAGTAACAGGAGAAATTATAGATGGACCACAGTCTATTGTCTTTGAGCAAGCTGGTAATCGATTGCATGCGCAAAAAGCATTATTAGTAAGTTTATTTAAAAATGTAGAAGAGCTTTCCTAAATGATGTGCACCCCAATTGTTAAGCACGAATAACAATTGGAGGTGTGCTTTTTAGATTGAAATGTCGTATGTATATTTGGTTAACTATCTCTATATCATTTATAATAAAAAGAGTAAACTAAATTTGTTTTTCATATCATGTAAGGACATACTAGATAGAAAAAATATAGTTAAAGAGATGATGAATTTGAAAACAACTAAGAAAACATATTCGTTTTTTCAGCGGATGTGGAGAATATTAAAGTTTCAATATTATAAGTTGCTTCGATCGCCAGAAGGCGCGAAGAAAGTATCGTTAGGTTTTGCTATAGGATTTGGTTTAGAAATGTTAGTCATTTATACGGCATCGCTCGTATATGTAATATTTTATCCAATCGTTCGATTAGCAAGGGGATCTTTTCCTGCTGCGGTTATTGGCAATATTATTGGGAAAATATCGTTTCTACCGATATTTTTATTTCCATTTGCTTATGCGTTAGGAAAAATGATATATCCATTTCATGTACAAAAAATACATCATGAACCATTTACGATATCTGACTTGTTTTCGAGTCATATTTTTACGATATTAAAGGGGTTAGTGCAGAGTGAAGTGTATGTATTAATTGGAATGACGATTTTAGGAGTGGTGCTTGGGGGAATTTCATATTTCGTTGTGCATTATTTATATGAAAAGAACCGTAAGTTACGTTTGAAGAATAGAAAGAAACGAGTGAGAGAACCACTCATGCAAATATAAAGAGTGTCACATTCATTTTCTCCTTTGAATATGTTTAAGAAAAAGGGGGAGAGAATGAATGTATTATTATTACGTACCGCAAGTATATCCATATGTAAATTATCATCCGGTTTATGATATGAATAGACAATACGAATTATATCGACAACAACAATTACAGCAATTTCCACAAATACCATCACAACAGCCTACGCAAGATCAAAAACCATATTTAACGACATGGCCGTATTCAAATGTATACTATGGTAATTATTACGAATCATAAAGCTGCTTCTATTTAGAAGCAGCTTTATGCGTTTGTTTTCAAAATTAAATTTTGAATGGTTTGAAGAGAATGGATGAGCTTCTCACGCTCTTCCTCAGATAATGTTTGGAAATTTTCTTTTAATTTGTCTAAAATGAATTGTTGATACTGATTTACTAACAATTTCCCTTCAGCTGTTAGGGAAATTAAAATGACCCGTCGATCTTTTTCGCTATAATGACGCTCTATTAGTTCTTCTTGAATCAGTTTGTTTAATAGAGGTGTCATGTTAGGCCGTGAAATCGCTAGCCGCTTGCCGATTTCGGAAACTGCTAATGTGCCATTTTCATGCAGAAGCAGTAATACTTGTGTATGTGATGGCGGCATATGTCTTTGAGAAGAAAATTCTCCAGGAAGCATAAATTTGCGATAAAAAAGAGGCACTAGCGAAAGAAGATGATCAACAATACGTTCCCACTCGCGTGATTCCATATAAAGGCCCCCTTCCACTCTCATTGTAACAAAAAAGACATGTTATAAAAATAGAATTGTTTCATGGAAACTTTAATATTTGTAGGCTAACACTTTTTTTGTAAATGAATCGGCAATAATCGTATAGCCTTTATCATTTGGGTGTACTTGGTCAAAGAGTAATTCTTTTTTATCATTCGATATTAATTTACGAATTGGTAAAACGATAGATGGTTGATTTGCTTTTGAAATGGAATAAACGGATTCATTCCAGCCATCTAAAAACATATCTGCATAACTGGCGATGGAGTCATCGAGTTGTAACGGGTTATAGAGTTCAGAAAGAATGAGTAAAGCATCCGGATTTTGATCTCGAACTGTCTTTACAATATTTTTTATATCCGCTTCAAAATGAGCTTTTTCTTTATTTAACATTTTAATACCATCTATAACACCGACATCACGATTTAAACGGAATAAATTATTTCCTCCAATATTAATTGTAATGATATTTGCTGCTCTAATTTTTTGCTTTACATCTTCTGATTGCACTTTTTTAGCGAGACGATCTGTTGTAAGACCGTTTATTCCAAGGTTTTCTACCGTAATTGGTTTATGAATTTGTGCTTCTAATTGTCTAGAAGCTAATTCAGCAAATCCCCCTTGTGTCGATCCATATCCTTTGGCGAGCGAATCACCTAGTACGAGATGATAAAAGGAATCGTTTGTTTGCTTATCAATCCAACTTGGAGTAGATGTTTTTTCTATGTTTTCTTCGGGTTCATTTTGTTTTGTCTCATCGTTCTTTTCAAAATAAGAATAAGAAATGATTAGAAGGAGGAGACAAACAATTGTTAAGATGACTTTTTTCATATATTCATCCTCCTTGTAATTGGTAATTGTATCATATTCAGCAGTATTAACAATGTAAGGGCATATTATATGTTTATGAAAAGTTTACAATAACTTTACAGAAAATTTGTAGAAGTATGTCAAAAAATATTGACGATATGAAAGTACATTATATATGATAATGTCAGATAAGGTGAAATTTTAATGAGTAGTGCTTTATTTCCAACTAAGTAAAGTTTCACTAATCGGGCGTTTAAGGGGACTCCTCATTAGCGCAGGATGAAATGAAAATCTTGTCTCTAATAGAAGAAAAAAGGTATGTGGTTAGAGGCAAATAGAGGTTTATTTCATTATTTTGGGTAATTGTATAAGGGGGATTTTTTGTGAAAAAGTCAAAAAAAATGCTAGCTGGAGCAACTCTTGCTATTGGTGTAATAGCACCACAAGTGTTGCCAACAACAGCTCATGCGGATGAGAACAATGGGGAGAGTACGGTTAACTTACGAATTCTAGAAACATCAGATATTCACGTTAACTTAATGAATTACGATTATTATCAAACGAAAACAGATAATAAAGTAGGTCTCGTGCAAACGGCAACACTTGTTAATAAAGCACGTGAAGAAGCGAAGAACTCTGTCCTATTTGATGATGGGGATGCATTACAAGGGACACCGCTTGGAGATTATGTAGCGAATAAAATAAATGATCCGAAGAAGCCTGTGGATCCTAGTTATACACATCCATTATATCGTGTAATGAATTTAATGAAGTATGACGTCATCTCTCTTGGGAATCATGAATTTAACTACGGTTTAGACTATTTAAACAAAGTAATTAGTAAAACAGAGTTCCCGGTTATTAACTCGAACGTCTATAAGGACGATAAAGATAATAATGAAGAGAACGACCAAAACTACTTTAAACCATATCATGTTTTTGAAAAAGAAGTAGAAGATGAATCAGGTCAAAAGCAAAAAGTGAAAATTGGCGTAATGGGATTTGTTCCACCTCAAGTTATGAACTGGGATAAAGCGAATTTAGAAGGAAAAGTGAAAGCGAAAGATATAGTTGAAACAGCGAAGAAAATGGTGCCAAAAATGAAAGCAGAAGGTGCAGATGTTATCGTTGCACTAGCGCATTCCGGTGTTGATAAGAGTGGATACAACGTTGGCATGGAAAACGCGTCGTATTATTTAACAGAGGTTCCTGGTGTAGATGCAGTATTAATGGGACATTCACATACTGAAATGAAGGATGTATTTAATGGTGTTCCAGTTGTAATGCCTGGTGTCTTTGGAAGTAACCTAGGTATTATTGATATGCAATTGAAAAAGGTAAACGGAAAATGGGAAATACAAAAAGAGCAATCGAAGCCGCAACTTCGTCCGATTGCTGATAGTAAAGGGAACCCATTAGTAAAATCTGATCAAGAATTAGTTAATGAAATTAAAGATGATCATCAAGCGACAATTGATTATGTGAATACAGCTGTAGGAAAAACGACAGCGCCAATTAATAGTTATTTCTCATTAGTACAAGATGATCCTTCTGTACAACTTGTAACAAATGCGCAGAAATGGTATGTAGAAAAGTTATTTGCTGAAAATGGACAGTACAGCAAATATAAAGGAATTCCAGTTTTATCTGCAGGAGCACCATTTAAAGCAGGTGGCCGAAACGGTGCTACATATTATACGGATATTCCAGCTGGAACGTTAGCGATTAAAAACGTGGCAGATTTATATGTATATCCAAATACGTTATATGCTGTAAAAGTAAATGGGGCACAAGTGAAAGAATGGCTTGAAATGTCTGCAGGTCAGTTTAATCAAATTGATCCAAAGAAAACAGAAGAACAGCCGTTAGTAAATATAGGCTATCCTACATATAACTTCGATATTTTAGATGGCTTAAAATACGAAATTGATGTAACACAACCAACGAAATACGATAAAGATGGAAAAGTTGTAAATGCAAATACGAATCGTATTATAAATATGACATATGAAGGTAAGCCAGTAGCTGACAATCAAGAGTTCATCGTCGCTACAAATAACTATCGCGGAAGTAGCCAAACGTTCCCAGGTGTAAGTAAAGGAGAAGTTGTATACCAATCACAAGATGAAACACGTCAAATCATTGTGAAGTATATGCAAGAAACACCAGTTATTGATCCAGCAGCAGATAAAAATTGGACGTTTAAACCGATTGTTGCAGATAAATTACACACAACATTCGATTCTTCACCAAATGCACAAAAGTATATAAAGAAAGATGGGAAAATATCATATGTTGGACCATCTGAAAATGAATTTGCTAAATATGCAATTGATATAACGAAGAAGAACGATGATGATAAGGAAACTGGTGGAGAGAATCCAACGACACCGCCAACAGGTGAAGGGAATAATGGAGGAAATCCAACGACACCACCAACAGGTGAAGGCAGTAATGGAGGAAATCCAACGACACCACCAACAGCTGAAGGCAGTAATGGAGAAAATCCAACGACACCACCAACAAATGAAGGTAATAATGGAAATAATGCAGGATCTGGACAAACTACAACGGATAATCAAAACTCAAAAGAAACAATAACTGTAAGTGAAAATAAAGAAGAACGTGATTTACCGAAAACAGGTACAAGTGTTGCTTCTACAATTGGAGCAGGTTTGGCGTTTGTTGGAGCGGGATTACTTCTGTTATTTAGAAGAAAGAAAGCAAATAAATAGTCGAGAAATATAAAAAAGGATTACCGATTTAGGTAATCCTTTTTAGTATATTATGAAATTGGTACTGCTTTTTCTTTCTTCCATGAAAGACCAAATCCAGTGAAACCAACAATAATTGTTAAGACTGGGCAAGCTAAACAGAAAATTGCGTATGGAAGGTAATCGAATGTTGGAACGCTAAGGACGTTTGTTAAGAATACGCCACTTACACCCCATGGTACGAGCGGGTTAATAACTGTACCTGCATCTTCTAATACGCGTGATAAATTACGACGCTCTAAACCAACTTCATCGTATTTAGTAGCAAATGCTTGTCCTGTTAAAACGATTGATAAGTACTGCTCACCAAGTAAGAAGTTTACACCAATTGCAGTTGAAGCAGTAGAAATAATTAAGCGTGTGCTATTTTTTACGAAGCTAGAGATGATATTCATGAGCTGCGTGATAATACCCATTCCTTGTAATAATCCTCCCATACAAAGTGCTAGGAAAATAAGCGCAATCGACATCATCATGCTTTGTAGACCACCGCGAGATAGTAAGCTATCAATATCTTTAATACCAGTTTTAGAAACGTAGCCGTCTTGCATAATTTTCATTAAATCAGCTAAAGAAGTGCTAGGTTTAAAAATAAAGAGAATAATAATTCCTACCACAATTCCTGCAAGCAATGTTGGAACAGCTGGAACTTTTTTAAATGCGAATAGGAACAGTAATAAAATTGGAATAAGTGTAACGATAGAAATCGTTGCATTTTTCTCTAATGTGCTAATAAATTTTGTGAAGTCAACGTCTCCACTCGTACCGCTTCCTAAAATGAAAAATGCGATAAAAGCAATAATGAAAGCTGGAACTGTTGTCCAAAGCATGTTACGAATATGCTCAAATAAATCTACACCCGTTACAGCAGGAGCTAAGTTTGTTGTATCAGATAAAGGAGACATTTTATCTCCAAAGAATGCGCCAGAAATAATTGCACCAGCGATTAGAGCCGGATCGTATCCGAGAGCACTACCCATACCCATAAAGGCAAGTCCTACAGTTGCGGCAGTTGTAAAGGCGCTACCTATACTTGTTCCAACAATTGCACAAACTACAAAAACAGTTGGAACGAAAATTTTAGGAGATACAATCTGGAAGCCGTATACCATTAAAGTTGGAATTGTTCCAGCAGCGATCCAAACACTAATTAATACGCCTACCAGTAAGAAAATAAAAATAGATGGAATACCAGCTGAAATACTACTGATCATCCCTTTTTCCATAGTAGACCAAGAGATTTTTTTCATAAATCCAAATGCTAATAAAAGAACGATACCAAATAAAATTGGGATGTGTGGTGAAACTTCTAATTGGATAACACTAAAGCCAATACAGAAAAAGATAAATAATGTTAAAAGAACAGATTCAATTTTTGAAACCATTGTTTTTCCCTCCTAAGTAATCTAAAATAGCTCTTTTTTATATAAAATTCGCCAATATTGTATATTTCCTTCTAAAATTTAGAATTTTGTGACAAATTACCGGTAATTGTTGATCCTTCAATATGATACGGAAATGATTGGATAAAAAAACGTCCCTGCATATAATTATGCAGGGACGAAGAAATCGCGGTACCACCCTAGCTTGTGAAATGAATGTATCACAAAATAAAGGGTCGTATGATATGCGCTAATAAAATAAAAACGCCCCTGCAATATATGCAGGGACGAAAAATTCGCGGTACCACCCTAAATTGTGAAACAGTTTCGTTTCACCACTCTTTAGATATAACGGTCTATAACCGTCTTTCACTACTCCTTACGTTTCGCAAAAGAAGCTCCAGGGGGTAATTCATAATTCGCTCTGTACTGGTTCGCACCGACCACCAGCTCTCTGAAATCAGAAATCGAAATACTACTAAATCCTATCAATGCCGATTCATATGATGTTAGTTAAATTTTTATCACATTTTCATCTTATATGTCAATAAAAATGTTCAATATTTTTTTAGGGAAATAAAGGTTAAATGTTTTTAATGTTCTAAATTTGTACGTTATAATGAATTTGAAAGGGGAGGAAAGAGTGAAGAAAAAAATAATTCTTTTTACCACCTTACTAGTCATTGGCGGAAGTGCTGGAATTTACACAGCTTTTGCAGCTGAGTCAGAGCAGGCGAAACAAAAGCAAATACAGCAGTCAGAAGCGAAGAAAGTGAAAGAAGATGAAGAGAAGAAGTCGATGGAAAAAGCAGCTGAGAAACTAGGAGTTTCTACTGAAGGGAAAACAAAAGAAGAGGTTACGAAAGAAGTAAATACCGCAAGATTTGAGAAGCGCCATGATTTATTAATTGAACATGCAAAACAACTTGGAATTGATACAGAAGGAAAAAAAGATGAAGAGATTATTTTAGAAATCGGAAAGATACAACACGGAAAGTAGAACAACTTATCGTATGATAAGTTGTTCTTTTTTAAGAACTATTTGATTTAAAAATAATTGACAGTCATTTAAATTTAATGTTAACTTTATTTATAAATTAGTTAACATTAGGGGTGACAATTGTGACTGTTAATAGTAATACGACTGAAAAATCGTCTTATACATATGAAGAATTATCGGAGAAAAATAAAGCTTATGTATGGCATCCGTTTACACAAATGAAAGATTATTTAGAAGAAGATCCTGTCATTATTGAACGTGGAGAGGGAAGAAAGCTATACGATGTAAATGGAAATGAATATTGGGATGGTGTTTCATCTATTTGGTTAAATGTTCACGGACATCAAGTACCAGAATTAGATGAAGCAATTCGTGAGCAATTAAATAAAATTGCCCATTCTACTATGCTAGGACTTGCTAACGTTCCATCTATTTTATTAGCAGAAAAAATAATTGAAGTTGTGCCAGAAGGTTTGAAGAAAGTATTCTATTCAGACTCCGGTTCTAGCGCTGTTGAAATTGCAATTAAGATGGCCTTTCAATATTGGCAGCATAAAGGAAAACCGAAGAAACAAAGATTTGTTACATTAAAAGAAGCATATCACGGTGATACAATTGGAGCTGTTTCAGTAGGAGCGATAGACTTGTTTCACCAAGTGTATAGTTCACTTTTATTTGAGGCAATTAAAATGCCGTATCCATATACATATCGTTCTCCTTATGGAAATAATAAGGAGGAAATTGTGAAAAAACATTTAGAAGAAATGGAAGAGCTGCTCAAAGAAAAGCATGAAGAAATTGCGGCGATTATTGTAGAGCCTTTAATGCAAGGTGCTGGCGGTATGATTACAATGCCAAAAGGATACTTAAGAGGGCTCCGTACTTTATGTACAAAATATAATGTTTTATTTATTACAGATGAGGTAGCGACTGGATTTGGGCGTACCGGGAAAATGTTTGCATGTGAACATGAAAATGTAACGCCAGATATTTTAACAGCCGGAAAAGGTTTAACAGGTGGATATTTACCAGTTGCAATCACCGTAACGACAGATGAAATTTATAATGCCTTTTTAGGAGACTATGAAGAACAAAAAACGTTTTTCCACGGTCATAGTTATACAGGGAATCCGTTAGGGTGTGCGGTAGCCATTGCGAATCTAGAGATATACGAGAAAACAAATTTAATAGAAGAAGTGGCACGTAAGACAGAATATGTGGCGACGCAATTAGAATCGCTCTTTGCATATAAACATGTAGGGGATATTCGTCAGTGCGGGTTAATGATTGGAATTGAACTTGTGAAGAATAAGGAAACGAAAGAAGCGTTTGAATGGACAGAGAGAGTCGGTGTTCAAGTGTGTAAACGCTCAAGAGAGCTGGGCATGATTTTGCGGCCACTCGGCAATACAATTGTATTTATGCCTCCTCTTGCTTCTACAATTGATGAGATTGATGATATGTTACATATTTTGTATAAAGCAATCTCGGATGTTACGGAGGGAGAATAATGAACGGTTTTTTTGTAACAGCAACGGATACTGAAGTAGGGAAAACTGTAGTTGCCGGTGCATTAGCAGGTGTATTTAGAGAATTGGGATATAACATCGGGGTATATAAACCGTTGCAAAGTGGACATGTTGCATCAAATCCAGAGGGAGATGCAGCAAGGTTAAAAGCATTATCAGGTGTACCGGCAAAAGAAGATGAAATTTGCCCTTATTCTATTGAAGAGCCTCTTGCTCCGAGACTTGCCATGAAAAGAGCTGGAAGAGTAGTACATTTAAAAGACATTACGGATCATTATAATGAACTCTTGAAAGAGTTTAATAGCCTATTTGTAGAAGGAGCAGGTGGACTGGCTGTTCCATATACAGAAGACGCTTTAGTAATTGATTTCGCAAAGGAATTACAGCTTCCTCTTATTATAGTCGCACGCCCTACATTAGGAACAGTAAATCATACAGTTTTAACGATTGCTTATGCAAAGGCACAGGGCTTAACAGTAGCAGGTGTAATTTTATCCGGCTGCAAAGAATGTGAAATGGAAAGAGTACAAGAAAATAAAGAAATGATTGAAGAGCTAAGTGGGGTACCGGTTTTAGGGTTATTACCATTCTTTGAAGGGGCGTTTACAAAAGAAGAAGTCTTGGAATCTGCAAAAGAGTATATAATGATTTCAAAATTAGAGGAGTTCATCCGAAATGAATCAAACGTGGCGCACACATCTTCAATCTAAATTGCAACAATTAAATGAGCAAGGGCAGTATCGCAATTTGCATGTAACAGAACAAGCAGAAGAGACATGGCTTATTCGAGATGAAAAAAGGATGCTAAATTTAGCGTCAAATAATTATTTAGGGTTAGCTGGAGATGAGAGGTTAAAAGAAGCTGCTATTGCATGCACAAGAAAATATGGAACTGGGGCGACGGCATCAAGGCTCGTTGTAGGAAATTATTCACTGTATGAAGAGGTTGAGAGAAGTATATGCGATTGGAAAGGCACTGAAAAATCCTTAGTTGTAAATAGCGGATATACCGCAAATATTGGAGTGATTTCTTCGTTAGCCTGTCGTCACGATATTGTGTTTAGTGACAAATTAAATCACGCAAGCATCGTGGATGGAATTATATTAAGCGGAGCAGAGCATAAAAGGTATCGTCATAATGATTTAGATCACTTAGAGAAGCTGTTGCAAGTAGCACCGCCAAAAAAGAAGAAATTAATCGTAACAGATACTGTTTTTAGTATGGATGGTGATACTGCATATTTAAGAGATTTAGTGCAAATGAAAGAGAAATACGGGGCAATTATGATAGTTGATGAAGCACATGCGAGTGGGATATATGGAATTGATGGAGCAGGATTGTCTCATATAGAAAAAAATATTGCTCAAAACATTGATATACATATGGGGACGTTTAGCAAGGCTTTAGGGTGTTATGGGGCGTATTTGACAGGTGATGCAATGTATATAGAGTATTTACAGAATATGATGAGAAGCTTTATTTTTACTACTGCTTTACCACCAGGAACGTTAGGGGCGGTACAAAAAGCAATTGAAATTGTGAAAGAAGATAATGAAAGAAGAGAGAGACTTATAGAGAATGGAGCCTATTTTAGGACACATTTGCAAGAAGCTGGTTTTGATATTGGGAATAGCTCAACTCATATTGTACCGATTGTAGTCGGTTCAAATGAAACAGCTTTACGGTTTAGTAGAAGGCTGCAAGAGGTAGGTATTGCAGCAATTGCAATTCGTCCACCAACGGTTCCAGTTAATAGTTCACGGGTCCGTTTTGCGGTTACGTCCCAACATACAATAGCTGATTTGAAATGGGCTATTCAGCATATTATACGCATTGGTAAAGAAGAGGGGTTTTTCGTATGAAAGAGCTAAAGATTATTTTTATTCCTGGGTGGGGAATGGAAGAAGGTGTTTGGACTTTAGTTCTGCCGTATTTTAAAGGATATTCTGTTCAATGTATCAATTGGCGTAATGTGAAAGAACAAAGTGAATTTGCGGGGCGAATAATTGATGTAGCAAAAGATGAAAATGTAATTTTAGTTGGATGGTCACTAGGAGCGTTAGCAGCAGTTCAAGCTCATAAAAGGGTTAAGGCAAAAGGTATTGTACTAATTGGTGGTACTGCCAAATTTACAAATACGAGCGATTATACGAGTGGATGGAATACTCTGCATGTAGAACGGCTGAAAAAGAATTTAACGAGAAAGAAAGAAGATACGCTCAAGCGGTTTTATGAAAATATGTTCACGAAAGATGAGCTGAAAGAGAATAAAAGGTTTGAAGATATGATAAAACGCTTTAAAGGTGATTCTATTCAGTCTTTGCAATTAGGTTTGGAGTATTTAATAGAAGCAGATATGAGAGAAGAATTGAAAGAAATTAAAGTCCCTATACTACTTATTCACGGAGTGCAGGATGTAATTTGTCCATTGTCTGCAGCGCGTAGTATGGCGGAGAATGAGACTGCCACGCTCAAGGTAGTAAGTGAGGCTGGACACGCATTATGCGTAACGAATTTCGAATATTGCGGAAATGAGATAATTCAATTTGTAGAGGGGATACGACATGATCAACAAAACGTTACTTCAAAAACGGTTTAACATGGCAGCTGTATCCTACGATCAATATGCAAATGTACAAAAAAAGATGGCACATTCATTACTTTCTACATTGAATCGGCGATATAGTGCAAATGCATCGATACGTATTTTAGAACTTGGATGCGGGACAGGATATGTTACAGAGCAATTATCAAACTTATTTCCGAAAGCACATATTACAGCCATTGATTTTGCTGAAAGTATGATTGAGGTTGCGAAAACTAGACAAAATGTGAAAAATGTAATGTTTTACTGTGAGGATATCGAAAGATTACGACTAGAAGGAACGTATGATGTCATTATTTCGAATGCTACATTTCAATGGCTAAATGATTTAAAACAAGTGATAAGAAATTTATTTCATCATTTGTCTATAGATGGGATATTACTCTTTTCAACGTTTGGACATGAAACATTTCAAGAATTGCATGCTTCATTCCAGCGGGCGAAAGAAGAAAAAAATATACAAAATGAAACATCGATTGGGCAACGTTTTTATTCGAAAAATCAGTTGCGCCATATGTGCGAAATAGAAACAGGGGATGTGCATGTTTCTGAAACATGTTACATAGAGAGATTTACAGAAGTTAGGGAGTTTCTACACTCTATTCGAAAAGTAGGAGCGACCAATAGTAATGAAGAATCAAATTGTCAAAGTCCCTCACTCTTTCGTGCGATGCTTCGCATATACGAAAGAGACTTCACGGAAAATGAAGGGATAATGGCGACGTATCATGCTTTATTTATGCATATAACAAAAGAGGGGAAGAGATGAAATGAAACAAGTACAAACAAAAAGGGATTGGAAAAAACTTGCGCATGACGTAGTAGAAGAGAAAATGATTACGAAAGAGGATGCAATTGCAATATTAGAAGCTGATGATACAGAAATTTTAGAAATTATGAATGCAGCTTACATCATTCGCCATCATCACTTTGGTAAGAAAGTAAAATTGAATATGATTATTAATACGAAATCTGGATTATGTCCTGAAGATTGCGGATATTGTTCACAGTCTATTATTTCAGAGGCGCCGATTGATAAATATGCATGGTTAACGCAGGAAAAGATTGTAGAAGGAGCACACGAAGCAATTCGCCGTAAAGCGGGTACATATTGTATTGTAGCATCTGGTCGTCGCCCGACGGATAAAGAGGTGAATCACGTAATTGGAGCAGTTAAGGAGATTCGTGAAACGACAGATTTGAAGATTTGTTGTTGTTTAGGTTTCTTAAACGAAGATCAAGCAGGACGTTTAGCAGAAGCGGGTGTACATCGTTATAACCACAACTTAAATACACATGCAAATAATTACGAAAGTATTTGCTCCACTCATACGTATGACGATCGTGTTGATACAGTTCAAAAAGCAAAACAAGCGGGCATTTCACCATGCTCTGGGGCGATTTTTGGAATGGGAGAGACAATAGAAGAACGTGCTGAAATTGCATTTGAATTACAACGTATAGATGCAGATTCAATTCCATGTAATTTCCTTGTTGCTGTAAAGGGTACGCCGCTTGAAGGACAAAAAGAATTATCGCCGGTAGAATGTTTAAAAGTGCTGGCGATGATGCGTTTTGTAAACCCAACGAAAGAAATTCGCATTTCAGGAGGACGTGAAATTAATTTACGTTCTGTACAGCCAATCGGATTATTTGCAGCAAACTCTATCTTTGTCGGGGATTATTTAACGACAGCTGGGCAAGAGCCGACTGCAGACTGGGGTATGATTGAAGATTTGGGATTTGAGATTGAAGAATGTGCATTATAAGATAGATAAAAAGCAAACTTGTAAAAGAGTTTGCTTTTTTGTAAATAAAATGTAATAAATAGTTGTGAACGCTTGATACTATTGGTTTTTGAGCGAAAAAAAGAATTTTGGTGGACGAATTTTCCAAGCCCCAATTGTACATAGTAAATATGTAATTTATATTGGGTTGGAGGATTTTACATGCACAAATATATATTAGCGATTATGACTTGTCTAATTTTACTAAAAGCAATAAGTGCTGATCCAGTTAAGGCCGCTGAAAATCCTGAACAAAAAGAGATGCAACAACGAATTGAACAACATTTTCGAACGAAAGCTGAACATTTTGGATTGAAAACAGAAGGAAAAGATTTAAAGGAAGTGCGAAAAGAAATTACTATTATAGAAGAAGCGAAGAAAAGGGAGAATATATGGAGAACAGCACAAACGCTTCGTATACAAACAGAAGGAAAAACAATGGATGAATTAATAAAAGATGTACGGAAAAAAGTAAAAAAATAAAAAAGAGGCCGCAGCCTCTTTTTTATTTTTTATGCCCATTGTTTTGATAAATGAGCCATTTCAATCGCAGCAACGGCGGATTCATAGCCTTTATTACCAGCTTTCGTGCCCGCGCGTTCAATCGCCTGCTCGATCGTTTCAGTCGTTAATACACCGAAAATAACTGGGATGTCTGTTTGTAGTGATAAAGATGCAACTCCTTTTGCTACTTCATTACAAACGTAATCGTAATGTGTTGTAGCACCACGAATTACAGTACCTAACGTAATAACAGCATCATACTTCCCGCTATTAGCCATCTTTTTAGCGATTAAAGGAATTTCAAACGCACCAGGAACCCAAGCAACATCGATATCAGTTTCTTCTACACCGTGACGCTTTAATCCATCTAAAGCTCCGCCGAGTAACTTACTTGTAATAAATTCATTGAAACGTCCAACAACAACCCCAACTTTTAATCCTGTACCAACTAAATGACCTTCGAATACCATAATGAATCTCTCCCTTTATTATAAGTTTAGTAAATGTCCTAATTTGTTTACTTTCGTTTGTAAATACGTTTTATTCTCTTCTTTTGTTGGCATTTGCAATGGAACACGCTCGATTACTTCTAAATCGTAACCTTGTAAGCCAGCAATTTTTCGTGGGTTATTCGTTAATAATCGTAACTGTTGTAAACCTAAATCTTTTAACATTTGAGCGCCAATACCGTAATCACGCAAATCAGCTGGGAATCCAAGTTTTTCGTTTGCTTCTACCGTATCGAATCCTTCTTCTTGTAACTTATAAGCGCGAAGCTTATTAAGAAGGCCGATGCCTCGTCCTTCTTGTCTCATATAAAGAAGAACGCCTTTTCCTTCACGTTCAATTTGAGCAAGTGCAGCATGGAGTTGTGGTCCGCAATCACAGCGGCATGAGCCAAATACATCTCCTGTTAAGCACTCTGAATGAACGCGTACAAGTACAGGCTCTCCTGTTGAAATATCACCTTTTACGAGTGCGATATGCTCTTTCGTATCTAATGAATTAGAATAGCCAATTGCATGGAAAGTACCGAAATCTGTAGGTAATGTAATTTCCACTTCTCGGGTCACTAGTGTTTCATGGTGGCGGCGAAAAGCAATTAAATCTTCTATTGTAATCATTTTTATATCAAATTGTTTTGCGCACTGTAGTAAATCAGGTACGCGAGCCATCGTACCGTCCTCATTGATAATCTCGCAAATGACTCCAGCTGGTTCTGCTCCGCAAAGCTGTGCTAAATCGACGGCAGCCTCTGTATGACCAGCACGGCGCAGTACACCGCCTTCTTTCGCGATTAATGGAAAGATATGTCCAGGACGATTGAAATCAGCACCTTTTGATGCAGGGTTTAACAATTCTTGTATCGTAGTCGCCCGTTCGTGAGCGCTAATCCCTGTTGTTGTAGAAACATGATCAATGCTCACTGTAAATGCAGTATGATGCGAATCTGTATTATGAGCTACCATTGGTTCTAATTGTAGACGCTCTGCGTACCCTTCCGTAATCGGTACACAAACGAGACCACGCCCATGTGTAATCATAAAGTTAATCGTTTCTGGCGTAATATACTCTGCTAAAGCGATAAAGTCGCCTTCATTTTCACGGTTTTCATCATCGCATACGATAACGACTTTTCCTTGTTTTAAATCTTCTAGAGCTTCTTCAATACGATGAAACATAATGCTTCCCCCTTATAGAAATCCGTTTTCTTGTAAAAAGCTTTCGCTCATTGAACCTGTTCGTTTTACAGGTTTAGAAATAAAGCGTTCGATATATTTACCGATCATGTCACACTCAATGTTTACTATGTCACCGGCATTCTTTTCTCCGATAACAGATTCACTTACTGTGTGCGGGATGAGTGAGATTGTGATGGAAGATTCGTCTATATCAAATATCGTTAAACTCGTTCCATCAACAGCAACGGATCCTTTATGCAAACAATAGCGCAGCAATTCATCAGCAATAGCTATTTTGTAATAGACGGCATTATAGTGTTGTTTTTTGTTTAATATCGTTCCGATGCCATCAATATGTCCTGAAACGAAATGCCCACCGAATCGTCCGTTTGCAGCCATCGCCCGCTCTAAATTTACTTTAGAGCGGGGTTTAAGCATGCGAAGTGATGTTGATTGCATCGTTTCAGGCATTGCGTCCACTGTGAATGAAGTTGTTGTGAAACTCGTTACAGTTAAGCAAATACCGTTAACCGCGATACTATCACCTAAGTGAACATCTGATAAAATTTTATTCGCATGGATCGTTAACTTCATTGCTTCTCCGCTTTGTTGCATGTTTGCAATCGTTCCTAATTCTTCTACAATTCCTGTAAACATTCCGTCACCTCACTTCGGGCATTCGCAACGATTTTTATATCATCACCAACTTGTTTCATCTCTTGAATTTCCAAGGAAAGTGCATCTTGCAATGCTGCGAAACCATTTCCACCAAATAAAGTAGGGGCATCATTCCCACCAATTAATATCGGGCTTATATAAGTTATAATTTCATTGAAATGCTTTGTTTGTAAGAAGCTTGCATGAGTCGATTGGCCTCCTTCAACGAATAAAGAAAGAATTTGCTTCTCTCCAAGAAAGAAAAGGAGGTCCTTGAGGTCTATATGTTTTGTTTTCATTTGGAATATAGCTATATTTTCAGATTCATAAGAAGCTATTTTCTCTTTATTTACATCCTTACCGACAAAAATCCATGTCGGTGCTAAACCATCTGTTATGACATGAGAAGATGGTGGTGTTCGTAAATGGGTATCTAAAATGACGCGTATAGGATGTTTACCCCCGTTAGGAATTCTGGTCGTTAAATGCGGATTATCAGCTATAACTGTATTTACTCCAACGAGAATCGCATCATGTGTATGGCGATATTGGTGAACATCAGCTCGTGCTTCTTCACCTGTAATCCACTTACTTTCACCAGTGACAGTTGCTGTTTTTCCATCTAAGCTCATCGCTGTTTTTATTGTTACAAATGGACGTTTCGTTTTCATGTAGTGAAAAAAGAAACGATTTAATAAGGTGGCTTCTGTTTCAAGAACACCGGTAGTTACTTCGATGCCAGCTTCTTCTAATCTCCTTTTTCCAGTACCAGAAACGAGAGGATTGCAATCAAGAGTAGCAATTACAACCCGTTTGACTCCTTTTTTGATGAGCAATTCACAACAAGGTGGTGTTTTTCCAAAATGGCTACACGGTTCAAGTGTTACATAAACGGTAGCTCCTTTTGCTTTTTCACCAGCCATATGAAGAGCGTGAACTTCTGCGTGTTCTTCACCTGCACGTAAATGAGCGCCAATACCGACGATGTTTCCATCTTTTACAACAACAGCACCAACCATAGGATTTGGACTTGTTTGTCCGGATGTTCCTTCTGCTAACTGCAGGGCAATCCTCATATATTCTTGATCTGTCATTTTCTTCACCTCTCCTGAAAAAATCAAAAAACCCCAAGGATTTTATATCCTTGGGGTTTGGGAGACGTGATTTCTAGAAATATAGTTCGAATACGAAAGTATAGGAAAGAAACCTAACGATGATTGATATTTTGGCATAAGGAAAAAACCTAGCAAAATATCAAATTTTTCAAGCGCTAGTCGTATCTTTTTATTTCAGTGTAGAAACATAAGTATACAAAATAAAACATATATAAAGATTCAAAATGAAACTTTAAAAATATGCATACTGAAATAAAAGTGTATTCGCTATATAAAATTACTAGAAAACATATCCTTCTCCCATCCAGACTATACTGTCGGCCCTAGAGTTTCACTAGATCCACCGTTTTCGTGTTGAAAACGGGTCACGGACTTAGAAGTTTGCACTTCATCACCGCCGGTTGGGAATTTCACCCGACCCCGAAGGATGTTGTTTGCTCAAATTATAGCACAAAAAAGACAAAAGGCTAGTAAAAAATATTCGAATGTGAAGAATTGTGTGAAAATATATGTAAGTTGGAATGAGGACAAAAGTATGAGGAATGTTGTAAGGAAAAGGGGGGACGAGAGTTAATGAAAAGAAAAAACATGCACAAAAAAATGTGCATGTCACATGTGAAATTATTCTGCCTCTGGTGCTCTAACAACAGACTCGAATTTCCCTTTATGCGAAGCATCGCAATAAGGCATATTTTTTGATAAACCACAACGGCATAAAGAAAATGCCGGTTTTGCTGGGAATACATTCCCTTGTGAATCGACTAATTCCACGTCCCCTGTAACACGAAAAGAGCCATTATCATTTACTTTAATTTGTACTTTCGCCAACGCTATCCCTCCTTCCCAAACGCTTAATTTCATCATATAATTAAGAGAAGTACTTGACAATATAAAGTGAAACTTTAATTAGTGGGGGAGGTATCCCCCACTAATTATTAGTTGAACCAATCGGGCTTTTAGGGGCAGTTAATCTCCCACCTAACTTCTTTGTTTTAGCTGAGTTTTGAGGTGGGAGTTTTACTGCCCGTTAATGCGGGGTAAAAAGAGCACTTTGTTTGAGAAAGAAGAGAGTGTTATAATAGTTTTCATAACTGACTAGAGTAAGGTGACGAGAGATGGATAAACAATTACATACATTACGAAACATTGCAAATGAGCGCACGTGGGCATCATTTTTGAATGATAATCATCCATATAGTTTGTTACATTGGTCCATTGCAGGTGTAGGGCAAGAGGCAAAGGATGTTTGGTTACTTCAAGATGAAGTAACATTTCAAACGACAGAATTTCCAACGTTAGACGATGCAATGCAATGGATTTCTGAAAACATGGAACAAGTTACAGACGTTTTAGCGCAATAAAAAACAGGCTTATGCAAGCCTGTTTTTTGTTTCTTTTACATATGAGTTTAAAAATTGATCAACGGCTGCTTCATACTCTTCTTTATTTTCGTTATAAGAGCAAGCGTGTGCACCGCGTTCTGCAATATAAAGTTGTTTATTGTTTTCTTTTGCTTCATATAGTGCTTTCGTCATATCAGCTAAAATATAATCATCATCTTTACTATGAATAAAGAGGACGGGATTGTTAATATTTTTTATACAATCGATTGGTGAAACTTCGCGAATCGTATAACCGTCACGCACTTTTAAAAAAGCATTTGCTAAAGGTAATAAAGGCCATTTAGGTAAATGGAATTCAACCTTTAAACGGTGTTGTAATTGTCCGTAGAAATCAGAAAAAGGACAATCTGCAATATAGAAATCAGCACCATCTTCTACAAGTCCTGCGTATTGAAGAAGTGTTGCAGCTCCCATAGATTCACCATGAATACCGAGTGTTATATTTGTTCCAAATCGACTTTTTAGCCAGTCAACTACAGATTTTAAATCATGTTTTTCATAGTATCCATAGCTTGTTGTTTTTCCGCCAGTTTTACCATGACGACGATGATCATAAATAACGACATTATACCCTCTGTTTAAAAATAACCTTGCATATTTTACAGAGTTCATTTTATTTACAGTTACGCCGTGACAAAAAATCATAAACTTATTGGAATGACCAGCAGGAATGTAATAGCCGTGAAGATCATATCCGAATTGCGAAGGAATATGAATTTCTTCTTTATGAAGAGCATCAAAATCCTCTATACGAAAATGTTTTTTCGTTTCTCTTTCGAGTACTTCTTCCTCTGTTTTTTTCTTTAAGTACATCACTTTATTTGTAAAGAAAATCCCAAGGGCAGTTATCGCACCTAGTATAGTAAACAATGCTGCAAAAAAACGTTTCATACTTTACCTCATCCTCCAAATACCGTTACATGTGATACACTTACATTGTATCACAATGATAGAAAAGGGGAGAAATAGGAAATGGTGTATATACAAAAAATTACGCCAGCGATGAAAGAAACAATCCGAATGTTCATGTGTGAGAACTGGGGGAGTTCATTGATGGTTTCACGTGGTAAGGGGCACCAGTTAGAAGGGTTGCCAGGATTTGTTGCGCTCTCGGATGACAGAATAATCGGAATTATAACGTATGAAGTGACCGGAAATATGTGTGAAATTGTATCGTTAGATAGCTTTGAAGAAAGAAAAGGAATAGGGACGAAACTTGTAGATTGTGTATTACAAGTTGCAGAAGAAGAACGGTGCGGGCGGGTTTGGCTCATAACAACAAATGATAATATGAATGCGTTACGTTTTTACCAAAAACGTAATTTTGTGATGACTAATTTATATGTGAATGCAGTGGAAGAGGCACGAAAAATAAAGAAAGAAATTCCGCGTATCGGATATGATAACATCCCAATTTTACATGAAATACAGTTGGAGTATCGTTTAATAAATTGATGTAACAATTTTCAGAAATATAAGTTAGTAACCTTGACGAATATTGTAATTTAGGTTACCGTAAAATTGTAATCTATTACCATATTAAGGGGTGACGATGTGGCAACTATACGTGATGTTGCAAAATTGGCAGGTGTTTCAGTCGCAACCGTTTCACGAGTTATTAATGAAAAAGGATACGTTCATGAGGACACAGTAAAACAAGTAAAGGAAGCAATTGAGGAATTACGTTATAGGCCAAATAGTGCAGCAAAGCCATTATTTAAAGAGAATTCAACGATAATTGCATTACTTGTAGATAATCTATATGACCCATCAAACATCACTTTGCTACATTGTATTGAGGAAATAGCATATAAAGAAGGATATCAAATCATTGTTTGTAATATAGAGAATAAAGATAGATACATACATATGTTGAAGGAAAATAACGTTGCAGGTGTTATTTTAACAAAATCCGTTTTTAAAAGTATAGGAGAAATTCCACTTCCGTTTGTTGTGATTGATGAAAAAAAATCCCATGCAAATTATTATGAAAAGGGACAAAGAACGGTTTCTTTATTAAAAGAAAAAGGCTGTCAATTTCTTGCTTATTTCGATGAGGGAGAAGATAGTGAAGAAATGGAAGAGCACATATCAGGATTTTTAGACGCTGTTTGGGAGGAAGGGATCTCTTATCGAGAAGTATGTGTACAAGGGTATACGAATAAACAATTTATTACATTCTTGCAAACTCACCCGTATATAGATGGAATTGTAACTTCAAGTGAAAAGGTTACTTTTGAGTTAATTCAAGCAGCGAAAAATTTAAATATCCGTATACCGGATAAGTTGAAAATCATTGGACCGAACGGGAGCATAGACAGTGAATGGATAGGCCCGTCACTCCTGAAAATTGAAAGTTGCGCCGAAGAAAATGGGAAAATAGCTTTACAACAATTAAAAGAAAAAATAAAAAAGTAAAAGGTGCGTATAAAACGCACCTTTTATAATGTAATTGCGGCAATAAAGCCGAATATAAGTAACGGTATATTATAATGCAGAAAAGTTGGTACACATGTATCCCATATATGATGGTGTTGACCATCAGCATTTAAACCGGATGTTGGCCCAAGTGTACTATCTGATGCTGGAGATCCCGCATCGCCTAGCGCTCCAGCTGTACCGATAATTGCAATTGTGGCCATTGGACTAAATCCAAGCTGCATGCAAAGAGGCACAAAAATTGTTGTTAAAATAGGGATGGTTGAAAAGGATGAACCAATTCCCATCGTAACGAGAAGTCCAATCACAAGCATAAGAAATGCAGCGAGTGGTTTGTTATTTCCAATTATATGTGCACTCGTTTGCACAAGAGATTCAACATGTCCTGTTTTTCGAAGAACAGCACCAAATCCAGCGGCAGCGATCATAACAAAACCGATAAAGGACATCATGCGCATTCCGCT
This sequence comes from Bacillus sp. 17RED48, assembly GCF_019837545.1. NCBI lineage: Bacteria > Bacillati > Bacillota > Bacilli > Caryophanales > Bacillaceae > Bacillus > Bacillus sp. 17RED48. Next base: position 774,449 of record NZ_JADAXG010000001.1, read on the forward strand.
TGTTAATATAGCATCAGCTTCTTTAAGAGGTAGACTACCACTTACTGATAAGACGATAATCCCCGCTAAAGCACCGAAAATCATTGATTCTGTTGCTAATTGAACGGTTAATGTGGCTATGATAGATAACAATCCGAAAGTAATGCTACGTTTTGTATAGGGAACGATTTCATTTGCGGTAGTATGAACTTGTTCTGTTTCATACGTACGAGGTTTCCGGTACGTAATGAATACCGCTACACATAATCCAATAATCATACCGATTGCTGGAATAGTCATTGCTTTTGGAATAAGTGCGACATCAAATGTAAGACCACTTTGCGCAGCATTTGTTTGCAATACGTCATGATAAATTTTTCCGAACCCTGCTGGAATCCACATATAAGGAGTAATCAATCCGAATGTAATAATACATGTAACAAGTCTGCGATCCACTTTCAGCTCATTTAATACTTTTAAAAGTGCTGGAATTAAGATGGGGATGAAAGCGATATGAACAGGAATCACATTTTGTGAGAAACAAGCCATCGTTAAAATGATGAATAAAATAAGTATTTTAGAATAAACTTGTTTTTTCGTGTCTTGTTCATTGCCAATCCATTTTAGTGCAGTTTGAATCATGGCATCTGGAAGTCCTGTTTTGGAAAGGGAAATAGCGAAACCGCCAAGCATTGCATAACTTAAAGCGATTGGAGCACTGTTTCCAAGGCCAGTTGTAAAAGTGTTAATAGTTTCTGAAATACCGAGTCCACCGATAATTCCGCCTGTTAAAGCTCCAACAATGATGGCGACAATGACCTGGACGCGAAACAAACTAAGCAATAGCATAACTGCTACTGCGACGAGTACAGCATTCATAATAAATGTAATCTCCCTAAAATTTTATTGTGCTAAGGCAAGTAAATATGAAGCACTTTGCTATATTTATACATAGTTGCGACATATTATTATAAATTGTTTTCTATGAAATGTAAAAGAGCCTTTTGTTACTAATGCTGAAAAGCTAGCTCTTGTTTAATTGATTGTAAAGAATTGGCGAATAATTCTGGTTCTTCTAAATCAGGAGAATGTGCTGAATTTGGGAACCAAATCATTTTTTTTATGGGGGCTTCTATTACATCACAATATTCCTGAACGAGAGCATAAGGAGTTTGATAATCATAGCGACCAGAACAAAAATAAACCGGAATAGATAAGCTTGAAATAGAAGAAAAGAAATCGATTGTCAACATTTCTTCCCATAAAACGCCAGATTTTAAATTTCCTGCGAGAAACTTGAACCAATCTAATAGCGTATATTCAGGAGAAAAGAAGCCTTTTCGTATGAAAGAAAAGGAAGATCCGTTTTGGATTGCTCCGCCGAATGTGCCAAGCCACTTTCTTTGAATAATAAGGCGTCTCGTATCTAAAAATGGTGGTTTGCCTAATTTTAAAAGGGACGCTAATGCTTTTTTATGATCATGTTTTTTTGCAGAACGAATTAAATGCTGATATAGCAATTCTTCGTTTTGTTTCATATGTACAATCTGCCCAATACCGATGTAAGCCTCGATATACTGTGGATATTGATGTGCTATGTTAAGCCCAATAATGCTTCCCCAAGAATGACCAGCGAGAAATAGTTTCTGTTTATTGAACTTTTTAAGTACATATTGAATCACTTCTTTTGCATCGGAAACGAATTGTTCGATTGTAAAATTTGTTCCGAAATCTTTCATTGAAAAGGATTTACCTGCCCCGCGCTGATCCCAATTAATAACGATGAAGTGTTTCTCCAATTCTTTTTGAAAATGACGAATAAATCCAATTTGTGCCATGCCAGGTCCGCCATGAAAGCATAATAAAATTGGCTGCTCTATGTTTTGCCCGCGAATAAGGAGAGTTTGTTTTCGATTATGAATCATAACGCTTTCCATCGTAGCAATACTATTAGGAATGAGTTGTTTATTTTCATTATAAAACTGTGGGGTATAGCTACGAAAAAGCATATGGAAAACCTCCTTTTCTGAAATCGTATGAATCGCACAGGCTATTCGTTTTGCATATACTGTTAGAAAATCATTGTAACATACCATACTAGTGTCATTTCAATACGGGAGGAGGGAAATTGTGACGATTGGAGAAATTATAGATTGCTTAAATAGACGTGAATCCATCGCTATTATAGCAAAACGTCTTGAAATAAGCCCATATACATTATCAAAGAAATTAAGATTAATTGGATACGAATATGATGGAGAACAGAAGAAACGTATTTTTGTAGGAGATGGAGAAGAACCGCGTCACTTACAACTCCAAGAAGCGACAGCCCTTCAATATGCGACAACGGATTATCAATTATTAATTTATGAGCAATTACAAAGTATTTATGAGTTATTAAGAAAGAGAGAAGAAGTAATTGTGCCCATTATGAGTATAAGTACAGAAAAAAAGAAACGTACCTTTTCTATTAATAAAGACATATTAGCAAAACTAGACGTTATATCAGAATTGAAAGGAATTCAAAAATCTAAACTTGTAGAAGAGGCGTTACAACAATTTTTACAACAATATGATTTTAACAAAACATCACATTTTGATAACTAAAGAAAAGGATACTATGTTCATTGTAAGAACGAGTATCCTTTTTAGGTTTTACTAATATTGTGGATTAAGTAAGTATAAGTGCGTATCCTTTACAATAAAAATCTGGATCGCATATTAGGGAAATACTTAATTTACCTTTTGAATTCTTCCATCAATAACTGGCTGAATTGGTTCTTTTAATTGTTTTACATAATCGACTAGCGCTTCAAAGTCGTTTGGACCAGTTTCTGAATTCTTTCCATTTTTAAATGATACGAATCCGTCACCGCCAGAAGCTAAGAAAGCATTCGCAACTACGCTATACGTTTTAGATGGAGATAACTCTTCGCCATTTGTTAAGCGTATATTCGTAACCTTTTCACCGCTTGGTTTATTTGCATCCCACGTATATTGAATACCTGAAATTTGAAGCATTCTTGTTGTTCCTTTTTGCCATTGTTGATTTAAAATGTCGCGAATATCTTGACCTGTTAAATCTACTTTAATCAATTGGTTTCCAAAAGGCTGAATGCCATATAATTCGCCCCAAGTAATATCGCCAGCATCTAAGTCATTACGAATGCCACCAGGATTCATAAGTGCGATTTGAGCTTGCATCGTTTGACGCTGTGCGTCGGCAATTACATTCCCAAGAGTAGATTCACCAGCATCATTTTGTTTACGGTCGATAGGTGCTGTAGATTTTCCTACAACTTCATTTACAAGTGGTGCGATTTTTTCTTTATATTGATCTATTTTTTGTTTTACTTGTTTATCAGGTTCCACACCTTCATGATATGTTGTAATCACTTCAGCTTTTTTCTTTACAATATCTTTTGTCTTACGATCAATTGTTACATCTACGTCTGAGAAAGCTGTTCCATAAGAGTTCGCTTGGACGATTAGTTTATTATTTACAGTACCATTTACATACGTGTGACTATGTCCACCGAAAATAACATCAACTTCCGAGTCTGTTTCATTTGCAATTCGAGTAAGGTCTCCATTTGTCACGCCAGACTCATCAGTTGTTCCGCCGACATGGGCAAGGACGACGATGGATTTAACACCGAGACGCTTTAATTGTTGCGCTGATTTATTAATTGCTTCTACTTCGTCAGTGATCTGTACATTTTTAAGCATAGTAGGCATCACGACATTTGGCGTATCAGTTGTAACAACGCCAATGAATCCTACAGGAACACCATCTACCATTTTTACAGTAAATGGTGGTAAAAATAAGCGACCAGTTGATTTGTTATAGAAGTTAGCAGCGACATAAGGGAAGTTAGCACCTTTGAAATTCCCTGTTTTCTCGTGATATCCACCGTAAATGAGGCGTTTCATTTCATCGATACCTTCATCAAATTCATGGTTTCCGATTGTACCAACGTCGAATTTTAAGTCATTTAAAAATTCAATCGTTGGTTCATCTTGTAACAACGCTGAAACTGGTGGACTAGCTCCGACAATATCGCCAGCATGTACGAGAAGTGTATTAGGGTTTTGCTTTTTACGTTCTTTTAAATAAGTAGCTAAGTAATCAGCGCCACCAGCTTCTTTGTTATTAATTTTTTTAACAGTATCTAGTTGTCCATGGAAATCATTAATACCAAGCATTTGTACGTCTACGTAGCGGTTTTGTTCAGCTGGAATCTGGGATGGGGGAGCGGCAAATACGCTTGAAAAAGTTATGGTGCTTAAAACGGCAACAGCAGGAATGATTTTTTTCCACATAATTCATTTCTCCTTTTTTTTATAATCTGACATCATACGACATAATTTTAATAGATTCATAGGATTATATCTATATAAAAATTTAGTTTTTTCGAAAAATTAACATATTTACAAAAGGTGAATAATAGAGTAAAGAACCTTTTTTATTGTCGAGATCATTGTGTATCTACTATAATGGAGAAAAAAGTAAAAGGTGAGTAGCATGAAGAAAAAGAAACAAAGACAAATGCAAAGACAATCGCAAGTGAATAGACCAGAGAAAGAGTCGCTTACATTAGGCGATCAATTAAATGATTCACTCATGCAGCAATTAAAGAATAAGAAGAAAGAATTGCAAGTGAGAGAAGAGAAAAAAGAGGCAGCTGAACTGGAAAGAAAGCGCCAAGAACAAAAAGAACGAGAAAAGAATAAATCATTTGAAGAACTGTTAAGTGAAAGTAGCCTTACTTGGAAAGACTTTAAATAATATAAAAAAATGATCAGTGCATACCGCTGATCATTTTTTTGACGAGCTTGTAAGAAAAGGGGAGTGTAAAATGAGAAAAATTGTAGTCGTTCCGCATGAAAATCATTGGAACGAAAAATTTCAAATAGAGGCCGAACGATTAAAATCGGCGATGCCAGAAATGGTGAAAGTCCATCATATTGGAAGTACATCAGTGCCAGGACTGGCAGCTAAACCAATTATAGATATGATTATGGAAGTAGAGAGTATCGACAGAGTAGATGATTGGAATGAACGTTTTGAAGAGCTTGGTTACATCGTAAAAGGGGAAAATGGTATTTCAAGACGTCGTTATTTTATTCATGGAACGGAGGAAAAACGCTCGTATCACTTACATGTTTTTGAAAAAGGAAATCCTGAAATAGTAAGGCATTTAGCGTTTCGTGATTATATGATGGCTCATTGTGAAGAAGCAGAGGCATATGCAACCTTAAAGAAAGAATTAGCCGAAAAATATACATATGATGGCACGTTATATACGGAAGGAAAAAATGAGTTTGTACGTAGTGTTGATGAAAAAGCGAAAGAATGGAGAGAAGGAAATATGAATAATTGATTTCGCGTTTTAATGTATAAAATTATTATGTAAACTGTACATATGTTTTGACTTTTTGGTTGAATCTTGTTGAAATAAAGTGGCGGCTTATAAAAAATGTAAGAATGAAAGGGAGACGACTGTGCACATTCCAACAACTACACTTCATAATGGCGTAAAAATGCCGATGATTGGTCTAGGCGTTTATAAAGCGAAAGAAGGCGACGAAGTAAAACAAGCAGTAAAAACAGCGTTAGAAGTTGGATACCGTTCGATTGATACAGCAACTGTATATGAAAATGAAAGCGGTGTCGGAGAAGCGGTTCGTGAATCAGGGATTCCGAGAGAAGACATATTTATTACAACAAAAGTTTGGAACGACGATCAAGGATACGAGGAAACACTTGAGGCGTTTGAAAAAAGCTTAAAGAAATTACAAATGGACTATGTAGATTTATATTTAATACATTGGCCAATAAGAGGAAAGTATGTCGATACTTACCGAGCGTTAGAGAAACTGTATGAAGAAGGTAAAGTGCGCGCGATTGGTGTTTCAAATTTTCATAAACATCATTTAGAACTGTTATTACCAAATTGTAAAGTGAAGCCGATGGTCAACCAAGTGGAACTTCATCCGATGTTAGCGCAATTTGAATTGCGTAATTTCTGTCAAGGTGAGCAAATTCAAATGGAAGCATGGAGCCCATTAATGAGAGGCGGGGAAGTATTCGAGAACCCGATTATTCAGGCCATTGCTACGAAATATGAAAAAACACCTGCGCAAGTTATATTAAGATGGGATATTCAAAGCGGGGTAGTGACGATTCCTAAATCTGTTACACCATCACGTATTAAAGAGAATTTTTCTATCTTTGATTTTTCACTAACAGAAGAAGAGATGACTCAAATTAATACGTTAAATCGTAATTTACATGTAGGAACGAATCCTGATAAATATGATACGCTATAAAAAGACGCTACCGGTATGGTAGCGTCTTTTTAACGATGTAAAGCGTAAGTATCACATTTAGCAATTTGCTGAAGTTGTATATATTCTGCTGTTGTTAACTTTTTTTGTTTACTAGCCTGTACATTTTCTTGCAATTGTTGAATAGAGCTTGCACCAGGTATAACAGCTGCAACAGTTTCGTTATGTAAGCAATATTGAATAGCTGTTCCTGTTAAAGAGCTTTCTCCGATTATTTCTTTTACATTCGCGAGTGTCGCATATAATTCATCGTAAGAATAAGAAAGGTAATTTTTTTCTTTTACTCTTTCTATCTTTCTTGCATTATTGTCAGTTAAAATTCCTTTTGCAAGTGGCCCACGAGCAATAATGCTAATTTGATGTTCACTTAGAAGTGGGAACCATTCTTCAGGGCGACGATTTAAAAGGCTATATTCCATTAGCACACTAACGATATTTGAACGTTTAGCATATTCACGGATAACATTTGGACGTATAGAAGAAATACCGTAATGGCGAATAATACCTTCTTTTTTTAATTCTTCAAAGGCTTCAATTGTTTCATCTATTGGATCTTCAATCGTCCCGCCGTGAAGTTGATAAAGGTCAATATAATCAGTTTGAAGTCTACGTAAACTTTCTTTCACTTCAGCCTTTATGTAATTTTTAGAAGGATCCCAAGACCACCCGTTTTTTTCTTCTGTCCAACGATTTCCAACTTTTGTTGTAAGAACAATTTGGTCTCGTTTCCCTTTTAAGGCTTTTCCAACAAATTCTTCGTTTAATCCATAATCATATAAATCCGCTGTATCAAAAAAATTGATTCCTAAATCGATTGCTTCATCGATAATACGCATAGCTTCTGTTTCAGATGTACCGAGAGACATGCAGCCAAGGCCCATTTGTGTAACAAACAAATCTGAGTTTCCTAATTGACGTTTTTTCATAGGTCAACCTCCTTACCTTTATTGTACGAAAGGAAAAAGAGGTTGACAAACGTTTACTTTTTATTTGCTGTAATCCACTCTTGTACAGTTGTATACTCTTTGCCATATTGTTTTAGCTTATGGCGAATTTGCCATGCTTTTCCGACTAAAGTGACGCGATTTGGTAAAATATAAACTTTCATTTCTATCACGCTCCTTTCAATGTGGTAAAATGTATGAGGAAAGAATAGGAAATAGAACAGGGAGATGAAGTAGTATGAGTAATCTTGCAGAGAGAACAGTAAAAACTGAGCCGATTTTTGATGGTAGAGTTATAAAAGTTCGTGTTGATGATGTAGTATTACCAAATGGAGCAATGAGTAAACGTGAAATTGTAAATCACCCTGGTGCAGTTGCTATTATTGCTATTACTGATGAGGGGAAAATCGTGCTTGTTGAGCAGTATCGTAAAGCGCTTGAAAAGGCGATTATAGAAATTCCGGCCGGCAAGTTAGAACCTGGTGAAAAACCTGAGGTGACAGCAGTTCGTGAATTAGAAGAGGAAACAGGATATGTATGTGAAAATATGGAGCTTATTACTTCTTTCTATACATCTCCAGGATTTGCAGATGAAATTTTATATGTATATAAAGCGACAGGTTTGACGAAAAAAGAAAATAAAGCCGAGTTAGATGAAGATGAATTTGTGGAATTGATGGAAGTATCGTTAGAAGAAGCGATTATTCTTATGAAAGATCTTCGTATTCATGATGCGAAGACGATGTTTGCAGTACAATATTTACAACTACAAAAATAAACACTCGCCAAAGGCGAGTGTTTTTTAATTGATTTTTGCGTATACGCGTGCATCACGTAAGCTACCATCTGGTGCTATGAAATCATTTTCCATTGTACCTTCTAGAATAAATTCTAAACGTTCTGCTAGGTTACATGCATTTGTATTTGTTGCATCAGTACGAATTTCAATTCTTCTAGCACTTAGCTTATCAAAGGCAAATTGAATGGCACCTTTAATGGCTTCAGTCATATAGCCTTGTTTTGTATAAGCGCTATGCAGCCAGAAGTGAAGTGAAAACTTTGGAATATCCCAGTTTTCAGGCTTGAGCGTTATAGCTCCGATGAATGTACCAGATACTTTATCGTATAAGTGAAAATCAAGTGTTTCACGAAGTAAAAACTGCCCGTGAGCGTTACGAACGATTTCTTCAGCACTTTCTTCTGTTTCAGCGTTAATTGGCATCCACGGTACTAAGTCTTCTAGAGAAGCTTGGATTGCTTCATACACTTCTGCACCATCACCTGGAAATGGCTTACGAACTTGTAAGCGTTCAGTTTGAAATAATGTTGGAAAATCTAATAATAATGGTTTCAAGAGAAATCCCTCCTATTCTCTACTTTTTAGTTTAGCAAAGTAGAGCGGAATTTCAATGTTAATTCGTCATACTTTTTTCTTTCTTTCATACATTTTTAGTAAGAGTGTGAACGGAGGGAAGAAAAATGTGGAGAAAAACTTGGCAAGACCGTGTAATGTCTCACATACAGGAAAACTCTTCATTATATATATTTAACGCTGTTTTATTATTGATGGGAGTAATATTTGGGGCCATTCTTGTGAATAGTTTACAATTAAATCAAAAACAAGATTTATCATTTTACTTACAACGTTTTTTTGGACAAGTTTCTAAAGGAGAATTTGCTATTGCGAGCGAAATGTTTCGAGAAAGTTACTTTTCGCAATTAAAATACATTGGATTTATTTGGATTTTGGGGATTTCAATTATTGGAGTGCCACTTATTTTTATTTTATTATTTGTAAAAGGAGTAGTTGTCGGATTTACAGTAGGTTTTTTAGTCAGTCAGCATGGATGGAATGGATTATTATTAGCATTCGTTTCTGTATTGCCACAAAACCTCATTATTATCCCAGTATTTCTCGTTATGACAACAATTGCCGCAAGCTTTTCCTTACGCATGATTAGGCATCAATTTATCAGGAAAATAACCGAGCCATTATTACCATTATTAATTCGTTATACATGCTTCTTTCTTGTAATTGGAGCGGTGTTAGCTCTTGCTTCTAGTGTAGAAGCTTATGCATCACCAGTTTTAATGAAAGAAGTCGTTGAGGCTATTAATAAACAATAAATACTTTTTGAGAATAATTATCAATTTGTTTTTATTGTTTTTCTTTTGACAGAAGCCCTTCTTCTGATATAATGGTGTAAGAGTGGCGAGGAGGGAGTAGTACCGAATGGAAGAGAGAATTGAACGAATTAAGAAGCAATTACATGCAGCGAGCTACAAATTAACACCGCAACGTGAAGCAACAGTTCGTGTGCTGCTAGAAAATGAAGAAGATCATTTAAGCGCAGAAGATGTTTACCTCCTTGTAAAAGAAAAGTCGCCAGAGATCGGATTAGCAACCGTCTATCGAACTTTAGAACTATTATCTGAGTTAAAAGTTGTCGATAAGATTAACTTCGGAGACGGTGTTTCACGCTATGACTTACGCCAAGAAGGTGCGCAGCGTTTTCACCATCATTTGATTTGTACACAATGTGGTGCTGTACAAGAAATACAAGAAGATTTACTTGGTGAAGTGGAAAGGAAAGTAGAACGTGACTGGAGCTTTAAGGTGAAAGATCATCGTTTAACATTCCATGGGATTTGTAAAAATTGTCAAGAAAATGAAACGGATGAAAAATAACCTTTTCCTATTTATCTAGGAAGAGGTTTTTTATTTGAATAAGGTATAAATTGGTGAAAGCTTGGCATATGTTGTAATAACTTATATTTTGGAGGAATTTACAATGCGCCGAGCTTTAAAATTAACTTTTGATGGGATAAAAGTATTTTTATTATTTACAAGTTGTACGATTTTGTTTTATTTCGCTATACTATGGATAAATGAAGAATATGAAAGCTATCATCGTTATGAAAAACCAAAAGAAGAGACTGTAGAAAAAGTATCAGGGAATGAAGAGCCGGCAAAGGATGCTTTCGTAAATAGAATGATGTTTTTCTATGAAAATGGGGAGTAGTGTAGATTGGAAGATCAATTAAAAGATTTTATTCATTATATGGTTGTCGAAAAAGGGCTAGCGAAAAATACAGTAGTATCTTATGAACGTGATTTAAAAAGTTATGTAAAGTATTTGCAAAATGTAGAACAGGCGAAAAGCTTTCATGAAGTGACACGCTTGCACATTGTTAATTTTCTGCAGCACTTAAAAGAAAACGGAAAATCTTCGAAAACATTAGCACGTCATATTGCATCAATTCGTTCGTTTCACCAATTCTTACTTCGTGAACGAGCGGTAGAGCACGACCCATCCGTACATATTGAAACGCCGCAAGGAGAACGGAAATTACCGAAAGTACTATCAATCGATGAAGTAGAGGCGTTACTTCAGACGCCAAAAATGACGAGTGCTTTTGGGGTTCGTGACAAAGCGATGCTAGAGTTACTTTATGCAACAGGACTTCGTGTTTCGGAATTAATTGCCTTAAATTTAGAAGATGTACATTTAACGATGGGATTTGTTCGTTGCATAGGGAAAGGGAATAAAGAAAGAATTATTCCACTAGGAAGTTTAGCGACGGAAGCGATTCAAAAGTATATTGAAAAGGGAAGAAGAGAATTGATGGGTAAAAAAGTAGTAGATGCACTCTTTTTAAACCATCATGGGAATCGATTATCAAGACAAGGATTTTGGAAAATTTTAAAACGATTGGCGAAAGAAGCAAATATTGAAAAAGAGCTTACACCACATACGTTGCGCCATTCTTTTGCTACGCATTTATTAGAAAATGGAGCAGACTTGCGTGCTGTGCAAGAAATGCTAGGACATGCAGATATTTCAACGACGCAAATTTATACGCATGTTTCAAAAGCTAGATTAAAAGATGTATATAAACAGTTTCATCCGAGAGCATAGTTACTATGCTCTTTTTTTCATAGATTCAAAAGGCTATAGTACTTCACAAAAACTTCACAAATATTTCGTACATTGTTTTCAGCAGAAGACTAGAATATTACAATGTATTTCCTCTATACTAAATAAGGTATGAAGGAGGAAATGATGATGAAAAAACTTATTATGACTTTATTTATCGCGATGCTAGCATTGGCTGGCTGTAATACAAACAAAGAAGAACCAAAAAAAGAACAGAAACTAGAAGCTGTAAAAGTAGCAGTTCAAACAAATCCGAAAGAAATTAAACCTGGTGAAAAAACAGAAGTACAAGCACTTGTTACACAAGGAAAAGAAAAAGTAACAGATGCTGATGATGTAAAGTTTGAAATTTGGAAAGATGGCGACGAAAAGCACGAGATGTTAGATGGGAAGCATAAAGGAAAAGGTGTTTATGCAGTAGAGAAAACGTTCGAGACGGATGGAGTATACCATATTATCGCTCACACAAATGCACGTGAAATGCATGTTATGCCAGAAGTAAAAGTGGCTGTAGGAAATGCGAAAGTAGAAGATGCGAAAAAAGAAAATAGTAATCACGGTGCAGGGCATGGCGATCATAAAAGCGATACGATGATCCATCTTATGGCTGGTGATATAAAAGCAAATGCAGAATCAACTATGAAAGTTCATTTAAAACAAAAAGAAGAAGCGTTAACTGGTGCTGAAGTACAACTTGAGATTTGGAAAGATGGTGTTGAAAAACATGAATTTATTCCAGCAAAAGAAGGAAATAAAGGAGAGTATGAAACGAAACATACTTTCAAAGAAAACGGTGCTTACAAAGTGAAAGTTCATGTTAAAAAAGGCGAACTACATGAACATAAAGAAGAAACAGTAGAAGTAAAATAAAAAGCAGCTCTTTAGAGCTGCTTTTTATTTTTATCACGTTATTTGCGGGCAGATTAAAGTTTCGCTTTATATGAAGAAATAAATCATAAAATAATTAGCACTTCTTCGCATAATGGATTACAATAGAAGTGTGAATAAAATAAGAAATTCTACGAAAATGTATTAAAAAGAAAGCGTAAACATGTTATGATATCAATATCAGATGTCTGACATCTGACTTAGAAAAAACTAGAAATGTTTTTGAGTCGTTTCCAGTAAAACAAAATAGGTTAGAAATTGATTTAAAGAAGTACTGTTTGCCAGTGAGAACGAAAGATAATTCTTATGAATAACAGTTTCACTTTATAGCGTTTTGAACATACTACAAGAAGTAGAACTGAACTTATAGGAGGTCGCAGTTATGAATAAATATAAACGTATATTCCTAGTCGTAATGGACTCTGTAGGAATCGGCGAAGCACCGGATGCTGAGCAATTTGGTGATTTAGGTTCTGACACAATTGGTCACATTGCTGAACATATGAATGGATTACAAATGCCAAATATGGTGAAGTTAGGTCTTGGTAACATTCGTGAAATGAAAGGTATCTCTAAAGTAGAAAAACCGCTTGGATATTATACAAAAATGCAAGAGAAATCTACTGGTAAAGATACAATGACAGGGCACTGGGAAATTATGGGTCTTTACATTGATACACCATTCCAAGTGTTCCCTGAAGGATTCCCAAAAGAATTACTTGATGAATTAGAAGAAAAAACAGGTCGTAAAATTATCGGTAATAAACCAGCTTCTGGAACTGAGATTCTTGATGAGCTTGGTCAAGAACAAATGGAAACAGGTTCTTTAATCGTTTACACTTCTGCTGATAGCGTATTACAAATCGCAGCACACGAAGAAGTAGTGCCACTTGAAGAGTTATATAAAATTTGTAAAATTGCACGTGAATTAACGTTAGATGAAAAGTACATGGTAGGTCGTGTTATCGCTCGTCCATTCGTTGGAGAACCAGGGGAATTCACACGTACACCAAACCGTCATGATTATGCGTTAAAACCATTTGGCCGCACGGTAATGAATGAATTAAAAGATAGTGACTACGATGTGATTGCTATCGGTAAAATCTCTGACATATATGATGGTGAAGGGGTAACTGAATCACTTCGTACGAAGTCTAACATGGATGGAATGGATAAGCTTGTAGATACATTAAACATGGACTTTACAGGTCTTAGCTTCTTAAACTTAGTTGACTTTGATGCATTATTCGGTCACCGCCGTGATCCACAAGGATATGGAGAAGCACTGCAAGACTATGATGCACGTCTTCCAGAAGTATTCGAAAAACTAAAAGAAGATGATTTATTATTAATTACAGCAGACCATGGTAATGATCCAGTACATCCTGGTACTGATCATACACGTGAATATGTACCGTTATTAGCATATAGCCCAAGCATGAAAGAAGGCGGACAAGAATTAGCACTTCGTCAAACATTTGCTGATATTGGTGCAACGGTAGCAGAAAACTTCGGCGTGAAAATGCCAGAACACGGAACAAGCTTCTTAAACGAGCTAAAGAAATAGGGGGATAAACAAATGAATCGTGAACTTATTACAAAATCAGCTTCATACTTAAAAGAGAAATTTCAAGAAACGCCACAAGTAGGACTAATCCTTGGATCTGGACTAGGTGTATTAGCAGATGAAATCGAGAACGCAGTAACAGTACCTTACAGTGAAATCCCTGAATTCCCAGTATCAACTGTAGAAGGTCATGCAGGTCAACTAGTATTCGGTACACTTCAAGGTGTAACAGTAGTAGCAATGCAAGGACGTTTCCACTTCTATGAAGGATACGACATGCAAAAAGTAACATTCCCAGTTCGTGTTATGAAAGAACTAGGTGTAGAAACAGTTGTTGTAACAAATGCAGCTGGTGGTGTAAATACATCATTTGAGCCAGGCGATCTTATGTTAATTTCAGACCACATTAACTTCATGGGTACAAATCCATTAATCGGACCGAATGATTCTGAAATGGGGGTACGTTTCCCTGATATGTCTACATCATATACACCAGAACTTCGTGAAATGGCGAAACAAGTTGCAGCGGACTTAAATATTAAAGTACAAGAAGGTGTATACGTTGGAATGACAGGTCCTGTATATGAAACACCTGCTGAAATTCGTATGCTTCGTACACTAGGCGGAGATGCAGTTGGTATGTCAACAGTACCAGAAGTAATTGTAGCGCGTCATGCTGGTATGAAAGTACTTGGTATTTCTTGTATTTCAAATATGGCAGCTGGTATTTTAGATCAGCCACTTCACCACGATGAAGTAATTGAAACGACAGAACGTGTTAAAGCTAACTTCTTAGCATTAGTAAAAGCAATCGTAAAACAAATGAAGGGGTGACCTCACAATGAGAATGGTGGACCTAATTGCAAAAAAACGTGACGGACATGCATTAACGACAGAAGAAATTAACTTTATTGTTGAAGGATATACGAATGGTGATATTCCTGATTATCAAGTAAGTTCACTTGCAATGGCAATTTTCTTCCAAGATATGAACGATCAAGAACGTGCTGATTTAACGATGGCAATGGTAAATAGCGGTGATACAATCGACTTATCAGCTATTGAAGGGGTAAAAGTAGATAAGCACTCAACAGGTGGTGTTGGTGATACAACAACACTTGTGTTAGGTCCATTAGTAGCCGCTTTAGGTGTACCGGTTGCAAAAATGTCTGGACGTGGTTTAGGACATACTGGTGGTACAATTGATAAATTAGAAGCAGTTCCAGGATTCCATGTTGAAATCGAAAATGATGAATTCATGCGTCTTGTAAATGAAAACAAAATCGCTGTTATTGGTCAAAGTGGAAACTTAACACCTGCCGATAAAAAGTTATACGCACTTCGTGATGTAACGGCAACAGTAAACTCTATTCCGCTTATTGCAAGCTCGATTATGAGTAAAAAAATTGCTGCTGGTGCAGATGCAATTGTTCTTGATGTAAAAACTGGAGCAGGTGCATTTATGAAAACAGATGAAGATGCAAAACGTTTAGCAGAAGCAATGGTGCGCATTGGTAATAACGTTGGTCGTAATACGATGGCTGTTATTTCTGATATGAGTCAACCACTTGGTGAGGCGATTGGTAACGCACTTGAAGTACAAGAAGCAATTGATACATTACAAGGTAAAGGACCGAAAGATTTAGAAGAGTTATGTTTAACGCTTGGAAGTCAAATGGTATACCTTGCTGGACAAGCTTCATCTTTAGAAGATGCACGTGAGAAATTAATTGAAGTAATGAACAACGGTAAAGCGCTAGAATCATTTAAAACGTTCTTATCAGCGCAAGGCGGCGATGCTTCTGTTGTTGATGATCCTACTAAATTACCACAAGCACAGTTTAAAATTGAAGTAGAAGCGAAGGAAGACGGTTATGTATCAGAAATCGTTGCAGATGAAATTGGAACAGCAGCAATGCTTTTAGGAGCAGGACGTGCGACGAAGGAATCTGAAATTGATTTAGCAGTTGGCTTAATGCTTCGCAAAAAAGTAGGGGACAGCGTGAAAAAAGGTGAATCCCTTGTTACAATTTACGCAAACCGTGAAAATGTGGAAGATGTAAAAGCAAAAATTTATGAGAACATGAAGATCGCTAACGAACATGTAGATGCACCAACATTAGTGCACGGCATCGTTACTGAATAATAAAAAAGGGCCAAGGAGTATTTCTCCTTGGCTTTTTTTGCTATTTTTTGTTTATAATAATAATGGGTGAAATTATGATTAGAATTTGTGCAATAACAAAAACAGATGAAGTATTATATGATGTTTCGCTAGAAGAAACAACGAAAGACCATATTGTATGGTATTGGCTAGATTTATATAAGCCAACGAAAGAAGAGTATACATACATTTTGCAAGATCATTTTAAGTTCCATCCCCTTGCAATTGAAGACTGTATAGAATATGTACAGAGGCCAAAAGTTGATTTTTATGATGGATATAACTTTTTAGTTCTTCATGCATTTGGTGAGGATGGATTAGAACCGCACGAAATCGATTTATTTATTAGTGATCGTTTTATTGTTTCTTTCCACTTTTCTCATAACAATGCAATCGAAAGAGTATGGAAAACACTTGGAGAAAAGAAGCGTATTAAAAATAGTCCTTTACACGTAGCTCATACAATTATCGACCAAATTGTAGATGACTATTTTGCGCCTGTATATTACATTGAGGATCATTTAAATGCAATTGATGATAATTTAACGGGTGAGACAGCGGGAAGTGTATTAGAAGAAGTATTTGATATACGTGCAGATTTATCGAAGCTAAGGCGCACAATCATTCCGATGCGTGATTTATTGTATCGTATTTTAAATTCGACTCGTTTTTACGGTATAAGTGATCATGAGATTTACTTTAAAGATATACATGACCATTTGCTTAAACTAACAGAAATGATTGAGGCAAGCCGGGAGTTAACGGCAGATATTCGAGATAGCTATTTTTCATTAAACTCACATCATATGAATAACATTATGAAAACATTAACTGTATTCTCGACTATTTTCATGCCATTAACATTTATTGCGGGAGTATACGGAATGAACTTTACGCATATGCCGGAGCTTGGTGGACAATATAGTTATTTTGTTTGTCTACTTCTAATGGCGCTAATTGGCGGTGGCATGATGGCTTGGTTTTATAAAAAAGGATGGTTTAAGTAAAAAAACACCGAGGAATTTTCCTCGGTGTTTTTACTTAACCAATAGCATGTAATACAAACATGGCTAAGAATAAGCATGTAACGATATACATAGACGGTGCGACTTCTTTACGCTTTCCAAGAGCAACTTTTAAGATAGGATAAGCAATAAATCCGAACGCAATGCCATCAGCGATACTATATGTGAGCGGGATCATGACGATAATTAAGAACGCTGGAAATCCTTCTGAAAAATCGTTCAGAGGAATTTGCTGAATGCTTGTAATCATCAGGCCGCCAATAATAATTAAGATTGGTGCAATGGCACTATCGGGAATTAGTTTCACAAACGGAAGTGCAAACAGTGATGCAAAGAATAACAACCCTGTAACGATAGACGTCAGACCTGTCTTTCCGCCTGCAGTAATACCTGCGGCACTCTCTACTGTTGATACGGTAGGGCTTGTGCCAAATAGACCACATGTCATTGCTGAAATTGCATTGGCTTGGTAAGCACGTGGGAATTTACGGTCATCTTCTAATAAACCGTGCAGTAGTCCCATGTTCTCAAAAATAAGCACCATGCTTAAGGAGAATGTTGCAATCCAAAACGGTAAGGAAGAAAGTTTGCCAAATGACATAGCTCCAAACACATCACCGTAATTAGCGAATGAGAATGAACTATTTCCGATTTGACTTGTATCAACAAGACCAAATAGCCATGCAATACCAGTTCCTATTGCAATCGTCCATAAAAAGCTTCCACGTACGTTACGAATAAATAGTACAAGTGCAACGATAAGAGTAAGTAGTGTCGCAAGAACGACAGGGTTACTTAATTTACCCATTGCAACAGCAGTATTTGGATTCGAAACGACTAAACCACCTTTTTGCAATCCGATAAATGCTAAAAATAATCCGATGCCGACAGTAATAGCTTCCTTTAATGACTTTGGAATCGATACTGAAAGCACGCGAGCGATTGGTGCAAACGCAGCAATTGCAAAAATAATACCAGAGATGAAGACAGCTGCTAATGCTTCCTGCCAAGCTAATCCGAGCGTATGCACAGCAGTGTACGTGAAGAATGCATTTACGCCCATACCAGGGACAAGAATAGCAGGTGCATTTGCCCAAAATGCCATGAGCAGACATCCGACAAATGAACTGAAAACAGTTGCTAAAATTCCAGCTTCAAGAGGAATGCCAGCATCCGATAAAATGGATGCATTTACAATCATAATATATACGATCGTGAAAAATGACGTAACTCCAGCTAAAACTTCTTGTTTTGGTGATGTTTCGTGTAAACCTAATTTAAATGTTCTTTCAAGTATTCCTTTCATGTTAAACCTTCTTTTTCATATCCCTCTCCCACCCGTGATATCTCTTTCGTAAGAGCTCACCGTCCTTTATTATATCAGAACATCATGTTTTTACAACAAGGAAAATGATAACGTTTACTTATAAAAGAAATTATTTATAAATACGTAAAAATAGCTCGTATTGTTGAAATGATTTCTAATTCTCCTGATTGAATGGGCGGAGCTGCTTGCGCATGTAAAGTAGCATAGGACGTCACTTCCCGTGGTAATTGGGCAGATTCTTCAACGAATGAGAGTGGAACTGGATTAATGTTTAAATTGTATGTACTCGCAATAGCACGAGCTTTTTCTACCGCTTGTTGCAGAGCTTGAATGAGAGCTTGCTCATAATATTTATTTGGATGAGATATTCGAAAACGTAATCCTTTTGCTAAGTTTGCTCCATTTGAAACGGCTATATCATATACTTCCCCTGCTTTTTGTACATTTAAAACGGTAATTTCATACAAATGTTCTACACGATATCCTTGTAATAATGCTTTATCATTTACATATTCGTACTGGGGCGTAATCGTATATGAAATGGTTTCTATATTTTTGTCGGCAATACCTAGTTGTTTTAGTGCATCCAATAATTGTTTTGATTGCACTGCATTTTCTTCTTGCGCTTGTTTCACATTTTTATTATCAGTTCTAATGCCAAGTGTTAATATAACAACATTGGGTTTTGCTTTGACAACGCCTTCACCTTGTACAGTAATAGTCGCTTCTTTACCAGTAGTAGCTGTGCGTACGTTGTGTAAATAAGGATTCATTCCACCTTGCATCTTCCATCACCATCCTTATTTATATGTATATGTGTGAACAAAAAAGAAATTTATATGAAAAAAGTTACATAAATGAGAATGTTGAGGGAAGAAAGCATATACAACATAGGTATTTATAGATTATAATATGTGTAAATATGATAAAAAAGGGACGAGGCTAGTGAACGAAAAAAGAGAAACACTGATTTTAGAGTTATCCGGATCATTCCGAAAGATGATACGTTTATTACAAAATGATATTAATACACGTTTTGCAGAACATATGCCATACAATGAATTTTCTGTATTACGCGCGTTATTTTTAAACAGTCCACAGATGGCTTCGCAAATTGCGAGTGAAGTAAACGTAACCTCCAGTCATATTACAGCTGTTACTGATCGTCTCGTACGAAAAGGGTTTGTAGAAAGAAAGCGTTCAAATTCAGACCGTCGTATCGTGTACCTAGAAATTACAGAACACGGAAGAGAAGTAACTGAAAAACTTGAAGCTGTGCGTAAAGAATATTATAAAGAGAGATTTAAAGATTGGAGCGACCAAGAAATCGAAATGGTTTTAGATTTATTTGGCCGCGTATTATAATAAATGAGGATAGGAAGCGAAAGCTTTCCTATCCTTTTTCTTTTGAATAAAAACATTTTGAAACTCCAATACTTTAATTAAAAAGAATCGGAGTGAAAAATTATGAAACGTATTTGTACGCTTTTCATTATGATTGGAAGTTTTTTCTGCTTTAATCAATTCGCGGATGCCGCAACGCCTCTTCAAGTCGTGCAGAAAGAATTACAACATATTTCAAATAAGCAACCTGTTTTATATTCAAAACTATGGATTCGTTCAATGCAGAATGCTATTTTATTTCATCATAGTGATAACATTCGGCATGAAGATACGATAAGCAATGTGACAAAGTCTTCTCTTATAAAAGTAAAACAGCTTCCACTTCAGAAAGCATCGCAGTATATCCCGAGATTATCGCAATATATTTCTAAGTTTGAAGCTGAGAATGTGCAAGTGTACTATGTTGCAGCTCGTTATGAAGTGAAAAAAGAAAATCCGTATCAGTTAAATGGAATGAATTATTTTATGCAAGTGTTTATTCAACAAGGGGGGGAATGGCGAATTGCTGAAAGCATAGTTGCTCCAACAGATCAAATCGTGGCAAATGGTGACGGTTTTGGAACGAAGCAAGAAAAAGAGTATGGGAAAAGAAGAGAGAATGTGAAATAACCTCTTTATTTAGATCGGGATATATATAATAAAAAAGCATTGCTCTTGTGCAATGCCTTTTTTATTTAGTTCATATAAGAGTTAAATAATTCCTAACATCTTTCTTTTGTCATTGTATGACTTTTTTCGTCAGCTTCTATTAATGCCATTGTTCCGTGTTTATAGTCTCACATCTATAATGCTTTTTGAAACATGTATCCACCACCTTAATGCATATTTATTTCCCTACAAAAGCAAACTTCAATTTTAATAGACGTGTAAAAATGAAGTAACTTATGATAGCAAATAGGAAAAATCCAACATAATAAGACAGTAGTGCATCTCGTCCGCCTAGTATTCTACCGCCAAGCAGTCCGAAGCATAGAACAGTGCAAATCATGAACCATTTTTGCAAGTTAGGAAACAATAGTATTTTTCCGTTTTGTTCGTTCGGTGTACGTGTGTATAGAAAGGTTGCCATTGATAAAAAGATAATGATGTAAGCAAATGGTGTTAATAGTGTCCAAGGAGAAGGTACAGAAGTATGCTTCATTGGATTGTCCTGTGGTACACTAGAAAGTTTATTGCCATAGTCATCAAATGTTTCTATTGGGTGGTAATCATAAGTAATAGAAAAAGATTCTAATGGTGAAATGATACCTATATGTTGTAAGTACTCATGAGTATGGTTCTCTATTTCTCCCATTGCATCTAAAGACCATTGTGTATGGGAATAAATAAATCCGGAAATTAACAATCCCAAACCGTATGGTAAAAATAATAGAATGATAGTTAAACTACTTTGAGAGAATATATGTCCAGTAATGGTTCCGATAAATAAGGTGAATGTATAAATAGCGATAAGTACAACCGTAGCATATAGAAAGTAACTATAGAACGGAGTAAAGATTTGATGCTCATTGTGAAACGACATGTTCTTTATTCCGTACATGCTAATCCAGCAAACAATTTGCACTGTAATAATATTCAAAACACCAAGCCACCATTTTGTTAAAAAAATATCTTTTCGTTTAAAAGGCATCGAGAATAGAAAATCAGTTGATTGATTGTTACGTTCCCATCCAATTAAAAGACAAGCAAGTGCAATAAGAGTAGCTCCTTGAAAGAAGATGGCACCATCAGATGTCTGAAAATAGTAGGAGTAGTAATATGCATAGTCACCAAACTTCATTTTTGATTGTTTTAGCTGCATTTGCGCTTCTTGATAATATTTATAAGGTAGTTGATATAAACTAATTAACCAAAATAATAGAATTATATATTTTCCTTGCTTCCATTGCCTCATCCATAAAGCTTTATGAAACATGCGAATCCTCCTCAAACGTTGTGATAAAAATATCTTCGAGCGACATGGTTAATTCCTCAATGAGCAGTGGCTGTTCTTTATGAAACTTTTCTAATGTAGCTGCCACATTTCCCTCAATTAAGATTGTATATACTTTTCCCGTTTGATTTAATATTTTAATATTGCTTAAGTTTTCTAGTTTTTGAGGTAATGACCGTTCGTAAGCTACTTGTATTTTTGCAAATCGTGATTTTGCATCATCAAGTGACGTAATAGATGCCACGGTATGACCTTTTAATATAATAATTGTATCTGCAATTTGTTCCACTTCATCTAAATGGTGAGTTGAGATGAAAATGGTAATCTCCTTATCTGCAACTTCTCCAACGAGAAATTGGAGGATCTGCCGTTTAACGATAGGATCAAGTCCGTTTGTCGGTTCATCTAAAATGATATATTCTGCTTTTGTAGAAACGGCTAAAATGATGGCAAGCAGTGCTTTCATTCCTTTTGAATAGCTACGAATTCGTTTGTTTGGTAAGTTAAAACGTTCTAACAGTTCATAGAAATATGCTTCATCAAATGCGGTATAAACTTCTTTATAAAACTTTACAATTTCTTTTACCGTATATCCGCTCAGTATGTTAGTAGAATCAGGGACATATACGATTTTTTGCTTTATTTCAGGACACTGATGAATGTTTGTATCTTCATATGTAACAGTCCCTGCATCAGGGTCTAAAATGCCGACCATCGTTCGTAATAAAGTTGTTTTCCCCGCACCGTTTCTTCCGAGTAATCCGATGATACTTCCTCGTTGTAATGTGAAAGAAACATCATCTAAAATCGTTTGATTATCAATTGTTTTCTTCAAGCTTGTCACTTTCAGCATCCGTATTTCCTCCAATCTCTTTATAGTATGAATCTATCCAATCATGAATTTTATCTTTCGTAACACCAAGATAAGAGGCTTCTAATAGTAATTGATGAAATTGCTTTTCAACCATAGCGATTTTCCTTTCGTCTAATGTTGGGGTAATCGATTGGGATACAAATGTTCCTTTTCCTCTTAATGTTTCAATAATCCCTTGTCGCTCTAACTCTTGGTACGCTTTACTCACTGTGTTTGGGTTTATAACGAGTAAAGAAGCGAGTTCGCGTACAGAAGGTAGTTTGTCACTTGGAGCTAACATGTTCTTCAATACGAGTTCTTTTATATTTTGAACAATTTGTTCCCATATCGGAGTGTTGCTTCTTGGATCAAGTTGAATATGCAAGAGCAATGTCTCCTTTCTGACTTGTATTAAGTGTACTACTGTATGTAATACACTTAATACAATATAGGTGGTGAATGTATTTGTCAACTGAAAATATTAGAAAAATATGGTATTAAAAAATAAAAAATTGGAAAAAATAGGTCTGATATAGAATGGAGGGTTAGTCATGAAGCGAGTTTTTGGAATACTTGTTTGTTTCATGTTATTGCTTTCTGGTACTTCAGTTAGTTTCGCACAATCTGAGAAGACGAAGCAGGAGAAAACAGAAGAAACAGCGCCGAAGTTAGCGGAACAAGCGTCGTCAGCAATTGTAATTGAACAAGATACAGGTAAAGTTTTGTTTGATAAAAATCCAAATGAGAAATTACCACCTGCTAGTATGACGAAGATTATGACAATGCTATTAATTATGGAACAAGTTGAAAAAGGAAAACTAAAACTGACCGATAAAGTTAGAGCAAGTGAGCATGCGGCTTCAATGGGTGGATCACAAATCTTTTTAGAGCCTGGGGAAGAGATGACTGTAAATGAAATGCTAAAGGGTATTGCCATTGCATCTGGAAATGATGCGTCTGTTGCAGTAGCAGAGCATATCGCTGGTTCAGAAGAAGGTTTTGTAAATATGATGAACAAAAAAGCGAAAGACTTAGGACTGAAAAACACTCATTTTCAAAATCCAACAGGTCTTCCGGCTAAAGAGCATTATTCCACAGCAAATGATATGGCTATAATGGCAAAAGAATTGATGAAGTACCCACTTATTCGCAAATATACAGGTAAATACGAAGACTATTTACGTGAAGATACGGATAAGAAGTTTTGGCTCGTGAATACGAATAAGTTAGTACGTTTTTATCCTGGAGTAGATGGTGTGAAAACGGGCTTTACGACAGAAGCAAAATATTGTTTAACAGCATCGGCTGAAAAGAATGGGATGCGTGTTATTTCAGTTGTTATGGGAGCACCTACATCGAAAGAACGGAACAACCAAGTAACAAAGCTTCTTGACTACGCATTTGGACAATATATGACAAAAAAAATGTATACACGAGGCGAAAAAATTAAGACTGTACAAGTAGGAAAAGGGAAAAAAGAAAAAGTAGATTTAGTTGCGTCAGACAATGTGTCTCTTCTTATGAAGAAGGGCGAAAATATGGACAAAGTAAAGCGAGAAGTAATTGCTGAAAAGAAAGTGAAAGCGCCGATTAAAAAAGGTGACGCGCTTGGTACACTAGTTATTAAAAAAGATAAAGATGTTTTATTAAAACAAACAATTGTAGCAAAAGAAGATGTTGCTGCAGCGAGCTGGTGGGAGTTATTTAAAAGAAGTTTTGGGATGTTTTCAACATCAAAATAGCGGCAAACATTTTGCCGCTTTTCTATTCGTATGAAAGTAAATAATTGCTGAATCGTTTCACTTTATGGCGAAATAGTTCTTCTTTTGTCAGTAGGAAGGATTCTTATGTTGTATCACGAAAATCTTTATGTATGTAAATGAGTAAAGTTTGAGCATAAGGAGGAAATCGTGTGAGTCTTTCCATGCAATTAGAAGTAAAACGTGACGTCCTATGTGTGAGACTAGCGGGTGAATTAGATCATCATACTGCTGAAGAGTTGCGAACGAAAGTAACAGATATGATTGAGACACATGGTGTTCATCATATTGTTTTGAGCCTAGAGAACTTATCGTTTATGGATAGTTCTGGTTTAGGTGTTATATTAGGCCGATATAAGCATGTAAAGGGATTAGGTGGAGAAATGGTTGTTTGTGCAATTTCACCGCCTGTTAAACGTTTATTTGAAATGTCGGGCTTATTTAAAATTGTTCGTTTAGAAGAAAGTGAAGCGCATGCGCTCGCGACGTTGGGGGTGGCATAAATGAGAAATGAAATGAACCTTCAATTTTCAGCATTAAGTCAAAATGAATCGTTCGCTCGCGTTACAGTAGCTGCATTCATTGCGCAACTAGACCCAACGATGGAAGAACTTACGGAGATTAAAACAGTTGTGTCAGAAGCAGTTACGAATGCAATTATTCATGGGTACGAAGGAAATGCAGAAGGTGTTGTTTATATTTCTGTAATTTTGGAAGAAGCAATGGTGAAACTCACGATTCGAGATGAAGGGATTGGCATCTTTGATTTAGATGAAGCAAGGCAACCCCTGTTTACAACTAAACCTGAATTAGAGCGTTCCGGAATGGGATTTACTATCATGGAAAATTTTATGGATGAAGTAGAAGTTATTTCAAACGAATCTTTCGGGACAACAATCCATTTGACAAAATACTTATCAAATAGTAACGCTCTATGCAATTAAGGAGAATAGCCTATGGACATAGAGGTCAAAAATGAGAAGAAGAAACCTCAGTTAAAGGACCACGAGCTAAAAGCGTTAATTCAACAAAGTCAAGATGGAGATCAGCAAGCGAGAGATACAATCGTTCAAAGTAATATGCGTCTCGTATGGTCGGTTGTGCAGCGTTTTCTTAATCGAGGATACGAACCAGACGATTTATTTCAAATTGGATGTATTGGGCTCTTAAAATCGGTAGATAAATTTGATTTATCTTTCGACGTGAAATTTTCAACATATGCAGTTCCAATGATTATTGGAGAAATACAACGATTTTTACGTGATGATGGATCAGTGAAAGTAAGTAGATCTTTAAAAGAAACAGGAAATAAAATACGAAAGATGAGAGACGAGCTTTCGAAAGAATTTGGAAGAGCGCCAACAATTAATGAAGTAGCCGAAGCGTTAGAACTAACGCCAGAGGAAGTGGTTCTGGCGCAAGAAGCGAGTCGAGCTCCTTCATCCATACATGAAACGGTGTATGAAAACGATGGAGATCCAATCACTATTTTAGATCAAATTGCCGATCAATCTGAAACGAAATGGTTCGATAAAATTGCTTTAAAAGAAGCAATTAGAGAATTAGATGATCGAGAACGTTTAATTGTGTATTTACGCTACTATAAAGATCAAACCCAATCGGAAGTAGCGGAACGAATAGGCATTTCGCAAGTACAAGTTTCAAGACTTGAAAAGAAAATATTAAAACAGATGAAAGATCGAATAGATGAATAGCTATCTATTCGATTTTTTTTTGATTTTAAATAGGAGGAGATTGTAAACTTTCGTAAAAATTGACAGAATTTATTGATAATTCGGTTAATTTAAAATATAATCCAAGTATGAACTTGTCACAAAGGGGGAAGAAAATATGGAAACGAGGCAACAATGGGGAACGAGGGCTGGATTTATTTTCGCAGCGGTCGGCTCTGCCGTTGGATTAGGAAACATATGGCGTTTTCCTTATACAGCGTATGAAAATGGGGGAGGCGCATTCTTTTTACCGTACTTATTCGCATTATTAACGACTGGTATTTCATTATTGGCGTTTGAATTTGCTCTTGGGCATCGTCACCGTGGTTCCGCGCCACTTACGTTCTTCCGTATTAGTCCGCGTGCTGAATTCATCGGATGGTGGCAAATGTGTGTAACATTTATCGTTTCAACATATTATGCAGTAATTATTGCTTGGTCTATTTCATATACGTACTTTGCAATTACTGGAGCATGGGGGAAAGACACGCAATCATTTTTATTTAAAGAGTACTTACATGTTGCAGATAAGCCAGGGCAGTTTGGGGGGCTTGTGCCGGAAGTATTGATTCCATTAGCTCTCGTTTGGATTATTGTGCTTGGTGTTGCATTCAAAGGAGTTAAAAAAGGAATCGAAGTGGTTAACCGCATTTTCATTCCTTTACTAGTTGTTATGTTCCTTATTATCGTAGTTCGTGCAGTGACGATGGAAGGTGCGATGCAAGGATTAGATGCATTCTTCAAACCAGATTGGAGTCGTATTTTTGATGGGAAGGTATGGCTTGCTGCTTATGGTCAAATTTTCTTTAGCTTATCTTTAGCATTTGGAATTATGATTACGTATTCTAGTTATTTACCGAAAAACTCAGATACAACAAATAATGCCTTTATTACTGGCTTTGCAAACTCAGGATTTGAATTATTAGCAGGGATTGGGGTCTTTGCAGCGCTTGGATTTATGGCAAACAATATGGGAGTACCAGTTGATAAAGTAGCAAGTGCTGGTGTAGGACTTGCATTCGTAGTATTCCCGCAAATTATTAATGAATTACCGATGTCACCATTATTTGGCGTATTGTTTTTCTTATCATTAACGGTTGCCGGAATTACATCCCTCATTTCGCTTGCGGAAGTATGTTTTGCGGCCGTATCTGAAAAGTTCAGCTTAAGCCGCCAAAAAACAATTGGAATTATGGGAACGCTTCTCGTACTAGTGTCTCTTGTTTTTGCAACACGTGGTGGGCTTATGTTCCTAGATGTTGTTGATTATTTCGCTAATAACTTCGGGTTAATTTCAATTGCATTAGTGGAAGTAGTTACGATAGGGCTCATTCTACGCCGTTTACCAGTTTATCAAAATCACGCAAACTTCGTATCTGATATTAAGTTAGGGACGTTTTGGAGAGTGAGTTTACTCGTTATTACCCCGCTTATGTTAGGATACATGTTAATTGATGGGACAATCCAAAATATTAAAAAGAACTACGGAGATTATCCAACGGAGTTTGTCGTAACATATGGTTGGTCAATTGCAGCAGCGTTCCTTATCGTTGCACTAATCATTAGTATAAAGAAATGGAATGCACAAATACATTCAGATTCTGCTAAGCTTGAAAAAGAATGGAAAGATCGGGGTGTTTCATAATGAGCGGATCAGCGATTATGATGATGGTTATTGGTATGGTAGTCATTTGGGGAGGACTCGCATTAAGTATTGCAAATTTATTTAAGAAAAAGGCATAAACTAAAAAACATCTGTACCGAAACGGTACAGATGTTTTTTTATGAAAAAATTGTATTAGAAAAAAATTCAATAACCATACTACAACTACGAGGAAGAGTGAAGAGGTGAATGGAAATTGGAACAAACAATTTATATTAAAATGCGTAATCGATTAAAAGTTTCTCCTACGTATGAAGTGAAACTGGGTGATGTCGCTCAACTTGCCGGAGATGCTATGGTAGTTGAATTATTACAGAATGAGGTAGTTTACAAAATAACAGCGCATGATAAGACGCATGTTGTAATTGATGTTATGAAAATTATTGAGATTATTCAACAAAAAGCGGCTCATATACAAATTAATTTACTCGGTTCTGGACAAACTCTTGTTGAAATTATATATGAAAAAAAGAAAGTACATCCGATTTTCTTCGGACTTGTATGGTTGTTACTTTTTATTGGAGCGGCTCTTGCGATCATTTATTTCCATGAAGATGTAAGTATGCAACAAGTACACCAGCGGTTATATTACATGATTACGGGAGAATTTAAGGCACAGCCACTTCTATTTCAAATTCCTTATTCAGTAGGTCTTGGGTTAGGCATGGTTTTATTTTTTAATCATGTATTTCAAAAGCGAATTAATGAAGAGCCGAGTCCGTTAGAAGTGGAGATGTTCCAATACCAGCAGTCACTTGACCAATATGTAATTGTTCATGAAAACAAGGACAATATGAAACAACTTGCCGATGATTGAGTCTGGGCTTGTTATTTTAATTGGTTTAGCGGGAGGAATTGCAGTAGGTAGCGGATATGTCGCATTTTTAGCTGTACTTGGTATAATCCCCCGACTAGCTCAATTAACGAGAAGTGGAAAGCACATTCAATATTTTGAGTGGGCAGTTATTGCAGGTACGTTAACAGGAGCTTGGTGTAGTTTGAAAAACATTACATTTCAAACATCGCAATATTGGCTTGTTATACTAGGACTATTTTGTGGCACATTCATTGGAATGCTTGCAGCCGCATTAACAGAAGTGTTAAATGTTTTACCTATTTTAGCGAAACGAGTAGGGGTAGAAGGGAAAATTGTTGTTTTACTCGTTGCTCTTGTACTTGGCAAAGTAATAGGCTCATTGTTTCACTGGATTTATTTCGTAAAGTAGGAGGCAATATATAAATGACAGGGCGAAAACTAAAGGATGATTACATAAATAAAGTGAAGGAGTACCATCCAAAACCAAACTATTTCCTAAATTGTGTCAAGGCATTTCTTGTAGGTGGATTCATTTGTACTGTCGGAGAAGTATTAATGAAATTTTATATACATTATTTTCATTTCAGTGAACAAGAGGCAGGAAATCCGACAGTTGCAACGCTTGTATTACTATCGGCGATTTTAACAGGTTGTGGTGTATATGATAAAATCGGTCAATTTGCTGGAGCGGGATCGGCCGTACCTGTTACAGGATTTGCGAATTCTATGGCGAGCGCTGCGCTAGAACATAAGAGTGAAGGAATTGTGCTTGGGGTTGCTACAAATATGTTTAAGCTAGCGGGAAGTGTTATCGTTTTTGGGGTCGTTGGTGCATACGTTATTGGATTAATAAGATATACTTTTAACATTTTTATGTCTTAAAGGAGGGGCTAGTATGAGGTTGACTGGAAAACAAACGTGGGTATTTCAAAATGATATTTATGTGAATGCAACCGGTACTGCTGTTGGTCCAAAAGAAGCTGAAGGCCCTCTTGGGAAGGATTTTGATATTTCATATGATGATTTACATTGCGGAGAGGAAAACTGGGAACTTGCTGAACGAAGATTAATGTCAGATTCAATTCAACAAGTCTTGCAAAAAGGAAATGTAAAAACATCACAAATCGACTTTTTTTTAGCGGGTGATTTATTAAATCAAACAGTGACAGCAAATTATGTTGCACGTAATTGGGGGATTCCCTTTTTAGGGATGTTTAGCGCTTGTGCAACCTCGATGGAGACTTTAGCGGTTGGATCAGCCTTTATAGATGGTGGATTCGCAAATCGTGTTTTAGCGACGGTAAGTAGTCATAATGCAACGGCTGAAAGACAGTTCCGTTATCCAACAGAGTATGGGGGACAGAAACCAGGAACAGCAAATTCCACTGTTACAGGTGCGGGATCCATATTAATTAGTAAAGAAAAAAGTGCAATTAAAATTACGGCAGCTACGATTGGAAAAGTGCAAGATTTAGGGATTGCGAATCCTTTAGATATGGGGTCGGCGATGGCACCTGCTGCTGCTCATACAATTCAACAACATTTTGAAGATTTGAAGAGGAGTGCAGCAGATTATGATTTGATTGTTACCGGTGATTTATCAGCTATTGGGACACCAATCGCAAAACAACTGTTACTGGAAGAAGGTTATGATCTTGGGCATATATATAATGATTGCGGATTAATGATTTATGATTCCGGTCAAGAAGAAGTATTTGCCGGTGGTAGTGGTTGTGCTTGTTCAGCTGTTGTCACATATGGTCATTTATTAAGCGAGATGCAAAAAGGGAATTTACAACGAATTTTTGTCGTTGCTACTGGCGCGTTATTAAGTCCGATGATGATGCAGCAGAAAGAAACCATTCCAACAATTGCACATGGTGTCGTATTTGAGAGAGTGAAGGGAGAGTGAATTGTGGATTTTATATATGCATTTCTTGTAGGAGGCGCCATTTGTGTAATTGGACAGGTATTGTTAGATTTCGCAAAGTTAACACCAGCCCATTTAATGGCTACCTTTGTAGTTATAGGAGCAGTTTTAGATGGATTCGGATTGTACGATAAGCTTATAAAGTTTGCTGGTGCTGGTGCGACAGTTCCTATTACAAGTTTTGGACATTCACTATTACATGGGGCAATGCATGCGGCAGAAAAACACGGATATATTGGGATTGGTATGGGTATGTTTAGTTTAACGTCTGCAGGCATTTCTGCAGCGATATTATTTTCATTTTTTGTAGCACTTATATGTAAACCGAAAGGATAAATCAAATGAGACGAAGGGTTGTTTTGGTCACAGATGGGGATGAATATGCAAAGCGGACAATTGAGCTTTTAACGAAGGAATTTGGGGGAAGGTGTATTTCAGCATCACAAAGTAATCCAACCAAATTGACAGGGAAGAAAGTTGTTGAGCTTATTATGCAAACGCCATATGACCCTGTATTTGTCATGTTTGATGACAGTGGATTTATTGGAGAAGGATCTGGTGAAAAGGCTTTAAAATATGTAGCCACACATAAACAAATTGATGTACTGGGGATTTTGGCAGTAGCGTCTAATACACATCATTGGGAATGGGCACGTGTAGATGTCAGTGTAGATCGGAACGGGAATTTAACCGAATACGGTGTTGATAAATTTGGACTTCCAGATGGTGAAATTGGCAGAATTAGCGGAGATACAATTTATTGTTTAGATGATCTGAATGTTCCTGTCATTGTGGGAGTTGGTGATATTGGTAAGATGTGTGGAAACGATGAATGGGAGAGAGGATCACCTATTACTAGAAAAGCGATTCAATTAATTTTGGAAAGGAGTGGTTTTTATGACGAAACCTAAAAAAGTGGAAATCCCTATTTCATCTTTCATAAGTGATAATGAAAATTACTTAAAGCAAACAGCTGGACTGGGTGTTACATACGACGTTGGCATTCGTAAATTTCAAATTTTGAATAAAGAAATTGGTGTGTTATTTGTAAATGGACTTTGTGATACAAATTATATTATCCCTATTTTAGAAGAAGCGGTGGATACAAATGAGATAAGGGATGTAGAAGAAGATACAGTGAAGCTTTTAGAGAATCGTTTAATCCATCAACAAGTAAGCAAAGTGAAAACGATGGATGAGGTAATGCTTCAAGTATTATCGGGACTCATCGTTATATTTGTGGAAGGTGAAACGGAAGCGTTCGCAATAGATGTTCGTAGTTATCCGGGCCGGACGCCGACAGAACCAGATACAGAAAAGGTAGTACGTGGTGCAAGGGACGGATTTGTTGAAAATATCGTTGTAAATACAGCGTTAATTCGTAGAAGGATACGTGACCCACGTCTTCGAAATGAAATGATTCGAGTAGGAGATAGATCACAAACGGATGTTTGTATTACATATGTACAAGATGTTGCAAATCCGGATTTAGTTAAAATTATAAAACAAGAATTAAATAACATTGAAGTAGACGGGATTACGATGGCGGATAAAACGATAGAGGAATTTGTAGTTAAACAAGGCTATAATCCCTTCCCGCTTATTCGATATACAGAAAGACCAGATGTAGCAGCAAATCATCTATTAGAAGGACATGTGTTAGTACTCGTTGACACATCGCCAAGTGCTATGATTACACCGACAACATATTTTCATCATTTACAGCATGCAGAAGAGTTTAGGCAAAATCCAGCTGTAGGTACATTTTTACGTTGGGTACGTTTTTTAGGTGTTATATTTTCACTGTTCTTATTGCCATTTTGGTTAGTGTTTGTTTTTGATCCAACTCTTTTACCGGAAAGTCTTGCTTTCATTGGACCGAACAAGATGACGCATTTACCAATTTTATTACAAATTTTGATGGCCGAAATCGGACTCGAATTTTTAAGGATGGCTGCCATTCATACACCGACATCATTGTCGTCTGCAGCAGGATTAATTTCTGCCATATTAATTGGTCAAATTGCCATTGATGTAGGTTTGTTTGTACCAGAAGTAATTTTATACGTAGCAGTTTCTATGATCGGAGCATATGCAACACCGAGTTATGAATTAGGGCTTGGGAATAAAGTCGGAAAGCTATTTGTCATTATTTTGACAGGTATATTTCATGAAATGGGATTTGTAGTTGGAATGACGATATTGATTTTATTTTTAACGTCTATAAAAAGTTTACAAACACCGTATTTATGGCCGTTTTTACCATTTGATTGGGGAGCGTTAACAAAAATTCTACTCCGTCCAACGATGTCTAGTTTAAAAGTGCGCCCAAGTATTGTAAAACCTCAAAATGTAAGAAGGCAAAAATAAGCAGGATTAATCTCCTGCTTATTTTTTATCGAAAATTTATTGTTTTTTAACAAAAATCAAACATTTTTTGTGTACACTTAGAGTAGATATTGTGTATGGAAGGGGAAGAGGACATGATTAAATTATTTGTAAGTGATTTAGATGATACGCTCGTTTACAATGTGAATCATATGCAAAAAGAAGATGAACGTGCACTTTGTTGGTTAGCTGAAAAAGGGACAAATATTTGTTTTGCCTCTGGCCGCTTTACTCATCGAATTGATGAAGTCGTAAATAGGTTTGCATTCCCGTATTACACAACTAGTTTAAATGGAGCAACGATGTTACTGCCGGATGGAAAAATATTTCATGAATCAAGTTTTGAAGATGGGATTGCCCAGGAAATATATCGATATATCCATAAAAAGAGACTAGCAGATATTGTTTGTGCAAATGAGCAACGGTATACAAAAAGAAAGAATGAACATCATCATACTTTTGAAACGTATATGGGCGTGCATATTGCTGAAATAGAAGCATTAGAAGAGGAATTTGGTAAGACTGTACATCCTGCGAAATTGTTTGTTTTTGGGGAAGAAGAGACAATTGCAGCATTAGATCAAGAGTTACGAGATACATTTCAGAGCGAAGCGGAAGTTTTTATGTCGGGTAAACGCTATGTTGACATTATGCCAAGGGGAGTAAGTAAAGGGAGTGCTTTAAGGCGACTAATGGAACATTTACAAATTGAAGCAAATGAAATTGCATGCATTGGCGATTCTTTCAATGATATTTCTATGTTTGAAGTAACTCCGCATTCATTTACTCTACATCATGCTCATCCATATGTGAAGGAGAAGGCAAATCATATTGTTCGTTCGGTCGAAGAAGCTGTTATGAAATTGCCATTACTTGTATAAAAAAAGAAGCTCGTCACTGACGAGCTTCTTTTTACTTGAATAACGATTTAACAAAATCAATGATACTTGAGAAAAAATCTTTAACTTTATCTAGGAAACCTTGCCCTTCTTCAGATCCTAAAAAGGCAGAAACGTGTTCTTTTGCTTTATTTAACTGACTGCCAACTTGATTCCAATCGATATTAAGATTTTTCATTTTATCAAATAGCGCAACTAAGTTATCTAACTGTTCATCCGTTAATGTAATGCCAAGTTGATCCGCAATTTTTTGAATTAATGAACGTAAATCTTCAGTCGTTTTTGGCTGTTCTTTGGCAATTTCTTCTTTAATTTTTGCAACAAGTTGAACTGCTTTTTCTTCACCAATTTTATCGCCGAGCTGGGCTGTTTGCACCATTTCTTCATTGGCTACTTTTTTTACTTCCTCAGGAATTGCTTTGTTCGATGTTGTTTCATAGGCTTTCATTAAACCGGTTAAAGCAGCAGTTCCTGAAACTTTAAATGGTGCAGTAATTTGAATTTCTGCATCTTTCACACCTGCTGTAATAAGTGCGTTTGTGTACATTGCATCTGTTATCGAATTAATGTTTTTTGAACGTACAATGAGACCAGACCCTGGTTTTGTGTATGTAATCATAGAAGAGGAAATTGCTCTCGTACCAATTTGCGCTTTTGGAACAATCCCTTCTAGAAATTTATGTTCTTCCGCATTAGACACAGTAATGATTGTAGCATCCTTTGGTGCTTTCATTTCTTTTAACAGATCTTGTTTTTGTTGTTCAGACAAGTTTTCTCCTAGTGTAACAATTGATTCTCCTTCGATGATGTCTGCAAACGAAGCTGTTGGCATCATAAATACCGTTACAGCCAATAGCAGAGCTAGTAATTTCGTTTTCACGAAAAATCGCTCCCTTTCTCTTTCTAAAATTTTCGGGCAACACAGTTATTATAGTATATATTTCTTATTTGTCACCTAGCTTTTTCCACATTTCGAAAAAGAAGTATCTAGATTGTCGGATTCTTTTTGTTTCTAGTCATGAATGTGGTAATATAGTGCTGAGATAGTTGAAAGGAGACATATACGTATGAAAACTTTAGGATACATATTAATGGAAAATGGTGAAAAAATCGATTTAGAATTTTTCCCAGAAGAGGCACCAAAAACAGTAGAAAACTTTAAAAAATTAGCAGAGCAAGGATTTTATGATGGTGTGACATTCCACCGCGTTATTCCTGGCTTCGTAAGTCAAGGTGGAGATCCAACAGGAACAGGTGCAGGTGGCCCAGGTTACTCTATCCCATGTGAAACTGATGGAAATCCTCATAGACATCTTGTAGGTTCACTTTCTATGGCTCATGCTGGCCGTAATACAGGCGGTAGCCAATTCTTTGTTGTTCATGAGCCACAACCGCATTTAGATGGTGTACATACTGTATTCGGTAAAGCAACAAGCGGTATTGAAACAGTATTAAACATGCGTCAAGGCGATGTAATGAAAGAAGTTAAAGTTTGGGAAGAATAAGTTAATGGGAAAAGAGAGCTATGGCTCTCTTTTTTGTTTTTTTAATAGGAATGGGTATTTCGTTTGCAGTACATGATACAAGTAGTACTATATTGAAGCGAAAATATGGCGCCTATAAGAACAAAATTTTAACAAATTACATAGAATACATTAAATTACATGTTTCAAGAAATATTTTTATTACATTAATTTTGCTAGAATTCATTTGCGCTCAGGTGATGAATATTGAAGTGGTAATGAGCGGTGGATGTTTCTTTTTGCTTTCATATAACAGCGTTTCTTCTTTAATCTACTTAGAAAAAATAGTACTGAAACATATATTTGACTTTCTTCTTTTCGCTTTGTATGATTATCAAGTTGTTTTAGGCCCTTCTCACTCTGTTGAAAATATTGTAAAATGAATGTGATATGAAAAGAGTGGTTGAGGGGATTAATAGTTTGTAACTTTTGTAAGAAGGGATAAGGGTTATGTTAATTCGTTTTAAAAAAAGTTATGAAAAGATTGCAATGGGGCTTCTTTCATTTATGCCAACTGAAAAAGATGTAAAAACATTACAATTGACTATGAAAGATTATGAAGCAAAGGATGATTGGCAATTGTATTTGTGGAAACAAAACGAAGATTTTGTTGGGATAATGGGGATTGTAAAAAAAGAGAATCAAGTGTTGGAAATTCAGCATTTGAGTGTGAACCCGTCTCACCGTCATATGGGTATTGGGACGAAGATGGTTCAAGAGTTAAAGAGTAAATTTCTTGAGTTTACAATTTGCGGAAATGAGCAAACAGCAAGTTTTTGCAAAAAGTGTAAAGGGCTAGAACAAAATATACATTCGTGAAAGCAGAGATAAGTAGTTTATTATCTCTGCTTTCTTTTTTGTAATTGTTCGTTTCGTTCAGCGATGACCTCTGTTCGATCACGTAATGTGTGCTTATGTATTATATATTCATTAGAAGTAGCATTCACGTCTTTCCAAGGAAGGTTTTGTTTCTGACATAATTCCATGCAGTGCTTTTCTAATGCTGTATCCGATAATGGTAAAAATAACGGTGTAAAACTCTCTTCTTTCTGTATAGATTGCAATCTATCCTGGAGTAAGCATAGAAGTTGTGTCTGATTTATTCCTAAACGTAGTAAAGGTGCACTGTTTATTTCTAAAATCTTTATGGCGCTTTTCATCATTTTCTCTGCGCCATTCCAGTTAGAGCGTCTTTGATGGTATAAAGAAACTGCAATTTGAATAAGACCGACTAAATAATTATCACGATTTTCTCTCGGTTTTGTTTTCCAATATTCTTCCAGTATCTCGTGGCATTCAAAATAATCATAATCTCCGTGAAAATGAATTAAAAATTGGATGTATTCGGTAGGATACATTTTCTTCACCCCTGTTTAACGGTTATAAATACAAGTTTATCATAGAAATATAAACAATAAACGACTAGGGAATTTTCCCTAGCCGTTATTGTTCATATTAGCAGAAGCAAGCTGCCCCTACAATAATTAGTAAAATAAACAATACAACAAGTAATGCGAACCCACCGCTAAAACCGCAATCAACGTGACCCATAGTTTTTTGACCTCCTACATTGTTCTTACTACACTGTTATCATATGAAGCGGTGGGCATGATGACATAGGCATAGGTCTATTTTTAATTAAATTTCTTAAAAAGGTTGGATAGAACATGAGTATGCTCTATACTTATGTTGTTATAGAAAAAATGTGGTGGGATGCTTTGTGCAGTATAATTTTAAAGTAGAGGCTTTTGAAGGGCCTTTAGATTTATTGTTACATTTAATACATCGTTATGAAATTGACATATATAATATTCCTGTAGCGGAAATTACAGAGCAATATTTATCTTATGTTCATACGATGAAAGAACTACAATTAGATGTTGCAAGTGAGTATTTAGTAATGGCTGCGACTTTATTACAAATTAAAAGTAAAATGTTGTTGCCGAAACATGAAGAAGATGTACTTGATAACGGTGATGACTTTATAGATGATCCTCGTCAAGAATTGATGGAGAGGTTAATTGAATATAAGAAATATAAGCAAGTTGCTACTGAGCTAAAAGAAAGAGAACAAGAAAGAGCACAGCTATATACACGTCCGCCAATTGATTTTACATCGTTGCAACAAGAAGAGGAGACAAACTTGCCTCTTGATGTTACGTTATATGATATGCTAGCGGCATTTCAAAAATTAATGCGCCGTAAAAAAGCAAAGAAACCTGTAACAACACGTATTACTCGTCAAGAAATACCAATTGAAAAGCGCATGATTGATATTTTAAAACAGTTAGAAATACAAGGTGGTCGTCAAAGTTTTTATGATTTGTTTGTTGATGATGAACGGGAAATAATGGTTGTAACATTTTTAGCGGTTCTTGAGCTTATGAAAAATCAACAAATCATAATTGAACAGGAACATAATTTTGATGAAATTTTCGTATCAAGCTCTACTAAATCTGCATAGAGTTAGTATGGAAAATGGGATGGAAATAATATATCTCATGCTAGGTTTGAATGTATCGTTTGGAACAAGAGAAAAAATATTGAACCGAACGCATTGATTGTGATTCGGTTTTTTGATGTGTATTTTTATGGAGAAAATTGGAGGAAGGAGCTCGTAAAATGGATAGAAGAGAACAGAAATCAATCATTGAAGGGCTTTTATTTGTTTCTGGTGATGAAGGGATTTATCCAGAACAAATAGCGAAAGTGCTTGAAATTGAAGGAAATGAAGTAATCGATATTTTAGAAGAAATGCAAAAAGAATGTGAAGGTGCACACCGCGGTTTGCAAATTGTACAGTATGCAAAAGTATATCGTTTTGCTACAAAGAAAGAACATGCTTCGTACTATCAAAAATTAATAGATATCCCAACAGCTGCTTCACTTTCTCAGGCTGCTTTAGAAACGTTAGCGATTGTGGCATATCGTCAACCTATTACAAGGACTGAAATGGAAGAGATTAGAGGGGTGAAAACCGATAAGGCGTTACAAACGTTAGTTTCACACTTACTTATAAAAGAAATGGGAAGAGCAGAAGGTCCAGGGCGTCCTATTTTATATGGAACAACGAAAGAATTTTTGGATACATTTGGATTGAAAACATTAGATGATTTACCGGCACTTTCTGAAGAGAATGAACAAATGAATGAAGCAGATTTATTCTTTGGTTCTTTACAGGAGATATCGAAATAAAAGCTTAGCATTTTGCTAAGCTTTTTTTGTATATCAATTATATACCGTGCCATACTAATTGAAAAAAGGAGACGAGTTATGAGAAGTATGCGAAGTATTTTATTGTTAGTTTCTGTTTTGTTATGCTTTTCTTTAAATAGTGCATCGGCCAAAAGATATATGATGTCTATTCATACCGCGTCTCCTTTACATATGCAGCGGCAACATTTTGGTAAAATGAAAGTGAGTTTTTTAAAAGTTGGGCAAGGTGATGCGACACTTATTACATTGCCAAATGGACAAACGATGTTAATTGATGGGG
Organism: Bacillus sp. 17RED48; assembly: GCF_019837545.1. Classification (NCBI taxonomy): domain Bacteria; kingdom Bacillati; phylum Bacillota; class Bacilli; order Caryophanales; family Bacillaceae; genus Bacillus; species Bacillus sp. 17RED48. Next base: position 813,031 of record NZ_JADAXG010000001.1, read on the forward strand.
GACCTTATGAAGCAGGTGAGGTTATCATTCAAAAACTAATCGAAAAAGGGATTAACCATTTAGATGCTATCGTCAGTACGCATCCTGATATGGATCACATTGGAGGACTCATTCCGATTGTAGAGCAAATGCCGGTAGCACTTATATTAGATAGTGGAAAAACATATAGTTCTTTTACGTATCACACATACCGGAATCATATTAAAAAAAGAGGAATTCCTTTCGTTTCAGTAAAAGAGGGACAATACATACCGCTAGATCCGCATGTTTCCATACAAGTATTAAACAATGGGAAATCAAAAGATGAAAATAATGAATCTTCAATTGTGTTAAAGGTACGATACGGAAAAGCGGATTTTTTACTAATGGGTGATGCTGATGTGCGGACGGAAACTGAAATATTAAAGCAATTTGATGTACATGCAGATGTGTTAAAGGTGGGACATCATGGCTCCTATACTTCAACAAGTGAAATGTTTATAAAGAAAGTAGAACCGCAGTTTGCAATTCTTTCATATGGAAGCAGAAATCCGTATGGACATCCGCATCAAAGTGTAGTGAGACGCTTAAAACAGCATGGTATAATGATATATGGAACAAACAAACGTACAGTAGAAATGGAAACAGACGGCGAGCATATTACAATAGGCTCTAGTGGATTAATGCCATTACTTAAGTGAGTAATATGATAGGGGATATTCTCCCTTTTTGGAAAACTGAATAACATATATTATAATTGCAAGAGACGTACTAAGTTTCCTTTTTGTTAAACAAAGAGGAAATTTCATTCGAATGTATAGACAACTACTCGTGCATATATTAAGATGGAATTAGGCGAATAAGGTAATAATAACAAGTAGGTATTTCATGGGAAAGGATCGATGAAAATGAAAACGCAAGTTGTCATCAATGCCAAAATTTATACAGGTCAAGAAGTAGTGGAAAACGGATTTATTCGTTACGCAGAAACAATTAAAGAAATTGGTTTGATGGCTCAATATGTATCACAAGAAAATGAAGCGGTTTTAGATGCGGCAGGGAAGATTGTGATTCCAGGTATGATTGATGTTCATATTCATGGTGGGTACGATATTGATGCGATGGATGCAAATAGCGATGGATTAGTAACTCTAGGTAAAGAAATGTTAAAAGAAGGAGTTACAACTTACTTTCCAACAACAATGACACAAGCTCCAGAAGCAATCGAAGCGGCACTACATGCTGCGAAGGAAGCGAAAGAAAAAGGAGCACATTTCGAATATATTCACTTAGAAGGACCGTATGTTTCAAAAAAACGTGCAGGTGCACAACCACTTGAACATATTGTTCCTGCGAATATTGAACAATTTAAACAATGGCAGGAAGCAAGCGGGAATCTAATTAAATTAGTAACATATGCACCTGAAGAAGAAGGTGCGTTAGAATTTGAGCAGTATCTTGCTGAAACTGGTGTTGTTGGCACAATGGGGCATACAGATGCAATTGATGCGCAACTAAAAAATAGAAACATTACACATGCAACGCATTTATACAATCAAATGCGTGGATTACATCACCGTGAACCAGGAGTTGTTGGTCATGTGTTATTAAATCCAGATGTAATGGTTGAAGTAATTACAGATGGTATTCATATTGACCCTGATATGGTGAAATTAGCATATAAATTAAAAGGACCGAAAAAAGTAAGTGTTATTACTGACGCAATGCGTGCAAAAGGTCTTGAAGATGGATTATATGAGCTTGGCGGACAGCCAGTACATGTAAAAGATGGTAGTGCTCGATTAGAAGATGGAACGTTAGCTGGCAGTATTCTAAAAATGGATCAAGCTTTCCGAAATGTAATTGAATTTACAGGTTGTTCAATCGAAGATGCAGTACTGATGACATCAGTTAACCAAGCAGAAGAGTTTGGATTAAATCATAAAGGTGCATTAGTGGTAGGAAAAGATGCAGACTTTGTTGTGATGAATGAAGATTTACATGTATATGATACGGTTCGTTTAGGAATTCATATGAAGGAAGGGAAGTAATTAAATGAATATTCTTGTTGTAAAAACTCCAGAAGAACTAGCAGAAGCAGGTTATAAATTAATTGAAGAAGTTGTAAACACAAAAGAAAATCCAACATTAGGAATGGCTACAGGAAGCTCTCCATTAGGTATTTATGCAGAAATGCGAAAAAATAAACTTGATACAAGCCGTGTAACCACTGTAAACTTAGATGAGTACGTAAATTTACCACATGAAGATAAAAACAGCTATCACTATTTCATGCAAGAACAGTTGTTTGATCATCTTCCATTTAAACAAACTTATGTACCAAACGGGATGGCAAGTGATTTAGAGGAAGAGTGCAAACGTTACGAGGGCATTCTAGCTGCTAACCCAGTTGACCTACAGATTCTTGGAATCGGTGAAAACGGTCACATCGGATTTAACGAACCAGGAACACTGTTTAATTCTCCAACAAACATTGTTGAATTAACAGAGTCTACACGCCAAGCAAACCTTCGCTTCTTCGAAAAAGAAGAAGATGTGCCAACTCATGCGATTACAATGGGGATTGGAAGCATTATGAAAGCGAAACAAATTCTACTTGTTGCTATGGGTTCTAAAAAGGCAGAAGCTGTGAAAGAATTATTACAAGGTGAATATAGTGAAGCGTGTCCTGCTACAGTTTTACAACGTCATCCGAATGTAACCGTAATCGCTGATCAAGAAGCTCTATCTTTATGCAGTGAGGCGATTGCTGATGAACATCGACAAGTATTCACCATTTCCGATCTATTATCAGATTCAAGAGTGGGTGAAACAGCTAATTGAGGACGGCGAATGGAAGCCGGGAGATAAAATCCCATCTGAGAATGAACTTTGCGATAAGTTCGAAGTGAGTCGTATGACAATCAGACAGGCGATTAATAATTTAGTGGAACAAGGTTATTTATATCGGAAACGTGGAATCGGTACGTTTGTCCAACTTCCGAAAGTGGAACAAAAATTGCAAGGAATGACGGGATTCACAGAAGATATGATTTCTCGTGGGATGAACCCAAGTAGTCAATTACTTAGTTTCCGCCTAGTTCCAGCTACTGCAAAAATAGCAGACCGGTTGAGAATACAGGAGGGAGAGTCGGTTTATGAAGTGAGGCGTATACGCTTAGCTGATGATGAACCGATTGCTTTTGAGACGACATATTTGTCGCCAGCTCTTGTAAAAGATATTAACGAAGAAATATTGCAACAATCTTTATATGAACATTTAGAGAAAAAACTGGGCTTTAAACTTGTTAGCGCTACTCAATCAATTGAAGCTTCAATTGCAACGGATAATGAAGCTGAACATCTGCATATTCCTAAAAAGGCGCCAGTGCTTGTAATGCGTCAATGGTCATATTCAGAAGGTGAAGTACCGTTAGAGTATGTGAAATGTATTTATCGTGGGGATCGTTATAAGTTTATTACAAACATCGCACGTAACAAATAATATATTTCAGTTTGTGAAGTACAGTTAATGTCAAATTGTTTAACATGTAAAGAAAAAATACGACTCATCCTTATAAGGAGTGAGTCGTATTTTTATTATGAGCAATTACGTGGTTAACAGCATCTTTAACTGTATTTACTACATAGTGAGCGTGTTCTTTTACTGCGTCATCTGCTTGAAACATAGCAAAACTGTGAGGAGTTAAAGAAAACATCGGGATATCATTATAAGAATCCCCTATGCAAGCAACTTCCTCTGGTTGTAGTTGAAACTCTTTTAATAAAACAGAAATAGCAGCCCCTTTACTAATATTAGGTGGCATTACATCTAAACATTGTTCTGCTGAAATGAATGTACTAACTTTTCCGTGGAATTGTTCATCAATTTTTTTCTGAAGGAGTTGTAAGCTTTCCTTTGTTCCACCGACAGAGATTTTATTTGGAAAAATTGTATCATCAATTTTCTGTAATAGACGCGGTTCTTCAACAGAAGTCATCGTTACTTGTTGTTCAAGTTCATGAATAAATGGTGTTTTCTCTTCAATGTAATAATTATGCTCATCACTTACATAACGAAAATAAGGATCTTCATTTGTCATTGCTAACAGATCAGGTAGAATACTCGAATCGAATGTTGCGGATAATAGTTGCTTGTTTTCATGTGTGTACACGAAAACACCATTTACACTAATACGATGGAAATTTGTATTTACAGCTTTCATTAAGTCTGCAATTTCATTATCCAGTCGGCCAGAAGCGAAACAAAGAATAACATTTTGCTCAGCAAGACTACGAAGTGCTACAATATCCTGTTCGTCAATTAACCCTCCGTGTTGCATCATTGTACCATCGATATCACTTACAAACATTTTAATCATGTTGTTATCCCCTTTCTATGTACAGTTGCTCTTACATTATACGCATCATATATAAACATGTCTAAAAAACGAATTTTTATGAAATGGTAGATGTTTTATATTGACGACAAAGAAGAATGTTCTGTAACATAAAAGCAGGCTATTTAAGTACGAGGGTGGTGTTATATGAGTAATTATCTAGAAATTAAAAAAGTTTTAAATAATAATGTTATCATTGCTAGCCATCCTGAACATGAGGAAGTAGTAGTGATCGGTAAAGGAATTGGATTTGGGAAAAAAGCGAAAGACATATTGGAGCAAGAACAAATTGAAAAAATGTTTGTTTTAAAAAATGAACGTGATCGTGAACAATACAAACTGTTAGTGCCGCATGTGAGTGAAAAATTAATCGAATTAATGAATGATATTATGTTCTACATTCAAGAAAAAGCAAAATCACCATTGAATGAACATATTCATATCGCTTTAACAGATCATATTTCTTTTGCGATTAAGCGGTTAAAACAAGGACTTACAATTGATAATCCTTTTTTAGTTGAAACGAAAATGCTCTATCCAGAGGAATATGAAATTGCTGAAGGTGTTGTAGACCTTTTAAATTCTCGTTTGCAAATTACATTGCCAGAAGGAGAAATTGGTTTTATTGCACTCCATATTTACAGTTCACTTACAAATTCAGATTTATCTTCAGTTAATCAAAACTCCCGTCTCATTGCACATCTTGTATCTTTAATTGAGACAAACTTACAAATTACATTAGACCAAGAAAGTATCCACTACTTACGCCTTATTCGTCATTTACAATATGCTATTGAACGGGTGAAAAAAGGGGAGAAAGTAGAGGAATCACAAAGTTTTGCTGATTTATTAAAGGCGGAATATCCCGTCTGTTATAATTTAGCTTGGAAGCTAGTTAAGGTCATGCAAAAAGAATTGCAACTTCCTGTGTATGAAGCAGAGAGCATATATTTAACGATGCACCTGCAGCGCTTAGTGAAAGCAGAGCATGTGTAAAAAGACATATATTTTTGTCTAAAATGAAAACGTTAAAAAAAATCATTGAATCGCTTACAATAGTTATGTATAATAACTATTGCAAAGTTATACAAATTTCGACAAACACATTAAGGTAAGTAACGAAAACGTTTGCCTTAATTATAGTGAACTTATACGTAAACCTATTTTTGACACGTGTTACTGATTCGATCAGGCATGAGTGGAGAAAAGCAAGGAATGTAAGCTAGAGAAAGGGATATACTACCCTTTGTATAGCTATCGTTCTATCTTTTTTTCCTCATGTCTTTTTGGCGTTTGTCGGAAGGTATCAATATAGATAAGAGAGGAAGGGTTTCCATGTTTAAGAAGATCTTTGGTGTTCTTCAAAAAGTCGGAAAAGCGTTAATGCTTCCAGTAGCGATTTTACCGGCAGCAGGTATTTTACTTGGATTTGGTAATGCATTTCAAAATCCACAGTTAACAAATGTTATTCCTGCTTTAAAAGCAGATTGGTTCGTAATGGTAGCAAAAATTATGGAACAATCTGGTGATATTATTTTCGCTAACCTTGCATTATTATTCGCAGTTGGGGTAGCAATTGGTTTAGCTGGTGGAGACGGAGTAGCTGGATTAGCAGCGTTCGTCGGCTACTTAATTATGAACAAAACGATGAGTGTGTTCTTAGAAGTAGATAAGCTAGTGAAAGTAACAAGTTCTGGAGCAGACCCAGTAAAAATTGGATTTACAGATCCAGCATATGCAAACGTATTAGGAATTCCAACGCTACAAACGGGAGTGTTTGGTGGTATTATCGTCGGTATAGTAGCCGCATATTGCTACAATAAATACTTCAACATTGAATTACCATCATACTTAGGTTTCTTCGCAGGTAAGCGTTTCGTACCGATCGCAACTGCAACATTCTCTTTAGTAGTAGGTATAATCATGTGTTTCATTTGGCCATACATTCAAGGTGGCTTAAATACGTTCTCACATCAAATGATTGATGCAAATAGAACATTAGCAGCATTCATATTCGGTTTAATTGAACGTTCATTAATTCCATTTGGATTACATCACATTTTCTATTCACCGTTCTGGTTCGAATTCGGTCAGTATACAAATGCAGCTGGCGAATTAATCCGTGGTGACCAAAAAATCTTTATGGCACAGTTAAAAGACGGTGTAGAAATAACAGCAGGTACATTTACAACTGGTAAGTATCCGTTCATGATGTTCGGTCTTCCAGCAGCAGCATTAGCAATGTACCATGAAGCACGTCCTGAAAATAAAAAATTAGCAGCGGGTATTTTAGGCTCTGCTGCATTAACATCTTTCTTAACAGGTATTACAGAACCACTTGAATTTTCATTCTTATTCGTAGCACCAGTACTGTTCGGAATTCACGCAGTATTCGCTGGTCTATCATTTATGACAATGCAAATTTTAGGTGTTAAAATTGGTATGACATTCTCTGGTGGTTTAATCGACTTTATGTTATTCGGTGTACTACCAGGCCGTACAGCATGGTGGTGGGTAATTATTGTTGGTCTTGTACTAGCAGTTATTTACTACTTCGGATTCCGCTTTGCAATCCGTAAATGGGATTTAAAAACACCTGGTCGTGAAGTAGCAAATGCGAATGACGGCGCAGGTAAAACAGAAGCAGGAGAACTTCCACGTGAAGTATTAGTAGCACTTGGTGGTAAAGAAAACATTGCTTCTTTAGACGCTTGTATTACTCGTTTACGTGTTCAAGTTAACGAACAAAAGAATGTAAACAAAGATCGCTTAAAAGAGCTTGGAGCAGCTGGTGTACTTGAAGTTGGAAATAACATTCAAGCTATTTTTGGACCGAAATCTGACACATTAAAATCACAAATTCATGATATTATGTCAGGTCGTACACCTCATGTTGAAAAAGAAGAGCCTGTAAAGGTAGAAGAAACTCCTAAACAAGTTGATGAAAACGAAACAATCGTATCACCAATTGAAGGGAAAATCTTATCGATTACAGAAGTACCTGATCAAGTATTCTCAGGAAAAATGATGGGAGACGGATTTGCAATCGAGCCAACAGAAGGAACAGTAGTTTCTCCAGTTAACGGTGAGATCGTCAACGTATTCCCTACAAAGCATGCAATTGGTATTCAATCTGAAGGCGGAAAAGAAATTTTAATCCACTTCGGTATTGATACTGTAAAATTAAATGGTGAAGGTTTTGAAGCACTTGTAGCACAAGGCGACAAAGTGAAACAAGGACAACCATTATTAAAAGTAGATCTTGCATTTGTAAAAGAAAATGCACCATCTATCATTACACCAATTGTCTTTACGAATTTACAACAAGGACAACAAGTCGAATTGAAAAAAGATGGAAATGTTAAGAAGGGCGAAAACGCTATTATTGACATTCAGTAGGAATTTGACGCAAAATGTTTATAATTATAATAGGCGATGTGGTTGACCGAACATCGCCTATTATATACAATAGATGATGTAGTACTCACGTCTATACAACTAAAAAAATACTGTAATTTAAAGGAGATAAATTATCATGGAAAAAATCTTTAAAGTAACTAGCGACTCAGGAATTCATGCTCGTCCAGCAACTCTACTTGTAAACACTGCAAGCAAATTTGGTTCTGACATTAACTTAGAGTATAACGGAAAAAACGTTAACTTAAAATCAATCATGGGTGTTATGTCTTTAGGCATTCAACAAAACGCAGAAATTAAAATCACTGCAAATGGTGATGATGCAGCTCAAGCACTAGCAGCTATCGAAGAAACTATGAAAAACGAAGGATTAGGAGAATAATGACTCTTAACATTCAAGGGATCGCTGCATCAAGTGGGATTGCTATTGCAAAGGCTTTCAGACTTGAGAATCCTGAATTTAACATCGAAAAGAAATCAATTACAAACGAAGCTGCTGAAATTGCACGCTTAGACGCTGCGCTTGAGAAAGCAAAAACTGAATTAGAAGCAATTAAGGACCATGCTTTTGCTGAGCTGGGTGCTGATAAAGCTGCGATCTTTGAAGCACATTTATTAGTGTTAAATGATCCAGAACTAGTAAACCCAGTAAAAGATAAAGTAAATAGTGAAAAAGTAAATGCTGAATTTGCAATGGATGAAGTTGCATCAATGTTTATTTCTATGTTTGAAAACATGGATAACGAATATATGAAAGAACGTGCTGCGGACATTCGTGACGTAACAAAACGCGTTCTTGCACATTTACTAGGAATTAACTTCTCAAACCCTGGTACAATTTCTGAAGAAGTAATCATCATTGCTGAAGATTTAACACCATCTGATACAGCTCAGTTAAACCGTAAGTATGCAAAAGGTTTTACAACTGATATCGGTGGACGTACATCTCACTCTGCAATTATGGCTCGTTCTATGGAAATTCCTGCAGTTGTTGGTACGAAAGTTGTTATGGAGAAAATCCAAAACGGCGATATCGTAATCATCGACGGTTTAGATGGAGAAGTAATTGTAAATCCATCAGAAGAAACTCTTCGTTCTTTTGAAGAAAAGAAAGCGAAATTTGAAGAGCAAAAAACTGAATGGGCAAAATTAAAAGACCAAGCTACTGTAACAAGTGATGGACATCACGTTGAGCTTGTTGCAAATATCGGAACACCAAATGATGTACAAGGTATTATCGATAATGGCGGAGAAGGCGTTGGTTTATACCGTACAGAATTCTTATACATGGGCCGTGACAATCTTCCAACAGAAGAAGAGCAGTTCGAAGCGTATAAAGCAGTTCTTGAAGGTGTAAAAGAAGGTCAACCTGTTGTTGTTCGTACACTTGACATCGGTGGAGATAAAGAACTTCCATACTTACATTTACCAAAAGAAATGAACCCATTCTTAGGATACCGTGCAATTCGCTTATGCCTTGATGAGCAAGATGTGTTCCGTACACAACTTCGTGCATTACTTCGTGCTAGCGTATACGGTAACTTAAAAATTATGTTCCCAATGATTGCAACTCTTGATGAGTTCCGTCAAGCGAAAGCAATCTTATTAGAAGAGAAAGCGAAACTTGTAGAAGCGGGTACAACTGTTTCTGATTCTATTGAAGTGGGTATGATGGTTGAAATCCCAGCTTCAGCAGTATTAGCAGATCAATTCGCAAAAGAAGTTGATTTCTTCTCTATCGGAACAAATGACTTAATCCAATACACAATGGCTGCAGACCGTATGAACGAACAAGTAGCTTACTTATACCAACCGTATAACCCATCTATTTTACGTCTTGTAAAAATGGTTATTGATGCGGCTCATAAAGAAGGCAAATGGGCTGGTATGTGTGGTGAGATGGCGGGAGATTCACTTGCTATCCCATTATTATTAGGATTAGGTTTAGATGAGTTCAGTATGAGTGCAACATCTATTCTTCCTGCAAGAACACAACTAAGCAAGTTGTCAAAAGCAGAAATGGAAACATTAGCAGAAAAAGCACTAATGATGTCAACTGCTGAAGAAGTTGTTGAACTAGTTAAAAGCATATAATTAATAAAAAAACCTGAGTCGATTTGAAATCGGTCTCAGGTTTTTTCTATGAGAAAAGTAACTCTTATTTTCTTACTATAGAGGATAAGACACAGAACTAGATAGCGATAGCAACGATATCAGTTGGGCATACACGTAAAATACCATTAAAAGTATTACGTTGACGGTTCTTATCATCTTTGTCGTTGTCTTTATCATCTTTATCATTATTGTTACGAGCTAAAGCAGAGAAAAGAGCAACGCCGTTAGCGAAACCTTCAAAAATTACATTGTTGAAAGATCCAATACCTTTAATGCTTAAAAGAGAAAGTTCTGTTCCAACTGAAATGCTAGCAAGTACGTTACATACAGCTGGTTGTTGTGGTTTTACCTCTCTCTCTTTCTCGCGATGGTCACGATGGTCGCACTCTCTTTCACGATGATGACAGTCTCTAAAGTTATCACAGCATCCAAATGATCCAAACATAATCCTCATCACCCCCTTCACACTTATAATCTATGTAAGTTCGGTAGTTAGTGACTGGACAGAGAGTGGAATTTTTTATGGGGGATTTTCTCATTTTAAAAGACTAGCTGGGTGTTTAGTACGGAATGATGTTTAAAATAGGGGAAATATCACAAAAAAGTGTAAAGACCACCGAAATGAATGAAATAGGTAGGCTTTACACTTTTTTACTTTTATATAAAACGATGATATATACAGGGAGAGCTAAGAGTAGTGGTGCAATGGATCTTGCAGTATGTTTTTCTGCGTCTAATTGGAACGTTTCTTCTTTTGGGAATTGTAACACTGATATGTTTGTAGCATCGCCAATAAAATATAACAGTAGTACAGTTACTATGTAACTTAAAAGTGCGATAAAGCTTCCGTATGAACTCAATGAAAATCCCTCTCTTGTTATCTATTTGTTATCATTGTATCATAATTGTAACAAAAACACACGGTTATATTTCAATGCTTTAACAAAATTCGACACGAAACGCCATTTATGTGTATGGGGATAGCATGAAATTTACTATTTGTTTATGTATAGATGTCGAATAATACATTGTAATATTACGGGTGTGTGACAGAAGAAAAAGAAACGAAGGTAATGAAATTACCTTCGTTTCTTTTTTATACCGTATTAACAGGCAGTAAGCCCCTCACATTGATTAAAGGTTCACTTTATTATTTTGCCCATTCACTCACTTGTTCTACGCTCATTCGTGGTGCAGGATGACCTTTTAAAGTTGATTCACCAATTGTAATAAGCATAATTGGTACGTAACGAGATGAAACATTGAATTCTTCTGTAAGTGCTTGTGGGTTGAAACCACCAATAGCACAAGTATCCCAGCCAGTTGCTTTAGCCGCAAGCATAAGTTGCATTGCTGCTAAAGATGCATTTGAAAAGGCTGCATCTCTTGGGAATTGCTCACGAGCATATGCAGAGTCAATATTTTTAGCTAAGCGCTCTTTTGCTTCTTCTTTCATAAATCCTTGTTCTACAATTGGACCATAAACTGGTTCAACGTTTTTATAAGCTTCTAAATCACCTAAAATAGCGACTACAGCAGAAGCATCAAGTATTTGTTGCTGGTTATAAGCAATTGGATGCAATCGTTTCTGTACATCTTCACCTTGGAATACAAGGAATTTCCAGTGCTGCAAGTTCCAAGCAGAAGGTGCTTGAGCAGCTCCCTTTAAAATCTCGTGTAACTCTGTAGATGAAATTTCTTTCTCTGGGTTGAATGCACGTGTAGATGTGCGTTCGTATAGAACATTAAAAAAGTTGTCGTTTGTCATTATATATCCTCCAAGTAACATATCAAATTATAAAAAATACATGTAATATATTCTACTTACATTTTGTAAGTTGTCGAATTTAAGAATATAATATCTTTATTTTAATTGTCAAGTTTTAAAGAGGAAGCTAGGGCATTCATACAAACGATACAATTCCTATCATCATACACTAAAAAAGGAATTTATAGAGAAAAAGCGAAGAGAGCATTCTCAATTAGCTTGTTAATATGTGTCCCTTACTCATTAAAGTATTTAGAGAACAGTCTTTTTATAAAATGTTTGTGAGGAATGCAGTAGAACAAGATATATGAAGTGAGTGAAGACTAGTGATGAACATACTACATTTTTTATTAGAGAATACGGTTTTCCAAAATGTATTACAAGATCTTCAGTTAAATGTCCTTTATATAGAAAATGGATGCACACATCAACAAACGATAGAAAATATTCATCCAAAATGTATGTTTATAGCAAATAGTTTTGAAGAAGGAGAATTATTGTATCAGAGGACTAAACCACATATTGTAATTATGTATGTAACAGATTTTTCTCAAATAAAATATATAAAGAATATGTATAATCCACAGAGTACATTTATTGTCATTTGGGATCAACAAATAACAAGCGAGTTTACAGAGGTGCTTACGTTAGGAATACGTAATATTGTGATAGCCCCTGTGACCCCACAAATGGTGTTAGAGGAAGTGAATAAGAGTTTGTATCAGCTTTCTTTAGTGCGGCAAGTAAGTTTGCAACAAGAACTACTTCAAACGATGTTTGATTTTCAAAATGATCTATTATTTATAGTAGAAGACGATGAGATTGTTGATTGTAATACAAATTTTTTAGAGTTTTTCGGATATGAAAATTTATTTGCCTATCGTGAGCAACATTTAGTATTTGCTGAACATTTTATTAGAGAAAACGGATACTATTCAACAACCCATGATATAACATGGTTAGATGATACATTATCATATGATAGAAGAATTAAGATGTCCAATTATGAAGGAGAAGTGTCAATTTTTTTATTGCGTGCGACACCACTGCCAGAAGATTTATCAAGATTTATTGTGAAGTGTACAGAGATTACAGAATTAGATGAAATCTATCAAGAACAAGAAAGGCTTGCTATGATAGATTCGTTAACAGAGATTTATAATCGTTTGAAGTTCCAACAAATACTAGAGGCAGAATGGGATAATGCAATGCGTAACGATGAAAAAATAGCACTTATTTTATTTGACATAGATAATTTTAAAACAGTAAATGACACGTACGGCCATGATTTTGGTGACTTAGCATTAATTCAGCTTGCAGAGCTTATGAAATCTAAAGTGGAGCAGCAACATGTATTTGCAAGGTGGGGAGGAGAAGAATTTATTATATTAGTAACGAATACAGTAGAAAAAGAAGCATTTCAGGTTGCGGAATCATTACGATTTTTCATTGAAACAAAGCATTTCTCCGGAATTTCGAAATTAACAGCGAGTTTTGGAGTCGCGTTATATGAACAAGGGATTACAAGAGAAGAATTAATGCAACGAGCGGATATCGCATTATATGAAGCGAAAAAAAATGGAAAAAATCAAGTGTGTGTATATAGAAAAGAAAAAAAGTGATTTTTCGCAACAAATTGTTGCGATTTTTTTTTATTGTTTGATAATAGAATGTGGGGGGGATTTTGGACGAAGGAATTATGGAGGAACAACATGATAAAAAAATAATGACGATGGCTTCGCTGTCTGCTGTAGTTTGTGGTGGAGTATACTATTTTCTCTATAATCCCAATATAAAGGAAAGCACTGTATTAACAACTAAGGTGAATCCTACTATTGAATCCGAAGTACAAGAGAATATAGAAGAAAAAGAAGAACAACGAATTGATTATGCTAGTATATCTCAAAAGTTAGATCAATATTTAATAGGAAAGCAATTTAATGGAACAGTTTTAGTAACAGATAAAGAGCATGTTATATTGAATAAAGGATATGGATATGCTGATGTTCAAAATAAGATAGAAAATACGCCTCAAACAAAATATCGTGTCGGTTCTATTACGAAAACAGTCGTGGCCACATCTATTTTACAGCTGCAGGAACAAAGGAAGTTAAATATTCAAGATAATGTAAATAAATATATTCCCTCTTTTCCGGTAGATAAAAATATCACCTTATATCATTTGTTAACACACACATCAGGTTTACCAGAAAGCGGAAAAGGGAAAGTGAATGCAGCTTCTCGTATAAATTTAGTAAATTGGATTGGAAGTCAAAAGTTAGAATTTCCACCAGGCGCAGGTTGGAGATATACAGATTATAATTATATGGTGCTTGCCTATATTATAGAAAGCATATCAAAAAAAACTTTAGGAGATTACATAAAAGAAAATATATTTACTAAAGCAGAAATGTATGAATCTGGTATGGGAAATATGGCTCAGGGAGATCAGCATTTTACTAAAGGATATGTAAAGAAAGAGAATGTACTTGAACCTGCACAAAAATTGTTAATGGAGTGGTTATACGGATGCGGTGAGATGTATACGACAGTTGGCGATATGAAGAAGTTAGACGAAGCGATTATAAATGGGAAACTTCTTTCTGAACAAAGTAGACAAGCGATGTTTTCACCTTCAACAGAACGAAAATATGCATATAGTTTTTACATATATCCGGATTATTTTTATAATCATGGTGTACTATCTGGTTGGAACACTTTCAATAATTTTAATAAAGAAAAAGGCACTTTTGTTATATTATTTTCAAATGTGAAAAATAGTATAGATGATGATTTTAATAATGAGTTTCGAAAGATGGTAAGTGATTTATTAGAACAAAGGGGATGAGAAAATGGAACGTAAAAATGTATCAATAGGTTTCATCGGTATTGGTGTAATGGGAAAAAGTATGGTGCGTCATTTAATGCAAGACGGCTATCAAGTATATGTATATAATAGAACGAAAATGAAGACAGACTCTTTAGTGCAAGATGGTGCGAATTGGTGTGATACACCGAAAGAGTTAGTGAAGCAAGTTGATGTTGTAATGACTATGGTTGGATATCCACATGATGTAGAAGAAGTGTACTTTGGGATAGATGGGATTTTGGAGAATGCAAATGAAGGTACGATTGCAATTGATTTCACGACATCTACACCAACATTGGCAAAACGTATTAATGAAACCGGTAAAAGTAAGAATGTATATACGTTAGATGCGCCTGTATCTGGAGGAGACGTTGGTGCGAAAGAAGCAAGGCTCGCAATTATGGTCGGTGGTGAAAAAGAAATATATGAAAAATGTTTACCGTTATTTGAAAAACTAGGAACAAACATTCAGTTGCAAGGACCAGCTGGAAGTGGACAACATACAAAAATGTGCAATCAAATTGCGATTGCTTCTAACATGATTGGAGTATGTGAAGCTGTTGCTTATGCAAAAAAAGCTGGACTAGATCCGGATAAAGTATTAGAAAGTATTTCAACGGGAGCAGCAGGTAGTTGGTCATTGAGTAACTTAGCTCCTCGAATGTTAAAGGGAGATTTTGAACCAGGGTTTTATGTAAAGCACTTTATGAAAGATATGAAGATAGCTTTAGATGAGGCTGAAAAATTAGAATTACCAGTACCAGGTTTAAGTTTGGCGAAGGAATTGTATGAAGAGTTAATAAAAGATGGGGAAGAGAATAGCGGAACACAAGTGTTATACAAAAAATATATAAAGGGGTAAATGAGATGGATCTTCAAAAATTTGATGAGATGATTGATACTGTACAACGAGCAACTTGTATACAAATTAATGAAAAACAAAAAGAAGCTTTTAAACAAAAGTATGATTTTGAGCCGGAATTCGAATATGGAAGAGATGAGAAGGGGCATTATGTTATTCGAACTTCAAAAAAGATGTTAGAAGAAATGGATTTTTATTTGGCATTGAAATATGATCGAGATGGAGTTGACCTTTATATGCAAGCAGAGATTGACGGTATATGTCACGTATCTGTTAGCTATAGTGAAGACGTCTTGCACCTACAAGAATTGTTTCAATTTCTAGAAGAAAATAAATAAAAGTCCTCATTTGAGGACTTTTATTTATTTTTAATTTTAAAATTATAAGCTAGAAGCCCGGCGACATCGTTCGATTGGGAATGGAATAACTTGCGCGATGTGATTAGGACCGAATTGCTTTGCACGAGCATGGCGTACTATATAAAATGCACACAGAATTGAAACAGGAATAGCACCGAATAAGCCGAAAAATAAAGCGCTTACACAAGATGCGACAAAACCTAAAACACCAACTTCCAACTCTTCCATAATAGCTCCTAGAATAACAGGAAGTGCTCCACACGTAACCCCTAGTATAAGTGCGATAAGTAAACTCATGATTATCCCCCTCTGTTTGCGATATTCTTTTCCTTTTTATTTAATTGTAGTATATCATATACAAAACAGAATTTTCAGAAAAAATTCAAAAAAAGTTCAATAAATGTTCAAAAAGTGTTAAAAAATTCGCTTAAAACATAGAAGGGGGGAGATTGTTTTGGAATAGACGGAATCATATGCTTGAGAAAATAAAAAATCAGGCTTATTTCATTTTTGGAAATAAGCCTGTTCCATAGGAGGATGTATATATGTAGAGTGAATAAAAGGTTGGAAAAGGGGATCCAAGTCCTTTTATTCAACTAACTACCTTAATAAATTGGAACCCAGCCTTCAGTTGTAACAAAAATACGAATAGCTACAACTTGACGATCATCTTGCAAGGTAAAATAATGTCTTGCATTTTCAGGAACAGATATGAGATCGCCTGGCTCAAGTTCAACGTCAAAGAATTTCCCATCTTTTCCTTCAATAGCAAAGATGCCATGACCACTAACAATAAAGCGAACTTCATCATCAGTATGATGGTGTTCTTTTTGGAAATTAATTAATAATTCGTCAAGGTTAGGTGTGCTATTTGAAAGTGAAATTACATCATGTGCTTTATAACCTCGGCGCGCTGAAACATCAGCGATTTCTTTTGAAAACACAGCTAATATTTCAGCCTTGTTTTCATCTGTTAACGAATAATTTTCATTTAAATAAGTAGGAAGTTTAGAGATGTTCCATTTCTCATATAAAACGCCTTCCTCTTGTAGAAATTTAGATACTTCCACTTCATTTTCGATGCGAGTATTTACTTCATGAATACGAATTTGCGCCATTAGAAACGCCTCCTTGAATTGATAATAGTTTTATATGAAATTGGAATAAAAACTCATAAGCTTCTAATCTTTTCTTTGCATCAAAGCTATCTCGGCCCCATACGGTAATACCATGGTTACGGATCAATACTGCTCCCGAA
The DNA here is from genome assembly GCF_019837545.1 of Bacillus sp. 17RED48. Lineage (NCBI taxonomy): Bacteria > Bacillati > Bacillota > Bacilli > Caryophanales > Bacillaceae > Bacillus > Bacillus sp. 17RED48. Next base: position 830,058 of record NZ_JADAXG010000001.1, read on the forward strand.
TCTCCTTGTATATGCTTTCGGAAGTTTTCTCCAAGCGTTGGGATATGGGCATGGTTTTCGATAATAGGAATGTGAATTGTTGCACCTTCTTCCCAAATATCGAGAGCTTTAATAATTTCTTGATTTTGAAGGACGACTGCATCACTGTATAAATTTGTGATGACATTATTATCAGTTGTATGAACATGAAGTACGCACCCAGCATTCGTATTGTTATAAATATGGGTATGCAATATTGTTTCTGCTGAAGGGCGTAATTCAGTCTCTAATACGGGAAGCCCTAGATGATCTACTAATAGAAAATCATCTGGAGTAGTTTTTGTTTTATCTTTACCACTTGCTGTAATAAGAAAAGTAAGTGGCTCATGACTAACCTTTATAGAAATATTACCACTCGTTGCTGGAAACCAATTTCGTGTTGTTAATTCTTTTTTTATCTCGCTTAAGTCATACCATTGACGAAAAAGTTGTTTCATGATTTCACCTCCAACAAATGTTTTAATTGGGTTTGAACATCGTGAAATGTTTCAAACGGTGTATAAGCAATATAATTCTCTTCACACTTTGTAATAAGGAAGTCACGAGCAAATACTTTATCTGCTTGTTTCGCAGCTTGTAAATCAGTAATTGAATCTCCAATTACAATATGGAAGTCATTCGTATCACTTAATTTACGGATTAAAGATGATTTACATAATCCGCAATGATTTTGACAATGATGATCACAAGGATGAGGCCACTTAACTGTAATGAATTCATTTGAAAAGTCTGTTTCATTACAGTAAATTTGCTCTTTTGGAATGATTCCTTGTAAGAGTGGATAGACGAAGAAATCCATTCCACCTGATATAACGTAAAAAGAAATGTTATTTTCATTTACAAATTGTATAAATTCATGAAAACCACTACGGATTTCAGCAGTTTCTATTAAAAATTGAATCATATCATCGTGTAGACTAGTAGGTATTAATTGAAATAATTGAGAAACACCTTCTTGAATAGACAGCTCTTGTGATAAAATTCTATTCTTTACTTCTTCGGCTTCTGGTGGTGCAAATTTTTCCATAATGGACATAATGTTATCACTATTTGTAATCGTGCCATCAAAATCACAAAATACTTGAATACTCATAATTTCACCCCATGAGAGGGATTTCCCCATATTTGTAGTGCACTATGCAAATTTATGTCATCTACTTCATGGAGTGGTGTATTTTGCAAAGTAGCATCAATTGCAGTACGGAAAGCTTTACCGCCCCCTTGCGCTCCACTCGGATGTCCATGTATCCCGCCGCCAGCATTAATAACAACATCTTTACCGAAATCTCGTAGAATAAAGGGAACGAAACCAGGGTGAATACCAGCAGACGGAACAGAAAAACTCTTCTTGAAAAATGCATCGTCTTCAGTTAAATATTTTGAGATAGCAAGAGCCTCCTCTTTTTCTAGTGCAACACTTCCGTATGGAGATGGGAATAATGAAAAGTCAGCACCAGCATAACGTAGTAGCTTTCCTAGTAATAATGGAGAGGAAACTCCATATAACTTGGATGCTGAATAAGCACCACTTACAGCAGGGTGTGCCATAATAGGAACTGGGATTTCATTATCTTCTGCAAGTGATTGTAGTACATCTAGTCCGTAAGCAAATACATTAAATAATAGAATATCTGCCCCAGCTTGCACTGCGCGTTTCGCATTTTCTTTTAAATCAAAAGTTCGTCCTGTTAAATTTACGGCATATAACGTTTTATGTCCGTATGTTTCATATACTGAGTCTAAAACTTCTTTTCCAGATACAATGCGTTTCGTAAGTGGTGTTAATGTATTCTCAAATAATATTTCATCATCTTTTACTATATCTACACCACCAATTGCTTGATCGCGTAATTGCGTTTTTAAATACCCAATATTTCGTCCAATCATTCCTTTGAAAATGCTCATTAAAAGGGGACGCTCATGCACTTGTAAAAGATTTCGAATGCCATCTATCCCGAATTTCGGACCAGGGAAATACTGTTTTAACTCGTCTGAAAATGTTAAGTCGATTAATTTCACTTCGCCATCAAGTGATAGCTTTCCGAATGTAGTTGTTAAAATTGCTGGTAAGTCTGGACTGAAGTTTAATAACGGATATTCGATTTTAATAATCCCACGTTTAACTTTTTTACGTAAATACGAATTGGTATGTTCTTGTTCAGCTAATTCCTCAACATGAATGACGTTGCCTTTATGCTGTTTTAATTGTTCTTGCAATAAGTGTGGCAAATGAGTCCAAGAGCCAATTGTTAAACCGAGTGCAATTTGCTCAGCTTTTTTTTCTAAGTTATGTGAATCATCATGGATTAAATACGTCGCTATAATTCCGCTCATTGTTAAAACCTCCTAGTTAAATAAAAAAACCTCTCAGCTAAGGAGAGGTTTTTTTACAACCAGCTCCTTATCTGTCAGCGTAATGCTGCGAGAATTAGCACCGTGTCTACAATTGTAGATCGGTTGCCGGGTTTCGTCGGGCTCGTCCCTCCACCTGCTCTTGATAAGAAGTATTTAGAAATGTTTAAATTTTTAAGATAACTGAATTTTGTCAGATATTTTTCATGTTGTCAATTACTTTTTGAAAAAATTTAATTTATCAATTCGATTAATGGCTTCTCGTAATCTATCTTCTGTATGCAAGAGACCAACACGGACATACCCTTCGCCATGCTCACCAAATCCAACACCAGGAGCAACTGCAACGTGTGCTTTTTCTAGTAAAATATCAGAAAATTGCTCAGATGTATATCCTTTCGGAACAGGAAGCCATGCAAAGAATGAGCCTGTTGGAATGTCTACATTCCAACCAATTGAGTGACAAGCTGAAACAAGAGCGTTTCTTCGAGATTCGTAACTATTTACAAGGTCTATTACGCAAGACTGTGAACTTAATAGTGCTTCGCGGGCAGCATCTTGAACTGCACCAAAAATACTAACATACATATGATCTTGTAATAAGTTAATTGTCTCAATCACACTTTCATTCCCCACAGCAAAAGCGATGCGCCATCCAGCCATATTGAAAGTTTTCGATAGAGTGTAAATTTCAATACCTGTATCTTTAGCACCGTCTGCTTGCAAGAAACTAACAGGTTTTTGACCATCGAATCCAATCGCACCGTAAGCAAAATCATGAATGACTAATATATTATGTTTATTAGCAAAATGAATGGTTTCATCAAAGAAATCTTTTGATGCAGTAGCACCGGTCGGATTATTTGGATAGTTTAAAAACATTAACTTTGCACGCTCAGCGGTAGTGGCATCAATTTTTGTATAATCTGGTAAAAAATTATTTTCTGCAATAAGCGGCATTGTTTCAAATTGTGCTTTTGCTAAAGCAACTCCTGATAAATAATCTGGATAGCCTGGATCTGGAACGAGAATAGTATCACCAGGGTTTGTAAAACAAAGTGGTAATTCTACTAATCCAGCTTTTCCACCAAACAAAATAGCAACTTCTGTTTTTGGATTTACTACTACATCATATTCGCGTTGATAGAATGTTGCCACGGCTTCTTTTAAACTTTCGTGTCCGCGAAATGGTGGATATTTATGATGAATGGTCTTTTCAGCAGCATCTTGTAAAGCTTTTACGATATGCTGCGGTGTTGGTTGATCTGGATTACCTTGACCTAGATTAATAACATCGTGACCTGCTGCTACGACTTTGTTAACTTTTGCAACAAGTGAAGCGAAAAATTGTGTAGGCAATGATGTTACTATCTCAGAAGGTTGAAATAATTTCATACTTTCCACCTCTTTTGAAAGTTGTTACAATTCTAGTGACAAATGATATAATCTTTCCAGTATTTTGTAAAGAAAAAAATTAAGAATGGGGCTGACAAAATGAAAGTCGCATGTATTCAAATGGACATTGTCTTTGGAGATGTAGAAAAAAATATTGAGAATGCTAAAAATAAAATAAGCGAAGCGATGAAGGAAAGACCAGACGTTATTGTCTTACCAGAATTATGGACAACGGGATATGATTTAACGAGGCTTACTGAAATTGCAGATAGGGATGGATTGCAAACGAAAGAAAAGCTGAAAGAATGGTCGAAGCAATATGGTGTACATATTGTCGGTGGGTCTATAGCGAAGCAAACAGAGCAAGGTGTTACAAATACAATGTATGTGGTAAACAAGGAAGGAGAACTAGTCAATGAATATAGTAAAGTGCATTTATTTCAGCTTATGGATGAACATAAATATTTAATCGCTGGAAATAGTACAGGTGAATTTAAGTTAGATGATGTAGAGTGCGCCGGCACAATTTGTTATGACATTCGTTTTCCGGAGTGGATGCGCGTTCATACTGCGAAAGGTGCAAAAGTTTTATTTGTTGTAGCAGAATGGCCATTAGTTCGTTTAGCACATTGGCGTTTGCTATTGCAAGCAAGAGCAGTTGAAAATCAATGTTATGTTGTTGCATGTAATAGGGCAGGGAAGGATCCGAGTAATGAGTTTGCCGGTCATTCTCTAATTGTCGATCCTTGGGGCGAAGTTGTTGTAGAAGCGAATGAAGAAGAATCAATTTTATTTGGAGAGCTTCATTTTGAGAAAATTAAAGAAGTACGCAAAGGAATTCCAGTTTTTGCAGATCGTCGTCCAGAATTATACAAATAAAATGTTGACAAGTGATTTTTATTCTTGGTATAGTCTTCAACATAAAGTTAAAAATTCAAAAAATTATACAACTCTTATCAAGAGCAGGTGGAGGGATTTGGCCCGATGAAGCCCAGCAACCGACCGTAATACCATTGTGAAATGGGGCGTTTATTTACGCCAAAAGGCACGGTGCTAATTCCAGCAGAAAGTAAACCTTTCTGGCAGATAAGAGGGGAGAAGATAAACTTCAAACCTCTTTCTTTGTGGAAAGAGGTTTTTCTACGTCAGAAAAACCTCTGAATTTAAAAAAGGGGGAGAAGACGATGGGATATTATTCATTAACTGAAACGACAGCTATACAATATGCGAAAGAACACGGTTATTTTGAAAAGAAAGCAAATGTAGTTTGTCATGAAATTGGAGATGGAAATTTAAATTACGTGTTCAAATTAGATGATGGAGAGAAGTCTATTATAATAAAACAAGCACTGCCATATGCGAAAGTAGTTGGTGAGAGCTGGCCACTGTCTATAAAAAGAGCGACGATTGAAAGTAAAGCATTACAAATTTTTGCGAAGTATGTGCCGGAATATGTGCCGGTAGTGTACAGTCATGATGAAGAGTTAGCAGTAACGGTCATAGAAGACTTATCAAGGCTAACAATTACAAGAAAAGGATTAACAGATGGAGAGGAGTACCCACTTTTATCCCAACATATTGGTCGCTTTCTAGCACATGTTTTGTTTTATACTTCAGATTTCGGTTTACAATCAGAAGAGAAAAGAGTGTTAGATAGTGAATTTGTTAATCCAGATCTTAGTAAAATTACGGAAGATTTAGTGTTTACAGATCCGTTTAGTCATTATGATACGAATGATTATGAACCAGAGTTACAACTAGCGGTGGATGAACTGTGGAGTGACAAAAATTTAAAATTAAAAGTAGCACAGTATAAATATAAGTTCTTAACAAGAAAAGAAGCGCTTATTCATGGTGATTTACATACTGGTAGTATTTTTTCATCACCTGCTGAAACGAAAGTAATTGATCCAGAATTTGCAACATACGGTCCATTTGGATTTGACCTTGGTCAATTTATTGCAAATTTATTATTAAATGCACTATCCCGTGAAGAGGAAAAAAGAAGTGTGCTATTTTTCCATATTGAGAAAACATGGAGTTATTTTGTAGAAGCTTTTACGAAATTATGGATTGGAGAAGGCGTAGAAGCATATACGAAAGAGAAACAATGGTTGCCAATTATTTTGCAAAATATTTTTACGGATGCCGTTGGATTTGCTGGATGTGAGCTTATACGTAGAACAATTGGTTTAGCACATGTAGCTGATTTAGATGAAATAGCAAATAAAGAAACGAGAATCCAAGCTAAAAAACAAGCGCTATCCTTAGGTAAAGAACTAATAAAATATGAATCTAAGAGCGCTGACATTCAACTGTTCCGAACGTTATTTCAACAGACAGTTTCTGGAGGGGTAAAAGCATGAGTACAATTGTTACTGTTCCGAGGTCTGTCAGTTGGAAAGGTGATGCCATTGCAGTATTAAATCAAACAAAGTTGCCGCATAGTACAGAATACAAAACATTAACGACGATTGAAGAGGTATGGAAAAGTATTGTCATGCTAGAAGTACGAGGAGCACCTGCAATTGGAATTGTAGCTGCATTTGGTTTGGCGCTTGCATCAAAAAAATATAATACTGTACATATGGAAGAATTTCAAAAGAAGTTTAATAGAGATTGTAATTATTTAGGAACGTCACGCCCGACAGCAGTCAATTTATTTTGGGCAATCGATCGTATGAGAGAATCCATTGGAGAAATTACTAAAATAAAAGAAGCACAAAAAATATTAGAAGAAGAAGCACTTCTCATTCAGCAAGAAGATGAAGCGGTATGCCGGAGTATTGGAGAACATGCATTAACATGCTTTAAAGACGGTGATAACATTTTAACAATTTGTAACGCTGGAAGTATTGCAACTGCTAGATATGGTACTGCATTAGCACCGTTTTATATTGGGAAAGAAAAAGGTGTACGTTTACATGCGTATGCATGTGAAACGAGACCGGTTTTACAAGGCGGGCGTTTAACGACATGGGAATTAAAACAGGCAAATATTGATGTAACACTTATTACAGATAATACGGCAGCGCATGCTATTCAAACGAAAGAAATAAACGCAATTATTGTAGGAGCGGACCGAATTGTCGCAAATGGAGATACAGCAAATAAAATCGGAACAATGAATTTAGCTATATTAGCAAAGTATTTCGATATTCCATTTTACGTTGCAGCTCCGTTATCTACGTTTGATATTACGAAACAAATAGGTACAGACATTGTTATTGAAGAAAGAGATGAAACCGAAGTTACGAAAATTTTTGAAAAACAAGTGGCGCCAATTGGAACTAATGTTTATAATCCTGCATTTGACGTAACACCGAATGAATTAATTACAGGTATTATTACTGAAAAAGGCATCATACATGGAGATTATAAACGGGAAATTGCATCATTATTTGAAAGACAAGCTAATACATAATAGCTTGTTTTTTTATGCCTAAATGTATTTCGTACTCTTATTTATATAATGAAAGGGGGAGAGAAAAATGGAAGAGTGGATCAGGATGATAGGTAATGTAGGGTTTCCGATTGTTGTAACATTATATTTACTCCATCGTATTGAAAGTAAATTAGATGGGGTAATTGTTGCAATCGAGAAACTCCCTAAACAATTACTAAAGTAGGAAGGTCCTCGCGATAGAAAGTAAAATAAAGTTTGCTCTTCGTGAGCAAACTTTATTTTTTACCCCGCATTAATGGGAAGTAAAAGCCTTCACTTTATTGAGCAGTATAACCACCATCGATAACAACGGCTTGTCCAGTTATACCTCTTGCTTTTTCACTCGCTAAAAACATAGCATAATCAGCGATTTCTTGTACTTGCAATAAGCGTTTTTGTGGTACAAGTGGATAAATAACATCTTCTAAAACATTTTTAAGTGGTACATTTCGTGTAGTAGCTAAATCTTGTAGTTGATTACGTACAAGAGGGGTATCGACATAACCAGGACAAAGCGCATTAACGGTAATTCCGTGAGTAGCGCCTTCTAAAGCGGCAACTTTTGTTAATCCGATTACGCCATGCTTCGCGCTATTGTAGGCGGATTTTCCCGCAAATCCAACGAGGCCATTAATGGAGGCTACATTAATAATTCGGCCATACTTTTGTTTTTTCATGATTGGGAAGGCATGCTTAATTGCGATAAAAGGAGCGATTTGCATAATTTTAATAAGCAGTTCGAACTTTTCGGTTGGAAAATCTTCAATTGGTGAAACGTGCTGCATTCCTGCGTTGTTAATTAATATATGTAATGAACCGAAATGCGTAACGGTTTGAGAAATTGCAGCGGTAATTTCTTCTTCAGATGTAACATCACATTTTAAACCGATAGCTTGATAGCCTTCTTTTTGTAATTGTTCAGCAGCTTCTTTTGCACGTTCTTCAAGACGATCGGTAATAACAACTTTTGCACCTTCTTTTGCAAAAGCGTTTCCCATTTCATAACCAATGCCACTTGCAGCGCCTGTTAAAAAAACAACTCGATTTGTAACCATGATGAAAAACATCCCTTCGTCATAAAGTTCTCATATTGCTCTATTTAGAGAGTGGATAATGAAAATCCTGCAAAGAATTGGAAAAATATCGTTAGCTATCTTGTTTTGCAAAATAGTCTCTGCTATACTATTTTGTAAAGCAAGATACTTACGCTTATCTATCTTGTAAAACAAGATAGTGGGAGGATTTGAATTATGTCGACAAGTCAAATGCTGAAAGGGATTTTAGAAGGATGCTTACTTGCTATTATTTCTGAAGGTGAAATATACGGTTATGAAATGAGTGAAAAGCTAGCGAAGTATGGCTTTACAATGGCGAGTGAGGGAAGTATTTATCCGTTATTAATACGAATGCAAAAGGAAGGATTAATAACAAGTGTAATGAAGGAATCTCCATCTGGCCCAAAGCGAAAATATTATACATTAACAGAAAAAGGCGAGGAAGCACTTAATGAATTTATGGATCGCTGGGAAGCGATGCAAAGTAGTGTAGAGCGTCTACTTGAAGGGAAGGGGAGAAAAAAATAATGATATCCAGTGAAGCACGAAAGTTTTTATTAGATATGAGATTATTTTTAGTGGCAAAGGGTGTGAAAGAAAGCGATATTGAAAATTTTATAGAAGATGCAGAACTCCATTTAATTGAGGGTGAGAGTGATGGGAAAAGTGTAGAAGATATTTTCGGAAGCTCACCGAAAGAATATGCAAATGAACTTGTAAAAGTAATGGAAAAGGATAGACAGGAAACGTGGAAGCAAATTGGTTTTACAGTAATGAATATCGTATCGTTTTGGATTATTGCTTCTATCTTAATAGTGAATAACGGAATGTTACAGATTTCACTTATTCAGTGCATTGGCTATAGCTTTACATTGATCGTAGCTGTAATGGGTCCTAATTTTCTACTTCGTAAAATGACCTTCGTAACAAGCTTTACAAAAACATGGTTTTCTATGTGGTTTTTAGTCATGATTGCGCCAATGTTTCTAATAGGAGTTGTTACGATATTAGATGTAATATATCCTACAAAAATGCTCACATTCACCGAAATGCAAAGTTATATATTAGCTGGAGGTATTTTTATTATCACAATAGGGATAAATTTGTATTTTGAAGGATGGTTTAAAAACTTATATTTAATCATTCCGCTTTCAATTATGTTAGTGTTTAAAACATTTACATCAGAAGATCTCGTACCAATGTTATTTCAAATTATATGTTTATACGGAAGTTTGTTTATTTTAATTTTCCTTGAAATTATGATGAAGACGAATAGAAAAGAAACGGTTAAATAAGGGAGAGGTTATCATGCAAATTTCTAAAGAAGGAGAAAAGTTTTTAATCGATACAAAAGTGTATTTAATAACAAAAGGAATGAAAGAAGAAGATGTGGACGCTTTTATAGAAGATGCAGAACTTCATTTAATAGAAGGTGAGAAAGAGGGAAAGACGGTAAGCGATATATTCGGTGATTCACCAAAAGAATATGCGGAAGAATTAGCGAAAGAAATGGATAAGGATAAAGGCGGGAGTATAAAGAGTATTCTTGCCATGATAATTGGTATTGGCGGATATTGGATATTAACTCATATTTTATTTAATAATCCGAATCAGCAATTTATACTAACGAATATACAGTTAATTGGCTATCCTATCGTCTTAATCATTATGATTATTGGAACCATTGTTGCGTTTAGAATGTCTTCTTTTAAAAATAAATTTGTAGAGTTCGGGATTATTTACATAATGGTAATGGTTCCCATTTTATTATTAGTATTATTGATGTTTATTGATAAATGGTACGGGACACCTATTTTGCAATTGTCGACAATGCAAACATATATATTAGCAGCAAGTATCTTTTTATTGCTTTTCGTTGGAGAAGTGTATGTTCTTGGTTGGATAGGTGTTTTGGTGCTACTTGTTCCTTTAGCGATTATGTTTATATTTAAAGGATTAGAAGAAAAAAATGTATTTTGGGGAATTGCAAAGATATTACTTATGTATGGAAGTATATATGGATTAATGAGATGGTCTTTAAAAATTGAAGAGAGAAAAAGTATAAACGAGTAGTTCAAAAAAAGTGGCTGCTCTGGATATACAATAAATTATTTCCAAAGAAATACTATATTTTGATTTTAAGAGAGATTACGCTTAGATGTATAGTGTATCCTTTGGCAGCCGAGAATTGGTTTGTTGATTAAATAAGTTGTTTTAAACAGTAACATGACAGTTACTGTTTTTTTCTTTGTAATAAAGAGCTTTGTAAAGAGAGCTCTTTTTGTTCGTTTGTTAATAAGGAATGAATATGGACGTTTTCAGGACGAGGTACGATAGGGTACATAAGATTTGTTGGAGAAGGATGGTGCTCCGAGCCAGTTGGGGAATGAGGATCTGCGTGAGTAAGTTTTCCGTGAATACGTCTTGTAAATAAAATATGACCGACTTCGTGAGCGAGCGTGTATATATTTTTCATGGGGGCAGCCGAGTTTGTTAAAACGATATAACCAGTAAGTTGCTGTTGTTTTGCTAAAGAGTAAGCGCAGGCAATTACGGCTGTTTCTTTGAAATAATCACTGCCAATATAACAAATGTAAAGGTCGCATTCAGGAGCTTCATTTACACACGTTTGGAAAAAGGATGCTAATTTTTCCTGACTTTGAATAGAATTTTTATAACTAATTTCACGGTCAGAAAAACGAAAAAGTTCATTTAAAATAATTACGTCTTTAATTTGAAATGTAATGGGGTGCCAAATTGATTCTGCAACTGCTAAATCTTTTGCGATACGGTCATCAGAAATATTGGCGCCTGGAGTAATGCAAATACATATATTGACGTATGGATCCATAAGGAACACCTCAACTGAAAAAAATTCTTCCTATAATATATGTTGGGAAAAGACCCTATGTATGGATAAACGCCTTGTTTATTACAAGTCGAAAAAATTTCATAGTTCTATAACGTAGTGTGATCATCTTTTTGATATAGTAAAGGAAAGGGGGAGAATATATGTATACATTAAAAATCGTTTCAGACAGAGAAGCTCTTTATCAATTTGCAAGTTATGTAAGAGTTGTGCAAGGGGTGGAAGATGTATATGTAGAGGTGGGAGAACCTTTATATGAACATCCATTAATGAAGTTTTATGTACATATTAAGCTGGGGGAAACATATGAGCAACATAAAGCGTTACAAGAAATAGCAAGATTAGTAGAATTAGGGCGTTTTACATACGTTCATTATCGTAATGATGAAATTGAAGAAGCTTTTGAAGCTGTAAAATATGAAAGTTTTAAGAAATAAAAATGGAAAAAAGGAAGCGAAAGCTTCCTTTTTTTTCTTGGAAATTACATCAACAAAAGGAGAAAAATTTTGTTATGATAAGGGAGGGTGAGGAAAGGAGAATTTACATAATGGGGTATATTGAAGAGTTACGCAAAGTTGTTGGGACAAGACCACTTATTCTCGTTGGATCAGCAATAATTATACTAAATGATAATCAAGAAGTATTGCTTCAATATCGTTCAGATACATATGATTGGGGTGTACCTGGCGGCGCGATGGAACTAGGAGAAACGACGGAAGAAACTGCTCGCCGAGAATTATTAGAGGAGACGGGATTAACTGCAAAAATAATGCAATTTCTAGGTGTCTTATCAGGAAAGGAAGTATATTTCCGTTATCCTAATGGGGATGAAATTTTTAATGTTATTCATCTGTATCAGGGGCATCATGTGAGTGGAGAATTAAGGCTTGATCATGAGGGATTGAAGCTTCAATATTTTCCGGTAGATAGGTTACCAAAATTGAATGAAACGACAGAGAAAATTTTACAAAAATTTTTATATGCATTAACAGAATAGAAGGTTAATTCCTTCTATTTTTATTATATTAAATATTTTGATTTTTTAGTATGTTTATAGTATGATAGATGTAGACATACATCTTATGGAATTTCACCTAAAAACTGACTAGGGTACATAAGAGAGGGGCAAGTGCAAAATGCATAATGTTGTTATTACAGCTGCAGTTCGTTCGCCAATTGGAACTTTTGGAGGAGCGCTAAAAAATGTAACGCCAGTAGAATTAGCGGTTCCTGTACTTCAGGAAGCTGTAAAACGAGGCGGGGTAGAACCACACGAAGTTGATGAAGTAATTTTAGGTCATTGTATTCAAAGAACTGATGAAGCAAATACTGCAAGAACAGCTGCATTAGCGGCAGGATTTCCTGACACAGTTACGGGTTATACAATCCAACGCCAATGTTCTTCAGGTATGCAAGCAATTATGTCAGCTGCAATGCAAATTCAATTAGGTGTAAGTGATGTTGTTATTGCAGGTGGAGTAGAAGCGATGAGTTCGAGCCCTTATGCATTAAAACAGCACCGCTGGGGACAACGTCTACAGCACGGAGAAATTCGTGATACGGTGTGGGAAGTACTAGAAGATCCGATTCACCATATTATGATGGGTGAAACGGCTGAAAATTTAGTTGACCAATATGAAATTACAAGAGAGGAACAAGATGAAGTTGCGCTTCGTAGTCATACATTGGCACTACAAGCAATCGAGTCTGGATATTTTGACGAGCAAATTGTTCCTATTACGATAAAAGAACGTAGAAAAGAAATAGTATTTTCGAAGGATGAACATCCACGCGCAGATATTACAGCGGAAAAATTAGCAGGATTAAAACCAGCTTTCCGTAAAGATGGATCTGTAACGGCAGGGAATGCATCTGGCCTTAATGATGGAAGTGCGGTTCTAGTATTAATGAGCGAAGAAAAAGCGAAAGAAAAAGGCTTACAACCGTTAGCTAGAATTGTTGGATATTCAGTAGCTGGAGTAGATCCGAAAATTATGGGTATTGGACCAGCACCAGCAATTCGTAAAGGATTAGAAAAAGTAGATTGGTCATTAGAAGATGCTGATTTACTGGAAATTAATGAAGCTTTCGCGGCTCAATACCTAGCTGTAGAGAAAGAATTAGGTTTAGACCGTGAAAAAGTGAATGTAAACGGTAGCGGTGTAGGACTTGGACATCCAATTGGTTGTACAGGAGCTCGTATTACTGTAAGTTTAATTCATGAATTGAAGAGACGCGGTTTAGAAAAAGGAATTGCCTCTCTATGCGTCGGTGGCGGTATTGGGGTCGCATTATTTATAGAAGCACTATAAAAAAGAAGCAGCAATCGCTGCTTCTTTTTTATTAAGAATCAAATAAATGATGAAATAATCGATCACGATTTTCAAAGAAAAGTTTTGTCGTTTGGTAATGCTCGGTTTCTTCTAATGTGGATTCATGAATCCCTTCTTGTGTTAAAGAATATATAGTGGATTCAGGATAAGCCATTAAAATAGGAGAGTGCGTCGCGATAACAAATTGTGAACCTTGTTCCGCTAGTTCGTGCATTCGAATAAGCATGGAAAGTTGCCTCATTGGTGATAGAGCGGCCTCAGGCTCATCTAAAATGTATAAACCTTGTCCTGAAAAACGATTCATAAATAAGGAGAAAAATGATTCACCATGGGATTGCTCATGAAGTGAAACACCTCCATAAGATTTTATAGCATCTATTTCATCAATATAAGAAGCAACATTATAAAATGATTCAGCGCGAAGAAAGAAACCATCGTTTGGTGTATTGAAACTTTTCGAAATTCGAAGGTATTCATGTAAAGATGAATGTGAATCGTTTGTGCTAAAGCGGAAATTCTTCGTTCCACCTTCTGCATTAAATCCTAAAGCGATTGCAATTGCTTCGAGTAATGTTGATTTTCCCGTTCCGTTTTCTCCAATAATGAATGTTACATTTGGGTGGAAGGCAAGTGATTGTAAAGTTCGGATAGCGGGTAGACAGTAAGGATATGCGGAAAAACTAGGGATATTTTCTTTTTTTAATGTGACATTTTTTAAAAAGGGTACATCAATCAATATATAAACCTCAATTCATAACGGATTTTGATTGTAACAAAACAGTAAATACAAGTGTTAATGACACGTGAACCTCTCCTTATTTTCTGAATATTTTATGTGGATTATAACATGTAAACTATCATATTCCAATGTGAAAATAAATATTGCATCAAGATCAATTCTCTCGTTATGATAGATGGTATTCTATTGAAGATATGAAAAGGAGTTCAAACATGCCGTTTACATTTGCGCATCCAGCAGCAGTCCTTCCTTTTGTGAAAAAGCAGTCCAAATATATTTCAGTAACGGCTCTTATATTAGGGAGTATGGCGCCTGATTTTGAATATTTTTTACACTTTAGACCGTATGGTGTCATTGGCCATACATGGCTTGGGTTCTTATATTTAAATTTACCGCTTGTATTTCTACTCGCATGCATATATCATCACATTTTAAAAAAGCCGTTTATAACACATTTACCTAAACCATTTGCTGGCTACTATACATATGTAGTAGATGAGAGGTGGGGGCTTCATACATGGAAGGATTTCTTTGTATTTTGCTATTCTGCTTTATTCGGTATGCTCACGCATGTCGTTTGGGATGCGTTTACTCATAAGACAGGCTACTTCGTTATGGAAATACCATTGTTACAAAGGGAATTACATAGTATCCCGGTGTATAAATATATGCAACACGGGAGTACATGTGTTGGTTTCTTATTACTATTATACGTATTATGGAAGTATAAAGATGAAACAGGGAAAGATATTATGATAGCTTCAGAAAAAAGGAAGTATTGGGTTTCGGCAATCATTGTGGCAGCTCTAGTATTTATCGTTCACGCGTTTGTAAATCCCTATTTTCATATTTTCCAAATAGGGGGTATAATAGTATCTGGACTGACAAGTTCGTTTTGTGGGCTTCTCATTGTTTCTATAGTCTACAAAGCAAAGGACTAATTTATATTAATGAATGATAGTGTTAGGAGAAATTATATGATGAAAGCATGGAAAAATATTTTTGTTTTATGTAGTTTTCTTCTTATGTTAAGTGGTTGCTTCCATCAAGAAGAAAAGAAAGTTGAACCGAAGAAGAAAGAATCTATTCCTGAAACAAAAGAATATGGTGGGCGTGAGCTGAAAAAAGTAGGACAAAAAGTGAAAGAAACAGGGTGGGGTACTTTTAAGTTAGAACAGATTCAATCTGTAAATCAAACATTTGAAGTAGCACCAATGAAAATTCACATACAAGATGTAAAAGTAATCTCTTTATCGCAGATGAGTAAAGATGCAAAAAATACATTAAAAGTATTTACGGCATTAACTCCTGAAGAAGTAAAGCGTAGATTAGGAGATAAAGTAAGCCAAGAAGATGCGGAGTTATATGCATCGATAAGTGGTACAGAGATTAGTGATACGATTCGTTACCTTGAAATTACATATAAGGTGGAAAATAGCGGAAATAAAAATATGCAATTTTTCTCT
This sequence comes from Bacillus sp. 17RED48, assembly GCF_019837545.1. Taxonomy (NCBI): domain Bacteria; kingdom Bacillati; phylum Bacillota; class Bacilli; order Caryophanales; family Bacillaceae; genus Bacillus; species Bacillus sp. 17RED48. The sequence goes on from NZ_JADAXG010000001.1 coordinate 845,751, forward strand.
ATGAATGATGTTACGATTAATGATAAGCAACATTTTAAAGTAGCAACTCAAAACTTTTTATATGATGAAGATACGCTCGTTGGTACAAAAAATGTATCAAGGGAAGACTATAAGCCTGGTGAAACAAGAGATGGTATTATCGGCTTAATACTTGATGATGGAAAAGAAAAGGTAAAGGATATTAAGTTTACAACAGATAATGTAGTCGCAGCAGATACAGAAACGCAAGATGTTGTAAAAGAGGCACAAACTTTTAATATCTCACTTTCTGAGTAAGGTGTTTTAAAAATATGTAAGAAAAAACAGTCAGCGCTTAAACTATTATGCTGACTGTTTTTTCTGTTCTTTTATGTATGAATCTACACTTTGAAAAGGTACCTTAATTTTAAACGCATCTTTTTGTTCATTAAATTGCTTTTCATTATAAGGGCCAAAACGTTTATTATGCTTTACGTCAATAATCCAATAATGCTCACTTTTTTTATTTGCAATTGCTCCGTCAGGGTTATTCGGATCTGACTTTTCCTCAATTTGTTTTGCAATAATGTATTTATCATCCCAAGCTATGTCTGTAATTTTTGCAGGAATGTATTGTGTGGCATATACAGCATCTTGTGATGGGAAAAGTTCAAATGCATTTCCAGAAGTACGTATGAGTTCGTATTCATCGTTAATCGTATAAGTTATATGATTTGTATTTCCAGCACAACCGGCTAATAGGAATGCGACGAATAGGATTATCCATTTTTTCAATATGGGAACCTCCTTTACAATGCTGTTGTAACACATTGTACAAGAAAAGTAAGAGAAACGCTAGTTTACAATGTTTTTTAGAAGTGGTACGATGAGACGGGTAAAGAAGGATATGAAGGAGTCGACATAAAATGAAGTTAAAGATGCATCGTCCAGCGCTTGTAATGAATCGCATAGGTGCTTCCCTAATTGACATGTTTTTAATCTCGGTTATGTATGGTGCAGTAGTAGCTATTATGACCGGAAATTATAGTGCTATTTTTAATCGCTTTAATATTAGTTTTGGTGATTATAGATATGATCTCGCAGTAGTTTTTATATTAATGGCGATATATTTTATTTTGGTACCCTTTATTTGGAACGGTGTTACACTTGGTAAAAAGGTAACGAGAATAAAATTAATTTCATTGAAGAGTGAAAAGTTAACATTACAAACATTAATTATAAGGTTTTTTGTATTGTTATTACCGAACATATTGCTACTTGGAATTCCGATATTATGTAACGTATATATGATGTTATTCCGCAAAGATAATTGTGGTTTTCAAGATTTAATTACAAAAACAAAAGTGATAAGTCTTGTATAATAAAACAGAGACCTTTTTATACATAAAATAAGAAGGTCTTTTTTTATTATATAAATATATTTTAAAGGATATATAATAAGAAAAAGTTAATCCATATCATTTTTGGTTTTAATAGATTGAAAATTAAGAAAATGTTATAATGATTAAAATAATATCTTTATATAATAAGGGGGAAATTGAAATGACTGGGGGTAGCGTAATCTTTTGGGGGATTTTAATTTTCATCGGTTTAGTTTTCGATCAGCGTAATAGTAAGAAAAAAGAAGGAGTAAAAAAGTAATCGCTTACAAATTAATAAGCAACTTTTCTTGCTTGCAGACTAATCTCATAAAGGAGTATACTGAATGACGGTAAGACTTATAGAAGGGGTAATGAAAATGAAGCTTGCAGGAAAAGTTGCTATCGTAACTGGCGGTGGCATCGGTATTGGACGTAATACAGCTCTTTTGTTGGCTAAACAAGGCGCAAAAGTAATTGTGACGGACATTGATCAAGAAAGTGGACAAGCAACAGTGGAGGAAATTACGAATCTAGGCGGAGAAGCACTTTTTGTAACCTATGATATGGGAAAGCAAGGAGATTGGCAACGCGTTATCAGTATTACTTTGAATGCATTTAGTCGCATTGATATGCTTTTTCAAAATGCTGGTTTATATAAAATAGATTCTATTTTTTCTCGCCAACAAGAGAACGATTCCAATGTACTTTGTATTAATGACGTTTGGATAGAGATAAAACAATTAACGTCATCTTTTATGAAACAGCAAGAAGAAGTGGTGCTGAGTGACTTACCGATTTTCGGTATTATTGGCACGAAAGGACAATCATTTCATACAGTAGAAGCCCTCGTATAATAATGAAAACCGCCCTCAAAGTATGTGGACGGTTTTTTTGTATGTTATACAGGGAGAAATTATTTTTTAACGAATACGTTGTTCAGTTTGACTATCAAAGAAATGCGCTTTATTCATATCAAATGCTAGTTTAATTTGATCTCCAGGTGAAAATGTATGTCTTGCATCAACACGTGCTGCAAAATCTTGATCTCCAAGTTTCATATATAAAATAGATTCAGCACCTAGTAACTCAGCAACTTCGATTTTTGTTGTGAAGGCAGTAGATTGTGAAGCTTCTAAAAATAATAGTTCATCATGAATGTCTTCAGGGCGAATGCCTAAAACAATTTCCTTATTTACATAGCCTTGTTCACGTAACATCTTCATTTTTCCTTCAGTTACTTTGACTTTTAATGAATTATCTATAACGAAATCGGTTTCAGTTAATTTACCACGGAAGAAATTCATTGCTGGTGAGCCAATAAATCCACCAACGAAAATATTTTCAGGTGTTTCATATACTTCTTTTGGAGTTCCGATTTGTTGAATCTTTCCGTCTTTCATAACAACGAGACGTGAAGCCATTGTCATTGCTTCTGTTTGATCATGTGTTACGTAAATTGTTGTCGTTCCAAGACGGTGATGTAATTTAGAAATTTCTGAGCGCATTGCAACACGTAATTTAGCGTCTAAGTTGGATAAAGGCTCATCCATTAAGAAAACTTTCGCGTCTCGAACAATTGCTCTACCTAACGCAACACGTTGACGTTGTCCACCAGATAACGCTTTCGGTTTTCTATCTAAATATTGTTCCAGTCCTAAAATTTTTGCTGCATTTTTCACACGACGATCGATTTCATCTTTTGGTATTTTTCTAAGTTTTAATCCAAATGCCATATTATCATACACACTCATATGTGGATATAAAGCATAGTTTTGGAAGACCATTGCGATATCGCGATCTTTTGGAGGGACATCATTCATTAGCTTACCATCAATTGAAAACTCTCCTTTTGAAATATCTTCCAGCCCAGCCACCATTCGTAATGTTGTAGATTTTCCGCATCCAGAAGGACCGACAAATACGATAAACTCTTTATCTTGAATGTGTAAATTAAAATCTGTTACAGCTGTTACGTTATTATCATATATTTTATAAATGTTTTCTAATTTCAATTCTGCCATGGTATTGCCCCCTAGAAAAATTATGCAAACGTTTTCTTTGAGTTTATTATAAACTAATAGATTCAAAAAATAAACAAAAAAATAAAACGTTTTCATTTATTAGAAGAATAGTAGTAATTTTCGTATGTTTTCTTAGAAAAATAAGAATAAAAAGTTGTAAGCGCTATTTTAAATTAAGATAGAATCTGTTATCATTCATTAATGAAAACGTTTGCGCCTTAAAAAAGAGAAAATCGAATTATTAATGAAATGGGGTAGCATAATGGAAAAACAGTGGTGGAAAGAAAGTGTAGTATATCAAATTTATCCTCGTAGCTTTATGGATAGTAACGGTGATGGTATTGGGGATCTTCGTGGAATTATTTCAAAGCTAGATTACTTAAAAGAATTAGGGATTGATGTCATTTGGTTATCTCCGGTCTATGAATCTCCAAATGATGATAATGGTTATGATATAAGTGATTATTGTAAAATTATGAATGAGTTCGGAACAATGGAAGATTGGGATGAGCTATTACATGAAATGCATGAACGTAATATGAAACTTATGATGGACTTAGTTGTTAACCATACTTCTGATGAACATAATTGGTTTATTGAATCACGTAAATCAAAAGATAATAAATATAGAGATTACTATATATGGCGTCCTGGAAAAGAAGGGAAAGAGCCGAACAACTGGGGAGCAGCTTTTAGTGGATCTGCATGGAAGTATGATGAAATGACAGATGAATATTATTTACATTTGTTTTCTAAAAAACAGCCGGATTTAAATTGGGATAATGAAAAGGTAAGACAAGATGTTTATGAAATGATGAAGTTTTGGTTAGAAAAAGGAATTGATGGCTTCCGTATGGATGTTATTAATTTTATTTCTAAAGAAGAGGGATTACCAGCTGTTGAAACGGAAGAAGAGGGGTATGTTTCAGGTCATAAGCATTTTATGAACGGTCCAAACATTCATAAATATTTACATGAAATGAATGAAGAAGTATTGTCTCATTATGATATTATGACGGTTGGTGAAATGCCTGGTGTAACGACAGAAGAAGCGAAAATGTATACTGGAGAAGAACGAAAAGAACTGCAGATGGTATTCCAATTTGAACATATGGATTTAGATTCGGGAGAAGGCGGAAAATGGGATGTAAAACCATGTTCACTCCTTACTTTAAAAGAGAATTTAACGAAGTGGCAAAAAGCATTAGAGCATACAGGGTGGAATAGCCTGTATTGGAATAACCATGATCAGCCACGCGTTGTATCTCGTTTTGGTAATGATGGAATGTATCGCATTAAATCTGCGAAAATGTTAGCGACGGTGCTTCATATGATGAAAGGAACACCATATATTTATCAAGGAGAAGAAATCGGAATGACGAACGTTCGATTTGAATCGATTGATGAATATCGAGATATTGAAACATTAAATATGTATAAGGAAAAAGTGATAGAGCACGGTGAAGATATAGATAAAGTGATGCAGTCTATTTATATAAAAGGGCGAGATAATGCTAGAACACCGATGCAGTGGGATGATAAAGATCATGCCGGATTCACAACAGGTGAGCCTTGGATTACGGTAAACCCTAACTACAAAGAAATCAATGTGAAACAAGCGATCCAAAATAAAGATTCAATTTTTTATTACTATAAAAAATTAATTGACCTACGCAAAAATAATGAAATAGTTGTGTACGGATCATATGATTTAATATTAGATAATAATCCTTCTATTTTTGCATACGTAAGAACATATGAAGAAGAAAAACTTCTTGTTATTGCAAACTTTACGGCGGAAGAAAGTGTATTTGAATTGCCTGAGGACGTTATTTATAGTGAATCAGAGTTATTCATACACAATTACGACGTAGAGAGTGGATCGATAGATAACATGACATTACGTCCATATGAAGCGATGGTATTTAAATTAAAATAAAAAAATCCTTATGCCACACCTTGGCATAAGGATTTTTTATTACCATGTTAAGATTGAGAATCCATATGGAGGAAGTGTAACCTGTAATACACTTGCTTCCGCTGAAAATTCTTCGTTTGTATAAATGTTAATGATTTTCTTTCCAGTAACATGGAGAGGGAGTGAAGCTGTAACATCACTATTAGTCGGATTTAAAACGAAAAAGATAGTTTCATCTTCATATGTTTTCGTATAAGAAATATAATTATGTTCATCATTTGCTTCGATGAATTGGAAAGTACCATGTCCTCCAAATGCTTTATATTGCTTTCGTAATGAAATTAATGTTTGTATATGTGTAAATAATAGATGATCTTGTTCTTTCATATCCCAAACCATACATTTGCGACAATCTGGGTCCATACCGCCGTCCATACCAATTTCGTCTCCATAATAAATACAAGGAGAGCCGATGAAAGAAAGATGGAATACATAAAGTAACTGTAACTTATTTTTATCTCCGTTACATGTTGTCAATATTCTTGGTGTATCATGGCTGTCTAATAAATGAAACGCTGCTTCATTTATATTCATAGAGTAGGAATGGAGAGATTCTGTAATTTGTTTCATAAATTCATTTGCTTTAATGGAATCATTAGCAAAGTAAGACAGCAGAGCGTTTGTAACAGGATAGCTCATTACAGCATCAAATTGATCTCCTTGTAGCCATGGAAGTGCATCGTGCCAAATTTCTCCTAAAATATATACTTCAGGATTTAATGCTTTTATCTCGCTTCGGAATTCTCTCCAAAAGCTGTGGTCGACTTCATTTGCTACATCAAGGCGCCAACCGTCTATATTAAATTCTCTTACCCAATAACGCCCAACTTCAAGTAAGTATTCTTTTACATCTGGGTGTGCTGTATTTAATTTAGGCATATACGGTGTAAACGCGAAAGTATCATAATTCGGAAGTGGCTCAGTTATAATTGGAAATTCATGAATATGGAACCACTCTTTATAAGCAGATTTCTCGCCGTTTTCTAGTACGTCTTGGAATTTATCGAAAAAGTATCCACTATGATTAAACACGGCATCGAGCATTATTTTTATACCGTGTGTATGACATGCTTGAACGAGTTCTTTGAACGTTTCTTTCGTCCCGAATTGCGGGTCGATTTCCATGTAGTCAATTGTGTCATATTTATGGTTGGAATGTGCTTTGAAAATAGGTGTGAAGTATATTCCTGAAATTCCAAGCTTAACAAGGTAATCGAGGTTTTGAATAATACCAGCAAAATCTCCGCCGAAAAAATTAGTTGGAGTTGGCTCAGCGCTTCCCCAAGGAAGAGTGTTTTCTGGATTTAGTGCACGATCTCCATTAGCGAACCGTTCTGGGAAAATTTGATACCAAACGGTGTCTTTAATCCAAGAAGGTGCTTGAAATACATCATTTGCATGAATAAATGGCAAACAGAAAAAGTTACCAACGTCATCATTTGGAATAGTGGAAAAAAATCCTCGCTCTGCATAAATAAGCGTTTCTATATCATTTTTTAATTCGAATCCATAACGTAAGCGCTTAAATTTAGGCTCGATGGAAATGGACCAATAATCAAACAATGCAGTAGAACCAGTTTTTTTCATCGCTGTACTTGATGTAATCCATTTCCCTTCTTTCCATTCATAAGGATCACCGTAAATAAGAGTGGCGCTTTGAACATCTTCTCTTTTAGTACGTATTCGGATGTGAATCGTTTTTTCATCGTAAGCGTATGCGTAATTATCTTTTGGCCTATGATAAATAGCTTCTTTAAGCATATAGAAAAGCCCCCTTTAATATCTCCATGCATATTGTTCCCTTAAGTATAATAATAAAGTATATGTTGCAAACGATTGCTTTTTGCATAGCTTTAATATTGCTTATAAGAGTAGTATTCATTTCATATAAAGTCAATGTATAAAGAGTGTAGTAATAATATTTTAAAATTAATATTTGCAAAATGAATAAAAGAATGTATAATGATAGACAAATAGCGCAAACGTTTTCATAGATTGAGATGTTGTTTGCGCTTCTATTAAACTATTTAATGCAAACGTTTTCAATTATTAGGGTACATATACAATTTAGGGAGGTTTTTGGGATGAAGAAAGCATTATCATTATTAACGGTTTCGGCATTATCAATTGGTATGTTATCTGCATGTGGACCGAAAGATTCAGGGAAAAAAGAAGAAAGTAAAGCGAAGAAAGATTACGATCTTCTCGTTTGGGAAGATGATAAAAAAGGTGTTGGTTTAGAACCAGCAGTGAAGAGTTTTGAGGAAAAATATAAAGTAAAAGTAAAAGTCGTTGAAATGCAAATGACAGATCAAGTGAAGAAGTTACGCCTTGATGGACCAGCGGGGACGGGACCAGATGTTGTAACATTACCACATGATCAAATTGGAAACGCAGTAACAGAAGGTTTACTTTCTGAAGTGAAAGCTGATGATACTGTAAAGAGTAGATTTACTGAATCATCGATAGAAGCACAGAAATATAACGGAAAATTATATGGTTTACCAAAAGCAATTGAGACACCAGTCTTTATTTACAATAAAAAATTAATGCCAAAAGCGCCAGAAACGATGGACGAGCTGTTTAACTTCTCAAAAGAATTTACGAAGGATGGCAAATACGGATTTTTAACACTAGGAGATAACTTCTACTTTGCTAATGCATTTATGGCAGGTATGGGTGGTTATGTATTTGGTGAAAAAGATGGAAAGCCAAATGCAAGTGATGTTGGATTAAATAATAGCGGAGCGGTACAAGGTGCTGAATATCTTCAAAAATGGTACAAAGAAAAGTTATTCCCGAAAGGTATTATCGGTGAATCTGGTGGACCTGCTGCTGATGGACTATTTAACGAAGGAAAAGCAGCATCTATTATGAACGGCCCATGGGCGTTCCAAGCAATGGAAAAGAACGGAATTGATTATGGTGTTGCTCCAATGCCGAAATTACCAAATGGTCAACCGATGAAAACATTTGTAGGAGTTAAAGGATGGCATGTAACAAGTTTCTCTAAGCAAAATGATTTAGCTACAAAGTTTACTGAATGGATAACAAATGAAGAAAACGCAAAAATTCGATTTGAGAAAACAAAAGAAATTCCTCCAGTAAAATCAGTAATGGAAGATCCAATTATTAAAGATAATGAAGCTGCAAAAGCAGTTGCAACGCAATCTGAAAATGGAATTCCAATGCCAAACATTCCGGAAATGCAAGAAGTATGGAAACCAGCTGGAGATGCGCTTCAATTAGTTGTTACGGAAAAAGAGGCACCAAAAGCAGCACTTGACAATGCAGTGAAGCAAATTAAAGGTAATATTGAGGCAAATCATAGTAAGAAAAAATAAGGTGAAATTCGTGCCTCTCATATGAGGGGCACGAATTCTCTCCCAGAAAAAAGGGGGAAGGAACATGCAAACATCTATGGAACCAGCAAACGGTTTAAACGGTTCAAAGCATAGGAAAATGGCAACCATGTTATCTATCATTCCAGGCGTGGGCCAAATGTATAATAAGCAATTTGTAAAAGGTCTTATTTTTCTAGTATTAACAGGTTCATTTATTGTAGCCTTTGCTGATTTATTAAATATGGGATTATGGGGAATTGTAACGCTTGGTACAGAAGTTCCACGTGACCATTCTGTCTTTCTATTAGTAGAAGGAATCTTGGCACTTATCGTCATCGTGTTTGGACTCGGAATATATGCATTTAATTTATATGATGCATACCAAAATGGGAAGAAACGTGATATAGGAACACCGTTAAACTCTGTAAAAGAGCAATACCGTAATTTACTAGATCAAGGTTTTCCATATTTAATGGTTTCACCAGGTTTTCTATTACTTATCTTTGTAGTTGTATTTCCAATCATCTTCGTAATTTTAATTGGATTTACGAACTATGATTTATATCATTCTCCTCCAGCTAAATTAGTAGATTGGGTAGGATTTAAAAACTTTATTGATATCTTTACATTACCGATGTGGAGAGAGACATTTTTAAGTGTATTTTCTTGGACTGTCATTTGGACATTCGTTGCAACGACATTACAAGTTGCGCTTGGTATTTTCTTAGCGATTATCGTAAATCAGCCTGGTATTAAAGGGAAGGCAATTATTCGAACAATCTTCATTTTACCATGGGCAGTTCCAGCATTCGTATCTATTCTTGTTTTCTCTGGTATGTTTAATGAAACATTTGGAGCAATTAACAATCAAGTATTGGCTTTATTCGGAATTGAAAAGATTGCTTGGATGACAGATCCATTTTGGGCGAAGATTGCTTTAATTATGATTCAAACGTGGCTTGGATTCCCATTTGTCTTTGCAATGACGACAGGTATACTGCAATCGATTCCGGGAGAATTATATGAAGCAGCTACAGTAGATGGAGCTACAGCTTGGCAACAGTTTCGTAAAATTACATTGCCACTTGTTCTATATGCAACAGCACCAATATTAATTACGCAATATACGTTTAACTTTAATAACTTTAGTATCATCTATCTATTTAACGGCGGAGGTCCTGCTGTAGCTGGACAAGACGCAGGTGGAACAGATATTTTAATTTCATGGATTTATAAGTTAACGATGACTTCGGCGCAGTACGGGAAAGCAGCAGCTCTTACAATGATATTATCGTTAATCGTTATTACAGTTGCGTTATGGCAATTTAAGAGAACAAAATCATTCCAAGAAGAGGATATGATGTAAATGAATATTAAAAAACAAAAGATGTTACGTCTCTCATTAAGTTATTTCGTTATTTTCGTAATGTGTGCCATCATTTTCTATCCATTATTATGGATTATTGGCTCATCGTTTAATCCAGGTGATAGTTTATCCGGATCAAGTATTATTCCACAAAATGCAACGTTAGATCATTATCGTAAGTTATTAGATTTAGAGAATAGTAATTATTTACTATGGTATAAAAACACGTTAAAAGTAAGTGTTATAACGATGATTTTCTCAGTGTTAGCAATTAGTTTTACTGCTTATGCATTTTCGAGATACCGTTTTGTTGGAAGGAAAAATGGTTTATTAACGTTTTTAATTCTGCAAATGATTCCGAACTTTGCGGCGCTAATCGCTCTATACGTATTAGCACAGTTAACAGGGTTAATCGATACGCACCTTGCATTAATTTTAATTTACGTAGGCGGGGCAATTCCAATGAATACATGGCTTATGAAAGGATATTTTGATACGATTCCGAAAGAATTGGATGAGTCAGCTCGTATGGATGGGGCAGGACATTTCCGTATTTTTTGGCAAATCATTATGCCACTTGCAAAGCCAATCGTAGCGGTTGTGGCATTATTCACTTTCATTGGTCCATTTACAGATTTCATTTTAGCGAGTGTTATTTTGCGCACACCAGAAAATTATACGTTAGCAGTTGGGTTATATGAAATGGTAGCGAAGAAATTTGGTAATGAATTTACAACGTTCGCAGCGGGTTCAGTATTGATTGCAATCCCAATTTCAATTTTATTCCTATCACTACAAAAATACTTTATCTCTGGTTTAACTGCTGGAGGTACGAAAGGATGAAAAATGGGACGTTACGTCCCATTTTTCTTTTCATCTCCCTATAAAAAAATTTATAGGGAGATGAAAAGAGATTTGACATCACATATGCAAAGAAGTGAAATAAATAGTATATTATAGTATAGGAAAAAAGAGCTATATCCCTTACAATACATGGAGAGGGAGAATATGATAGGTATTACAAGATAGAATCAATGAAAGTTTATGACTTCTCCTATTACTTGCAACGGGTGCAAGATTAAAATATATAACAAAATGGCAGAGAAGTGAGAGGAGGGGGATTTTTATGACAGTTACAATTAAAGATGTGGCGAAGAAGGCAAATGTAGCACCATCTACCGTTTCTCGTGTAATTGCTGATAATCCAAGTATAAGTGAAAAAACAAAGCGTCGTGTTCGGAAAGTAATGAGTGAACTAGGGTATCATCCCAATTTAAACGCAAGAAATCTAGCTAACCAAACAACAAAAACACTTGGTCTTGTTATGCCAAGTTCTGCAAGTAAAGCTTTTCAAAATCCGTTTTTCCCAGAAGTTATAAGAGGGATTAGTTCATTTGCACATGTGGAAGGGTATGCGCTTTATATGTCGACAGGTGAAACGGAAGATGAAATTTTTAATGGTGTTGTAAAGATGGTACAGGGGCGCCAAATTGGTGGCATTATTCTTTTATATTCAAGAGAGAATGATCGGATTATTCAATATTTGCATAAACAAAATTTCCCGTTTGTTTTAATTGGGAAACCGTATGATCGAAAAGATGAAATTACATATGTAGATAATGATAATTATACAGCTGCAAGAGAAGTAGCAGAATATTTGATTTCATTAGGTCATAAACAAATCGCGTTCATCGGCGGTGGATCAGATTTACTTGTAACGAGAGATCGTTTGGCTGGTATGAGTGATGCTTTAAAATTAGCGGACATTGTATTACCAAAAGAGTATATTTTACATTTTGATTTTTCGAGGGAAAGTGGTCAACAAGCCGTTGAGGAGTTAATGGGACTACAGCAACCACCGACAGCAATTGTGGCAACGGATGATTTAATTGGACTTGGTGTGTTAAGTGCTCTTTCTAAAAAAGGATTCGTTGTACCAAAGGATGTTTCCATTATAAGCTTTAACAATGCTTTATTATCAGAAATTGCGAGTCCGCCACTTTCGACAGTTGATGTGAATATTTATCAACTAGGATATGAGGCAGCAAAAGCTTTAGTGGATAAAATAGAGAATGCGGAGTCTACTGCAAAGTGTATTATTATTCCTCATAAATTACTAAAGCGCCAAACTTGCGATCATTATGCATAAAAAAGCTAAGAGTTTAACTCTTAGCTTTTTGTTGTAGAAAGGCCTCTAATCGATCACAGCCTTCTTTTAAAGTTTCAATACTATACGCATAGGACAAGCGAAGATAGCCTTCACCATATTCAGAAAATGCAGTTCCAGGAACGACAGCTAGTCCAGCTTCTTTGACAAGGTCAAGTGCAAAATCAAATGATGAAGAAGTTAAATGACCAACATATGGGAATAAGTAAAATGCACCTGTTGGCTTTTCAACTGTTAAGCCCATTTGAATGAGTCGATTATATACGTAATCACGACGTTTTTTGTATTGATGACGCATCATTTTTGGTGCATCTTTAGCAGCTGTTAATGCTTCAATTGCAGCATACTGAGCGATTGAAGTAGCACACGTTACGTTGTATTGATGAACTTTTAGTATATGTCCTGCTAAATAGCTTGGTGCGAACAATAGACCGATACGCCAGCCAGTCATAGAATGAGATTTTGATAAACCGTTAATGACGATAGTCTTTTCACGCATTTCTGGGAAATGAGCGATAGATGTATGCTTTTGTTCATATACAAGTTCGCTATAAATTTCATCAGAAAGGACGAAAATATTTTTATCTTTTAAAACAGTTACAATATCCTGTAATTCTTCTTTTGATAAAGTTACACCAGTTGGATTAGAAGGATACGGCAGTACGACGCATCTTGTTTTTTCTGTAATAGCATTTTCTAGCGCTTCGGCTGTTAAACGGAAGCCAGTTTCACGAACATCGATAAAAATAGGTGTAGCACCGCATAATCGAATAATTGGTTCGTATCCTGGATAAATAGGAGCAGGTAAAATAACTTCTGTTCCTGGCTCTAAAATCGTTCGGAATGCAATATCAATTGCTTCACTGGCACCGATTGTAACGATGGTTTCGTTTTCAGGCGAATACTGTAAATCGTAGTTATCTTTTACAAAGTTACAAGCAGCCTTGCGTAATTCTAGTAAACCGGCGTTATGTGTATAGCTTGTATAATTTTCTGTAATAGCCCGTTTTGCCGCTTCTTTTACGAGAGAAGGCGTAGGGAAATCGGGTTGACCAATTGTTAAAGAGATAAGATTATCATAGTTTTGAATCATGTTAGAGAATTGACGGATTCCAGAAATTTGGATGTCCTTCACTCTAGGGTTAATGAATTGTTCCATTGTATCTCCCTTTCTTCCGTTTGAAAATTAAGTTCATTTTAACATATTTTCTATGATTTCGCTTGCGTATATGTTATGTAGAAAGAGAGCGATAATAGAAAAAAAGCCGCTGTAAGCGACTTTTTAATATCCGTACTCCCAATCTATTTCATCTTCATTCCAAAGTACAGAGGATACTTTGCCAAGGTGAACAACTGATTCATTCACAGCACATGTGCAATTTTCTTCTCCGGTTTTATGCTGTAACTCTTCATATACTGATTTTTCAACATTTTCTAGAACAACCAAATTCTCTTCTTTTAAAACAAGCGTAGTACCCGCCATATTTATCTTCCTCCTACTAAAATAATGATCACTTATTTGTAAACATAGATAGTATGGATTATATGCTGTATTTTGCTATAGTTGTCCGTCTCATGAAGTATTTTTTATTTTCTTTGTAATCCGTATTCATTGTATACTGCCCGACGGAAATTTGGTACAGGGTTTACATTCATTTCGAAAATCTGTAACAATTATTATGTGTTGTTAACAAAGAATTAACAAATATGTTAAGAAAAATCAAAATTTTAAAACAAATAAACCCGTAAAATGATATAATCATATCAAAATACATATAGGGGATGAGAGGCTATGGAGCTGATCCGTGATTTAATGATCCAAATTGCCATCATTATTTTGCCACTATTTTTATATGAAGCGATTCGTTTAAATCGTTATCAAGAAATGCCTCCGAAGCCGAACCGCTACTTTATTATGTTTTTATCCAGCATTACACTCGTTCTCTCCATGACATACTCTATTTGTTTTGGTGACATTTGTGGGTATAACTTTCACCCAATCCCGATTGTTAGTGGTTTTTTATATGGTGGGATTGTTGGTTTAATCCCGGCCGTTATTTTTGTTGCATATGAATGGGCGCTAAAGGGAATGAGCCTTCTTCCAGTCATAGAAGTAATATTTCTATTGATAGTTCCATTATTTTTATCAAAGAAATGGTCTCTATTTTCAAGGGATAAGAAGCTAATTTTAGCATTTATGATTTCATCACTATACGTACTTGTTTCTTTAGTGATTGGCATGATTAACGTTCTGTTAGAAACGGGGTTTACACCACATATTTCACACTTATATAGCGGATATATATTTGCTTCGCTTATTATGGTTATGACTATGGTATTTCAAGTGTACTTAACAGAATATTTAAACGAAAATGCAATATTACGTACAGAGATGCAAAAGTCAGAAAAGCTTAATATTGTAAGTGAGTTGGCAGCAAGTGTTGCACATGAGGTTCGAAATCCACTCACTGTTGTTCGTGGTTTTATTCAATTGTTAGAAAGTACGGAAGATGTGAAAAATAAGGATTATATGCGTCTCGTATTAGCCGAATTGGATCGGGCAGAACAAATTATTTCAGATTATTTGAATTTAGCAAGGCCACAAATTGAGAAAAAAGAACACATTTGCTTATCCGCTCAATTAATAGAAATGACAACTCTTATGTCATCATTTGCAGCGATGCAAGGTGTATATTTGCAAGTTGAGATTTCTGAAAGTCTTTATACGATCGGTGATAAGACGAAACTGAAGCAAGCTATTATGAATGTTGTTAAAAATGGTATTGAAGCAATCCAAGGAAATAAAGGATATTTAAAAGTAACGGCTATGCAAAAAGATGAAACGATAGTAATAAGAGTTAAAGATAGTGGTGTTGGAATGACGAAAGAACAGTTAGTAAGACTGGGACAACCGTATTATTCTTTAAAAGAAAAAGGGACAGGATTAGGACTTATGGTAACATTTAGTATTTTACAAGCGCATAATGGTACGCTGGAATATAAAAGCGAAAGTGGGAAAGGAACTGAAGCGATTATTATATTGCCAGCTGTAAGAAATAAGGAATAAAAGTTACCGATGGAAGGTAACTTTTTATTTTATATTGTTTATTCATTTGTTTTTTCTTGTTTTGCTCGGCTAAATAAACTTTTAAATGATTGCAAGAATCCTTGCTCTTTTGATGCAGCAACCATTCTTTTTGTTTCTTGAATTTCGCGAATTACTTGCATAAGTTGTGCATCCCGATTGCTGTCTTTATTATAAATTTGATTTACGAGTTTATTCATTTTTTCCTCTTGCTTAGATTCGCGTTTATACATATGATTCATTAATAAGTCCATCTTTTCTTTTTGCAGGGCATCTGTTTGAGCGGCATGATCCACTAACTCTTGTAGCATTTTTTCTTGAGAGCCTTCTTTTACATAAACTTGTTGCATCAATTCATCTAGCTTTTCATCTTTTAAACGATTTTGGGTAATAAGGGTAGAATTTTGATGAATAATTGCTTCATTTAATTGAGCGAGCATTTCAAGTTTTAACATGAACTCCTCAAAGTTACGCCCATCTTCTTTTTCTTTCGTTTGTATTTCTTGCTTATCTTGTATAGCGGGTACAGGCGGGTCCTCTTTTTCTTTTAAAATAATAGGTATCGTTTCTGAAATGTCTTCTTGCAATGTAGCAGCTCTTTCATGTATAGATTTCAATAGTTTTAAATCATCCAGTTTATAAATGCGAGCATCAGCTGTTTTGGAAATGATATAACCATGATCCTCTAACAGTTGACTATATTTGCGAACTATATGTTTTGGGATGCCTGTTTTATTCGTGACATCTTTCGTTTTATAGGTAGCTTCCATAATATTTCCTCCCCAAAAAGTATCGTATATATCATTTCAATCTTTTATGAGGACTTCCTTTGAAAAAGAATGTCGGAAGGTTATTAGTTTTCTACAGCATTAGTGAAAAGATGAAGGAAAATGAGAGTTTTTTGGCGGAATGGCGAAGAAGAGCTAAAATAATGTCTGAAAACATATACAGGAGAAGTTTGTTATAATAACGGAGGCAAAGAAACTGGTAGAATCATGGAGGTATACATGAAGCAATTAAAAGGTATTATCATTTCAATTATTGCAATTCTTTCTATTGTAGTAGCGGTGTATGAAGTACTTGTTCCAGAGGAAACAAGTATCAAAAAAACGAATACGTATGATCAAGTTCTAGAATTTCCGAAAGAGCGATATCCAGAGACAGGGAAACATATTACGGATGCTATAAAAGAAGGACATTCAGAAGTTTGTACAATCGATCGTAGTGGTGCTGCGGATAGAAGGAAATTATCGTTAGCTCCATATCCATCAAAAAAAGGGTATGATCGTGATGAATGGCCAATGGCGATGTGTAAAGAAGGTGGAAAAGGAGCACATATTGAATATATAAGTCCAGCAGATAACCGCGGAGCAGGGTCTTGGGTAGGAAATAAGTTGGACAAATACCCAGATGGTACGCGTGTGAAATTTGACGTAAAGTAGTAGTTGCATATTTCATAATGAAGGAGAATGGGAACGATGGAGTTAACAATTTCTTATTCGCAATTAATGTTGATGAACTATGACGGTGATCAGCCTTACGTTGACTGGACGGATGAAGATTTTGAAAGAGGTTATGCGAAGGCGGATGGAACTGTTATTTTTGAAGCACTCTCTGATTATACTTGTGAAGTGAAAGTGACTTGCGGGAAGCATATTGAGAAAGAAGAAGCGATTAGAACGGTTACAGTTCCTTTTACAGTTGAAAATGGATGTATCGTTGTAACAAGTATTCTTTCAAATAAATTTCAAATTCCTATTGCGAATGGTGAGTATACAGTTGTATTACAGGCAACTCCTCTTGAAGAACCAACGGATGATGAATTATATAAAATACAATACGAATTCTTTTTTGAAAGTAAAGAATAAAAAATGGGTTATCCTCAATAAGGATAACCCATTTTCGTTATGCGTTTGTTTTTAGCAGGGAGCGAGCATCTTTTGCTGCTTGCACCATGTGCTCTAAAGCTGGAATAACTTCTTCTGTTCTTCTCGTTTTTAAACCACAATCAGGATTAATCCAGAAATATTTAGGATCGCATACTTCTAAAGATTGTTCTACGATTTTATACATTTCATCTTTACTCGGTACACGTGGGCTATGAATATCATATACACCTAGACCGATGCCTTTTTCATATGTTGTATGTTTTAATGTATCAATAAATTCACCGTGACTTCTTGATGTTTCGATAGAAATCACATCTGCATCTAATGCGCGAATCGCATCAACAATATCTTCGAAGTTACTGTAACACATATGAGTATGAATTTGTGTTTCATTTGCTACAGAAGAAGTTGCTAAAAGGAAGGATTGAACTGCCCATGTAATATAAGTGTCCCAATCTTTTTCTTTTAGTGGCATTCCTTCACGAAGTGCTGGCTCATCGACTTGGATTACTCGAATTCCGGAAGATTCAAGTAGTTCAATTTCGTGACGAAGAGCTAATGCAATTTGATACGAAACTTCTTTTCTTGGAATGTCATTTCGAACGAAGGACCAATTTAAAATTGTAACAGGTCCAGTTAACATTCCTTTTACAACTTTCTCTGTTAAGCTTTGTGCATAAACAGTTTCCTTAATAGTCATTCCGTTAATAAAGGCTACATCACCATAAATAACAGGTGGTTTTACGCAGCGGGAACCGTATGATTGTACCCAACCGTTTTTAGTGAATGAGAAACCAGCAAGACGCTCACCGAAATATTCGACCATGTCAGTTCTTTCAAACTCACCATGTACAAGGACATCAAGACCAATTTCTTCTTGGTAACGAATCCATTTTTCTGTCTCTTTTTCAATAAATTTTTCATATTGTTCATTTGAAATAACACCGTTACGCCATTCTTTTCGCGTTTGACGAACTTCAGTTGTTTGCGGGAAGCTACCGATAGTTGTTGTTGGTAACAATGGTAACTCTAGGGCAACTTGTTGTAATTCGTATCGCTTTTCAAATGGAAGAGGACGTGAGAAATCTTCTTCTTTTAGTGCTGTTCGTGCTGCTTTGACATCTTCACGGTTACGTACAGCAGATGAACGAATTGTATGATGTACATTTCGATATGTTTCCAGCTCATTACTAATACTTTCTGTACCTTGAGTGAGAGCAGAGTGAATGAGAACTAACTCTTCTAATTTTTGATTTGCAAATGCTAACGCATCGAATAGTTCAGTCGATAAGTGAATTTCTTCTGTTTTATCGATTGGTGTATGCAATAAGCTACAAGAAGGCTGAACGATGAAGTCTTTCGTTTGGACTTGTTTTTGTAACGTTGTAAATAACGTAAGAACTTCATCAAGGTCAGCTCTCCAAATGTTACGGCCATCTATACAACCGACAGCTAAAGTTTTATCAGCTGGGAATCCATATTTTGAAATAGCATGTAGATTACCTTCTTTACCATGAACGAAATCTAATCCAATACCGGATACAGGGAATGTAATAATTTCTTCATAGTTTTCTTCTACACTATCAAAATATGTTTGTAAAAGAAGGTTCGCATTTGGAACTTCTTTACGAATAGCTTCATAAATTTCTTTTGCTTGTTGAACTTCTTCTTTTGTTAAAGAAGCGAAAATCGGTTCATCAACTTGAATGACTTGTGCACCAGCTGCATGTAGTTCTGAAAGCAGTTGTACGTATGGTGCAACTAATTGTTTTAAAATCGTAGCGAATTGTTCTTGTGTATAACCTTTAGCTAATTTTAAGAAAGTATATGGTCCTAAAATAACAGGTTTTCCATCTACTCCTAATTCTTGTTTTGCCTCTTCGTATAAGCGAAGTGGACGATTATCTTTTAAAGAGATTTGTAATCCCTCTTCATATTCAGGAACGATATAATGATAGTTTGTGTTAAACCATTTTGTCATTTCAGAAGCTACGTGATCTTTAGAGCCACGCGCCATTGCGAAATATACATCAAGGTAAGATGTAAACTCAGAAAAACGTGATGGGATAAATCCTAGCATATAAGCAGTATCCAAAACGTGATCATAATATGTAAAGTCGCCAATTGGAATGAGTTCAATCCCTTTTTCTTGCTGTACTTTAACGTGTTGAAGGCGAATTTCTTTCATCGTTGTTAAAAATTGTTCTTCATCGATTTTATTGGACCAAAAAGCTTCCAATGTTTTTTTCCACTCTCTTTGTAGTCCGATACGTGGATAACCTAAGTTACTTGTTTGAATTGCCATTTTAAATTCCTCCCTAATTGAAAGTAAGCATTTCCGTTTACTAGGAAATACCTATAACAAAAAGCATAAAGGCATAGAAAATAAGCCTTCCTTTTTGTTTTAACACCTCATCATCATCCGTGAATCTATCAGTGTTGCTAAAACAGGCAGGTCTCCTGACTTATGCTTCATATAATTTCTTTCACCTTCCCGTTTTCACAGTGGCACTAAACAAGAAATCTCAGCATTTACAGTGGCGGGACCGTGTTGGAGTTTCACCAAGCTTCCCTTTTAAACACGAAACGAAATTTTCGTGTACCTATTTTCCTTTTGAAAGGAAGTTAACAAGCGATATGATATTGAAACAAATTCTAACACAATTTTTGGAATTTTGTCTACTGTTTTAAAATAAGAAAATTCTAAAGTTTTTTATTTTTATTATTCTGATTGTTCTAACTTTTATAAGAGTGAAGAGAGGTAGCGGTAATTGAAATAAAGTGCGATTAAACTTATAAAGAAGTGTGTATCTGTACAGAGATAAGATGCCAGTTATGTTATTTAACAATCGGTTCATGTTATATCAAAACCTAAACAAGTATCCCCCGTCCTAAATTAGAACGGGGGATACTTGTTTAGGTTTTAACATTAAATAACTTTATTGTCTTTTTACAGTTTCTTCTTTATAAGTTTACCTTTCATCTATATCAATTTCTGACAGTCGCCCTGCAACTGCATCTGTAAGGAGGGTGTTTAACCATTGTAATTCAACTGTAATATGTTCAATAACGCTTTGTAAAATATATAGTTGTGCACGTGGAATGTGTCCTTTGCTACAATCATAAATAGTTTGCATTTTATGTAAATATTGAACGGTATCATTTTTCTTTTTTTCTAAAATAGGAATTAACTCTTGATCATCACCAAAATGAGCGAAAGAGAGTGCTGAATAAATTGGTTTATAGATTTGATTTTTTGCCTCGAATTGTTTTAATAGTAACGTGTGAAATAACCGTTTACCTTCTTCTGTTATATGAAAGATTGTTTTATCGGGTCTATTCGTATCTCGAACAATCGTGGTAATACGAATTGCACCCTGCTTTTCTAATTGCTCGAAGGCGTAGTAAAGTGATCCTTTTGCATATTTAATATAACAATCCATTTGTCGTTCTTTCATGATGTGCTGCACTTCATATGGATGTTTATCTCCTTCGAGTAGCAAGCCGAGAATGACTAATTTCATGCTCATGCTGTCTCAACTCCTATAAATAAAAACTTTATACATATTATAAACGGCATATCCGTTTTCATAAAGGGATATGCCGTTTCTTCTCTCTATATTAACTTACTTGCTTTTGTTTTTGTTTCGTTTTTGGACCTGTAAAGAGGCGTTCATTGCCCATAAGTAAAATACAAATAATACTTAGTACAGCCGGAATAAGTGCCCAGAAGAATGTACTGGCAATAGAGGTAGCGAGAGCATCTTTAATACCAGTTAATATTTCAGCTGGAATCTTCTCGGTAGCACCTTGTGTTAATAAGAAACTTGTGTCTCCGCCTTTTGGAGCTAATTTAGCTAGTTCAGGAGGGAACACAGTGTTTAATTTAGTAGTAAAAATATGGTTTTGAATTGTACCGAAAATCGTTACACCAAGAGTCATACCGAGTGAACGGAAGAATGAGTTTGTTGATGTAGCAGAACCACGGTCTCGCATTTCTAACTTGTGGATAGAAGACATACTTAAAACTGAGAACGAGAAACCAACTCCAAGTCCAGTGAGAACCATAAATAGCGTTACAAGTAGACGAGGTGTATCCATTGTTAAAGTGCTTAGTAAATAAATACCAATTACGAAGAAAACGCCAGATACCATCATGATGTTACGATAGCTTGTTCGAGAAGCTAACTGTCCACCTGTTTGACTTCCAATTACAGAGCCAACCATCATAGGTGTTAAAATTAATCCAGCATTTGAGGCTGAACCGCCGAGAACACCTTGAACGAAGATTGGGATATAAACTGTACAGATAATAAAAGCGGCACCATAGAAAAAGGCAACTCCTTGGCTAGCTGCGAATAAAGGTTTTTTAAATAGATGGAAAGAAATGATAGGTTCAGTTGCTTTTCGTTCTACGAAGAAGAAAATAATAAGCATAATAACAACTGTTGTAAATAAACCGATAATTACAGTGGAATTCCATGCGTATTCTTTACCACCAAGTTCTAAGGCGAACATTAAGCAAACGATACTAATAACAAGTGTAATAGCGCCGGCCCAATCAATTTTTTGTTTTCTAAATTCTAGAGATTCACTGTAGTATTTAGTAATGAAGAAGAAAGAGATAAGTCCTAATGGAATATTAATATAGAAGACCCAATGCCAACTTATATAGTCTGTAATATAAGCACCTAATAAAGGGCCGAATACACTAGATGTCCCGAAAACCGCACCGAATAGCCCTGTCATTTTTCCACGCTTTTCTGGTGGGAATATATCGTACATAATCGTGAAGGCGATAGGCATAAGAGCACCGCCGCCGATCCCTTGAATTGCTCTATAAATACTTAGTTGCTCAATACTAGATGCTGTCCCGCAAAGTGCAGAACCGAATAAGAAAAGAATGAGACCACCAATATAAAAGCGTTTCCGTCCGTACATATCAGAAAGTTTTCCGAAGATAGGCATCCCTGCCATTGTTGCTACCATATATGCAGACGTGACCCAAACGAACTTGTCAAATCCTCCTAGGTCTCCAACAATCGTTGCCATTGCTGTTGCAACGATTGTATTATCCATTGCCGCCATTAAAATACCAAGTAATAAACCTGCAACAACAAATTTTGTATTGTTGGAGTCTTTTTTTGATAATTGAGATTCCAAATATAACCCTCCTTTAATAATAAGTAAACTATATGAAGTTTTGAGTGCAGCACATAAAAATTTAAAGTATAGTTCTTTCAAATTAATTTAAACAAGTGCACTGACAAAGCCATAAAGAATATTATAGTCAAATTTGACTAAAAGGCAAACTTTTTCTTCCGTCAAAATATTCTGTTGTATGGACAGCAAAAGAGTGAGTAATACTTAATATTGGTATAAAGTCAATGAAGGAAATTGTAAAAAAATATTTCAGTAAGAATACTGCCTGTTAACAGAGGAAAAATGGTTTTTTCTTTATATTGTCGAATAGGATACAAGGAAGAGCAATAACTATATATCGTTTGTAACAAGCTTTATTAATATGGTGTAGAGAGGTAGAATAAGGTCGTATGGATGATGCATCTGAAATGGGGTGAATATTATTGTGAAAATATGGAAACGAAATTCGGATCAAGGAAGGCATTCAATACCGCTACAACCAGTATTATGGATTGATGGCTCAAAAAAGGAAAGCGAATGTCCTAATATAGCAGTTACATTACAAATCCGTAGTATGTATAAAGAAAAATTTTCATATGAACTGACCTATGATGTAAACGACATACTTATTATTCGAATTGAAGTAGAAAATAAAGGAATGGAAATGATTTCACGAGTTGTAGTAAGTCATATGATTCGAGATTATTTTGCATATATCCCAAATTCATTAAAGGCTGATAAGGGGATGAGCGAGTTTTTGTTCCAGCTTGTAAGGTGGCGAATCGAAAATTTATTACCGAATGAGAAAGTAGAACTAATTTGTAAAATAAAAGCAAATAAAGATAAAGCAATTAAAAACGCATTATTTCAGGCTACATATACATTTCAATATAAAGGAGTATCATATGGTCCGCTGCAAACAAATGAAGTTGTTGTGCGGCAATGATAAAAAGGAACCTGTAAGAAAGGTTCCTTTTTTAATGAAGATTGTGTTTTTTGAGTACTTTTTTTTGCTCGATTCCTTTTTTTCCTACATAATTATTTTTATAACCAAAATATAAAATGAAAAGAAAGGAAGCAACATTTACAATAGCGTCAATTTGATCGTTTGTAATAAAGTTCACTCCGAAAGAATTACATAATAATTTTAACGATAACAGAAAGCCTGCTAGTAAACGTATAATATCTGATAGATTTTCTTTTTGTAGCATACAGATCACCTCTTTCTAAAACGATATATAGTATATATATGAAATAGAATAAAAATGGTATACAAGCTTAAGCGAAAATGTACACTCAATGTGTACATTTTTTATTTTGTAGAAAAACATAATTGTTATAGAAACATATATTGGTATAGAAGGGAGGAGAAGTATGAAACATAAAGGAAAAATTAGTGGGTTATTACTTGGGAATACAGTGGCAGTTACAGAATGGATTGCGCTTCAGGATGTAATTACAAAACTGGATTCGCGATCATTTTATACCGTCTTTATTATTTATATATTGCAAATGATACTCAGCTATTATTTTGGACATTGGTATGATAAAAGAGCGAGTGGACGTATGGATACGGAAGTAGGAGGAATGGCAAGTAATGATTTTGTAGTTGATTTTTTTGAGAAAGTAACTGCTCTGTCAGAACGGGATTCTCATAATATTACAGTGTACATTCTTTCTATGAAAGAATGGAAAGGACTAAAAGAAACAGTGCAAGAAAAAAATTTGGAGGTGTTAGTACAAAAATTGGAGAGTACAATTGTAAAGACAATTCGTAAAGGGGATGTTGTTACTAGGTGGGACGAAAATAAGTATGTTATTGTGGCAGTTGATAACGGACATGAAAAGTCGACGATAACAAACCGATTAATGAAAAATATTGAAAGTGAAATAGAAAATGGTTTGTTAAGTATGACGCTTTTATTTGGAGCTGCTAGTTATCCAATAGAAGGAAAAACTTTTGAAGAATTGTTAAGAAAGGCACAAAATCAATTGTACCAGCATAGGGATTTGTAAGAAAATGAGTGAAACTTTGATTTGAAGAAATATGATATGAAGAAGTTTTGAATGTAACATTTTTTTGACTTTTATTACAAAAAGAACTTTTATTGTAATAAAAGTCTTTAAAAATATATGGAATAAGCATATAATTATGATGGATGTGTCAATGCATTTTGCACAATGTGTTTCATTTTAAAAGTGTAGAGGGAAGCATGCTCTACACTTTTCCTTTTTAGGGAATGACAAGAATAATTGTAAGTTGTTGCAAGATAGCATTTATACTGTGTAAAATGAACAAATAGATTATTTGATAGAAAGCCGGAAAGGGAATGATAGAATGATAGACGTGAGAGAACAACGATCATCTTTTATCAGGTGAATTATTATTACTGTTGTTCTTCAAATTATTATGGCTGTGATGAATTCCGTTGTACTTTTATGTAATACATAGTATGAACAGACTTTAAAAAGTGCTAAGTAAAAGATGGATATGAAACTGCTAATTGGTTCAAAAAAGTAAAATGTAATTTTAAGTAATACAATTTGTACAAGCATTATAAACAATATCAATGATTTTCGTAGAAAAGGTGCGAGTATGGAGTTTATAGAAGGATATATAATTTTCATAGCTTTTTACACGATGATCGTATATAAGTAGGAGGAAGAAGATGTTGAAATATAGTAAATTAGCAATTGTAACTGCATTATCAATGACTTTATTAGCCGGTTGTTTCGGACCGAAACCAGAAGAGGAATTATATGTTGCATTTGAAAATGCTGCAAAGCAAGAAAAAACAATGTTTGAAGATGCAAAGAAACTTGAAACTTTAGAAAAAGAGGGACAAGAATTATATAACCAGATTGTTCGAGAAGGAAAAGATAATAATCAAACTGTTAAGGAAAAATTGAACCAAGCAGTGAAAAATACAGATGAACGAGACAAAGTGCTTAAAAAAGAAAAAGAATCTTTAAGTAAGGCACAAGAAGAAGTAAAATCAGTAGATAAATATGTGAAGAAAATTGAAGATAAGAAATTGAAAGATCAAGCGGATAAAGTGAAAAGCATATATGAGAAACGACAAGATTCATTTAACAAGATGTATGATAGCTATAATAAATCGTTAAAACAAGAAAAAGAATTATATACAATGTTACAAGATAAAGGTACAAAATTAAAAGATATTAGTGAAAAAGTAAAAGTAGTAAATCAATCTTATAAGGATATTGAATCAGAAAAAGACAAGTTTAATGAATTTACAAAATCTTATAATACAGAAAAAATAGCTTTTTATAAACAAGCAAATATTAAAATTAAAGAAGAGAAAAAATAAAACAGTTTGGCCTACAATTGGCCAAACTGTTTTATTTTTTTGTATAAGTACGACTATACCATGGGACAGGTTCACTTAATTTTTTTTCTTGTTTCAGTGCTTCAGGACCAATATAATCTTGAAGTGTTTTTTTTGCTACTGTTAAAGATAAGGTTGTTTTCGGATTTCGATAGGAGGATTCAAGATGACCAAGATGTGGTAGGATTCGAAAATCTTCTTTGGTAGGAGGAATATGGAAAAAATAATCACCTAAACGTATAAGAACATCAGATTGTTGTTGGCTAAAACGTGGATTTCTAGAAAAATGTAATCCTTCTTTAATAGCTTTTTTTTCAGCAATTAAGCGTTCTAAAGCCGTCTTTTTTAACCAGTATAAATACTTCGGATTAGTTGCAGCTTTAGCATGACGATTCACAACGAAAATAGATTGAGCTAGTCGATTAATAGAATGTTGGTTTTGTAATTGAGATTGTGGTTGTGAAGGTTTCATATTGAATCTCCTTTCAATTTTTCATTATTATAACATAAATAAAAGAGGTTTTTATTATATGCAAAAAGTGATTGTATATATTTTCAATATTAAAGCAATATTGTTACAAAAAACAACTATTTTGTATAATAGTAATAGAATGTGTTTTAGAAATTTGATAATGAAAGAGTGAGAAGTTTGAAAGAAATATTAAAACAGCAATATGCCATTATAGATATTGGATCTAATACAATGCGTTTAGTTATTTATGAAAAGCAAAACGGAGGTTTTTATAAGGAGATTGAAAATACGAAAGTGGTTGCTCGGTTAAGGAATTACTTAATTGATGGTGTGTTGATGGAAGAAGGAATAGAGGTATTGTTACAAACGTTATTTCAATTTCAAGAAAGTACACGATTCCACCAGTTGCATCATGTACTTTGTGTTGCAACAGCAACAATTAGACAGGCTGAGAATCAAGAGGCAATTAAAAAACTGGTTGAGGGACAAACAGACTTTACTCTTAGAGTCTTATCAGAATATGAGGAAGCACGTTACGGCTATTTAGCAGTTATGAATTCAACTTCGTTCTCTGAAGGAATTACAGTAGATATTGGTGGAGGAAGTACAGAAGTTACATACTTTCGAAATAGAGAGATTCTAGAGTACCATAGCTTTCCTTTTGGAGCACTTTCTTTAAAACAACAATTTATTAAAGAGGATATACCTACTGAAGACGAGTTGGAAAAGATTCAAACGTACTTAGAATATCAATTTCGAACATTACCATGGTTAATTGATAAGAAATTGCCTCTTATTGCAATTGGTGGTAGTGCGAGGAACTTAGTGAAAATCCATCAAAATTTAATTTGTTATCCTATAGCAGGGGTACATTTATATAAAATGAAAGAAGAAGATATTAAAAATGTGAAAGAAGAATTGGAAGCATTGTCGTTCATAGAAATTCAAAAATTGGAAGGATTGGCAAAAGATCGAGCAGATACAATTATTCCAGCAGTCAAAGTTTTTCATACGCTTGTTAATGTTATAGAGGCACCAGCATTTGTGTTAAGCAGAAAAGGGTTACGAGAAGGTGTTTTCTATGAAGAGTTGACAAAAGATTTGGGGATTTCATATTATCCGAACGTAGTCGAAGAAAGTTTACATTTATTATCACATGAATATGAAATGGATATGGAATTTGTAATTCAGCTTATTAAACATGGAAGATTGATTTGTAAACAGCTTGAAGAAACAGGGCTAATTTCTATGTCAGTAAAAGACTGGGAAGTATTTCATCAAGCAGCGAAAGTATTTAATATAGGTAAATATATAGACGAAGAAGCGAGTCGCTTACATACGTTTTATTTATTAGCGAATAAAACAATTGATGGTATGATGCATAAAGAGCGAGTTAGATTAGCGCTTATTGCGTCTTATAAATCAAAAATGTTATTCAAACAACACTTGTCCCCATTTGAAGGATGGTTTGATAAAAATGAACAAAAAAAAATCCGCCTATTAGGGGCTGTTTTACAATTTTCAGCAGCTCTAAATATAAGACAAAGATCGCTTGTTGAATCGATATCTATAATAGAAAGTAAAGAAGGATTAACATTTAAAATTGTATGTGAGCAATCGGCATTAGCGGAAAAAGTACAAGCTGAAAAACAAAAAAAGCAGCTGGAAAGAGTGTTGAAAAAGACTATTAATTTATCCTTCGAATCAAAATGTTAAGTTGTACGGATGTCTTTACAAAAAATTAACACCTTGGAATATTGTAATTTGCTAAAATAAAAGTAACTAAATTATAGTAAAAAAGTTTCAGGGGAAGTGTGAAGAGGATGGAAATGTTGATGGGGAATATAGTAAATTTAAATGATACAGCTTATTACAACAATCGAGAATTAAGTTGGTTAGCATTTAATGAACGTGTACTACAAGAAGCACAGGATGAAACGAATCCGCTCTTGGAAAGATTAAAGTTTATTAGCATTTTCAGTTCCAATTTAGATGAATTCTTTATGGTACGCGTAGCAGGATTGAAGGATCAAGTGAGTGCTGGGTTTAACCAACCAGAAAATAAGGCTGGCTTAACACCAAAAAAGCAATTAAATAAAATTGCGATAAAGGCCCATGAATTAATGACTGTACAATATGATACGTTTAAAAATTATGTGTTGCCAGCGCTGGAGTTAGAGGGGATTGAACGTTTAACATTCCACGATTTGACGAAAGAACAGAGGGAATTTATAGAAGAGTATTTTGATGAGCAAATTTTTCCAGTCTTAACACCTGTAGCTATTGATGCATATCGTCCATTTCCGATGTTATTAAATAAAAGTTTGAATTTAGCTACTCTTTTATATGATGAGAAACAAGTGGAGGAAGAAAACCGTACGAAGTTAGGGATTGTACAAGTTCCTTCATTACTCGAACGCTTCATATTTTTACCGAGTGAAGGGCAAAAGCATAAATTTATTTTATTAGAAGATGTAATTAGTGGTTTTACCCATAAATTATTTACAGGATATAATGTATCATCAGTTACTCGTTTTCGTATTACACGCAATGCGGATTTAACAATTCATGAAGAAGGTGCAAGGGATTTATTAAAGGTAATTGAAAAAGAATTAAAAAAGCGTAAGTGGGGAGCTGCTGTACGTTTAGAAGTTGGCAAAGAGCATATTGATGAAAGAGTATTAGCATTATTATATGAGGTGTTGGAAGTAAAAGATGAAGATGTGTATATAATGGATGGACCGTTAGATTTAACATGTCTATTTTCTTTATATAAAAAACTAGCTCCTGTATATGAACATCTTGTATATCCGGCTCTTATTCCGCAACGGCCTCAAGACTTAGGGGATGCGGAAGATGTATTTGAAAAAGCGATTGAGCATGATATTTTATTACATCATCCTTTTGAATCATTTCAGCCAGTAGTTGATTTTGTCCGTGATGCGGCAGACGATCCGAATGTACTTGCAATCAAACAAACATTATATCGAGTAAGTGGGGATTCGCCGATTATTCAGGCGCTAAAGGTAGCAGCTGAAAAAGGGAAGCAAGTTACGGTATTAGTTGAATTAAAGGCAAGATTTGATGAAGAAAATAATGTGAATTGGGCTAAAGAATTGGAACAGGCGGGCTGTCATGTTATTTACGGTGTAAGCCACTTGAAAACACATAGTAAAATTACGCTAGTTGTAAGAAGAAAAAACGGAAAAATTGAAAGGTTCGTACATCTTGGGACTGGAAATTATAATGACGCGACTGCAAAGTTATATACTGATTTTGGGTATATTACATCACGAAAAGACTTTGGGGTCGATGCAACAAATTTCTTTAATTATTTGAGCGGTTATACAACAAAGCCGCATTTTCATCATTTATCGGTTGCACCATTTGATATAAGAGAGCAATTTATGGATTTAATAGATGAAGAAATCGGTTATCATAGGCAATATGGAAATGGGTATATTATCGCTAAGATGAATTCATTAACAGATAAACCATTAATAAAAAAAATGTATGAAGCATCACAAGCTGGAGTAAAGGTAGAGCTCATCGTTCGAGGAACATGTTGTTTAAGGCCTGGTATTCCAAATGTAAGTGAGAATATTCGGGTAGTTAGTGTTGTTGGGAGATATTTAGAACATAGCCGAATTTATTATTTCCATCATAATGGAGAGGAAAAGACATATTTATCTTCAGCTGATTGGATGACGCGAAATATGGAAAAGCGAGTAGAAATATCTTTCCCAATATTAGATATTGAAATGAAGGCGAGAATTAAGGCGATTTTACAGCTTATATTAGCTGATAATGTGAAAACGCGCGAACAAAATAAAACCGGTGATTATTATTATGTTATTAATAGTAGTACAGAAGAAATTGATAGCCAAGTGAAGTTGTTTAAGATGGCGTATCAAAACACGGATGCTGAATAATGAGAACAAAGTAAAAAAACCTCTTAAAAAAGAGGTTTTTTTACTTTGTTCTCTACTTATTATATGTTCTCTAAATAAATGGATGCGTAGAGAGAATAGTTTTTATTGTAAGCATGTTAATAGATCATGGATCGGTCAAGAGAGGGAATAACATTGGTAGAATTGTGGCAGTACATTAATAATAGTATGGTTGTTGACAAGGTCCACCATAACAAGGATAAGGTGTTGGCGGTGGGAAAGGTGGTGGATATGGTGGATAATACGGTCTAGGACCGAAAGCCAATGCACCGCCTAGCAGTCCGCCAGCAATGCCAGCTAGAAATGGGACGCCAAAAAACGGAAAGAAGCGTGAGTCGCCTACTGGACCAATAGGTGCTGAACGGACTGGGATTGGTTGATAATATGGGTACATGAACAAACCTCCTTTATTGGACTCACTTTTATCATATGGTAAATGAAACGTGGATGAGCGCGTACAAGAAAGGATATGTAAGAAAATAGGCGAATTATTACGAATGTTGGAGCGTGAAAATCGTAATTTCAGGTTTTGACATAAATCGGAATGGGACACGTGTTCTTCCAAGGCCCCGATTGACATAGAGAGCTAAATCTTGAATCGTATAGAAGCCTTCAACATAGTTTTTAGCAAGTGATGGGGTAATAATAGCGCCTAAAAAAGGAATTTGCACTTGTCCGCCATGGCTATGACCAGAAAGTTGTAAGTTAACTGGATATTTAGCGATTTGCGGTGCAATATCTGGCTCGTGAACAAGAACAATGTTATAAGTATTTTGCCTCGCGTACTGTAGTGTCTCCTCTATTTTTGGTTTGCCTAGTAGTATATCATCGAGCCCGAAAATTGAAATTTCACTATTATCCAGTAGACGGATTCTCTTTTCGTTATTTAGTAATAGTTCAAATCCAGATTCACGCATGATGTGCTCATAGTATTCCGTTCCATAGCCGCCGTGATCATGGTTACCATAAATAGAAAATTTACCGAAGGGTGCTTGTATATTTTTTAAAATGGATGCAACGAAAGGGGTGGCAGTATATGTTTGATAATTATCAATGAGATCACCAGTAAAAAGAACAATGTCGGGTTTTACAGCATTAATTTTAGAAACGATTTGAGATAAATGTTGGAGAGAGAAATAGTATCCGAGATGTAAATCGCTAAATTGAAGAATCTTCATACCATGAAAACTTTTGGGTATGAGTTGCGATGTAAGTGTATGCTCTGTAAAAGAGAGTAAATGAGGCTCAATATATTTAGCGTAATAGTACCCGATGCTAGTGGTTATAAATGAATATAGACAAGTGCGCATGCCAACTTTTAAAAAATCTCTTCTAGTAATTTTCTTCATAAAAATATGAGTATACCTATTTGACTTATATCACATGTGTTCGTTACATCTACAGGTTACTCAAATCTCCTTTCAGTTTATTTGAAATATATTTTAAATAATAAAAAAGTAGTATAGATTACGAAAAAAATGAATGAAAAGAAACCTCTTTACGTTAAAATATCAGAAAAGTTTAAAAATATAAAGATTTCTATTAAATAAAATGATAAAATGAATGTGTATTCATTTTTGGGAGGGGATGTATGTGAAAGAAAAGGTAGTTATTATTACAGGTGGATCAAGCGGAATGGGAAAAGGAATGGCGATTCGTTTTGCAAAAGAAGGGGCACGAGTTGTTATTACAGGACGTACAAAGGAAAAACTAGAGGAAACAAAGTTGGAAATTGAACAATTTCCAGGGCAAATATTACCCGTACAAATGGATGTAAGAAATACTGATGATATTCAGAAAATGATTGAACAGATTGATGAGAAGTTTGGACGAATTGATATTTTAATAAATAATGCAGCTGGAAACTTTATTTGTCCAGCAGAGGATTTATCCGTGAATGGCTGGAATTCGGTCATAAATATTGTGTTAAATGGCACATTTTACTGTAGCCAGGCTGTCGGAAAATATTGGATTGAAAAAGGTATAAAAGGGAATATCATTAACATGGTAGCAACATATGCATGGGATGCAGGTCCGGGAGTTATTCATTCGGCTGCAGCGAAGGCTGGAGTGTTAGCAATGACGAAGACGCTTGCTGTTGAGTGGGGACGTAAATATGGAATACGAGTTAACGCTATCGCGCCAGGACCAATTGAACGTACGGGCGGTGCTGATAAGTTATGGATTTCAGAAGAAATGGCTAAGCGTACGATACAAAGTGTTCCGCTTGGAAGGCTGGGTACGCCAGAAGAAATCGCAGGTTTAGCTTATTATTTATGTTCAGATGAAGCTGCGTACATAAATGGAACTTGCATGACAATGGATGGAGGACAACATTTACATCAATATCCATTTTAAAAGGGATGAGAAAATGAATGTTTGATCCATATTCTTACGGTTAAATGTGACGGAATTGTGACATGTGAAAGAAAAGTGTTTACAAGAGGTCATATATACGTTATATTTAAGACCTCTTTTTTCTTCATAGTAGAATTGCTAATTCCCCTTAGCATTTTACCCCTCTAATCCCTTCAGGA
Organism: Bacillus sp. 17RED48; assembly: GCF_019837545.1. Classification (NCBI taxonomy): domain Bacteria; kingdom Bacillati; phylum Bacillota; class Bacilli; order Caryophanales; family Bacillaceae; genus Bacillus; species Bacillus sp. 17RED48. The sequence goes on from NZ_JADAXG010000001.1 coordinate 878,392, forward strand.
AAACTGAAGGGATTTTTTATTATTTTTCCGTAAATATCATGTTATAATTTTTGAAAAGTAAAGGGAGGGAAGCGCGTTGATAGATGCATTAGATGTAATGAGTAACTTGGATAAAGTCCTTCCTTATTATCAAGCTATTTTTAGTGCTGATGAGCATACTGTAATTGGATATGAAGTAGTAGGACGTATTCAAACAGAAGAGGGCATACAAAGTCTAGCTTCTTTCTTTCATGATGATTCTATTCCGAGTGAGTTTCAACTGGAAGCGGACAACATTATAGTAGAAAAAGCTTTAAATCGTTATTTAGAAAGTGATCAAAAATTATTATTATTTATACATCGGAATGCTAACGTATTAATGAACGATGATGATGAAAGTTTACTTCAACTTTTATTGATGTATGAAGAGCAAGGTTTAAATTTGAAACACATTGTTTTAGAAATTACAGAACATGAATGTCAAGAAGATATAGAGCAATTTAATCATTTGCTTATGTATTATCGTACATATGGTATTCAAATTTCGATTAATAAAGTCGGAACGGGTACAAGTAATTTAGAACGTATTAGCGTGTTAGCACCGGATATTTTAAAAGTAGATTTAACAAACTTAAGGCAAACTGCACTTTTACAATCTTATCAAGATATTTTATATTCTTTATCATTACTTGCTAGAAGAATTGGTGCAACATTGTTATATGAAGAAATAGATGCTTTTTATCAACTACAATATGCTTGGAAAAACGGTGGTAGATATTATCAAGGGAATTATTTGAAAGAGTGCTTACCTGATTTTATTGAAACGAACGTTTTGAAAGAACGACTTGGTAATGAGTGTCATCAATTTATTCAACATGAGAAGAAAAAGTTACAAAAGATTTATAATTTAACAGAAATGTTACGTGATCGAATTGGTGATGTTCTAGCCAAACAGAAAAAGAATGAAGATATAAATGATTGGTTATTACAATTTAGCCAAAGTGTATCACAGTGTAGTTTTCGCATATTTATTTGTAACGAAGATGGTTTCCAACAATCAGGAAACGTTATGAAAAAAGATGGGGAATGGATTGTGATGCCTGAGTATTATATGAAGAACTGGAGTTGGCGTCCGTATTTTCTAGAAAATATTATGAAAATGCGTTTTGAGAATAAGGCAAGACTTTCAGATTTATATGCTGATATTGAAACCGGTGAGATGGTACGAACATTTTCCTTCCCAATTGATGATGAAAACTTTTTATTTATAGATTTATCGTATGAATATTTATATGAAGAAGATGTTTTATTTTAATGCACGAAGAGATTCGTGCATTTTTTGTTTGTTTTTATCATAAATTGGTAATAGTGAAAATGGTGATGAAAATGCTGTCTATCGTTGTAAAGATTTTACGAACGAAACCACCCCTGTCTTTGCATAATCATTGTTACAATGAATACTACAAAGACAAGTTTTCTTAAAAGGAAGGTGAAAAAATGAGGAAATATGGAATATGGTTAGTTCTATTTGTATGCGTTGCCTTTCTAGTTGGTTATAGTGTCACAACTGTTTTAGGAAAAGAGGAAGCGAAAGTCGATCGGGAAGAAGTGTTTACAACGATACAAAAGGGCTATGAAACCCAATTTTCAATTCGTGGGAAGCATTTGCCGATGAATAAGATGATAGAAACGTTATCACCATATTTTACAGAGAATTTCCTTCAAGTATTTACAGATGAAAATAGTAGAAGTGATAAACAAAGTGGTGAATATTTACTTCCAGCAAAAGAAGCGCCGTTTTCTTTTCATTCAGAAACGAAAATGTCATATGATGAAGAGCATAAAATTTTATATGTATATGAGCGGGCGAAAAGTGGACAATATCAAATTGTAACATTGCAAAGAGATCAAGGGAAATGGAAATTGGCCGGATATCATGAAAGTCAAGAACTTTTAACTGAAATAAAACGATTACAACAATTATAAAGTGAAACTGTAATCGGTGGGGGATGTTCATCTCTCACTGATTAATAGCTCGCACCAATCGGGCTATTACTGCCCACAAATAGTGGGATAAAAATAAGAATAGGTCTTTACCTATTCTTATTCAATATTGAGTAGCTGTTGTAATTTTTCAATTTGAAAACCAGCAACAACTTCTCCATCAATTACAACTGTTGGAGTTGAATACGAATCATAGTCGTATAAAAGACGATTGCGTGCAGCAGCGTCTTTTTTTACGTCAAACTCTTCATATACAACGTTATTATGCTTTAAAAATTCTTTCACAATGACACATGGCGGACAATCAGGTTGTGTGTAAACCTCAATTTTTTTCATTGTAATTCCTCCTTTTTTCTGTTTTTTATTATATTCTTCCAGTATAAAAATCGCAATAAAGAAGGGAAAAGATGTTCTTTCTGTTTTTTCCTTCGCATTTCGACAAATTTTTAGTTGAGTTTCTGGCCAATAACCTTTATCCTAGACTGTGGAACATTTTTTCTGTTATGACGGATAGAATGAGTATAGCTGTAAAACCTATTGGTAGGAAGATCAGAGAAAGGAGAGATTTCATGTCTCTACTCCAAGGAATTTTAACTCGACTTGTTAGTCTACAAGAACAAGCTGAAAGCGGTGAAGTAGCACAACGCTATTTTGAAGTGAACGGTGAGCGCAAATGTAGCGTGAAATTTTTCGATAAAAGTGAAATGTATGAGTTAGAAGTGTATCAACAAGGTGAAAAACCTCAAGTGTATCAATTCGATAATATCGATATGGTTGCAATTGAGATTTACGATATCATTTCTTGATACATATAAAAAAGGTGTTGCCATATGGCAACACCTTTTTTAGTTCTATTACTTTTTAGCATATAGGTATAGGGATTTTTCATTTTTCCTACAATGGTAATAAAGTGAAATTGTAATCAGTAGGGCTTCTTCGTCCTATACTGATTATTAGCCATCACCAATTGGGTGTTTACGGGTAGCAAATAGCGGGATAAAAATAACGAGGAGGTGTGTTGTATGGAACGTTTACCAGTTGTGGTTTGTCCTAAATGCCACAATTCTGCTGAGATTATTCATGTATTAACGGCTCAATCGAATCAAAATGTAATTTATACGTGCCAAGTTTGCCATTATGTAATTCGAAATATTGAAACGAATAAAGGGTAGGAAGTTATAATTTTTATTTTTGTCCCATACAATGAGAATACGAAAAGTCTGTCTAATTGAAAGGACGTGACTATGTGGCCGGTGAACATACATTTTATAATGTTTCAGAGAGACATTTAAATTTTGATATGGTCTTTAGCCGTATTTGCAGTTTCATTGAAAAGGATCCACGAAATTTATATCGCTTATCCATTGGGACAGACTCACAAGCACATCAAAAGGATACGAGGTTTATTACGGCAATTCATATTCATCGCGTTGGAAAAGGTGCCTGGGGGTGTTTACACCATAAATCAGTAAAAGATAAGCCAGCAACTTTACGTGAGAAAATATATTTAGAAACGCAGTTTAGCCAAGAAATTGCATGCCTATTTACTCCGAACCATATACAAACAATATGGGATTTATTGCATCCATATGCTCAAGAGGGAGCTGGATTTATAATGGAAATTCACTTGGATATCGGAAATGATGGTTTAACAAAAGAATTTATTCTAGATATGACAGCGAAAATTCAAGCGATGGGATTAACAGCAAAAATTAAGCCAGATGCTTATGCGGCGTTTAGTTATGCAAATCGATATACGAAATAAAAAACAATTTTTATATATCCCCCACTAAAAACTGAATATTACATCTATTAAATAGGTTGAAAATTATATATAATAAGAGTAACGATGCGAGTATAAGGAGAGGGGTATATGAAAAGGGAATTTGTTTTAACAGAAGAAGAAGAGAGTTTGTTACTAGATATTCTATTTCAGCAAAATTATGCGAGTGAAATTTTATCTGTGGAAATTACAGATATTGAGAATGGTTTAAAACAGACAGATGTGACGCAATATAAAAAAATCACAAGGTTATTTTACAGATTAAAAAATAAGGGGTATTAAGCGCTACCGGAATGGTAGTCTTTTTTTTGTGTTGTATGCTAAAATAGCTGTGTAATTTTGTTTTTATTGAAATAAAGTAGGGACAAAATAATAATATGAAAACGCTGTCATAAAATATGAATAGAATCGGTGATTAAAAGTAGGAAAAAGGGAAAATGGGGGGATGTAACATGATTAGTATTCCGAAAGACGAGTTTCAACAAATTTTTGTGAAAGATTTAATGATTTCATCAGAAAAAGTAGCACATGTCCAAATGGGGAATGGTTTAGAGCATGCTTTACTCGTTCTTGTGAAATCTGGATATTCGGCGATACCTGTTTTGGACCCGATGTATAAATTGCATGGGTTAATTAGTACTGCCATGATTTTAGACGGTATGTTAGGGCTGGAACGTATTGAGTTTGAAAGACTTGACGAAATGAAAGTAGAACAGGTGATGAAGGAAGACATTCCGGTTCTTAAGTTAGAAGATTCGTTTGCAAAAGCTTTAGAAATGACAATTGATCATCCTTTTATTTGCGCTGTCAATGAAGATGGGTATTTTGAGGGGATTTTAACACGTCGGGCTATTTTAAAATTGTTGAATAAAAAAGTAAGGCAACATAATCGATAATGTGAGAAAAGTGACTTCATAGAAGCGGAGAAGTCACTTTTTTTCGTGCATATCAGTTGTGTATGTATTATATTTAAAAAGATAAAAAATATAAGAGTATATAGTTAAATTAAGGATGAAAAGCTTATTGAGATAAGGTGTATGGAAGCTAAGGAAAGAGGGAGAAAGTTGCAAATTGATGATTTTCAAATGATGGTTGTGTTAGCTCAGGAATCAAATATGAGAAAAGCGGCGGAACGTTTATTTGTTTCACAACCTGCGCTTAGTCAACGATTACAATCTATGGAGAAACAATGGGGAATGAAGTTTTTTATTCGCTCACAAAAAGGATTGACAATTACACCTGAAGGGGAAAAAGTCGCAAATTATGCAAAAGAAATGCTACAAAAGGAAGAGGATATTAAAAGTGAGCTAGCTGTTTTTAGAACAGAAACTCACGGAACGTTAAAAATAGCTGTTGCATCAGTTATTGGTCAATATTGGCTTCCTCCTGTTTTGAAGAAGTTTGTACATAAATACCCTTCTGTGAAAATATCGCTGTTTACTGGCTGGAGTAGTGAAGTGCAAAAGCAATTTTATGAAGGGGACGTTCATGTTGCTATATTGAGAGGAACACAAGAATATAAAGGTCAGAAGCAACAATTATTTGAAGATGAACTTTATTTAGTGGATAAAGAAATAAAAGATATTACAATGTTAAAAGAAACAAATAGACCATTTATTCAATTTAAAAGTGATTCGACTTATTATGGACAAATACAAAATTGGTGGTATGGTTTATTTTCTAATCCACCTAAGAGAACAATTGTGGTTGATCAAATTGAGACTTGCAAACAGCTCGTTTTAAATGGTATAGGTTATGCTCTTTTACCTTCTACTGTTTTAAAAGAAGTACAGGAAAATATGTATAAAACACCTGTTCAATTAACGAGAGAAACATGGTTATTGACGAGTGAATCGGCCAGACAATTGAAGCAAGTAAGGGCATTTTTAGAAATTATAGAAGAAATTCAAATGGAAAAATAGGATTATTATCTTGCTACTCGCTCTATCGTTTGGTAGAGTAACATTATAAATGGATTTAGGAGGCAACAAGAATGAAAATGATGGACGCTAACGAAATTATTTCGTTTATTCAAAAAAGTGAAAAGAAAACTCCTGTAAAGGTATACATAAAAGGGGATTTAAAAGAAGTAACATTCCCTGAAACGGTACAAGCATTTGTAAATAAAAAGTCTGGTGTATTATTTGGAGAATGGTCTGAAATTAAGACAATTCTTGATGGAAATAGCAAGCACATCGTTGATTACGTTGTTGAAAATGACCGTCGTAATTCTGCAATTCCAATGCTTGATTTAAAAGGTATTAAAGCTCGTATTGAGCCAGGCGCGATTATTCGTGATCACGTTGAAATCGGCGACAACGCTGTTATTATGATGAATGCAACAATTAATATCGGTGCTGTAATCGGTGAAGGTACTATGATTGACATGAACGCGGTACTTGGTGGACGTGCAACTGTTGGTAAGAACTGTCACGTAGGTGCAGGTGCAGTACTTGCAGGTGTTATTGAGCCGCCTTCAGCAAAACCAGTTATCGTTGAAGATGATGTTGTAATTGGTGCAAACGTAGTTGTGTTAGAGGGAGTTACAGTAGGTAAGGGTGCAGTTGTAGCAGCAGGAGCTGTTGTAACAGAAGATGTACCTCCATATACAGTTGTTGCCGGTACTCCAGCACGTGTAATTAAAGAGATTGATGAGAAGACAAAAGCAAAAACTGAAATTAAACAAGAGCTTCGTCAATTAAACCCAGAGAAATAAACACAAAAAAAGCGTAAGAGCATAACAGGCTCTTGCGCTTTTTATAGATAGAGGTGCAAAAATGGCAGTAAGCAAATTCGTTCAAATTCGTAGAGACTTACACAAAATACCGGAAATTGGATTTAAAGAGTGGAAAACACAACAGTATATTTTAGATTACATAGGAACGCTTTCGAATGAATATGTGGAAGTGAAAGTATGGAAAACAGGTGTCATTGTTAAAGTAAATGGAAAAAATCCAGAAAAAATTATCGGTTATCGCGCAGATATAGACGGTTTACCAATTACCGAAGAAACTGGATATGAGTTTGCTTCTATTCATGAAGGAATGATGCATGCATGTGGACATGATTTGCATACAACAATCGGTTTAGGCCTTCTAACAGCAGCTGTAACAGAAAGAATAGATGATGACCTTGTGTTTCTATTCCAACCAGCTGAAGAAGGACCAGGAGGGGCTCTTCCTATGTTAGAGAGTGAAGAGTTAAAAGAATGGAAGCCGAATATAATTCTTGGTCTTCATATTGCACCTGAATACGCTGTAGGAACAATTGCCACAAAAGAGGGGCTATTATTTGCAAATACATCAGAGTTATATGTTGATTTGAAAGGGAAAGGTGGACATGCAGCCTACCCGCATACTGCAAATGATATGATTGTAGCAGCAAGTCACCTTGTTACACAACTTCAATCTGTTATTAGTCGTAATGTGAATCCTCTTGATAGTGCAGTGATTACAATCGGAAAAATAACAGGTGGTACAGTTCAAAATATCATAGCAGAAAAGTCTCGGTTAGAAGGAACGATCCGAACGTTATCAGTGGAATCAATGAGGCGTGTTAAAAGTAGGATTGAGGCAATTGTTGCAGGTATAGAAGCTTCCTTCCAATGTGAAGCTGTTATTGACTATGGAGCGATGTATCATCAAGTATATAACCATGAAGTATTAACGAGAGAGTTTATGCAGTTTGTAAGTGAACAAACTGATATGAAGGTAATTACATGTACTGAGGCAATGACAGGGGAAGATTTTGGTTATATGCTTCAAGAGATTCCTGGATTTATGTTTTGGCTTGGGGTAAATTCAGAATATGGTTTACACCATGCGAAATTAAAACCAGATGAAGAGGTTATTGAGAAAGCTATCGCATTTTTAGATCAATATGTAAAGTGGAAAGGAACTAGAAAGTAAACTCGCTCGCCAACTTTGCAAAAACTTACAGCGGGTACTTGTTAGTTCCAAGACGAAAACATCTTTCATATTTGTTTTGGATACACATTGGCATACAAATGGATAAAGTAATGAGCAGCGGTTTTGAGCCGCTGCTCATTATTCATTATCGCTTATTGAGAAGATGATTAGTTAACTAGCTTATATATGTTTACATTTCGTGTAGAAAGTGTGTAAAATCAAGGTGAAACATAGAAAAAAGGGTGGGGAATTACGTGCAAATTAGCAGTGCAATGTTGTGTTTCGTCTTATATGCGTATGTTATTATTGCGGCGGTGTATTTTGGGATAAGTTTTTATGCCTACCGTTTAGTAGATAATCACGAATATGACGAAACATATAAATGGGTGAAAAGATATTTATCACCTGTATTAGAAATTATGAATGGGTTTGTGCTCTTTTTATTTATTGGATTAATTGCTTTCTCGACGAGTTTAGTAGGGAATAAAACGACATTATTTGTACTAGGTATCATTATTTTTATGTTGTTAGGGATACGGATTGGTAACACAGTGTTTTGGAATGAAAGAAAAGTAGATGGTTGGACTGGAATGTTAATCCCGTGTATGTTAGCGGCTATCGTGACAAACATAGAGCATGAGTATTATCAATTACATTTTTGGCTTATTATCGTTTTAACAATTCTTTCAGTTTTGTACATAAGTACGGTAGTACTCACATACATTGCACATGAAAAAGGTGATGTTAAAGGAACGCGCTTCTTTAGAGGGCGAGCATTATTTTGGAGTGTGCCAACGATGGCTGTTATAGGAATTATTGCGATATTAGTAAATGGATATCAATTTACTAATTGGCAACTGTTTTTAGAAAATTGGTGGATTTTCATTATTTCGTTTATCGCTTTTTTAGGTGCAACACATTATTTATTCCATCAACATCATTATATATTGGCATTGCTATTCGCATTTACACAACTATTATTTGCTTTCTTCGGACAAGAAACGTTATTATTCGTTTTTGAAACATTTAGTTCATTTGGAAATATATTTGTATTTGGTATGTTGATTTTCAGTATCGCATTTTATTTACAACAGTATTTTTATATGCAAAAACAAAAATAAGAATGATATACAGGTTTTTGTAGCAAATCTAAAGTATGTTACAATAAAAATACATAGTATTCGATGTTATTGGAGGAATTCCTGTGGGTGAAAAAGAGAAAGAATTTGCTGTCATTGGGCTTGGACGTTTTGGTGGAAGCATTTGCCGAGAACTCGCTCAATTAGGTATGGAAGTAATGGCAATTGATTCAGATGAGGATAAAATTAATGAGTTTGCAAATATAGCTTCACATGCTGTAATTGCAGATTCAACAGATGAGATGGTATTAAAAAGTCTTGGTATTCGTAATTTTGATCATGTAGTCGTTGCTATTGGAGATAATTTAAATTCAAGTATTTTAACAACATTAATTTTAAAAGAGTTAGGTGTAAAAAATATTACTGTAAAAGCTCAAAATGATTACCATGAAAAAGTGTTAAGTAAAATAGGGGCAGATCACATTGTGCACCCCGAGCGTGATATGGGAAAAAGGATTGCTAATAATATTGCATCAAGTAATGTATTAGACTATCTTGAGCTTTCAGATGAGCATAGTATTGTAGAGATTATTGCAAATAAAAAAATTGATGGTCATTCTTTAATCGAATTAGATATTCGTGCGAAGTTTGGATTGAATATTGTAGCGATTAAACGTGGTAAAGAAGTTATTGTATCTCCTCGAGCTACGGAAAATATTCAAGCGGGAGATATATTAATTGTAATTGGTCATGACGATGAAGTAGATCGTTTTAAACACTTTTTAAGATAAGAGAAAAGGACAATACCATGAAGGTATTGTCCTTTTTCTTATATTTCCATAATGATTGGTAAAATCATTGGGCGACGTTTCGTTTTCTCATATAGGAATGGTGCTAATGTGTCTGTAATTTCATTTTTAATTTCAGACCATTGTGTTGTTTTACGCTCCATTACTTTTTCTAAATGAGTTGTAATTAATGTTTGAGCATCATTAATTAAATCACTACTTTCGCGCATATACACGAAACCACGTGAGATAATATCAGGTCCTGCTGCAACTTTAAACTCTTTCATATCAATGCTTACAACTACAATAACAAGTCCTTCTTCAGAAAGAATACGACGATCGCGTAATACAATATTACCGATATCTCCAATACCATTTCCGTCAATATAGACAGATCCAGATGGTATTTTACCAGCTACGCTTGCTTCATCAGAACGAAGAGCAAGAACATCTCCATTATCCATGATGAAACAGTTTTCTTCTGGAATACCACAATCGTTTGCTAACTTCATATGCATACGTTGCATGCGGTATTCACCATGAATTGGCATGAAATACTTCGGTTTAATTAGACGAAGCATTAGTTTTTGTTCTTCTTGTCCACCGTGTCCACTCGTATGAATGTTTGACAGTTTTCCGTGGATTACATCAGCACCAGCACGATACAACATGTTAATTGTACGGCTTACACTAATTGTATTACCAGGGATTGGTGAAGAAGAGAAAACAACTGTGTCGCCAGGAATGATTTGAATTTGACGATGAGTACCATTAGCAATACGTGAAAGTGCTGCCATTGGCTCACCTTGACTACCTGTACATAAAATAACAACTTTATTAGCCGGTAGGCGGTTTAGTTGAGCTGTATCTATGAATGTATCCTTCGGACAGCGAATATAACCAAGGTTTTGTCCGATTTCAATCGCCGCTTCCATACTGCGACCGAACACAGCCACTTTACGATTGTTTTCAACAGCCGCTTCAACAACTTGTTGTAGACGATGGATATTTGATGCAAAGGTTGCAAAGATAATACGACCTTCTACTTTGCGGAAAATATCTTGAATACTATCACCAACACGGCGCTCAGACATTGTAAAGTTTGGAACTTCACTGTTTGTACTGTCAGATAAGAGACAAAGTACGCCGTCTTTTCCGATTTCAGCCATTTTTGTTAAGTCCGCTGGTTCACCGACTGGTGTGAAATCAAATTTGAAATCGCCAGTATGAACAACTTGTCCTTGAGGTGTTTTCACAACAACTCCGTATGAATCTGGGATACTGTGAGTTGTACGGAAGAAGGAAACAGATGTCTTTTTAAATTTAATAACATCATCTTCTTGAATTTCATAAAGTTTTGCTTTACGAAGTAATCCGTGCTCTTCTAATTTGTTTTTGATTAGTGCAATTGCTAATTTTCCGCCATAAATCGGGATGTTTACTTGACGTAATAAGTAAGGAATTCCACCGATATGATCTTCGTGACCATGTGTAATGAATAATCCTTTAATTTTATCTTCGTTTCGCACAAAATAAGTGTAATCTGGTATTACATAATCGATTCCGAGGAGTTCGTCTTCTGGAAATTTAATTCCAGCATCAATAATAATAATTTCATCTTGAAATTGAACAGCATATGTATTTTTACCGATTTCACCAAGTCCACCTAAAGCAAAAACGGCAGCTTGATCATTCTTTAGAAATTTCATATGACTATACGATTTCCGCTAATGTTAAATCAGCGTTTTCTTTTTCATATTCAAGATGAGCACCAGTAACAGACTGAACGAACTCGATATTATATGCGAACTTATTTAATTTCTTACGAACATCCTTTTCAGACGTAGCCTCTAAATATAAAACTTTTGTATTTTCACGTACTGGAACCTCAGTCAATTTTACTTGATAAAATACTTTAAAAATCATTTGGAAAACCTCTCCTTGTCTATGTTTTGCATTATCTGTTACTTATTATAAAGCAAACAGTCACGATTTTCATGTTTTTTCGAATGAGAATGAAGAAAAAGCCCGAAATGGGCACAATTTAAGCGATTGTCTTTTTACGGACTAGATCTTTTAAATAACGCTTGAGCTTTTTCTTCAGCTTCTTCAGCATGATTACTCCTTCCTTTCCTTATTTAAAACATGCATATTACTAGTGAAAACTCTGTCTCTGATATAAGAAAGAAGACAAAAGTGAATGTTGAATCTTGTCCTTTCTTATACAGGGAAAGTTATTCTATAGTAACGATTAGTAGCCGTTAGTTATAGGTATAGTATGAGAAAGAATAGAAAAGAAAATTCATACGAACAAGTATCCACATTTTTTACTAATATATATATGCAGGTTTCATAAATAAGGTCAGAAAGTGAACGCTTTCTTCACAGATGTTTAATATGTTATACTTTTTTTTAGAATTTGAAAAGCGATAATCAAAATAGGAATATAGAGTAACAGAAAGGATTTTGACAAATGAATGATAAAATTGTCTTTTTTGATATTGATGGAACATTATTAGATCACGATAAGAAGATTCCGCAATCTACACGAGATGCAGTAAGACATTTACAAGAGAAAGGTGTGCATGTAGCAATTGCAACAGGACGTGCGCCATTTATGTTTGAGGATATACGTGAGGAACTCAATATACATAATTATGTTAGCTTTAATGGACAGTACGTTGTATTTGAAGATGAGGTAATATTTAATAACCCGTTACATCCAGCTGCCTTACATAAGTTTACTCAGTTTGCAAAACAAGAAGGATATCCACTTGTATATCTGGATCATCAAGAAATGAGAGCATCAGTAGAATATCATGATTATGTGAAAGAAGGTTTTGGAAGCTTAAACTTTGAACATCCGGCATATGAACCTGATTTTTATGAGAAGCGTAATATTTATCAAACTCTGCTTTTCTGTGAAGTGAATGAAGAGGAAAAGTTTATTAATCAGTATCCAGACTTTCATTTCATTCGCTGGCATGCGTATTCAATGGATATTATTCCAAATGGTGGTTCGAAGGCAAAAGGAATTGAGAAATTCATTGAAAAATTAGGATTTAACCGTGAACAAGTGTATGCATTTGGAGATGGCTTAAATGATTTAGAAATGATCGAAGCAGTTGGGACAGGTATTGTGATGGGGAATGGTCACGAAGACTTGAAAAAACTTGCAAATTATGTGACAAAGGATGTTAGTGAAGACGGCATATATCATGGCTTAAAATGGGCTGGATTGCTATAAGTGAATATGGAACCCATTTCATATAAAAAAGGCGGAAGATTAACTTCCGCCTTTTTTATTATCGCTCTAGAGGTTTTGAATCATCAGGAGCAGCAAATGGATTTTCTTTATTAATGTGGTCATAGAACATAACACCATTTAAATGGTCAATCTCATGCTGAAATACGATTGCTGGTAAACCTTTTAAACGTAATTTTACTTCTTCGCCGTTGATAGATGTTGCTTTCACTGTAATTCTTGTGTAACGAGGGACATAACCAGGTACTTCGCGGTCTACTGATAGACAGCCTTCCCCGCTTTGTAAATATGTACGTTCAACAGAATGACTAATGATTTTTGGGTTGAATAATGCATGACTATATAACGTACCGTCCGTATCAGTTACATGAACCGCAATCATTTTCTTTGAAATACCGATCTGTGGAGCTGCTAATCCGATTCCAGGGCGTAAACTATATTTTTCAGCCATTTCAGGATCTTGGCTATTTATTACAAATTCAATCATTTCTTTAAGGGTAGTTGTATCTTCTTCGCTCGCCGGCATTGAAACCTCTTCTGCAACGTTTCGCAAAATAGGATCTCCTTCGCGAATTACATCTTTCATTGTAAGCATATGTAATCTCTCCTTTCTTCTTTAGTCTACCAAAGGAGATGGAAAAAGTCATCGACAAGTAGGGAAGCGCTTTGGAAAGCGTTCTACTATAGAATATTTATGTATGTAATAAAAAGAAAAGACGGCAAAGCCGTCTGTTTCTTTCCATAGTTGTTTCATTTTACATTAGCGAATGCAAGCAGCACCAACGATAATTAAAAGAATAAACAACACAACGATTAAGGCGAAGCCGCGTCCAGACCCGCCACAAGAACCGCCATAACCGTAGGAAGGATTTGAACAAGTTGGATAGCAATATGAGTATCCGTACATGAGATGACCTCCTTTATCATTTCCCGCTAACACTGCGGTTACTATAATGTATGGAGGGAAGGATAGAAATGTATGGGTAATTACCTATAAAAGGAAGAAGAGTTTGTATATTTTTGCTAAGAAGAGAGAAAAACTAAAGAGAATTAAATCGTTTACATATTATTCTAAGAGAAAAAATAAGTTGAAAAGGGAATAATATAACAGTAGGTTAATGCTTACTAATACAGATGTGAAAAATAAAAACACGTTTGTGTAGAAGAAACCTGCAGATTATTTATAAAAAAACGTAACCAAAGTAATTGACATCGTAATTAGAATAGTTGTAAACTAAAAAACGTGATCAAGATTGTATTAATATGTTTCTGAAAAAACATTAGTACAGATTGTTAGGTACACAAAATTATTCTCAACCGACAGATAAATTTGTTGGTTTACATTGTTGCGTTTTCAGTCTAGCTAATAGATAGTGAAAGCGTTTCAGAATATGGTTCAAGAGAGGAAGAGGTGAACGGAATGGGTACTAAAACAAAAAAGACCCTATTTAATGTTGATGAGCAAATGAAAGCTATCGCAGCTCAATTTGAGACATTACAAATTTTAAATGAAAAAGGCGAAGTTGTGAATGAAGCAGCTATGCCTGAATTATCTGATGATCAATTAAAAGAATTGATGCGCCGTATGGTGTATACTCGCGTACTAGATCAACGTTCTATTTCTTTAAACCGTCAAGGACGTTTAGGTTTCTACGCACCAACAGCTGGACAAGAGGCTTCTCAATTAGCAAGTCATTTCGCACTTGAAGCAGAAGATTTCATCTTACCAGGATATCGTGATGTGCCACAATTAGTATGGCACGGTTTACCATTATACCAAGCATTCTTATTCTCTCGTGGACATTTCATGGGTAACCAAATGCCTGAGAATGTAAATGCACTTGCTCCACAAATCATTATCGGTGCGCAAATCATCCAAACTGCTGGTGTTGCGTTAGGTATGAAACTACGTGGTAAAAAATCTGTTGCAATTACTTACACTGGTGACGGTGGTGCTTCACAAGGTGACTTCTACGAAGGTATGAACTTTGCGGGTGCATTCAAAGCTCCAGCAATCTTCGTTGTACAAAACAACCGTTATGCAATCTCTACTCCAGTAGAAAAGCAATCTGCAGCTAAAACTGTAGCACAAAAAGCAGTAGCAGCAGGTATTTACGGAATTCAAGTAGACGGTATGGATCCATTAGCTGTATACGCAGCAACTGCTTTCGCTCGTGAGCGTGCAGTAAACGGCGAAGGCCCTACTTTAATCGAGACTTTAACATTCCGTTATGGTCCACATACAATGGCTGGTGATGACCCAACTCGTTACCGTACAAAAGATATCGAGAACGAATGGGAACAAAAAGATCCAATCGTACGCTTCCGTGCATTCTTAGAAAACAAAGGCCTATGGTCTCAAGAAGTTGAAGAGAAAGTAATCGAAGAAGCAAAAGAAGATATCAAACAAGCAATTGCTAAGGCTGACCAAGCTCCAAAACAAAAAGTTACTGATTTAATGGAAATCATGTACGAAAAAATGCCTTACAACTTAGCTGAACAATATGAAATTTACAAAGAAAAGGAGTCGAAGTAAGCCATGGCTCAAATGACAATGATTCAAGCAATCACTGATGCTTTACGCGTTGAAATGAAAAATGACCCTAACGTACTTGTGTTTGGTGAAGACGTTGGTGTAAACGGCGGTGTATTCCGTGCTACTGAAGGTTTACAAGCTGAATTCGGTGAAGATCGTGTAATGGATACTCCACTTGCAGAGTCTGGTATTGGTGGACTTGCAGTTGGACTTGCATTAGAAGGCTTCCGTCCAGTTCCAGAAATCCAATTCTTCGGTTTCATTTATGAAGTAATGGATTCAGTTTCTGGTCAATTAGCTCGTATGCGTTACCGTTCTGGTGGACGTTGGACTGCTCCAGTAACAATTCGTTCTCCATTCGGTGGCGGTGTTCATACTCCTGAACTACATGCTGATAGCTTAGAAGGATTAGTGGCTCAACAACCTGGTCTAAAAGTTGTTATTCCATCTACTCCATACGATGCAAAAGGTCTTTTAATCTCTGCGATTCGTGACAACGATCCAGTTATCTACTTAGAGCATATGAAATTGTACCGTTCATTCCGTCAAGATGTACCAGAAGGCGATTACACAATTGATTTAGGTAAAGCTGATATCAAACGTGAAGGTACAGATGTATCTGTTATCGCTTACGGTGCTATGGTTCATGCTGCATTAAAAGCTGCTGAAGAACTTGAAAAAGAAGGTATCTCTTTAGAAGTAGTTGACTTACGTACAGTTCAACCATTAGATATCGAAACAATCATCGCTTCTGTTGAAAAAACAGGCCGCGTAGTTGTAGTTCAAGAAGCACAAAAACAAGCTGGTATTGCAGCTAACGTTGTAGCGGAAATTAACGACCGTGCAATCTTAAACTTAGAAGCTCCAGTTGTACGTGTTGCAGCTGCTGATACAGTATTCCCATTCTCTCAAGCTGAGAGCGTATGGTTACCAAACCATAAAGATATTGTTGAAGCTGTTAACAAAGTAATGAACTTCTAATTTTTAGCTTTTCATGTGCAAAAGAAATCAGCACATGCTGGTTTCTTTTGTACATATTCCATAATAATGAAATGAATCAGGGGGCTGAATTCCGTGGCATTTGAATTTAAACTACCAGATATCGGTGAAGGTATCCACGAAGGTGAAATCGTAAAATGGTTTATTAAACCAGGCGATGAAGTAAACGAAGACGATGTACTTCTTGAAGTACAAAATGATAAAGCAGTAGTAGAAATCCCTTCTCCTGTTAAAGGTAAAGTACTTGAAGTACTTGTAGAAGAAGGAACAGTTGCAATTGTAGGAGATACATTAATTAAATTTGATGCTCCTGGATACGAAAACCTTAAATTTAAAGGTGACGATCATGATGAAGCTCCAAAAGCTGAAGAAGCAGCAGTAGAAGCTCCAGCAGCGGAAGCTACTCCAGCAGCAACTGCAGAAGTAGTAAATGAGCGCGTAATCGCTATGCCATCTGTTCGTAAATATGCTCGTGAAAACGGCGTAGACATTCATAAAGTAGCTGGTTCTGGTAAGAACGGCCGTATCGTAAAAGCTGACATCGATGCATTTGCAAATGGTGGACAAGCAGTAGCAGCAACTGAGGCTCCAGCAGCAGTAGAAGCTACTCCAGCAGCAGCGAAAGAAGAAGCACCAAAAGCACAACCAATCCCAGCTGGTGAATATCCAGAAACTCGTGAGAAAATGAGTGGTATCCGTAAAGCGATTGCAAAAGCAATGGTTAACTCTAAACATACAGCTCCTCACGTAACATTAATGGATGAAGTAGATGTAACAGAACTTGTTGCTCACCGTAAGAAGTTCAAAGCTGTTGCAGCTGACAAAGGTATTAAATTAACTTACCTTCCATACGTTGTTAAAGCTTTAACATCTGCATTACGTGAATTCCCAATGTTGAATACTGCTTTAGACGATGCTTCTCAAGAAATCGTTCATAAACATTACTTCAACATCGGTATCGCAGCTGATACAGACAAAGGTCTATTAGTACCAGTTGTTAAAGATACAGATCGTAAATCAATCTTCACTATTTCTAACGAGATCAATGATCTTGCTGGTAAAGCACGTGAAGGTCGTTTAGCTCCAGCTGAAATGAAAGGTGCTTCTTGCACAATTACAAACATTGGTTCTGCAGGTGGACAATGGTTCACTCCAGTTATCAACCACCCAGAAGTAGCAATCCTTGGTATCGGCCGTATCGCTGAGAAGCCAGTTGTGAAAAACGGTGAAATCGTTGCAGCTCCAGTATTAGCATTATCTCTAAGCTTTGACCATCGTTTAATTGACGGCGCAACTGCTCAAAAAGCATTAAACCAAATTAAACGTCTATTGAATGACCCACAATTATTAGTAATGGAGGCGTAATAACAATGGTAGTAGGAGATTTCCCAATTGAATTAGATACAGTCGTTGTTGGTGCAGGTCCTGGTGGATACGTTGCGGCAATTCGTGCAGCACAATTAGGTCAAAAGGTAGCAATTATCGAAAAAGCTAACCTTGGTGGCGTATGCTTAAACGTTGGATGTATTCCTTCAAAAGCGTTAATCAATGCAGGTCATCGTTATGAGAATGCAATGCATTCTGATGACATGGGTATCACTGCAGAGAACGTAAAAGTTGACTTTACAAAAGTTCAAGAATGGAAAAACGGCGTAGTTAAGAAATTAACTGGCGGTGTTGAAGGCCTTCTTAAAGGTAACAAAGTTGAAATCATTCGCGGTGAAGCTTACTTCGTAGATGCTAATACATTACGCGTAATGACTGAAGATGCAGCACAAACGTATACGTTTAAAAATGCTGTTCTTGCAACTGGTTCTACACCAATCGAAATTCCAGGATTCAAATACTCTAAACGTGTTATCAACTCTACAGGTGCTTTAAGCTTACCTGAAATTCCTAAAAAACTTGTTGTAATCGGCGGCGGTTACATCGGTATGGAATTAGGAACTGCATATGCTAACTTCGGTACAGAAGTTACTGTAGTAGAAGCTGGCGACGAAATCTTAGCTGGTTTCGAAAAAGCTATGAGCTCTGTTGTTAAACGTGCTCTTCAAAAGAAAGGTAACGTAAATATCCATACAAAAGCTATGGCTAAAGGCGTTGAAGAAACAGAAACTGGCGTAAAAGTTAGCTTTGAAGTTAAAGGTGAAATCCAAACTGTAGAAGCAGATTACGTATTAGTAACTGTAGGTCGTCGTCCAAACACTCAAGAAATTGGTCTTGAGCAAGTTGGAGTTAAAATGACTGACCGCGGCATCATCGAAATCGATGAGCAATGTCGTACAAACGTATCAAACATCTATGCAATCGGTGATATCGTTCCTGGACCACCATTAGCTCACAAAGCTTCTTACGAAGGTAAAGTAGCTGTTGAAGCAATTAGTGGCCATGCATCAGCAATCGATTACATCGGAATTCCTGCAGTATGCTTCACTGATCCAGAATTAGCATCTGTTGGTTACACTAAGAAACAAGCTGAAGAAGCAGGAATGACAGTAGCTGTATCTAAGTTCCCATTCGCTGCTAACGGTCGTGCATTATCATTAAACAGCACTGACGGTTTCCTACAACTTGTAACACGTAAAGAAGATGGTCTTCTTGTAGGTGCTCAAGTTGCAGGTGCAGGCGCTTCTGATATTATCTCTGAGATTGGTTTAGCTATCGAAGCTGGAATGACAGCAGAAGATATCGCTCAAACAATCCACGCTCACCCAACATTAGGTGAGATCACGATGGAAGCAGCTGAAGTTGCTCTTGGAATGCCAATTCACATTGTAAAATAATTATAAAAAAACGTCTTCTAAATTTAGAAGACGTTTTTTTTCGTGTGTTATATGCATAGAAAAACAAGAGGTGAATTTTGTTGATTCACCTCTTGTTTTGTATTCTTTGTTTTCAAATTGATACATTTCTTTATTTGTACTAGTGTCATTATAAAGGAATAATACGATATCAGCATGTAGTTTTTCGAGGTCTTGCTTTACATTTTTACTTGCCGCAAATCGTGGATCAATAAATGTTGTTTATTCAAACTCTTGTGCAAATAAAGGATAAGCTGTATTTGCATAAGAATCTTTAATAATGACAGCATGTAGTGTGTTCGTATGCATAAAATGCACCTTTCATATTCAATGGTGATCGGTCTTCTAATTGTTCATGAGTAAATGCCTTGTTAGTCCTCCAGCCCTCCTTTAGAAGCGGAAGTAAATAAATGGATTGTAAGTTGCATTCGTTAAATACATCATAGTTATGATTAAAACACTCAAGTAATAAAGTGGAGATAAAATTACTACCTTTTTATTTGCTAATGGATTCTTGATCCAAGAGAAAATTGGAGCTGATGTAATAATAGCAAGTATAAAGATTCCCCAATAATTCATCACATAGAAATAACTAGTAATGTCAGTCAACGATCCATTTAATCCGAACATTGTTTGTAAAAATTTAGAACAGTAGCTAAAATTATCAGCGCGGAAGAACACCCAACCAATAATTACTAAAAACATAACGTATATGTGTTGAATCGGCCACCATAATTTTTGTAATATTTTTTCGAAACCAGCCTTTTCTAAAGCAATTAAACATCCGTAATAAATACCCCATATCATAAATGTCCAACTAGCTCCATGCCAAAATCCAGTTAATGCCCATACGATAAATAGATTTCGATAGTTTTTCCAAGGAGATATTCGATTTCCGCCTAGTGGAATATAAACATAATCACGGAACCATGAACCAAGTGAAATGTGCCAGCGACGCCAAAATTCAGAGATGGATTTTGAAATATATGGATAATTGAAGTTTTCTAAGAAATCAAATCCGAACATTTTTCCTAATCCAATTGCCATATCACTGTAACCTGAAAAATCGAAATAAATTTGTAATGTATAAGCAATTGCACCAATCCAAGCGGTTGATACGCTCATCGTTGCTGGATCCATTGCAAATATTTCATCGGCAATAGCTCCTAGTTGATTCGCAATTAAAACCTTTTTTCCTAATCCAATGATAAAACGACGAATTCCTTCTGAAAACTTATCAGCATTAACTGTTCTAACATGTAATTGAAAAGCGATTGTATTATATCGAACAATTGGTCCTGCTACTAATTGCGGGAAAATAGTAAAATATAGTGCAAGATCAAATAGATTTCGCTGAGCTTCTACTTTTCTCTTAAAAATATCGATAATATAACTCATTGCATGGAAAGTGAAAAATGAAATCCCAATGGGCAAAGGAATTTTTTCGAGTACAATGTTTGTATGAAAAATCCCGTTTATATTATCCACTAAGAAATTAGCGTATTTAAAATATCCTAGTATAGCAGTATTGACAACAATTGCTATAGTAAGAATAAGTTTTCTATTTGCACTAGATAGTCGGTCTTTATTAAGCCATATTCCGAACCAATAGTTGATGAAAATAGAGAAAAGCATTAGGAAGACATATATTGGTTCTCCCCAAGCATAAAATAATAAACTAAATAATAAAAGAACGATGTTTTGTAATTCTTTCCGTACTGAGTAGTATACGAAAAGAATTGCAGGTAAAAAAAGACATAAAAAAAATAAATTGCTAAATACCATGTATTATTAATTCCTTTCTATATTTTCTTCTTAAGGAGTATACCATGCGATAAATGAATAATCTGTCTTATGGGCGATATGAGCGAATTTATTGTTAAGAACGAGGGATATTCGTATGTGAATAGTTGGGGAATTAAAAAAACAGGAAAAATTCAACAGTGGATTAGGTGAAATTTGGAGAAGTCTACTTTCAAAATACTAAGAGGGAAGAGTTGAAGCATATAATAGAAAGGATAAGGAGGTAACGCTATGAAAATTACGCTAGCTTCATTTTTTCATCTAGTTTTGTGGAGTGGATTTTCAGCAGTGTTATTATTGTCAAGTCGGGATAAACTGCATTATAAAATTTTTCTTTTTCTTATATTTTTGTACTTAGCGTATGTGATAGCATATGTCATACTAAGTGCAAGGAGGAAAGCAATACTTCTTACTTGCACAAATAGTATGATCTTTCTAATCGTTTATTTTTGTTTTTAAATTAACGTTTATAGAAATACATTGTTCTTCCATTAAATAATTGTAACTCTCCTTCTAATTTCTTCGCTAGAAAACGGCAAAATTCATTTGCTTTTCCTTTATCACCAAATGTTGCATTAGGTGGTAAAGAAATCTGAATAAAAGATTGTTCCTTTTCTATACCAACACCAACATAAATGGAGTCATATCGATCGTGAGTAGATTGTAGTTTTAATGTTGTTGCTGATGTATCTAAAATTTCATAAGGAAAAGCGGTATTTGTATAAGCGTAATTAATTTGAACACCAGTTTTGGAAGTAACTGTTTGATAGTAATGAAAAAGTTGTTTTATATCATCTATTGAAACAGATTGTTGATTGGATTTAGGTACAAGCGTAATAAAGGCATGTTGCATATAAGATCCCCCTAACCTTAGTAGAATACTAACATTCTACATGATACTGAATTTTTTGACAATTAAAAGGAGTATTCCTTTTTTTGTTTAATATACTAATGAAAGGTGATGGAGAAAGGTGGAAACCGATGTTTGAAAAATTGTATGATGAACATGAAAGTGTGAAGGTACGATTTTTGGGTTTTATGACACATGATACTCGTTATGATTTTGGTGTTATTTATACAAATATGTTTTTTGGAAAGCCACTCATTGTTTGCATGCAAACAGGAAGGTCTACTTTACTTGGGCGAGATGATGTAGAGAATGTTCAACATATACAGGAGATTTTTAAATTAGGATCAGAAGAGGAAGCGGCAGAGTTAGCTCAGTTTTTCAAGTTTTTAGTCCCACCTACTTCTTTGCATGCGGAATATGAAGAATAATTAATGTAAAACAGTCGTACGTATAAATATGGCTGTTTTTTTGTTTGAATATCGCATACTAATTAAAATTAAAAATATTTAATGTGTTATACTAAAAACCTATTGACGTAAAAAGTATAACATATTAAAATAAAGACAGAAAGTTAAGCGGTTACAAAGAAGTTTTTGGGATTATAAACTTAGGGGGAAATGAAAAATGGGAACGATCGTATGTCAAGATTGTGAAGGTACAATTGCACACTTCGAGGATGAAAAAGTAACGGTACTTTACGGGAAATGTGGATCTTGCGGATGTGATCACACAGAGCATACAAAAGCCCAATAATTGATAGGAAATGGACAGCTAAAAGTTTTTAGGACCATAAACTTAGGGGGAAATAAAAAATGGGAACAATTGTATGCCAAGTATGTGAAGGAACAATCGGTCATTTTGAAGATGAAAAAACGACAGTGCTTTACGGAAAATGTGGTACAAATTGTGAATGTGCTAATAGAGATAAGGCGAAAGCTTAATTATAAATAAGTAGATTATTATTAAAACTCAGGGGGAAATGAAAAATGGGAACAATCGTATGCCAAGTATGTGAAGGAACAATCGGACATTTTGAAGATGAAAAATCAACAGTACTATACGGGAAATGTGGATCTCATTGCGAATGTGGCCATAAAGAACATACAAAAGCTTAAATAAAAAAAGCGCCTACATATACATATGTAGGCGCTTTTTTAATAAATTGTAGTTGTATGACCAACTGTTGCAACGATTGCATCATCTCTAATCGGAATAAACCCTATCGATGTCTGTGGAGTGCTAGGAGAAGCGTAGTGGCTCATAAGACGGCTATCAATACGGGTAATAGTATCGGTCAAGAAAGCTGAAATAAAAGCGTAAGGGACTCGTCGTTCATTTAATGAGTATATAATTTCCTCTTTTGTTTTTACACCTACGCCATGTCCGTAAAAAAAGAAATTTCCTAGATAGATTGCATTTTCTCCTTGCCACTCGATCGTAGCTGGATTCACTTGTGGATTTTTAAAATAAACGAGATCACCTGGAACAAGATCACCACCCGTTTTTGTTATGAGCTTTAAATCTTGATCGTAGTCCCATGTATAAAGTAAAAGGTTTGCAAAGAGACGGTTGAAAGTTTCTTCCTCATATAATGATCGTAAAGCTTTGTAAAAAATAATGATCATAGCAGTGGCACATTCAGTTCCATATAGTTTTCCGTTTTTGAAAATATCTTGTATGGCAATGGAAGGGGGTATGTTTGGTAGTAGCTCGAATCCTCCAAGTGACGTTCTTTTCCAATACTGGGGGTTGCAAAAGGATTGTTGAAATGTGCGAAACTGAAATCCACTTTGAAAAAGTTCTAATGCAGAAGTAATAATATTCACTCGCAAATTTAGATCAAAGCTGAGTTCATCAGATGTTCGGAAGGAATAAATTTCTTGATTTCCTGCCATTATCGATAAAATTTGTTGTTTCTCAGCTGCAAATGGCTCGTATTCATTTGTGATATAAGGATGTACAATAGAACGGCCTATTACAATCATAATCGTATCCCCACCTATACGTTACATTACTTAATATCGTATGAGAAAAGGGTAAAATGGTGAAAGAAAAGCCTATCAACTGATAGGCTTGTACTCTTTAATCACACGTAATGTTTGTAATGTCATATCTTCAGGACCTTGTACAGGTAAACCCGCTTCTAAGTTTTTACGAATATACTCTAAGTTATCTTGTGTAATAATTTCCCCCGGAGTAAAGATTGGAATCCCTGGCGGATAAACCATAACGAAATCAGCTATAATACGACCTGCTGCATTTTCAAACGGAATGACTTCTGTTTCTGAATAAAAAGCATCTCGAGGAGAAAGTGCTAGCACTGGTATTTCTGGAATTTCTACTTGTATTTGAACACCTTTATCGGCTTTATTTCTAAATGTTGCTGCTAAATCTTGTAATGCTGCAATAAGTGTATTTGTCTCACTTTCTGTATCCCCAAAAGTGACAAGACATAGTATGTTGTATAAATCCGAGAGTTCTACTTCAATGTTATATTGCTCTCTAAGCCATACTTCAGCCTGATGGCCTGTAATACCTAAATCTTTTACAGATACAATTATCTTTGTAGGATCGTAGTTAAAAGTAGCATCTGTACCTAGCATTTCTTTCCCAGGACAGTAAAGATCCTCAACAGCATTAATAGCATCACGAACTTGTTCCGCTAATTGTATTGTTTGTTCTATGAGTGCTGTTCCTTCTGTAGCAAGACGTTTTCTAGCAACATCTAGGGATGCTAACAAAATGTAAGAAGTTGATGTAGTCGTAAGCATGCTAATAATAGATTGAACATGTTTAACGTTCACAAGGCCTTCCTTCACGTTAAGAATAGAACTTTGCGTTAAAGATCCTCCTAATTTGTGAACACTTGTTGCTGCCATATCTGCACCGGCTTGCATCGCTGACATCGGCAATTCATCGTGAAAATGAATATGAACACCATGAGCCTCATCAACTAGTACAGGGATATCATAAGAATGCGCTAATTGGACAATCTGTTCTAAGTCCGCAGCAAAGCCAAAGTATGTTGGATTAATAACAAGTAAGCCTTTCGCATCTGAATGCTCTTCAAGTGCCTTTTTGACAGATTGAATTGTGATTCCGTGTGAAATACCAAGTTTTGGATCGATTTCAGGATGCATGAAAATCGGTTTTGCACCTGAGAAAATAATAGCTGACATTACTGATTTATGCACGTTTCGTGGCACTAGGATTTTGTCACCAGGACCGCACACGCTCATCACCATTGTCATTATTGCACCACTTGTACCTTGAATAGAAAAGAAAGTATGATCTGCACCAAATGCAGAGGCTGCTAAATCTTGTGCTTCTTTAATCATACCTTTTGGATGATGTAAATCATCGAGCGGCGCAATATTAATTAAATCAATTGCTAATGCATTATGCCCAATAAATTCGCGAAATGTAGGATCCATGCCCTGACCTTTTTTGTGACCAGGAATATGGAATTGAATTGGATTTCGCTTACTGTGCTCAACTAAAGCGGTAAACAATGGTGTTTCGTATTGGGACAATCTATACACCCCTTCTTTTTCATAATATTTATTAGAGTTTGTTTTATATAATCTTGTTCTAAAAAAGTTAAGTGCTTTTTAGAATGAGACTTGTTTTTCTGCCAATCACAAAAGCATTTTTGAGATGGTAGGTTCACTTTATTTTCTATAAAACAAAAGCATTATATCACCAATAATTATAGATGTATAGAAAAAAATATTTTTACAGTGAGTATGTTAAATAGTTATTTCCAATTAACTTATAGAGGAAGACAATTCCATCACAATGAATAAATAGTGTATAATGCAAAGTGGCTATAGTGAAGAAGAAAAAAATCCCTTTAAGATAGCATATTGAAATAAGAAGAAATGATAAATGAGGTGCGAAATGGAATATCAATATCCGTTAGATTATGATTGGTCAAATGAGGAAATGGTTGTAATTGTGAAGTTTTATGAAGCAATTGAGAAAGTATACGAAAAAGGAATTATAAGAGAAGAATTAATGGGATTATATCGTCGTTTTAAAGAGATTGTTCCATCTAAAGCAGAAGAGAAGAAAATTGATAAAGAGTTTCAAGAAGTAAGTGGATATTCTATATACCGTGCGATTCAAAGGGCGAAAGAAACTGAAGAACAAAAGCTTGTGAAAATGTAAAAATATTTTGAAAAATGAAAACTGAAGTGATATAATGTGATAACAACTAAAAACGGACAATATAAATTGTCCGTTTTCTACTATCGATTACAAAGTGCATATAAAGGAAGGAGTGATTGCATCGTAGATTCAATCTTAGCAAGGAATTGTTCGTTGGTCATTGCTGAAAACTCCTCTGGTGATATATGAATACCAACTAATAATTCTGCTTTTTTCACAGTAGCTAGACGTTCAATCATCTTTTGTAAGTCTTCTGTTTCAAGTGTTTTATGTAATTTTACACTTGGTTTAGTATGGTCAATGGACCAAACGAAGTCATTTGGAATATTTGTTTTTAAATCATTTAAATGTTCTAAGAAGGCGTGAGCCGTCTCCACTTTTTGTGGACACTCATAGATTAAACCAAAGTATATGAAGGCATGAGTACCCCATAATCCAATTTGGAAATGTGGCAGCATTTTATAACCGCGTTTATTTGTTGAAAAAGCAACCCAAGTATCGTTTGGTGGATTGACTTTGCGGCGTGCATGTTTTGCTACATGATAAAAAAAGTTCTCATCAGTTTGTTTGGATAAATACGTTGCAAACTGTTCCCCTAAAGCTTCCAGCTTAGGATGAATGTTCGTTTTAATTGCACTCATTCGTTCTTCGAGACCATCAACTGTAAAGACCTCAAAATCAGTTGACTTGAATGTTTGTAGTGTCATGATTGTTCCTCCAACTCCTATTTTGCTTTTATTTTAGCATAGCTTGTACTATTCATAAAAAAAACAGCACAAAAAAAATTAAATAAAAAAATATAATTTTGTTGCATAGATGATTTATCCAACATAGTATAGTATAAAACAAAAAATCAGAAAATTGAATCAATTACAGTCCGAGGGCAGACGAATATTGGGAGGAGGCAAATAATATGAGACAGGTGATTAATGCGTTAAAGAGAACAGATGCTGAAAAGAGAATACCGGTGCTACGTTTGGAGCTAGATTATGAATTAGCAACTTTATATGATGCGATGATGGAGAATGATAAACTGAAAAAAGAAGAGTGTGTACAAAAGTTAGAAGTGTTAAGACTTGAAATGATTCGTTTAGAAGCGTAATAATAGTATATGTATAAAAAATTAGTTGGTGCGAACCTTATAAAGGGTTCGTTTTTTCTGTGAACAGTATAGATCGGAGTGTTTAAACATGCAAGAAGTATGGAAAGACATCGATGCACATGCCAAACAGTGGATTCGAGATGCAGGAGAGTTTTTAATGGCATCAATGGAAAAAGCACTTATTATAGAAACGAAATCCAATGCAGCTGATTTAGTAACAAATATGGACCGAGAAATAGAACAGTTTTTAATTGGGAAAATTAAAGAAACATTCCCGAACCATAATATTTTAGGAGAAGAAGGTTATGGAGATGAGGTAACTTCTTCTGATGGGGTTGTTTGGTTAATTGATCCAATTGATGGCACGATGAACTTTGTTCATCAAAAAAGAAATTTTGCAATTTCAATTGGAATTTATGAGAACGGTATCGGAAAGATTGGACTCATTTATGACCCAGTTCATGATGAATTATACCATGCGGTAAAGGGAGCCGGAGCATTTTGTAATGAAGTACCAATACCTTTATTGGAAGAAGGAACTGTAGAGCAAGGTATTGTAGCATTAAATGCGATATGGCTTACCGACAATCCATTGCTTAATAAGGAAAGTATGATGGCACTGGTTAAGAAAGCAAGAGGCACGAGATCATATGGCTGTGCAGCGTTAGAGATGGTATACGTTGCAACAGGAAGAATAGATGCATATGTAACGCCGAGATTATCACCATGGGATTTTGGTGGGGGACAGATAATTGTAGAGGAAGTTGGAGGCAAGGTGACAACTTTTTCTGGATCTCCGCTTTCTATCGTAGAGAAGAGCAGCGTATTAGTTGCAAAACCAGGAGTGTATGAAGAGTTGTTACGATTTATAGCGGAGTAACAAAAAAAGTAAGAGGCTGTATAAGCGCTTCTTACTTTTTGACGTTATTGCGATTTACGCATTTTTCTTTTTGTTACAAAACCGTATCCAACTGTAACAAATGTGCCGATAATGCAAATAATAATACCGATGGGACTATTTTCAGCAACCATAATGCCGATACCGATTAAGAAAATAACACCGATAATTGCAGTTAATAAAAAGCGATATTGAATGTGTTCCATTTCTTCACCCTCCAATCTCATTTTACTTTCACAAAAGTAAGAATACAACTATATTTTCATTCTTGATTTTATTTTGATTGCCATTGTATCCCCTTCGCTCTTATAATAGAGAAGGATTAAAAAGACATTAGGAGTTGGACATGTTGAAAAAACGACAAGATTTACGAAATATAGCAATTATTGCCCACGTTGACCATGGTAAAACAACACTTGTTGACCAGTTATTACGTCAAGCGGGGACGTTCCGTGCGAATGAACATATTGAAGAACGCGCAATGGACTCAAACGATCTAGAAAGAGAACGTGGTATTACAATTTTAGCGAAGAATACTGCGATTCACTATGAAGATAAAAGAATTAACATTTTAGATACACCTGGTCACGCTGACTTCGGTGGAGAAGTGGAACGTATCATGAAAATGGTTGATGGTGTTCTACTTGTTGTTGATGCATATGAAGGTTGTATGCCACAAACACGATTTGTTTTAAAGAAAGCTCTTGAGCAAAATTTAACTCCAATCGTTGTTGTAAACAAAATTGACCGTGACTTCGCTCGCCCTGATGAAGTAGTTGATGAAGTAGTTGACTTATTCATCGAACTTGGTGCAAACGAAGATCAATTAGAGTTCCCAGTTGTATTTGCATCAGCAATGAACGGAACAGCAAGCTTAGATTCAAATCCAGCAAATCAAGAAGAGAATATGAAATCATTGTTTGACACAATTATTGAACATATTCCAGCACCAGTTGATAACAGCGAAGAGCCACTTCAATTCCAAGTAGCACTTCTTGATTACAATGACTATGTTGGTCGTATCGGGGTTGGACGCGTATTCCGTGGTACAATGAAAGTAGGACAACAAGTTGCATTAATGAAAGTTGATGGAACTGTAAAACAATTCCGTGTAACGAAATTATTTGGTTACATTGGATTAAAACGTCAAGAAAT
The DNA here is from genome assembly GCF_019837545.1 of Bacillus sp. 17RED48. Classification (NCBI taxonomy): domain Bacteria; kingdom Bacillati; phylum Bacillota; class Bacilli; order Caryophanales; family Bacillaceae; genus Bacillus; species Bacillus sp. 17RED48. Next base: position 907,512 of record NZ_JADAXG010000001.1, read on the forward strand.
TGAAGAAGCAAAAGCTGGAGATTTAGTAGCTGTTTCAGGTATGGAAGACATTAACGTAGGTGAAACGGTATGTCCGGTTGAGCATGAAGAGGCTTTACCATTATTACGTATTGATGAGCCAACACTACAAATGACATTCCTTGTAAATAACAGCCCATTTGCAGGTCGTGAAGGTAAATTCATTACATCTCGTAAAATTGAAGAGCGTCTTCGTTCACAATTAGAAACAGATGTAAGTTTACGTGTAGATAATACAGATTCTCCTGATGCGTGGATCGTATCTGGACGCGGGGAATTACATTTATCTATCCTAATTGAAAACATGCGTCGTGAAGGTTATGAACTACAAGTATCTAAGCCTGAAGTAATTATTAAAGAAGTTGATGGCGTAAGATGTGAGCCTGTAGAGCGCGTGCAAATCGATGTACCTGAAGAATACACTGGTTCTATTATGGAATCTATGGGTGCACGTAAAGGTGAAATGTTAGATATGGTGAATAACGGAAACGGTCAAGTTCGCCTTACTTTCATGGTTCCAGCACGTGGTTTAATTGGTTACACAACAGAATTCTTAACATTAACTCGTGGTTACGGTATTTTAAACCATACATTCGATTGCTACCAACCAGTACATGCTGGACAAGTGGGTGGACGTCGTCAAGGTGTTCTAGTTTCACTTGAAGCAGGAAAAGCATCACAATACGGTATTATGCAAGTTGAAGACCGTGGTGTAATCTTCGTTGAACCAGGTACAGAAGTATATGCTGGTATGATCGTTGGAGAACACACTCGTGAGAATGACTTAACAGTTAACGTTGTAAAAATGAAACAACAAACTAATATTCGTTCTGCGACGAAAGATCAAACTTCAACAATGAAAAAACCACGCTTAATGACTTTAGAAGAGTCATTAGAGTACTTAAACGATGACGAGTTCTGTGAAGTAACTCCAGAATCGATTCGTCTACGTAAAAAGATTCTTGATAAGAGCGAGCGCGAAAGAGCTGCTAAGAAAAAGAAATCTGTAGAAGCGTAAAATAATAGAACAGCTACCTTTGAGGGGTAGCTGTTTTTTTATTGCATTTATTTTTGGAATATTTACTCTTTTTTGTGGACAGTATTTTTTTTGCAGGTTACTCTTGTATTAAGTACATAAATAAAATTTGTTTCTTGTGAGAAAGGGGGATGAATGATGTTAGAAAGAATGTCGTTTTTTGCGAAATTATGTAAAGTTGATGAAAATCCGGAACTAGGGATGTGGTTGCTGTATGGCATCATTATTATATTAAGTGCACTTGTGTATAATTTAGGTTTTGCAAGAAAACTATCAATAATAAAAAATATAGTGATATATATATCGTTAGCGATTGGATGTACAGTTTTAACTTTCTTTGCAGTTTTTTTACCTGTTGGAGAGGGCCTTGTTGTAGCGGCAATTGTACTTGGGATTTATAGGTTGCGTTTACGTCAAGCGAGACAACAAAAAGCAGGGTGAGGGGGCAAATTTTTATGCGTTCAGTACAAGATGCGTTATATAATTGGTTAACAATTAAAACAGTTGCCGAAGCACGTCCAGATGATCGTGCTGCACAAGAAACGTATTTGTTATTTGAAAATATGATATATGAAGAACATAAATTAAAGAATGTGGAAGTTAATAAGAATGAAGAAATGTATTTGATTACATATGAAATGAATGGAGAAAGAAAATCTGCAAGGTTTCCGTTAGAAGCTATTGATTGTTTTTTTGATCAAATGAATCGTGAACCTGAAAAATATAAATAAGTCCTTATCTAAATGATTAAGGACTTATTTACATTTTACCAATCGTCTTCGACTTTTTTATCACGGTATAATCGGAAATTACCACTTGCATGACGTTCCATTGTACGTTCTGCAATTCGTTCCGAACATTCCATGCACATATATGTATGAATAGGGCGGTTACGTAGTTTTTTTGCCATAGGATTTTCATCATCTAACATATCTTTTTTATCACAAATCATACACTTGACTCTCATTTCGTCACCTCAATACGAATTCTATCAGTATAAGTATATCATGGAAGTGTAATATTTTTGAATAATAGCGGGAAAAAATAATATTTTCGCAATTCGAAAAATAAGTTATGATAAGGATATAGTAAGTATATTTGGAGGTGGAAATATGGCGAATGTAGTAGATCCTACATTAACAGATGATTTAGTACAAACGTTACGTAAAGAATGTATTGTTATGGTAGCAACAACAGACTTCGAAAAACAAGTTCCTAACGTAAGTGCTATTTCTTGGGTGTATGCAGTGAGTAAAACTAGTATTCGATTTGCAGTAGATCAACGTTCACGTATTGTGGAAAATATACGGCATAGTACTGGGCTAGTATTGACTATAATGGCGAATGAATCCGTATTTTCCATAAGTGGTGCAGGTGAAATTTTGACTGATAGAATGGAAGGCATTCCTCTAAAATTAACTGTAATAGAAGTAAATGTACAAGAAGTACGTGATGTTATGTTTTATGGAGCGAAACTTGCAACTGAGCCAACGTATGAAAAAACATATGACATTCGCGCAGCGAAAAAGCTGGATAACCAAGTGTTAGTAGGAATAAAAGAATTATAAATGTGATAAATAAGAAAATAAGTTATTAACTTTTGTAATCAGTTATTGTGATTTTATGTTAATAATTATAATTAAAAGTAATATATTGAATAGAAATGAATAAAAAATAAATAAAAGGTTTAATGGCTATGAATTTCGATTCTACCTCGTTTATACGGTACATATAATTATAACAATGGTTCGTCCATATTTTATGGATGAAACCCTTGTTCTACAAATTTAAAAGTGGAGTCAGGGGGTAACAGGTTGGATAAAATTTATGTGTTAGATACGAATGTACTTTTGCAGGATCCTTTATCTATTTTTTCATTTGAAACCAATGAAGTAGTGATTCCAGCAGTTGTATTAGAAGAGGTTGATTCGAAAAAACGTTATATGGATGAAGTAGGACGAAACGCTCGTTATGTATCTAAGTTAATAGACAAATTTCGTGAAATAGGAAAGCTGCATGAAAGTATTCCGTTAGAAAACGGCGGTACATTTCGTATTGAATTAAATCATCGTTCATTTGTTCAACTACAAGATATTTTTGTAGAAAAAACGAATGATAATCGAATTTTAGCTGTAGCAAAAAATCTATCTTTAGAAGAACAAGAAAAAGAGGACGGGAAGTCTGTTATTTTAGTAAGTAAAGACGTGCTCGTAAGGGTAAAAGCTGATGCAATTGGTTTGAAGGCGGAAGATTATTTAAGTGATCGTGTAATTGAAGTAGATAATATATATTCAGGATTTTTAGAAGGGTATATATCAAAAGAGCAATTAGATTATTTTTATGAAAAAGGTGAATTGCCTTTATCCGAAATTGCAAATCACCCTTTTTATCCAAATCAGTTTGTAGTAATGAAAGATGCATTAGGGGGATCTAGTTCAGCACTTGGCATTGTGGATCACTTAGGTAAGAAGGTAAAGAAACTTATTTTTCACAATGAACAAGTATGGGGGATACGACCACGAAATGTGCAGCAAATTATGGGATTAGAATTGTTGCTTCGTGAAGATATTCCGCTAGTAACGTTAACAGGGAAAGCTGGTACAGGAAAAACATTACTTGCTTTAGCTTCGGGGCTCATGCAAACTGAAGATTTAGGGCTATATAAAAAACTACTAGTTGCAAGGCCAATTGTTCCAGTCGGAAAAGATATCGGTTATTTACCAGGAGAAAAAGAAGAAAAGTTAAGACCATGGATGCAACCGATTTTTGATAATCTAGAGTATTTATTTAATACGAAAAAGCCAGGAGAGTTAGATGCTATTTTAGCTGGAATGGGTTCGATTGAAGTAGAGGCCCTTACCTATATACGTGGGAGAAGTATTCCAGATCAGTTCATTATAATTGATGAAGCACAAAATTTAACGAAGCATGAAGTGAAAACGATACTAACAAGGGTAGGAGAAAAAAGTAAAATTGTATTAATGGGAGATCCACAGCAAATTGATCACCCGTATTTGGATGAATATAATAACGGTTTAACATATGTTGTAGAGAAGTTTAAAGAGCAGCGTATTAGTGGTCATGTAAAGTTTGTTAAAGGGGAGCGGTCTAATTTAGCTCAACTAGCAGCAGATTTATTATAAAAAAGAGTGAGCTGAAGCTCACTCCTTTTTTCTTTCAAGTATACATGTTAAATAATAGTAAATTTACGGATGTTACGGATTGGATTTTGTCTATTAGATCCATCATTGTAATATAGATGAACAGGTCCATCCTCTTTTAATGGCTTTCCTTCTTTTGAAAAACCAAGAATAGCATTTTTGACAGTTTCTAATGGAAGTATTATTGTTTGATCTACTGTTTCAATTTCGACTTGCGTAGCGTCCTCTGAAATTTCGGCGTTAGCAAGAAATGGATGAAATGGTATACCGAACGTTCCAGTAATTAGTTGTTCTTTTTTATATTTCTTTACACTTTGTTGTATCGGTGGAAACGCAGCACCATCACGGATTTCACGATCCCAATGCTCTGAAGTGTTTTTTAAATAAGCTTCTAGTTCTGAAGTGTTTTCTCTTGTTTCATCAAAGTAAGTTGTCAAATCTACTTTTCGATCATCAAAGATCCAAACAGTTGGATCGATAGTGATTGGAAAACGAACTTTTCCATTAATAAATAAAATTTCGCTCATTGTTGTTCCCCCATTTGTGTTATACTCCCACTTTTCAGTATAATAGCATTAGACACGGTTGTCACAAAAAATGTTTCTATTGCAATTTACTAAAACTATCGCTAATATTAATAGATAGGAGAGAGTAGGACGGAAACGGAGGGAATCAATTTGGCGTCTGAGACAGTATCAAATCATCAGGAAAAGGCACTAGCCCTTCTACAAGCGGATGCGGAGAAGATTTTAAGACTTATTAAGGTGCAAATGGACAATCTTACAATGCCGCAATGTCCATTATATGAAGAAGTGTTAGACACACAAATGTTTGGACTATCCCGCGAGGTCGATTTTGCAGTTCGCCTTGGTCTTATTGCAGAAGAACAAGGGAAAGCAATGTTAGGAGAGCTTGAACGTGAGTTATCTGCACTTCATGAAGCATTTACAAACAAACAACAATAACGGGTTCAAATAGGGGGGCTCAAACTGAAATAGTTTGGGCTTTTTATTTGTATAATAAAGCAGGAAGAATCAATGTACATATGGAATACAACAATAATTAAATTGAAACAGAAAGAGGAAATGAAATGAAAAGAGTATGGAAATCAATGGATTATTCATTATTACTTCCTCTTGTTATCTTATGTGTGTTGGGAGTTATAATGGTATATAGTTCTAGTTCCATTGTCGCGATTTCGTCGAGATATAACTGGCCGGCAAATTACTTTTTTAAAAAACAATTAGTTGCTCTTGCTATTGGAACGGTAATACTAGTGATTGTTGCTGTAATTCCTTACAAATTTTGGAGGAAAAAAATAGTTCTTACAGCGATGGGATTAGGGAGTCTGGGCTTACTAACAGCAGCTTTCCTTTTCGGTAAGGTAATCAATGGTGCAAAAGGATGGATACTAGGTATACAACCAGCTGAGTTTGTAAAAATAGCAGTTATTATTACGCTAGCAAGTTTTTTTGCTAAGAAACAAGAGAGGCAAACCCCTTTTTTCCAAGGGATCATACCTCCTATATTTGTTGTCGGTGGATCGATGGTATTAATTTTATTACAAAATGACTTAGGGACCGACATATTAATAGGTGGAACAGTGTTAATTATGTTCTTCTGTTCAGGAGTTAATGTTAACTTGTGGATTAAAAGATTTTTATTAACATCTGTCTTGTGGATTCCGGCGTTGTATTTTATCGGAAACTATAAATTAAGTCTATACCAAAAAGCTCGATTTTCAGTTTTTCTTGATCCATTTAACGATCCTCAAAATGATGGATTCCAATTAGTTAATTCTTTTATTGGAATTGCCTCAGGCGGGTTAAATGGTAGAGGATTAGGGAATAGTATACAAAAGTATGGCTACTTACCAGAGCCACAAACGGATTTTATTATGGCAATTATATCTGAAGAACTAGGTTTTATAGGTGTAGCTATCATTTTAATCTGTTTATTACTTATTATCATTCGTTCGTTTAGAGTGGCACAAAAGTGTAAAGATCCATTTGGAAGTTTAATTGCAATCGGAATTGCAAGTTTAATTGGGATACAAACTTTTGTTAATGTTGGTGGTATGTCTGGATTAATACCACTTACAGGAGTACCGTTACCGTTTATTAGTTATGGTGGTAGTTCTTTATTGGCTAATCTAATCTCAATGGGTATATTATTAAATGTTGCTAGTCATGTAAAACGACAAGAGAAACAACAAAATGAGATAATGAAAGAAAGAGAGCAAGATGGACCGCATCTTGTTGTAGTAAAATAAAAAACACATTGTACTCTAAAGTACAATGTGTTTTTTATTTTCAAGAAACATTAAATATGACGTATTAATTGATAATTATATTAAAAAATATATCACATTTGTTTAAATGTGATATACAATTAAGTTGTTAGAAAAGGAAGAGGTATGCTATACTGTTTTTGTGAAACAAATTGATCAGAAAACTTATCATTTGTTAAAAAATAAGGTATGATGGATAAAAATAAAGTGAAGCTTTCTAAGTATAATATAATGTAGAAAGTGAAGAACTTCACGCTCTTTATGGTGTGTGTATATTTTATCTCTAGAGTGGTAGGAAAGTAGAGGGGGAAAATCATGACAAAGCTGCAACGTATTCAAAAAGTATTGGTAGCTAACCGTGGAGAGATTGCAATTCGTGTGTTTCGAGCTTGTTCGGAACTTGGATTAAAAACAGTTGCAATCTATTCTAAAGAGGATAGTGGTTCTTATCATCGTTATAAAGCCGATGAGTCCTATTTAGTTGGGGAAGGGAAAAAGCCAATTGATGCTTATCTAGATATTGAGGGCATTATTGAGATTGCGAAAAGTAATCATGTAGATGCAATCCACCCTGGATATGGTTTCTTGTCAGAAAATATTCAATTCGCAAAACGTTGTGAAGAAGAAGGGATTATCTTTATTGGTCCAAAGAGTAAGCATTTAGATATGTTTGGAGATAAAGTGAAAGCAAGAACACAAGCGCAGCTAGCACAAATTCCAGTTATTCCTGGTAGTGATGGGCCGGTAAATTCAGTAGAAGAAGTTGGAGAATTTGCTGAAAAGTATGATTACCCGATTATTATTAAAGCTTCCCTTGGCGGTGGCGGTCGTGGTATGCGTATTGTACGTACTAGTGAAGAATTAAGAGAATCGTATAATCGAGCGAAGTCAGAAGCGAAAGCAGCCTTTGGTAATGATGAAGTATACGTTGAAAAATTCGTTGAAAAACCTAAACATATAGAAGTTCAAATTTTAGCAGATGAAGAGAGCAATGTTGTTCATTTATACGAGCGTGACTGTTCTGTACAACGTCGTCACCAAAAAGTGGTAGAAATCGCACCTAGTGTGTCGCTTTCAGATGATTTGCGTCAGCGTATTTGTGATGCTGCTGTGAAATTAACAAAAAATGTAAATTATTTAAACGCAGGAACAGTAGAATTTCTTGTAAAAGGTGATGAGTTTTACTTTATTGAAGTAAATCCGCGTGTTCAAGTTGAACATACAATTACAGAAATGATCACAGGGGTAGATATCGTTCAATCGCAAATTTTAATAGCTGATGGACATGCATTACATAGTAAAATGGTAGGTGTTCCGAAGCAAGAGGAAGTAGTTGTTCATGGATTTGCGATCCAATCTCGTGTAACGACTGAGGACCCACTAAATAATTTCATGCCGGATACAGGGAAAATTATGGCATACCGATCAGGCGGTGGTTTCGGTGTTCGTCTTGATACAGGTAATAGTTTCCAAGGTGCTGTTATTACACCGTACTATGATTCTTTACTTGTAAAAGTTACAACATGGGCACTTACTTTTGAACAAGCTGCTGCGAAAATGGAACGTAACTTAAAAGAATTCCGTATTCGTGGTATTAAAACAAATATTCCATTCCTAGAGAATGTAGTAAAACATAAAAACTTCTTATCAGGAGAATATGACACTTCATTTATTGATGCGTCACCTGAACTATTCCTGTTCCCGAAACGTAAAGACCGCGGAACGAAAATGTTAAATTACATTGGGACAGTAACAGTAAATGGCTTCCCAGGAGTAGGAAAAAAAGAGAAACCAATTTTCCCAGATGCTCGTATACCGAATGTATTACACTCAGAGCCGGTTCAAAATGGAACGAAACAAATTTTGGATGAGCGTGGAGCAGACGGATTAGTAAAATGGGTACAAGATCAAAAGCGTGTACTTTTAACGGATACAACATTCCGTGATGCGCATCAGTCATTACTTGCGACACGTATTCGTACAAAAGATTTACATCAAATTGCAGAGCCGACAGCGAGAATGTTACCGAACCTATTCTCAGCGGAAATGTGGGGTGGTGCAACGTTTGATGTTGCATATCGTTTCTTAAAGGAAGATCCATGGGAACGATTACTAGATCTTCGTGAAAAAATGCCAAACGTTTTATTCCAAATGTTACTTCGTTCTTCAAACGCAGTTGGTTACAAAAACTATCCGGATAATTTAATTCAAAAATTTGTGGAATGTTCTGCCCAAGCTGGAATTGATGTGTTCCGTATTTTTGATAGCTTAAACTGGGTAGAAGGTATGAGAGTTGCGATTGATGCTGTACGAGATACTGGTAAAATTGCAGAAGCAACAATGTGCTACACAGGAGATATTCATGATCCGTTACGTAGTAAATATGATTTAAATTACTATAAAAATTTAGCAAAAGAGTTAGAAGCATCAGGAGCACATATATTAGGAATTAAAGATATGGCAGGCTTATTAAAACCTAATGCGGCATATGATTTAGTTTCTGCATTAAAAGAGACGGTATCGATTCCGATTCACTTGCATACACACGATACGAGTGGAAATGGTATATTAACGTATACAAAGGCAATTGAAGCAGGTGTTGATATTGTCGATGTAGCAGTAAGTTCTATGGCTGGTCAAACGTCACAACCAAGCGCAAACACGCTATACTACGCTTTAGGTGGAAACGAAAGACAGCCAGACGTTAACGTAGATTCATTAGAAAAACTATCTCATTACTGGGAAGATGTACGTAAATACTACGCACCGTTTGAAAGTGGTATGAATGCTCCTCATACAGAGGTATATATGCACGAAATGCCAGGCGGACAGTATAGTAATCTACAACAACAAGCGAAGGCGGTTGGTTTAGGAGATCGCTTCGATGAAGTGAAAGTAATGTACCGCCGTGTGAATGACATGTTTGGCGATATTGTAAAAGTAACACCATCATCTAAAGTTGTCGGTGATATGGCATTATTTATGGTTCAAAATCACTTAACAGAACAAGATGTTTTAGAGCGTGGGCATTCTATGGACTTCCCAGGATCTGTTGTTGAAATGTTCTCAGGAGATTTAGGACAACCGTATGGTGGTTTCCCGAAAAAGTTACAAGAAATTATTTTAAAAGGGAAAGAGCCATTAACAGTAAGGCCGGGTGAATTATTAGAGCCAGTAGATTTCGACGCGTTAAAAGAAGAGCTATTCCATAAGCTTGGACGCGAAGTGACGATTTTTGATGTCGTTGCATATGCATTATATCCAAAAGTATTTATGGATTACGAAAAAGTTGCTGAGCTTTATGGAAGTGTATCTGTACTTGATACACCGACATTCTTCTATGGTATGAGACTTGGTGAAGAAATTAATGTGGAAATCGAACAAGGAAAAACATTGATGGTTAAACTAGTATCAATCGGAGAGCCTCAGCCAGATGGAAATCGTATTCTTTACTTGGAGTTTAACGGTCAACCACGTGAGATTGTCGTGAAAGACGAAAGTGTGAAAGCAACAGTGGCACAACGTGTGAAAGGAAACCGTGAAAATCCAAACCACATTAGTGCAACAATGCCAGGAACGGTTATTAAAGTAGTTGTAAAAGAAGGCGATGAAGTGAAAAAAGGCGATTCTATGGCAATTACAGAAGCGATGAAAATGGAAACGACAGTTCAAGCGCCTTTCAATGGTAAAGTGAAAAAAGTATATGTTAACGATGGAGATGCAATTCAAACGGGTGACTTACTCATTGAATTAGATCACTAAAATAGAAAAGAGCTGTGTAAATGCAGCTCTTTTTCTTTATCGTAAAAAATACCTTGCCAATTCGGCAAGGTATTTTAATTTAAATTTATTTTGTTTGTTGAGAAGTTGATTCAGCTTCTTTTGCATTCGCTTTACTTCTTGTACCTAACATAACTAAATAGCATAGTACAGCAAACAAGCAAGAAATGAATAGTGAATGTAATAATGCCATTACTAAATTAGCATTTGTAAATACGACTAAAATTCCCACGATAGCTTGAAGTGTAACAAGGATAAATGAAATGATCCATCCCCAGTATACGACAGGCTGCTGCTTGTAATGGCGAATAGCGAGAATCATCGCGTATAGTATCCAAGCGAAAATTAACATCGCTGCAACTCTATGCCCCATTTGAACCCATTCATGTAGTTGAGTTGGCATAGGTCTATTTTTGCTACATAAAGGAAAGTCTGGACAGGCTAAGCTAGCTCGTTCGTGACGTACTAAAGCACCTGTGTAGACGACAATATAACTGTAAATTGTTACACCATAAATATGAAATTTCATTTTTTTGTCCATAATAAGTGAACGTGCATCAAATTTCTGGTCAATTTCAAAGATAAGACACGTTAATAAAATGACAGAAGCAAATGAAATTAAGGAAATACCGAAATGGATAGCGAGTACAGCTGGAATTTGTCCCCAAACAACTGCTGCCGCTCCCATTAATGCTTGTGCAACTAAAAATACGAAGGATAAAATTGCTAACGTTTTTGTTTCGCGCACATGTTTATAATATTTCCAGGACAAAATACAAAGGAGAGTGACAAGAATTCCTGCTGATCCTGATGTAAGGCGGTGACTTAGTTCAATAATAGTTTCCATTGATAAATTAGATGGAACAAATTCACCGTTACAAAGTGGCCATGATTTACCGCACCCTTGGCCAGAACCTGTTTTTGTAACTAAGGCGCCTCCTAGTAAAACTATTAATAAATCAAGACTCGTAATGACTGCTAACCATTTAATAAAGCGTTGCAATCTATTTCACCATCTTTCTGCTATGAAGTTATTGCGAAATATTTTCATTCCATTATGTATAGAATAAAACGCGCTAGTTCCTATGATATATAAAAAATAATAAAATAGCAAAGAAATGGTGGGCGCAGACAGGGGAGAGAAAATGGGTGTGGAAATAGGATGTATAAGGGAATTTTTAGGTGAAAAACAGGCTATTTTGAAAAGAAATGGGGAGAATACGTGTTAAATATGACAAAAAAGTTTATGATAGAAGGTAACATCATGTTATGATAAGGACAAGTAAGAATTAAGTTTTTATATTCGACACAAAAAGTTCATGTTTTCTTCACAAAATGTTCGGGAAATATGATTTAATATATTGGAGTATGGGCGTAGATTAGTAGTAGAATGGATTAACAATATTTCTACTGTAATAATATTGCTATATAGAAGCGAAATATTTCATTCGAAATAGGCGCAAAAAGAAAGATGAAAGTTTTAAGAGGGGGTTAAAGTGATGAACCATGCAACAAGTGAGCTGCATGATGAGTCAGCTGTTACAAGTGTACCGGAAACAACTCGGCTACAAGATTTATCAGCGCTCGTTAAAATGGGGATTGTAAACTCAAATACACTTACTGTATTTACAGGATTTTGGTTGGCATTACATTTTAATGGATTAAGTGTGATGGACAATCTGGATAAGTTATTCTTTACAATCGTTGGTTCTGGATTAATTATGGCGGGGGTATGTTGTTTAAATAATTACATTGATCGAGACATCGACCCATTAATGGAAAGAACAAAAACCCGTCCAACGGTTACTGGGAAGTATAAACCGGGATTTGCACTTACATTTGGACTAGTTATATTACTTCTTGGATTTGTATTTTTATTATTAACAACACCAATGGCAGTATTAATGGGATTTATTGGTGCTTTCACATATGTTGTCTTATATACGTTATGGACAAAGAGAAAGTATACACTAAATACTGTTGTAGGTAGTATATCTGGAGCAGTTCCACCTTTAATTGGATGGGCAGCAATCGATCCATCTTTAGGCCATCCAATTGCTTGGATGTTATTTTTAATTATGTTTATTTGGCAAATCCCACATTTTCTCGCATTAGCGATGAAACGTGTTGATGAATATCGAAATGCAGGAATTCCAATGCTTCCTGTAGTTCATGGATTTGAAATTACGAAACGCCAAATTATGATTTGGACAGTATGTTTATTACCACTACCATTTTATATGAGTGGACTAGGGATAACATTTATGGTAATTGCAACATTGTTAAACATCGGATGGATCGTTTTAGGATTTTATGGCTTCCGTAAGCAAGATGACATCAAATGGTCCGTACAAATGTTTGTTTATTCCCTAAATTATTTAACAATCTTATTTGTATCAATGATTGTAGTTACATTCTTCTAAGACAACGACATAATTGGATTTCTTTACGTTGAGATTTACTTTACTTAACTATAAAGTACAATCTAATTCACAAGGAAAGTGGGGGTTGTTTGTATGAAGAAACAGTGGCGACTGCTTTCGTTCGTTTCACTGCTGGCTTTACTGTTAGGGGGATGCGGTAAAGCCTTTCAATCTACTTTAATTCCGCAAGGAGAAGTAGCAAAAATGCAATATGATTTGCTCTTACTAGCAACTGCGATCATGGTAGGAGTAGTACTAGTAGTTACTATTATTTTCTTATATGTAATTGTGCGTTTCCGACAAAAGAAAGGTCAGGAAGATTATATTCCGGAGCAAGTTGAAGGGAATCACAAGTTAGAAATTATATGGACAGTTATTCCGATTATTCTTTTGTTAATCTTAGCTGTTCCGACGGTTACATATACATTCAAACTTGCTGATGTAAGTGCGATGGAGAAAAAGAATATTGATAAAGATACTATCGTTGTTGATGTAACAGCGAATCTTTATTGGTGGGAATTTTCTTATAAATCAGAAAAAATAGTCACTTCTCAAGATTTGGTCATCCCCACAGGTAAGAAAGTGTATTTGAATTTGAAGGGTGCCGATATTAAACATTCGTTTTGGGTTCCATCTTTAGCTGGGAAAATGGATACAAATACAGACAATGTGAACAAAATGTGGTTAAAGGCAGATAAATCGGGCACTTATAATGGTTTTTGTACAGAATTTTGCGGCCCATCACATTCTTTAATGCAATTCAAAGTGAAAGCTTTAGATGAAAGCGAGTACAAAAAGTGGCTTGCTGATATGAAGAAGATTGATGGGAAGAAAGAAGTAGCTTCAACAAAGGCGCAAGAGGGCCAAGAAATATTTAATAAAAGCTGTATTGGTTGTCACGCAGTTGGATCCAATGATAGTAGACCACCTTCCGCTCGTATCGCACCAAACTTAGCAAACTTTGCGGATCGCGATATGGTTGCCGGTATTGCCGAAAACAATAAAGAAAACTTAAAAAAATGGCTGAAAGATCCTGAAAATATGAAACCAGGAAATAAAATGACTGGTAAATATGGCAACTTAACGGATGATCAAATTGATGCATTAAATGCATACTTACAAACGTTAAAAGTTGAAAAGTAAAGAGGGATTATTCGCGAAGGGGAGGTTGAAAACGTGAGTTCTGTAGCAAAAAAACAGGGGATGGGTGCTGTCATATGGGATTATTTAACGACAGTAGACCATAAAAAGATTGCCATTCTCTATTTAATTGCAGGTGGATTGTTTTTTATAATAGGCGGAATAGAAGCTCTATTTATTCGCCTTCAATTAGCGATTCCTAACAACGCTTTTCTTGTTGGGGATGCTTATAATCAAGTATTAACGATGCACGGTACAACAATGATTTTCCTCGCAGCTATGCCACTCGTGTTTGCATTTATGAACGCCGCTGTACCACTTCAAATTGGTGCACGTGATGTAGCGTTCCCGTTTTTGAATTCACTTGGATTTTGGTTATTTTTCTTTGGTGGAGTATTTTTAAATTTAAGTTGGTTTTTAGGTGGAGCACCTGATGCAGGATGGACATCTTATGCATCTTTAGCTTTAGCCTCAAAAGGCCATGGTGTTGATTTTTATGTACTCGGCTTGCAAATCTCTGGTATTGGTACATTAATTGGAGGTATTAACTTCCTTGTAACCATTATTAATATGCGTGCGCCAGGAATGACGTATATGCGTATGCCGATGTTTACATGGACGACATTTGTAACATCTTCGCTAATATTATTCGCTTTTCCGCCATTAACTGTAGGATTAGGACTTTTAATGTTAGATCGTTTATTTGGAACAAGTTTCTTTAATCCAGCATTGGGCGGGAATACAATTATATGGGAGCATTTATTCTGGATTTTCGGTCATCCAGAAGTATACATTCTTATACTCCCAGCTTTCGGAATATTCTCAGAAATCTTCGCGACATTTTCGAAAAAGCGATTATTTGGTTATTCATCGATGGTGTTTGCGACAGTATTAATTGGATTCTTAGGATTTATGGTATGGGCGCATCATATGTTTACTGTCGGGCTTGGTCCAGTTGCAAATGCTATTTTCTCAGTTGCAACAATGGCGATTGCGGTTCCGACCGGTATTAAAATATTCAACTGGCTCTTTACGATGTGGGGCGGAAGTATTCGTTTTACGACACCGATGATGTGGGCAGTAGCTTTCATTCCATCATTCGTAATGGGAGGAGTTACAGGTGTTATGCTAGCATCTGCGCCTGCTGATTATCAATTTCATGACAACTATTTCGTAGTAGCGCACTTTCATTATGTAATCGTCGGCGGTGTTGTATTTGGTTTACTTGCAGGAGCTCATTATTATTGGCCACTGATGTTTAATAAAGTATTGAATGAAACGTTAGGAAAGATAACATTTTGGCTATTCTTTATCGGTTTCCATTTAACGTTCTTCATTCAGCATTTCCTTGGATTGATTGGTATGCCGCGTCGTTACTACACATATCTTGAAGGTCAAGGGTTGGAAATGGGGAATATGATTAGTTCTATTGGAGCGGTATTTATGGCTCTTGGAACGATTGTTCTTCTATTCAATGTAATCAAAACAACAGTATCAAAAGAAAAGGCTGGTCGTGATCCATGGGATGCACGTACATTAGAATGGACAATGCCAGCACCTACACCGGAATATAACTTTAAACAATTACCATTTGTTCGCGGATTAGATCCGTTTTGGATTGAAAAACGCGAAGGGAATAAAGAGATGACAGCGGCGGAACCAGTTGATGATATTCATATGCCAAATCCATCGTTTTCACCATTTATCATTTCTTTAGGATTGTTTATAGCTGCATTCGGTGCAATGTATATGCAGGGTGGAAAAGATAAGTTTTGGTTATTAGTAGCAATTATTGGTTTAATCATTACATTCGGTACAATGTTCCTACGTTCAGTGATCGATGATCATGGATATCATATTCATAAGGAAGATTTAGAAGATAAGGGGGGCAAGGCATAATGCATGTAGATGAAAAATTAACGAATGAAACATTTCCAGCAGAGCCTGAAAAAGCAACCCTTGAGGGAAAAAATAAGTTTGTCGGTTTTTGGTTATTTCTTGGAGGCGAAACAGTATTGTTCGCTTCCTTGTTTGGCACATATTTAGCGTTAAAGAATTCTACAAATGGTGGACCAACATCTCAAGAGATGTTCCAAATGCCACTCGTTTTCATTATGACGATGCTTTTATTAACGAGTAGCTTAACGAGCGTATATGCGATGTATCATATGAAAAACTTTAACTTTAAGAAAATGCAACTTTGGCTATTAGTAACAGTGTTGCTAGGTTTAGGATTTTTAGGGTTTGAGATATATGAGTTTTATCATTATACGCATGAATTTAAGCATACTATGAGAAGTAGTGCGTTTGGTTCCGCGTTTTATGCTCTTGTTGGTACGCATGGACTACACGTATTGTTTGGATTGTGTTGGATTTTAACATTAATCTTTAGAAATGCGAAGAGAGGTCTAAATTTATACAATGCACCGAAGTTTTATGTTGCATCGATTTATTGGCACTTTATTGACGTAGTTTGGGTGTTTATTTTCACTGTAGTATATTTAATGGGAATGGTGGGATAAACAATGGCGATAAAGCAAACGAATAATCCTAAAGTTGATCTTGTTTATCGGAAGAGAAAAAGTGCGGAGGAAATGAAGCATCAAGTTATTACGTTTGCATTAATGATTTTTTTAACATTTGTTGCATTTGTAGCAGTAGCATATCCAAAAACTTTTAGTCCGACTTTCTCAGTACCATTTATTTTACTATTAGCAGTGGTACAAGTAATTTTTCAATTGTATTATTTTATGCATATGAGTCATAAAGGACATGAAGCGGCAAGTTTCTTTCTTTATTCTGGTCTGTTAATCGGGTTAATTACAATTTTAGCTTTTATGACAATTGTGTGGATTTGAAAAGTGAAAAATAAGGGAGCTTGTGTTGTCACAGCTCCCTCTTCTTATTATGTGAAAGGATAACCTTAAGAAGGTAGGTGTAACAATGAGTAACTTGTGGATATTTGGTTTTCAAGCTCTATGGAGTCCAATCTTTTTATTATTTATGCTTTCGATTCTTATTGGGTACTTTTTAATTATTGGGCCATATAGAATGCGATTTGAAAATGCGACGAAGGTAAGTAAGAAGCAAATTTTTTATTTTACGACCGGGATTGTTCTTTTGTATTTTGTAAAGGGAGGGCCTATTGATTTAATTGGTCATATTATATTTAGTGCACATATGTTTGAGATGGCAGTTATGTATATTGCAGTTCCACCGTTATTGTTGCTTGGTATACCAGATTGGTTATATCGTTATATTACTTCTTTTAAGTTCGTTCAAATTATATTAAAGATATTTGCTAAACCACTTATTGCATTGTTTGTATTTAATGGCCTGTTTTCTTTTTATCATTTACCAGTTGTTTTTGACACAGTAAAACAAAGTCAAATTGCTCATCCTATTTGTCTCGCTATATTGTTCTTTACGGCAATCATGATGTGGTGGCCGATGCTAAATCCATTACCAGAATATCAAACGTTAAGTGATATAAAGAAACTTGGTTATATGTTTGCTAACGGTATATTATTAACGCCAGCTTGTGCGTTAATCATTTTTGCAACTGCACCGTTATTTGCAACCTATACGGATCCGGCTGCTTGGATGAAGGCGATGGAACTTTGTGTACCGGCGGGAACTTTATCAGATTTAAATATAACGGGACCAGAATTTTTACACTGGATGCCAGTCGTACAAGACCAACAAACAGGTGGCATCATTATGAAAATTGTCCAGGAAATAGTGTATGGCACAATTATAGGCTATGTATTCTTTCGATGGGCGCGTCGAGAGCGTGAAAAGGATAAAGAGCAGTTGCAACAATTGCCGCCGTATTTACAAACGAAATAAAAGTGAGTGCATCAATATGATGCACTCACTTTTATTTTATTCAATGATTTGGAATTCTTTTAACTCTTTTTCGATATTTTGTAGGAGTTGTTCGCTTTTTTGAAGTACATTCGTTGGGAAAGTTTCACCATCACCATATTCAACGCCGTGAGGATAATAATGTTTTCCTAATAAGGGAGGAAGTAGCTTGATTTCAGCGTGTCTGCTACCAACATCACCTTCAACAGCCAAACCTAGTACGCGCAAATAATAAATATCGTTTAATATTTCAAATTTATAATCGTATGTAACTCGTTCATAATCCCACTGTCCAGCAAGTACAAAATGGTTCTTTTCCATAATCTCTGTTAATAGTGTTAAATCAACGACTGCCCCATTAAATTTCGTATTTGTAAATTGCATATAATACCTCCTCTTTTCATGTTACATCATTATTTTTATAATAGTATGAATAATAAGAAAGTGCAATTCATATTGAGAGAAAAGGGATAATCCAGACTTTTTTTGCGAAAATATGATATAGTGAAAAGAGTACGGTACACACAAAAAAGGAAAGAAAAGGATTTGTGTATATCTCAATTTTATGTTTTGTGCAGGAGGTATATCGATTGAAGAAATTATTGCGTATCGTAATGATTACATTTTTAATTTTAGCTGTGGACTTATACGGGAAATTACTCGTTTCACAATATATATTAACCCCATCTCAATCAAAGCAAGAAAATAAAATTGTGAAAAAGAAAAAACAAGTAAATGAAGACTCTTCAAATACGGTTTTAAATATGATTGGTGGGGACTCTGAAAATTTATTAGCAAAATGGGGCGAACCATCTCGAATAGAGCCATCTGCTTACGGATATGAATGGTGGGTATACAATCAAGATTTAACTCAGTATGTGCAATTTGGGGTTGCGGAACGAAAAGTTGTAACGGCGTATGTTGCTGGTGAGCAAGTTAAGGTGCCGCCTTATTATATAAATGAAAAGTATGAAGAAGTGTATAAAAAGAATCCACTCTCGCATGAGATTTCGTTAAAAAGAGGGAAACATAGTTATCAATTTGAGTTATCTGACACGGAAGTGATGGAACAACCATTAATACCTGTAGAAGATGGCTGGGCACAATTATATTTTGATCATTTTACACATGAGCTTGTTGGTGTTCGTTATATGGATGATGAAACGTTATTACGCCAAAGACCGTATCAGCTTGTTTATTCGGGTGAATTACTAGCTGAACAACCATTGACTCCAGATAAAATGAAACAAATAGAGAATGGGAATATGCAACAAATTTTTGATTTAACAAATATTATTCGAAGTCGCCATAAGTTACCGCTGTTAGCTTGGGATCAACAAACAGCAGATGTGGCTATAGGGCATAGTAAAGATATGAAGGATAATAATTACTTTTCACACGATTCACCTACATTAGGTACGTTAGGAGATCGTTTACAGCGCGGGAAAGTAGGGTTTCAACTTGCTGGTGAGAACATAGCGGCGCAACATAGTGATGGAATTGCGGCGGTGCAAGGTTGGTTAAATAGTGAAGGGCATAGAAAAAATGTATTAAATGAACAATTTACAGGATTAGGTGTTGGGGTATACGATAAGTTTTATACACAAAACTTTATTCGGAAATAAAGTGGAATTTTAAGTTGTGTAGGGGACACCTCACGTTTAAGTACTTCGTATTCACTGAAGTGTAGGTCGGAATCTTACCGTATGCAAATAGCAGGATAAAAAGGTGCATGAATCGTCTGAAAATAGGCGAACCATGTGCCTTTTTTTTCTTATTATATAGTAGATATACATGAAGAGGTGAGGATTATGCCAACAACAAAAGGACCGTTACATCCATCGGTTCAACAGTTTAAAGAGTTTGTAAACCATCACCCTAAAATGGTTCATGAGGTTCGAAGTGGTCACAAAACTTGGCAACAGTTTTATGAAGAATGGTACTTACTTGGTGAAGAAGATCCGATATGGGCAACTTTTAGACCTGATGGAGCGCCTGCTTTTTCTTCGGTAAAAGAAAATAAACAAGAAAAAGATAATCGAACTGAAGAGGAGAAAACAGCAGATGTGATGGGACAAATGCTTTCTTTCTTTAAAAAGCTAGATGTAGAACAAATGCAACACCATTTAGCCAATGTGACGAGTGCCATTGGTAGTGTGCAACAAGTTTTTCAACAATTTCAAGGGAAGCCCGCGCGGCAAGAAGAGAGTACTTCCGAAAATAATCCATTTTTCTTTCAGAAGGATTAGGGGGAAAGAGGATGAGAGCAGAAATTATGGAGTTTATAAGGGCTGATGAGGATTTATCTCGCTATATTAGGGAGCAACCGTACTGGTATAGAAAACTAACGCGAAATCCTGAAGAGAAAGAGGCTTTTGAGTTAGCAGCTATGCAGCATTTCAAAAAAACGATACCAGATAAAGTTGAGAAATTTCAAAACCAATTGGCAGTTGCCTCCATTATGATCGATATGTTTCAGTATATGAAGCAACAAAATACAACATAATTGGAAGGGAAAACTATGTCCGTCATGCAGAACTTTTGATACAATAGAAGCGGATTATTTAAAAAGGAGTTGCAGCATGAGCATGACGGAAATTTGTTTAGTACGACATGGACAAACTGATTGGAATTTTCAAGAGATTATTCAAGGACGTGAAGATATTCCACTTAATGAAGTGGGAAAGAAGCAAGCAAGTCAAAGTGCAGTTGCTTTGCAAGCGGAAGCATGGGATGTAATTATAAGTAGCCCATTAATTAGAGCGCACGAAACAGCTAAGGAAATTGCAGGGGCTACAGGATTGCAATCGATTTTATTAGATGAGCGATTTGTTGAACGTAATTTTGGTGAAGCTTCTGGGAAGCCGGTTGCGACTGTTAGGGAGCTAATTGCAGAAGGTAAAGTAGAAGGTATGGAGCAAGATGAAGAGATTGTAACTCGTTGCTTTGCTGCTGTAAAAGATGTTGCAGAAACTTATTCTGGCAAACGTATTATCATTGTAGCTCATTCACATGCGATAAAAGCAATTTTACATGCAATTGCACCGGAAGATATTTCGTTTAAGACACCATTAAAAAATGCATGTATTAGTTATGTGAAAGAAAATAGTGGGAAATGGGATGTTCTGAAATATAATATTGCGGAACATATTAAATAAGTATGTGCTAGAATTATATGGAAAATAGTTAGAGTGATATCTTTCTGTTTAGTGAGACACTTCAATTAGTAGTTCTATTCTAAATGTGGTATGATGAATACTCGGAGGTGTCTCTCATGATTGTAGCGACGCTGGAAAGCGTATTGATATTAGATAAGGCAGAGCAGCTTGCAAAAGCGATTATCTGTTCAGATATAGCAGAAGACTATCGTAAGTGTTATAAAGAATTGCATGAAGATATGGAAGTTCAGACGTTAATTCAGCAATTTACAGCGATGAAAGAACGATATGAAGAAGTGCAACGTTTCGGTAAATACCATCCTGATTATACTTTCGTTTCGACGAAGATGAGGGAGTTAAAGCGTTCTGTAGACTTACATGATAAGGTTGCAGCTTTTAAACGAGTAGAAACAGCTTTGCAAAAGTTGTTAGATGAAGTTAGTGTAGCAATCGGTTCTGAGGTGTCTTCTTCCATCAAAGTTCCAACAGGAAATCCATTTTTTGATGCTGGTGGCTGTGGTGGCGGTTGTGGTACCGGCGGAGGTTGTGGCTGTAAAACGGGGTAAATTACCCCGTTTTTTAGAAGATAGAAGAAAACGTATACAGAGTTTGTCCTGTAATGTCATAAATTTCTGATTGGTTTTCATAAAATATAAAATATATGCTTTTAAAAGGAGAAGATGGAGAAGATTATGTTCGGGCAACGACAAAGTATGATTGTTTATTTACATTCATTGAAACATGCCAAGATTTTAAGGAAATATGGTAACATACATTACATATCAAAACGCTTAAAATACGCAGTAGTATATTGTGATATGGAACAAATTGAGCATATGATGCAAAAGTTGAACAAGCTTCCTTTTGTGAAGAAGATAGAACAGTCGTACCGCCCGTATTTAAAAACGGAATTTGAAAATTCACGTCCTGATCGGGCAAAAGAATACGATTATAGCTAATAGAAAAAATCCCCTGCAAATTTTAGCAGGGGATTTTTTTACTTGAAATAACAATTTATTTCATTGGAGGAATGAAATTATTCATTCGTAAAATACCAATTAAATGATTGAAAAACAGTTCTTTTTCTGGGAAAGTTGTGGATGGTTTTACCGTAAAGGTAGTCACTTTTCTTCCTAGTTGTTCTGCCGTTTCTTCAAATAAAATGACGCGTTTACTTTTTTTATTTTCAAGTACAGGAATGCCTTCACGACATATGTATAATGGTTGGAAATCACCAGTAGTAGTTGGTTTTAATATTACAACAAGTGAGCACACTTTTTTTTCATTTTTAATCGTTTCAAATTGTAACATATGTGTTATACGTTCTTGATTTGCTTTGGCAATTTCAAGTAATTCATATAAATCAGAGTAGCCTTCTCCGAGTTCTATAAAGCGTTGAATCATATTTTTTCCTCCTCTTTCTTTTACTGTACCATCTCACTTTTTAAATGAAAAGTAGACAAAGAAAAAAAACCCTGCAAAGCAGGGCCCTTCTTATACTAGCATGTACTAGTAAGAAGGAAAAGGGAGAGGAGAAACCGGAGGAAGAACTTATGGGGAAACGTAAGTCTTCTCCGCGGTTGGCAACAACATCGAAGGTGATGTTGTTATAATTATTTATGTCCAATCTAAATGAAGATATACATCATGAAATTAAATTTTATGTTTGGCTTTTTATTTTTCTTTTTTTTATTTTATGATAGGATAAAAAAGATAAAGTGAAACGAATATACATAATGGGTTCGTGTTAGCGCATGGTGAGATGAATACATAAAAATGCAGAGCGGTTATTTTAAGCCAAAGTTCTCCTATTGTTCATTGAGAAATGAATGGAAAATTTCATGGAATAGTATAGTTTGGTAGCGGTTACCGAATGGAGAAAGGTTTTCTATAATTGCTCGATAGATTGAAATAAAGGTAGTGACAACAGATGAGAGTAGTTTCAGGAAAATGTAAAGGGCATCCACTAAAAGCGGTGCCAGGTAATACAACACGTCCAACGACAGATAAAGTAAAAGAATCAATATTTAATATGATAGGTCCTTATTTTGATGGTGGTATCGCTCTTGATTTATTTGGCGGTAGTGGTGGTCTTGGAATCGAGGCTATAAGTAGAGGGATTGATAAAGCAATTTTTGTTGATCGAGATAATAAAGCGATAAAAGTAATCCATCAAAATTTAGAAAGTTGTCGAATACAGGAACAAGCTGAAGTATATCGAAATGATGCAGAACGTGCGGTAAAGGCTCTTATAAAACGTGAAATATCATTCGATCTTATATTAATTGATCCTCCATATAAAGATCAAAAAATTGTATCTTTAATTAGTGTGATGGATCAACATGGATTGCTACATAGAGATGGATTAATTATGTCAGAGCATGGTAATGATGTGGTTTTACCTGATTCTATAGGGAGTCTTGTAAAAGTAAGAGCTGAAAATTATGGGGTTACAGCAATATCGATTTATAAGTATGAAGGTGAGGGGACGGAATGACTAGTATAGCTATTTCTTCGGGAAGTTTTGATCCAATTACCCTTGGGCATCTGGATATTATTAAAAGGGGAGCAAAAGTATTTGATGAGGTATACGTAGTAGTTTTAAACAACTCGTCAAAAAAACCGTTCTTTTCAGTTGAAGAGCGCTTAGATTTAATTCGAGAAGCAACAAAGGATATCCCGAATGTAAAAGTAGATTCACATAGTGGACTATTAGTGGAGTATGCGAAAATGCGTAATGCAAACGCGATTTTGCGTGGGTTACGAGCGGTTTCTGATTTTGAATATGAGATGCAAATTACTTCTATGAATCGAAAATTAGATGAAAATATTGAAACCTTTTTTATTATGACAAATAACCAATATTCATTTTTAAGCTCGAGTATTGTAAAAGAAGTTGCGAGATATGGAGGAAGCGTAGTAGATCTTGTACCTCCTGTTGTAGAACGTGCTTTAAAAGAAAAGTTTCAAACCCCGTTAAAGTGAACGGGGTTTTTCTTTGTTGCTACGAAAAAATAATAAGATAACATATACATATAAACAAAATAAAGTAAAGATCGGTCCATAGTGTACAAAAGATGTCCAAATTTCTTGCAGTATAGAAGAATGATTCGATAAAAATACGGGGATATCTTTTTGCATAGGTGAAAAAGAGCTTACTTTTTCATAAAATGGTTTCCAAAATATAAAAGTAAAAATAGGAGCCAGAATACTTTGGATAATTCGTGCGAAAAAATAGGGCTTAAATCGGATGTCTGTTTCAGCTAATATGCTAGCAACTTGTGCCTGAATAGAAAGGCCGCTAAACGCTAAAATAAAGCTTGTTACCATAGCTTGCTGCAGGAGGGGTGTTTCATTTATTTGACTAATCATTTGGCTACCGAGTGTCATTTCAAAAATCCCTGATAAGATTGGAATACTAAATTCTGTAGTTAGTTGGAAGAATGATAAAATATGTTGCATAATAAAAGAAAGTGCTGCTGTAATATGAAATACAGTAATCATTTTATTTAAAACAGAGAATAAAATAATAAATCCACCAATCATAAGTAACGTTTGAATAGAAGAAACGATAGCGTCCCCAAGTAATTTTCCTAATGGTCTTTTTTCTTGCATGCGCGTCTCGTGTAGGACTGAAAAAGGGTTTTGAAAAGGACGTTTTTTAGTAGGATGTTGATACTTCGTGGAAATATTGTTATTGCCGTAAAAACGCATCAATAACCCGACGGCAAAGTTACTTAAATAATGTGCAGCAGCTAATACGATTCCTAATTTCGGATTATTGAAAAAACCGATTGAAACAGCTCCAAAAATAAAAAGTGGATTAGATGAGTTTGTAAAAGATACGAGGCGTTCTGCTTCGATTTGTGTTAGTTGATTACTTTTACGCAGTCTAGCGCTTAATTTGGCGCCAGCAGGGAATCCTGAAGCCATTCCCATTGCCCAAACAAATCCGCCTATCCCTGGAACGCGAAAAAGTGGTCGCATGAGTGGTTCTAATATAACACCTATAAATTTTACAACACCAATACTAATTAGAAGTTCCGCAATGATGAAAAACGGTAAAAGTGAAGGGAATACAACTTCCCACCATATATTTAACCCTCGAATGGAAGCTTGCAAAGCAGCTTGGGGGTGAAGTACAAGAGAAAAGGTTAAAAACAGTGTTGATATGGTAAGAAAAGCCGTTTTCCATTTTTCATACATGTAAGTAAATCCCCCTTTGTCCCAAAAAACGTTCATTTCAGTATACGTGGATACGTAGTGCATTTAGACCATAAGTATGAAAAAGGAATGAAAAAAATTAAAGGGTGAGAAAAATGAAAGAACCGAAAATTGGTTTAGCTCTTGGATCTGGGGGCGCAAAAGGGTTTGCACATATTGGTGTTATAAAAGTTTTAAGAGAAAATGGTATACCGATTCATATGATTGCAGGAAGTAGTATGGGGGCTTTAGTAGGTACGTTTTATGCAGCTAGCTCAAACGTTGAAAGGTTGTATAAACTGGCAAATGTTTTTAAGAGGAAATATTATTTAGATTTTACAGTTCCGAAAATGGGATTTATTGCTGGAAAACGTGTCAAAGATATGATTAAAATGTTTACATATAATAAAAATTTAGAAGAGTTAGATATCCCGACGGCTGTTGTGGCTACTGACATCTTGAAGGGGGAAAAAGTAGTTTTTACAAGTGGTCCTGTTGCAGAGGCTGTGAGAGCTAGCATATCTGTACCTGGAGTGTTTGTACCAGAAAAAATAGATGGACGATTATTGGTGGATGGCGGAGTGATTGATCGCATTCCAGTATCGGTTGTGAAAGAGTTAGGTGCTGATATTGTTATTGCTGTTGATGTATCCCCGATTAAAGTGAATGGAGAGGTTACATCTATTTATGATGTAATTATGCAGAGTATTGAAATTATGCAACATGAGCTAGTGATGAATCGACAAATTGCATCGGATTTAATGATGCGACCAGCTGTAGAACAATTTAGTTCACGTGCTTTTACAAACATTGAAGACATTATTCGAGTTGGAGAAGTAGAGGCGGAAAAACATGTTGCAAATATTTATTTATTAATTGAGCAGTGGAAGGAGAAACATAATGTTTAAGCGTTTTCGGTTTATATATGCAATTTTAATAGGGGTTATATTGGCGATGTTACTTGTTTACGTACGTTTACCGTATTATGTAACAAAACCAGGAATGGCGGCCAAATTAGAGCCTTACGTTCAAGTTGAAGGTGGAACGAAAGAATCCGGTGATTTTATGCTTGTTACGGTTTCAATGGGACCAGCAAATGTGGTGAATTTAATAGCGGCACAGTTTAATAAATACACACATATTTCGAAAGCGGAAGAAATATTGCAAAAAGGTGAGAGTGATGAAGAATATCAATTTCGCCAAAATTATGCGATGAAAGATTCGCAAAATGCAGCAATCTATAATGCATATAAACGTGCAAATCGTACTGTTTCTTTTGAAAATAAAGGTGTATTGGTTGCAGGAGTAGCGAAAGGGATGCCGTCAGAAGGAAAGCTTAAGCTTGGAGATGTCATCATAGCTGTCGACGGAAAAATATTTGAAAAGACGGAGCAATTTATTGAATATATGACAGGAAAAAAAGAAGGGGAAGCAGTAAATATTGAGTACAAGAGGAATGGAAAACAGTTAAAAGAAAATTTAAATGTAAAGACCATTCCGAATGGTAATGGGCGTGTTGGTATAGGGGTTTCTATCGTTACTGAAAGAGAATTAGTGGTAGATCCGAAAGTGAAAATTGATTCTCATGAAATAGGCGGACCATCGGCAGGCCTAATGTTTACATTAGAAATATATAATCAACTTGTGGAAGATGATTTAACAAGAGGGCATGAAATAGCTGGAACAGGGACGATAAATGAAAAGGGAGAAATTGGCCCGATTGGTGGTATTCAGCAAAAAGTGGTCGCTGCAAGTGATGCTGGTGCTGAAGTGTTCTTTGCGCCAAATGAAAAAGGTGCGGAGAAATCGAATTATAAAGATGCGCTTGCGGCTGCGAAAGATATTAAAACAAAAATGAAAGTTGTACCAGTTGATACGCTGGATGATGCATTGCTGTATTTGGAAAAAATGGGCGAGAAAAAATAAACCTCTCTGAAAAAGAGAGGTTTTTTATAGGAATTTTGCAGTTGTTTCATCGTAACGAATTGGATGGTGTGTTGCATCTTGTTTTAGTAGTTGTGTTCGTAATGGTTCTTGCATGATGGAGAAATATACAGAATTGGCTTTTCGCTCTATATGTAAAGTAGGATGGTCAAATGTTTTTGTATGGGTAAGGATGGGAAGTTCTATTTTTTTCTTGTTTTTTGAAAGGTAAGTTTGTCCTTTTTGTGACATGCCTAGTAGACGAATGTACGGTGCATGCTGCTCTATATTTGCGCTATGTATTTCTTCTTTTGTTGTATTTGTTAAAATGTGTGTACAAGCTCTTTGTAATCTAGTCCATGTATAGCGCTTCGTTTTTAATGCTTCCATGAATGAATGGAAGGAGGAACTGTTTTGGATTTTTGATAAAATACGATGCTCTAAACCTTCTTCTATTTCATATATAAGTCGTAAGTCTTCTGGAGACATCGTCATGAGTTTGTATTTGAAAAATGAAAAGTATTGTTCCCAATTATGTAATATCCCGTAGTTTTGTTTGTAACTTGCTAAAAGAGAAGCAGTCGCTTTTGGGATGAAAGGCTCAATTTCTGTAAAAGAACTATTTTCGCTAAAAAGTTGTTTACGAATACTAGTTGCGCTTGCAATATGTTGGTCGCTAAATGTTTCATCATGATAATGAGATGCGAATCTTTTTATCGTTTGTGCTTGCATAGAACTATTTTGTAAGAAAATTGATTTCATGTATTGGAATCCTAATATGTTATTCGGTTGTGACATGTCTATGTTTTTTTCGGATGGTAAAATGTGTAGGAAGGCTTCAGATGTAGCTTTTGCGTAACTGTTACCTGCATTCATAAATTGCTTTACAAGACGATTAAAAGTATCTTCTTCATTTTTTTGCACAGAGATGGTGTTATGAAAATTTTCAATCTCCCCATCTTCACTACCGAAACAAATTTCAGAAACACGCAGGGCGTTTAAAATAGAAATAGCGCCATTTGCAAAGGTTTCAGCCTTTTGTGTTGAGAAGGCGTATGGAAGCTCTACAACAAGGTCTACACCGCATGATAAGGCCATTTTGGTACGATACCATTTGGATATGAGTGCTGGCTCACCACGCTGTAAAAAAGGGCCACTCATAACAGCGATTGTAATATCAGCGTGTGTTAACTTTTTTGTTTGTTGCACATGATAATCATGACCGTTATGAAAAGGGTTATATTCAACAACAATACCACTGGCTTTTATGGTAATCTCTCCTTTCGATGTAGCATCTTTTTCAAAAACGTGATACTCTATATATTATTTACTATGATGACTTCATTATAGTGTAAAGAAAAAACTTACACTATATATGCATTATATCACTTATACCGTGGGGTTTGACCAACTTGTTTTTCCTTATTGACCACAAACTGCCCACATATCATCATTTTATAGAACCAGGCATGAATTTTCTACGAGCTTCAATTGCTACTTTTTCAGCCTCTTCGACAGTATCGTATTGCCCAAAACTTTTTCGTTTACCATCAACCATGAATGTAACTCTATACTTATTTCTCAAAGGATTGTAATTAACATTTCTAGGTAAGTTCCCTCTTTGTTTCTGATTGTGCAAGTTATGTTTTTGTGAAACTAATCTTAAGTTAGATTTTCTATTGTTTAATGTATTACCATCTATGTGGTCTACTACAATACTATCTTCAGCATTCATGATATATCTATAAAGGTAATGATGCTTGTTACCAATTCTACATTTAACTCTAACTTTTTTGCCGTTTTTATAAAATACCCAAGTGTTTTTGACACTGTTGACTTTTTCAAAATCTTCGGTATCGATGATGGTTTCGAATAAGTCACCGGTCTTTGGATGAGTATAATAAATTGTTGTTGAGCCGTCTGCATTGTGTTTAAAATGATTCTTCATAACATGAACCTCCATGTATATTTTTACTATACATCCTAGTTATGCATCTGATTTACGACCACTTTTCAGTACATTTCCTAGCATTTCAGTTACTTCAATTTGACGCTCTTCATAAACATCAGTATAAATATTTAAAGTTGTAGAAACATTTGTATGACCAAGCAATTTTGAAACAACCTTTGCATTTGCGCCAGAATCGATTAAAATAGTTGTAAACGTTCTTCGGATATCGTGGAATCTAATATACGGTACGTCAATTGCTTCGCACAAAGCTTTCATTTGGTAGCGTATCGTATATGGATGCACGATTTTTTTATTTCTTGTGCAAATTAATAGGTCGAAAGAATTCTCCTTTTTGTGCTTTCGATATTCTAACAACTCTTCCATTAATTCTTCTGTCATTGGGATCATGCGATTAGATGCTTCAGTTTTTGTTTCACCTAATTCATACTTACCATCCACAAGTGTTAACGTTCTTTGTACATGAATAGTCTTGGTTTCGAAATTAATATCATCCCACTGTAGAGCTAATACTTCGCCGATACGCATGCCAGTATGCAACGCTAAAACAAATGTAATATAGTAGCTTCCTTGTATTTTTGCATACTCCATAAATTTCATTGCTTCATCAACTGTCCAACTAGCTTGCGCTTTCTTTTTAACTTTTGGCCGCTTTGCTTTCTTAGCAGGATTAGAGTTAATCATTTCTAACTCTACACCTTTATCAAGGATTTGCTTTAACATAACATCAACGGATGAAATGTATTTTGTGGTTAGACCCTCTTTAAGCAGCTTCTGGTGAAAATTATGCACTGTTAGAGGTTTTATATCAGATAACCTCTTGTCGGCAAATTCAGGCATGACACGCGAGCGTAGAATACGTTTGTACTGATACAACGTTGAAGGTCTACATGATGATTCTTTCTCTTGCATCCAGATTTCTACGAGTTGAGAAAAGCGAATATCACTATTCTCATAATCCCCATTTGCTAAATCATTTGTCACTCTAGCCACTTCTTCTTGAGCAGCTTTCTTTGTTTTAAAACCACCTTTAGTGATTTGTTTCCGTTTACCTGTGAGCGGGTCTTTGCCAACATCCATAGTAAAAGACCACTTCTCACCACGTTTGCGAAAGTATGCCATGATTTTCACCTCGTCATAATCGTTTTCTAGATACAAGCTGTGATATGTAGTAGTGGTATAAGAAATGATAGCATGTAAGCCTAATTTCTGTAAAAGGAAATTTACAGATATAGAACAAGTGAGCTACAATATTTATATACAAAAAAGAAAGGGGGATAAAAAATGGGAGAGTTCACAAAAGAACCTGGTGGTCATAAAGTTGCTGATCCTGGTGTAGGTTGGCACAATGAACCAGGCGGTGGCGGTTGGAAATACAACGAAGACCCTGGGACGGATTGGAAAACGATTTCTGGCCCAGGGACAGGTATATAAGAAAAGGGGGATAACGAAATGAAAAGGTACATAAAAGATCCAGGTGGTTCAAAGATGATTTCTGATCCAGGGACAGGTATGGGGATTTCCGATCCAGGACCGGGCGGTGGATATACAACTGACCCAGGTGGTGGATGGCGAAAAGAACCAGGAGGTTTGAGAAAATGAAAAGGGATAACTTTGACCCAGGTGGTTTAGGTGGTAATCAATTGAAGTATGATCCGAATCCGGGCGGAGGGTATACCAAAGACCCAGGTGGCGGAATGGGTATGTATGATCCTGGTGCAGGTGGAGGATACATGAAAGACCCAGGAACGGGAATATAAAAAAGAGAGCTAAGTGCTCTCTTTTTTTTTTTTTTTGATAAAAATTTGTTAATTTTTACCGTTGCGATTGGAAATCATTTCTTCTAAAATCAAATCATAACAGCTCGTTATGATTTTTAAGAAACTTTGCATATAAAACGAGTTGCTTGCAGAATTGCTCTCGATGAGACTCATCCAGGCCTGCGAAAACCGTTTGAATCTCATTGAGAGCATTTGTTATATTTTCCTCGTTTGGTGTAGTTGTTCTTCCCATTAAAGCATCAACAGATACACCTAGATATGATGCAATACGATTCAAAGTGTCGAGATCAGGCTGGTTATAATTAATCTCTAAATTACCAACCTGACTACGACTTAATTGCACTTTTTCGCCAAACTCTGATTGAGTAAGGGAACGACTTGCTCTAAACTTTTTTAAATTTTCTCCAAATGTACTCATAGTTTCAGTATAAATACATGAGAATTTTTAGACTATATATGTCATGAATTTTGTCTGTATAATAGTAATTGTCACGTAAATTGATAATACACTTGAAAAAGTATAGAACAAACGTTCTTTTGGTGGTAAAATATTCTTAGAGAAAAAGTAGATTTTTCGAAAAAAACTTTCTCAACATGATTTGACTATAATTGGAACGAACATTTTAAATCTTATGATAAACTGAATTTAATAAAAAAAAGGAATAAAAAAGACCCACGGTGTTATAAATGTGAGGCCACACATTTATAACATTTCACCCTAACCTAGATAGGGAAAAAATTCCATGAGTCAGTACATAGTATATCATACTTCGTAAGAGTAAAGAGAATTATGGTTCATTTTCCTATTGAGAAATAAGGGATGTGTTTTGGGTTCTGATTTAGGAGGGAATTTTAGAATGCAGATCTTTATGAAGAACTTACAAGAACATATCAATTATGCTAAGTTGGACGTTGGTACATTAGCTGAAAAAGCAGATATTGATAGAACTAATCTTAATAGGATATTAAACGGAAAAATTAAAGAAATGAAGTTAGAGTCATTCTTATTGATTGCTCCCGACTTGTATCCAAGCTGGACAGAGCGTAGAAAGAAAATTAGAGATTTTATATTGGTTTGTGAGAGTGATTTAAACATAAGAAAGGCACTTTCTTATTGTCAAACAGTCGGTGAGTATCAATTAATGAAAAAAATAATAAAAAAACATATTGACAGTGATAAGAAAGGGAAAATAAACAAATATCTAAATTTGTACGATTTATACAATCAAAGAAATTTGAGCAAGTTAGAAGGAGAAGAGTTACAACAAAAATTAGATGAATTACCCTACTCTAAAAATGTTGACTATCAAATAGTAGTAGACATGTTACATGGCTTTGCACTGTATGATAGTAGTAATTTTATGGCCATGGTCCCGTATTCTAAAAAGATTGACCAAAACTTACCATTAGTAGAAAATTTATTTATAAAAAAACATTTGGATTTACAACATGATGATCGCAAAGCTCACATAAATTTGTTTAGTAATAAAATAAAAGAATGTAGGGACATTTGTAATAGCATTATAAAATCGGCTCCGGAAGATTCAGTTATAAAGGCCAAAGCATTGAGTTGCTTAGGTGAGTCTTTTATATTTGAAAACCCTTTACAGGCGGAAATATACTTTTTGGAAAGTTTAAAGCTAATAAAAAGATTAGGCATTACCGCTTATAGTAAATTGTATCGTGCGGTACATGGCACATTAGCTTTTCTACGAATTGAATATGGAATAAATTTAGATGAAATAAATTGGGATTTTGTAGGCGAATCAGAAAAAGCTTTCTTTGATGCTAAATTTGGATCAGGGATTAAAGCTAGAGCTTATTTTGAAGATTTAAAAAAACAAGGAAAAAAGTTGTCTGCTTTTAAATTATATTATTTATTTTTTGTAGATAGAAATGATATAATGATTCTCAAAGAGTCTTTAGAAAAATTTGCGAATAATGGGAATGTATTCTATTCGAATTTAATTACACGTGTTTTAATGAAAGAGGGAGTGAAGTAGGTTGAAAAAAATTATTCTTACAATGGTATGTGTTTTAGGGTTACTAGGAGCAGTTGAACAAAATAAAGATACTTCACAAGTGCATTCAAGTAAGGTAGAAACAACATACTTAATGGTTGATCCAGGAACTCATTAGAAATTTAATAATTATTTTTTCAAGACGCTACTAAAAAGTAGCGTCTTGAGTGCTTTTTAAGGGGTATGCATTTTTGAAAAATGTAACAAAAATGCACAGTTTGTTAAAAAAATCACATAATTATTGGGATGGAGGAGTTCGTATTGTTAATAAGTGGCGAAGAAAAAATAAAATCTATGATTAAATATTTATTAGGGGATAAAGTCTCAGAAAATGACACTCTTCATGCTTTGGAAGAAATACATAAACAAGGATTCATTACTGATATTGAATTTAGTGAAGTCATACAGCTAATGGAACCAAAAAAAGGACTAGCCTCATGCTAATCCTTTTTTTCTTGTTTTAACATTCTTTGGATAGCTACTTCTAAAAGTGCTTTGACACTTTCGATCTCGTCAGGAGACAGCTTTCTTCCATCCCAATGCAATTCGCCACTTTCAAATATTTCTTTTATATTATTGCTACTTTTAATGGAGCTATCGCTTTTCCCAAATAAATAATCAGTGGGAACATTGAAGAAATCAGCTAATTTTTCGATGTTCTCGCGTGAGGGGATTTTTGTCCCTTTTTCATATTTAGAAATAGTTTGCTTGCTGACACCAATATTTTCGCCTATTTTTTCTTGAGTTAGTTTTCGTTCTTTTCTTAACTCGAATATTCTATCCCCTATGATATTCATCTATAACATCCTTTCGCACTACTTGTAAAAAAAGTATCTAGTTTAAATGTAACAATCAGTAGCCCTAATGGCAACGCAAAAATAAAAAATAAATTTTAAAAAATAAATCGTTGCCTTCTGGGCTACTTTTGGTTATACTAAATTTAGAAGTTGAAGGTGGTGACTTAAAATGCTAAATACACAAAGAATTAAATCTTTACGACAAGAAAATGGACACTCTTTAGATTATGTTTCAAAGGCTTTAGGTCTAAAATTTAAACGTTCTTATCATAATGTCGAAAAAGGTGAATCAGGTTTATCGGTAGAGAAATTAAAAAAACTTTCAGAACTTTATGGTGTGCCAATTAGTGATTTAATAAAGTGAGAGAGATTTTTTTTGCAATCATAGTCGCCCTAGGGGTTACTGTTTAGGGCGACACTACATGATAGTGTATCCATATTTATATTTTTAAAAAATGATTGGAGTGAAAAACATGTACCAAATAAAGCAACTACCATTTTCAATGAAAGCGGAGGATGTACAAGAATTCTTAAATATTTCTCGATCAGCAGCGTATGCACTTATGAAACGAAAGGATTTTCCAACGATTGTGATAGGGAAAAGCAAGCGCGTTAAAGCGGAAGATTTTCTTAAATGGGTGGAAGCACAAAAGGTGGGAGCAAATGCTAGTTAAAATTAAATTTCTGATTTTCGACAAAATTTCCGTTTGATAAATAAGGAGGTGATTTAGTGGAAGATACAACATCGTTAGTAGTATTCGCAATGTTTATCGCATGCAGTGTATGGTTGCTTTACATTACTTACGAACCGATAAAACGATGGGCTTGGAGTGATGGAAAACAAAATAAAAAGACCCATGGCAGTGGGTCCTTTGAAAAAAATAAGTTGTTATAAGTATATCACGGAAAGTAGGGAAATAGTACATGGATTTAATTGAATATCAAGTGCTATTACCTAGTAAGTTCTGGGACTTAGCAAGAAGCGAAGATGGATTAAAAGAAATGATCCAAAAGTATTTCAAGATTGGTTATCCGCATTATGAAATACAACGTATTATCCAAAGTGGACAAGCATATGTGGCGATTTGTACGAGGAGGTAAAACAATGGGGATTTTTAGAGTTAAGAAAGATGTTAATTATTCAGTTATTCATAATACACCATTACGCGATGAGAAATTAAGCTGGAGAGCAAAAGGGTTATTAGCATATATGCTTTCTTTACCAGATGATTGGACGTTTCATGCAACTGAACTCAGCCAACACGCCAAAGACGGAAAAGAAATAACCACCAAAACTATACAAGAATTAAAAAAAGCAGGGTATTTAAAAAGGTATCCTGTTCAAGATCCAAAAACAGGGAAAATATCACATTGGGAAACAGCAGTTTACGAAGTCCCATCCACAGAGCCAGAAAACCAGTCAGTGGAAAAACCAGTCAGTGGAAAAACCAATCGACGGGAATCCAATGACAGGGAAACCAGTGATATGGAAAACCATCCAGTGGAAAAACAGACACTACTAAGTACTGATAATTTACCAAGTACTAATAAACAAAATACTAATATACAAAGTAGTAGTAGCATCTTCTCTTTTTACGAAAATAATTTCGGTATTTTAAATTCATTTATAGCCGAAAGTATTGCTCAATGGGTAAACGATACAAGCGAAGAACTTGTACAGGCAGCTATGGAACGTGCATTGAAACAACAGAAAAAATGGAACTACGCTGAGGGGATTTTAAAACAGTGGGTTAATAAAAACATTCATACATTAGCAGATGTTCATGCGTTAGAAACTGAGTTTAAAAACAAAGGTAAAAAAGGAGAGAAAAACAATGCAAGCAATCAAAAAGATAGTAGCTTCATCGAAAAATACGACTTCAAAAAGCGCTAATCAAAGATATGTATTGTCTCCTAATAGATGTAATAACGTCTTTTTAGTAGGAAAAGACAATTTTAAAGATGTTTGCAGTAAACGTATGTTGATAGATAAAGAAACAAATGAAGAATTTTGTCCTCAATGTAGATCGGTAGAAAAAGAAGATCAGAAATTAGCTATAGAAACACTAGCTATAAAAAAGAAAAACGAAATCATTCATTTATATGATTCATTTGCTGATAACAGCTTAATAAATGACAAACTCAAAAAAGCTACATTTGAAAATTATATACCAACTAACAAAGAATTGGCTGATGCGAAAGAAACGATTATGGATTTCGTTACTTCATTCAATAGAGAAGAACCAACAAGCAAGATAATAACGGGTAATTATGGAGTAGGGAAAAGCCATTTGTGTGTGGCAGCCACTAAAGAACTTATGAAAAAGGGTCACAGTGCAATGTTTATTCAAATGAATAAACTATTTACCAAAATCAAATCAACTTGGAATAAAAACAGTGAAATGACAGAGGACAAGCTTATGTCTCTTCTAGCAAAAGTTGATGTCTTAATTATCGATGACTTCGGAGCGGAATTCACGGAGAAAGATAAAGAAGGCGTCACTTGGAAGCAAACGAAGACAAACGAAATCGTAGATAGCCGTATAGGAAAAAGTACTTTATTTACTACTAATTTTACAATCGATGAATTAGCAGAAATGTATGGAGAACGTGATTTTAGTCGGATGATGGAAAACGCCGAAATGTTAGAAATGCATGGTGATAATTATAGATTACGCAATTTTAAAAAGGGGGAATAAGCATGTGTGTATTATGTCATGATACAGGAATTATTCGTAAAGAAACTTATCCAGGTGTGATTGAAACGAACGGTTGTAATTGTGAAGTAGCAAAGCAACAGCAAGCAGAAAACGATAAGCGTTGGCAAGCATGGTTAATAAAATTTGAATCAATGAAACAAGAATTAGAAAGAAAAAAACAACAAAAAGCTAGTTAACAAGAAAAAGGGGGATTTCAGTCGTATGAAGCCTACGAAAGTTGAAATCGATGTTACTGATAATAAAATTTATGTGGTCAAAAATGGTGAGATTACTCCGCTGAATCCTCCAGCAACAGGGTTTGGAGAACAAATAATCACTTGGCAAGGCGGAAAAGTTGATCGTGTATCAACTACAGTCACTGAAAAAATCAAATAACTGGGGATGCGATTATGAAACAATTAACAATTGATGATGTTGTAGGAAGTTTCAACTACGACGCGATAAGTACCAGTGAAAAGTTTTTGAATCCAAGCTATGAAGTACATTTTTACGATAAAGAGGAACGGCAAAAGATGGATTGCTTTGATGCTAAAAATGAAGCCGAAGCTTGGAATGCAGCTATAGAAGAGCACGGGAAAGGTATTCAGAAGATTGAGATAAAATGTTCGAATCGTACGAGGGCTGAATTTCTGGCACTAGATTAGGAGGGAGAATGATGGCGGCTTTAAATCGCTGGTTAACCGATGAAGAATATGCAAGAGCTTTATCTAATGGGATAAAAAGAAAGACATTAAATTATCGTATTTATGAAGCTGAATGGGATTTAGAAGAGGCATTAACAGCACCGCCGAGAAGCGTAAGACATATAAAGTTTGAGGGAATGCACATGAAATGGCGTAGAATCGCTGAGGCGAATGGTATAAACGCTGGTACATTTTACAGTAGGTTAAATAGCGGTTGGGGATATCAAGAGGCCTCTACGAAAACAGCTATAAAAAGAAAAGGTTTGGGAAAAGTGTGGTTAGAACGAGCAAAGCCAAATGGAATTTGCTACAGCACATTTATGACAAGAGTAATCACTAGAAAGTGGGATATAGAAAAGGCTGCAACAACACCGGTAATTAGAACAGGTAAAAACGTTGCAGTAACAAATCGGGTGAAAGCGTTATGAAATATTACGAACCTGTTATCACTTATGAGGATTATGAGAAGGCTGCCAAGAACGGTATCAACAAGTCTAATGTGTATCAAAGAGTTGTTGAATATGGGTGGAATCTAGAACGCGCTATAACGGTACCAGTTAGAAGGCGAAAAGGTGAAATAAATGCTGGAATGATAACGATAGCTGAACGGAATGGAATAAGTAAGCCCACTTTCTTCAAAAGGGTTAAAAGTGGTATGGATCCATATGAAGCAGCTACGAAACCAAAAAGATATGAGGCGTACTTGGAGTTAGCTAGAAAGAACGGGATTAAGGACGTTACATTTTACCAAAGAGTGAAGAGAGGGATGAAACCTTACGAAGCGGCAACAAAGCCAGTAATAAGTCGAAATAAAGTACAGCAGCTAGGCTAGGAGGAAGCATGGATCAAGACGTTTTAATCAATAAATTGATCGATAATCACATATACAAACTTTCGGATGGACGTGATCTATTTGAGGGATCGATTGAGGAACTGAAGAAGCTAATAAAAGGAGATGGAGAGAATGAAGGAAGCGATTAAGGAGTATATAAACCATTTGCAACAATCAGCAGTAGAAAGCAGAAAGGAATCAGACAAAGCGTATGATAATGGAGATTTAGGTTTATCTGGTTACTATCGTGGTCAATGGATTGCTAATGAGGGAACGGCGATTGCGTTAGAGAGTATTTTAGTTAAATGCAAGGAGGGAAAATAATGAATTTGAGAGTGAAAATCAAGCGATTGAAAGATGTGGAGTTGCCGAAGTATGCGAAACCTGGTGATGCTGGATTCGATTTAGTTGTAGCAGAGGACACGATTATATGGCCGGGTGAAACAAAAGTTGTGCAAACCGGATTAGCTTTTGAGATTCCACCAGGATATGAACTCCAGGTGAGACCGCGTAGCGGGATTTCACGTAATACCAAATTGAGAGTAATCCTTGGAACTGTAGACAGTGGTTTTAGGGGAGAAGTTGGAGTGATTGTAGATAATACAGAACGTAACTTAGGAGTGAACATGAAAGCTCATATTATTGAACGAGGGACAAGAATTGCACAAGGTGTCATAGCGCCAGTGGAAACGGCTCATTTTGTAGAGGTGGACGAACTATCGGATAGTGAGCGTGGCGTTGGTGGGTTCGGATCTACAGGTACAAAATAATACAAGAGGAGAAACATCATGAAATGGTTGTTTTATGTATACATTCTTCAAATGTGTTTCGTGCCAGCATTAACTTATCAGATCATCGTGAATTTGATTTTAAAAGACAAAGTAAATCCTACGTCAATATTTGCGTTAATCCTATTGATCTGGGCGATTCCTAGATTCAATCCTATATGGAACGAACTAATAGAAAAATGGAAAAAGAAATAAGACCAAATTTGAATTTTATTAAGAAATGGGGAATGAGAAATGGCTATTGAAGCACATAGATGTAACGTTAAAGGATGCAATGGACTTGTAGTTTTCGAAAATGCTGATTTTGATTTACAAAATCCCGACACAATTAAAGGAGTTTATGCACTTGATGATCCTACTTGTAACGTTTGCGGAAAAGAATTTTTAGTAGTACCTAGCTATTCTGTCATTGATCTTGATGTAGAAACACAAGAATTTGAAGAAATTGAACCAGCTTGTATTACTGAATGGCAGAATCAAAAATTTTAACCAAAGCGTTATTTGGTCGGAAAGGGGGATTATGATGTATCTATTTTATGTAGATGGCGAAAAGGTATTTTCATTTTCTTACAAGCCAAGTAAAGGTGTTGTGAAAGATGACGATACTGGCAAGTGGTACGAAATAACTGAAGTCGAGCCAGGTCGTAGTCGCAAGGTGTATGGTAAGGAATCATGCAATTTGGATAGTTGGGATTGGAAACCTTATAAAGATTAATCGAAAAGGGGAATGAGAAATGGCTAGAAGACAAGCTAATAAAATAGTACGAGTTCAATTTACAGAAGATCGTGTAATGATGTTCGGAAATTCATATAAACCTTGGGAAATGCAATTTGATGAGTATTTATGGCTATTAAAGCAAGAGGGAAAGCTTACCGATGTTGAGCAAGTAACAGTTTCTGATAACGAGTGGGTGTCATGGGGTGGCTTGAAATGGTGTCCAGAAGAAAGGTTCCAGCATCAGTTAAATCGTGAAGGGTGTCAGGATTCGGAACCAGATAATCCAAACCCTCGTCAGTATAAGAAAATGACATTCTATGAAGATATTAAAGTGACAAAAAAAGTGCTCAAGGCAGTCGAAAACTACAAAAATAACATTTATTAATATTCGAACAAAATAGTTATTTGAATAGAAAGGGAGAAAATATGGAACCTTCAATAGAATCAATTAAGGCTAAATGTGACGAAGCTGTTGAAAATGCATTTACTAGTAACCCTTTGGTGATGTTAGAAGCAGATACAATTTATTGGTTAATTGAAAAAGCGCAAGAAAAGGAGAATGAAAGATGAAATTTTATGCTATCGCTTATCAATTTGAGGAAGATTCGTTCTATGATCTATCAACGCAGGAAGACACCCTATTCTTAAAAGAAACTTGTTTTCTTCCGACCGAAGAACTAGCGCAACAGATTATTGATGAAGAACTATCAGTTAAATATGTTCCTGTCGAAATAAATCTTACTTCTTTACAAGAGAATGGGATTTGGTCTTACGAACGAGGACGGGTAGATGTATGGGATGAAAACTAAACAAAATTCTTATTTTAAAAATAAAGAGCGCCTTGTAGAGCGCTCCTGATACCTAATCATAATGAAAATAACGAGCTCATATAGGAAGGGAGGCATTTATAAAAATCATGAATCATCATGTTTCAGCTTAGATTTATCGACTGAAGGAATAAAATGATCACGGACAAAGTTTTGATAAATCATACAGCTTATAAATGTAATATAAAAAACTGCACAAAAGAAGATTAGAATGTATTTAAATGTCTTTTTCATATTATTACCGCCCTAAAAGAGAATTACTTGGATTTTAATATGATATGTAAAAAAGTTGCGGTTATACAACGGAAGAGTAGATCGTGAAATTAAAATAAAATCTTTATTTAAAAAGGAGACGGAGATCATGAGAGAACGTGAAAATTGGGATGTCTTGTGTGAAGAATGCGATAAAGTAATCATCATTGGTGTAAAAACGGAATCTGGGGATCATTATTGTGAAACATGTTATGACAAGTTAGCGTACGGAAACAAAGATAAGTAATTTAAACAAAATCGTTATTTTAGTTGTAGTTTGACAAAAAAGGACCCGCTATAAATAGCAGGCCCTTTCCTAAACTGGCAAAGAGTAACTCTTACCTTACTCTTCCACTATATAATACATCATATTTGATTGTTTGTGTAGAAAAATGTCGAAATATGCAATATTGCATGTCAAATATAAGCAAATGAAGAAGTGAGACCGATAATTAAATAAAAACGCTATTTTATTAGAAAAGGAGAATGAAAATGGAAGAGATCTTAGTGCAAGGTAACATAACTGAAGATTTAAAAAGATTAGGGGTTAATGCTACTCGAACAAACGGAAATGAAGAAACTTATTATCAAGTATATGAATTGTCCGATAAAGAATTTGAAAAACTAAGTGTTCTATGCATGAACGAAGATGATAATGATGAACATTGGCAAAATGGTGGATGGCGTTGGTGTAAGGGAAGTAATCAACCTATTCCAACCGATAAGGCGGAAGTCAATCATCAAGAATTAGTGTGCTGGGTAGAAACGTTGAATGATGGTGAAGAGACGTATCGGAATGACTGGCATGTGAACTTACTAGAATACCTTGATATTGAAATGGGATGCACAACTTTCAAAAATGTATGTGCCGTAACTAAAGACTTAGCAAAATACAACAATATGACAATGGCTGAGCTATTCCGAAAGTATCAAGGGTAATTTATATAAAAACTTCATTTTAGTAGAGAAGGAGAATGAAAATTGAACTTAAAGGAGTACGTCGTTTATAAAGGTGAATCATTCGTATGTATTGGAACTGCAAAGGAATGCGCTCAACATATGGGCGTACTTCCTGCAACGGTTCGATATTATACAACTCCAGCTTATCAAAGGAAGTTAGCAAAGCGGAAGAAGTCTAGAAACTACTTAACTGTTGCAGTACTTGAGGAAGATTAGTATAAAAATTTCATTTTGTAGAAAAAACTAAAAAGAGCACTATCAATTAGTGCCCTTTGTAAAAATAGCGTAAGTGGCCAGCTCACGTTATGAAGAAAGGTAGAATTTAATATATTCAAACCCTGCTTAAATGGTGAAAACAAAAGAGCAGCTAGCAAAAGCTAACTGCTCAACTCTCGACCAAGAGAGCTAGAGTGGGAAGAATTTAAAACAACCTTTTAAATTCTTCCATAGTATCGGAAAAAAATTAGAATTTTATTCACTTAAAACTTAAATTAGGAAGTTCAATAATTGATTGTATCTATAGCATAGACAAGTTTTAGAAATTTATTCAAGGGGGAATGGATATGGCGTCTGGTTGTATCATAGCTGAATGTCCTATTTGTGAGGATTTGGTATTTGAAGATGAATGGATACTTGATCAATATGACAACGTGGTTCATGAGAGATGCCTTAAAAAAAGGAATAACAACAATAAAACGATTCATCTCTTAAATCAAGAAATACAAAGTCTTGAGAAGAGAATAAAGGAATTGGAAGAGCAGAATAAGAGCGGACAGATGACATTATTTTAAATAAAAGAGCAGCTAGCAAAAGCTAACTGCTAAGCCTTCGGGTATGAAGGGGAATCAGAAACTGTATCTACAGTATTGACGGAATATTGAGTTTTATTCAGGAGGAAGAGGGAAATGAGAGAAATTAAGTTCAGATTGTATCAAAAGTTAGCCAAGAAGATGATGTCTTGGGAAGAAGCTAAGAAGTTATACAAATTAGATGTGCTGGATGATAACGAGGAAAATAAAGTTTTTAGTAGTTGGATGCAATACACAGGGTTTAAAGATAAAAACGGTAAAGAAATTTATGAAGGCGATATCGTAGAGTATGATGGTTGGTTCTACATCATTAAATGGGACAAGGAAGAAACGGGATTTTATATGCATGATAAAAATAACCATGAAGATGATCATTTAAGAATGATTGATATAAGTGTTGGTGAAATTATGGGAAATATTTATGAGAATCAAAACTTAATAAAATAATCCTTTGAATAGAAAGTGAGGTTAAGAGAATGGAAGGTAACGTAAAGCTATTAGGTGCAGACGGAATGTGTGGAATGGAGTTTACAGAAAATAAGATTAACGTTTATAACGATGCAGGATATGTGATGGAGAGTATGACAACAAAGGAGCATGTTCAGGAAGTTATTGATTTTCTTGAAGAGTGTAAAGAACAAATGGAATAGAAAGTGAGGTTAGCAGAATGAAACCTTTGAAGAAAAGAAAAATTAGAAAAGCAATTGCTCGTCGCACAAAAGAAGTGGAGAAGTATCAAGTTAATAAAGCTTGGAGAAACATCTTTGTACAAGCTGGTATTTTAAAGTAAAGAAAATAGAATATAGTCCGGCTAGAAAACTAGAGGACACCAATTCATTAAAGCAGCAATTCAAGCTGTTTTAGGAATAGGTGTCCTTTTTACTTTGAAAAGGGAGATGGGGAAATGAAGGTGTTAAAGGATCAGTTACGTGAATGGAAAAAGCAATCCAAGCAAGGAAAGAAGAAACATAAGAAAAAGAAAGAAGAGAAGCTAACCACTCGTGAAATTGAAGATTTAATGGGGATTCATAGACCTTGTTATGAGCGTAGACGTGGGGCTTTAAGACAAAAGTAATTTAAAAATAAAAAGGAGTGGTCTTACATGACTAAACAATTATCTTTCTTACCAAAAATAGATAGAGCAGCAACGCAGAAAAAATTAGAAGGTGTTCTCGAAAATGTACGTTTATATAGACAGTTTGGAATGATGCGTGAAGAAATGAAAGTCACTCCTTCTTATGAAATTAGATATCACGGACCTACAAATGATGTAGGAAATCCATTAGAAGATGTAGCGATGGCTAATATACAACAAAGTGAACGAGAAGAACGGATTAAGAAAACGTCATTTCGTATTGATCAGTTCCTTAGTCGCTTGGGCAATGGGCGTGCAGGAAAGGATCAAAGAAACATCATCATTAAGCGTTATTTAGAAGATGAAGATGTATGTGATTATATGGTTTATAACGAGATTGGCATGAGTGAGCGTACTTATCGACGCGTTAAGGCTAGAGTGTTTTATAAACTTGCTTTTGCTCTTAGATTAGAAGTTTACGAGACAGAAGAGACTGGAGGTAATGAATAATGAATTTTGTTCAGCCAATACGTGATCCAGAAGAGATACAGCAGCTAAAAGATTATTTTAAGGAAAAGAGCTTACGTAATTACATTCTCTTCATTATGGGTATCAATACAGGTCTCAGAATCTCCGATATTTTGAAATTAAAAGTAGGGGATGTCAAAGGTAGTCATATATCTATGAGGGAAAAGAAAACAGGTAAACAGAAACGAATACAAATTACTGCAGCATTGAAAAGAGAGCTTAAATGGTTTATTGAAGAAAGAGAAGATAATGAGTACCTATTACAAAGTAGACAAGGGAGAAATCGTCCTATTGGGCGCAGCATGGCATATAAGATATTAAGTGGAGCAGCGGCAGAGTTTGGATTAGACGAAATAGGAACACATACGCTGAGAAAGACATACGGCTATCATATGTACATGCAAACGAAAAACATAGCATTACTCATGGAGATATTCAATCACTCGTCAGAGAAGGTTACATTACGTTATATAGGGGTAAATCAAGATGCAATGGATAAAGCAATGACTAGGTTTAAAATCTAAGCATTGCTTTTTCTTTTTAAAACTATACAGTTACTCATAAATTTCGTACTGTGTAACTCAAAAGGGAAAGTATTGTAAAGTCAATTATAACAAGGGATTTGGCGAAGGGGTCAGTTACACACAATACAAGATATGG
The DNA here is from genome assembly GCF_019837545.1 of Bacillus sp. 17RED48. NCBI lineage: Bacteria > Bacillati > Bacillota > Bacilli > Caryophanales > Bacillaceae > Bacillus > Bacillus sp. 17RED48. The sequence goes on from NZ_JADAXG010000001.1 coordinate 951,931, forward strand.
GTAACTCATTAGTAAAAAATACATAAGAGTGAGAGATAGTTAGGAAATATAAAATAAGTGGCAGAGTCGTGACCGCTTTTTGGCAGGAAATGTGCCGGTTATTTTGAAATTAACGTGATATATTTGTATTGTGAGAAGTGGCGGAAAACACAACTCACTATGTTGTTTCTAATTTTCTAAACGGCTTCATTATGCGGCACATAAAATCCGAAACCAGCAGATGGTACTGATTGAATGTTACCGTGAATGAGGAGAGCTTTTGCTCTTCTTTGAGCTAACAACATCCTAGGTAGACAGAATTAGGAGAACCTGATAAGTTTTCCGATGGTGTCTGTCGTGGTTGTTAGCTGAAAGCAGGATAAAACTTCATTTACCGTAATTGAAGTGTAAACAAATAATTGATTAAAAAGCATCCATTCGGGTGCTTTTTATTTTGGAGGAGGATGAAAGGAATGGGTAATAACGAATTAACCGTTAATGTAGATGCTGATAGTATAAAAACTAAAGTGAAATGTATTTTAGATGATACAAAGGTAATTGAATCTTTGATAGTTCAAACAGCAGATTCAATTGAAATGAAATGGTAGCTGTATCTATTAGATTGTTTTATTTTTTGAAATAAAAAACAAAAGAACCCACTCATGATGGATTCTTTTGTTAATAATCATTGTATCAAAACAAAGAGATTGAATTGCAATTAATCAAGTTTAACAGAATAGCTACCGTCATCATTTTGAATTAATTCTTTGTTTGTATAGAAAATGATATCGTTTGCTGTTTGTTCCATTTTTATGGCGAAACCGTTAGGATAAATAGATTCTCTAATTATACGCTCGGGTGATTCTTCAATAATATTTTGTTTGATCTCAGAAAAATCTATTCCGAAGTCAGTATGAATTTTTGTGTCGCCATCAAATTGGAAATAAGTATATTTATAATCTTGCATAGTAAACACCTCCTTTTGATATTATTCTATCAAAATATGGTTGTTAAAGGGAATCTAAATATAGGAGTGAATTAGAATGAAGAATAACAAATTAATTATTCAAGTAACTGCGGATACAACTGAAGCATTAGAAGGGATTAAAGAAGTAACTGACGCTGCTAATGAATGTATGGAGGCGTTAGAAAAGTTAGAAAAGATTATGGGGAAATTCACTAAAAAGAATGATGTGATTAAAATAGATGTTCCTGTTCTTATAAACGGAAGGAAAATCGCTGAAGGTGTTACGAAAATTACGGAAACAGAAAGGGAAATAGCTTCAAGAACATGTTAAGGAAATGTAGGGGGAGATAGCTAATGAAACTAGCTAAACAAGAACAAGCAGTTATAATCAGCACATTCATTTCGATGTTAGGAACAGATCTTGTAAATGAGCGTATCGATAAACAAAAATTAGAAAGTGTGCTTCCTATCTTTAATGAGATGGAAGATAACACAACACCAAAGCAAAGAAGAGAAGCAATAATTAGTTTGCTTGGTAAGACGGTAGATGAATTCTTAAAGCAATAGCCATAAAAAAAGGAAAAGCAACTCGCTTGGGGGGCGAATTACTTTTCTAGATGGCAATGTTAACTTCATTATAACAACTTGTATTTATTTGTAAATATATAATTTGAATATTCTTTCTAAAAGAGTGAGGAGAAATGTGTGAAGTGCATACAGAAAAAAGATACTTTAATAAAGCTGCATGTTTAGTGTGTGGGCATACGGATAAAGTTTATCATCCATCTAAAGAAGAATATAAAGAAGTGACTGTTTGTCCAAAGTGTAACGGTGCTTTTGTAGACATGTGGAAGTTAGGGAAGTATGAGAAACACATCAATCAGCATAAGGAATGTGAACATAAGTATCAAGTGTTAGATAGTGAAACTATTTCTTCTTATGCTGATGTGGGACGAACAAGTCAAGAAGTATCAGCTATTTTCTATTGTGAGAAGTGCCTAGACATTCGAAGTCAGAAGAGGAGGATTGAAAAATGGGAATAGGGATGGAACTAACTAAGCTTGAGAAGGCAATTGCTCTTGGTACAATCCTTAATGCTATCGATGAAGACAAGCTTGAAGATTATGTGGAATTAGAATCATTACGACCAGTAGTTAAAGTATTAAATAGATTAAACAAGAGAACAAAGCCTGAGAAAAAGAAAGAAGCTATAACAGGTTTAATTAATAAGTTGATAGATGATCTATTGAATGATAAGGAGTGAGATAGAATGCTATGGCTATTAACTTATCTTATTGTAGGTATGGTCTACATTTCTTTTGGGATGCATTCGACTGTACGTAAGTTGTTAAAAGATGATAAAGGCGATTCCAATCAAGAGATGATAACAATTGCGGTAATGTTATTTCTTATTTGTATCTTCACACCTGTGTGGCCAGCGTTAGTAACAATGAGGATTGCTGGTAAGTTTTATAAGAATAAAATAAAGGAGTGAGAACGATTGGATAGTGTTTTAAACGGTAAGGTCGCTGCACTTGGTCTTATACCTATTGATAAGAAAGCATATATTAAATACCTTAAGCTACATGAGAAAGCGTACAAGAAGGCTGGGATTGATGTTAATCGATTCAAGTATTACAAACTGTATGGCGAGAACCACATGCTTTATTCTGTAGAATATCTGGAACAAACATCAATAAAAGAATTACTGGAAAGAGATAAAGGTAATAAAGTACGTTGGGTAAAGACAGATGAATGAATATAAAACCAAACAACAGAAGCGTAAGTTCTACGACAGTGGTGAGTGGAAGAGTATACGTGAACAAGTAAAGAAGCGTGACAACTATGAATGCCAAGAGTGTAAGCGTAATGGTCGAGTGCAAACAGATACCAATGAGTACAGTGAGAGTGCAAAGCGTAAGAAGATTCAACTCGTTGTCCATCATAAAAAAGAACTTGAACATCATCCAGAACTTGCATTAGAAATAGATAACTTAGAAACAGTCTGTGTGGATTGCCATAATAAAGAACATGGAAGATTCTTTGAAAAGAAACCGAACAAATGGGAAAACGATGAAAAGTGGTAAAAAAGAATCAACAATAACACCCCCCCTTAAAAAATTTCATCAAAAAATGCTCTAAGGGGCACCGGAGGAGGGGGTCGATTTTCTAAATTTATAAGCAAATTCGCGCGTTATATTAAATTGGAAAACGATGTAAATCAGAAGGGAGGGGATGTTGTGGCTAGAGTTAAACGCGAAACAATGAGAAAAAGGATTGAAAAGGATTTAATAAATCAATTAAAAGAAAAAAAGATTGTAGGTAATCATTATGTAGATTTAATTCAAGACTATTTATCATTGTGGGATTTAAAGTGTGTTCTTTTTGATGACATTGAAGAAATAGGAATTAAAGTATCTGGTATGCACGGGCCAAAATCCAATCCTTCTATTACTGATTTACATAAAACAAATGATCGAATGATAAAAATTTTAGATGCACTTGGCTTGGAAGCATCGGCTGAAGTAAGTATTGTTCCTCAAAAGACTAAGCGCTCTGCGAAAGATTTAACATGATTCATAACCAGTACGTCAGTGAATATATCGACATGTATCGCACAGGGAAAATTAAGCTAAATAAAGAGCGCATAATGCTAATTGAGTACCTGGAGAAATATATATTAACTCGTGACGATTTATATTTTGATACTGAAATGCATGGGGATTATATAAAATTCACTGAGAAATGGTATTTTGAGTTGCAGCCGTTTCAAAAATTCCTAACAGCATTTGTTTTTCTTTTTTATAAAGAAGATGATTCTGTTTTTTATGAGCAATTCTTAATTATGATGGCTCGTGGTGGTGGTAAGAATGGTTTGATTTCATCGTTATGTCATTTCTTTATTAGTCCATTGCATGGGATAGATCGATACAATGTTTCAATTGTGGCCAATAATGAAAAACAAGCCAAAGTTTCTTTTCGTGAAGTCTATGATGCTATTAAAGGAAAAGAGATATTAGAAGATATGTTTTATCGAACTAAGGTTGAGATACTTAGCAACGATACCCAAAGTATTATGCAATATCATACATCTAATGCAAGTTCGAAAGATGGTCTTCGTGATGGTTGTGTTATTTATGATGAAATACATCAATATGAAAATTTTGATGTTGTAAATGTATTCTCTAGTGGACTTGGAAAAGTGCCGAATGCTAGAGAATTTTTTATTGGTACAGATGGTTTTGTTCGCGATGGGTTCTTAGATAAAACGAAAGAGCGAGCAATGAATATTTTGAAAGGTGAAGAGTTAGACGATCCATTGTTTCCTTTCATCTGCAAGATTGATGATCCAGAAGAAATTGATAATCCTGACATGTGGGAAAAAGCGAATCCTATGTTCAGTGAACCAAGAAGCTTTTATGCGAAAGGGTTATTTAAAAAGGTATTAACTCAATATAAGCAGTTAGCAAATAATCCATCAAACCGCGAGGAATTCATGACAAAACGTATGAATTATCCTGAAACAGATTTAACAAAGGCTGTAGCTCCGTGGGAAGAAATCATGCGTACCGGATATGAAGAAGATGGAGAAACGCTTAGAGAAGTTCCGGATTTAAAACACAAAGTAGCTGTGGGTGGACTCGACTTCGCCAGCATTAAAGACTTTGCGGCGGTCGGTTTACTATTTAAACATGGCGAAGACTATATTTGGAAAGGTCATTCATTCGTACGTAAAGGATTCTTGGACAAGGTAAAATTAAAAGCGCCTATTTATGAATGGGCTGAAAATGGATTACTAACTATTGTGGACGAACCAGTTATTAATATCTCTCACATTGTAGATTGGTTTGTAAAAATGCGTGAGTTATACGGGTTTAATACGATTGTAGCTGATACCTTCCGTCTTGATCTTGTTAAAACAGCACTTGAAGCTGAAGGTTTCATATTGTTATATATTCGTAATCCAAAAGCTATTCATTCTTTATTAGCACCAAGGGTCGAAACGTTATTTGCAAACAATCGCATTATTTTTGGTGATAATCCATTAATGCGTTGGTACACCAACAATGTCTACGTCCACATCAAAAAAGACGGCAACAAAGAATATTTGAAAAAAGATGAATTTAAGCGCAAAACAGATGGATTCCAAGCTTTTATCCATGCATTATGGCAAGCGGACAACGTTCTTGTGGATGAATTCGACTTCATGTTAGACGGTATTAAATTCTAATAAAGGGGGTGATAACCATTGGATGGTTGGATGCAGTGTTTAAAAGAAATAGTGAAGTAGGATTTATGTTTGATGTGGAAATGTTTATTGAAAAGGCAAATAGAGTCCACATGAAACGATTAGCGATTGATACATGTATTTCTTTTTTAGGAAGAACGATTAGTCAGTCAGAATTTAGAGTGAAAAACGGTGAAGAATTCGAAAAGGATGAGCTTTATTACCAATTAAATGTTAGGCCCAATAAGAATATGACAGCAAGTACCTTTTGGGAGCAGTATATTTACAAGCTCATTTATGATAATGAAGCTTTAATTATACAAACTGATGATGGGGATTTACTTATCGCTGATGACTTTGAGCATAATGAATACGCTGTGTTTGAAGATACTTTTACAAATGTCACCGTAAAAGATTATCAGTTTAAGAGAAGCTTTAAACAAAGTGAAGTCATTCATTTAAGATACCGGAATGACAAGTTATCACCGCTTATTGATGGTCTTTTTACTGATTATGGTGATTTATTCGGTAGGATATTAAGCTCTCAAAAGCGTAAAAATCAAATTCGTGCCACAGTCGATATGGACATGCTTGCTGCAAAGAGTAAAGACCATCAAGCAAAACTCCAAAATTTCATAGATGACATGTATAAAGCAGTTGGAGAAAATGATATTGCTATCATTCCGCAACAACCAGGTTTTAAGTATGCTGAAACCTCAGATGGGGGGAATTCTGGTCAGAGTGTGGAGGAAATCAATAAAGTAACGAATGGTTTCTTAAATCAAGTAGCAATGGCTTTTGGTATTCCGACTGCTTTGTTATATGGGGAAATGGCTGATGTAGAGAAGCAAACGAAAAATTATATGCTTTTTACAGTGAAACCATTATTAAAAAAGATTTCAGATGAAGCAAACGTTAAGTTTTTTGAAAAAGAAGAGTATCTTTCAGGTCAGAAGATTGAAATTAAATCTGTTTCTTATCAAAGTATATTTGACCTTGCGACAAGCATTGATAAACTTATTTCTTCAAGTGCATTTACAGGAAATGAAATTCGATTAGAAGTAGGATATGAAGTCTCTGATGATCCTAATTTAAATACACATCATATTACGAAAAACTATACAAGGTTAACTCAATCTGAAGGAGGTGAGAATACAAATGACGGTGAAAATTGACGTTAAAGGTCCAATTATTTCAAATGATGAAGCTTGGATTTATGATTGGTTTGAAATGGATGCTACAAGCCCAGGTAAGATTACAAAACAACTGGATAATGCAAATAGTGAGGATTTAATTGTATCGATCAATAGTCCTGGTGGTTATGTAGATGAGGGTTCGGAAATTTACACAGCATTAAAAAATTATCCTGGTCATGTGGAAGTTCAAATTGTAGGTTTAGCAGCAAGTGCAGCATCTGTAATTGCTATGGCCGGGGATAAAGTTCGAATTTCTCCAACAGCAAAAATTATGATTCACAACGCTGCTAAGTGGCATGGTGGAGATCATCGTGACATGGAAAAGGCGGCTGAGATGTTAAAAATAACAGATCGAGCAATTGTAAATGCCTATGTTATTAAAAGTGGTAAATCTGAGGAAGAACTACTAAACATGATGGCTAAAGAAACTTGGATGGGTCCGCAGCAAGCATTAGAAAACAATTTTGCGGATGAAATCATGTTTATGGAAAATCCAGTTAAAACGACAGCTTCAACTGCTACTGCTGCCATGCTTCCACAGAAAGTAATCGATGGTTTTAGAAATGGAACAATGAACAAAGGTCAAGGAATTACAAAAGAAGATTTAAACGCCGCTTTATCAGGGCTGAAAAACGAGATTCTGAATGATTTACAAAACAATATAGAAGAACAACCAAAGGAGCCAAATCCTAAACCTGTAAAAAACAGTGGGATTAAAGGGCTCTTTTTAAAATTATAAAAAAATGGGGGAAACACATAATGGTCATTAAATTTAATAAATCTGAAGCATTTAATAAAGCGAAGGCAAAATTAACAGATGCTCTAACGAACGCTGAAAGTACAGAACAAGAACAAACGTCAGCGTTTGAAGGTTTCTTTGATGCACTACAAACAGATGTAGCAAATACAGTTCGTGAACAAGTAAATAACGATATGCTTGATCGTTCAATTTTACAGCAGCGTGGTCAAAATGTTTTAACTTCAGCAGAAACAAAATTCTTTAATGCAGTTGTTAAAGAAGGTGGATTTACAGATGGCTCAATCCTTCCTGTAACGACGCAAGAGCGTGTGTTTGAAGATTTAGTTACAGAACATCCCTTATTAGCTGAAATTGGTTTGCAAGATTTAGGAGCAGTTACGAAGTTTATTTACTCTGATGCAACGAAGGCATATGTATGGGGCGAATTATTCGGGGAAATCCGTGGGCAAATTGATGCCATCTTCAAACAAGAAAAAATTGGTCAACTTAAATTAACTGCGTTTGCAGCAATTCCGAATGATATGAAGGAACTTGGACCGGAATGGATTGAACGTTATGTTCGAACGGTTTTAGTTGAAACATATTCCGTCGGCCTAGAATTTGGTTTTATTAATGGTGGCGGATCTGTAGCACACCAACCAGTTGGTTTAATGAAAGATGTTAATCCAGAAACAGGCGCTGTTACTGATAAAAAATCTTCTGGTAAATTAACATTTGCTCCGTCTGATAAAGGGGTAATTGTAGCAGGTGAACTTTATGAAGTAGTAAAAGCTTTATCTGTTGATGCAAAAGGGAAATCTAGAAAAGTATTAAATAAAATTGTAATGGTAGTTAACCCGATTGATGCGATTGGCGTACAAGCACGTAATACAATCCAGACATCAACAGGTCAATGGGTAATGGCATTGCCTTATAACATTAAACCTGTTGAGTGTGAGGAAGTTCCTGTTGGTAAAGCATTATTCTTTGTAAAGGGACAATATATTGCTGCAATTGCAGGAGGATATAAATTAAAAGAATTTGATCAAACGTTAGCTTTCGAAGATGCTACGCTTTATACAATCAAACAGTTTGCTAATGGTAAACCAAAAGATAATAAAGCGGCTCTTGTATATGACTTGAATATTTCTTTCACACCACCTACAACTCCAGAAACTAAATAAGGAATGATGTGAATGGATAAGGTAATTTTGAATGGAATATTACAGGAATTTAAAGATAGGATGCACTTGGGTGATGATGAAGATGATAACCTAAAGCGCATCCTTTCTACATCTAATAAGGCATTACTTAGGATTTGTGGGAATTATGATTTAAATAATGACGAGGAGTTCAAGGAATTAGTCTTTGAACGTTCTCGTTATGTTTATAACGATGCATTAGAGTATTTTGACAAGAATTTTTTAAGTCAAATTAATAGTTTAAGCATCGATAAAGCATTAGAAGAAATTAAATTGGACGGTGATTAATATGCGTCCTTTTCAATACAAGAAACCATTGAATACAGGTGATTGTAGGAATCGAATTATCATTGAACAACCTGAAGTAATAAAAGATGAATTGAATCAAGAAGTTGAAACAGGTAATTGGCAAGAGGTTAAAAGAGCCTGGGCGATGATAAAAACGGTAAAAGGTTCGGAGTATATTGAAGCTTCGGCTTCACAGTCTACACGAATTTATCGTTTTGTAATCCCTTATACAACAGGCGTTACAGAATTAATGCGAATCAATATGAAAGGTCGTATCTTTGATATTATCGAACCGCCAATGAATGATGATGAAATGTATCAAACATTGACTATTATCGCAAAGGAGCATGTTTAATATGAACGATTTTGCGAGTGAACTTGCTAGAGAATTACAAAGATATGCGAATGTCGTGGAAGAAGAATTGTTAACAGCCCAAGAAGAAGTTGCTGATGTTGCTGTGAGTAAATTAAAACAAAATAGCCCTAAAAAAACAGGTGCTTATCGTAAAGGATGGCGTAAGAAAAAAGAAGATAATGGTGTTGTTATTCATAATACTCAAGGACAATTAACACATCTTTTAGAAAAGGGACATGCGAAAGTTGGCGGTGGACGTGTTCCGGCTCAAGTTCATATTCGTCCAGTTGAAGAGTATGTAATTAATGAATTACCAAGACAGATTGAAAGGGCGCTTGGATAATGACATTAGGTGAATTAACAAAAATTCTTGAAGCTACAGGTTATCCTGTGGCTTATTCTCATTTTACAGCCACACCAGGTAAGTCAGTACCAGCGCCACCTTATATTTGTATTCTTGTGGATGGATCAGCAAACTTAATGGCTGATAACAAGGTTTATTACAAGATAGACGATGCAAATATTGAGCTTTATACAACTAAAAAAGATTTAGTTGCAGAAGCAAAACTTGAAAACGTACTAGACGATCATGAAATTCCTTATGACTCGTATGGGACGTTTATTGAATCTGAGAAAATGTATCAAAAAATATACGAAACGAGGTTGTTATAAATGACTAAAGAAAATAAAGTTACGTTTGGTTTGAAGAATGTACATTATGTCCCAATTGATGTTCAAGATTTTTTAGTAAAGTTTGGTACGCCAATCCCGTTACCTGGTGGGGTGGAGCTAACATTTGAGCCACGCGGTGATTTAATTGAATTCTATGCGGATGACATGCTTTATTACGCAGCAAGTAATAACCAAGGTTATGACGGAACGCTATCTATTGCAACTATTCCGGAACAATTCGCTATTGATGCATTAGGTGAGCAATTAGATGAAACAGACGGTGTATTAAATGAGTTAGCTGATGCCAAAGGAAAATCATTTGCATTACTATTTGAATTCGATGGCGATGTGAACGCAACTCGACACGTTATGTATAACTGTGCAGCGAGTCGTCCGACAATCGCATCTAAAACAAAAACAAATTCAGCTGAACCAAATACAAATGAATTGAAGTTTGTTTCTAGTCCAATCGTTTTAGCGCCTGGTGGAAGACCTATGGTTAAAACGAAAACAACATCTAAAACAACTCAAGCAATTTATGATAATTGGTACAAAGAAGTGTACGTTAAAAAACCAGTAGCACCAAAAGGAGCGTAAGTAAATGGAAAAGACAATCACAATAGACGAAAAACAAGTCAGATTGAAAGCTACAGCAGCTACGGTTAAACGGTATAAAGCGCAATTCAGACGTAATTTATTTGCAGATTTGATGGGGTTAGGGGCAATTAATGCTTTAGCTTCATCAGATGGTTCAGAACAACCTATTGATATGTCTAATGTCGATATGAGTAAAGTCGATTTTGAACTTATTTATGACTTAACTTGGTTATACGCTAAAACGGCTGATCCTAATATTCCTGATCCTATGACGTGGCTAGATGGATTTGAAGAATTCCCAATTGAAGAAATTATGCCTGAGGTCATGGAATTAGTTCAGGTCACTATGGGAGCAAAAAAAAATAAAGAAAAATAATGGAGAGCAAGGGACATTCAGTGATGAGGAATTTACAACTGAATTGTTCCTTGCTCTTTGTTATAAAGCAAATTTAACACATGGTGATTTAGAAGAAATGACCGTTGGTGATTGCTTTGATTATATTTCTGAATTCGCTGAATTAGAAAATCCAGATAAAGAAAAAGTTAGAAAAGCAAATCAAAAAGACTTCGATTCATTCTAAGAAAGGGGTGAGAAAATGGCAGGAAGAATTAAAGGGATTACAATTGAGATTAATGGTAACACTCAACCGTTACAAAATTCTCTAAAAGATGTTAATAAGCAAAGTGATAGCTTGGCCAAAGAACTAAAAGATGTTGAACGTCTTTTAAAATTTGATCCTGGTAATGTTGAAGCTTTAGCTCAGAAGCAAAAGTTATTAACTCAACAAGTAGAAAATACAACGCAAAAGCTAGATAAATTGAAGGCAGCGGAACAACAAGTCCAAGCGCAATTTCAAAATGGGAAAATTTCCGAAGAGCAATATCGCGCATTTAGGCGTGAAATTGAATTTACAGAAGGATCGCTTAATGGCCTAAAGAATAAGCTTGGAAACATGAAGGCTGAGCAAGATAGTGTAGCGAGTTCAACAAGACAATTAGAAACATTGTTTAGCGCTACTGGGAAAAGCGTTGATGATTTTGCAGGAGCATTAGGAAATCGTCTTGTGAATGCAATTAAAAATGGAACAGCTACAAGTCGGCAGTTAGAACAAGCAATTGGGATTATCGGACGAGAAGCATTAGGAACAGAAGCAGATATTGAAAAATTACAACGTGCTCTACGATCTGTGGATGACGGTAATTCAATCCAGCAAGTTCGAAATGAATTAAGAGATTTACAACAAGAAGCCGGAAGAACGGAGAAGAAGTTTGAAGGTTTAAAAATAGGGTTAGAAAATGTTATTGGTGGGTTAGCAGCTGGTGGTGGTATTTCAGCCGCTATTGAAAAATCATTGGATATGTCAAAGCTACAAACGAAAATTGATATTGCTTTTGATGTTCCAGATTCATCAAAAAAATCAGTTGAAGAGGCTATTAGGGGTATAACTGCTTATGGGTTAGATGCTGAAGAGTCACTTGCAGGTGTGCGTCGACAATGGGCTTTAAATAAAGGTGTAAGCGATGAAGCGAATGCAGCAATTGTAAGAGGAGCAGCCGCAATTTCTCAGTCTTATGAAGGCATAGATTTTACTGAACTAATTCAAGAAACAAATGAAATCGGTAATGAATTAGGTATTTCACAAGAAGGCGCTCTCGGTATGGCTGATGCCTTATTAAAAATGGGTTTTCCACCGGAACAATTAGATATTATCGCCGAATATGGTGGTCAGCTTACACGAGCAGGCTACAACGCTGAAGAAGTACAAGCTATTATGGCAGCTGGCGTTGAAACCGGAACCTGGAATATTGATAACCTCCTAGATGGATTGAAAGAAGGTCGTATTAAAGCGGCTGAGTTCGGTCAAGGTGTCGATAAAGCTATGAAAGAATCGCTTGAAGGCACAAAAATTTCAGCAGAACAAGTTGAAAAATGGGGTCAGGCAGTAGCTAAAGGTGGTAAAGATGGATCGGCAGCTATGACTGAAATTGCACAAGCTTTATCAGAGGTTGAAGATGAAACAAAACGTAATGAATTAGGGGTTAAGTTTTTCGGAACAATGTATGAAGATCAAGGGCAAAATATCATTAATACATTGCTAGGAGCAAAAGAAAAGGTTATAGATTTTGATAAGAACCAAAAGAACTTAAATGATTCCATTAAGAAAATGGATGCAAACCCAGCAGTTAAATTTCAAAAAGCGATGCAAGATTTACAAGTTGCACTTAAGCCAGTTCTTAGTGTTATAGCTGATGTTATTGCTAAAATTGCTGATTGGATTTCTAACAATCCCAAATTAGCAGCAACACTAGCCGCGGTAGCAGTTGCTATCGGCGTCATTGCAGGAGCATTTATGGCATTAGCTCCAATAGTCGTGACCATATCCACCATTGGATTAGCGATGATGGGATGGGTAGCTTTAATTGCTGTGGTTGTAGCCGCGGTAATCGCCTTAGGTATAGCCATTTATCAAAATTGGGATTCTATAAAACAATGGACAATAGAAACATGGAATTCTATTAAAGAATATTTAATAGAGCTTTGGGATGGGATTGTTCAATCCTCTAGTGAAGCGTGGACTTCTTTTTTAGAAACCATGCACTCATTCTTTGATCCAATAGGTCAGTTTTTTAGCGATTTATGGACAGGGATAGGCGAAATATGTAGTAGTACATGGAATTCTATTGTTGAATTCTTTTCAGGTGCTTGGGCTTCATTCACTGAAATGATGCATAGTTTCTTTGATCCAATAGGTGAATTCTTTAGTAGCTTATGGTCTGGAATTGTAGAAACAGCGTCTTCTTGGTGGACTTCTTTAGTTACAACAGCTTCGGAATTGTGGGGGACACTCGTACAAGCTTGGCAAGAAACTTGGAATACCATTGTTACTGTTTTAGATCCAATCATTTCATTAATTTCAACAGTACTACAGGCTGGATGGCTATTAATACAAGCGGGGGTACAAATTGCATGGGCAGCCATTTCACATTATATTATTCAACCGATTCAACAAGCTTATGATTGGGTAAGTACAAAGATAGGTGAATTAGTTGCATGGCTCGGTACACAATGGGAAATTGCAAAAGCTGTGGCGCAAGTTGCATGGGGACTATTTAAGCAATATATTATTCAACCCGTCTTAGACACTTGGAACTTTGTAAAAGAAAAATTTGGTGACTTAATATCCTGGTTAAGCTCAAAGTGGGAACTTGCTAAATCATATACTCTTATGGCTTGGAATTTGGTTAAACAGTATGTGATTCAACCTGTTCAAGATTTGTGGAATACAACAAAGCAAAAACTTGGTGAATTAGTAAATTGGATATTAAGCAACTGGGAAACTATAAAATCCTATACACTTACAGCTTGGAATTTAGTGAAGAAATATGTAATCGACCCTGTCACAGAAACGTATAATCAAGCCAAACAAAAATTCACTGATTTATATAATTCAGCTAAAGAAAAATTCGATTCCGTAAAGAGTGCAGCACAAGAAAAATTTGAAGCAGCTAAACGTTTTATTATTGATCCAATTAAAGACGCAGTTGACAGTGTAGAAAAATTTATTGGAAAGATTAAGGGTTTCTTTAGTGACTTGAGGTTAAAGATTCCAAAACCAGAAATGCCACCTCTTCCACACTTCAGCTTGCAAACTAGCACTAAAAATGTTTTAGGAAAAGATATTACATTTCCGTCTGGACTCAATATAGATTGGCGCGCCAAAGGTGGTATTTTTACTAAACCAACTATCTTCGGAATGAATGGGGGAAACTTGCAAGGCGCAGGAGAAGCTGGACGAGAAGCGGTTTTACCTTTAAATAAAAAGACACTTGGAGATATTGGTGCAGGAATCGCAGCAACCATGTCACGTGAACAATTTTCTATGCCTGGTGAAATAAATCAATTAATGAGTGATATGAGCCGTATGATTGCTAGTTCTGTAAGTCAATTATCAGGATTAAAGACTGTCATGAGTGGTGTGTATGGAAGTATGTCAAATAGTAGACAAGCCATGACAAACAGTGTATCAAATCAAGTATTTAATTACTCTTCAGGATCATCTGATGGTGGAGTACTTCCAATGCTTGGTGGCGATTTAGTTGTTGAAGTTCCTGTTGTTTTAGAGGGACGAGATGTGGCGCGTGGTACTTATCGATACACGAAAGAGTATCAAGAAAGAGAAGAACAAAGAAACTCAGCCTTTTAGGTTTGGGTTTCTTTTATTATATAAAGAAATGAGGTGTCATCATGAGTTCTTTTACATTTAATAACGAACGAAAAGACTTTGTCCAAATCGCAAAAGGGTGGAAAAGACCGACTTGGGCACCATTGAAACGTAATTTTCTAAGTGTTCCAGGATATCCAGGTGCAAGACTATTAAACACACAAACAGAAATGCGTGTTTTATCTATTCCTGTAGGAATTATCGTTCCTGATGGATCTGATTTAGAACTCATAAAAGAAGAAATTGCGGATTGGTTAATTACAGATCAAGCAGTAGAACTTACTTTTGATGTAGAACCAAATAGAACATATTTAGCTGTTGTAGATGATAGCTTTGATCCAGATGAATTTGTAACACTCGGTATCGGTACAATTAAATTTATTTGTCCGATGCCATATAAATTAGGAAAAGTACAAACTCATCCATTTGTACAAAGTTGGTCTACTGAGACTACTTCCTATTTCACAAATAAAGGTAGTGTAGAAGCTCCAGCATTAATTGAAATGACTGTAAAAAAACCAAGCACTTTTTTAGATGTATGGTTTGGTAAATATCCTTTAGAACGAAATTATTTCCGCATTGGTTATCCCCTAACTGTGGAGGAATCAACGGTACAAGAGCGTGAACGTGTGTTATGGGATGAAATGGCTTCACCTATAGGCTGGACTCCTGTTACTGGACAATTTGATGATATGAAAGGGACAGGTAGTTTTAAATCAAGAGGTGGTTACGCGCTATATTGTGAAGAGTACGGAGAAGGGAAAGGATTTTACGGTGCAATAGCTAAGAAAAGTATTCCAGGTGGTCCATTACAAGATTTTGAAATGGAGGCATGGATGACTTTAAAGTCCAAAAACATTGATGAGATGGGGCGTTGTGAAGTTCTCTTATTGGATGAGGCAAGTAATCTGGTAGCTCGCATTAATATGAATGATTTATACGTAACGGCAGAAATTACAAAAGCACATATGAAAATCGGGAATAGCGGAACGCCTAATAGCATTCGGAAATTAGTAGATACAAGTGGCTATTACTTATCTACTTTCAATCAATTTCGGGGACGCCTGCGTATTGCTAGGAGAGGGACAAAATGGTCTGTATATGTAGCTAAATTTATAGATGGTAAAGAGATAGACGGAGCTTCCCTAGTTGAACAATGGAACGATGTTGACAGCAGTAATCCAATGACAAACCGAAAAATCGCACAAGTTATGATTGCGCTTTGTAAGTGGGATAATCACCGGCCTGTTAACGAAATGCAATTTGATGATTTAAAGATTTGGAAGGTAAACAAAGTTCCTTCTAATACAAAACCTTATATTTTCGATGCAGGAGACAAAGTGATTATTGATACAGAAAAAAGTCTTGTTACGATTAATGGGAAAGATGCTATAAATATTAAAGATATATTTAGTGAATTTCCTAAAATCATACGTGGGGATAATCGTATTGATATAATGCCACCAGATGTTACAGCGACAATCAGTTACAGGGAGAGGTATAGATGAGAACGCCAAGTGGTGAATTGCATGTTGTTGATTTTAAAACAGAACAAATTGTAGCATCTATTCAGCCTACAGATTATTGGGGTGATAAAAGACATTGGGAAATCAAAAATAACATTGATACATTAGAGTTTTTTGTATTTGATAATACAAGGCATTCATCCACACTTATGCAACAAAATTTAGTGTTAAAAGAAGTGCGTGATGGTCGTATCGTTCCTTATGTAATTACTGAAATTGAAAAGAATTCTGATGATAAATCAGTAATTGCTTATACATCAGGTGAATGGATTCAGCTTGCCAAAGCTGGAATTATTCCTCCGCAAAAACTAGAAGGTAAGACAGTCATTGAAATGGTTGATATCGCTCTTGCAGGTACGAAGTGGCAAAAAGGAAATTTAGAATATGCTAGTTTCCGTTCTATGACGATTGATGAGTTTATCGATCCATTAACTCTCCTTAAAAAGATAGCTTCATTATTCGAATTAGAAATTCAATACCGCGCTGAAGTCGTAGGCTCTCAAGTCGTTGGTCGTTATGTAGACATGGTTAAGAAGCGTGGTCGAGAAATAGGAAAAGAAGTAACTCTTGGCAAGGATTTAATGGGGATTAAGCGTATTGAGAACTCTCAAAACATTTGTACAGCCTTATTAGGTTTTGTGAAAAAAGAAGGTGGAGAGTTTGTTACCATTGCAGAAATAAATAATGGTGTTCCTTATCTTGTGGACAATGATGCGTTTCAAAGGTGGAATGAGAAAGGGCAGCATAAATTTGGTTTTTACAGTCCAGAAACAGAAAACGAGGACATGGATGCAAAACGTTTAATGACTCTTATGAATACAGAGTTAAAAAAGCGTGTCAATACATCCGTTTTTTATGAAGTTGAAGCACAATCAATTGGTCGTGTTTTTGGATTAGCTCACGAATTAATTAACGAGGGCGATACGATTCGAATAAAAGACACTGGATTCACACCTAAGCTTTATTTAGAAGCTAGGGTAATTGCTGGTGATGAATCGTTTAAAAATCCATTGCAAGATAAATATATATTTGGGGATTATCGTGAAATTGTTGATCCAAATGAAGAATTAAGAAAGATTTACAATCGAATCATTAGTTCATTAGGCAATAAGCAAGAAATGATAGATCAACTTGATAAATTAGTGAAAGATGCTAATGAAACAGCTAGTGATGCAAAGAAGGAGTCAGGGGCAGCAAAAGAACTTGCTGAAAAGGTACAAGAAAATATTAAAAATAATACCATTGAAATCATAGAATCGAAGAATCCACCAACAACAGGACTGAAACCTTATAAAACGCTTTGGCGTGATATTAGTAACGGAAAGCCCGGTATTTTAAAAATATGGACAGGTACAGCGTTTGAATCGGTTGTACCCGATGTTGAATCTGTAAAAAAAGAAACATTAGATCAGGTTAATAAAGATATTGAATCCACAAAAACAGAGTTAAATCAAAAGGTTCAAGAGGCACAGAATCAAGCTACAGGACAGTTTAACCAAGTGAAGGAAAGCTTACAAGGTGTTAGTCGTACAATTTCTGATGTGCAAAACGAACAAGGTAATATTAATAAAAAAGTAACTCAAATAGAACAAACTTCAGATGGATTTAAAACCTCTATTGAATCGTTAACTAAAAAAGATGGTGAGATTAGTAATAAATTAAGTACGGTAGAATCAACTGTGGAAGGTACAAAAAAGACGATATCTGATGTACAGCAAACAACGAATGATTTAAAGAAAACAACTACTGAAATAGAAGAGAAGGCTGGAAAAATCAACGAAAAGCTTACGAGTTTAGAGACAAGAGAAGTCAATGTTCGAAACTATGCAAGTAACTCAGATTTTTCGAATGATAAAAACGGCTGGACCGGAATTACAAATGCGGTTACTACTAAAATTGTCGATGTTACAGTACCAAGTATTCCAGAAATTAAGAAAGGTTTACAATTAACAAGCAATAGCGCTTTTGTCACTCAGATTTTACAAACAGAACCTTTTATAAATAAAAAAGGGGTAGCTTCCTGCTATGTGGATGTAAAAACGGTAACTTCCACATCTGAGTATCCACGTTTGTACATGCGGTTTACTTATGATCAAAACGGAAAAGATCAGAACTATTATGCTATTTTTCCGCAAAAAGAGGTAACGAATGGCTGGAAACGAATTTCAGTTAAATTTGATACGACTAAATATACAGGTACTTTGAAGGAAGTACGTGTAAATTTAGCAACCGCCAATACAACAACTGTAGATGCAACGTTTACAGGAATAATGGTTACATTTGGTGACTTACTTGAATCTTGGAATCTTGCTCCAGAAGATGGAGTAACACAAGGGGCTTTTCAATCTAAAACAACCGAGATTGAAAAAAGTGTGGATGGCGTAAAAACTACTGTAACAAATGTTCAAAATAGCCAAGCTGGATATGAAAAACGTATGAGCAATGTAGAACAAACAGCAAGTGGATTGTCCTCCACAGTTAGTAATTTAAACAATGTAGTATCAGATCAAGGAAAGAAACTCACTGAAGCAAATACAAAACTTGAACAACAGGCAACCGCAATCGGTGCGAAAGTTGAGCTTAAACAAGTAGAAAATTATGTTGCTGGGTTTAAGATACCTGAGCTGAAACAAACAGTTGATAAAAATAAACAAGATTTATTGGGGGAATTAGCTAATAAACTTGCAACTGAGCAATTTAATCAAAAAATGACTCTGATTGATAACCGTTTTACTATTAATGAACAGGGTATCAATGCAGCAGCAAAAAAGACAGAAGTATATACAAAGACACAAGCAGATGGACAATTTGCTACAGATTCCTATGTAAGAGATATGGAGTCACGCCTTCAAATAACAGAAAAGGGCATTAGCATATCTGTAAAAGAAAATGATGTAATCGCAGCCATTAACATGAGTAAAGAAAACATTAAGTTAAATGCTGCACGAATAGATTTAGTTGGTAAAGTTAATGCTGAGTGGATTAAAGCGGGAATACTAAGTGGTTGTCAAATTAGAACATCAAATACAGATAACTACGTAAGCTTAGATGACCAATTTATACGCCTCTATGAAAAAGGGGTTGCTAGATCATTTCTAGGACATTACAGAAGAACAGATGGTTCAGTACAACCAACTTTTATCCTAGGAACAGATGAAAAAACTAGCGCTCCAGCAGGCGCTTTATTTATGTCTCAAGCAGGTGCAGGATGGTCAGGTGCTTATGCGAGCATTGGTATTAGCGACGGCATAGTTGATGGTACAGTCCAAAAATCTGTGTATTGGGAGTTGCAAAGAAACGGTCTAAGTGTTCTAAACGCTAATGATTACCATGTGTTTTATGCTGGGAATGGGAGTTGGTATTTCAGACGAGGAAAAGTTGGGTTATATCAAACTTCGTTAGTCGTTGAAGATAATGGTACAGATTCTGATTTAAGATTACCCAATATCACTTTACGTAACAGCCGTGCAGCAGGATATACAGGTATCATTCAAGTTAAGTCACCTGTTACTCAGAATGGCTGGGGATCTGTTCAAGGTAATTTCATGAGCCCTTCATTACGGGAATATAAATCGAATATTCGCGATGTGTCTTTTTCTGCTTTAGAAAAGATACGGAACGTTAGAGTAAGAGAATTTAACTATAAGAACGCAGTAAATGAACTATACAAAATGAGAGAAGAAAAAGATCCTAATGATCCTCCATTGACAATACAAGATATTAAAACATATTACGGGGCAATTGTAGATGAGTCTGATGAAGCATTTATTGATGAAAGTGGTAAAGGAATTCACTTATATTCATATGCATCACTTACAGTCAAAGCTTTGCAAGAAGTTGATGCAACGGTACAGGAACAGGAAGGAGAAATAGCTAATCTAAAATCACAAGTAGCAAGTCAAGAAGATCGGATAGCTCGATTAGAAGAATTATTACTACAACAATTAATTGATGAGAAACCAGAGCAGCCGTAAGCTGTTTTTTATTTTGCGCAAAATACGGCTTTTGTATGGAAATTCCTGCGATACATTCACCGTAAATAAGGTTGTCTCATATCATGTAGAGATTGCTTTATTACGATTACAAAAGGATGTGAATGTATTGGAAGATGTATATGTAAAAATCGACAGTTTAAAAGCAGAACAAAAAGAAATTATGCGAGATATTCGTAATTTAGAAACTCGCACAACAATTAATGAGAAAGACATCGCTACAATTAATAAGCAATTAGAAAAGATTAGCATGAATACAACTTGGATTTTACGAATTATTATTAGCGCGATCACTATGTCGGTTTTGGGTTTAATATTAAAAGGGATGATTTAAATTACTAAAATAAAAGTACTTATTGAGGGAGAGACGAGAGTCTCTCTTTTTTATTTTGAAATGAGGTGGTCAAAGTGGAAGGGTTACAAGATGTAAGAAATGATGTACAAGAAATGAAGCAAGAAATCAAAGAAATAAGATTTGAAATTAAAAGCTTAGAAATGCGAACAACTGGTAACGAAAAAGACATTATTAATATCACTAAACAGTTAGATAAAATCGGTGCCAATACTACCTGGATATTACGACTTATTGTGGGCGGACTTGTTGGGGCGGCTCTTACTTTCTTATTGAAAGGAGGTGGTATGTAATGTTTGAAATTACAGTAATGATTGGCATTGTAGTAGGTCTTTCACAAATTGGGAAAACAATTGGATTACAAACAAATTATGTTCCGTTATTAAATTTAACGCTTGGCATTGTGCTAGGCGTTTTATTTTTGGGTGGAGATATCAAAACAAATGTATTTCAAGGAATCATCATTGGACTGTCAGCAAGTGGATTATTTGACCACACAAAAATTATGAAAAAGGATGTTGATGCTAAATGAAAAAGACAATGAAACATATTACCTCGTTCCTTATGATTTTAGTAATTGCTGGTTCTTTTGCTACAAGTTCTTTTGCTGATAGAACACTTATTATTCCTGATTTACCAAAACAACCATACCGCAATGGTGTTAGTGCTTATGAGGGCGTCGTGGCACATTCTACAGCAACTCCAGAAGCCCCAGCTATTAACATTCAAAAATATGAGTCTCGTACATGGAGAAATGCATTTGTTCACTATGCAGTCGATTGGGACGAAATAATCCAAATTGCTGATACAAAGTACATTGCTTATGGCGGTGGTTCTTCTGCTAATAAACGCTTTGTACATGTTGAACTTTGCGAAACAGCAGATTACGATAAATTCAAACGCAGCTATGATAAATACGTAAAGTTACTTGCTGAAATTCTTCGTGATCGTGGTTTATCTGTAGAAAAAGGATTGTGGACTCACTACGATGTGACTAAATACCTTGGTGGTACAGATCATGAAGATCCACTTGATTACTTAAAGTCTCATGGTGTTTCAGAAGCTCAATTTAGAGCAGATGTGCAACGCGCATACAATAATGCTAATGTAGATGTTTCTATACCTGACAAGCCATCTAAGCCAGCAGAAGTTCCAACAGCTGTAACAGATGGGATCGCTTATATTGAAGGCTACAACGTTAATTTACGTAAAGGACCTGGTACAAGTAATTCTAAGATTCGTCAACTAAACAAACCAGAATCTTATGTTGTTTGGGCTGAAAAGGATGGTTGGTTAAATCTTGGTGGAGATCAGTGGATTAAGAAAGATCCATCTTATGTGAAATTTAATAAGAAAAGTACAGTGGATTCTTCTATTGTTGGAAAACGTGTTGTTTCAAAAGTTAACAATCTACGTTTCTATGATGCTCCATCTTGGCAAGATAAAGATGTTGCTGGTTCTGTAGATACAGGTTTAGGATTCACAATTGATACAAAAGTAAGTGTTAATGGTTCACCACAATATAAAGTTCACAATAGCAAAGGTAAAACATACTATGTAACAGCAAATGAAGCCTATGTGTATGTGAAGTAAGAGGAAACTAGAAGAGGCTTCCCTTGTCTATGTAAGGAGGCCTCTTCTAGGGATGTCAGTTATTTGTATAGCTTATTGCATTATATGCGATATTCTTAACGTATTATAACTTGGAAAATAAAATAGGAAGATGAAAACGAAGCACTCTTGACTAAGGAATACTCTGTTTTTCAACAAAAGAATAGTTTTAGGAACAAAAATAAGAGCCGTCATTTGACGGCTTTTTTTTATTTCTATGTAATTAAAATTTACTTTTAGATAATGCCTTGATTATTGGATTCACAATTCTACCGATCAAACGAAATCCTCTAAATATCGACTGGACAACCTTCATCGTATCATCCCCCTTAATTAAGTAAATCATACCAACTAATTCTATATTTTAAAAGTTTGATTTTATGTTATTAGATTTCTTCTTCAATCCAAATATCTTCTACATGTAAGTTTAATACTTTCGCAATTTTAATGGCGTTTCGTAAAGAAGGCTCACTTTTACCATGTATGATTTGACTTAGTTGTTGTGGTGTGATTTGCACTCTCTTTGCTAGCGCCCCTTGTTTTATCATCCGATCGTCTAAAATTTCCTTGAGCCTACATTTCATATTTATTCACCTCATCTTCGTATATTCGATAACAAATTGAAAATTCCTATTAACTTTTTTTAAGATGGACAAACAAGTTTTTATTTTCTAGTTCATATACCTATATCAAGACCAGAAGGAATACCAAGTGGAATTAAGGACATCAAAAGGGGAGATGGTTACATGCGTTGGCAGTATAATCACTTAAACACAACTCCATATTTACATCCTTCAAAAGAATTACGTCAAATGTATAACGAATCAAGGTCTATAACAGAAACGGAATCAATTAGAAATCACATGATTAATCACAAAGTTTATGACCGAAAAGAATATAAAGGATATTTCAGTTTATCGCAGGTAGTAGAAGAAGATCTATATGGTGATGAAGAAGATGTTTTAAACTGGGAAATTCTAATGGATTGTTATGATGTCGTCCTTACGAGAAAAGGAATTGCATTTCGTGAAAAGGAAGAGGAGGAATAATTATGACACTTGCAGGAGAAGCGATAATTATTTGGACGGCAACAGGCCTGTCAGTAATAACGATGAAGGTAGCAGAAAAAATGGGGAAGAGCGTTCCACATTGGCTTCCACGTATCACCTTGTACTCAACGCTCACAGGCTCGTTCTTATGCCTTCTACGTTATGTTCTCATTGCATTTCTATAAAGGCATACGATGTGGAAAATTATCGTTCTTTATGTCATAAGGGGTTTGGCTTGTCTTCAAACATTCCTTGAAACAGGGATATATACCCTCTATAAGAGGGATATAGGGAGTGATTTTATGTTGGAGCTATTATCGGTACCGGTCGCTGGATTAATTTTCGCTATATTCGGTGATAAGTTTAAAAGTAAAGAGGGTGACCGCAAAAAGATACAAGTATTTTTTGAAGTAAGCGGAATTGCAATCAGGAGGGAGGATAGATTGCAGTATCCTGTTTTTCTTGAGCAAAAAAAGGATGACCGAAGCACAACTTATGTATATCGGTTACCTGTAGGGATGCCAAGTAAAATTATTCAGAAGGTTGAAGATGTTGTCTCTGAAGGATTAAACAAACCTGTCCGAATTGATTATGATAATTACAAATTAAATATTCGTGTGTTTCATAGGGATATACCGAAAAAATGGTCATGGTCTACCGATTTAGTGACACAAGGAAATTGGCGTGTGCCAATGGGCCAAAGTTTAGAAAAACTTATCTATCATGATTTTGATAAAACACCACATATGACACTAGGCGGTCTCACACGAATGGGTAAGACGGTATTTTTAAAGAATGTAGTTACTTCACTTACTTTAGCGCAACCAGATCGTATTCATTTATACATTATTGATTTGAAAGGCGGTTTGGAGTTCGGCCCATTTAAGGACTTAAAACAAATAGTTTCCATTGCTGAAAAGCCCGCAGAAGCTTTTATGGTATTAAATGATATTCTTGAGAAGATGGAAGAGAAAATGCAATACATGAAAGATAGACATTATACAAACGTTGTAGAAACAGATATCAAAGAGCGCTATTTTATCATTGTTGATGAAGGTGCGGAACTTTGTCCTGATAAAAGTATGAAAAAAGAACAACAAAGATTATTAGGAGCGTGTCAACAAATGCTCTCTCACATAGCACGTATAGGTGGTGCCTTAGGATTTAGATTAATTTTCTGTACACAGTATCCGACAGGGGATACATTGCCACGCCAAGTGAAACAAAATAGTGATGCGAAGTTAGGTTTTAGATTACCTACTCAAACAGCTTCAAGTGTTGTTATAGATGAACCGGGATTAGAATCAATAAAAAGCATTCCTGGACGTGCGATTTTCAAAACGGATAGGCTCACTGAAATACAAGTGCCTTACATTAGTAATGAAGTGATGTGGTATCATTTAAAACAATATGAGGTGAAGAAGCATGAGGATGCAAACGCATATGCAAATCAACCGTCAAATGACGATACTTGCGACGATTAGAAAGCTACAGTTTGCAACAAGAAGGCATTTAATGAGTGTTCATGAAATGGGTGGAATAAGAAATGCAAATCGGATTATGAAGGATCTCTCTTCTTACACGGGTAAAGTAACTCACAACAAAGAGTATGTTTATTATTTAAATCAATCGGGGCATAAGTTATTTGGCGAAGGGAAAGTAGTTCATCATAGTAGAGTAGCACATGCTATTTTACGTAATGAAGCATGGCTACATTTATATTGTCCAGATGATTGGCAAATTGAAACGGAAATAAGATATATAAAAGATAATAAGAAAAAGAAGATTGTTCCAGATGTGAAGTTTCGTGATGAGGATAAGATACTTCATGCAGTAGAAATAGACCGTACCCAAAAGATGGTGGTCAATGATGAGAAACTAAAATGCTATGAAGAGCTTACTAAAATATATAAACAAAAATATAACGGAAAAGTGCCAGTTATCCATTTCTTCACCATAACAAAATATAGAGAAAAGAAGTTGGAGCAACTGGCAGCAAAATATGATGTATTTGTAAAAGTATATGTAATTCAAGAAATTTAATTCTATAGGTGTTAACTGGAGAAGTAAATGGGAATATATATAAGAAGAGAGTGATCGCAAACGACCACTCTCTTTTGACCACGCAGACCACATTGACCACAACTTGTACCACATTTATTATTTACTTTATGTCCATTCTGTCTAAAATAGAAAATATTTCTGGACAAAAACACACGTTTTAACACATAATGGACACAATGCTTCTATAGAGGTGTAAAGAAAAAACATTGACAAATATAAAATGGCTAGCTATAATTTTGTTTGTTGCCTTGAGGTGATATGATATGAAATGGTCCATCCATCAATTGAATAAATTGAGAAATAAAGGATTGACATTGGATGAGATGGTAGATGTAAGTGAGCTACAAGAGGTCGAGAAAGATATTCGTGAAATTAATCCTGCTCATGTAACAGGAAGAGTTGATTTTGGCTCCGGTAAGTTTACGTTCCATCTACATATAACTGGAAGCATGGTTTTACCATGTTCTCGCTCTTTAGTAGATGTGACATTACCATTTGACATTAAAACAACTGAGGTGTTCCAAACTTCACAAGAAGAATTTGAAACTGAAGCTGAAATTCATTGTTTAGAAGGAGAAGTACTTGACTTACTGCCCGTAATCAAGGAAAATATACTTTTGGAGATTCCAATGCAAATTTTCAGTGATGATGTTTCTGGTGGAGCACCGATGCAAGGTCAAGACTGGCAAGTGATTTCGGAAGAAAACAAAGAAAAGACTGTTGATCCACGATTAGCAGGACTTGCAAAGTTTTTTGACAAATAATCGGAAGACTGGTTTAGGCCTTCATATGAAAATAACTATTTCTTTTAAGGAGGTGGGAAGAATGGCTGTACCTTTTAGAAGAACTTCTAAAACAGTAAAAAGAAAGCGTCGTACGCATTTCAAATTATCAGTACCTGGTATGGTAGAGTGCCCAAGCTGTGGTGAAGCGAAATTAGCTCACCGTGTATGTAAAGCATGCGGTACTTACAAAGGTAAAGAAGTAATCAGCAAGTAATTGCGGGAAAATAAACGTAGAAGATATCTTCTACGTTTATTTTTTTTGTCTTATTCTTTATTTGTTGTATTCTATCTTTTCTAGTAACTGCATATGCTTAATAAAAAATGCATAGGGAGGACTAGAGAGATGGCGACAACAAGACAAGATGCTTGGACTGATGATGAAGATTTGCTTCTGGCAGAAGTAGTACTCCGGCATATTCAAGAAGGTGGAACGCAATTATCTGCCTTTAAAGAAGTGGGAAGACATTTATCTCGTACACCAGCAGCATGTGGCTTTAGATGGAATTCTTACGTTAGAAAACAATACAAAGAACGTATTGAAGAAGCGAAGCAACTACGTAAAGTAGAAAATTATGAAGTAAAAGAGACAAAGGTAGTAGAGCCTACGTCAATTACATTGAATGATGTTATTGATTTCTTGCAAAATTATAAAGATGAAAACTCTTTAATGGTGTTGCAACAGCAAATTGAATCGTTACAAACAGAGAGAGAGAGTCTTTTGGAGCGATTATCAGTATATGAGGAAGAGTATAGAACATTGCTTGATTATATCGATCAAAAAAGAAGTGTAATGGTAGCAGAAAGAAATAGCGCTCGTTCGAATGGAAAATTAGAAAAGTTAAAGAAATAAAAAAACAGCTGCTATGTAGCTGTTTTTTTTATTTCTTATGCGGACTCTTCGTTTGTAACCGCATTCAAATTTGTTTCGGGGTTCCAAACATAAAAATCACCATCAGGTACTGATACAGGCTGGAAATTTAATTTATCCCAAAAACCAGCTGAATGGATACGTGCGATCGTTTTAATTGGGAACTGTAGCCCCTTCGCATAATTTACAAGCATTTCTCCGAATCCTTGTTTTTGGAAAGTTGGTAACACTTCAAGTTTATAGAGTTCTAGGTAAGTACCTGTAATTTCGAATGGTTCCCCGCCGTGCCTTTTCATATATAGACTCATACGTGCAATTAGTGATCCACCATAATAAATACCGTAAAATGGAGATTCACTATCGTTTTCAATAATGTTTGCCTGTAATTCTTCTAACATGGATAATTCTTGAGCTCCGCAACCTTTAAATTTTTTAAATTCGTCTAATGTTTTATAATTGATGAGCAAGCGCTCAACTTTTGGGAATCCCATAACATCACATCCTCTTCTTGTCTCGTTGAATGCAGAAAAGTAAAAATATTTATAATAATATTATAACTCATTTTTTTATTTTTATGAAGAAGATAGTATATTTCTTTTATTATTTTTTTGGGGATTTGCTAAACTAAGAGTAGAAGCATATTAATAGGTAGTATATACATATTGAAAGTAGAGGTTGCATTTGTTTGTTAAAGAGCAATGAAATTGTAAACTGTGTTCATGGAATTGAGAAAGATAAAGTGAAACTGTAATCGGTGGGATTTGTTCACCTTTAGTTAATTATGATTCCGCACCAATCAGGTGTTTGCGGGATAAAAAGGGGGAGGGAAAAGGGACTTGTGTATCGTATTTATATGAGTTCCTTGTGTGAAAATGAAAATTGGAGTTGTGGGACCAGGAGCTATCGGTCTGTTATATGCATTTTATTTACAAAAAAGTAATCAAGATGTTACGTTGTTTACAAGGACAGCTAAACAGGCTGAGGAATTGAATATAACGGGTGTAACTTGTATGAGGGAGGAAAAACGTGAAACCGTATTCCCACCTGTTTTGCCAATAGAAAATATGCTAGACAAGAAGCTAGACTATATATTTATTGCTGTTAAGCAATATCATATAACTGACATACTGCCTTTTGTGCGAGGGGAATCCTCATTAATCTTTTTGCAAAACGGAATGTCTCATCTTCATGCTATGCAGAAAATAGGGAATGAAAATATTGCAGTTGGGATTGTAGAGCATGGTGCAAAAAAAGAAGAAAGACATACCGTTTATCATACGGGGATAGGTGTAACGAAGTTTGGAATCGTGCACGGCCAGTCTATACATTTTGAAAAAATATTTAAGTGCTTTCCATTTCCTCATTTTCCGATTCAAATAGAAGATGATTGGAAGGATGTCATGCACAAAAAATTAGTAGTTAATGTATGTATCAATCCATTGACAGCGTTATTACAAATCCAGAACGGAGAGTTGATTACGAACCCGTTTTTTTATCGATTGATGGAGCAAGTATTTCAGGAAGTCGTTTTTCTTGTTAAAGAAGAAAAAGAAATGGTATGGAAAATGGTACGTCACGTATGTGAAAAAACGTCTCATAATACATCATCTATGCTGGCAGATGTAAGGGCGAATAGACAAACGGAAATTGGTGCGATTGTTGGATATGTATTAGAGGAAGCTAAGAAACAGCAACGATCCGTTCCGACACTTCAATTTTTGTTCGATGCAATAAAAGGATTAGAAGTAAAAGAATAAGTGTAATTCTTTGCTTTTACGTGCAACATTGACTACAATGTGGATTGGTGAGAGAACAGGATACGAAAGGAAGAATTATATGGAGATAAAAGAAATCTCTGTTCCGCAACAAGGTGTTGTAGCGGACTATATGAACGGTAAAAAAGAGATACAGTCGTGTTTTGACTATATGTTAACAGAAGATGCTTTTAAACAGCGTGTACATGATTTGCGTGAGAGGGAGTTTTTCCGCCAAGATTTAGTAGCGCATTTATTAGAATATAATACAAAATTACAAGCGGGAGAAGCTACGATTCAAAATGTAAAAGCGCTTGGAGAAGAAAATACATATGTTGTTATAGCTGGACAACAAGCTGGATTATTAACTGGACCACTTTATACAATTCATAAAATCATTTCAGTTTTACAGCTTGCGAGGGAAAAGGAAGAAAGTTTAGGTGTTAAAGTTGTTCCTGTTTTCTGGATTGCTGGTGAAGACCATGATATGGATGAAATTAATCATACTTTTGTAACGAAGAATAAAAAAATAAAAAAGACTATTTTTCATGATCGTAATCCGAAAAAGGCGAGTGCTTCAGAGTCCGAGCTTTCTTTGGAAGACTGTAGAAAGTGGATTGAAGAAATTTTCAAAACATACCCTGAAACGAATTTTACAAAGGATGTACTGCAATTTATTGATGATTCTTTGGGGGAATCGAATACGTATGTAGATTTCTTTGCCCATCTTATTATGAAAATGTTCGTGAATTCTGGTTTAATTCTTGTTGATTCACATCATCCTGAATTAAGAAAATTAGAAGTGCCGTTTTTTAAGCAAATTATAGGTAAGTATAAAGAAGTACAAGAGGGGCTTCATAACCAACAGGAAATAATTAAAGAATTAGGATATAAACCGATTATTGAAACAAAGTATAATGCAGTACATATATTCATGGAAATTGATAATGAGCGAGTGTTACTTGAAAACGATCAAGGGAAGTTTGTAGGGAAGGATGGAGCGTATTCCTTTTCATATGAGGAATTGATGGAAGAGATGGAAAGAAGCCCGGAACGCTTTAGTAATAATGTTGTAACGCGCCCTCTTATGCAAGAGTATCTATTTCCTACGCTCGCGTTTATTGGAGGACCAGGGGAATTAGCTTACTGGAGTGAATTGCAACAAGTTTTCCATACGATTGGTTTCCAAATGCCGCCTGTCGTTCCGCGTATTACAATCACTTATGTAGAGAGGGATATAGCGACAGATTTATACGATTTGCAATTGCAAGACAGTGATCCGTTTTTAAATAACGTAGATAAGTTGCGTGAAAACTGGTTATCTAATCAAATAGAGGAACCGATAGATGATCGATTTGTAGAGGCGAAAAAAGAAATAATTGATATCCATACGTCATTACAACAGTTTGTGAAGAAAATAGATCCTGGATTAAGTGCGTTTGCAGGGAAAAATGAATTCAAAATTAATGAACAAATTGAACTGTTGGAAAGAATGTTGAAAAGAAATGTTGAGAAAAAACATGCAGTACAGCTAAATAAATTCCGTCGCATACAATTTGCACTTCGTCCATTAGGGGCGCCGCAAGAGCGTGTGTGGAATGTATGTTACTATTTAAATCAGTTCGGTTTGGATTTCGTTGATCGTGTAATGGCAGAAACGTTTTCTTGGGATGGAAAACATCATGTTATAAAACTATAGAATCTTGCTCTTAGGAGCAGGATTTTATTTTTGTTCTGTTGAATTTACTGTGAAGTGAAATTTTTCTGAATTATTAATTTTAAAAACGGTGAATATTGTAATTATGCAGGATACTTAAATATATGACAAAATAGCACAAAATGTAAACGTATTATCATCTTTTTCGACAGTTTTTTATTTAAATTCCCGCAAAAGATGATAAAATTTAGTATATAATAAAAGAAAATAGCGATTTGTATAGTATGCTGCCTTTGTAGGCAAGTTAAATGAGTCGTTCTTTCATAGTATTTCGTTCTCTAATCGTGAAATATGCGTTTGGAGGAGGAGATGCATTCAACATAATTAATTGGAAAAAGAGTAGGTGCAACAATGTTTAAACACGTAACAGTACTTTTGAAGGAAACAGTAGACGGCTTAGATATAAAGCCAGGTGGTACATATGTAGATTGTACACTGGGGGGAGGAGGACATAGTTCTTATTTATTATCCCAATTAACTGAAGGTGGAAGATTAATCGCGTTTGATCAAGATGAGATAGCGATTCAAAATGCGAAAGAAAGATTCTCTTCATACGGTGAGCAGTTCATAACAGTAAAGAGTAATTTCCGTTATTTATCTGAAAAACTACAGGAATTAGGTATAACAGAAGTAGATGGTATTTTATTTGATTTAGGTGTTTCATCCCCACAATTAGATACACCAGAGCGTGGCTTTAGTTATCATCATGATGCACCGTTAGATATGCGGATGGATCAAGATGCCCCATTAACAGCATATGATGTTGTAAATAGCTGGTCATATGAGCAACTTGTAAGAATTTTCTTCCAGTATGGTGAAGAGAAATTTTCAAAACAAATAGTAAGGAAAATTGAAGCGTATCGTGAGAATAAAGCTATTGAAACGACAGGAGAATTAGTAGAACTAATTAAAGAGGGTATTCCAGCTCCTGCTCGTAGAACGGGTGGACATCCTGCGAAGCGAGTGTTCCAAGCAATCCGTATTGCGGTAAATGATGAATTGAAAGTGTTTGAAGAAGCGTTGGAATCTGCAATTGAGATGGTCAAGCCGGGTGGAAGAGTTAGTGTTATAACATTCCATTCTTTAGAAGACCGTATTTGTAAAACGACGTTTAAGCGAAATAGTACAACGCCACAATTGCCACCAGGATTACCGATTATTCCTGATGAATTTAAGCCGAAATTAAAGCTTATTACAAGAAAACCGATTTTACCTTCTGATATAGAGTTAGAAGAAAATAATCGAGCGCGTTCTGCGAAATTGAGAATCGCTGAAAAACGATAAAAAGGGGAGAGAGGTATGAGTAACTTAGCTGTAAAGTACAAACAACAAGCGCAAGAAGAGGTACAGATTCAAACGCCCCCACAGCAGATGGTTCAGCCAAAAGCTAAAGCGAAGATTACAAGAATCGAAAAACTGTTGTATGTAGCATTTATTGGCTTTTTATTGTATGCCTGTGTAGCGTTTATTGGAAATAAAGCAGGCCTTTATCAAGTTAATGTAGAAGCAGCGACGATAGAACAAAAAATTGTACAGCAGCAAAAAGAAAATCAAGAGTTACAGGCTGAAGTAGAGAAGTTAAGTCGCTATGAACGAATCGCTGAAGTTGCAAAAAAACACGGGCTAGAAATTAATGCGAATAATGTGAAGGGCCTCAAATAAGGCAATAGGTGTGAAGGGAAAATGAAGAGAAATATGACTAAATTTCATACCAATAAGGGAGCAGGGTATTTTATGATTTTATTCCTCCTGCTCTTTTTGCTATTGTTAGCCCGATTTTTTTACATACAAGCGACAGGAACAGTGCATAATCAGGATTTGGATAAACTTGCTCAGCAAAAACATAGTAAAAAAGGAGTTCTAGAAGCAAATCGCGGGACGATTTATGATCAAAACGGTCATGTGTTAGCGCAAGATGCAAACTCTTATAAACTTGTAGCGGAACTAAAAGGTGCGAATCATGTTGAAAATAAAGAGGATACTGCAAAGAAAATTGCGGGAGTACTCGGAAAAGATGAAGAGAAGATTTTAGCCACGTTAAATAAAAAAGATAAAAGTCAAGTCGAATTTGGAACACTAGGTAAAGATTTGACGAAAGAACAGAAGGAACAAATAGAAGCGTTGAAATTGCCAGGCATATCTTTTATTACTGAAAATGCAAGAGTGTATCCGAACGGTGATTTTGCATCTTACGTTATAGGGCATGCTAAACCGAATGAAGAGGGAACGTCGGTAGGGCAATTTGGTATAGAAAAAAGTTTAGATAAATATTTAAGTGCTTCTAACGGGAAAGTATCTTATACAGGTGATCGTAAAGGAGTGTCTCTTGACGGTGGGAAAGTGAACGTAGAGGCACCTAAAAACGGAGATAACGCGTATTTAACGATAGATCAACGTATTCAAAGTTATTTAGAAGATGCGATGAAAGCTGCAAGTAAGCATTATGAACCAGAAAATTTAATAGGGATTGTTGCGGACCCAAAAACAGGGAAAATATTAGCGATGTCTAGTAAACCTAGTTATGATCCAAATGATCGCCAAATTGAATATTTCTTCAATGATGCAATTGCAAATGCATTTGAACCGGGATCAACAATGAAAATTTTCACGCTAGCGGCAGCGATTAATGAAGGTGTGTATAAAGGACAAGATTATTATCAGTCTGGTACATACCAAGTCGGAAACCGAAAAATAAAAGATCATAACGGCGGTGCTGGATGGGGATCTATCACATTTGATGAAGGGGTAGAGCGCTCTTCCAACGTAGCGTTTGCAATTTTAGGGGATCAAAAACTTGGCCCAGAACGATTCCGAAAATATATTCATAGTTTTGGATTAGATGAAAAAACGAACATTGATTTACCTGGTGAAGGTTCAAATACCATTGTATTCGATCAGCAAATACAGCAAGTAACAACAGCTTTTGGACAAGGTTCTACTGTAACGCCAATACAGCTTGTACAAGCTGCAACTGCTATTGCAAATGATGGGAAAATGATGAAGCCTTATACAATTGATAAAATTGTAGATCCAATAACAGGCGAAGTAAAATTAGAACATAAGCCAGAGGAAGTGGGAAAACCTGTTACGAAAGAAACAGCAGCGCAAGTAAGACAGTTATTAGAACGCGTTGTTACATCGCCGAAAGGAACAGGAACTGCTTATAAAGTTGATGGGTATTCAGTTGGTGGTAAAACAGGGACAGCGCAAATTCCGGATGGAAAAGGTGGCTATATGACAGGAAGAGAGAATTACATATTCTCATTCTTAGGGATGGCACCTATGGACGATCCGCAACTTGTTGTATATGTAGCTGTAAAACAGCCGAAATTGAAAGATGATGAGAATGGCGCACAGCCTTTAGCTGATATTTTTAAATATGTAACCAAAAATAGTTTAGAGTATTTAAAGATTAAGCCAAATGAAATAAAAGACCCGAAAAAATATGTGAAAGAACAACAAACTGTCGTTCCGGATGTAACAGGGAAAACGATGGAAGAAGCGAAAAAAGCAATTGATAAAGCAAAACTTCGTCCAATCGTATTAGGCGAAGGAAAAGTGCAGCAGCAAGTGCCAAAAGCAACTGAGCAAACATTAAAAGGTGACCGAGTCTTCTTAGTAGGAGATAAACCTACAATGCCAAATATACAAGGTTGGGCACTGCGTGATGTTATGAATTTAGCAAAAACATTAAAGCTTAACCTAAAACCTACTGGTACGGGATACGTAACCGAACAAAGTGTGCCAGAAGGAACATTGTTGCAACCTGGTACAGAGCTAGGTGTAACACTTGTACCGCCACTTGAACCACAACAAGAAGCAGAAAAACCGTAATGGTAAAAGAGAAGAAGTTCTAATTAAATAAGTACAAGCATATATTGGAACAAGCTAGGCGTAAGGGAGGCTTGTTCCAATATGCGTGTATCAAATGTAACAGTTAGAAAACGACTTATTTTTATACTCATATCAGGTATACTTATTTTCACTATCATCGATATTCGTCTTGGATATGTGCAATTTTTTCTTGGCAATATGTTAACGGATCGTGCGAAGGATTCATGGAGTCGTAATATTACTTTTGAACCTGAACGTGGGAAGATTTTAGATCGAAATGGTGTGGAACTTGCTACGAATAAAAGTGCTCCAACTGTCTTTGTTGTACCGAGGCAAATTGAAAAACCAGCAGAGACTGCAGAGAAGTTAGCTGCAGTATTAGGTGTGGAAAAAGATGAGATTTATAAGAGAATTACAAAAAAAGAATCGATTGTAAGGTTAGATAAAGGCGGAAGAAAAATATCACATGATAAAGCGAAAGAGGTACGAGGATTAAGTTTGAAAGGTGTTTATATCGCAGAGGACTCTATCCGGTACTATCCATTTGGCAACTTTTTATCACACGTATTAGGGTTTGCTGGTAGTGATAACCAAGGTCTTATGGGACTAGAAAAATATTATGATAAAGAGCTAAATGGTGATGAAGGACATGTGCGTTTTTTTGCAGATGCAAAAGGACAAAGGATGCCTAATGTTGGCGATGATTTCAAAAAACCAGAAGCTGGTTTGAATTTAGGCTTAACAATTGACGCACGTATTAATAGAATTATGGAAAGAGAAATGAATATTGCGGAGTCGACATATAATCCAGATGGTATGATTGCGATTGCAATGAATCCGAAAAATGGTGAAATTTTAGGTATGTCGAGTCGGCCGAGCTTTGATCCAGCAGATTTTCAAAGTGTTTCTCCAGAAGTGTATAATAGAAATTTACCTGTATGGAGTACGTATGAGCCTGGTTCAACATTTAAGATCATTACGTTAGCCGCAGCCTTGAATGAAAATTTAGTAGACTTAGAGAAAGATACGTTTTATGATGATGGAGCAACTGAAGTGGGTGGAGCTAGATTGAAATGCTGGAAAGCGGGAGGCCATGGTAGCCAAACGTTTTTAGAAGTAGTTCAAAACTCTTGTAACCCAGGATTTATCGAACTTGGTGATCGTCTTGGTAAAGACCGATTGTTTAAATATATTCGTAATTTCGGCTTTGGACAGAAAACCGGAATTGATTTGCAAGGTGAAGGTAGTGGGATTTTATTTAATTTAGATAAAGTTGGTCCAGTCGAGCAAGCAACTACTTCATTTGGTCAAGGAGTTTCTGTAACACCAATTCAACAAGTAGCAGCAGTAGCAGCGGCTGTAAATGGTGGGACATTGTATCAACCGTATATAGCTAAGGAGTTTATTGATCCGAAAAATAATCAAGTTGTAAGTAAAAAGACACCTGTGGAAAAAAGAAAAGTTATTTCCAAGGAAACTTCAGAAAAAGTTCGGTATGCATTAGAGAATGTTGTAGCAAAGGGATCTGGTAAAGGTGCTTTCATTGATGGGTATCGTGTAGGTGGAAAAACAGGTACGGCTCAAAAGGTGAAAGATGGTAAATATTTAGAGAATAATTATATAGTATCTTTTATCGGTTTTGCTCCAGCAGATGATCCGGAAATTGTTGTCTATGTTGCTGTTGATAATCCGAAAGGTGTAACGCAATTTGGTGGAGTAGTAGCAGCTCCAATTGTTGGGAATATTCTTCGGGATGCACTTCCTGTTATGGGAGTGAAACCGAGACAAGAACAAGTTGAGAGAGAATATAAATGGGGCGATACACCAACTGTGGAAGTTCCGAATTTAATTGGTATGAAAAAGAAAGACTTACAGACACAACTCGTCGATTTGAAGCTTGATATAAGTGGAGACGGGGAGAAAGTAATTAAACAATCGCCAGAAGCAGGAGCTAAAGTGAAAGAAGGCTCAAAAATTAGAATTTACTTCGGGAATTAAAGGTAACCTAGTACGTTTTATGGTACAATTGGTGGAAGTGAGTTCTTTATAGAAGAGTTACTTAATTTGAGGCTGTAAGAGCCTCAATTATAAATAGGTCTATTTATTAGACACAGTAGCACTTACCTCCTATTTTATATAATTAGGAGGTAACGTGTTGCTTATTAAAAAAGAGATAAATACACAATGTAGAGAGGGTTTAGTGAAATGAAGTTGCATACACTTTTATCATGTTTGCATGATTTTCCAGTTGTTCCAAAAGAAAATCCAGAAATCACATCTATAGAAGCTGATTCACGTAAAGTGAAAGAGGGAAGCTTATTTGTATGTATGAAAGGATATACGGTTGATAGCCATGATTTTGCTAAGCAAGCAGCGGCACAAGGAGCGGCTGCTATTGTTGCGGAAAGACCAATTGATGTTGACGTTCCAGTTGTACTTGTGAAAAACACTTTTCGTTCGTTAGCGGTTTTAGCTGATTATTTTTATGGTCAACCAACACACAAGTTACATTTAATCGGAATTACAGGTACAAATGGAAAGACAACAACATCGCATATTATGGATGAGATTATGCGCGCACATGGTCATAAAACAGGGCTAATTGGAACGATTAATATGAAAATCGGTGATGAAACATTTGAGGTGAAAAATACAACACCAGATGCACTAACACTTCAACACACATTTTCAAAAATGGTTGAGCACGGTGTAGATAGTACAGTAATGGAAGTTTCGTCACATGCTTTAGATCTTGGTCGTGTACACGGATGTGATTACGATGTAGCAGTGTTTACAAATTTAACACAAGATCATTTAGACTATCATAAAACGATGGAAGAATATAAACATGCAAAAGGGTTGCTATTTGCACAACTTGGCAATAGTTATAATCATAATCGTGAAAAGTACGCGGTACTGAATAACGATGATGCTGTAGCTGCGGAATATATGAGAAGTACTGCGGCAACTGTTGTAACGTATGGAATTGATACAACAAGTGATATTATGGCCAAAGATATCGTTATGACGAGTGGTGGAACTACATTTACGCTTGTAACACCGTATGAAAGTGTAAATGTTACGATGAAATTGATTGGGAAATTTAATGTATATAACGTACTAGCGGCAACAGCGGCAGGACTTGTTTCTGGTGTAAGTTTAGAAACGGTTATTGATGTAATAAAGCAACTAGCTGGAGTTCCAGGACGTTTTGAAGTAGTTGATGGTGGACAAAATTATACAGTTATTGTGGATTATGCACATACACCAGATAGCTTAGAAAATGTATTAAAAACAGCAAAACAGTTTGCAAAAGGCGATGTATATTGTATCGTCGGTTGTGGCGGAGATAGAGATCGAACAAAGAGACCAATCATGGCAAGTGTTGCAACAAAATATGCAACTCATGCAATTTACACTTCAGATAATCCAAGAAGTGAAGAGCCAGGGGCTATTTTAGATGATATGGTGCAAGGTGCAAATGGGAATAATTATGAAGTAATTATTGATAGAAAAGAAGCGATATACCATGCAATTACTAATGCGAAAGCTGAAGATATCATCATTATTGCTGGTAAGGGTCATGAAACGTATCAAATTATTGGTAAAGAAGTTCATCATTTTGACGATCGTGAAGTCGCTAAAGAAGCAATTACAGAGCGTTTAAACAACGAAGAGTAACAACGTGAGAGGAGGACTACATGTGCTTGAGCAAGGTTTATTAGTAACGGCTGGGGTAGCATTCTTAATTTCTGTTGCCCTTTCGCCATTATTTATTCCATTTTTAAGGAAATTAAAGTTCGGACAGAGTATTCGTGATGAGGGACCAAAGTCACATCAAAAAAAATCAGGGACACCTACAATGGGTGGTATTGTCATATATGTATCGATGATGGTAACTTCACTTATTATGGCGATTAAGTTTAATCATTTAGGTGCAGAGGTTTCGTTATTATTATTAGTGACATTTGGTTACGGATTGATTGGATTTTTAGATGACTACATAAAGGTAGTTAAGAAGAGAAATCTTGGTTTAACATCAAAACAAAAATTAGTAGGTCAGCTTGTTATTGCTATTGCGTTCTTTTTAATTGGAAAAGGGCAAGCGTTCCACACATACATCATGATTCCGGGAACAGATGTTAAGTTTGAATTAGGTTGGGCATATTTTGTACTTGTATTATTTATGCTTATTGGTGGATCAAATGCAGTTAACTTAACTGACGGTTTAGATGGTTTATTATCAGGAACAGCTGCTATTGCATTTGGAGCGTTTAGTATTATTGCAGTAGCGCAAGAGCAATTTGGAGTAGCGATATTCTGTATGGCAGTTGTAGGAGCTGTACTTGGATTTTTAGTATTCAATGCAAATCCAGCGAAAGTGTTTATGGGAGATACAGGTTCCTTAGCTTTAGGTGGAGCCATTGCAGCTGTAGCGATTTTATTAAAACAAGAATTGCTACTTGTAATCATTGGTGGAGTATTCGTAATGGAGACTTTATCTGTTATTATTCAGGTCATTTCTTTTAAAACAACAGGAAAACGTGTCTTTAAAATGAGTCCATTACACCATCATTATGAATTATGTGGTTGGTCAGAGTGGCGTGTTGTTGTGACATTTTGGTCTGTAGGATTTTTATTAGCTGTGTTAGGAATTTATATCGGGGTGTGGATGTAATTGAAAACTGTAACTGAATTTCAAAATAAAAATATTCTTGTATTAGGCATTGCAAAAAGTGGTTATGCAGCAGCTACGCTGTTACAAAAATTAGGGGCAAATGTTATTGTAAATGACGGAAAGCCTTTAGCGGATAATGTACTTGCTGCAGAATTACAAGCAAAAGGAATGGACGTTGTATGCGGTGGTCATCCTTTAGAATTGTTAGAGAGAAATATCTCTCTTGTTGTAAAAAATCCAGGAATCCCGTATTCTAATCCAATATTAGTTGCTGCGAAAGAAAAGCAAATTCCAATTGTTACGGAAGTTGAATTAGCATATCGTATTTCAGAAGCGCCATTTGTTGGGATTACAGGGTCTAACGGTAAAACGACGACGACAATGATTACATTTGAAATGCTAAAAGAAGGACAAAAGCATCCTGTAATTGCAGGGAACATAGGAACTGTAGCGTGTGAAGTAGCACAGGATGCAAAAGAAAATGAAGTTGTAGTTACAGAACTTTCATCGTTCCAACTGATGGGAGTAGAATTGTTCCAACCTAAAATTGCTGCATTTTTAAATTTATTTGAGGCCCACTTAGATTATCACGGGACGAAGAAGGAATATGGTTTAGCAAAAGCAAATATTTTTAAAAACCAAACAGAAAATGATTATAGTGTAATAAATGCAGATGATGCAGATGTGATGGCTTTATCTGCTTATAGTAAAGGGCAAAAAGTACTATTCTCGACAACGAAAGAAATTGAAGATGGTGCGTGTATAAAAGAGAATGCTCTTTGTTTTAAAGGTGAAAAAGTTGTTGAAATAGGCGATATCGTTTTACCTGGTCAACATAATTTAGAAAATATTTTAGCAGCGATGAGTATCGCAAAATTATTGGGTGTTTCTAATGAAGCGATTACGGCGGTGTTAAAACGTTTTACAGGTGTAAAACATCGTTTAGAATATGTAACAACTATTAACAATCGTAAGGTTTATAATGACTCAAAAGCAACGAATATGTTAGCGACTGAGAAAGCTTTATCTGCGTTTACACAACCGATTGTGTTATTAGCAGGTGGACTTGATCGTGGAAATGAATTCGATGATTTAATTCCGTATTTCAAAAATGTAAAAGCAATTGTGACATTTGGACAAACAGCTCAAAAATTAGTAAGAGCTGCAGAAAAAGCGGGATTAGATGCAATTGAAAGTGTCGATACTTTAGATGAAGCGGTAGTGAAAGCTTATGCTCATTCTACAGATGGTGATGTAATTCTTCTTTCTCCAGCATGTGCAAGCTGGGATCAATTTAAAACATTTGAAGAAAGAGGAGACATTTTTATACAAGCTGTGCATAAACTTATATAAAGTAAATCAAAACATCAGTAGGCTAACACCTACTGATGTTTTGTTACATAGGGCAAAAGTTTCTGCCTAAAGAGGTGGTGTTTATGGGTAATGAAGAAAACGCCTGATTTTATTCTCATCATCGTTACACTTGCGTTGTTAACAATCGGAATGGTTATGGTGTATAGTGCGAGTGCGGTTTGGGCCTCTTATAAAATGGGGGACTCATTCTTTTTTGCAAAAAGGCAATTGCTATTTGCAAGTATCGGTGTAGTGGCTATGTTTTTAATTATGAAAATTGATTATTGGGTGTGGCGTACGTATTCAAAAGTAATTTTGCTAGTTTGCTTCATTCTTCTTATTCTTGTTCTTGTTCCTGGGGTAGGACTTGTTCGAGGAGGAGCGCGAAGTTGGATTGGAATCGGGGCATTTTCCATTCAACCGTCAGAATTTATGAAGTTTGCGATGATTATTTTCTTAGCAAAATTTTTAGCGGAACGACAAAAATTAATTACCTCTTTTAAACGTGGTTTACTACCAGCTCTTAGTTTTGTATTTCTTGCTTTTGGGATGATTATGTTACAGCCAGATCTTGGCACAGGAACGGTAATGGTTGGGACATGTATTATTATGATATTTATCTCGGGAGCAAGGGTCTTTCACTTTGCAATGTTTGGTTTGCTTGGTGTAGCAGGATTTGTAGGGCTAATTGCATCAGCACCGTATCGAATGAAACGTATTACATCATATTTAGATCCGTGGTCAGATCCGCTTGGAAGTGGATTTCAAATTATTCAATCGTTACTTGCAATTGGACCAGGTGGATTATTCGGGCTTGGACTTGGACAAAGTAGACAAAAGTTTCTTTATTTACCTGAACCGCAAACAGACTTTATATTTGCGATCTTATCCGAGGAATTAGGTTTTATTGGTGGTTCATTTGTGTTATTATTATTTAGTCTATTATTATGGCGTGGGATTCGTATAGCTTTAGGAGCGCCAGATTTATATGGTACGTTTTTAGCAGTAGGTATTGTGGCGATGATTGCGATTCAAGTAATGATTAATGTTGGTGTTGTAACAGGATTGATGCCTGTAACAGGTATTACTTTGCCGTTTTTAAGTTATGGTGGATCAAGTTTGACATTAATGTTAATGGCAGTAGGTGTATTATTAAATATAAGTCGCCATTCTCGCTACTAAACCCTGTTTTATAAGACAGGGTTTTTCGTATGTGCGCGAAGAAACATGATGTATATAGAAATAAATACGACTGAAATAAGAAAAGAGAAGCGGAGGAGTTAGTAGTGCGTGTATTAGTAAGTGGTGGGGGCACTGGAGGTCATATTTATCCGGCTCTTGCTCTAATAAGAGAAATAAAAAAATTAAATCCGGAAGCAAGGTTTTTATATATTGGTACGGAGAGTGGATTAGAGAGCACAATCGTTCCAAAAGCAGGCATACCGTTTCAATCTATTGTTATAAGTGGATTTAAGCGTAAAATATCGTTAGATAACGTGAAAACGGTGATGCGTTTCCTAAAGGGTGTACAAGATAGTAAACGATATATTCGTCGTTTTAATCCGGATATTGTAATTGGAACGGGTGGATATGTATGTGGACCAGTTGTATATGCTGCAGCAAAATTAGGTATTCCAACCATTGTACATGAACAAAATAGTGTACCTGGTGTAACGAATAAATTTTTAAGCCGCTATGTTGATAAAGTTGCGGTTTGTTTTGAAGCGGCTATAGAACATTTTCCACAGTCAAAAGTGGTGATGACAGGAAATCCAAGAGCATCAGAAGTAATGGATCAGAATGGAATGAAAGGAAAACGTTCAGTAGGTTTATCTCTTCCTAAAAAATCGGTACTTATTTTTGGTGGAAGTCGTGGGGCTAGACCGATTAATGATGCTTTCGTAGAGGCAATTGAACAGTTTGGAAATAAAAGTTACGAAATATTGTATGTAACAGGTGAAGTTCATTATGATAAAGTGATGGAAGCAGTGAAGCAAAAAGGGAATCCGAATAATGTTATTATTAAACCTTTCATTCATAATATGCCAGAGGTACTTACAGGTGTAGATCTTGTTGTTTCAAGAGCGGGGGCAACAACACTTGCAGAATTAACCGCGTTAGGTAAGCCAAGTGTGTTAATACCGAGTCCTTACGTAACAAATAACCATCAGGAAAAGAATGCACGTTCTGTTGTCGATAAAGGAGCAGCAAAAATGTTGCTTGAAAAAGATTTAACAGCAGAAACGCTTATTCGTGATATTGATGAGATTTTATTAGATGCACAAACATTACAAAATATGAAGCTGGCTGCGGGGCAATTAGGTATTCCAGATGCAGCAAATAAGCTGTATGAAGTAATGAATAAGCTTGTAAAAAAATAACGTTAGGTGAACGCCCTGCATACTACTGTAATAAGGATACTTAGTATGGGGGAGATTGTTTATGGAGCAATTAGTAAATGAGCTTATAGAAGCAAATGTTGGTCGCGTGTTAGTGAATGAAGCGTTAGCGCGTTATACCACTATGAAAATAGGTGGACCAGCTGATATTTTAATTGTGCCAAAGCATGTTGCCAGTATTGAAAAAACGTTGCAGTTAGTAAAAAAATATAAAACCAAGTGGACTGTAATTGGTCGGGGTTCGAACCTTCTTGTATCTGATCTAGGTATAGAAGGTGTCGTTATTCGTTTAGGAGAAGGATTAGACCACTTAGAAGTCGAAAAACATAGAGTAAGAGTTGGTGGTGGGTATCCCCTTATTAAATTATCAACTTTACTTAGTCGTCAAGGGTTATCCGGCCTGGAATTTGCCAGTGGTATTCCAGGAAGTGTTGGTGGTGCAGTGTATATGAATGCAGGAGCACATAAATCGGATATATCAAACATATTATCAAAAGCTCTTATTTTGTTTGAAAACGGAACAATTGATTGGTTAACACATGAAGAAATGGAGTTTTCCTATCGTACTTCTGTATTGCAAACGAAACGTCCTGGTATTGTTTTGGAAGCT
Source organism: Bacillus sp. 17RED48 (assembly GCF_019837545.1). Taxonomy (NCBI): domain Bacteria; kingdom Bacillati; phylum Bacillota; class Bacilli; order Caryophanales; family Bacillaceae; genus Bacillus; species Bacillus sp. 17RED48. The sequence goes on from NZ_JADAXG010000001.1 coordinate 994,969, forward strand.
GAGTTTCAATTGCAGGTAGGAGAGCGTGAGGGAATCGTAAGCGTCATGCAAAAGAATAAAGACTACCGCCGTGAAACACAGCCGTGGAATCATCCTTGTGCAGGAAGCATATTTCGGAATCCAATCCCATACTTTGCAGGAGACTTAATAGAAAAGGCGGGGCTTCGTGGTTATCAAATAGGCGGAGCTCAAATTTCTGAAATGCATGGGAATTTTATTATTAATACTGGGGGAGCCAGTGCGCAAGATGTCTTATCTTTAATTGCATTAATAAAACAAACAATCAAGGATAAATTTGGCGTAGAAATGCATACAGAAGTAGAAATCATTGGAAGATAACGGTTATTCGTTCCGCTCATTATCATTTATGTTATAATAAGAAGATAAGAACGGCATGAGGAACATGCCGTTTTTTATGTTACGTAGGGGGATCGTACATGAAAAATAGTAAAGTGATTAAACTACAGGATCGTGTACCAAAGTTAAAAAATCAACAGAAGAAAAATAAGAAAAATGTTAATCATCGGTTGATTCTATACATATCAATTTTATTTTTATTAGTGCTCTTTTTAATTTATTTTCGGTCTCCGCTAAGCAATATCAAAAAGATAAGTGTGTTTGGAAATCATTATATGACAGATGAACAAGTGATGAAGGAATCAGGTGTGACGTATGATACAAGTTATTTCCGAGTGACAGCACATAAAGCAGAAGAAAACCTAACGAAACGAAAAGAAATTAAAGCGGTAAATGTAAAAAAACGTTTTCCAAATAAAATTGATGTTCATATTGAAGAATATGTAACGATTGGTTATATAAACAAAGATGGGAAATTACAACCGTTACTAGAGAACGGGAAAACACTTGATGTACTTCCGAACGGAAAACTTCCTGTTGCAGCGCCAATTTTTGAACCTTTTAAAGAGGAGAAAATGAAGGAGTTAATTGCTGAGCTTGAAAAATTAACACCAACGATTTTAAGGTCTATTTCTGAAATCCGTTATTCACCGACGAATGCGAATGAAGATCACCTTACTTTATATATGAACGAAGGGTACGAAGTGAGCACTACGATTCAAAATTTCGCAAAGCGTATGGAAGCTTATCCGCTTATCTTAAAAACAATTGAGCCGGGTAAAAAGGTATTAATTGATTTAGAAGTAGGGGCATATACGAAAGAATTAGGAGCGGAAGAAAAAAAAGAATAGAACGATAGTTTTTACTACGTTCCTATAGAAAAAACAAAACGAATGTTCTGTTGAATGCATCTGAATTTACAAGAATGGTTCATTTGATGAAAAAGATGTAAAAATTCTTAGATTCATACTAGGATTGGTACAAGTTTCACTTTTCTATGAGTACATCTTAGTGTAGACTTATACTTGGCGGTAATCTTTACACTTGAAATAGAATTATTTCAAGATAAGCAGTTATTCACAGTTTACTGCGATATTCTTAAATGAATGTTAAATAAAAATAAGAAAAATATAGGGTTAAAAAAGGGAAACGTATAAAGACGTTGAATATTTTTCTTATAAATAGTAAAGTTGCGATTGTTGTTCCATATATTGAGTTGTATGGTATAAATAAAGAAGGAGGTGCCAAAGAATGAACAGCAATGAAATATATGTTAGTCTTGACATCGGTACATCCAATGTTAAAGTCATCATTGGTGAAATGGTTAATGACAGCTTAAACATTATTGGTGTTGGAAATGTAAAATCAAATGGTTTAAAGAAGGGATCGATAGTTGATATAGACGAGACTGTTCGATCAATTAAAAAAGCAATTGAACAAGCTGAGCGCATGGTGGGAATCCACATTGAGCAAGTTGTAGTAGGCGTCAATGCAAACCAGGTACAACTACTTCCTTGTCACGGAGTAGTCGCTGTTTCAAATGAAGATCGTGAAATCGGGAATGAAGATGTCTTACGCGTTCTAGATGCAGCACAAGTTGTGTCAATTGCTCCAGAACGTGAGTTTATTGATGTGGTACCTCGACAGTTCATCGTAGACGGTCTTGACGAGATTAACGATCCACGCGGGATGATCGGTGTAAGATTAGAAATGGAAGGTACACTTATAACAGGCTCGAGAACTTTACTACATAACCTACTTCGTTGTGTAGAAAAAGCAGGTCTTGAAATAGTTGATATTTGTCTTCAACCTTTAGCGGCTGCAACAGTTGCTATATCTTCAGATGAAAAACATAGAGGAGTAGCCCTTGTTGATATGGGGGGAGGATCTACAACCTTATCTATTTTTAAAGATGGAGAGTTACAAGCAACGAGCGTATTACCGTTAGGTGGAGACCATATAACGAAGGATATTGCGATTGGGTTGAAAACTTCAACAGAAAATGCAGATCAAATTAAGTTGAAATATGGACATGCTTTTTATGATACAGCATCTGAAGAAGAGATGTTTACGGTTCCTATTATGGGAAGCGATCAAACAGAACAATATTCTCAGTTGGAATTATCGGATATAATAGAGGCTCGTGTAGAGGAAATTTTAATGTTTGTTCAAGATGAAGTGCGTAAATTAGGAGTAAAGCAAGTAGCTTCTGGCTATGTACTAACTGGTGGAATTGCTTCTATGCCGGGTGTTCTTGATCTTGCATATGATATTTTACATGAAAATGTTCGTATAGCGACTCCTGATTATATTGGTGTGCGTGAGCCCCAATATACAAGTGGAGTAGGATTAATTAAACATTCTTATCAAAAAGCTAAATTACGTGGGAAAAATGTGCAGGAAAAGCAAGAACATTTTGAACCAGTACCAGCACCAGCACCAACGCCGGTACAACAGCAACCTGCGAAACAAAAAACTCGTAATCAAAACAATAATAATCAAAATGATGACCGTATGATGTCAAAAGTAAAACGTGTATTCCGTTATTTATGGGATTAAAATTGGACACGAAAAATGAGGTTCTAGGGGGATTTCGACATGTTAGAGTTTGATACTACTCAAGATCAATTAGCGAATATAAAAGTTATCGGTGTCGGCGGTGGCGGAAACAATGCTGTAAACCGTATGATTGAACACGGTGTACAAGGTGTAGACTTTATCGCTGTGAATACTGATGCACAAGCATTAAATCTATCAAAAGCTGAAACAAAAATGCAAATTGGTGGAAAATTAACACGTGGACTTGGTGCAGGTGCAAACCCTGAAGTAGGGAAAAAAGCTGCAGAAGAAAGTAAAGAACAGATCCAAGAAGCACTTCGTGGTGCAGATATGGTCTTCGTAACTGCTGGTATGGGCGGCGGAACTGGAACTGGTGCAGCTCCAGTTGTTGCTCAAGTTGCAAAAGAATTAGGTGCATTAACAGTTGGTGTTGTGACACGTCCATTTACATTTGAAGGACGTAAGCGTGCAACACAAGCAGCATCTGGTATTGCGGCATTTAAAGAAAATGTAGATACACTTATTGTAATTCCAAACGATCGCTTATTAGAGATTGTTGATAAAAATACGCCGATGTTAGAAGCATTCCGTGAAGCAGATAACGTATTACGTCAAGGTGTTCAAGGTATTTCTGATTTAATTGCAACACCAGGTTTAATTAACTTAGACTTCGCAGACGTAAAGACAATTATGTCTAATAGAGGTTCTGCTTTAATGGGTATTGGTTCTGGTAATGGAGAAAATCGTGCTGCTGAAGCTGCGAAAAAAGCGATTTCTAGTCCGTTATTAGAAACATCTATTGATGGAGCTCAAGGTGTTATCATGAACATTACGGGTGGAGCTAACCTAAGCTTATATGAAGTACAAGAAGCGGCAGACATTGTAGCTTCAGCTTCAGATCCAGAAGTAAATATGATCTTCGGTTCTGTTATTAATGAAGGATTAAAAGATGATATCGTTGTAACTGTAATTGCAACTGGTTTTGATGATAGTGCTTCGACGCAGCCACCAAAACCAATTATCCGTCCGACTGCGAATCACACGCAACAACAGCAACAGCAAGTAGCTCAACCTTCAAAACAACGTGAAGTTAAGCGTGAAATGAAACGTGAAGAGCCGGTTGTGCATGAGCGTCATACAGATTCAGATGACATCGATATTCCAGCATTCTTACGTAACCGTCGTAGACGATAAAAGAAAAGGAGCTTTCATGCTCCTTTTTTGTTTTATACAGGGAAAAGATCTGCTAAGCAGGTCTTTTTTTATTTTATATATTTCGATTTATATGAAAATAAAAAATATAGTATTCTATGAAACTTATACTTTTATTTTTTACCGACAGATTTTGTCTAGAAAACACAAAATAACAAAAAAACACCTCCGCAAATTGACACACTTTCCTATTGGATATGCATTATACTAGTCTCAACTTAAAAAAAGAGGTGAATTGTTTGGTTGTTTACGCCGACGTTGTTTGGTTGTTAAACGCCTGCATTGATTTTCTTTTACTTTTATTAACAGCAACCGTGTTAAAAAAGAAGATCAAAAGATGGAGGCTTGTGTTAGGGGCATTTATAGGTTCAACCATTGTTATTTTTGCCTTTACTCCTTTTGCTTCTATGATGACACATCCAATTATGAAACTACTGTACTCGTTACTTATTGTGTATACAGCATTTGGGTTTACAACGTTTAGAAACTATACACAAACTGTTTTTACTTTTTACTTTGTAACCTTTATGGTTGGCGGAGGGTTAATTGGGACTCATTTCTTTTTGCAAACGAATGAAATGGTAAATGGATTGGTTCAATCTCAATCAATTTCTTACGGTGATCCAATTAGCTGGTTGTTTGTTGTTTTTGGTTTTCCAGTAATTTATTATTTTTCTAAAAAGCGTATTGAAAGCGTAGAGGTTACAAAAATACACTATGATCAAATTGTGAAATTGAAAATTCAATTAGCCGAAGAGGAACTAGAACTCGCAGGTTTAATTGATAGTGGGAACCAACTTTACGACCCGTTAACAAAAACACCCGTTATGATTATGCATATCTCATCATTAGAGCATTGCTTGCCAACTTGGTTAACAGAACAAATTTATTCCAAAACAGAGATTCCTCAAATACCAGAAAATGATTCTGGGTGGGCGACAAAATTACGCTTAATTCCTTTCAGAGCAGTAGGAGTAGAGAATCAATTTTTATGGGCAATTAAGCCAGACAGTGTGCAAATTTATCATGAAGGTAGTTCTATTGTAGTTAGCAAAGTATTGATTGGATTAAATACACAACAGCTGTCAACCAATGGCGAGTATCAATGTATTGTGCATCCGAAAATGTTAATTTCGCAAAAAATGGTTATTGCTTAATAATGAGAGGCGGGATAATATGATGAAATTAAAATTTTATTTAGTATACCTTTGGTATAAAGTATTGCTGAAATTAGGAATTAAGACCGATGAAATTTATTACATTGGTGGAAGTGAAGCGTTGCCACCACCGTTAACGAAAGAAGAAGAGGAAGTTCTTTTGAATAAATTGCCAAAAGGAGATCAGGCAGCAAGATCGTTACTGATTGAACGCAACTTACGGTTAGTTGTATATATAGCAAGAAAGTTTGAAAATACAGGGATAAACATTGAAGATTTGATTAGTATAGGAACAATCGGCCTTATTAAAGCAGTGAATACATTTAATCCAGAAAAGAAGATAAAATTAGCAACATATGCCTCACGTTGTATAGAAAATGAAATTTTAATGCATTTGCGTCGGAATAATAAAAATCGTTCAGAAGTTTCTTTTGACGAACCGCTTAACATCGATTGGGATGGGAATGAACTTTTGTTATCAGATGTATTAGGTACAGATGATGATATTATTACAAAAGATTTAGAAGCTACTGTAGATCGTCATCTTCTAATGAAAGCATTGCATCAATTAAATGATCGTGAAAAACAAATTATGGAACTTCGGTTTGGGCTTGCTGGAGAAGAAGAAAAGACGCAAAAAGATGTGGCGGATATGCTTGGGATTTCACAGTCATACATTTCGCGTTTAGAAAAAAGAATCATAAAAAGATTACGAAAAGAATTTAATAAAATGGTGTAAAGAATAAGACCAGCCGTTATCTAGGCTGGTCTTATTCTCTTTCGTTGTATGAGAAGAGACAACGAAAATGAAAAATGAAGAGAAAACCGCATGCATAAAATCCCCTTCAAAGGAAATACTTTACACTGTACAGCAACTCCCGATAGGAGGGAACACTTTGACGAGAAACAAAGTAGAAATTTGCGGTGTTGATACAGCTAAACTTCCCGTACTAAAAAATGATGAAATGCGTAAATTATTTCGTGAAATGCAAAGTGGAGAGATAAGCGCAAGAGAGAAATTAGTGAATGGAAACTTACGTCTTGTACTGAGCGTCATCCAAAGATTTAATAACAGAGGAGAATATGTTGACGATTTATTTCAAGTTGGTTGCATCGGACTTATGAAATCCATTGATAACTTTGATTTAGGCCAAAATGTAAAATTTTCAACGTATGCTGTGCCGATGATTATTGGGGAAATACGCAGATATTTGCGTGATAATAATCCGATTCGTGTATCTCGATCATTACGAGATATTGCGTATAAAGCGTTACAAGTAAGAGAGAAATTGATTGCAGAAAATTCAAAAGAACCAACAGCAATGGATATTGCAAAAGTGCTTGAAGTGACTCATGAAGAAATTGTTTTTGCATTAGATGCGATTCAAGATCCAGTTTCATTATTTGAACCGATTTATAACGATGGGGGAGATCCTATCTTTGTAATGGATCAGTTAAGTGATGAAAAACAAAAGGACGAGCAGTGGGTTGAAGAGTTAGCACTGAAAGAAGGGATGAAGCGTTTAAATGATCGTGAGAAAATGATTATTCGAAAACGTTTCTTTCAAGGAAAGACACAAATGGAAGTTGCAGAAGAAATTGGGATTTCTCAAGCACAAGTGTCACGTTTAGAGAAATCAGCTATTAAACAAATGAATAAAACGATTCAAGGATAAGGTTTCACCATTTATGGTGAAACCTTTTTATATGTAATATAGTTTGTCTTCGCTCATAGTAGGGAAGCTGTGTTCATATAATGAAAATAATATGGAATTAGTAGAGGGTGCTTCCTGTTAATTTGAGAAACAGTGTTTTTTCAATTCGTCATATATAAGGGAGAGGATGAAAATGAAAAGAATTTCAGAGTTACAGATGAAAGAGATAATAAATGTTTCAGATGGAAAAAGGCTTGGGAATATTGGAGATATTGAAATTGATATGAACACAGGGAAGATCGGGTCTATTATTATTTCCAAACAGGCACGTATGTTGGGGATCTTTGGAAAGGATGTAGAAATTGTAATTCCTTGGGAGGAAATTATGAAAATTGGGGAAGATGTCATACTTGTAAGAGTAAATCCTGTTAATTCTGTAACAGAATCAATACAAACACCGACAATTTCATAAAGAATATTACAAATTCCTCTTTTTTTTCTGTTGGCATTATGAAAAAATAAAAGTATGGTAAAATAGACAGGAAGTACCATGCTTTTTTATGTTATTTTAATTAAAAGGAGCCGCTTTGTTATGAGAGAACCATTTAAATATGTGGACGGTATATTGTATTTACAAGCGTGGAAAGAACTTGGAAACATTACTGCTGGATTTACGACAAAAGATGATGGGGTAAGTACGGGCTCCTTTCATGCGATGAATTTAGGATTACATGTGAATGATATCGTGGAGAATGTTCATGAAAACAGACGCATTTTAGCAAATAAGTTACAAAAACCATTAGAAAACTGGATTTGCTCTGAACAAGTTCATGATCATCATGTTGAAAAAGTAGGACAACAGGAAAAAGGAAGTGGCGTCTATTCATATGAAGACGGCATTTCAAAAACAGATGGCATTTATACGACTAATAATGATGTTCTTCTAACATCATGTTACGCGGATTGTGTTCCACTCTATTTTTATGCGCCATCACATGGTATGATAGGACTTGCGCATGCTGGATGGAAAGGGACTGTAAAAGAGATTGCAAAGGAAATGATTCAAAAATGGAATGCAGAAGGGGTTTCAAGCGATGAAATTCATGTTGCAATTGGACCAGCAATTGGGTCTTGTTGTTACGTTGTTGATGATAGAGTGTTAACAGCAGCAGAGCAAGTAGTAAACGGTTCTGTCCCTTATAAAAAAATTTCTGATGGGCAGTACGCAATTAATTTAAAAGAAATTAATCGTATATTATGTGTACAAGCAGGCATAAAAGAAGAGAATATTGTAATGTCATCTCTTTGTACAAGCTGTGAAAAACAACTATTTTTCTCTCATCGTCGTGATCAAGGTAAGACGGGGAGAATGTTGAGTTTCATAGGTTTTAAGGAGGAAGAAAGCAAGTGACAGTACAAAAAAATTTAACAACTGTAAACGAAGAAATTAAACAATCTTGCGCACGAGCGGGACGTTCTTTGCAAGATATTAAACTCGTTGCAGTTACAAAAACGGTAGGAATTGAAAAGACAAACGAAGTAATTGAAGCTGGAATTAGCGATTTAGGTGAAAATAGAAATGAAGGTTTCTTACAGAAGTACGAACATTTCGGTTCAAAAGTGAATTGGCATTTTATTGGATCATTACAAACGAGAAAAGTAAAAGAAATCATTAATGAAATTGATTATTTACATTCGTTAGATCGACTTTCACTTGCAAAAGAAATTCAAAAACGTGCTGATAAGAAAGTGAAATGTTTTATTCAAGTGAAAACATCATCTGAAGAATCAAAGCAAGGATTGGCAATAGAAGAAACCGTTTCTTTCATTCAAAGTTTGCAAGAATTGGATAAGATTGAAGTGGTTGGACTAATGACAATGGCTCCGTTTACAGAAGAAGAGGACGAAATCAGACGCTGTTTTAAGGAGTTACGTATGCTACAAACAGAGGTGCAGGAGCTAGAATTATTACATGCGCCATGTAAAGAATTATCAATGGGAATGTCTAATGATTACACGATTGCAATTGAAGAAGGTGCTACATATATTCGTTTGGGGACGATTTTAGTAGGAAAAGCGTAAAAGGAAGGAGAATCTTATTATGAGTTGGTCAAAAGTAAAATACTTCTTTTTTGATACACCGGAAGAAAAAGAAGCAGCTCAATATAGTTATGAAAAGGAGCAAACAGACATGAAGAAGCAGCAAGATCCGCCAGAACAACAAGATGTTACGTTTCCAAAAGCGCAACCGAAACAAAATGTTGTGAGCATTGAAACGGCAAAGCAATCTTCAAAAGTTGTTTTATTAGAACCACGCACATATTCGGAAGCGCAAGGGATTTCGGACCATTTAAAAGGTAGACGAGCTGTTGTGATTAATTTACAACGAATGTCTACTGATCAAGCTGTACGTATCGTTGACTTTTTAAGTGGTACTGTATACGCTATAGGCGGGGATATTCAAAAAATAGGACCGAAAACATTTATGTGTACACCTGAAAATGTAGATATTGTTGGTGCAATTTCAGAGTTATTCGGTGAAGAAGAAGACACAAATATAAAGAGGTGGTAATACGCCATGGAAACAGTTTTAAGGCTTTTAGTTTATGCTATCGAGATTTACTCGTGGGCACTTATTATTTACATTCTCCTATCATGGTTCCCGGGTGCAAAGGAATCAACTTTCGGAGATATTCTTGCGCGTATTTGTGAACCGTATTTAGAACCATTTCGCAGATTTATTCCGCCGCTTGGTATGATTGATATCTCTCCACTCGTTGCGATTTTCACGTTAAAGCTTGCTACGAATGGTTTAATAAGTATATTCAACTATTTCTTATAGTAAGAGGTTAAATAAATGAGCATCTATGAACATTTCAGACCCGATGAAGAGGTCTTTGTGGATAAGGTGTTAGAGTGGAAGCGAGCAGCGGAGTACCATCAAGTGAAGTTAACAGACTTCCTTGATCCAAGACAACAACAAATTGTCACTATGGTAATAGGACAAGGGGATGTTGCTGTACAGTTTGATGGTGCAACGCCTCATGCAGAGCGTAAGAGAGCACTCATTTATCCGGACTATCTAGTAGTGAATGAAGAGGAATTTCAAGTAGAAGTATTGGAAATTGACTATCCTTCCAAGTTTTATACGCTAGAACATAGGCAAATATTAGGTACATTTATGTCTCTCGGTTTAACGAGAGAAAAATGTGGTGATATTTTGCTTCAAGAAGATCGTGCCCAAATTGTAGTCGCGAAAGAAGTTGTATCTTATATTGAGATGAACTTACAATCTATAGCAAAAGTGAAAGTCTCCTTATCACCAGTGCAAGGAGAAAAAATTCTACAGATGCAAGAAACGTGGGGAGAGAAATCTGGAACGGTTTCTTCACTTCGTTTAGATGTTATGTTAGCTGAAATGTTACATATATCCAGACAAAAAGTACAACCTTTCATAAAAAATGGTTTAGTAAAAGTTAATTGGAAAACAGTGGAGCAAACTTCTTATGAATGTTATCCAGGAGATGTTTTTTCAGTAAGAGGATATGGACGAAGTAAATTGTTTTCTGTAGAAGGTAGAACAAAGCGCGACAAATGGAGAATTTTGTATGGTATACTAAAATGATTGGTTTTTTAGAAGGAAATCCTCCTATTTTGTCGAAGAAAAGATATAATTGAAAGAGGAAATTTAGATAACTACTTGGAGGTGGCGTTGTGCCGTTAACACCATTAGATATTCATAACAAAGAATTTGGTCGCGGATTCCGTGGCTATGATGAAGATCAAGTAAATGAGTTTCTTGATCAAATTATCAAAGATTATGAATTAGTCATTCGTGAGAAAAAAGCTTTAGAAGAAAAAGTTGCGCAATTAGAAGGGAAGTTAGATCATTTCTCTAATATTGAAGATACGTTAAACAAATCTATCATCGTTGCACAAGAAGCAGCGGAAGAAGTAAAACGTAATGCGCAAAAAGAAGCAAAATTAATCGTACGTGAAGCAGAAAAGAATGCAGACCGTATTATTAACGAAGCGTTAGTAAAATCAAGAAAAGTTGCTTTTGATATTGAAGAGCTAAAGAAACAAGCGAAAGTATTCCGCACTCGTTTCCGTATGTTATTAGAAACACAGCTTGAAATGTTAAACAACGATGATTGGGATAAACTAATTGAGTTAGAAGACGAAGTAGATGAACTGTTGAAAAAAGAAGAAACAGTGTAAGCTTGACGTTTTTCTCATTATTACATATAATTTTAAACAACATATTTATTAAGAAAAACGAAGATAGGGATAAGTACCTTTTCAAACCTTATATAGCGAACTGAGGATGGTGTAAGCTCAGGATAAGGAGATAATGGGAATATCACCCTGGAGTTCCGCGCTGAACAAATAGAGTAAGCGTAGGCGTATATTCGCGTTAAGAATATAAAGAGGATTGTATACATACGTATAGGATCTACTAGGGTGGTACCGCGGGAGACTTTCTCGTCCCTTTTTGGGATGAGAAGGTCTCTTTTTTATTCCGTTTTTTAAGTGTTTCTTTTATACATGTAAGGAGGAATTGAGCATGGAGTACAAAAATACATTACTAATGCCAAAAACAGAGTTCCCAATGCGTGGGAATTTACCAAAACGTGAGCCTGCAATGCAAGAACAGTGGGCTGAAATGAATATTTATGAAAAGGTACAAGAACATACGAAAGGTCGTCCTTTATTTGTACTGCATGATGGACCTCCATATGCGAATGGTGACATTCATATGGGACATGCATTAAATAAAGTGTTAAAAGACTTTATTGTTCGTTATAAATCAATGACTGGTTACTGCGCACCATATGTACCAGGTTGGGATACACACGGTTTACCAATTGAGCAAGCTTTAACAAATAAAGGTGTAAAGCGTAAAGAAATGACAGTTGCTGAGTTCCGTAAGTTATGTGCAGAGTATGCATATGAACAAGTAGAACGTCAACGTGAACAATTTAAGCGTCTAGGTGTACGTGCAGATTGGGATAACCCATATATTACTTTAGAGCCGGCTTATGAAGCGCAACAAATTAAAGTGTTCGGTGATATGGCGAAAAAAGGTTATATTTATAAAGGACAAAAACCAGTTTACTGGTCTCCAACGAGTGAATCAGCTTTAGCAGAAGCTGAAATTGAATACCAAGATAAAAAATCAGCATCTATTTACGTAGCATTCCCTGTAAAAGATGGAAAGAACGTATTAGAAGGTGATGAGAAATTCATTATCTGGACAACAACACCTTGGACGTTACCTGCAAACTTAGGTATTTCTGTTCACCCAGAACTTGAATACGCTATTGTAAAAGTAAATGATGAAAAATATATTATTGCTTCTGAACTATTTGAGACAGTTGCAAAAATGTTAGAGTGGGAAAATGCTGAAGTTGTGAAAACGGTAAAAGGTAGCGAACTTGAGTATACAGTTGCAAAACATCCATTCTACGATCGTGATTCATTAGTTATGCTAGGAGATCACGTAACAACAGATGCAGGTACAGGTTGTGTTCATACAGCACCAGGGCACGGGGAAGATGACTTCGTTGTTGGTAAAAAGTATGGATTAGAAGTACTTTGCCCAGTTGATGATAAAGGTGTATTAACAAATGAAGCACCTGGATTTGAAGGCTTATTCTATGATAAAGCTAACAAGCCAATTGCAGAAAAATTAGAAGAAGTAGGCGCGTTACTGAAACTAACATTCATTACGCATTCATACCCACATGATTGGAGAACGAAAAAACCAATTATTTTCCGTGCGACAGCACAGTGGTTTGCATCTATTGAAGCGTTCCGTAAAGAATTATTAGAAGCTGTTGCGGAAACAAAATGGGTACCAGCATGGGGAGAAACTCGTCTTCATAATATGGTTCGTGACCGTGGTGACTGGTGTATTTCTCGTCAGCGTGCATGGGGTGTACCAATCCCTGTATTCTATGCAGAGAATGGTGATCCAATTATTACAGATGAAACAATTAACCATGTAGCAGATTTATTCCGTGAGCACGGTTCTAACGTATGGTTTGAGCGTGAAGCGAAAGATCTATTACCAGAAGGATTTACACATATAGGTAGCCCAAATGGTGAATTCCGTAAAGAAACAGACATCATGGATGTATGGTTCGATTCAGGTTCTTCTCACCAAGCAGTATTAGAAGAGCGCGAAGACTTACAACGTCCAGCTGATTTATATTTAGAAGGATCTGACCAGTATCGTGGTTGGTTTAACTCTTCATTATCAACAGCAGTTGCTGTAACAGGTAAAGCTCCATATAAAGGCGTACTAAGCCATGGTTTCGTATTAGATGGTGAAGGACGTAAAATGAGTAAGTCGATTGGAAACATCGTCGTACCGAAGAAAATTATGGATCAATTAGGTGGAGATATTTTACGCTTATGGGTATCTTCTGTTGACTATCAATCTGATGTACGTATTTCAGATGATATTTTAAAACAAGTAGCAGAAGTGTATCGTAAAATCCGTAACACATTCCGTTTCTTATTAGGAAACTTAGATGACTTTAAGCCAAGTGAAAATACAGTAGCTGTAGCTGAACTTCGTGAAGTAGATCGTTACATGTTAGTGAAATTAAATGACTTAATTACAAAAGTAAAAGAAGCATATGAAACATACGACTTCGCTGCTGTGTATCATGCAATTCATAACTTCTGTACAATTGATTTAAGTTCATTCTACTTAGACTTTGCAAAAGACATTTTATACATTGAAGGTGCAAACCATGAAGATCGTCGTGCAATTCAAACTGTATTATATGATGTTCTTGTTGCATTGACGAAACTTGTAACACCAATCTTACCGCATACAGCTGATGAAGTATGGCCATACATTCCAGGTGTAACAGAAGAAAGTGTACAACTAACTAACATGCCAGAAGCTGTACAATTAGATGGTGCGGAAGCATTAAAAACAAAATGGGATGCATTTATGACGCTGCGTGATGACGTATTAAAAGCGTTAGAAGTAGCTCGTAATGAGAAAGTAATCGGTAAGTCATTAAATGCAAGTATTACGCTATATCCGACTGTAGAAATGAAAACTATGTTAGAGTCTATTAGCGAAGACTTGAAGCAATTATTCATCGTTTCTGAGTATAAACTTGGTGGTATGATGGAAGAAGCGCCAGCAGATGCGCCAAAATATGAGCATACAGCGGTTGTTGTTGCTCAAGCAACTGGTGAAACATGTGAACGTTGTTGGGTAGTTTCAGAAACAATTGGTAAAGATGCTGAACATGCAACATTATGTGAGCGTTGTGCAACAGTTGTTAAAGAAAACTATGTAAAATAATAAAAAAACTGACTGTGCATAAGTACAGTCAGTTTTTTTATTGATGATATATTAAAATAACTTTCACTCTCTTTCCTATGAAGGAAAAATGTGTGTGAGGTAAGCATAGAAATTTCGGACACACTAATCGTACATTGCAGCTGGGAGGAATGTACACGTGAATGAAATGTATATGGAAATCAAAGAAGAATTGCAATTGATGCGAAAAGAGTTACAAGAGAGGCTAGCTAAAGAGGTCATGCACAAATATGATACAGAGTTTAGCGAAGAGCTTGGATATGAAATTAAGGAAGAGATAAAGAAAAAACTCCTATTACATGATATAAAAGAGGACTTAAAAGATGTAGAACGTGCATTATTTAAAATGGAGATAGATATGTATGGTATTTGTGAAGAAACGGGGAGAGCAATTTCGGTAAAACAAATGAAGACGATGCCGACTGCCCGTACCATTCATGAATTTTTCTATGAAAAAGTAAATGTATGAATGCGCACAACGATATTATATTACCTTTTTTAAATTTATTTTATTCTTCTATAAAGGTTCATTGTGAAAAGGTTGCAGCTATGCTAAAATTTTGAGGTACACTGTCTTTGTGGGGGAAATGAAAATGATATATTATGTAATAGCGTTATTTGTCATTGCCATCGATCAAATATCGAAATGGCTAATTGTAAAGAACATGGAATTGGGTACGAGCATTCCGATTATCGATAATGTATTATACATAACATCACATCGAAATAGAGGAGCTGCCTGGGGGATTTTAGAAAATAAAATGTGGTTTTTCTACATTATTACAGTCGTTTTTGTAGTATTTATCGTAATTTATATGCAAAAATATGCGAAAACAGACAAACTTCTAGGGATTTCATTAGGTCTAATATTAGGCGGAGCAATTGGTAATTTCATTGATCGTGTATTTAGACAAGAAGTAGTGGATTTCATTCACGTGTATATTTTCTCGTACAACTATCCAGTATTCAATATAGCTGATTCAGCATTATGTATTGGTGTTGTATTAATTATTATTCAAACATTATTAGAAGGCAAGAAAACGAAGGAGTAATTGAATGAGTGAAGTAGTACAAGTAACAGTTGCAGAAGAACAAAAAAGTGAGCGAATTGATAAATTCGTTGCAGAAATAAACAGTGAATGGTCACGTTCACAAGTACAACAATGGATTAAAGATGATGTCGTTACAGTTAATGGAAAATCGGTAAAAGTGAATTATAAAGTTAAAGAAAACGATGAAATTACAGTAACGATTCCTGATCCAGAAGAGTTAAATATCCAAGCAGAAGATATGGGCTTAGAAATTTATTATGAAGATGCAGATGTACTCGTTGTAAATAAGCCACGTGGTATGGTTGTACATCCAGCTCCAGGGCATACAAGCGGTACGCTTGTAAACGGACTTATGCACCATTGTACAGACCTGTCAGGTATTAACGGTGTAATGCGTCCTGGTATTGTGCATCGTATTGATAAAGATACATCTGGACTATTAATGGTTGCTAAAAATGATGTGGCGCATGAGTCACTTGTAAATCAACTTGTAGCAAAAACAGTAACAAGACGTTACAAAGCGATTGTACACGGTGTGATTCCGCATGATAAAGGAACGATCGATGCACCAATTGGTCGCGATAAGAAAGAACGTCAAAGCATGACAGTTGATGAAAATGGTAAGAATGCTGTTACGCACTTCCAAGTGTTAGAACGCTTTAAAGATTTTACACTTGTAGAATGTCGCTTAGAAACGGGACGTACGCACCAAATTCGTGTTCATATGAAATATATTGGCTA
Source organism: Bacillus sp. 17RED48 (assembly GCF_019837545.1). NCBI lineage: Bacteria > Bacillati > Bacillota > Bacilli > Caryophanales > Bacillaceae > Bacillus > Bacillus sp. 17RED48. Next base: position 1,011,053 of record NZ_JADAXG010000001.1, read on the forward strand.
TCCACTTGCAGGAGATCCGAAGTATGGTCCGAAGAAAACATTAGACATGAATGGACAAGCACTTCACGCAGGTATTTTAGGGTTTGACCATCCCCGTACTGGTGAATATATTCAGTTTGAGGCACCGATTCCAGAAGTGTTTGAAGACGCATTAAATATTTTACGGAAATATTATTGACAAATCATAAGAAAACTGAGATACTGACAACAGTTAAATAATGATCCTTTAACACAGCCCCGTGAGGTTGAGAAGGTAACGGTTTGAAATGCATAGGGTATGTTGTACCCTTTTTTCAAAAGTCCTCTCGCACACGCTGAGAGGACTTTTTTTATACCATTACTCTCACGCAAGAAAAAAGCTTGGAGGTGTAGAGCATGCAAGAGAAAGCTGTCGTTTTAGATGACCAAATGATTCGCCGCGCTTTAACACGAATTAGTCATGAAATCGTGGAACGAAATAAAGGTGTCGATAATTGTGTTCTTGTCGGAATTAAAACGCGTGGAATTTTTATTGCACAACGTTTGGCAGAACGAATTGGTCAAATTGAAGGAAAAGAAATGGAAGTTGGAGAGCTAGATATTACGTTATATCGTGATGATCTAACACTACAATCGAAAAATGAAGAACCACTTGTAAAAGGTTCTGATATCCCTGTAGATATTACGAAGAAAAAAGTTATCCTTGTGGATGATGTATTATATACAGGAAGAACAGTTCGAGCAGCAATGGATGCTCTTATGGATTTAGGTAGACCATCACAAATCCAACTGGCGGTTCTTGTTGATAGAGGTCATCGTGAACTACCAATTCGCGCTGATTATGTAGGAAAGAACATTCCAACATCAAGTGAAGAGCGTATCGAAGTTGATTTGCAAGAGACAGATCAACAAGATCGAGTAAGCATATACGATAAGTAAAGCCCTTTTAAATGTAGTCCTGTGAGGCTGCCAAAGGGTCTTGGCTTTCATATGTCAAATTTGGCATACGAAAGTGTAGGACTCTTTGTGCACAGGCACAAAGAGTTTTTTTATTGCAAAGATTTAAACTGAAGGAGGATGTAACAATGGAACAAAAGCCAGTATTAGACGTTAATGAAGTACCGAAACCGGGAAAATGGTTATTTTTAAGTATACAACATTTGTTCGCGATGTTTGGATCAACAGTGCTTGTTCCGTTTTTAACAGGATTGAATCCGTCAGTAGCATTAATATCAAGTGGATTAGGAACGCTAGCGTTTCTTCTTATAACGAAAGGTCAAGTACCTGCCTATCTAGGATCATCATTCGCCTTTATCGCACCGATTATAACAGCGAAAACAGCAGGTGGACCTGGAGCAGCAATGCTCGGTGGTTTGCTAGCAGGGCTTGTGTATATCTTAATCTCACTCGGAATTAAGAAGTCAGGATCAGAGTGGATTATGAAATTACTTCCGCCAATCGTAGTTGGTCCAGTCGTAATGGTAATCGGTCTCGCTTTAGCACATACAGCAGTTAACATGGCGATGAACGGTGCGGATGGCAAATATAGCTTTACACACTTTTCAGTAGCATTAGTAACATTAGCAATTACAATTATCTGCTCTATATTCGGAAGAGGATTTTTCAGTATCATACCAGTGCTACTGGGCATTATCGGCGGATATATCTTCGCTTACTTCCAAGGGCTAGTAAATTTAAAGCCGGTGGCTGAGGCAAAATGGTTTGTTGTACCAGATTTCACAGTGCCATTTGTAACATATACTCCGGAGTTTTCGTGGAAGATTGTACTCTTGATGGTACCAGTTGCACTAGTAACAATTTCAGAGCATATCGGACATCAAATTGTACTTGGAAATGTTATTAAAAGAGATTTAATTGAAAAACCAGGCTTACATCGCTCGATATTCGGTGATGGTATAGCAACATTAATTGCATCACTAATCGGTGGACCACCGAATACAACGTATGGTGAAAACATTGGTGTGCTAGCAATTACGAGAGCATACAGCGTATACTTATTCATCGGCTCAGCAGTGTTCGCAATCATGTTCGGATTTATCGGTAAGATTTCGGCACTGATTCATTCGATCCCAACACCGGTTATGGGTGGAGTATCAATCTTACTATTCGGTGTAATCGCATCAAGTGGATTACGCATGATGGTAGATGAGAAAACGGACCTAAGTGACAAACGAAACTTAATGATTGCATCAGTAATACTAGTAATCGGTATTGGTGGAGCGGTACTGCAAGTAGGAGAATCGTTCCAAGTAGAAGGAATGGCACTAGCAGCAATTGTAGGTGTACTATTAAATCTACTACTACCGGAAACGAAACAAATAAAACAATCTAAGCAGATTGCTTCATAATAATAACCTTTTAATTCAGTCCTGTGAGACCGGAAAGGGTGGCTTCTTTCTTGCACCCTAGTCTCACACGACTAGGGTATTTTTATGCAAATGTTGTTATAAAAATACAAAAGTGGTAACATAAAAATCAGAAAGATGAGGGATGACGATGAGCCATTTGTTAACGATGAGTGAATTATCGGAAGTAGAAATTTCAGAAATCCTAAAAGACGCAGAAGATTTCGCGAATGGAAAAGAGAGCAAACCGACAGAGCAAACTTTTGTTGCGAACTTGTTCTTTGAGAATAGTACGAGAACGAGATTTAGCTTTGAAGTTGCTGAGAAGAGATTAGGACTTGAAGTTTTAAACTTTTCAGCGGATGCATCTAGCGTACAAAAAGGAGAAACTTTATACGATACGATAAGAACACTAGAATCAATCGGAACAAAAGCGGTGATCGTCCGCCATGAGCAAGATCGCTACTTCGATGAACTAAAAGATCAGGTAAATATCCCAATCTTAAACGCTGGAGATGGATGTGGAAACCACCCAACGCAGTGCCTACTCGATCTTCTTACAATTAAACAAGAGTTTGGAAGATTTGAAGGATTAAAGATTGCGATAGTAGGAGATGTTCGTCATAGCCGAGTAGCACGTTCTAATGCAGAAGCATTAACGAAACTGGGTGCAACAATTTACTTTGCAAGTCCAGAAGAGTGGAAAGATGAAGACAGCACATTTGGAACATACAAACCATTAGATGAACTTGTTTCAGAAGTGGATGTAATGATGTTACTTCGTGTACAACATGAGCGTCATGATCATTATGAAACAGACATTATGAAAGAGTATCATGAGAAACACGGATTAACAGTGGAAAGAGAAAAGCGTATGAAAGAAGGAAGCATTATTATGCATCCAGCTCCTGTAAACCGTAATGTTGAAATTGCAAGTGAACTTGTTGAGTGTGAGCGTTCACGCATATTTAAACAAATGGAAAATGGAGTTTACGTAAGAATGGCTGTACTAAAACGCGCCTTACCAAATGTATTAGGAGGAATGAAACATGAATTACTTGTTTAAAAATGGTCGTTATATGAATGAAGAAGGAAAAATCGTAGTAACAGATCTTCTCGTACAAGACGGTAAAATCGCTAAGGTAGCAGAAAATATTACGGCAGATAATGCTGAAGTAATCGATGTGAACGGAAAGTTAATCGCACCTGGATTAGTAGATGTACACGTACATCTTCGTGAACCAGGTGGTGAACATAAAGAAACAATTGAAACAGGTACACTAGCAGCGGCAAAAGGTGGATTCACTACAATTTGTGCAATGCCAAATACACGCCCAGTACCAGATTGCAGAGAACATATGGAAGACTTGCAAAAACGTATTAAAGAAAAAGCGCATGTCAACGTACTACCATACGGAGCAATTACAGTACGCCAAGCTGGTTCTGAAATGACAGATTTCGAAACATTAAAAGAACTTGGAGCATTTGCTTTCACTGATGACGGTGTAGGCGTACAAGATGCTAGCATGATGTTAGCTGCTATGAAGCGTGCAGCGAAATTAAATACGGCAGTAGTTGCACACTGTGAAGAGAATACTCTTATTAATAAAGGTTGTGTACATGAAGGGAAGTTTTCTGAGAAACACGGATTAAACGGTATCCCATCAGTATGTGAATCTGTACATATTGCAAGGGATATACTGCTTGCTGAAGCGGCCGATTGTCACTATCACGTATGTCACGTAAGTACGAAAGGTTCTGTACGCGTAATTCGAGATGCGAAACGCGCTGGAATTAAAGTAACAGCAGAAGTAACACCTCATCACTTAGTGTTATGTGAAGATGATATCCCATCAGCTGATCCTAACTTTAAAATGAACCCACCGCTTCGTGGAAAAGAAGATCACGCAGCACTAATTGAAGGATTACTAGATGGAACGATCGATATGATCGCAACTGACCATGCACCGCATACAGCGGAAGAGAAAGCACAAGGAATTGAAAGAGCACCATTCGGAATTACTGGTTTTGAAACAGCATTCCCACTTCTATACACACACCTTGTGAAAAAAGGAATTATTACATTAGAGCAGTTAATTCAATTCTTAACAGAAAAGCCAGCTGATACATTCAGCTTAGAAGCAGGTCGCCTGAAAGAAGGTAGAACAGCTGATATTACAATCATTGACTTAGAACAAGAAGAAGAGATTGACCCAACAACATTCTTATCAAAAGGAAAAAATACACCATTCGCAGGTTGGAAATGCCAAGGATGGCCGGTAATGACAATCGTTGGTGGTAAGATCGCATGGCAAAAGGAGAGTGCATTAGTATGAAAAGACAACTTATCTTAGAAGATGGAACAGTATTAATTGGAAAAGGTTTCGGAGGAGAAATTGAAAAGTCAGGTGAGGTTGTATTCACAACAGGAATGACTGGATATCAAGAAACATTATCTGATCCATCATATTGCGGTCAAATCGTAACATTCACGTACCCATTAATCGGAAACTACGGCATCAACCGTGACGATTTTGAATCGATTCACCCATCTGTAAATGGTTTAATCGTAAACGAAATTTGTGATCATCCATCAAACTTCCGTAATGAAATTTCGTTAAATGATTACTTAAAAGAAAGAAATATCCCAGGGTTAGCAGGAATTGATACAAGAAAATTAACGAGAAAAATTCGTCAATACGGTACATTACGTGGACGTCTATGTAACATGGATGCAGATGTAGAATACATCGTAAGCCAATTAAAAGCGACAGTATTTACAGATCACGTGAAACGCGTATCAACGAAAGATCCATACCCAAGCCCAGGCCGTGGACACCGAGTTGTACTTGTAGACTTCGGAATGAAACATGGTATTTTACGAGAATTAAATAAACGTGACTGTGATGTAATTGTAGTACCTTACAATACAACAGCAGAAGAAATTTTACGCCTTAGCCCAGATGGAATTATGTTAAGTAACGGACCTGGAGATCCGAAAGATGTACCAGAAGCAATTGAAATGTTAAAAGACATTATCGGTAAAGTTCCTTTATTCGGAATTTGCTTAGGACATCAACTATTCGCTCTAGCATCTGGTGCGAATACAAGTAAGTTAAAATTCGGTCACCGTGGTTTAAACCATCCAGTAAAACATCTTGCAACTGGAAAAGTAGCAATTACATCTCAAAATCATGGTTACGCAGTAGAAGAAGAATCAGTTAAAAATACAGACCTTGAAATTACACATGTTGCTTTAAATGATGGAACAGTAGAAGGTCTTCGTCATACGAAGTTCCCAGCATTTACAGTGCAATACCATCCAGAAGCTTCAGCAGGACCAGAAGATGCAAATGATTTATTCGAAGATTTCTTAGAAATGATTGAAAACTTCAAGAAAGAAGGGGAAGAGTTATGCCAAAACGCCTAGACATTAACACAATTTTAGTAATCGGATCAGGACCAATTGTAATTGGGCAAGCAGCAGAGTTTGACTACTCTGGTACACAAGCTTGTCAATCTCTTAGAGAAGAAGGTTACAAAGTAATCCTTGTTAACTCTAACCCAGCAACAATTATGACAGATACTGCAACAGCAGATAAAGTATATATAGAACCATTAACATTAGAATTCGTAAGCCGTATCATTCGTAAAGAACGTCCAGATGCAATCTTACCAACATTAGGTGGTCAAACAGGTCTAAATATGGCTGTTGAACTTGCGAAATCAGGCATACTTGAAGAGTGCGGAGTTGAAATTTTAGGAACAAAATTATCAGCAATCGAGCAAGCGGAAGATCGTGATTTATTCCGTACACTAATGCAAGAATTAAATGAACCAATTCCATCTAGTACCATTATTCATACGCTAGAAGAAGCACATGAATTTGTAAAAGAAATTGGTTATCCAGTTATTGTTCGCCCAGCATTTACAATGGGGGGAACAGGTGGCGGAATCTGTAGTAATGAAGAAGAACTAATTGAAATCGTATCAGGTGGATTAAAACATAGCCCAGTAACACAATGTTTATTAGAGAAGAGCATTGCTGGTTGTAAGGAAATTGAATATGAAGTAATGCGTGATTCGAATGATAACGCGATTGTAGTATGTAACATGGAAAATATCGATCCAGTTGGGGTTCACACAGGTGATTCTATCGTTGTAGCACCGAGCCAAACATTAAGTGACCGTGAGTATCAAATGTTACGAAACACTTCATTAAGAATTATTCGCGCATTAGGAATTGAAGGTGGATGTAACGTTCAGCTTGCACTTGATCCACATAGCTTCCAATACTATGTAATCGAAGTAAACCCGCGTGTAAGTCGTTCATCTGCACTAGCATCTAAAGCAACTGGATATCCAATTGCGAAATTAGCTGCGAAAATTGCAGTTGGCTTAACATTAGATGAAATTATAAACCCAGTAACACAAAAAACATACGCTTGCTTCGAGCCAGCATTAGACTATGTTGTTTCAAAAATTCCACGTTGGCCATTTGATAAGTTTGAATCAGCAAACAGAACACTTGGTACACAAATGAAGGCAACTGGTGAAGTTATGTCAATCGGACGTAACTTAGAACAATCATTATTAAAAGCGATCCGTTCTTTAGAACTTGGCGTTTATCACTTAGAGTTAGAGCATTTAAAAGAGCTTAATAAAGAAACAATGAAAAAACGCATTATAAAAGCTGATGATGAGCGACTGTTTATTGTAGCAGAAGCAATTCGTCAAGGTGTAACGAAAGAAGAAATCAACGATTGGTGTGAAATGGACTTCTTCTTCTTACAAAAAGTTGAAAATATCGTAAACATGGAACGCGAAGTAAAAGCAAGTGTAGGAAATATGGAAGTATTACAATCAGCAAAAGAAATGGGCTTCAGTGACCATTACATCGCCAGTGCTTGGAACAAAACAGAGCGTGAAATTTACGATATGCGTAAAGAAAGCAATATAACTCCTGTTTATAAAATGGTAGATACTTGTGCGGCAGAGTTTGAATCTGCAACACCATACTACTACAGCACATATGGTGACGAGAATGAATCGGTTAGAACAGATCGTAAGAGTGTTGTCGTACTAGGGTCTGGTCCAATCCGTATCGGTCAAGGGGTTGAGTTTGACTATGCAACAGTTCACTCTGTATGGGCAATTAAAGAAGCTGGATATGAGGCAATCATTGTTAATAACAATCCAGAAACAGTTTCAACAGACTTCAGTATTTCTGACAAATTATACTTTGAACCATTAACAATTGAAGATGTAATGCACATTATCGATTTAGAAAAGCCAGAAGGTGTTATCGTCCAATTCGGTGGACAAACGGCAATTAACTTAGCTGCTAAATTAGAGGCTCATGGTGTGAAAATCTTAGGAACATCACTTGAAGATTTAGACCGTGCAGAAGATCGTGATAAGTTTGAAGCAGCTCTAACACAGCTTGGTATCCCGCAACCAGTTGGTAAAACAGCAACGACTGTAGAGCAAGCGGTAGCAATCGCTGACAAAATTGGTTACCCAGTATTAGTAAGACCATCTTACGTACTAGGTGGACGCGCGATGGAAATCGTATATCGTCAAGAAGAACTGCTGCACTACATGAAAAATGCGGTTAAAGTTCACGCAGATCACCCAGTATTAATCGACCGTTACATGGTTGGTAAAGAAATTGAAGTAGATGCAATTTCAGATGGTGAGAATGTGTTCATTCCAGGTATTATGGAACATATTGAACGCGCTGGAGTTCACTCTGGTGACTCAATCGGAGTATATCCACCACAAAGCTTATCTGAAAAACTGAAAGAACAAATTATTGAACATACAATTGCACTTGGAAAAGGTTTAAATATTGTTGGATTACTAAACATTCAGTTTGTAGTATTCAAAGATGAAGTGTATGTAATTGAAGTAAATCCACGTGCGAGCCGTACAGTACCATTCTTAAGTAAAATTACAGGCGTACCGATGGCGAATGTTGCAACGAAAGTTATTTTAGGTCAAGATCTTGTAGAGCAAGGATATGGAACTGGTTATCACCCAGAAGAGAAAGAAGTGTATGTAAAAGCACCGGTATTCTCATTCGCGAAGCTACGTTCAGTTGATACAACATTAGGACCTGAAATGAAATCAACAGGGGAAGTAATGGGGAAAGACTTAACACTTGAAAAAGCATTATACAAAGGGTTAGTTGCTTCAGGAATTAACATCCCAACGCACGGATCAGTAATCATTACTGTAGCGGATAAAGATAAAGAAGAAGCAATGGAAATTGCAAAACGTTTCCACGAAATCGGATATAACTTATTAGCAACAGCTGGAACAGCACAATCGTTAGCAGAGCAAAACATTCCAGTGCAAGTTGTAAATAAAATTGATTCTGAAGAATACAACTTACTTGATATTATCCGTCAAGGAAAAGCACAGTTTGTAATCAATACATTAACAAAAGGCAAACAACCAGCGCGTGATGGTTTCCGCATTCGCCGTGAATCAGTAGAAAATGGTGTGGCTTGCTTAACATCACTTGATACAACGAGAGCAATCTTACGAGTACTAGAATCTATGACATTCTCAGCTCATTCAATGAAAGAAATTACGCAAACGAAGCGTCACGAGGTGGTACATGCATGATGCAAAAGCAAAATATGATCGTCGTTAACCAAAAAGAAATCGCAAAAAACATTTACGAATTAGTGCTTCAAGGGGATCTTGTGCAGCAAATGAACGATCCAGGGCAGTTTGTACACATTAAGGTAGCAGAGGGCATTACGCCCCTTCTGCGCCGCCCAATTAGTATTTGTAATGTCGATCAAGACAAAAACGAATTTACAATGCTATATCGTGCGGAAGGACAAGGAACAAAAACATTAGCGAAAAGAAAACAAGGTGAACTTGTAGATGTGTTAGGACCACTTGGACATGGTTTTCCTGTAGAAGAAGCGGAAGCTGGACAAACGGCTCTATTAGTTGGAGGGGGAATTGGTGTACCACCACTATATGAATTGTCACAGCGTCTTGTAGCAAAGGGAGTACGCGTTATTCACATCTTAGGTTTCCAAACGAAAGATGTTGTCTTCTATGAAGAGAAATTCGCAGAGCTTGGTGATACGTATGTTGCAACAGTTGATGGTACGCACGGTACAGAAGGCTTTGTAACAGATGTAATTGATAGCTATGGAATTGACTTTGACATTCTATATTCATGTGGACCTTTAGCGATGCTTCGTGCATTAGAAGGACGCTATAAAGAGAGAAAAGCCTACATTTCATTAGAAGAGCGTATGGGCTGTGGCATTGGAGCATGTTTCGCCTGTGTATGCCATTTACAAGCAGATCCGAGTGGACATTCTTACAAGAAGGTGTGTAGCGACGGACCAGTATTTCCAATCGGGGAGGTTGTACTATGAACAGATTGCAAGTTGAATTACCAGGGTTATCATTAAAAAATCCAATCATCCCAGCATCTGGTTGCTTCGGATTTGGTCGTGAGTATGCACAGTTCTATGATTTAAGTGTACTTGGATCAATTATGATTAAAGCGACAACAGAACAGCCTCGTTACGGAAACCCAACGCCTCGTGTTGCGGAAACACCAGGCGGAATGCTAAATGCAATCGGGCTTCAAAATCCTGGATTAGAAAAGGTAATGAATTCTGAATTACCTTTTCTCGAGCAATTTGATCTTCCGATTATTGCAAATGTTGCTGGCTCACAAGCTGAGGATTATGTAGCAGTTGCGAAGGAAATTTCAAAGGCACCTAATGTTCATGCGCTAGAATTAAATATTTCTTGTCCAAACGTAAAAACGGGTGGTATCGCTTTTGGTACGAATCCTGAAATTGCTGCTGATTTAACGAAGCGAGTAAAAGAGGTTTCTGAAGTACCTGTATACGTAAAATTGTCACCGAACGTGGCAAACATTGTGGAGATTGCAAAAGCAATTGAAAATGCGGGTGCGGACGGTTTAACGATGATTAATACATTGCTTGGTATGCGTCTAGATTTAAAAACTGCAAAACCAATTTTAGCAAACCGTACAGGCGGATTATCAGGTCCTGCGATTAAGCCAGTAGCGATTCGTATGGTACATGAAGTAAGCCAAGCGGTTAACATTCCGATTATCGGAATGGGTGGTATCGAAACAGCGGAAGATGTAATTGAATTCTTCTACGCTGGCGCAAGCGCAGTTGCAGTTGGAACAGCGAACTTTATCGATCCGTTCGTATGTCCGACAATTATTGAAGAATTACCAGCATTACTAGATGAATTAGGATTTGATCACATTTCGGAATGTCAAGGAAGGAGTTGGAAGTAAGTATGTCACAGACGTTAATCGTTGCATTAGATTTTCCAGGGAAACAAGATGTAGAACAATTCCTGCGCCACTTTGAAGGGGAAGAGTTATTTGTCAAAGTAGGTATGGAGTTATTTTACAAAGAAGGCCCTGCGATTATTACGTACTTAAAAGAAAAAGGACATAAGATCTTTCTAGATTTAAAACTTCATGATATTCCGAATACAGTAAAAAGCGCTATGCGTAGCCTAGCTAGTCTAGATGTAGATATGGTAAATGTTCATGCTGCTGGGGGAAGCAGTATGATGAAAGCCGCGATTGAGGGATTAGAGGAAGGTAAGCAAGAAGGAAAAGAGAGACCGATTTGCATTGCAGTTACACAACTAACAAGCACTTCGGAAGCTATGATGAAAAAAGAGATCGGCATTGAGAAAACGTTAGAAGAAGCGGTTGCTCATTATGCAAAACTAACGAAAGAAAGTGGACTTGATGGCGTTGTTTGTTCAACACTGGAAGTTCCAAAATTACGTGAAGTATGCGGAAATGAATTTGTAACAGTAACACCGGGGATTCGTCTTGCAAGCGATGATGTAAATGACCAGGTGCGCGTAGCAACACCGAAACGTGCGAGGGAACTTGGCTCAAGCTACATCGTAGTTGGACGTAGTATTACAAAAGCAGAAAATCCGCTTGAAGCGTATAAAACAGTAAAACAACAGTGGGAAGGTGTAACAGTATGAAAAAAGAAATCGCATCGCATTTATTAGAAATTGGAGCAGTATTTTTACAACCGAATGATCCATTTACTTGGTCTTCAGGTATGAAATCACCAATTTATTGTGATAACCGTTTAACTTTATCTTATCCAAAAGTACGTCAAGCGATTGCAGCTGGATTAGAAGAGTTAATTAAAGAGCACTTCCCAACTGTAGAAGTTATTGCAGGAACAGCAACTGCTGGTATTGCGCACGCTGCATGGGTAAGTGATCGTATGGATTTACCAATGTGCTACGTACGTAGTAAAGCAAAAGGTCACGGTAAAGGGAACCAAATTGAAGGAAAAGCTGAAAAAGGTCAAAAAGTAGTAGTAGTAGAAGACTTAATTTCAACTGGCGGTAGTGCAATTACATGTGTAGAAGCACTTCGCGAAGCTGGATGTGAAGTATTAGGAATCGTATCAATCTTCACATACGAGCTAGAAGCAGGAAAAGAAAAACTAGAAGCAGCTAACGTAGCATCATACTCTTTAAGCGACTACAGTGCATTAACTGAAGTAGCAGCAGAAAAAGGTATGATTGGACAAGCTGAAATGAAAAAATTACAAGAGTGGCGTAAAAATCCAGCAAATGAAGCTTGGATTACAGCGTAACACGAAAAAAAACGACCGCGGGGGAACGCGGTCGTTTTTTATATTATTGTTAAAACTTCATGTAAAGTCCTATCGATATCAAAAAAATCATATTATAATCTCTTTACTAAATACTACTTAGTGCTTTCTGCAATCTCATATCCTCTCACAAACAATAGAGTCATATAAGAAACAATAAATGAGAAGATGCTGTACATGCCAACCCAAAAGAAAAATTTTGGAGTAAAGGCGATAACACCTATTATTAAAAAACTAGCAAACGTTACAATCGGCATTACGTAATACGTTTTCGTCTTGCGCGTTCCAATAACAGAAACGATAAAGATAAGTAATGGACAAATTAATAAGACGAAAATCAATTCATTCATAGTTATGTCCCCTTTTCTAATGGAAGTAATCTGTTTCTCGTAAACGTTTTGAAATAAATACTCTCTTAATATAATTTCGCTAATATATATATAATCCCTTTTGAAAGTCAGTAATAAATGATGGATTTCACAATAAGAAAAGTAAGCAAGAGAACACTTGCTTACTTTATAGAATAAACACCGCAACGATCGTGGTGACAATTAAGCCAATCACAACAGGTAAAAAGTTTCGGCGTGCGAGTTCAAATGGATCTACTTTACAAATGGCAGCGGCAGGAATAAGGGCCCAAGGAATTAAAGTCCCGCCTCCGGTCCAGATTGCTGCAATTTGCCCGAGTGCTGTTAATGTGGCCGTTCCGTGCCCCAGTGCTGTGCCGAAAAGATTGGCAATCGAACCAGCAAGTGATATACCGGAAAAGCCAGATCCATCTAACCCTGTTATGACACCAACGATAGTTAATGTTCCTGCTGATACATATTGGTTTAAAGGAACAGTTTGAGATAAGGCGATTCCTAAGTCGTTAATGATTCCGTGTGAACCTTTCGGTAAATAGTCCCCGATAATTTTTACAAAGCCGCTATCTCCTAAATAAAAGAGTGCAGCAATTGGAATAACTGGGCCGAAAATTTTAAATCCAAATTGGAGCCCTTCTATAAAGTAATCGGTCGTTTTATTCAGTCCATTTCCTTTGTAAGCGATGAGCGAAATAATGATAATCATAATAACAGTCGTCCCGCCGATAAGTGCAGTTGCGTCGCTTCCTTGTAGTTTAAATTGAATCATGCAAAGGATATCGATGGCATATACGATCGGAATACAAATAGCGAGCCATTTTTTTGTCCGAGGAGATAATGAAGTAAGCGTTTTAGAAGATTCAGTTGATGGGATAGATTCTTGTATAGATAAGCCTGTATGGAATTCTTTTCGTAAGAAGAAAAATGCGACGGAAGTTGTCACAATACCCATAACGATAACGAGGGGAACACTGGCAGAAACAACGCTGGAAACAGGAAGACCAGCAGCATCCGCTGTTAATTTCGGTGCACCTTGAATAACGAAGTCACCAGATAAGGCGATGCCGTGTCCGAATAAGTTCATAGCGATGGCAACTCCAATTGGCGGAAGACCGACGCGTACAGCCACAGGTAATAAAATAGCTCCCATTAAAGCGACAGCTGGGGAAGGCCAAAAGAAGAAAGAAATTGTCATCATTAAAAGGCCGATAATCCAGTAGGCGAGGGTAGGGGTACGAATCATCTTTGTAAATGGTGAAATCATCGTATCATTTATGCCAGTATGAACGAGTAGATTGCTCATTGATACGATAATAGAGATGATTAATATAGTTGGTAAAAGTTCAGTAATAGCGTAAATGAAACTTTGAAAAATACCGCTAACGGCAAGAGGGATAGAACTTGTAGCGGTTAATGCTAATAAAAAGATAAAAACGATACAAATAATCGTCGTATCTTTCCGGAGAATAAAAAAAGTAATAATAGTGAGTAAACAAAGAATATAGAGAGCATGCAACAGCGTTAATTCAACTCCCATAACATTCACATCCTTTAGGCATTCGTGTAGTTTATTGTATGAAAGCAGTAAAAGTATGTGAGTATAGGAAAAAGAAAAAAAGTGAAATTTCATGTACTGTAATGGTAAGAAGTAGAAATGGATGTTACAATACAATTAATCCTAAAAATGGAATTTAAAGAGGGCTTATGCGCAAAAAAATCGGGTTTTGGGGATTCATTATATCTTGTAGTCTATTAATCATTTTGAATCTGTTTACAAGCAATGAATGGATCAGTATCATACCTGTTTTCGGGTTTGTATTTATACTTTTATATAACTGGGATGATATAAAACAATATAGTAAGAAAAGTATCGGAATTATAATAGGTATCATTGTTGTTTGCTCATTTTTCGTAGGGTTTATTTTAATAGAAGGGCAGAAGCAAATGGAGAAAATGTCTATTTTTCAACAATGGATGTCATCTGCGAAGGGTTTTTATATTGTAATTGTATTTGTTATTTTACTAAGACTTGTTATAAGCATAGTAAGTTACATATTAAAGGAGAAGTAGAATGGGGGAGTACGAATGAGAGGGAAAATAGGGTATTATGGTGTGCTCGTTTGTTTACTATTATCAGTTATTTCAGGGCAATTTCTTAAAAGTGAATGGGTACCAATTATATGGTGTATAGGAGTATTGATATTTGCTCCCATGTATCGCTGGGATGAATGGAAAGCATATAGCAGAAAAAAGAAAATTGTTTTCAGCATCGAGTTTGTCATTATAATTAGCACGATTCCTTTTTTGTTATTGAAAGGAAATGAGATAATAGATGCAATTGTAATGTTTCAAGGGTGGTTATTTATTGTGAAATTGCTATATTTAATATGTATATTAATGTCGGTAGCGATAATCGCTAAAAAAGTAAACGAAAAGTTATTCGTTAATGAATAAAAGAAAGTGCCACCTTATCTGGTGGCACTTTCTTACTTTACTGAATGAGCTTTTTGCATCTTTTTAATTAAACGAATTTGTCCGCGATGATTGATTTCATCTTCAAAAACGTGAAACCATTTAAAGTAGTTATTTGCGGGTTTGTCATACCAGAAATCTGTCGTTTTAAATAGCCATTCATCAGGTAACGATTGAAAAGTCTCGATCGTTTTGGAACGTACTTCTTGCAATGTATGTATGTAAAATTCTATAGAGTTGCCTTTGATTTTCTCGCGTCCAAGATTCCCTAATTCAATAGCAGGTAACCACCGTTCTAATTCAGCTTCCGTTGGTTCACGGTCTTCAAAAGTATGAATTTGGTAGTAAAATTCAATAGCAGCCATATGGTACAAAAGCATACCAATTGAGTTTGCTTCCTCATCATATAAATAATCAAGTTCTTCAATTGTTAAACCTTCCACTGCTTGCATTGTTGTATAGCGAGCGTAATTCATCATGGAAACAATTTTGGAAAATTCAGGATGCAAACCATCTATCTTGTCGATTACAAAATTCAATTAAAATTCCCCCTCTTTAAACGATGACTCCAGAGAAAGAATTCTATGTGCAGAGAAAAACTCCTTTTAAAAAGGTCATGATTTTAACAAGGAATCACAATTAGTTCCCGATTTGATTTTGTAATAACTTCATATCCGTCTTTTGTGATGACAATATCATCTTCAATTCTACAACCGCCCCAGTTTGGTATGTAAATACCAGGTTCAACTGTAACAACCATACCTTCTTCTAAAGTAGCCTTACTTTCTTGGGATAGGCGAAGAGGTTCATGTATTTCTAACCCAAGACCATGACCAGTAGAGTGTCCAAAGTATTGACCGTATCCATGTTCTGTAATGTAATCTCTCGTTATATCATCGATACTTTTCGCAGTTTCTCCAGGCTTAATTGCTTTAGTTCCACGCTTTAACGCTTCTCGTACAACATTGTATATCTTTTTGAATTCTTCTGATGGTTCTCCGATTGCTACAGTACGAGTTATATCGGAACAATATCCATCGTAAAGTGCACCGAAATCTAATGTAACGATGTCGCCTCGCTCGATTATTTTATTTGATGCAACTCCATGAGGAAGTGAAGAACGAACGCCAGAAGCTACAATGATTTGGAATGAAGAGGATGTAGCCCCTTTTTTTCGCATGAAAAATTCTAACTCATCTCGTACATCATTTTCACTTATTCCTGGTTTTAGAAACGTAATGATGTGGTGAAATGCTTCGTCAGCAATATTAGCTGCGATTTTCATTGTTTCTATTTCCGGCATGTCTTTAATAATACGAATATTTTCGATGATTTCGCACACTTGAACCATTTCCACATGTACACATTTTTGTAAGTTTTTATATTGTTGCAATGTCATGTTGTTCTCTTCAATTCCGAGTTTTTGAATGTTTAATTTTGATACTTGATTTGCAATTTCTTTTTCTAAATTTCCTGTATGCATAATAATTTCAGCATCTTTTATTTGTGATTTCGCTTGATCTACATAGCGAAAATCAGTTATAAAAACAGCTTTATCCGCAGAGATTAAGACGACGCCAGCACTACCTGTAAAGCCTGTTGCATATTGGCGATTTTCTTTTTTTGTAATGAGTAACCCGTCAATTTCATAGTTTTGTAGTTGATTTTGGATTTTATTAATTTTTAAAGTCATGTTAATTCCCCCTATTCACAGTATTTAATAAAGCAAATAGTGTGCCAAAATGTATATTTGAAGAAAGGATAGTAGGGAAAACATATATTTTAGGGGAGATAAGAAAATAGCCCGCCATTTGTGGGAGACGGTTTGTTTATAAAATTCAGATTGCTTCAATAAATAGCAGGGGGATGAAAAAATATTGATTGGAGTTACACTTGTACTTTATTTACATGCTGTAAAAAATTTTATACAAATGTGAAATGACACTGTCAATTTTTTTGACAATATTGAATGGATATAGCAACTAAATTGAAAATAAATAAAAAATGCGTTGCTTATAAGCAACGCATTTTTTTATTTACGCTTTTAATTTCATTACAGTATCAGCATCAGGTGTTACATATACGGTTTGCTGATTGTCGTACGTAACAAAACCAAGTTTTGCACCACTCGGTTTTTTGACATGGCGTATTTTGGTGAAATCTACAGGAACAGAACTAGAATCTTTTGCTTTACTGAAATAGGCAGCGATTTTAGCAGCTTCTAACACAGTTTCTTCGGTAGGTTCAAGAGAACGAATGACAACATGAGACCCAGGGATATCTTTCGTATGTAACCAAATTTCATCACGACGGGCAAACTTCGTTGTTAAATAATCATTTTGCTTGTTGTTTTTACCGACGAAAATTTCTGTGCCATCACTTGCTAAATATTTGTCCAATACTGGTTTAGTAGGCTTTTTCTTTGCGTTTTTCGTTTTACGATTACGCATATAACCTTCTTCAGCTAATTCCTCACGAATTTCTTCAATATCTTTTGAAGAAGCAGCTTCCATTTGTTGAAGTAAGCTATCAAAATAAAGAATTTCTTCATTTGTTTTTTCAATTTGTTCTTCTACAACAACAACTGAATTTTTCGCTTTTTGGTACTTTTGGAAATAGCGTTGCGCATTGTCAGATGGTGTTTTTAAAGGATCTAATGTAATTTTTACAGTTCCGCCATTTTCGTCGTAATAGTTAACGACTTCAATATCTTTATCACCTTTTTTCAAAGCGTACATATTGGCTGTAAGTAGTTCTCCAAATAGTTGATATTTATCTGCTTTTCCGGCATCCTGTAATGTTTTTTCTAGTTTAATGAGTTTCTTCACATTTTTATTTTTTTCGTTTTGCATAAAGCGCTCTAAATCATAAGCTTGTTGTTTTACACGGTCGCGCTCTGCTTTTCCGAAAAAGAAACGGTCTAGCAATTCACTAACAGATGAAAATATCTTACCTTCTCCTTGCAAGTGTGCAAGAGGGAAAAGATAAAAGAATTCTTTCCCATTTGAAGTAGTCATTGTTGGTGAATATGTATGAGTTAGTAATGGTTTTTGTATGGAGAAAAATGCGTCCGCTAATGCTTTTTCATTTACCATACCTGCTTTTTTCACTACTTCTTTTGCGAATAACGGCGATATTCCCGTAAAGGTGCCGACAAGCTGTTTATCCATGTTTCCAGATAGAAAGTCTAGCGGTCTAATAAATTCATCATTTGTTTCAATCTGAAGTGGGTTAATTTTATGTTGTGCTGGTGGTGCAATATATTCAGCTCCAGCGTATACAGTTCGATGGCGGTTTACTGCTAAAGAAACGTGTTTTAAGCTATCTAAAATATTGTTTGTTTTTGTGTCTACCAAAATGATGTTACTATGTCGTCCCATTATTTCAATTACTAATGTTTTTAGCGATTCATCACCAATTTCATTTCTGCTACGAACGGTGATTTGAATAATGCGCTCTAAATCAATTTGTTCAATTTTTTCAATGAAACCACCTTCTAGATGCTTGCGGAGAAGCATACAAAACATTGGCGGAAGTGCAGGTGAATCGTAATTTTGATTTGTTAAGTGTAAACGTGCATATGTCGGATGAGCGGAAAGAATTAGTTTTTGATTTTTTCCGTTTGCTCGAATATGTAATAAAATCTCGTATTTTGAAGGTTGATATATTTTGGAAATTCTTCCTGTGTAAAGAGAATTTGCAATTTCATGTGTAATTGCTCTTGTAAATAATCCATCGAATGCCATAAATGAACACTCCTTTCTAACTAAAAGTTAATTATAGCATTTTTTTGGACGAGGCTGAATAAGCTTTCAATAGAGTATGTCTGGAATCAGGAGGTCGATAGCGGGATGAACTGGTATGGAATGCGCGCACACGAAGTGGAAGAAAGAACGAATACGAATGTGAAGGTTGGACTTACAGAGAAGGAAGCAGAAGGGCGAATAAAAAAATTTGGTACAAATGAATTAGATGAAGCCAAAAGGCCTTCTGCACTGATGGTATTTTTGGCGCAGTTTAAAGATTTTATGGTACTTGTTTTATTTGGTGCAACAGTAGTTTCGGCTTTTTTAGGGGAATACATTGATTCTATTGCGATTGTTGCGATTGTTATTATCAATGGTATTCTTGGCTTTTTTCAAGAAAGAAAGGCTGAAAAATCACTGGAAGCTTTAAAAGAGCTAGCCGCCCCGCAAGTTACTGTAATGCGGAATGGAAAGTGGGTAAAAGCACCGTCTAAAGCACTTGTTTTAGGTGATATCATTAAATTTTCTAGTGGTGATCGTATTGGGGCGGATGTACGTCTTGTTGAGGCATCAAGTTTATATATCGAAGAATCAGCTTTGACAGGAGAGTCAGTACCGGTGCAGAAGAAGGTAGAAGCTCTGCAGGGGCAAGATGTTTCAATTGGTGATCAAAAAAATATGGCTTTTATGGGTACGATGATTACACGAGGAGCTGGAACAGGGGTCGTTGTAGCAACTGGTATGAATACAGCGATGGGCCAAATTGCAAATATGTTACAAAATGCAGAGCAAATGGAAACACCACTGCAAAGAAGATTAGAGCAACTCGGGAAAATATTAATTATTGTGGCTCTTATTTTGACAGCGCTTGTCGTATTAGCCGGTGTGTATCAAGGGAATGAAGTGTACCATATGTTTTTAGCAGGCGTGTCGCTAGCTGTTGCTGCTATTCCTGAAGGATTACCAGCAATCGTTACAGTAGCTTTATCGCTTGGTGTACAGCGTATGATTAAAAAGAGAGCAATTGTAAGGAAGTTACCAGCGGTAGAAACGTTAGGGTGCGCTTCTGTTATATGCTCTGATAAAACAGGAACAATGACGCAAAACAAAATGATGGTAACACATATGTGGTCAGGTGGAGAGTTATGGAAAGTGACGGGTCAAGGGTATGAACCTAATGGCTCTTTTTTGAAAGGTGAAAAAGAATGTGATCCAGCTAAAACAAAAGCATTGTATCAACTACTCACATTTGGTTCACTATGTAATAACGCAAATATTATTCAAAAGAAAAAGGCGTATGTATTAGATGGAGATCCAACTGAGGGAGCACTAGTAGCTGCAGCAATGAAGGCGGGGATAACGCGTGAGGCACTGAAAGGGAAATTTGAAATCATTCGTGAATTTCCATTCGATTCAACTCGAAAAATGATGAGTGTTATTGTGCGAGATAGAGAGGGGAAAAAGTTTCTTGTTACGAAGGGAGCACCAGATGTCCTCCTGCAAATGAGTCAAACGATTTTATGGGGGGATAAGCAACAACCGATAAGTGAGTTGTATAGAAAAGAAGTACAGGCGGCTATTCATAGTTTAGGTAGTCAAGCGCTTCGAACAATTGCAGTTGCATTTAAGCCATTAAAAGTAACAGATTCTATTGAACATGAAAGAGACGTTGAAAAAGATTTTATGTTGGTCGGGATACAGGGAATGATTGATCCGCCAAGACCAGAGGTAGAACAGGCTGTAAAAGAGTGCAGAGAAGCTGGTATTCGAACAGTGATGATAACAGGAGATCATAAAGTGACAGCAATGGCAATTGCGGAACAATTAGGGGTTTTACCACCTGGTGGACGTGTTGTTGAAGGAGTAGAACTCGCGAATATGGATGTAGAGGAACTAGAAAGTGTTGTAGAAGACACGTATGTATTTGCTCGAGTATCACCTGAACATAAATTGAAAATTGTTAAGGCGTTGCAAAATAAAGGGCATATAGTAGCGATGACAGGTGATGGAGTAAACGATGCTCCGGCTATAAAAACAGCGGATATTGGGATAGCGATGGGAATTACAGGGACAGACGTTGCGAAAGAAGCGTCTTCTCTTGTTTTGCTAGATGATAACTTTGCTACGATTAAATCAGCAATTAAAGAAGGTAGAAATATATACGAGAATATACGTAAGTTTATCCGTTATTTATTAGCATCGAACGTAGGAGAAATTTTAGTCATGTTATTTGCAATGTTACTTGCATTACCGCTGCCGATGGTTCCCATTCAAATTTTATGGGTGAACTTAGTTACTGACGGATTACCGGCGATGGCATTAGGATTGGATAAGGCGGAAGGAGACGTGATGAAGAGAACGCCGCGTCATCCGAAAGAAGGGGTATTTGCTAGAGGGCTTGCCTGGAAAATTATAAGTCGTGGCTTTCTAATTGGAGCAGTGACGTTAGTGGCGTTTATTATTGCATATAATCAACATCCAAATGAATTGAAATATGCACAAACTGTGGCGTTTGCGACGTTGGTACTTGCACAACTTATTCATGTATTTGACTGCCGAAGTGAACATTCTATCTTCCACCGTAATCCGTTTGGGAACGTGTATTTAGTAGGAGCGGTTATCATTTCTTTACTGTTAATGTTAGTGGTTATATATTACCCACCGCTACAACCGATCTTTAGTACAATGCCAATACAAGCGAGAGATTGGTTGTTAATTGGAGGTTTGTCATCAATTCCGACCTTCTTATTAGTAGGTTCTTTATTAACAGGGAAAAAGGGGAAGAAGGAAAAGCCAATATTATATAAGAAGGGATTAAACTTGAAATAGTCAATGATATGAAAATGTGATATAATTTACAGAAGGTAGTAGAGCCTTGTCTCTATTACCTTTTTCATTGAGTTATTTCATGGCTTGGATGTGATAAAAATGATTTGTAGTATGACAGGATTTGGAAGATCGAAAGTAGAAAATGATACTTTTCAAATTACAGTAGAAATGAAATCGGTGAACCACCGTTTTCTAGAGATGAGTATTCGACTTCCGAAGCAAATGATGATATTTGAGGACAAAATTCGTAAAATAATTGCAGAACAAGTTCGGCGTGGACGCATTGAAGTGTCTATTAGTATAACGGGTGAAGGACTTGTTGAAAGAAAATTAAGTGTGAATTGGTCGCTTCTTGAGCAGTACCAATTGATTATGGAAGATATAAAAGGAAAATTTCAATTACAAGATTCTATTACACTTCAGCAATTAATGGAAATGCCAGAAGTAACAGCGATTGAAGAAGTAGAAAATGTAAATGAACAATTTGAGAACGGTTTATATGAGGCTGTTCGCCAAGCTGCTCATATGTTAAAAACGATGAGAGATGGCGAAGGAGAACGATTACATAAAGATATAGCGTATCGTTTACAAGAGATTCACAATTGTGTAAATGCAATTATTCCGCATGTACCGATTGTTACACAAAAATATCGTGAACGATTAGAAAATCGCTTAAAAGAATTACATAATCAAGATCTAGATGAACAAAGATTGTTAACAGAAGTCGCAATCTTTGCAGAGCGTTGTGATATTCACGAAGAGTTAGTTCGTTTGCAAAGTCATTTAGAGCAATTTCGTGAAACACTGCAGATTGAAGAGCCTGTTGGAAGGAAAATGGATTTCATCGTGCAAGAGATGCATAGAGAAATTAATACGATTGGTTCTAAGGCAAATGACTTAACAATTTCAAAATATGTTGTAGAAATGAAAAATAACCTTGAAAAAATTCGTGAACAAGTACAAAATATTGAGTAGCTTTCAAAAAATATATAAAGTTATACGTGGTGGAGAAATCGGATAGACTTACTAGGAGGCGCAAACTATGGCCATGCGGTTTTTAAATATTGGATACGGAAATATTGTATCTGCTCATCGAATTATTGCTATTGTAAGTCCGGAGTCAGCTCCTATTAAACGAACAGTACAGGAAGCACGCGAACATAATGCTTTGCTTGATGCTACGTATGGGAGAAAAACAAGGGCGGTTATTGTTATGGATGATGGGCATGTGGTATTAAGTCCAATTCAGCCAGAGACGATTGCACATCGTTTGAATAATAAAGAAGATTTAAGTGAGGAAGGGTAGGTTTTACATATTTATGAGAAGTAGAAGAGGATTGCTCATCGTTCTTTCAGGACCTTCTGGGGTTGGTAAAGGAACGGTTCGAAAAGAGCTATTTAGTCATGAGGATACACGTTTTCAGTACTCCATTTCAGTAACGACACGTAAGCCACGTGAAGGTGAAGTTGATGGTGTGGATTATTTCTTTAAAGAGAGAGAAGAATTTGAGGAAATGATTCGTAATGAAAAATTACTTGAGTGGGCTGAGTTCGTAGGTAATTATTACGGAACACCAATCGACTATGTTGAAAAAACATTACAAGAAGGAAAAGATGTATTCTTAGAAATTGAAGTGCAAGGAGCAATTCAAGTTAAGAAAGCTTTCCCAGAAGGTGTATTTATTTTCTTAGCACCTCCAAGTTTATCTGAACTAAAGAACCGTATTGTCGGCCGTGGTACAGAAACTGAAGATGTTATTGAAAATCGTTTAACGGTAGCGAAAGAAGAAATCGAAATGATGGACGCTTACGACTATGTTGTAGAAAACGATCAAGTTGAATTAGCTTGTGAAAGAATTAAAGCAATTGTGGTTGGTGAACATTGCCGCCGCGAAAGAGTAGCAAAATATTATAAAGAAATGACGGAGGGTCTATAATTATGTTAAATCCATCAATTGATTCATTATTAACAAAAATCGATTCTAAATATACACTTGTAACAGTAGCTGCAAAACGTGCGCGTGAAATGCAACTTGCTGATAACTGTGTTATCGAGCAACCTGTTTCTCATAAATGTGTAGGTAAATCATTAGAAGAAATCGATGCAGAAGTATTAAAATATGTACCAAGCGAAGACAAAATCATCGATTAAGGCATTCTTTTCGACAAATTAAAACATAGACTTTATAATTTTCTATGTAACGGTAACAACCTATTTACAAGTAGGTTGTTATTTTTTTACGATAGGGAAGAAATATTGGTACTGACGAGCTGGGAATTCTGTTTCAGTATTATAAGTTTGAAAAAGAAAGAGGACGAGCCATATGCTAAAAGGGAAAAAGATACTTCTATGTGTAACAGGAGGCATTGCGGTCTTTAAAGCGGCTGCGTTAACTAGTAAATTGACACAAGCTGGTGCTATTGTAAAAGTAATGATGAGTGAGTCTGCAATGAAGTTTGTTACGCCTCTTACATTTCAAGCACTTTCTCGCCATGACGTATATACAGATACATTCGATGAGAAAGACTCGGCTGTTATTGCACATATCGATTTAGCAGATTGGGCAGATGTAGTACTTGTTGCACCTGCTACTGCCAATTGTATTGGAAAGTTAGCTGGTGGTATTGCAGACGATATGATTACAACTACTTTGTTAGCTACTACAGCCCCAGTGTGGATTGCACCTGCTATGAATGTGCATATGTATGAAAATAAAATTGTACAAAAAAATATGATGACGTTAAAAACGTTAGGATATACATTTATTGAGCCTGGAGAAGGTTTTTTAGCGTGTGGTTATGTTGCGAAGGGAAGACTAGAAGAACCAGAAGCAATTATTGCACGGTTAGAAGAGGCTTTTTCAGAACAAAAACCATTGCAAGGAAAAAAAATATTAATAACTGCCGGCCCAACTCGTGAAAAGATTGATCCAGTGCGTTTTATGACCAATTTTTCTTCTGGGAAAATGGGATATGCAATTGCGGAAGTGGCAGCGAACTTAGGTGCTGATGTCATACTTGTTTCGGGACCGACAGCATTAAACCCACCATTACATGTAAATACGGTACAAGTGGAATCTGCACAAGATATGTTAGAAGTAGTTCTGCAACAGTATCAAAACGTAGATGTTGTCATTAAAACAGCAGCAGTTGCAGATTATCGCCCGAAATATGTTCATGATAATAAAATGAAAAAGAAAAATGGTGATGCTGTAATCGAACTCGAGAGAACAGTAGATATTTTAAAAACGTTAGGTGAGATGAAGGATAAACAGTTACTTATCGGTTTTGCGGCTGAAACGACAAAGGTAGAGGAATACGCGACAAAAAAATTACGTGAGAAAAATGCGAATATGATTGTTGCGAACGATGTAAAGGCACAAGGAGCTGGATTTGGTACAGATACAAACATTGTAACAATGTATAGAAAAGATGGAGAAGTTATCGAGTTACCACTTTTAACGAAGAAAGAGGTTGCTCGTGAAATATTAAAGCAAATTGAAATGATGTTAGAAGATGATCGTCTATGAAATTTGCAAGTGTAATTGTTGATGTACCTGCACGTCAGACAGATCGACCATTTGATTATATTATCCCTAAAAAGTGGGAAGATATTGTCCAGACAGGCATGCGTGTAGTAGTTCCATTTGGCCCAAGGAAATTGCAAGGCTTTATTATTGGGATCAAAGATTCGGCTGAAGTAGAAAGTAAGAAGCTAAAGACAATCCATGAAATATTAGATGTAACACAAGTTTTAAACGAGGAATTATTAAAGCTTGGATATTGGCTTACAAGCGAAACGTTATGTTATATGATTTCAGCCTTTCAAGTCATGCTTCCAA
This sequence comes from Bacillus sp. 17RED48, assembly GCF_019837545.1. NCBI lineage: Bacteria > Bacillati > Bacillota > Bacilli > Caryophanales > Bacillaceae > Bacillus > Bacillus sp. 17RED48. The sequence continues at coordinate 1,036,335 of NZ_JADAXG010000001.1, forward strand.
CGGCGATAAAAGCTACGTATAAAAAGCGTCTACAACTTCGTAAACAAGAAGAAGTAGCACTTGAACTACTGTTTTTATTTCAAGACAAAGAAGCGATAGATTGGGAAGCTATTGAGACGCAGCCGCATCTATACCGAACGATTCAACAAGAAATTAAAAATGGCACGATTGAAGTTGTTTATCAGGTAAAAGATAAAGTGCAAAAGAAGAAACAAAGAGTCGTTCAACCTGAGTTGTCAGAAGATCGATTGGAATTAGCAGCATTTGAACTGAAAAGTAAAAAACAACAAGATGTACTCTATTATTTTGTGGAAAATTATAAAAGTGTGCCGTTGAAAGTGATAACAGAAGAGTTGCAAATAACAGACGCTCCGATTAAGGCACTTGTTAAAAAGGGGCTAATTTCAGAAAAATATGTGGAAGTGTACCGAAATCCGTATGACGATGATGATTTTGAACAAACGAAACCATTCCCACTTACGGAGGAACAACAGCAAGTTATTGCACCGATTTTATCATCAATTACAAATGAAACTTACAATCCATTTTTACTATATGGTGTTACAGGAAGCGGAAAAACAGAAGTATATTTACAATCTATAGCAGCGGTGCTCGCGAAAGGGAAAGAAGCTATTGTGCTTGTTCCTGAAATTGCACTAACGCCTCAAATGGTAGATCGTTTTAAAGGCAGATTTGGCTCGCAAGTTGCGGTTCTTCATAGTGCGCTGTCTGTTGGAGAAAAATATGATGAATGGCGTAAGATTTTAAGAAAAGAAGTGAAAGTTGTAGTTGGTGCACGTTCAGCTGTATTTGCTCCTTTTGAAAATTTAGGGATTATTATTATTGATGAGGAACATGAATCGAGCTATAAGCAAGAAGATAATCCGAGGTATCATGCAAGGGATGTAGCTGTGTGGAGGGGGCAATATCATAAATGTCCTATCGTTCTTGGTAGTGCAACACCGACACTTGAATCGTTTGCAAGAGCGAAAAAAGGTGTGTATGAATTACTAACGATGGAAAAACGTATGAATAAACAAGCTTTACCAACAGTAGAGATTGTTGATATGCGTGAGGAACTTCGTGACGGGAATCGTTCCATGTTTTCGAAGGCATTGCATGAAAAAATAGCAGATCGATTAGAAAAGAAAGAACAGATGGTGCTCTTTTTAAATAGAAGAGGTCATTCTACATTTGTTATGTGCCGTGATTGTGGGTATGTTGTACAATGTCCGCACTGTGATATCTCGCTGACATATCATAAAATGAACCATCGTTTAAAATGTCATTACTGCAGTCACGAAGAGAATATGCCGACTGAGTGTCCTGCTTGTCAAAGTACATATATTCGTTTCTTTGGTACAGGTACACAAAAGGTAGAAGAAGAAATTACAAAACTATTTCCAGAGGCACGAGTCATTCGAATGGATGTAGATACGACAAGTCGCAAAGGAATGCATGAAAAATTATTAAAGGCGTTCGGGGAAGAAAAAGCAGATATACTACTTGGAACACAAATGATTGCGAAAGGGTTAGATTTTCCTAAAGTAACGCTTGTCGGGGTTTTAACTGCAGATACGATGCTTCACTTACCTGATTTTCGAGCGAGTGAAAAGACGTATCAGTTATTGACGCAAGTAAGTGGACGAGCAGGCAGACATGAATTGCCAGGGGAAGTTATAATTCAAACGTATACACCAGAACATTACAGTATAGAGTTAGCAAAGAACCAACAATATGATGTGTTTTTTGACCAAGAAATGCAAATGAGACGAACAAGACAATATCCACCTTATTACTATGTTGTACTTGTAACAGTATCGCATCCAGAATTATTAAAGGCAGTGCAAGTGACGGAAAAAATTGTCGGTCATTTACGGGCACACTGCACGCAGCAAACAATGGTGTTAGGACCGGTTGCTTCAGCAATTCCAAGGATAAAAGATAGATATCGTTATCAATGCATGATAAAATACAAACGGGAACCAAACTTAAAGAACGTGCTCAAAATGGTAAATGAACATTATCAAGCAGAAATGCAAAAAGAGCTACAAATCTCAATTGATTTTAATCCAACAATGTTAATGTAGCGGAGGGAAATATGGCAGTTTTAGAAATAGTAAAGCATCCAAATGAAGTGTTAGAAACACCATGCGAAAGAGTAATTAACTTTGATAAAAAGTTAGTGAAATTGTTGAAAGATATGCATGAAACAATGTTAATTGCGGACGGGGTCGGTTTAGCTGCGCCTCAAGTAGGTGTAAGCTTGCAAGTTGCGGTAGTTGATATCGGTGATGATACGGGGAAAATCGAGTTAATCAATCCATCGATACTAGAAAAACGTGGTGAACAAGTAGGTCCCGAAGGCTGTCTAAGCTTCCCGGGACTTTATGGTGAAGTGGAACGTGCGGATTATATTAAAGTACGTGCGCAAAATCGCCGAGGTAAAGTATTTTTACTAGAAGCAGAAGGATTTTTAGCACGTGCAATTCAACATGAAATCGATCATTTACACGGTGTGTTATTTACATCAAAAGTGACAAGATATTATGAGGAAAACGAATTAGAATAGGTATTAAAAGGAGCGGTTTTTAAATGATAAAAGTAGTATTTATGGGAACACCGGACTTTTCAGTGCCGGTGCTTCGTCGTCTTATCGAAGATGGCTATGATGTAATAGGTGTTGTGACGCAGCCCGATCGTCCGGTAGGTAGAAAAAAAGTATTAACACCTACACCTGTTAAAGTTGAAGCAGAAAAACATGGTATTCCGGTGTTACAACCGTTAAGAATTCGTGAAAAAGACGAATATGAACAAGTCTTGGCATTAGAGCCAGATTTAATTGTAACAGCTGCTTTCGGTCAGATTGTACCAAATGAAATTTTAGAAGCACCGAAGTATGGATGTATTAACGTCCATGCGTCTTTACTACCTGAACTTCGTGGTGGTGCACCAATCCATTATGCAATTATGGAAGGTAAAGAAAAAACGGGTATTACAATTATGTATATGGTAGAGAAATTGGATGCTGGTGATATCTTAACGCAAGTAGAAGTCGAGATTGAAGAGCGTGAAACGACAGGCTCTTTATTCGATAAGTTAAGTGAAGCAGGGGCACACCTTCTATCTAAAACAGTACCTTTATTAATTCAAGGTAAGTTAGAACCAATTAAACAAAACGAAGAAGAAGTAACGTTTGCATATAATATAAAACGTGAGCAAGAGAAAATTGATTGGACAAAAACAGGTGAAGAAGTATACAATCACATTCGCGGATTGAATCCATGGCCAGTCGCTTATACGACTTTGGCAGGACAAGTTATTAAAGTATGGTGGGGAGAAAAGGTCTCTATTACAGAGAAAGCTGAACCAGGTACAATAGTAGCTCTTGAAGAAGATGGATTTGTTGTTGCAACAGGGAATGAGACAGGTGTTAAAATCACTGAATTGCAACCTTCTGGTAAAAAACGTATGAGTTGTTCGCAATTTTTACGTGGCACAAAACCTGAAATTGGAACGAAGTTAGGAGAAAATGCATGAGACAAAATGTTCGTGAGTTAGCTCTTGATGGCTTAATTCAAGTAGAAAAAAGTGGTGCATACAGTAACTTACTTTTAAATAATCTAATTGAAAAAAATGCAATTGATAGAAAAGATATTGGTTTGTTAACTGAAATTGTATATGGAACGATTCAACGTCGTGACACATTAGATTATTATTTACAGCCTTTTTTAAAAAAGAAGGTTGAGGCGTGGGTAAGAGTATTACTTCGCTTATCTTTATATCAAATGATTTATTTAGACCGAGTGCCAGAAAGAGCGGCTATTCATGAAGCAGTTGAAATTGCAAAGCGTCGCGGGCATAAAGGGATTGCTGGTATGGTAAACGGGGTATTACGTTCGATTCAGAGAGAAGGGGTACCTTCTGTAGATGAAATCAAGGATCCAATAGAACGTTTGGCAATTGCAACAAGTCATCCAATGTGGCTTGTGCAAGACTGGGCTTCTGAATATGGTTTAGAGACAGCAGAGAAAATGTGTGAAGTGAACATGTTACCTCCGGTACCAACAGCGCGTGTAAATGTTGATAAAATAACAGTAGAAGAAGCAATTGAGTTGTTGGCTGGTGAAGGTATAGAAGCGAAGCGCGGCGATTTATCAGAGGATGCAATTCAAATTGAAAGAGGGAATGTAGCGCATACAGATGCGTTCAAAAAAGGTTTTCTTTCTATTCAAGATGAAAGTTCTATGCTTGTAGCACGCGCTTTAGAACCGAATGAGGGAGATGTAGTTCTTGATAGTTGTGCTGCTCCGGGCGGAAAGACAACGCACATTGCAGAGCGATTAAAAGGAACAGGTCAAGTTATGTCTCTTGATTTACATGCACACAAAGTACGTTTAATTAAACAACAAGCAGAGAGACTTGGTCTAGAAAATGTCGAAACAAAAGCACTAGATGCTAGAAAAGTGCAAGAACACTTTGCGAATGAAACATTTGATAAAATATTAGTAGATGCACCATGTTCTGGATTTGGTGTGATTAGACGTAAACCTGATATTAAGTTAGGTAAAAATAAAGGCGATAGTGAAAGATTATCGACGATTCAACTTGCAATACTAGAAAAAATAGCACCGTTATTAAAACAAGGTGGTCGCCTTGTTTATAGTACGTGCACAATAGAAAAAATAGAAAATGAACAAGTAATAAAGCAATTTTTACAAGAGCATCCTGAATTTGAATGGGATACTACGATAAAAGATCGCATGCCAGAAAAGTTAAATCCGCATATTGATGAAGGTCAAGTGCGAATTTTACCGCATTATTTTGCAACAGATGGCTTTTATATTGCTTGTTTAAGGAAGAAGGTGTAGCATCGTGGAAACGACTGTGAGAAAACAAAAGAAAAATCTAGAAACGAAGAAACCATCAATTTATTCTTTACAACTTCATGAAATGCAAGATTGGTTAAAGGAACAAGGAGAACCTAAATTCCGTGCAGGACAAATCTTTGATTGGCTATATAAAAAACGTGTAAAAAATTATGACGACATGTCGAATCTTTCTAAAGGATTACGCGATAAATTGTCGAATTCCTTTGATATTACTACTTTAAATACATTGGTAAAACAAACATCTTCTGATGGAACAATTAAATTCTTATTCCAATTATATGATGGTTATTCTATTGAAACAGTGTTAATGCGACACGAATATGGAAATTCTATTTGTGTAACAACACAGGTTGGATGCCGTATCGGTTGTACGTTCTGTGCATCTACACTTGGTGGGTTAAAACGAAACTTAGAGGCTGGAGAGATTGTAGCGCAAGTAGTAGAAGTGCAACGTGCACTTGATGAAACAGAAGAACGTGTAAGTTCGCTTGTTGTTATGGGAATTGGAGAGCCGTTTGATAATTACGACAACTTAATGTCATTCTTACGCATTGTAAACCATGAAAAAGGAATTCATATTGGTGCAAGACATATGACAGTTTCAACAAGTGGAATTGTTCCAAAAATTTATAAGTTCGCTGAAGAAGATATGCAAATTAATTTTGCGATTTCATTGCATTCTGCAAATACAGAGTTACGTTCAAAATTAATGCCGATTAACCGTGCTTATAAGCTACCAGACTTAATGGAAGCTGTTAAATACTATGTAAATAGAACAGGGCGTCGTATTACGTTTGAATATGGCTTATTTGGAGGAGAAAATGACCAAGTTGAGCAAGCTGAAGAACTTGCTGCGCTTTTAAAAGGTGTAAAATGTCATGTAAACTTAATTCCGGTAAACTACGTACCTGAACGTGATTATGTACGTACGCCACGTGAACAAATTTTCTTATTTGAAAAAACGTTAAAAGATCGTGGAGTGAATGTAACAATTCGCCGTGAACAAGGTCATGATATTGATGCAGCCTGCGGTCAGTTACGTGCGAAGGAGCGTAAAGAAGAGACGAGGTGACGAGATGAAAGCCGTGTTTCTATCAGATAAAGGAAAAGTTCGTCAACATAATGAAGATAGTGCAGGAGTTTTTCACAATTTAGATGGAAATATTTTAGCGGTAGTAGCAGATGGAATGGGAGGTCATCGAGCTGGTGATGTAGCTAGCTCGATGACCATTCAATTATTCCATGATTATTGGAAGCAAACGCATAATATGAATGAACCAAAAAAAGTAGAAGAGTGGTTACATACGAGTGTTGGGATTATTAATGAGCGTATATATGAGTACTCTAAGCAACATGTAGAATGTAATGGTATGGGAACAACACTTATAATAGCGATTTGTACGCCAAACTTTGTGACAATAGGTCATATAGGAGATAGTCGTTGTTATATGGTATCAGAGGGAGAAATCTCGCTTGTAACGGAAGATCACTCACTTGTAAATGAACTTGTGAGACATGGTGAAATTTCAAAAGAAGACGCAGAATATCACCCGAAAAAGAATGTTTTGTTAAGGGCATTAGGAACAGAAGAAAAAGTCGGATTAGATGTTAAAACATTGGTGCTTGAGGAAGATGATCAGTTACTTCTTTGCTCTGATGGGTTATCTAACAAAGTTTCTATTGCTGATATGCAACAAATTTTACAGTTAAATGAACAGCTTGAAACTAAGGGACAACGTCTCATTCAATTGGCGAATGATCGTGGCGGGGAAGATAATATCACCCTTGTTCTTATTGATTATGCGGGTTCGACAAACGAAAGTAGGTGAAGTGCAACGTGCTGATTGGAAAACGCTTAAATGACCGTTATAAGCTGCTGAAAATGATTGGTGGTGGTGGAATGGCCAATGTGTATTTAGCTCATGATGATATACTTGGCCGAGATGTAGCGGTAAAAATATTAAGACTCGACTATTCAAATAACGAAGAGTTTATTAAACGTTTCCATCGAGAAGCGCAGTCTGTTACAACGTTGTCGCATCCAAATATTGTGAATATGTATGATGTCGGAGAAGAAGATGGTATATATTATCTTGTAATGGAGTATGTACCAGGACAAACATTGAAGCAATACATAATTGAGCGAGGGATGTTACCTATAGGAGAAGCTCTTGATATTATGGAGCAGTTAACATCCGCCATGGCACACGCCCATCATTTTGAAATTGTGCACCGTGATATTAAACCGCACAATATTTTAATTCGAGCTGATGGAGTAATAAAAGTAACAGATTTTGGAATTGCGACAGCTACAAGTGCAACAACAATTACACATACAAATTCGGTACTCGGTTCGGTGCATTACTTATCACCAGAACAAGCACGCGGCGGGATAGCAAATAAACAATCAGATATTTATTCCCTAGGAATCGTTATGTTTGAGTTGTTAACAGGAAGACAACCGTTTTCTGGCGAATCTGCTGTTGCTATAGCTTTAAAACATTTACAAAGTGAAATTCCGTCTCCAAAAAGATGGAATGAAAATATTCCGCAAAGTGTCGAAAATATTATATTAAAGGCAACTGCGAAAGATCCGTTTCACCGATATCAATCTGCCAATGCGATGAAACGAGATATTGAAACTGCGTTATATCCAGAGAGGATAAATGAGCAGCCATTTTACATACCGGAAGATATGGAAGCGACAAAAGCGATTCCAATTATTCAACAAGAACAATTATTCCAAAATGTAACTGATGAAACAATTGTTTTAAAAGGAAGTAAAGTGGATGAGCAGACAAGAAAAGAAGAAACGGATTTAAATAAGAAGAAAAAACGAAGTAATAAATGGCTCAAAATTTTAATTACAACATTTTTACTTTTAGCGATTGGAATAACGTTAGCGCTTACTGTTGTTCCAGGATTCTTTATTCCAAAAGATGTAAAAGTCCCTGATGTGGCTGGTATGAAATATACGACAGCAGTAAATACATTAGTTGAAAAGGGTTTTGAGATTACGGAACCTAATATTGTATATACAGATGATGTTGAAACCGGTGATGTGATAAAAACAGACCCCGTAGCAGGAAGAGTCGTGAAAGAAAACTCTAAAATTACTATCTATCAATCAGGTGGAAAAAAGAAAAGTAAGATGAGTGATCTCACAGGAAAAGATTTTGAGAGTATAAGGAATGAATTAGAAGAAAAATATAAGCAAGTTACAATAAATTTTATTGAAAATGATAGGCCAAAAGGTGAAATCGTAGAGCAAATTCCGACGCCTGATCAAATGGTAGTAGAGGCGGAACAAGAACTAAAAATTTGGGTAAGTAAAGGTCCTTATCAAATTAGACCAGGTGATTTTTCAGGATGGACTGAAAATAGCGTAAATGGTTATTTGAATGAGAGAAAACTAACTCCAGATATAAAACGAGAGTATTCCGATACTGTTGATAAAGGACTTGTAATTTCGCAATCTCCAAAACCAGGAACGCCGTTAAAAGAAGGAGATAAAGTGACGATTATCATTTCAGAGGGGCCTAAGCCGAAAGTAACGAAAACAGTGAAAGTGGATAATATTTCTATTCCGTATGAGTCTTCTATAATTGGTGAGAAAAAACCGCAAACAATAGAAATTTATAAAGAAGATATGCAACAAAAAATGGATAGACCAATTGAAACTAGAACAATTTCAGAGTCGGCAACTATTTCTTTAGAATTTGTAATTCAAGAAGGTACAAAAGGACACTATAAAATTGTACGAGATGGTGTAACGATTATCGACAAAGAAGTACCATACCCAACTCAATAATAATGACTTCCATTTTCTTTCTAGAGGGGATGGAATGTATTACTCTTGCCTGTTATGCTGTCTACATATAGTGGACTGTATAACAGGCAAAAATATATGATTCAAAAAGCTATAAAAGTGATACTGTTATAAATAATATTTTAAATTTGATGGTAGATTAAATATATTAACTTGTATATATGACGGGTTTTGAAATAAGTATTTAAAGAATTTTAAACCATTCAATATTAATGACAGCTTCACTTTATACAAAATAAAGGAGAATTATATGCCAGAAGGAAAAATTGTAAAAGCTCTAAGTGGATTTTATTATGTGCAGCATGAAGAAGGGATTACACAATGTCGCGGGCGTGGTGTGTTCAGAAAAAATAAAATTACACCACTGGTAGGAGACCAAGTTGTTTTTCAAGCAGATAATCCAACTGAAGGATATGTACTTGAAGTATTTGATCGAAAAAATGAACTTGTTAGGCCTCCTATTGCTAATGTTGATCAAGCAATTCTCGTTTTCTCTGCAGTAGAACCAGATTTTAACCCGGGACTATTAGATCGATTTTTAGTGCTGATTGAATATCATAACATTAAGCCGATTATTTGCATTAGTAAGATGGATTTAGTGGATGAAAAAATGAGAGAGACTGTTGAATCTTATGCAAATGACTATCGTGAGATGGGATATGATGTGTTATTTACTTCTATAAACACATCGGAAAGTATTGATATTTTAAAACCATTCTTAGAAGGTTGCATTTCTGTTGTTGCAGGGCAATCTGGTGTTGGAAAATCTTCTATGCTTAACGTTTTACGTCCAGAGTTAGAACTGAAAACGAATGATATTTCCTCGCATTTAGGACGCGGGAAACATACGACAAGACACGTGGAATTAATTGCGGTTGGAAGCGGACTAGTTGCAGATACACCTGGTTTTAGTTCACTTGATTTCATAGATATAGAGGTAGAAGATCTTACATATTGTTTTCCAGAGTTGAAAGAAGCGAGCCAATACTGTAAATTTAGAGGGTGTACACATCTTGCTGAACCGAAATGTGCTGTGAAGACAGCGGTTGAAGAAGGGAAGATTACAGAATATCGTTATAAAAATTACAAACAATTCGTAGAAGAAATTAGAGAGAGAAAGCCGAGGTATTAGTTATGATTAAAATTGCACCATCGATCTTATCAGCAGATTTTTCAAAATTAGGGGAAGAGATTAAAGATGTAGAAAAAGGCGGAGCGGATTACATTCACGTCGATGTAATGGATGGACATTTCGTACCAAATATTACGATTGGACCATTAATTGTAGAAGCTATCCGCCCAATTACATCTTTACCATTAGATGTACATTTAATGATTGAAAATCCTGATAACTATATCCCGACTTTCGCAAAAGCGGGAGCGGATATTATTACTGTTCATGTAGAGGCGTGCCCTCATTTGCATCGTACAATTCAGCTAATTAAATCTCATGGCATTAAAGCGGGAGTTGTATTAAATCCGCATACGCCAGTTTCGACGATTGAGCATGTATTAGAAGATATCGATATGGTATTACTTATGACAGTAAACCCTGGATTTGGTGGACAGAAATTTATCCATTCTGTATTACCGAAAATTAAACAAGTGGCAGAAATGGTTAAAGAGCGCAATCTAGAAGTAGAAATTGAAGTTGATGGTGGTGTAAACGCTGAAACAGCACGACTTTGTGTTGAAGCAGGAGCAAATGTACTTGTAGCTGGATCAGCAGTATACAATCAAAAAGACCGCGGTGAAGCAATTCGTGTCATTCGTGGATAATGAATGAACGAGTCTTTATCCCAGTGAAACTTCTAGTGTAGTAAGTGTTCACTATTTATAAAGGATAGAGAAAAAACATGTAAAAAGGCAATCTACCGAATGGCAGATTGCCTTTTTACAATAGAAGGGGAAGGAAACATGATTATTCATATTTTAGCGGGTGGACCTGCGGAATATTGTGCAGATTTTTCTCGATATGAAAATGAGAAAGTAGTATGGGCAGCAGTTGATAGAGGAGTATATCGTCTATTAAAGGGAGGAATTACTCCAACTGTTGCGTTTGGAGATTACGATTCAGTTACTGAAGAGGAATTAGTATGGATGGGCCAGCAAACAAATGACTTACATATTGTTCCTCGTGAAAAAGATCAAACAGATTTAGAAATTGCGATTAACTGGGCGTTAGAACAAAATCCCACATTGATTCGTATTTTTGGTGCCACTGGTGGAAGGCTGGATCACGGTTTAGCAAATATACAGATGCTTTTAAGAGGGTTAGAAGTAGGGGTAGAAATGTGTATTGTAGATAATAAAAATGAAATAAGCGTGAAAAAAGTGGGTACACATATAATTGAAGACAATAAAAATTTCCCTTATGTATCTTTTGTACCGGTTACTGAAATAGTAGAAGGGATTACATTACTTGGTTTTAAGTATCCTCTAACTAATAAAACAATAGAATGGGGATCAACACTTTGTATTAGTAATGAACTCGTTGAGGAAAAAGGTACTTTTTCATTTACTTCTGGCATATTAATGGTGATAAGAAGCACTGATTAAAGAAACAATTTTGCTCCTTACATCATATAGTGAACAAGTGGAGTAATGGGGATTAGGAGGGAAACCATGAGATTTTATACAATTAAGTTACCTAAATTTCTTGGTGGAATTGTTCGTGCCATGCTAAATACCTTCAAAAAAGATTAAAAAAAGCACCTATTACCGGTGCTTTTTCCATTGTCATAGTAAAAAAAGAGCCTAGCGGCTCTTTTTTTTATTATTAAACACGTTCGATTTTGCCAGATTTTAATGCTCTAGCAGAAACGTAAACACGTTGAACTTTTCCGTCGATGCGTACGCGAACTTTTTGAAGGTTAGCGCCCCATTTACGTTTTGTAGCGTTCATTGCGTGAGAACGAGAGTTACCAGAACGAGCTTTTCTTCCAGTGATAGCACAAACACGAGCCATTTATATTTCCCTCCCTTGATACCTTACCATACGTAATTTTTCAATGTTAGTCTTTTTTGCGATGCTAAAAACACTACTATAATTTAACACAACTAAAAAGAGAATGCAACACCGTAGAAAAAAGAAATCAAGAAAAATTACTTGACACCATATGTCGATGATGAAAAGTTGAAATCAAGAAAAATTGCTTGACATATTATAGTGGTACATGTTGTATAATAACAATGGACTATTTTGCTCATCATAAAAAATGTGATTTAAAACATAAAATATGAGAGTGAAAAGAAAGAACGATGGAATTTTCTTTAAAAAGATTATATGATAGTAACTAAAGTAGTCTAGCTCACTTTCACCATTTATGAAGGGGGAAACGAGATGTCAATTGAAATTAAAACGAAGTATGGTCAAATTGATATTAGTACAGATGTAATTGCAACAATTGCTGGAGGTGCCGCAGTAGATTGCTACGGTATCGTAGGTATGGCATCAAAAAATCAGTTAAAAGATGGTTTAACAGACATTTTACGAAAAGAAAACTTCACTAGAGGTGTTATTGTTCGTAAAGATGAAGATGAAGTACATATTGATATGTATATTATTGTGAGCTATGGTACGAAAATTTCAGAAGTAGCACATAACGTGCAGACGAAAGTGAAATATACATTAGATCAAACTGTAGGACTAGCAGTAGATTCTGTAAACATCTACGTACAAGGAGTTAAAGTAATAAACTTGTAATGTGCATTAAGGAGGAAAATCTGTGTCAATTCAAAAAATTGATGGGAAACGTTTATCACAAATGATCATGCAAGGAGCGAATAATTTAACAAATAATGTTCAGCTTGTTGATGCATTAAACGTATTTCCAGTTCCAGATGGCGATACCGGTACAAACATGAACTTATCAATGACTTCAGGCGCACGTGAAGTGAAAGCAAATCCTTCACAGCATGCTGGTAAAGTCGGCGTAAGTTTAGCCAAAGGATTATTAATGGGAGCTCGTGGTAACTCTGGAGTTATTTTATCTCAGTTATTCCGTGGTTTCTCTAAATCCATTGAACAAAAAGAAGAATTAACAACAGTTGATTTTGCTGCAGCTTTAGATGCTGGGGTAGAAGCGGCTTACAAAGCGGTTATGAAACCGATTGAAGGAACGATTTTAACGGTTGCAAGAGAAACGGGTAAATATGCAGTGACAGTTGCGAAAAAACAGCGCGACTTTGTTTTGTTTATGGAAGACGTTGTGAAAGAAGCGAATGCATCGTTAAATCGTACGCCAGATTTATTACCTGTATTAAAACAAGTTGGCGTTGTAGATAGCGGTGGTAAAGGTCTTGTTGTTGTATACGAAGGATTTTTAGCTGACTTAAAAGGAGAAACGATTTCTTCTAATGTGTCTGCCCAACCATCTATGAATGACATGGTACGCGCAGAACATCACCGTAGTGTACAAAGCCAATTGAGTACAGAAGATATTAAGTATGGATATTGTACGGAATTCATGGTGAAATTAGAGCCTGAAAAAATGAAAGAACATAATTTCTCTGAACAAAAGTTCCGTGAAGATATTAGTGTGTACGGAGATTCACTACTTGTTGTATCAGATGATGAGGTTGTTAAGGTTCATATTCATGCGGAACATCCTGGAGATCCTATGAATTATGGACAACGCTATGGTAGTTTAATTAAGATTAAAGTAGAAAATATGCGTGAACAGCATACGGCTTTATTAGATGAGCCTACTATGATGCCTGAGCCAACTAGCCAGTCTAAAGAGAAACAACAGTACGGTATCGTAACTGTTGCTATGGGATCTGGTATCAAAACTTTATTTGAGAGCATTGGCGCGACGAAAGTTATCGAAGGTGGCCAAACGATGAATCCAAGTACGGAGGATATTGTGAAGGCGATTGAAGAAGCGAATGCTGAAAAAATCATTATTTTACCGAACAACGGAAATATCGTGATGGCAGCAGAACAAGCAGCGTCAGTTGTGGATCAAGAAGTGATTGTAATTCGTTCAAAAACAGTTCCTCAAGGTATGGCTGCAATGTTAGCATTTAATCCAGTTGGAACGTTAGAAGAGAACGAAGAAAACATGAAAGAAGCTTTATCTCATGTGAAAACCGGTCAAATTACGTATGCTGTACGTGATACGGAAATTGATGGTGTAGCAATTCAAAAAGATGATTTCATGTGTATTGCAGATGGGAAAATCGTATCAACAAATGCTGCAAAAGTAGGAGCTGCAAAGCAATTACTAGAAGCACTTATTGATGAAGATTCTGAAATTGTAACGATTCTACAAGGTGAAGATGCAACTGACGAAGAAGTAGCTGAGTTAGTTGCATTTGTAGAAGAGAATTTTGAAGATGCAGAAGTAGAAGTACATGCTGGAAACCAACCGGTGTATTCGTTTATCTTCTCTGTAGAATAAGAAAAAATTCGTTTTGAAAATAAATGGATTACTTACTTGCTAATGGATAAGAAGTAGTAATATGAAGTTCATTACTAGTTTTTATTCAAAAGGCTAGCATATTGAAGATAAAAAAGAGCCTTGCTGCTAATAGTGAGGCTCTTTTCTTTCGTATTGCTTATGAGGGATTTGAGTAGTTTCTCTAAGAATGCCTATGATAGAATATATAGGGTGAAAGAGAGCGATTACAGATGTCAATAGTATGAATGAATCAAAGAAAATAATGTGACGGAGCGTGAGAATCTTGAATGAAGTTGTACAAGTTCCTGTTACGGATGTAAAGGGAATCGGAGGAGAAACATCTGAATTACTACACGAGATGGGAATTTATACAGTTTCTCATCTATTAGAACATTTTCCGTACCGTTATGAAGATTATGCGATGAAAGATCTTGCTGAAGTAAAGCATGATGAACGTGTAACAGTTGAGGGAAAGGTTCATAGTGCTCCTTTACTGCAATATTATGGGAAGAAGAAGTCGCGTCTTACGGTTCGTGTCCTCGTCGGTCGTTATTTAATTACAGCTGTATGCTTTAATAGGCCGTACTATAAGCAGAAGTTAAATTTAAATGAAACAGTAACGATTACTGGTAAATGGGATCAGCACCGTCAAACGATTGCGGTATCAGAGCTTCATTTTGGACCAGTTGTACGTCAACAAGAAGTAGAGCCTGTATACTCAGTGAAAGGGAAACTTACAGTAAAACAGATGCGCCGTTTTATCGCCCAAGCGTTCAAGGAGTATGGAGAATCTATAGTTGAAGTGCTACCTGATGGATTGCTAAGTCGATATAAATTATTGCCGCGTTATGAAGCGATTCGGGCGTTGCATTTTCCAGCAGGACAGGAAGATTTAAAACAAGCACGTCGCCGTTTTGTATATGAGGAGTTTTTCTTATTTCAGCTGAAAATGCAAACATTACGGAAAATGGAGAGGGAAAATTCGAAAGGGACGAAAAAAGAAATTCCTTCAGCAGAATTGCAAGAGTTTATCGATGCACTTCCGTTTCCATTAACTGGTGCACAGCGTCGGGTAGTAGATGAAATTATGAAAGATATGACATCTCCTTATCGGATGAATCGTCTGTTGCAAGGTGATGTAGGTTCTGGGAAAACAGTCGTTGCAGCAATTGGCCTTTATGCAGCGAAGTTAGCACATTATCAAGGTGCTTTAATGGTTCCTACAGAAATTTTAGCAGAGCAACATTATCAATCGCTCGCAGAGACGTTCTCGCACTTTGGTATGAATGTTGAATTGTTAACCAGTTCTGTTAAAGGTGTAAGGCGTCGAGAGATTTTGGCAAAATTAGAACAAGGAGAAATAGATATCCTTGTTGGAACACATGCTTTAATTCAAGATGAAGTTATCTTTCATAGGTTAGGTCTCGTTATTACTGATGAACAACATCGATTTGGTGTAGCGCAGCGACGAGTTTTAAGGGAGAAAGGTGAAAGTCCGGATGTTTTATTTATGACGGCGACGCCAATTCCGCGTACGTTAGCAATTACTGCATTTGGAGAGATGGATGTTTCTATAATCGATGAGATGCCAGCTGGTAGAAAGGTAATTGAAACATACTGGGCAAAACATGATATGTTAGATCGAGTTCTCGGTTTTGTGGAGAAGGAGATAAAAAAAGGAAGACAAGCATATGTTATTTGTCCCCTTATTGAAGAATCTGAGAAACTTGATGTGCAAAATGCGATTGACTTACATAGTATGCTGACTCATCATTATCATGGGAAATGTCAAGTCGGATTAATGCATGGCAGACTCTCATCTCAAGAAAAAGAAGAGATAATGGGACGATTTAGTGAAAATAAAGTGCAAATTCTTGTGTCGACAACAGTTGTTGAAGTAGGTGTGAACGTACCGAATGCGACTGTAATGGTTATTTATGATGCAGAGCGTTTCGGTTTATCGCAGCTCCATCAGCTCAGGGGACGTGTTGGGCGTGGTAGTGAACAATCATATTGTTTATTAATCGCGGATCCAAAATCGGAAACGGGAAAAGAGCGAATGCGTATTATGACCGAAACGAATGATGGATTTGTATTGTCAGAAAAAGATTTAGAGTTAAGAGGTCCTGGAGATTTCTTTGGAAGTAAGCAAAGTGGTTTACCAGAATTCAAGGTTGCTGATATGGTACATGATTATCGAGCGTTAGAAACAGCTAGACAAGATGCGGCGTTACTAGTAGAGTCAGAAGCGTTTTGGCATAATGATCAGTATGCTTCGCTGCGTACTTATCTTGACGGGACAGGTGTGTTCCAAGGAGAGAAGCTCGATTAAAGGGAGGCAACGAAAGTTTTTGTTGCATTCTACTTTTAATGATTATATACTACTGTTAGTACCTAGTCATAAAAATGGATGGTGCGGTATGAAAAAAAGAAGAAGTAAAAAAGAAAGACAAGAATTATTACAACAAACAATAGAAACGAATCCTTTTATTACGGATGAAGATTTAGCAGAAAAATTTCAAGTGAGTATACAAACCGTACGTCTTGACCGTATGGAATTATCTATTCCTGAATTAAGAGAAAGAATTAAACATGTAGCTACAAAGCAACATGAAGAAGATGTAAAATCTTTACCGTTAGAAGAGGTTGTCGGAGAAATTATCGATATAGAATTGGATAGACATGCGATTTCTATCTTTGAAGTGAAGGTAGAACACGTATTTAAAAGAAATCAGATTGCCCGTGGGCATCATTTGTTTGCACAAGCAAACTCACTAGCTGTTGCAGTTATTGATGAAGAATTAGCTTTAACTGCAAAGTCTACCATTCGATACATTCGTCCTGTAAAATTAGGAGAGCGTGTTGTTGCAAAAGTGCGCGTTGAAGATGTAGAGAATGATAAAGGACGGACCGTTGTCAAAGTGCGTAGCTTTGTTGGAGAAGAACTGGTTTTTACAGGCACTTTTGAAATGTATCGATCTAGTAATTATAGTGAGGAAGGTAACAACTTATGAAAATCGCAATAGATGCAATGGGCGGCGATCATGCTCCAAAGGCTGTCGTATTAGGAGCAATGAAAGCTATTAAAGAATATTCTGATTTACATATTACGTTAGTAGGGAAAGAAGAGGAAATTCGTCAATACTTAACGAGTGAAGAGCGAATTACTATACTTCATACAGATGAAAAAATCGAATCGACAGATGAACCAGTAAGAGCGGTTCGTCGAAAAAAACAAGCTTCAATGGTACTAGCAGCGCAGCAAGTGAAAGACGGCGTAGCCGATGCTTGTATATCAGCTGGTAGTACAGGAGCTTTAATGGCGGCTGGATTGTTTGTTGTAGGTCGTATGGAAGGAATTGAGCGACCAGCTTTATCCCCTACAATGCCAACTGTTGATGGAGAAGGTTTTGTTATGTTAGATGTTGGAGCGAACGTTGATGCAAAACCAATTCATTTATATCAATATGCAGTAATGGGATCTGTATACGCTGAGAAAGTAAGAGGAATTAAAAATCCTCGCGTTGGACTTTTGAATGTTGGAACAGAGGATGGCAAAGGGAACGAACTTTCAAAACAAGTCTTTGCAATGCTTAAGGATGCCCCAATTCATTTCGTTGGGAACGTTGAATCAAGAGATTTATTGCAAGGTGTAGCAGATGTTGTTGTGTGTGATGGTTTTACAGGGAATGTAGCGCTGAAATCATTAGAAGGAACAGCACTTGCGTTATTTTCTATGTTAAAAGAGCAGTTAATGAGTTCATTTACGAGCAAATTAGCAGCAGCGGTATTAAAGCCAAAACTTATGGTATTAAAAGATAAAATGGATTATTCGGAGTATGGAGGAGCGGCATTATTTGGATTGAAAGCTCCTGTCATTAAGGCTCACGGTTCTTCTAATGACCAATCAATATTTAGTGCGATTCGTCAAACGAGAGAAATGGTAGCGAAAGAAGTTATTCCTACTATTTCAAGCGTAATGGAGAAAGAGCCACTCCAATAAGAGGAGGATTTGAAATGGGAAAACTAGCATTTCTTTTTCCGGGCCAAGGTTCACAGGCAGTTGGAATGGGTAAACAGTTAGCGGAGAATAATAAAGAGGTTGCAAATGTGTTTGCAAAAGCAGATGAGGTGTTGCAAGATTCACTTTCAGAAGTGATTTTTGAAGGGCCGCAAGAAAAGCTTACGTTAACGACAAATGCACAGCCTGCCTTATTAACAACGAGTTTTGCTATTTTGACAGCTTTGAAAGAGTATGATATTACACCAGACTTTGTTGCAGGACATAGTTTAGGTGAATATAGCGCTCTTGTAGCAGCGGGTGCAATAACTTTTGAAGACGCTGTATATGCTGTAAGAAAACGTGGGGAATATATGGAAGAAGCTGTTCCTGGCGGAGAAGGTGCAATGGCGGCTATTTTAGGTGCTGATCCACATATGCTGAAACAAGTTACAGAAGAAGTAACAAGTGAAGGATATGCAGTGCAAATCGCTAATATGAATAGTACGAAGCAAATTGTGATTTCTGGAACAAAGCAAGGAGTCGAGATTGCTTCTCAAAGAGCGAAAGAAAATGGTGCAAAGAGAGCAATTCCGCTTAAGGTAAGTGGACCGTTCCACTCTTCGCTTATGAAGCCAGCAGCGGAGAAGTTCCAAAGTGTCTTAAATGAAATTACAATTCAAGATACGAATATTCCTGTTATCGCAAATGTAACAGCAGACGTTATTACAAGTGGTGCACATATTCAAGAAAAGCTAATTGAACAGCTCTATTCGCCTGTCTTATGGTACCCGTCCATTGAAAACATGGTGAGTCAAGGGGTAGATACATTTATTGAGATTGGACCTGGGAAAGTACTTGCTGGACTTATGAAGTCAATTGATCCATCAGTAAAAGCATATGCGATATATGATGAAGAGACATTAAAAGATACCATTTCAAATTTGAGAGGAGAAAACTGATGTTAAAAGGGAAAGTGGCATTAGTAACTGGCGCTTCACGTGGAATTGGTCGTGCGATTGCGATTGATTTAGCGAAACAAGGGGCAAATGTTGTAGTAAATTATGCTGGTAATGAGCAAAAGGCAAATGAAGTAGTTGATGAAATAAAGAAATTAGGTTCGGATGCAATTGCAGTAAGGGCAGATGTTGCAAATGCTGAAGATGTTACAAATATGGTGAAACAAACTGTAGATACATTTGGACAAGTTGATATTCTTGTAAATAATGCAGGTGTAACAAAAGATAATTTAATAATGCGTATGAAAGAAGAAGAATGGGATACAGTTATTAATACAAACCTAAAAGGTGTATTCTTATGTACGAAGGCAGTATCTCGATACATGATGCGCCAGCGTCATGGACGTATTATTAATATCGCTTCTGTTGTTGGAGTGACAGGTAATCCAGGACAAGCAAACTATGTTGCTGCTAAAGCGGGTGTAATTGGATTAACAAAAACATCAGCAAAAGAGTTAGCGAGCCGTAATATTACTGTAAATGCAATTGCTCCTGGGTTTATTGCGACTGATATGACGGATGTATTAGATGAAAATATAAAAGCCGAAATGTTAAAGTTAATTCCTGCAGCTCAGTTTGGTGAAGCGGAAGATATCGCAAATACTGTAACGTTTTTTGCTTCTGATCAAAGCAAATATATTACAGGGCAAACGTTAAATGTTGATGGCGGAATGGTAATGTAATAAAAGAATCGATTTCAACTAGTTTTTTTGTCCAATATTTAATATAATATTTGAGGGGAGGTGAATGGAATGGCAGATGTTTTAGAGCGTGTAACAAAAATCATCGTTGATCGTTTAGGTGTAGAAGAAACTGAAGTAGTACCAGCTGCGAGCTTTAAAGAAGATTTAGGCGCAGACTCCCTAGATGTAGTAGAACTTGTAATGCAATTGGAAGATGAATTCGAAATGGAAATTTCTGATGAAGATGCTGAAAAGATTGCTACTGTTGGCGATGCTGTGACTTACATAGAGAGTCATCTATAATGCTTAAGTGAAGTCCCGTTTTTTAGCGGGGCTTCTCGGCTTATATCTGGAGGGACTTATGCCGTACCGAAAACATAGAGAAAAAAAATACGAAACAAAATATCGTGAAGCGTTTAAAGTATTTCAAGAAGAGATAGGTATTACGTTTTCAGATGAAAAATTATTGATTCAAGCATTTACGCATTCATCGTATGTGAATGAGCATCGAAAAAAACCGCATGAAGACAATGAGCGTCTCGAATTCCTTGGAGATGCAGTATTGGAACTTACTGTGTCGCAGTATCTGTTTCAAAAATATCCGACAATGAGCGAAGGAGAGTTAACAAAACTACGTGCAGCTATTGTATGTGAACCATCTCTTGTTCGTTTTGCAAACGAGTTGTCATTTGGTAGCCTTGTTTTATTAGGAAAAGGTGAAGAAATGACAGGTGGACGTGAACGACCAGCTTTATTAGCGGATGTCTTTGAAGCGTTTATTGGTGCCCTTTATCTTGATCAAGGGTTAGAAACAGTATGGGGATTCTTAAAAGAAATTGTATACCCTAAAATTAATGAAGGTGCTTTTTCTCATGTGATGGATTATAAGAGTCAATTACAAGAGTTGATTCAGCGTGATGGTAGTGGCAATATTGAGTATCAAATTTTGCAGGAAAAAGGACCGGCCCACAATCGAGAATTTGTGTCACGTGTTACGTTAAATAACGTGGCTTTAGGTCTTGGTAGTGGCAAGTCGAAAAAAGAAGCAGAGCAACAAGCTGCTGCAGAGGCATTAAAAAAATTAAAAGAACAACTATAAGGAATCCCCCTTTGAATGAGGGGGATTCCTTATGCATAGAATGAAACTTTCTTTTTGTTTGTGAATAAAGGGAAGGGAAATCCGTATAATAGCTTGTTTTTGTATAGACAACAGTTATAACAACGGAGAATAGGAGGAAGGCCTTTCGTGTTTTTAAAAAGATTAGAAATAGCAGGGTTTAAGTCTTTTGCTGAGCGTGTATCTGTTGATTTTGTCCCAGGTGTAACTTCTGTAGTAGGACCTAATGGAAGTGGGAAAAGTAATATTACTGATGCGATTCGCTGGGTACTTGGTGAACAATCTGCAAAATCATTACGTGGTGCAAAGATGGAGGATATTATTTTTGCAGGCAGTGATACGAGAAGAGCAGTTAATGTTGCTGAAGTAACAATAACTTTAAATAATGAAGATCAACGTTTACCGATTGAATATAATGAGGTGTGTGTAACGCGTCGTGTATCTCGTTCTGGTGATAGTGATTTTTATATTAATAAACAATCATGTAGATTGAAAGATATTATCGATTTATTTATGGACTCTGGTATGGGAAGAGAAGCTTTTTCGATTATTAGCCAGGGGAAAGTTGAAGAGATATTAAGTAGTAAATCAGAAGAACGTCGTGGTGTATTTGAAGAAGCTGCGGGAGTACTGAAATACAAACTTCGTAAAAAGAAAGCTGAAGTAAAATTAGCAGACACACAAGAAAACTTAAATCGTGTACAAGATATCATTCACGAATTAAGTAGTCAAGTAGAACCTTTAGAAAGACAAGCTTCTATTGCGAAAGATTATCTTGAGAAAAAAGAAGAATTAGAGAAAGTAGAAGCGGCGCTTATTGTACATGAAATTGAAGAATTGCATGAGAAATGGGAAGCGCTTCGAAATCAGTTTGGGCATAATAAAAACGAAGAAGCTAAAATGTCAACGCATTTACAAAAAGGTGAAGAAGAGCTTGAGGAATTACGAGGACAATTACAAGCAGTAGACGAGTCTGTAGATTCCTTACAAGAAGTACTTCTTCTTTCTAGTAAAGAGCTAGAAAAGTTAGACGGACAGCGTGAGTTATTAAAAGAGAGAAAACAAAATGCAACGACGCATTGTGCACAACTCGAACAGTTAATTGTTGAATTAACAGAGAAAGCTACAAGTTATGATGGTGAAATTGAATCCAGTACTGAAGTGTTGATGCAATTTGTAAATCAAGTAAAAGAGTTGGAGACAAAATTGCATGATAATGAGCTACTGCTGGCAACTTTTGCTGACAATTTAGAGGAACAAATTGAGAATTTAAAAGGTGACTATATTGAACTTTTAAATCAACAAGCTAGTCATCGTAATGAGTTATCTATGATTGAAGAACAATCTAAACAACAAAACTCAAAAAATGAACGCCTCGATGAAGAAAATGCGAAATATGTAGAAATACGCATGGAAATTACAGCGAAAAAGACGAAACTTGTGGAAAGTTATGAACAAGTGAAAGAAAAAGTAGCTGGTATCCTTTCGAATATACAAAAGACAGAAGCGGCACTTGGGAAATGCAAGACGCAGTATAGTGAAAATGAAACAAAACTGTATCAAGCGTATCAATTTGTACAACAGGCACGTTCTCGAAAAGAAATGCTAGAAGAGATGCAAGAGGATTACTCTGGTTTCTATCAAGGGGTACGTGAAGTATTAAAAGCTAGAGAAGATAGGTTGCAAGGTATCGAGGGTGCTGTTGCAGAATTGCTAACGGTACCGAAAGAATATGAAATTGCAATGGAAATTGCTCTAGGTGCAGCGATGCAGCATATTGTTGTACAAAAAGAAGAACATGCTCGTAATGCAATTACGTTTTTAAAACAAAATAAACATGGACGAGCAACGTTTTTACCGCAAGCTGTTATTAAAAGTAGATCGCTATCATTTGAACAATTACGTATTGTAAATCAACACCCATCATTTGTAGGTGTGGCGGCAGAACTTGTGCAGTATAACAATAAGTATGAAAATGTAGTTTCGAATTTATTAGGTACTGTTATTGTTGCGAAAGATTTACGCGGGGCAAATGAGTTAGCGAAACAACTGCAATACCGTTATCGTATTGTAACAATCGAAGGTGACGTAGTGAACCCTGGCGGTTCTATGACCGGTGGAGCGGTAAAACAGGCGAAATCTTCTTTATTAGGACGTCAACGTGAACTAGAAGAGTGGACGGGCAAGTTAACTGATATGGAAGAAAAAACAACGAAGTTAGAAAACTTTGTTAAAGCAGTAAAGCAAGAGATTCAAGAAAGAGAAGTGCAAATACGGGAACTAAGGCAAAGTGTAGAAGCAGAGCGTGTAGATGAACAGAAATTAAGAGAAGAAATTAATCGCTTAGAATTAGAAGAACATCGTATTAATGATCGTTTATCTATTTACGATTTAGAGATTGAAGGATTCTTACAAGATCAAGTGAAGATACAAGGGCGTAAAGAAGAGCTAGAACAGATTTTAGCGACTCTTCAAGCAGAGATTACGGGATTAGATAGCAAAATTGTCGCTTTAACAAAACAAAAAAGTGAGCAGCATTCTTCGAAAGAAAAAGTGCAAAAAGAAATGACTGAGTTAAAAGTGTTGGCGGCTGAAAAGCAACAACGCTTATCTAATCAAAAAGAAAAAGTTGAACGATTGACGAAGGAAAAAGAAGAAACGGATGCAACGCTTGTCAAAACGAAAGAGGATTTAGCATTCTTAAAACAAGAAATGACATCGAATTCAAGTGGTGAAGAGCAAATTACGAATATGATTGAGAAGAAAGCATATGATCGTAATCAAACTTCAGAGTTAATTCGCTCTCGTCGTGAACAACGCGTATCGTTACAAGAGAGAGTAGAACATTTAGAGCGTAATCTGAAAGAAACAACAGGTAAACATAAGTACATTCTTGAGATGCTGAAAAATCAAGAAGTAAAAATAAACCGACTTGATGTAGAGTTAGAAAATAGATTACAACATTTACGTGAAACATATACGATTTCATTTGAAGCAGCAAAACTGAAGTATACAATGATGATGCCTGCAGAGGATGCACGTAAAAAGGTGAAACTAATTAAATTATCCATCGAAGAGCTAGGCACAGTGAACTTAGGTGCAATTGAAGAGTATGAGCGTGTAGCAGAGCGTCATACATTCTTACTAGAGCAAAAAGATGACCTAGAAGAAGCGAAAGCGACATTGCACCAACTTATTACTGAGATGGATGAAGAAATGAAAAAACGTTTTTCTACTACGTTTGAAGGAATTCGAATGGAGTTTCAATCGGTATTCTCTGAATTATTTGGAGGCGGTAGAGCGGATTTAGTCATGACGAATCCAGAGGACTTATTAAATACTGGTATTGATATTGTAGCGCAACCGCCAGGGAAGAAACTGCAAAACTTAGGTTTACTTTCTGGTGGGGAGCGTGCTTTAACAGCAATTGCGCTGTTATTCGGTATTTTAAAAGTGCGCCCAGTCCCATTCTGTGTACTAGATGAGGTAGAGGCGGCTCTTGATGAGGCGAATGTTGCCCGTTTTGCGCAGTATTTAAAGAGATTTAGTGATGAGACACAGTTTATTGTCATTACACATAGAAAAGGTACAATGGAAGAGTCTGACGTATTGTACGGTGTAACAATGCAAGAGTCAGGGGTATCTAAACTTGTTTCGGTTCGTTTAGATGATGGAGAAGAACTAGTTGCAAGTAATTAGGAAGGATGGGACAGTATGAGTTTTTTTAAAAAATTAAAAGAAAAAATTTCAAAACAAACAGATACGGTAACAGAGAAATTTAAACATGGATTAGAAAAAACGAGAAATTCGTTTGCAGATAAAGTAAATGATTTAGTTTATCGTTATCGTAAAGTAGATGAAGATTTCTTTGAGGAATTAGAAGAAATTTTAATTGGTGCAGATGTCGGAGTTTCGACGGTAATGGAATTAATTGATCAATTGAAAGAAGAAGTGCAACGTCGTAACATCCAAGATCCAAAAGAAGTACAAGCTGTTATTTCAGAAAAGTTAGTAGGAATTTACAAAGGCGACAGTGAGTTTAGTAATGAAATTAATATGCAAGAGGATCAATTAACAGTTGTTTTATTTGTCGGTGTTAACGGCGTAGGGAAAACGACGACGATTGGTAAACTAGCACATAAATTCAAATCAGAAGGTAAGTCTGTCCTATTGGCGGCAGGAGATACATTCCGCGCGGGAGCGATTGAACAATTAGAAGTATGGGGCGATCGCGTTGGTGTAGAAGTGATTAAACAAGGGTCAGGATCTGATCCAGCGGCGGTTATGTATGACGCTGTACAAGCCGCGAAAGCACGTAAAGTAGACGTATTACTATGTGACACAGCAGGACGCTTACAAAATAAAGTAAACTTAATGAAAGAGTTAGAGAAAGTGAAGCGTGTAATTGAGCGTGAAGTACCGGGGGCTCCTCACGAAGTATTACTTGTTATTGATGCAACAACAGGACAAAACGGTTTAAGTCAAGCGAAAACATTCCGTGAAGCAACGAATGTTACTGGTATTGTTTTAACGAAGTTAGATGGAACTGCTAAAGGTGGTATTGTATTAGCGATTCGTAACGAAATGGATGTACCGGTGAAATTCGTTGGATTAGGAGAGCAAATGGATGACTTACAGCAGTTTGATCCAGAACAATATGTGTATGGTTTATTTGCGAACTTAGTAGAAACTGAAGAAGTGTAAGTGAAAGAAGCGGTATTTTCCGCTTCTTTTTCTATAAAAATATGTGATGTTAAGAAAAAAACTTGACACTCTTTTGTACTCCATGTAAACTAATTGATGTAAAGGGAAATCACTTAACAAAGGATGATCCAACATGCTCGAGAAAACAACGAGAATGAACTATTTATTTGATTTTTATCAATCGTTGTTAACGCAAAAACAAAGAAGTTATATGTCGCTTTATTATCTAGATGATTTATCTCTTGGTGAAATTGCGGAAGAATTTGATGTAAGTCGCCAAGCCGTGTATGATAACATTAAACGGACTGAAGCGATGCTTGAAGAATATGAAGATAAATTAGTATTACTTCAAAAGTTTCAAGAGCGACAGCGACTTGTTGCAAAGCTAAAACAGCTAATCAGCGAAGAAGAGCATGTGAATGAAGAAATGAAACAAGTTGTTGAAGCTATCGAAAAATTAGATTAGGAGGGCGGCAATATGGCATTTGAAGGATTAGCCGACCGACTTCAACAGACAATGCAAAAAATCCGCGGCAAAGGAAAAGTTTCTGAAGCCGATGTGAAAGAAATGATGAGAGAAGTTCGTCTAGCTCTTTTAGAAGCGGACGTTAACTTTAAAGTAGTAAAAGATTTTGTAAAGCGTGTGTCTGAACGTGCTGTCGGACAAGATGTAATGACAAGTTTGACACCTGGACAACAAGTAATTAAAGTCGTACAGGAAGAACTTACAGAACTTATGGGCGGAGAGCAAAGCAAAATTGCTGTTGCTAATAGGCCACCGACTGTTATAATGATGGTTGGTCTGCAAGGTGCGGGTAAAACAACGACGACAGGTAAGCTTGCGAATTTGCTTCGTAAAAAGCATAATCGTAAACCAATGCTTGTTGCAGCGGATATTTACCGTCCAGCAGCGATTAAACAGCTTGAAACATTAGGGAAGCAATTGGACATGCCTGTATTCTCTTTAGGAGATCAAGTAAGTCCTGTTGAAATTGCGAAACAAGCGATTGCAAAAGCAAAAGAAGATCATCACGATTATGTTTTAATTGATACAGCAGGTCGCCTGCATATTGATGAAGAACTAATGGATGAATTAGCGAAAGTGAAAGAAGTTGCGAAACCGGATGAAATTTTCCTTGTTGTCGATGCGATGACGGGACAAGACGCGGTAAATGTTGCACAAAGTTTCCATGAACAGTTAGGTTTAACAGGTGTTGTATTAACGAAATTAGATGGTGATACGCGCGGTGGTGCAGCATTATCTATTAAGGCGGTAACAAATACACCGATTAAATTTGTTGGTATGGGTGAAAAACTAGATGCGATTGAAGCGTTCCATCCAGAGCGTATGGCATCCCGTATTTTAGGGATGGGAGACGTCTTAACATTAATTGAAAAAGCGCAAGCTACAGTTGATGAAGAGAAAGCAAAAGAACTTGAGCAAAAAATGCGTACGCTTTCGTTTACGCTTGACGATTTCCTAGAACAACTTGGACAAGTGCGTCAACTTGGACCGCTTGATGAATTGTTAGGAATGCTTCCTGGTGCAAATAAAATTAAAGGGCTGAAAAATGCGCAAGTTGATGAAAAACAAATTGGGCATATTGAGGCAATTATTCGTTCTATGACTAAATTAGAGCGAGAACAACCGGAAATAATCAATGCTAGTCGCAAAAAGCGCATTGCCAAAGGTAGCGGTACAACAGTACAAGAGATCAATCGTTTAATCAAGCAATTTGATGATATGAAAAAGATGATGAAAACGATGACGGGAATGCAAAAAGGTAAGAAAAAAGGACTAGGTGGATTGAAGTTTCCATTCATGTAAGGAAAAAAGATGGCTCTGTTAAGAAAAAATACTTTACAAAGCAATAGTCTTTTTGCTAATATAATTATCTGTGTGAAATAAATTCGGAGGTGCTTTATAAATGGCAGTTAAAATTCGTTTAAAACGTATGGGAGCTAAAAAAACTCCTTTCTATCGTGTAGTTGTTGCAGATTCTCGTTCTCCTCGTGACGGACGTTTCATTGAGGAAATCGGTACTTACAATCCGGTTGCTCAACCAGCTGAAGTTAAGATCAACGAAGAAGCAGCATTAAAATGGTTAGGAAATGGTGCTAAACCATCTGATACAGTTCGTAACTTATTCTCTAACCAAGGTATCATGGAGAAATTCCACTTATCTAAACAAGGTAAGTAATTGAGGCAATGACTATGAAGAAGTTAGTCGAGACGATTGTCAAGCCTCTTGTCGATCATCCTGAAGATGTAAAAGTTACACAGGAACTTTACAACGGAGAGATAAAGTATCGATTAACTGTACATCCTGAGGATGTTGGAAAAGTCATTGGAAAGCAAGGGAAAGTTGCGAAAGCAATTCGAATGCTCTTGTATTCAGTGGGACATCATAATGATGAAAAAGTAACACTGGAAATTCAATAAACGTAAAAAGGGCGAGGAGTTATTTCCTCTCCCTTTTTTAACATTTAAAGAGAAGTTGCATGTTCCATATGTGAAATGGAGATGCTTAATTTATATAGAAACCAGGGGTGACATACTATTTATGACAAAATGGTTTAACGTAGGGAAAATTGTAAATACTCATGGCGTAAGAGGAGAAATTCGTGTTATTTCTCGTACTGATTTTCCAGAAGAGCGATATAAAGTAGGAAACACGTTATACATAAGTAATGAGAAAAGTACAGACTACCTTCCAGTGAAAGTAACTTCTCATCGTCAACATAAGACATTTGATCTATTAACATTTGAAGGATACAACAATGTTGATGAAGCAGAGAAGTTTAAAGGTTCTTTAATAAAAGTACCAGAAGAGCAGTTAGGTGAATTAGCTGAAGGTGAATACTACTACCATGAAATTATTGGTTGCAGTGTTGTAACGGAAGAAGGAGAAGCGTTAGGAACAATAAAAGAAATTTTATCTCCTGGTGCAAATGATGTTTGGGTAATTAAACGTCCAAAAGGTCAAGATCTATTAATTCCTTATATTGATGATGTTGTACTTCAAGTTAACATTGAGAATAAATTAGTAACCATTCATGTAATGGAAGGGCTATTATAATGAAAATTGACATTTTAACATTGTTTCCAGATATGTTTACGGGTGTGTTTGGATCTTCAATTTTAAAGAAAGCACAAGAAAAAGAAGCAGTAGAGCT
Organism: Bacillus sp. 17RED48; assembly: GCF_019837545.1. NCBI lineage: Bacteria > Bacillati > Bacillota > Bacilli > Caryophanales > Bacillaceae > Bacillus > Bacillus sp. 17RED48. The sequence continues at coordinate 1,065,161 of NZ_JADAXG010000001.1, forward strand.
TCGTGTTGTCAATTTTCGCGATTATACAACGAGTAAGCATAATAGCGTAGATGATTATCCGTATGGTGGTGGCGCTGGGATGGTATTAACCCCCCAGCCTATCTTTGATGCAGTGGAAGAGTTAACGAAGGAAACAGACCGTAAACCGAGAGTTGTCCTAATGTGTCCACAAGGAGAGCGTTTTACGCAGAAGAAGGCAGAAGAACTTGCTGAAGAAGAGCATGTTATTTTTGTGTGTGGTCATTATGAAGGGTACGATGAACGAATTCGTGAGCATCTCGTAACGGATGAGATTTCTATCGGTGACTACGTATTAACCGGCGGAGAGTTAGCCTCTATGGTTATTACGGATAGTGTCGTGCGTCTCCTCCCGGGAGTGCTAGGAAATCATGCTTCACAAGTCGAGGATTCGTTTAGTACAGGTTTATTAGAACATCCTCATTATACACGTCCAGCTGATTTTCGTGGTATGAAGGTACCGAATGTACTGATGTCAGGAAATCATAAAAATATTGATGAATGGCGACACAAAGAATCACTACGTCGTACGTACACGCGTAGACCGGATTTACTGGAAGAACGAGAATTATCTAAGCAAGAAGCGAAATGGCTAGAACAGATTAAAGAAGACAAGTAAGGGCTTGATATATTTTCTATTGCAACAGTCCTAGCAATATGCTATTATAACACTTGTGCTACTGAAAACAGTGGCCGTATTAACGATGTTCCGCTGTAATTTATTAAGACTTTATAAGAGCATCTGTTTAAAGGAGAGAATTTAATATGCAACAATTAATCGCAGAAATTACTCAAGGCCAATTAAAAACTGACCTTCCTTCATTCCGTCCTGGAGACACTTTACGTGTACACGTAAAAGTAGTTGAGGGAACTCGTGAAAGAATTCAGCTTTTCGAAGGTGTTGTAATTAAACGTCGTGGTGGCGGAATCAGTGAAACATTCACAGTTCGTAAGATTTCTTACGGTGTAGGTGTTGAGCGTACATTCCCAGTTCACACGCCAAGAATCGCGAAACTTGAAGTACTTCGCCGTGGTAAAGTACGTCGTGCTAAGTTATACTACTTACGTAACCTTCGCGGTAAAAAAGCACGTATTAAAGAAATTCGATAAGACATGTATGGGAGCTTGTAAATACACAAGCTCCCTTTTTCCAATCTATATAAAATTTTGATATAATACGAGCAGCTTACATAATCGTGGAGGGGAAATGCATGAAGAAAGAAAAGAGTTCACTTTGGGAATGGATCAAAGCAATTTTGATTGCTGTTGTATTAGCAGGTGTTATTAGACAGTTTTTCTTTGCGCCAATTCTCGTAGATGGAGTATCGATGGCGTCTACTTTACATGATCGCGATCGAATGATTGTCAATAAAATTGGTTATCACATAGGAGATCCGAAAAGATTTGATATTATCGTATTCCGAGCGACGGAAGATAAAGATTATATTAAGCGCATTATCGGCCTGCCAGGCGATGAAATAGAGTATCGTAATGATAAACTATATGTTAACGGAAAGGCTTATGAGGAGCCGTATTTAGACAAGCAAAAAAAACAAATTGCTGACGGACCGCTTACATATGATTTTACTCTTGAAGAAATGACAGGGAAGAAAACTGTTCCAGAAGGTCAATTATTTGTTTTAGGCGATAATCGTCGTTTTAGTAAAGATAGCCGTTCGATTGGTACAATTTCAATGGACCAAGTGATTGGAAAAGCAAATATACTATATTGGCCGTTAAAAGATGCTCGTATTGTGAAATAAAAGAAAAAGAAGGTGGCAACATGGTAATTCAATGGTTCCCGGGACATATGGCAAAGGCTAGACGCCAAGTAACAGAAAAATTAAAGTTAATTGATGTTGTAATTGAGCTTGTAGATGCTCGATTACCTTTATCTTCTCGAAATCCAATGATCGATGAGATTATTACACATAAGCCGAGGCTTGTTGTTTTAAATAAAGCGGATATGGCAGATGATCGTTTAACAAAGCAATGGATCGCATATTTTAAAGAAAAAGGCCAGATGGCAATTTCAATTAACGCACAAGCTGGACAAGGTATGAAGGAAATTGCAGCGGCTTGTAAAGTGTTGGTGAAAGAAAAATTTGATAAAATGGTTGCAAAAGGTATTAGACCAAGAGCAATTCGGGCATTAATTGTAGGTATACCGAATGTTGGTAAATCTACGTTAATTAATAAGTTGGCGAAGAAAAATATCGCTAAAACAGGAGATCGTCCTGGTGTGACAACAGCTCAACAATGGATTAAAGTTGGGAAGGAAATGGAACTGTTAGATACACCGGGTATTTTATGGCCTAAATTTGAAGATCAATTAGTGGGTCTTCGTTTAGCGACAACGGGCGCAATTAAAGATTCAATTTTAAATTTACAAGATGTTGCTGTTTACGCTTTACGTTTTATGGAAAAACATTATCCAGAACGATTGAAAGATCGATATAATTTAAATGAAATTCCAGAAGATATTGTGGAGTTATTCGATGCAATTGGAAAAAATAGAGGCTGTTTAATGGGCGGCGGAATGATTGATTATGATAAAACATCTGAGCTTATACTTCGTGAGCTTCGTGGTGGAAAACTTGGGAAAATGACGTTTGAAACACCAGAAGAGTTCGCGGAGCAAGTAGAAGGTGTTGAAAAAGTAGAAGAAGTATAAGACGTGCGTTTGTACGTCTTTTCTTTTTTGTATATAAAGGGAGTGTGCGTGAATGCAAAAAGTGACTATTCAAGAAGCGGAACATCTACTGCAAGAAATTATAAGTGAAGAAGACGACCGCTTTCAAATATTAATGAAAGATGAGCGAAAAGGGGTACAAAAGCTCATTTTGAAGTGGCATAAACAAAAAGAGTTAGCGCAGAAAGAAAAAGAAAAGTTTTTCGAAATGTCTAAGTATGAGATTGCATTACGTGAAAAAGGGCTCACATTTATTGCAGGTATAGATGAAGTAGGGCGTGGGCCGCTAGCTGGGCCTGTCGTGACGGCAGCTGTTGTCCTTCCGGAAGATTTTTATATTCCAGGGTTGAATGACTCGAAAAAGCTGAGTGAGGCGAAGCGAGAGCGTTTTTATGATGAAATTAAAACACAAGCAATTGCAATTGGAGTTGGAATTGTATCACCACAAGTTATTGATGAGATAAATATTTATCAAGCGACGAAACAAGCGATGTTAGATGCTGTTGCGAATTTATCTTGTGCACCAGAACATTTATTAATTGATGCGATGAAACTTCCTACACCAATTCCGCAAACATCCATTATTAAAGGTGATGCGAAAAGTATTTCTATTTCAGCTGCATCCATTATTGCGAAAGTAACGAGAGATCGTATGATGAAAGAGCTTGGAGAAAAGTATCCTGCATATGGATTTGAACAACATATGGGATATGGCACAAAAAAACATTTAGAAGCGATTGAAGCGCATGGAGTATTAGAAGAACATCGCAAATCGTTTGCACCAATTAAAGATACGATTCAAAAATAAGCTGCGAATATGCAGCTTATTTTTTTATTTTGGTATATGAACATTATTATTTCCAAAAAAGAATAAAGCGATTTCAGTTTTCTGACACTTTATTGTAGACAGCGTGCCAATCATCTTATACAATGGCAATGTAATGTTTTTTAAACATTAAAAAACTTTTCGAGTAAAACAGGAAAACAGGGGAGGATGGGACCATGAATATCCATGAGTACCAAGGTAAGGCAGTCCTTAAAAGCTATGGGGTTAGCGTTCCGAACGGGAAGGTTGCATTTACAGTAGAAGAAGCTGTAGAAGCAGCGAAAGAATTAGGAACGGATGTATGTGTAGTAAAAGCACAAATTCACGCTGGTGGACGCGGCAAAGCTGGCGGAGTAAAAGTTGCAAAAAATTTAGATGAAGTTCGTACATATGCAGAGAGCATTTTAGGAACTACACTTGTGACACATCAAACAGGTCCTGAAGGTAAGGAAGTAAAACGCTTACTTATCGAAGAAGGTTGCGATATTAAAAAAGAATATTATGTTGGTCTAGTTTTAGATCGTGCAACTTCTCAAGTTGTTTTAATGGCATCTGAAGAAGGTGGAACAGAAATTGAAGAAGTAGCAGAGCAAACACCTGAAAAGATCTTTAAAGAATATATTGATCCAGCAGTAGGCTTACAAGGCTTCCAAGCGCGCCGAATCGCGTTTAACATCAATATTCCAAAAGAGCTTGTAGGACAAGCTGTGAAGTTTATGATGGGCTTATACCGTGCGTTTATCGAAAAAGATTGCTCTATCGCGGAGATCAATCCACTTGTTACAACAGGTGACGGTAAAGTTATGGCATTAGATGCGAAATTAAACTTTGATTCTAATGCTTTATATCGCAATAAAGACATTTTAGAACTTCGTGATCTTGATGAAGAAGATTCAAAAGAAATTGAAGCTTCTAAATATGACTTAAACTACATTCCTTTAGATGGAAATATCGGTTGTATGGTTAATGGTGCAGGTTTAGCGATGGCTACAATGGATATCATTAAACATTACCATGGCGATCCAGCTAACTTCTTAGATGTTGGTGGCGGTGCAACAGCTGAAAAAGTTACAGAAGCATTCAAAATTATCCTTTCTGACAAAAATGTAAAAGGTATCTTCGTTAACATTTTTGGTGGCATTATGAAGTGTGATGTTATCGCAGAAGGTGTTATTGAAGCGACGAAACAAGTAGGTCTTGAATTACCTTTAGTTGTACGTCTTGAAGGTACAAACGTAGAGTTAGGTAAGAAAATTTTAAATGAGTCTGGCTTAAATATTGTTGCAGCAGAATCTATGGCAGACGGTGCACAAAAAATTGTTTCACTAGTGGGCTAATAGAAAGCGGGGGAGAAAAATGAGCGTATTAGTTAATAAAGATACAAAAGTTATTGTTCAAGGTATTACAGGTTCTCAAGGTTTATTCCACACAAAACAAATGATTGAATACGGTACGAAAATTGTCGGTGGTGTAACGCCAGGTAAAGGTGGCACTGATATTGAAGGTGTACCAGTATTTGATACTGTAGAAGATGCAGTGAAAGCAACAGGCGCAAACGCTTCAGTTGTATACGTTCCACCCGCTTTTGCGGCTGATGCAATTATGGAAGCAGTTGATGCAGAAATCGATTTAGTAGTATGTATTACCGAAGGAATTCCTGTATTAGATATGGTAAACGTAAAGAGATATATGGCGGGTAAACATACACGTTTACTTGGACCGAACTGTCCTGGTGTTATTACGCCTGATGAATGTAAAATTGGTATTATGCCAGGGTACATTCATAAAAAAGGCCATGTAGGTATCGTATCTCGTTCTGGTACATTAACGTATGAGGCTGTACATCAGTTAACACAAGAAGGTATTGGTCAATCTACTGCTGTAGGTATCGGTGGGGACCCAGTTAACGGTACGGACTTTATAGATGCGTTAAAAGCATTTAATGAAGATGAAGAAACGCATGCTGTAATTATGATTGGTGAAATCGGTGGTACAGCAGAAGAAGAGGCAGCTGAATGGGTGAAAGCTAATATGACAAAACCTGTTGTAGGCTTCATTGGTGGCCAAACAGCGCCTGCTGGCAAACGTATGGGCCATGCTGGTGCAATCATTTCTGGCGGTAAAGGAACTGCTGCAGAAAAGATTAAAACGATGGAAGCTTGTGGTATTAAAGTAGCGGAAACTCCAGCGGTTATGGGCGAAACGCTAATCTCTGTCTTAAAAGAAAAAGGTCTATTTGAAACTTGTAAAAACTACTAATCTGTTGAAAGACACCTTCTTGCTTGAAGGTGTCTTTTTACGTAATTCTTGTTTACATAATAAAAATTATGGGTAAGGAGAATTAAGATGAAAAGAGAACGATTGTTACATCTTCATTATTTTTTAGCAGATCATTGGAAGGCGATGGAAAGACTACTATATGTCGATCCTGAATTGAAGGGAATATACACGTTTAATACAAAACAAATGGAATACTACACTGGAATATCCTCGAAAAAATCTTCAGAATTAGTAAATTTTCTTCAAAGTTCAAATCTCCCGCAATATATATCTTATTTAGAAAAAAATCGAATCTTTTATATGACTATATGGGATGAAGATTATCCACAATTATTACGTGAAATACAAGATCCCCCCTTTGTGTTATATGGAAAAGGAGAGAAGGGTTTTCTCAATAAAGCGAATAAATTAGCGGTTATTGGAACGAGAGAACCGACTTTATATGGACATGAGAGTTTAAAATTTATTTTACACCCATTATTAGAAAGGGAATGGCTTATTGTCAGTGGGTTTGCAAGAGGGATAGATACAATGTCTCATGAAATTACAGTAAGACGGCATTGCCCGACTATTGCAATACTAGGACATGGATTATCGTATATGTATCCAAAAGAAAATAGACATTTATATGAAACGTGGAATGAATATATATTGTTATTAACAGAGTATCCGCCGCACTATGCACCGAAAAAATGGTATTTTCCAAAAAGGAACCGGATTATTAGTGGTATAAGTAAGGGTGTTTTAGTTGTAGAAGCGAAATCAAGAAGTGGAACACTTATTACTGCGGACCTTGCTTTAGAGCAAAATAGAGAGGTATTTGCACTTCCTGGACCTATATTTATAGATAGTGCATCAGGAACGAATCATTTGATTCAACAAGGAGCAAAACTAGTAAGAAATGCAGAAGATATCTTGGAAGAGGTTTTAAATTAACCTTATATTTTTATGTTTTTATTAAACAATTATTGACAAATGGTAGATAGGCGCTGTATGGTATATTCATTCTTGATTGACAAAAACAAGAGAAATCAATAAGATTGATGAAGACTTGAATCCACCTCTTAAGGAGGCACTAGCATGTCAGATTACCTCGTAATCGTGGAGTCGCCTTCTAAGGCGAAGACCATTGAGAAATATTTAGGGAAAAAATACAAAGTTGTCGCGTCTATGGGACACGTTCGCGATTTACCTAAAAGCCAAATGGGGATAGAAGTAAAGAACAACTTCACCCCGAAGTATATTACCATTCGTGGTAAAGGTCCCGTCTTAAAAGATTTAAAATCAGCGGCCAAAAAAGCAAAGAAAGTCTATCTCGCGGCCGATCCAGACCGCGAAGGGGAAGCAATTGCTTGGCATTTAGCCAATACGTTAAATGTGGACGTTGAATCAGATTGTCGAGTTGTGTTTAATGAGATTACAAAAGATGCAATAAAAGAATCATTTAAACACCCTCGTGCGATTAATATGGATTTAGTAGATGCACAACAAGCAAGGCGTATACTAGATCGTCTTGTTGGTTACAATATTAGTCCTTTATTATGGAAGAAAGTAAAAAAAGGATTAAGTGCAGGACGCGTACAATCTGTAGCAGTTCGTTTAATTATCGAACGTGAAAAAGAAATTCAAATCTTTGAGCCTGAAGAATTCTGGACAATTAAGACAGAATTTGTAAAGGGGAAAGACACATTTGAAGCAAGCTTTTACGGTGTAGATGGTGAAAAAGTTCAATTAACGAATGAAACGCAAGTGAATGAAATAATTGAACAGATGAAAGATAATGCGTTTTCAGTTGAAAATGTAACGCGAAAAGAGCGAAAACGTAATCCTGCATTACCGTTTACAACATCTTCCTTGCAACAAGAGGCAGCGCGTAAGTTAAACATGCGAGCAAAGAAAACAATGATGCTCGCGCAGCAATTGTATGAAGGTATAGATCTTGGAAAGCAAGGGACGGTAGGTCTTATTACGTATATGAGAACTGACTCAACACGTATCTCAGAAACAGCTCAAACAGAGGCGCGTACTTACATTACTGAGGCGTTTGGTGCGGAATACATAGGGACAGAAAAGAAGAAAGAAACGAAAAAGTCGAACGCGCAAGATGCGCATGAGGCAATTCGTCCTACTTCGGTAATGAGAAGGCCAGAGGAACTAAAGAGTTTCTTAAGTCGTGATCAACTTCGGTTGTATAAACTGATTTGGGAGCGATTTGTTGCAAGTCAAATGGCGTCTGCTATAATGGATACTGTGACAGCTAGACTCATTAATAACAATGTTCAGTTCCGTGCAAGTGGATCGGTTGTAAAGTTTCCAGGATTTATGAAAGTGTATGTAGAGTCGAAAGATGATGGGGCTGAAGAAAAGGATAAAATGTTGCCACCTTTAGAAGTAGGGGAAACGGTATTTTCAAAGGATTTAGAACCGAAGCAACACTTTACACAACCTCCGCCGCGCTATACAGAGGCTCGTCTAGTAAGAACACTTGAAGAGCTTGGAATTGGAAGACCGTCGACTTACGTACCGACACTTGAAACGATTCAAAAACGTGGATACGTAGGTTTGGATAATAAACGCTTCGTTCCAACTGAACTTGGTGAAATAGTAATTGAACTTATTTTAGAGTTTTTCCCAGAAATTATTAACATTGAATTTACTGCTAACATGGAGCAAAGTCTTGATGAAGTAGAAGAAGGAAATGCGAATTGGGTAAAAATTGTTGATGATTTCTACGTAGGCTTTGAACCGCGTTTAGAAAAAGCGGAAAAAGAAATGCGTGAAGTGGAAATTAAAGATGAACCAGCTGGGGAAGACTGTGAATTGTGTGATCACCCAATGGTCTTTAAAATGGGTAAATACGGGAAATTTATGGCTTGTTCGAATTTCCCAGATTGTCGTAATACAAAACCGATTGTGAAAGAAATCGGTGTTACTTGTCCGAAGTGTGATAAAGGTCAAATTATTGAACGCCGTAGTAATAAAAAGAAACGTCTTTTCTATGGATGCGGTACGTATCCAGAGTGTGACTTTGTATCTTGGGATAAACCAATTGGTCGTAAATGTCCGAAGTGCGAAGGTATGCTTGTAGAGAAGAAGTTGAAAAAAGGCGTGCAAGTACAATGTATTTCGTGTGATTATGAAGAAGAACAACAAATGTGAGCGTAACTGCTCACATTTTTTTCGGGAAGAAAAGGAAAGGTGATAAATATGACAACACAAGTAGTAAACGTCATTGGCGCAGGTCTTGCAGGAAGTGAAGCAGCTTACCAAATTGCAAAACGTGGTGTCCAAGTGAAATTATATGAAATGAGACCAGTAAGGCAAACGCCAGCTCATCACACAGATAAATTTGCAGAGTTAGTATGCAGTAACTCGCTTCGAGCAAACACATTAACAAACGCTGTTGGTGTTATTAAAGAAGAAATGCGTCTAATGGACTCTGTTATTATTCGTGCAGCTGATGAGTGCTCTGTACCAGCAGGAGGAGCTTTAGCTGTAGATCGTCATGAATTTGCGGCAAAGGTAACGGAGTATGTGAAAAACCATCCGAACGTAACTGTGATGAATGAAGAAATTACTGAAATTCCAGAAGGGCCTACTGTTATCGCGACAGGTCCACTTACGTCTCCTGATCTTGCTGCACAATTAAAAGAATTAACAGGTGAAGATTATTTTTATTTCTATGATGCTGCAGCACCGATTGTTGAGAAAGACAGCATTGATATGAATAAAGTATATTTAAAGTCTCGTTACGATAAAGGTGAAGCTGCATATTTAAACTGCCCAATGACGGAAGAGGAATTTGACCGTTTTTACGAGGCTTTAATTGCTGCTGAAACAGTACCTTTAAAAGAATTTGAAAAAGAAATTTTCTTTGAAGGTTGTATGCCGGTAGAAGTTATGGCAAGTAGAGGAAGACAGACGCTAGTATTTGGACCGATGAAACCTGTTGGATTAGAAGATCCGAAAACAGGGAAAACGCCATATGCTGTTGTTCAGTTACGTCAAGATGATGCAGCAGGAACATTATACAATATCGTAGGTTTCCAAACGCATTTAAAGTGGGGGCCACAAAAAGAAGTGTTACAGTTGATTCCGGGACTGGAAAATGCAGAGATTGTACGTTATGGTGTAATGCATCGTAATACGTTTATTAATTCACCTAACTTGCTTCGTCCAACATATCAATATAAACAACGTGATGATTTATTCTTCGCTGGCCAAATGACTGGAGTAGAGGGATATGTTGAATCGGCGGCATCAGGATTACTAGCAGGTATTAACGCTGCTCGACTTGCGAAAGGTGAAGAGCCAGTTGTATTACCGCCTGTAACTGCAATGGGAAGTATGGCGAATTATATTACTGCGACAAACGCGAAAAACTTCCAACCAATGAATGCAAACTTCGGTTTGTTTGCACCGTTAGAGAAGAAAATTAAGAGAAAAGCAGAACGAAATGAAGCATATGCAACACGCGCTTTAGAAACAATTCAAAATTTTGTAAATATTTAGTTAAATTTCTTGCAAAGGCTACTAAGTTGTGATACGATTTAGTAGCCTTTATTGAGGTGAATTGTGTGAATGTGAAGAAATTGTTACAATTATTCGTTGGATATTTACAAATTGAAAGAAATTATTCAAAATATACAATTGCAAGTTATCAAAATGATTTAGAACATTTTGTGCAATTTATGGAGCGAGAAGGCATATCCTCTTTTTTAGATGTTACATACGCGGATGTTCGTTTGTACTTAACGACGTTGCACGATGAAAAGTTAGCCCGTAAATCTGTCGCAAGAAAAGTATCAAGCTTACGAAGTTTATATCGTTTTTTGATGCGTGAAGGTTATCGGAAAGATAATCCGTTTGCACTTGCGTCACTCCCCAAAAAAGAATTGTCAATCCCAAAGTTTTTATATGCTGAAGAATTAGAGGAATTATTTGAAGTTGCTGATACGGAAACACCGCTAGGTCAAAGGAATCAAGCTTTATTAGAGTTGATGTATGCGACTGGAATCCGTGTGAGTGAATGTGTCAATTTACAACTTACCGATATTGACTTCGCGGTGGGAACAATTTTAGTAATGGGAAAAGGAAAAAAACAAAGGTATATTCCGTTCGGAAGCTATGCGCAAGATGCTTTAATTACTTATATAGAGAACGGGAGAAAACAGTTAGCTCACAAAACTGAAGAACACTCTCATATGGTATTTTTAAATGCGAAAGGCACGCCGCTAACAAGTCGAGGGGTACGCTATGTATTAAACGAACTCATTAAGAAGGCTTCACTGACAATGCGGATAAGTCCCCATATGTTAAGGCATACATTTGCTACACACATGTTAGATGAAGGGGCAGATTTACGTACTGTACAGGAGCTACTCGGTCATGAGAATTTGTCGACGACACAAATTTATACGCATGTCTCTAAAGAAAGATTGCGTTCGGTCTACATGAAGCATCACCCACGGGCATAAATTGCTTTTAAAGCTATAAAAACATATAAAGGAGTTTTTTCTATGGGAAATTTCCACGCTACAACGATATTTGCAGTTCATCATAATGGAGAATGTGCAATGGCTGGAGATGGTCAGGTGACAATGGGAAATGCAGTTGTAATGAAACATACAGCTCGTAAAGTCCGTAAACTTTTCCAAGGGAAAGTTTTAGCTGGCTTTGCAGGTTCCGTCGCTGACGCATTTACTCTTTTTGAAATGTTTGAAGGGAAATTAGAAGAGTACAATGGGAACTTGCAGCGTGCTGCAGTTGAGATGGCAAAACAATGGCGTGGCGACAAAATGTTACGTCAGCTAGAAGCGATGCTCATTGTCATGGATAAAACAACTATGCTTCTTGTTTCAGGTACAGGAGAAGTGATTGAACCGGATGATGGTATTTTAGCGATTGGATCTGGTGGGAATTATGCGCTTTCTGCAGGTCGTGCTTTAAAGCAATATGCAAGTGAACATTTAACAGCGAAGCAAATTGCAAAAGCGAGTTTAGACATTGCTGGCGATATTTGTGTTTATACAAACCACAATATAATTGTGGAAGAATTGTAGAATCGTAAGGGAGGCATTTTATATGCATTTACATTTTACTCCGCGTCAAATTGTGGAAAAATTAGATCAATACATTATCGGTCAAAAAGATGCGAAGAAAGCGGTTGCTGTAGCTTTAAGAAATCGATATCGTCGAAGTAAATTAGCTGAAAATCTACGTGATGAAATTGCGCCTAAAAATATTTTAATGATTGGACCGACAGGTGTTGGTAAAACAGAGGTAGCACGACGAATGGCGAAACTCGTTGGAGCACCTTTTATTAAGGTTGAAGCTACCAAATTTACAGAAGTTGGATATGTAGGTAGAGATGTAGAATCGATGGTACGTGACCTTGTGGAAACGTCAGTTCGTATCGTGAAAGAAGAAATGGTAATTAAAGTACAAGATAAAGCAGAAGAACAAGCGAACCAACGTCTTGTTGAAATTTTAGTGCCGAGTCCGGAGAAACAATCTGGATTTAAAAACCCATTAGAAATGCTATTTGGCGGTGCTCAAAATTCGAATCAAACATCTGATGCACAGGAAGATGTTGAAATTGAAAAGAAACGTCAAGATGTGGAAAGAAAGCTTGCCGCAGGACTTCTTGAAGATGAAATTGTATCGATTGAAGTGACTGAGCAACAGTCTTCCATGTTCGATATGTTACAAGGAACTGGCATGGAACAAATGGGAATGAATTTCCAAGATGCATTAGGAAGTTTTATGCCGAAAAAAACAAAAAAACGTAAAATTTCTGTAAAAGAAGCAAGAAAACTCTTGACAAATGAGGAAGCACAGCGCTTAATTGATATGGATGAAGTTACACAAGAGGCTGTTTATCGTGCTGAACAGCTCGGGATTATTTTTATCGATGAAATTGACAAAATTGCTGGTAAGCAGTCGAATAGCGTAGATGTATCACGTGAAGGTGTGCAACGTGACATTTTGCCAATTGTAGAAGGGTCGAATGTTGCGACAAAATACGGATCAGTAAAAACGGATTATATTTTATTCGTTGCAGCTGGAGCGTTTCATATGTCTAAACCGTCGGATTTAATTCCGGAACTGCAAGGGAGATTTCCGATTCGAGTAGAGTTAACAAAATTATCGACAGATGATTTTGTTAAAATATTAATCGAGCCTGACAATGCGTTAATTAAACAATATATGGCTTTATTAGCGACTGAAGGTATAGAAATTGAATTTTCAGACGAAGCTATTCGTAAGATTGCTGAGATTGCTTATCAAGTTAATCAGGATACAGATAATATTGGAGCAAGAAGACTTCATACGATTATGGAGAAACTCCTTGAAGATTTATCGTTTGAAGCATCTGAAATTACGTTAGAGAAAATAACGATAACACCTCAATACGTTGAGGAGAAATTAGCAACGATTGCTAAAAATAAAGATGTGAGCCAGTTTATTTTGTAATAGTGTCATCAGGTGACTCGCCCTAGTTTCCAAGTGATGAAAAAATATGTAAGTAACATGTAGGAGGAACTTTTGAAATGGAATTATTAGCAAAAACAAGAAAATTAAATGCGTTATTACAGAGCGCAGCAGGAAAGCCTGTAAACTTTAGAGAAATGTCTGACACAATGTGTGAAGTAATCGAAGCGAACGTATTCGTAGTAAGTCGTCGTGGTAAATTACTAGGTTATGCAATTCACCAACAAATTGAGAATGAGCGTATGAAACAAATGCTTGCAGAGCGTCAATTCCCGGAAGAATACACGCAAAGCTTATTCAACATTACAGAAACATCTTCGAACTTAGATGTAAACAGTGCTTACACAGCATTCCCAGTAGAAAATAGAGAATTATTCGGTCAAGGTTTAACTACAATCGTACCAATCGTTGGTGGCGGTGAGCGTTTAGGCACATTAGTGTTAGCTCGTCTTGGTCAAGAGTTCTTAGACGATGATTTAATCCTTGCTGAATACAGTTCAACTGTAGTAGGTATGGAAATCTTACGTGAAAAAGCAGAAGAAATCGAAGAGGAAGCACGTAGTAAAGCTGTTGTTCAAATGGCGATTAGCTCATTATCTTACAGTGAGTTAGAAGCAATCGAGCATATCTTCGAAGAATTAAATGGAACAGAAGGTTTACTTGTTGCAAGTAAAATTGCTGATCGCGTAGGAATTACTCGTTCTGTAATCGTAAATGCACTACGTAAATTAGAAAGTGCTGGTGTTATTGAGTCTCGCTCTTTAGGTATGAAAGGAACATACATTAAAGTGCTAAACGACAAATTTCTACAGGAACTTGCTAAATTAAAAACAAACTAATTTATAAAACTCTCCTCGTTTTTTGAGGAGAGTTTTTTGTGTATAAAAGATTAATGGTGTTTGTAAAAAGCGTCATAATCGTGTTCTTTGGAAAAGCTATGAATTGCATTTCATTTTTTTGCTTAAAAGAAATGCAGGTTGGTAATACTAGAATTCGAGTATAAACAAAGAAAGTTTTACATTGTTCGCATTTTCGACTTGATTGTAATATTTCAGTATGATATAGTAAGCAGTGGTGTCAGTACAAAGTACACACGTTTACTGATTTAAGTGTTGGTGCTACGTTTGTAGTTTCGCTTAGAGATGAAGTAAACGGAGGATATCAAAAACCATTTAGGAGGAACTATATTATGTCAGTAATTTCTATGAAGCAATTGCTTGAAGCTGGTGTTCATTTCGGACATCAAACTCGTCGTTGGAACCCAAAAATGAAGCGTTACATTTTCACAGAGCGTAACGGTATCTACATCATCGACTTACAAAAAACTGTGAAAAAAGTTGAGGAAGCTTACAGAACGATGCGTGACATCGCTGCTGAAGGTGGAGACATTTTATTTGTAGGTACTAAAAAACAAGCACAAGAAGCTATTAAAGAAGAAGCAACTCGTGCTGGTATGTACTTCGTTAACCAACGTTGGTTAGGTGGAACTTTAACAAACTTCCAAACAATCCAAAAGCGTATCAAGCGTCTTAAAGACATCGAAAGAATGCAAGAAGATGGTACTTTCGAAGTACTTCCTAAGAAAGAAGTTGTTCAACTTAAAAAAGAGTTAGAGCGTCTTGAGAAATTCTTAGGCGGTATTAAAGATATGAAAGGTCTTCCAAGTGCATTATTCGTAGTAGACCCTCGTAAAGAGCGTATTGCAGTTGCTGAAGCGCGCAAATTACACATTCCAATCATCGGTATCGTTGATACAAACTGTGATCCAGACGAAATCGATCACGTTATCCCAGCAAACGATGATGCAATTCGTGCTGTAAAACTTCTTACATCTAAAATGGCAGACGCGATCCTTGAAGCAAAACAAGGTGAAGAAACTGTTACTGCGTAACAAATTTGGAAAGGTGATAAGGGGTTCGGCCTTTTATCACCTTTTTTAAGGTATAAACACCTTTATAAAAGGTATAAATACATATTTTAGGAGGATGAAAAATATGGCAATCACTGCACAAATGGTAAAAGAACTTCGTGAAAAAACAGGCGCAGGTATGATGGACTGCAAAAAAGCTTTAACAGAAACTAATGGCGACATGGAGAAGGCAATTGACTTCTTACGTGAAAAAGGTATTGCGAAAGCTGCTAAAAAAGCAGACCGCATTGCTGCTGAAGGTTTAACTTTCATCGAAACAAACGGTAACGAAGGTTTAATCTTAGAATTAAACTCTGAAACTGATTTCGTTGCGAAAAACGAAGGTTTCCAAGCATTAATTAAAGAATTAGCTGCTCACTTATTAGCTAACAAACCAGCTAACGTTGAAGAAGCTATGGCTCAAACAATCGAAGGCGGTAAAACAGTAGAAGAGCACATCAACGAAGCAATCGCTAAAATTGGTGAAAAACTTACACTTCGTCGTTTCGAAATCGTAACAAAAACTGATGCAGATGCATTCGGTGCTTACCTACACATGGGTGGACGCATCGGTGTATTAACAGTTCTTGAAGGTTCTACTGATGAAGCAGCTGCTAAAGATGTAGCAATGCATATTGCAGCAGTTAACCCTAAATACATCGACCGCGATGCTGTAACAGCTGAAGAAGTTGAGCATGAGCGTCAAGTATTAACACAACAAGCTTTAAACGAAGGCAAGCCTGAAAAAATCGTTGCAAAAATGGTTGAAGGCCGTCTAGGCAAATTCTTCGAAGAAATTTGCTTACTTGACCAATCATTCGTTAAAAACCCTGATATGAAAGTTCGTCAGTTCGTTGAGTCTAAAGGCGGAACATTAAAAGGATTCGTTCGCTACGCTGTTGGTGAAGGTATCGAAAAACGCGAAGACAACTTTGCTGAAGAAGTAATGAACCAAGTAAAAGGTAGCAACTAATAAAGATTAGGGAACACATTGTGTTCCCTTTTTTAAAATAAAGATGTAAGCAATTGGAGGTTCATTATGAGTAAACCGAAATATAATCGTGTCGTATTAAAGCTAAGCGGAGAAGCGTTAGCTGGCGAACAAGGATTTGGAATTAACCCGTCTGTTATTAAATCAGTTGCGGAACAAGTGAAAGAAATTGCAGAACTTGATGTAGAGGTTGCTGTTGTTGTTGGTGGCGGAAACATTTGGCGTGGAAAAATCGGAAGTGAAATGGGAATGGATCGTGCTGGAGCAGATTACATGGGTATGTTAGCAACAGTTATGAACTCATTAGCTCTTCAAGATAGCCTAGAGAACATTGGAATTCAAACTCGTGTTCAAACTTCAATCGAAATGCGTCAAGTAGCAGAGCCTTACATTCGTCGTAAAGCAATTCGTCATCTAGAGAAAAAACGTGTTGTGATTTTTGCAGCAGGTACAGGTAACCCATATTTCTCTACAGATACAACGGCAGCACTACGTGCAGCGGAAATCGAAGCAGACGTCATCTTAATGGCGAAAAATAATGTAGATGGCGTATATAATGCAGATCCATCTCTTGACCCAACAGCTACGAAATACGAAACACTTACTTACTTAGATGTATTAAAAGAAGGTTTAGGTGTAATGGATTCAACAGCTTCTTCTTTATGTATGGACAATGATATTCCATTAATTGTATTCTCGGTTATGGAAAAAGGTAACATTAAACGTGCCGTTTTAGGCGAAAATATCGGAACAGTTGTAAGGGGGAAATAAATATGGGACAACAAGTATTGAAGTCTTCAAATGAAAAAATGGAAAAAGCAGTTGCTGCTTACTCTCGTGAATTGGCAACAGTTCGCGCAGGTCGTGCAAGCTCGTCTGTATTAGATAAGGTACAAGTTGATTACTATGGTGCACCAACACCTGTTGTGCAATTAGCGAACATTACAGTTCCAGAAGCACGTTTACTTGTAATTCAACCTTATGATAAAACTTCTATCGGTGATATTGAAAAAGCAATCTTAAAAGCGGATTTAGGCTTAAATCCTTCTAATGATGGAACTGTAATTCGTATTGCATTCCCTGCATTAACAGAAGAGCGTCGTCGTGATCTTGTAAAAGTTGTAAAAAAATATGCTGAAGAAGCAAAAGTTGCTGTTCGTAATGTACGTCGTGACAGTAACGATGATCTTAAGAAGCTTGAAAAAGCTGGCGATATTACAGAAGATGATTTAAGAGGATATACTGAAGATATCCAAAAAGAAACAGATAAATATATTGCAAAAGTTGACGAAATCGCAAAAAACAAAGAAAAAGAAATCATGGAAGTGTAATAGCGATACCTTCGCAAATATGACCCTCTTCTTAAGGGGGTCTTTTTACACTTTTAGGCATACGTCTGCTTGCTGGAGGGTATGAATGATGTTTAAAAACTTTCCTTTTTTTAAAAGTAAAAAGGTCGCATCGTTTGATCATCTCGTTGAAAAAGTGAAAAAAGGATACGTCCCAGAACATATTGCCATCATTATGGATGGTAATGGAAGATGGGCAAAGAGGAGAGCGATGCCTCGTATTGCGGGACATCATGAAGGCATGCAAGTTGTAAAGAAAATCACAAAATTTGCAAGCAAACTTAATGTCAAAGTATTAACTCTTTATGCTTTTTCAACTGAGAACTGGAAAAGACCGAAAAAGGAAGTTGACTATTTAATGAGGCTTCCAGAAGAATTTCTAGGTACATTTTTACCAGAATTGATTAAAGAGAACGTACAAGTCCGAGTAATAGGACAACAAGATCGTCTTCCTACGCATACACGCAGAGCGATGGAAAAGGCCATGGAAGATACGAAAGAGAATACGGGATTAATTCTTAATTTCGCGTTAAACTATGGAAGTCGAGATGAGATCGTTTCTGCTGTGCAACATATGGTGAAAGATAGTGAGGAAGGAAAAATTCGTGTTGAAGATGTAAGTGAAGAAATGCTTTCTTCTTATTTAATGACGAGTTCTTTACCTGACCCAGAGTTGTTAATCCGTACGAGCGGAGAGCTACGTATTAGTAATTTCATGTTATGGCAAATTGCATATTCGGAATTTTGGTTTACAGATGTGTATTGGCCAGATTTTACCGAGGAACATTTGCTAAATGCGATTACAGACTTTCAGCATAGAGGGCGCAGATTCGGAGGCGTGTAGAAAGAGAGGGTTTGGTAGTGAAACAGAGAATTATTACTGGAGTGGTTGCTGCCGCGCTATTCATTCCCATCGTAATTTACGGTGGCGTGCCTTTTACGGTTTTAGTGTATGCACTTGCTTCTATAGGTTTATATGAATTAATTCGTATGAATAAGCTTACGCTTATTTCAATACCAACAGTTTTAGCTGCAGTATTATTATGGATCATTTTAATTCCAAGTAGTGCATCAGAACTATTTACGCAGATTGGATTAGGTAAATTAGAAATCACATTTGTGATTGTTTTATTACTTTTATCATATACAGTCCTTTCTAAGAATACATTTACTTTTGACAATGCTTCATTTTTACTAATGGCAACAACATATGTTGGAATGGGATTCCTATATTTGAATGAAACGAGAATATTAGGAATTAAATATGTGTTTTGTGCATTATTTGTTATATGGGCTACTGATTCAGGCGCATATTTCGTAGGAAAGGCATTAGGAAAGAGGAAATTGTGGCCAGAAATTAGTCCAAATAAAACGATTGAAGGTTCAATAGGTGGCATCGTTTGTGGAATTGTTGTGGCACTCGTTTACAATATGTTCTTCCCTGTTGAGGCTAATGTAGGGATTTTAATTGTGTTGACAATTATCATTTCTATTTTTGGACAAATTGGTGATTTAGTACAGTCTGCATTTAAACGTCATTATGGCGTAAAGGATTCAGGTACGATTTTACCTGGACATGGTGGTATATTAGATCGAACAGATAGTTGGTTATTTGTTTTACCAATTCTCTACTTCTTATTACAATACAATTAATAAATGAACGAGGGGTTGGAGTCATGAAAAACATTAGTTTATTAGGTGCAAGCGGATCAATTGGTACACAAACTTTAGATGTATTACGCTCGCACCCAGACCAATTCCGTCTCGTTGCTTTTTCTGTAGGGAAAAATATTGACTACGCAGTAAATGTAATTCAAGAATTTTCTCCGCAAATCGTCTCTGTGCAAAGAGAGGAAGATGTTTTAAAATTACAAGCTGTCTCTGGTAATACAAAAGTTGTATATGGTAGTGAAGGGCTTTTAGAAGTAGCATTACATCCAGATGCGGAGATTGTAGTAAATGCTGTTGTAGGTAGCGTAGGGTTGTTACCAACACTTCGTGCAATTGAGGCGAAAAAAACAATTGGAATTGCAAATAAAGAAACATTAGTAACTGCAGGGCATCTTGTAATGGAAGCGGCACGAAAACATAATGTTTCGTTACTTCCGGTAGATAGTGAACATTCAGCTATTTTTCAATGTTTGAATGGTGAAAATGAAAAAAGAATTTCTCGACTAATTATAACGGCTTCCGGTGGAAGTTTCCGTGATAAAACGAGAGATGAATTGCATCATGTGACCGTAGAAGATGCACTTCGACATCCAAACTGGTCAATGGGTTCGAAAATTACAATTGATTCTGCTACAATGATGAATAAGGGGCTAGAAGTAATTGAAGCACATTGGCTTTTTGGTATCCCTTATGAGCAAATCGATGTTGTTTTACATAAAGAAAGTATTATCCATTCTATGGTTGAATTTGAAGATCGTAGTGTAATGGCACAGCTTGGCTCACCTGATATGCGAGTACCAATTCAATACGCGCTTACATATCCTGATCGATTGCCTCTAACAGACACAAAACAGTTAAACTTATGGGAAATAGGGACGTTGCATTTTGAAAAAATGAACCAAGAACGATTCCGTTGCCTACGTTTTGCGTATGAAGCTGGAAAAGCAGGTGGAAGTATGCCAGCTGTAATGAACGCAGCGAATGAAGTAGCTGTTGAAGCTTTTTTACAAAAGAGAATTGGTTTCTTAACAGTGGAAGACCTCATTGAAAAAGCAATGAACCATCACAATGTCATTGCACGTCCGAGCTTAGAGGAAATTTTGGAAATTGATGCAGCCACAAGACGGTTTGTGATGGAACAAATTTAGCAAAGGTGGTTATGGAATTGAATACAGCGATTGCCTTTATATTAATTTTCGGTGCACTCGTATTTTTCCATGAGCTAGGGCATCTATATTTCGCAAAAAGAGCAGGTATTTTATGCCGTGAGTTTGCGATTGGTTTTGGTCCGAAAATATTCTCATTTGAAAAGAATGAAACGGTGTATACGATTCGATTACTGCCCCTTGGTGGCTATGTAAGAATGGCTGGCGAAGATGCAGACACAGTTGAGTTAAAGCCTGGAAAAAAGGTTGGCCTTGTATTAAATGAAAAAGACGAAGTTGCGAAATTAGTTTTTGATGGATATGAAAAGTATCCAAATGTTCGTGTCATTGAAGTCGAACAAGCTGATTTAGAGCATAATTTAACAATTTCGGGCTATGAAGAGTACGAGGAAGAGCTTCAAACATTCCGAGTGAATGAAAAGGCTCGTATTATTACTGCTGGTGAAGAAATACAAATTGCTCCGTACAATAGGCAGTTCGGCTCCAAGAAATTGGGTCAACGTGCCTTAACAATCTTTGCAGGTCCTGCAATGAACTTCATTTTAGCATTTGTTATTTTTGTGATTCTTGGATTTGTACAAGGTGTTCCTGTTGACAAGCCAATGGTCGGAAAAGTAATGGAGAATAGTGCAGCCGAGCAAGCTGGATTAAAAGAAAATGATACAATTCAAGCAATCGATGGGAAAAACACAAGTACATGGAAAGATGTTGTTACCGTTGTACGTGAAAACCCAAATAAAGAAATTACGTTACAAGTAAAGCGTGATAATGAACAGTTTAATGTAAAAGTAACGCCAACACTCGATAAAGAAGGAAAAGACGAAGTGGGTAGAATTGGTGTTTACTCTCCAGTAGAGAAAACAGTAATGGGTTCTATTAAATCAGGATTTGAACAAACATACCAATGGACAAAACTAATTTTTGATTCACTTGTGAAATTAGTAACTGGTCAATTCTCTATTAATGAGTTGTCAGGTCCAGTAGGAATTTATAATCTAACAGATCAAGTTGTAGATTATGGATTTACGCGTGTATTAAGTTTAGCAGCAGTTTTAAGTATTAACCTTGGTTTATTTAATTTACTACCAGTCCCTGCTTTAGACGGTGGACGTTTGTTCTTCTTCTTAATTGAAGCGTTACGAGGGAAACCAATTGACCGCCAAAAAGAAGGAATGGTTCACTTTATTGGTTTTGCATTATTAATGTTACTTATGTTAGTTGTAACTTGGAATGACATTCGTAAGTTTTTCTTGTAAAATAAAGTGAAACTTATAATGAAATAGAGCTCGTAGAATAAAATCCCTCACCTAACTCGAGGTGAGGGGTTTTACTGCGTGAAAGAGTAAAATGAAGAGGTGCGAATAAATGAAACAAAGTATGGTATTCAGTCCTACATTACGTGAAGTTCCAGCTGATGCGGAGATTAAGAGTCATCAGTTATTACTTCGCGCAGGTTTTATGCGTCAAAATGCTTCTGGTATTTATAGTTTTCTACCATTTGGATTAAAAGTACTACACAAAGTAGAACGTATCGTTCGAGAAGAAATGGAGCGCGCAGGAGCTGTAGAATTATTAATGCCAGCGATGCAAGCGGCAGAATTATGGCAAGAATCAGGCCGTTGGTATTCTTACGGATCTGAATTAATGCGTATGAAAGATCGTAACGCTCGTGAATTCGCATTAGGAGCGACACATGAAGAAGTAATTACGGATCTTGTACGTGATGAAGTGAAATCATATAAAAAATTACCGTTAACATTGTACCAAATTCAAACAAAATTCCGTGATGAACAAAGACCTCGTTTCGGTTTATTACGTGGAAGAGAGTTTCTAATGAAAGATGCATACTCTTTCCATGCTACACAAGAGAGTTTAGATGAAGTATACGATCGTTTATACAAAGCATACTCTAACATTTTTGCTCGTTGTGGCTTGAATTTCCGTGCAGTTATTGCTGACTCTGGAGCAATGGGCGGAAAAGATACGCATGAATTTATGGTATTATCTGAAGTTGGTGAAGATACAATTGCATACTCTGATACATCTAATTATGCAGCAAACATCGAAATGGCTCCTGTTGTAGCTACGTATACGAAGAGTGATGAAGCAGAAAAGGCACTTGAAAAAGTAGCAACACCAGATCAAAAAGCAATTGAAGAAGTATCTGCATTCTTAAACATTGAAGCTGACAAGTGCATTAAGTCTATGGTATTTAAAGTAGATGAGAAATTAGTAGTTGTACTTGTACGTGGTGATCATGAAGTAAACGATGTAAAAGTGAAAAATGTATACGGCGCTTCAGTTGTTGAGCTTGCTTCTCATGAAGAAGTGAAAGAATTATTAAACTGTGAAGTTGGTTCTTTAGGACCGATTGGTGTAACAGGTGATATCGAAATTATCGCAGACCATGCTGTAGCATCAATTGTTAACGGTTGTTCAGGAGCGAACGAAGAAGGATTCCATTATGTAAATGTAAATCCAGAACGTGACTTTAAAGTAAATCAATATACAGATTTACGCTTCATTCAAGAAGGAGACCAGTCTCCAGATGGAAACGGAACAATTCTTTTCGCACGCGGAATTGAAGTTGGTCATGTATTCAAATTAGGAACTCGTTATAGTGAAGCAATGAACGCAACATTCCTAGATGAAAACGGAAAAACACAACCACTTATTATGGGTTGTTACGGTATCGGTGTATCTCGTACAGTGGCAGCAATCGCAGAGCAGTTTAATGATGAGAACGGTTTAGTTTGGCCAAAAGCTGTTGCACCGTTCCATGTGCATGTAATTCCAGTAAATATGAAATCTGATGCACAACGTGAAATGGGTGAAAATATCTACAACTCATTACAAGAACAAGGGTACGAAGTATTACT
Source organism: Bacillus sp. 17RED48 (assembly GCF_019837545.1). Classification (NCBI taxonomy): domain Bacteria; kingdom Bacillati; phylum Bacillota; class Bacilli; order Caryophanales; family Bacillaceae; genus Bacillus; species Bacillus sp. 17RED48. The sequence goes on from NZ_JADAXG010000001.1 coordinate 1,088,436, forward strand.
AGATGATCGTGCAGAACGTGCGGGTGTTAAATTTGCAGATGCAGATTTATTCGGCCTTCCAGTTCGCGTGACAGTTGGTAAAAAAGCAGACGAAGGTATTGTAGAAGTGAAAGTACGTGCTACAGGCGAGTCTGAAGAAGTGAAAGTAGAAGAACTTCAAACATATATTACAAATATTTTAAAATAAGAAGAGGTACCTCGTAATGAGGTACCTTCTCTTTCTTTGTAAACGTATTTTGTAAAAGAAGAAGGGAGAAATCTTTCTTTGTAGTACGTTTCAATTTATAATAGCAAATGGAAGGAGAGTGCTTATGTCTTTAACAAATGAACAACAAGAGCGATTTCAAATTTTGCTCCAGCAGTTGCAAATACCAGACGACCTTATAAATCAATATTTACAAGGTGGTGGTATTGAAAGGCTCGTTATTGATAAAGCGAATAAAAGTTGGCATTTTGATCTACAAGTGCCACGTATTTTGCCTACAGAATTATATGAATTGCTAGAAACAAAGCTTAAGCAATCATTTTCTCATATTGCAAGAACAACATTTGCATTAGAAACAGAGAATAAACAATTTACAGAAGAAGAAGTGAGGGCGTATTGGCCGCTTTGTACGGAACGAATTACATTTTCACCTATGTTTGCTTACTTAAAGAAGCAGCTTCCGCAGGTGAATGGAGTGAAGTTGCTAATAAATGTGAATAATGAGCTGGAATCTACTGCTTTAAAGAAAAACGTTGCGAAACCAGTAGGGGATCAATACGAAACTTTTGGATTCCCGCGTTTTCAGTTAGACACACATATACAGCAAAATACAGAAGAAATGCAAAAGTTTCGTGAGCAAACGCAGCAAGAAGATCGTGAACGTGTTATACAAGCTATGGAAGAAATGGCGAAGAAGCAAGCTGAAGAAAGTAGCGTTGTGCATGAAGGACCGGTTGTACTCGGATATCTCATTAAGCCGGATGAAGAGATTACACCGATGCGAGAAATTCAAGATGAAGAAAGAAGAAAAACAGTTCAAGGATACGTCTTCCATGTAGAAACGAAAGAGCTGCGTAGTGGCCGTACGTTATTAACTTTAAAAATAACAGACTATACGGATTCAATTATGATCAAAATGTTCTCGCGTGACAAAGAAGATATTCCAATGCTGCAATCCTTGAAAAAAGGAATGTGGGTGAAAGCGCGTGGTTCTGTTCAAAATGATACATTCGTTCGAGATTTAGTAATGATTGCAAATGATATAAATGAAATAACAGGACCGTCTCGTAAAGATAAAGCGCCAGAAGGTGAAAAACGTGTAGAGCTGCATCTTCACACACCGATGAGCCAAATGGACGCTGTTACTCCTGTTTCTAGACTTGTTGCCCAAGCAGGTAAATGGGGACATGAGGCAATCGCTGTTACAGACCATGCTGTTGCGCAGTCTTTCCCAGAGGCATATTCTGCGGGTAAAAAGGCTGGGGTTAAAGTTATATATGGTGTAGAAGCGAATCTAGTTAATGATGGTGTACCAATTGCATATAACGAAGCGCATCGTTTACTTGCAGAGGAAACATATGTTGTTTTCGACGTTGAGACGACAGGTTTATCAGCTGTATATGATACTGTTATCGAGTTAGCGGCTGTAAAAGTAAAAGGTGGCGAAATTATTGACCGCTTTGAATCTTTCGCAAATCCACATCAGCCATTATCTGCGACGATTATTGAATTAACAGGTATTACAGATGATATGTTAACGGATGCACCAGAAGTGGACGAAGTGTTTAAAAAGTTTGAAGAATGGATGGGCGACCATACACTTGTTGCTCATAACGCAAGTTTTGATATGGGCTTTATTAACGTAGGTTTTAAAAAGGCTGGGCTAGAAAAAACGAATAATCCTGTTATTGATACGTTAGAACTTGCAAGATTCTTATTCCCAGAAATGAAAAACCATCGATTAAATACGATGTGTAAAAAGCTTGATATTGAATTAACGCAACATCACCGTGCGATTTATGATACAGAAGCAACGGGATACTTACTTGTGAAAATGTTAAAAGATGTGATTGAAAAGGGATTTGAATATCACGATCAATTAAATGATAGCATGGGGCAAGGGGATGCGTATAAGCGTGGACGTCCAAGTCATATGACGTTACTTGCCACATCAGATGTAGGGTTGAAAAATTTATATAAACTTGTTTCCTATTCTCACCTAAATTACTTTTATCGTGTACCACGAGTACCAAGGTCACTATTAAAAAAATATCGTGAAGGAATTTTAGTAGGAACGGCTTGTGATAAAGGTGAAGTGTTTGAGGCGATGATGCAAAAAGCTCCTGAAGAGGTAGAAGAAATTGCGCAGTTCTATGATTACATTGAAGTAATGCCTCCAGAGGTGTTACGTCATTTAGTAGAACGTGAACTGGTTCGAGATGAGGGACAATTAAAAACAATTATTTCTAACTTAGTAAAACTAGGTGAGACGTTAGATAAACCAGTTGTTGCTACAGGAAACGTGCATTATATAGATCCAGAGGATGCAATGTATCGCAAAATTTTAGTCAGTTCGCAGGGCGGAGCCAATCCGTTAAACCGACATTCATTACCACCTGTACATTTCCGTACAACGGATGAAATGTTAGAGTGTTTTTCATTCTTAGGTGAAGACGTAGCGAAAGAAATTGTTGTAACGAATACACAAAAGGTTGCATCATTGATTGGTGATGTTCATCCGGTGAAAGATGATCTATATACACCGAAAATTGAAGGTGCAGATGATGAGACGCGTGACATGAGTTATAAAATGGCGCGTAGCATTTATGGTGAAGAGTTACCTGAAATTGTAGAAGCGCGTTTAGAAAAAGAATTAAAAAGTATTATTGGGCATGGATTCGCCGTAATTTATTTAATTTCACATAAGCTTGTGAAGAAATCGTTAGTAGACGGATATTTAGTAGGTTCGCGTGGATCGGTAGGTTCATCGTTCGTTGCAACGATGATGGAAATTACAGAAGTAAACCCATTACCACCACACTATGTATGTCCGAAGTGTAAGCAATCAGAATTCTTTAATGATGGTTCTGTAGGTTCTGGTTTTGACTTGCCGGATAAAGAATGTCCTGCATGTAATGTTCCATACGTGAAAGATGGACATGATATTCCGTTCGAAACGTTCCTTGGATTTAAAGGAGATAAGGTACCCGATATCGATCTGAACTTCTCCGGGGAATACCAACCACGTGCCCATAACTATACGAAAGTACTGTTCGGTGAAGATTATGTATACCGTGCGGGTACAATAGGTACAGTCGCGGAAAAAACGGCTTATGGATATGTAAAAGGTTATGCAAATGATCATAATTTAACGATTCGAAATGCAGAGATTGACCGCTTAGTAGCAGGATGTACGGGCGTAAAACGTACAACCGGACAGCATCCAGGTGGTATTATCGTTGTACCAGATTACATGGATATCTTTGATTTCTCACCAATTCAGTTTCCGGCGGATTCAATAGGGGCTGAGTGGAGAACGACACACTTTGATTTCCACTCCATTCATGATAATTTATTGAAACTTGATATACTAGGACACGATGATCCGACTGTTATTCGTATGTTACAAGATTTAAGTGGTATTGATCCGAAAACAATCCCGACAGACGATCCAGAAGTAATGAAAATTTTCTCAGGCCCGGAATCATTAGGGGTAACGGAAGAACAAATTAACTGTAAAACAGGTACACTTGGTATACCAGAGTTTGGTACGAAATTCGTAAGGCAGATGTTAGAAGAGACGAAACCTACGACATTCTCTGAGTTAGTCCAAATCTCTGGACTATCACATGGTACAGACGTATGGCTTGGTAATGCAAACGAGTTAATTTATAACGGTACATGTACGCTGAGTGAAGTTATCGGTTGTCGTGATGACATTATGGTATATTTAATCTATCAAGGTTTAGACCCATCATTAGCCTTCAAAATCATGGAGTCAGTTCGTAAAGGTAAAGGTGTACCGGAAGAATGGGAAGATGACATGAAAAGTAATAATGTACCAGGTTGGTATATTGATTCATGTAAGAAAATAAAGTACATGTTCCCTAAAGCCCATGCGGCTGCTTACGTACTTATGGCTGTACGTATTGCATACTTTAAAGTACATTTCGCGCTTCTATTCTATGCGGCATACTTTACAGTTCGTGCAGATGACTTTGATATAGAGGCGATGGCGAAGGGTTCAGCATCTATACGTGTAAGAATTGATGAAATTGCGCAAAAAGGTTTGGATGCAGCGCCGAAAGAGAAAAGTTTATTAACAGTACTAGAAATGACACTTGAAATGTGTGAGCGTGGATACTCATTCCAAAAGGTTGATTTATACCGTTCGCATGCAACAGAATTTATTATTGATGGGGATACTTTAATTCCTCCATTTAATGCAGTGCCTGGACTTGGTACAAACGCAGCTTTAAGTATTGTAGAAGCACGCAAAAATGGAGATTTCTTATCAAAAGAAGATTTACAGCAGCGCAGTAAGGTTTCGAAAACAATTATTGAGTATTTAGATAGTCAAGGTTGCTTAGGCGATCTACCTGATCAAAACCAGTTATCACTGTTCTAATAGGTAGGAAAAGTCTTTGCAAATCAACATTTGCTATGGTATACTATTAACCGAGATAACCATGTCATGTATATTGTGTAAAAAAAAGAGTGGGGAAACCCACTCTTTCGTGTTACTATCTACGTTTTATTGATGTGGAGAGGTAAGAAATTTCTGTCGTATATACATATTTTGTTACAAGTTTTACTTCTTAAATTTGGTAATACTAAGACAGATATTCCCTGCTTAACGGCAGGGGCTTTTGTTAGCTAACGAGAAAGAATAAGATGGACCGTTTTTATGGACGGGGTCTTTTCTTGTAAATGGTACATGGCGGCAGGAAGGAGGCTGTTTATGGATAAGAAAGTCACAGAAGTTGTAGAAGCATTTGCGCAGCCAATCGTTGAAGAGTTAAATCTTGAACTTGTAGATGTAGAGTATGTGCAAGAAGGACAAGACTGGTTCTTACGCGTATTCATCGATTCTGAAAAGGGAGTCGACATTGAAGAATGCGGTGCGGTAAGTGAACGTTTAAGCGAAGCTTTAGATAAAGAGGATCCAATTCCTCATCTTTACTTTTTGGATGTATCATCTCCTGGAGCGGAACGCCCATTAAAGAAAGAGAAAGACTTCCAGCAAGCGGTAGGAAAACAAGTGGCAATTAAAACATATGAGCCGATTGATGGTGAAAAAATGTTTGAAGGAAAGCTACTTTCCTACGATGGTACTACAATTACATTATTATTAACAATTAAAACACGTAAAAAAGAAATCCAAATTCCAATGGATAAAGTTGCAAATGCGCGACTTGCTGTTACGTTTTAGTTAGAAGGGGGATCTTCATGAGCACTGAGTTGTTAGATGCCTTGCTCGTATTAGAGTCAGAAAAAGGAATCAGCAAAGATATTATTATTGATGCGATTGAAGCAGCGTTAATCTCTGCTTATAAACGCAATTTTAATCAAGCACAAAACGTTCGTGTGAGCTTTAACCCAGAAGTGGGAACAATTCAAGTTTTAGCACGTAAAGACGTTGTAGATAATGTGTTTGATCCACGTCTTGAAATTTCTGTTGAAGAAGCAAGACAAATTAATCCAAACTATCAAGATGGTGACGTACTAGAGATTGAAGTAACACCAAAAGATTTCGGTCGTATTGCAGCACAAACTGCAAAACAGGTTGTAACACAACGAGTGCGCGAAGCAGAGCGTGGTGTTATTTACTCTGAGTTTAGTGACCGTGAAGAAGATATCATGGTGGGTATCGTACAACGTCAAGATGCTCGTTTTATCTATGTAAGCTTAGGGAAAGTAGAAGCTTTATTACCTGTAAGTGAGCAAATGCCAAACGAACAGTACAAACCACATGATCGTATTCGCGTATTCATTACGAAAGTAGAAAAAACAACAAAAGGACCACAAATTTACGTATCACGTACACATCCTGGTCTTTTAAAACGTTTATTCGAAATGGAAGTTCCTGAAATTTATGATGGAACTGTTGAAATTCGTTCTGTAGCACGTGAAGCTGGCGATCGTTCTAAAATTTCTGTACATGCAGAGAACATTGATGTTGATCCAGTAGGTTCTTGTGTAGGACCGAAAGGACAACGTGTACAACGCATTGTAGACGAATTAAAAGGCGAAAAGATTGACATCGTTCGCTGGTCAAATGATCCAGTAGAATATGTTGCAAATGCTTTAAGCCCATCACAAGTTGTTAAAGTGCTTGTAGATGAAGAAGAAAAAGCAACAACTGTTGTTGTTCCAGACCACCAACTGTCATTAGCTATTGGTAAGCGTGGACAAAATGCACGTCTTGCAGCTAAATTAACAGGTTGGAAAATTGATATTAAGAGTGAGTCTGATGCGAAACAACTTGGTATTGTAACAGAAGAAGATAGCGTAATCGCATTCGGATTCGATTCAGTTGAAGACGAAATCGAATAGAGGTGATGAGTATGAGCAATCGAAAAGTTCCGTTACGAAAATGTGTTGCAACGCAAGAAATGAAATCAAAACGAGAGCTCGTTCGCATTGTTCGTTCCAAAGAGGGAGAAGTGTCCATTGATTTAACTGGAAAGAAATCAGGACGAGGTGCTTATTTATCAAAAGATAAAGAAAGTATTCTTCAAGCCCAAAAGAAAAATGTTTTGGAACATCATCTAAAAGCGAAAATCGACGGTTCTCTATACGAAGAGCTTCTTGAGCTTGTTGAGAAGGAGTCGAAATAAGTGTCCGATTGGAAATCGTTTTTAGGACTAGCAAACCGGGCTCGGAAAATTATTTCGGGTGAAGAACTTGTTTTAAAAGAAGTACGAAGTGGCAAAGCAAAACTTGTATTGCTATCTGAAGATGCGTCAGCAAATACTACAAAACGCATCACGGATAAAGCGACGTATTACAACGTACCAATGAGAAAGGTCGAAAATCGACAACAATTAGGGCATGCGATTGGGAGAGACGAGCGAGTCGTTGTAGCTGTGTTAGATGAGGGCTTTGCGAAAAAGCTGCGTAGCATGCTCGATACAAATTACCGGGGGTGAAGGTATGAGTAAAATTCGAGTGCATGAATATGCAAAACAACATAATATCTCAAGTAAAGATCTTATGACAAAACTAAAAGAAATGAATATCGAGGTTTCGAATCATATGACAATGTTAGACGATGAAGTAGTAAACAAATTAGATAATGCGTACCAAACTGAAAAACCTTCTGTTGCAGATGAGTTTGAAGTAGAAGAAAAAGTTGTTCGTAGTAAAAAGAACAGCAATAAGAAAAAGAAAAAAGGCAAAGGAAATGAAGACAAACGTCAAGATAACTTTGCTGGAAGACAACAAACACAAATTGTAGAAACACCAGATAAACTTACTTTCTCTGGAAGTCTTACAGTAGGTGAGCTTGCTAAAAAATTAAGCAAAGAGCCGTCTGAAATTATTAAGAAGCTCTTTATGCTTGGAATTATGGCAACAATTAACCAAGACTTAGATAAAGATACAATTGAGTTAATTGCTACTGATTATGGTATTGAAGTAGAAGAAGAAGTAGTTGTAAGTGAAACTGAATTTGAAACATTCATCGATGAGCAAGATGATGAAGAGAACTTAAAAGAGCGTCCAGCTGTAGTTACAATTATGGGGCACGTTGACCATGGTAAAACAACTTTACTTGACTCTATCCGTAATTCAAAAGTAACTGCAGGCGAAGCAGGTGGAATTACTCAGCATATTGGTGCATACCAAGTTGAAGTAAATGACAAGAAGATTACATTCTTAGATACGCCTGGTCACGCGGCATTTACAACGATGCGTGCTCGTGGTGCGCAAGTAACGGATATTACAATCCTTGTTGTTGCAGCTGATGACGGTGTTATGCCACAAACAGTTGAAGCGATTAGCCATGCGAAAGCAGCTGGAGTACCAATTATTGTAGCTGTGAATAAAATGGATAAACCAGCGGCAAATCCTGATCGTGTAATGCAAGAATTAACAGAATATGAATTAGTTCCAGAAGCTTGGGGCGGAGATACAATTTTCGTACCAATTTCTGCAATTCAAGGTGAAGGAATTGACAACTTACTAGAAATGATTCTTCTTGTAAGTGAAGTAGAAGAATATAAAGCAAATCCAAACCGTTATGCAACTGGTACTGTAATCGAAGCACAGCTTGATAAAGGTAAAGGAACTATCGCGACATTACTTGTTCAAAACGGTACACTTCGAGTTGGAGATCCAATCGTTGTTGGTACTTCATTCGGACGTGTTCGTGCAATGGTAAGTGATATTGGTCGTCGTGTGAAAGTTGCTGGTCCATCAACTCCTGTTGAAATTACAGGTTTAAATGAAGTACCACAAGCGGGAGATCGTTTCATGGCATTCGCTGATGAGAAGAAAGCTCGTCAAATCGGTGAATCACGTGCACAAGAAGCGTTACTTGCTCAACGTGGTGAAAAATCTAAATTAAGCCTTGAAGATTTATTCCAACAAATCCAAGAAGGCGATGTAAAAGAAATTAACTTAATTGTGAAAGCAGACGTACAAGGTTCTGTAGAAGCAATGGCAGCGTCACTTCGTAAAATTGATGTTGAAGGTGTTAAAGTTAAAATTATCCATACAGGCGTAGGTGCGATTACAGAATCTGATGTTATTTTAGCTTCTGCATCTAATGCAATTGTAATTGGATTTAACGTACGCCCTGATGTGAATGCGAAGCGTACAGCTGAATTAGAGAATGTTGATGTTCGTTTACACCGTATTATCTATAAAGTAATCGAAGAAATCGAATCAGCAATGCAAGGTATGCTGGATCCAGAATTCGAAGAAAAAGTAATCGGTCAAGCGGAAGTACGCCAAACATTCAAAGTAACAAAAGTTGGAACAATCGCAGGTTGTTACGTAATTGACGGTAAAATTACACGTGATAGTGGCGTGCGTATTATCCGTGATGGCGTAGTAATTTTCGAAGGACAACTTGATACGTTAAAACGTTTCAAAGATGACGTAAAAGAAGTTGCACAAAACTATGAGTGTGGTATTACAATTGAGAGATATAATGATCTTAAAGAAGGGGACATCATTGAAGCGTACATTATGGAAGAAGTGAAGCGATGATTATCGCTTCACTCTCATTCGAGTGTATGATTTACGATGTGCATTCTTTAAAAGAGAAACGAGCAATTTTGCAACGGGTGCTAACTCGTGTGAAGCAGCGTTATAATGTAGCTGTTTCAGAAGTAGGGCATCAAGATGTATGGCAACGTACAGAAATTGCAATTGTTTCTGTATCCTCTAATCGTGTTATTTGTGAAAAAGAAATGAATCGTGTACTCGAGTACATCGATTCATTTCCTGAAATTGAACGTACAATAACACAATTGGAATGGTATTGAATGAGGTGAAGAGTTATGAAATTACGTGCAAACCGTGTAGGCGAGCAAATGAAAAAAGAATTAGGCGACATCATCAGTCGTAAAATTAAAGATCCACGTGTTGGATTTGTTACAGTAACAGATGTACAAGTGAGTGGAGATTTACAAATTGCTACAGTATATATTTCTGTTTTAGGTGATGAGGAACAGAAAGAAAGTACATTAAAAGGTTTAGCGAAGGCAAAAGGTTTCATTCGTTCAGAAATTGGCCAGCGTATTCGTCTTCGTAAAACACCGGAAATTTCCTTTGAGTTTGATGAGTCTATCGGATATGGTCATCGAATTGATACACTTTTACATCAAATTAATAAAGACGGTAAACGTGAAGAATAATGGATAGACATTTGTCTATCCATTTTTTCAATGCAAAATAAATTTTGGATAATTACTATGAAAGAATTATGATGAGGTGAACATATATGGAAGGTGTAGTATTATTACATAAGCCAAAAGGCATGACATCACATGATTGTGTATTTAAATTAAGAAAGATATTGCGTGAGAAACGAATTGGTCATACAGGAACATTAGATCCAGATGTAACAGGAGTATTACCTATTTGTGTAGGACGAGCAACGAAGATTGCACAATTTTTAACGAGTGAGACGAAAACATATGAAGGTGAAGTAACACTTGGATTTTCAACGACAACTGAAGATGCTTCTGGTGAAGTTGTTGAAACGAAAAATGTAGATCGTGTTATTACTCGTAAGGAAGTAGAAGGGGCTCTTGCTGCATTAACAGGTACGATTGAACAAATGCCTCCGATGTTTTCAGCTGTAAAAGTTAACGGAAAAAAACTATATGAATATGCAAGAGCAGGACAAGAAGTTGAACGTCCAGTTCGTACAATTACAATTCATGAATTTGTATTACTAGATGATCGTGAAGTGTTTGAGGGGGAAAATATTTCATTTCGTTTCCGTGTAACGTGTAGTAAAGGGACATATGTAAGAACATTAGCAGTAATGATTGGTGAAAAACTTGGTTTCCCATCACATATGTCTCACCTTGTAAGAACAGCTTCGGGTGAATTTTTATTAGAAGATTGCATATCATTTGAAGAAATTGAAGAAAACGTGCAAAATGGAACAGTAGAGTCTATCTTCATTTCAATTGATGAAGCATTAAGTAAGTTTCCAAAAATGGTTGTAGATGAAAAGCAAGCAGAGAAAATAAAGAATGGTATGTTCTTAAAAAATGAATTGCAAATAACGGCGCCATTTATAACAGTGTTTGATAAAAATAATCGCTGCCTTGCAATTTATGAGCACCATCCAAAACACCCTGGTATGCTAAAGCCGATGAAAGTACTTGTGAATAATCAAGAACTAAAGCTATAATGAATTATTGGAAGGATTATTACAGAAAAAGGTGAATTCAAGCGTGAAACTTATTCATTTAACTCATCCACATGAACAAAATAAATTAGAATTACCACCTACTGTAATGGCATTAGGATTTTTTGATGGCATTCATTTAGGACATCAATGTGTGATTCGAACTGCGAAACAAATAGCTGATGAACGAGGATATAAAAGTGCAGTTATGACATTTTATCCGCACCCATCTGTTGTTTTAGGAAAAAAGGAAGCGCATGCGGAGTATATTACACCAATGTGTGATAAAGAAAAAATAGTCGAAAACTTAGGGATCGATATATTATATGTTATTAAATTTGATGAATCGTTTGCAGGCTTATTGCCACAACAATTTGTAGATGATTATATTATTGGTTTGAATGTAAAGCATGTAGTAGCAGGGTTTGATTATTCATATGGACGTTTAGGAAAAGGAAAGATGGAGACTTTACCATTTCATGCAAGAGGGGAGTTTACACAGACTGTGATTGAAAAAGTTGAATTTCAAGAAGAGAAAGTAAGTTCTACAGCATTACGAAAGTTAATTCGAAATGGCGAAATGGAACAAATTCCATCTATTTTAGGTAGAGCATATACAGTAGGGGGAACGGTTGTACACGGTGATAAGCGTGGACGTCAAATTGGTTTTCCTACAGCTAATATAGGTTTAAGTGATGAGTATCTATTACCACCTGTAGGTGTTTATGCAGTGAGATTAAAAGTTCACGATGAATGGTACGATGGTGTATGTAATATTGGATATAAACCAACTTTTAAAGAAGATGAGCGTCAATTATCTATTGAAGTGCACTTATTTGAATTTAACAAAGACATATATGAACAAAATGTTACAGTAGAGTGGCATATGCGTATAAGAGAAGAAAAGAAATTCAATGGCATCGATGAGTTAGTTGAACAAATTGCAAAAGATAAGAAAACAGCACAAGAATATTTTGCGAACGAAAAGAATATACTTGCTTTTTCAAATGAAAAGTAGTATTCTATGTTATGTACTTTATGACAACCATTGCTTGGCATTGCGACTCACCGACGCTTGCTAGGTAATTGGGGGTTTAATTAATAGGAGGTGAAATAGGATGGCTTTAACACAAGAGCGTAAAAATGAAATCATTGCACAATTTAGAACTCATGAGACTGATACTGGTTCTCCAGAGGTTCAAATTGCTGTCCTAACGGAGCAAATTAACACTCTAAACGAGCACTTACGTACTCACAAGAAAGATCATCATTCACGTCGTGGTCTATTAAAGATGGTTGGTAAACGTCGTAACTTACTAACTTACCTTCGTAATAGCGATATCACACGTTACCGTGAATTAATTACAAAGCTTGGCTTACGTCGATAGTCAAAGAAGCGGGAATATTCCCGCTTTTTTGTTAGGTAAAAATATATCTTCTACCCTTTATAGCTTACTTCATTTTCGGTAATACTAGAGGTAGAATATTGTGATATACTATCCATTTACATAGAAGAATTGAATACTTTAAATTGAGAGGGGTACTTAAATGAGTCAAGAAAAGCAAGTCTTCTCGATAGATTTAGCTGGTCGCCAGCTAACAGTTGAAACAAGTCAGCTTGCGAAGCAAGCGAACGGAGCAGTATTAGTAAGATATGGCGATACAGCGGTTCTATCTACAGCAACTGCATCAAAAGAACCAAAAAATGTAGATTTCTTCCCACTTACAGTAAACTATGAAGAGCGTTTATATGCAGTCGGGAAAATTCCTGGCGGTTTCATTAAACGTGAAGGTCGTCCGAGTGAAAAAGCAATTTTGGCAAGTCGTTTAATCGACCGCCCAATTCGTCCACTTTTCGCAGATGGTTTCCGTAACGAAGTACAAGTTGTCAGCATAGTAATGAGTGTTGATCAAGATTGTTCTTCTGAAATGGCAGCTATGCTTGGTTCTTCATTAGCGTTATCGATTTCAGATATTCCATTTGAAGGCCCAATCGCGGGTGCAACAGTTGGTCGTATTAACGGCGAATTCGTTATTAATCCAACAGTAGAACAGCAAGAACAAAGTGATATTCACCTTGTTGTGGCTGGTACGAAAGATGCAATTAACATGGTTGAAGCAGGAGCAGATCAAGTGCCTGAAGAAACAATGTTAGAAGCAATTATGTTTGGACATGACGAAATTAAACGTCTAATTGCATTCCAAGAAGAGATTGTACAAGCTGTAGGTAAAGAGAAATCAGAAGTGAAACTGTATGAAGTTGACGCTGATCTTAATCAAGCTGTACGTGAAATGTCTGAGAAGGATATGCATTCTGCAATTCAAGTACATGAGAAACATGCACGTGAAGATGCAATTAACGAAGTGAAAAAGCGTGTAATTGAGCATTACGAAGCGCAGGAAGCTGACGCTGATACATTAGGACAAGTAAGTGAGATTTTATATAAAATTGTAAAAGAAGAAGTACGTCGTCTTATTACAGTTGAAAAAATCCGCCCAGATGGCCGTAAAGGTGACGAAATCCGTCCATTAGCATCAGAGGTTGGCATTTTATCTCGTACACACGGTTCTGGTCTGTTCACACGTGGACAAACACAAGCATTAAGTATTTGTACATTAGGTGCATTAGGCGATGTGCAAATTTTAGATGGTCTTGGTGTAGAGGAATCAAAACGCTTTATGCACCATTACAATTTCCCATCATTTAGTGTTGGTGAAACAAGACCGATGCGTGGACCAGGTCGTCGTGAAATTGGTCACGGTGCACTAGGAGAACGTGCTCTTGAGCCTGTAATTCCATCTGAAAAAGATTTCCCATATACAGTACGTCTTGTATCTGAAGTTTTAGAATCAAATGGTTCTACTTCACAAGCAAGTATTTGTGGTAGTACTTTAGCAATGATGGATGCTGGTGTTCCACTTAAAGCTCCAGTTGCAGGTATTGCAATGGGCCTAGTTAAAACTGGTGAGCATTACACAATTTTATCTGATATTCAAGGTATGGAAGATCATTTAGGTGATATGGACTTTAAAGTAGCAGGTACAGCAAAAGGTGTAACTGCACTTCAAATGGACATTAAAATCGATGGTCTATCTCGTGAAATTTTAGAAGAGGCATTACAACAAGCGAAAGTCGGTCGTGTGCACATTCTAAATCATATGTTATCTGTTATTGCAGAGCCACGTACTGAATTATCAGCTTACGCTCCAAAGATTATTACAATGACAATTAACCCAGATAAAATCCGTGACGTTATTGGGCCGAGCGGTAAACAAATCAATAAAATTATTGAAGAAACTGGCGTTAAAATTGACATCGAGCAAGATGGTACAGTATTCATTTCTTCAATAAATCAAGAAATGAATGACAAAGCTAAGAAAATTATCGAAGATATCGTTCGCGAAGTACAAGTAGGTGAAATCTACGAAGGAAAAGTGAAACGTGTTGAGAAATTCGGTGCTTTCGTTGAATTATTCAGCGGTAAAGACGGATTAGTTCACATTTCTGAACTTGCACTTGAGCGTGTAGGTAAAGTAGAAGACGTTGTAAAAATCGGTGATGTAATTACAGTTAAAGTTATCGAGATTGACAAGCAAGGTCGCGTGAATCTATCTAGAAAAGTATTGCTAAAAGAAGAGCAAGAAAAAGAAGCTGCTAAAGAAGAAAACAAACAAGAGCAGCAATAAGTAAAAGCCAGTTAAACTGGCTTTTTTTGTTATGTAAAAAATATGATTTACATATATTTTTATGTCAGTATAGGTATAGTTTTCATTATAACGCTCAAATTAACAAAGATAAGAAGAAAAAAGGTTTTTATATAGTTAATGGGAGGGTTTATATGAAAGCTCGTATATTGGCATACATATGTATAGTTTTTTTATATGTCAGTGTAGGCTCTTATTCCGTTTTTGCACAGGATAACTTGTATGAAGAAATTCAAAAACATGCAAAACAATATGAGATTGCACCTCAAAATGCGATGATTGATAAAATATGGAAAGCAACACCAGGATATAATGGAAGACAAGTTGATATCGAAGCATCCTATAATAATATGAAGAAGCTAAAGAAATTTGATCAAAAAAATCTTGAATTCAAGGAAGTATCACCGGGTGTCCACTTAAAAGATTTATCACCAGCTCCAATTTATAGGGGACATCCAAATAAAAAGATGGTGGGATTAACAATAAATGTGGCATGGGGAAACGAGTATTTGCCACGTATATTAGAGATATTGAAAAAACATGATGTGAAGGCGACTTTCTTTTTAGAAGGACGCTGGGTGAAAGAAAATTTACGATTTGCAAAAATGATTGTCGATGCAAATCAAGAAGTCGGAAATCATTCTTACACACACCCTAATATGAAAACGTTATCTTCTGATGAAATACGAGATCAGTTACAAAAAACAAATCGAATGATCGAAGCAGCTACGAATCAAAAGGTGAGATGGTTTGCTCCGCCGAGTGGAAGTTTTCGGGATGAAGTCGTGAAAATTGCTGATGATTTCCAAATGGGAACGATTATGTGGACTGTCGATACAATTGATTGGAAGCGACCTGATCCAGATGTACTATTGCAGAGAGTAATGAGAAAAATACATCCAGGTGCTATCGTATTAATGCATCCAACTTCATCAACAACAGAAGCATTAGATACAATGATTACAAAATTGAAGGAACAAGGATATAAAGTAGGGAATATAACAGAATTACTGGATGAAAAACGTGTGGATTAAATACATTTGCATGACATTCATCCTTAAACTTGTTATCATTAAATAATAGCACTTATTTAGAGAAACTGGCAGTAGGAGGAAAGTTTTTGATTAAAAAATATACTTGTAAAAATGGTGTAAGAATAGTTATGGAGAATATACCAACCGTAAGATCGGTTGCGATTGGTATTTGGATCCATGCGGGATCAAGAAATGAAAATGAAAAAAATAATGGGGTTTCCCACTTTTTAGAGCATATGTTCTTTAAAGGAACGGAAACACGTAGTGCACGCGAAATTGCAGAATCATTTGATAGCATTGGTGGGCAAGTGAATGCTTTTACTTCAAAAGAATACACTTGTTACTATGCAAAAGTGCTAGATGAGCATGCTAAATATGCTTTAGATGTATTAGCAGATATGTTCTTTAATTCAACATTTGATGAGGAAGAACTGAAAAAAGAGAAGAATGTCGTATGTGAAGAAATTAAAATGTACGAAGATGCTCCAGATGATATTGTGCATGATATGTTAACGAAAGCAACATATGAAACGCATCCGCTTGGATATCCTATTTTAGGAACTGAAGAAACGCTTGATACGTTTACAGGTGATACGCTACGCCAATATATAAAAGATCATTACACACCTGAAAATGTCGTTGTTTCAGTTGCAGGAAATATTGATGAAGCCTTTTTACAAACGGTAGAGCAATATTTCGGTAGTTATGAAGGAACAACAAACCGTGAACAAGTACATAGCCCAATTTTCCATTTTAATAAAGTAGCACGTAAAAAGGAAACAGAACAAGCTCATTTATGTTTAGGATATAAAGGCTTACAAATGGGACACGAAGATATTTATAACTTAATTGTATTAAATAACGTTTTAGGCGGTAGTATGAGTAGCCGTTTATTCCAAGAAGTACGTGAGCAACGCGGGTTAGCCTACTCAGTATTTTCTTACCATTCTTCTTATGAAGATACAGGTATGTTAACGCTGTATGGTGGAACAGGTAGCCAACAATTAGATACACTGTATGAAACAATGCAAGAAACATTAGACACATTGAAAAATACAGGTATTACAGAAAAAGAGCTTATTAATAGTAAAGAGCAATTAAAAGGAAACTTAATGTTAAGTTTAGAAAGTACGAATAGCCGTATGAGCCGTAATGGTAAAAATGAATTGCTACTTCGTAAGCATCGTTCACTTGATGAGATTATTGAAAGTGTAAACACAGTAACAAAAGAAAATGTTGATGAGTTAATTCGTAACATGTTTACAGATGAATTCTCTGCAGCATTAATTAGTCCAGATGGAAAACTTCCAAAAGGAATAAAACTATAATTGCTTTATATGAAGTATGTAAAAATAACCGTATCTCTTTTAAATGAGATACGGTTATTTTTTTTGGATATACAGAATAGGTACTAATTATGGATAACTTAAATTCACAATTTCGGTAGGGGGAGAGTGTATGCGTTTAAGCGAATTAAGTGGTAAAGAGATCGTAAATTTAGAAAGTGCCGAGAAAATGGGGGTTTTAGGATATGTGGATTTAGAGATTGATGAGAAGGATGGCCAAATACAGGCTCTTATCATACCTGCTGGAAAATGGGGAGGTTTTAAAAAGGAACCACAAGAAATAAGAGTAGGGTGGAGCCAAATTAAAAAAGTGGGGTATGATATGATCCTTTGTGATATTACGGATCGTTCAAATTCGAAGTGAAAGATGGCCATTTTGGTCATCTTTTTTTGTTCATTTCCCTTTGATTATTAGCTCACATGAATTGAGCTTTTACCGGCAATCAATTTCTCGCATAATGTCCTCTAATATGCCGAATTTTCAGACGGTTGTCTTACTGCATACAAATAGCAGGATAAATCATACGTGCTTTTTGTTTTTCAATCACCTAAAACTCGTACATTACATAAGATGTGGAGGAAAAAGAAAAAGTAGGCACTTTTCTTATAAATGACAGAAAAAGAAGGTGAATTAGGGAATGTTGACTGAGATGCATATTGCTGTCATAGGAGGAGATGCAAGACAGCTAGAAGTAATTCGCAAGCTAGTTGAATTGGATGCGAAACTTTCATTGATAGGGTTTGATCAGTTAGATCATGGCTTCACAGGGGCAGCAAAAGAAAGTATACAAAATTTAGATTTCACTTCTGTAGATGCAATTATTTTGCCAGTTGCAGGTACAAATGCCAAGGGAGAAGTAGATACTATTTTTTCAAACGAAAAAGTTTCAATAACGAAAGAACAAATTGAAAATACACCAGAACACTTTACTATATATTCAGGTATTGGTACGCCTTACTTGGAAAATCTCGTATCTACTACAAACCGCAAACTTGTTAAATTATTTGATCGTGATGATGTGGCAATCTACAATTCTATTCCAACTGTAGAAGGTACATTAATGATGGTAATTCAACATACCGACTATACAATTCATGGTTCCAATGTAATGGTTTTAGGATTTGGTAGAACAGGGATGAGTGTTGCCAGAGCATTTCAATCATTAGGGGCCCATGTCAAAGTTGGAGCAAGACGATCGGAACATATTGCACGTATTACAGAAATGATGTTTTCTCCTTTTCATATGCAAAACATTGAGAAAGAAGTAGGAAATATCGATATTGTCATTAATACAATTCCGCATCTCGTCGTGACAGCGAATGTCATTTCAAAAATGCCAGCTCATACGTTAGTAATTGATTTAGCTTCTAAACCAGGCGGTACCGACTTTAGATATGCGGAAAAAAGAGGAGTCAAAGCGCTGTTAGCACCTGGATTACCTGGTATTGTTGCTCCAAAAACAGCAGGACAAATTTTAGCGAACGTTCTTTCTCAGTTACTAGCAGAAGACGTAATAGCAAGAAAGGAGAATGGGGAATGAATTTAAAAGGGAAAAGAATAGGGTTTGGTTTTACGGGTTCACATTGTACGTACGAAGAAGTAATGCCTCATTTAGAAAAATTAATTGCTGAGGGAGCAGAAGTACGCCCCGTTGTTTCTTACACTGTTCAATCAACAAATACGAGATTTGGCGAAGGAGCAGAGTGGATTAAAAAGATTGAAGAAGTAACAGGTTTTAAAGCGATTAATTCCATCGTTGGTGCAGAACCACTAGGACCTAAAATTCCACTAGATTGTATGGTGATTGCGCCACTAACAGGAAATTCTATGAGTAAATTTGCAAATGCAATGACAGACTCTCCAGTATTAATGGCAGCAAAAGCGACGCTAAGAAATGGCAAGCCTGTCGTATTGGCTGTTTCGACGAATGATGCTTTAGGGCTGAATGGCGTCAACCTAATTACACCAACAAGGTGACAACAAAGCGTGAACGCTTATATGTCGCCATCTTGAGGGAGCTTAGGGTAAAGCACAAGTTCGAAATCATCGAGCCTTTGCCACTTTTCTTTCTTATAAACAGCTTTTTCTAAAACCGACTTTAGGAGGCTGTTTTTCTTTTTGGGATCATCTGTTTTAAAGTACAGATCAAGAACATGCTCCACTTGAGGTATTGTATCTTTCTTAACTTTTTCCTTCTTAATTTCGGTTTTAATTTCTTTCTTTAAGTTTTCCATCGTGGAAGTAATTTCAGTTATACGGTCAGAAACTACATTCGAGCGTTCTAAAAACATATCGACTGTGTAAACGCCACGTTCTAATAAATCATGTAAATTATTTTTTTGTTTTTGGACATCCACTAATTCTTTTTCAAGCTTGCGTAATGCAGCTTCATTCATTTGAATAACTTGTGTTTCTTTTAACTTGTCATCTTGCTTATGTTTTTCAAAATCAGCTTTATAATTGATGTACCATTCTTTTAATGCCTCGAGTAAACGCTTCTCAATTAATTCAGTATAGCTTGATTTGTTTTCGCAACCACGGTGCTTACAATCCATCGTTTCTTTGCGGTTCTTCGGATAACGTTGGACCATGCTATAACCACATTTACTACATTTAATAATACCAGCTAGTGGATTTTTAATTCCATTCGTATTGTAAGGAACGTGATACCTTGAATTTAATTTTTCTTGCACTTGCTCAAATAAGCTTGCAGGTATGATAGGCTCATGTTTACCATCAGCAATAATCCAATCTGATTTATCTTGACGAGCACAACTTCTTTTTACGGCATCAGGTTGTTTTACTTCTTTTCGTTTTTGCCACGTTACTTTTCCTATGTACACATTATTTTTTAATATATCCAAGATGCTATAAGGATTCCATTCATTACCTAACTTACTTTTGTAGCCAAGTTCATTTAACTTGTTTCTGATTGCGCTAGCGCCCATATCCTCGTTTGCATACCAATCAAATATCATTCTTATGACAGAAGCTTCTTCTGAATTAATCGTTAACGTACGCTCTCGCTTATTTAAACGGTGGATATCATAGCCATAAGGCGCATGGGTACCGAGGTAATTACCAGCCTCCACGCTTGCTATACGGCCTCGTTGCATACGTCGTGTAATAATCTTTAACTCCTTACGAGCCATAAACGCTTCAAATTCGCTGTATTCTTCATCCCACTCATCATTAAGGTCATAAGTCTTCCTAGGTGTCATAATCTTCGTATTCGAGCGTTTAAACGTCTCTAAAATGATTCCTTGCTCTTTCATACCACCACGACCTAAACGGTCCATATCCATACAAAGAACAACATCATATTTATTATCTTCAATTTCTTCAAGCAATGCTAACATTTCAGGTCGTTTCACTAAACTTTCACCAGAAACGATTTCTTCACGAACAGCTAAAACATTTAAGTTCATTTCCTTGGCAATTTTCAGCAGGGTAGATCGGTGCTTTGCTAAAGTTTCACCTTCGCCGCGTGCTTCGGCTTCGAGATCGGCGCGGGATTTACGTAAGTAGATTGCGGTTTTCATAGAAATTCCTCCCTTTAATAGCTATTATAAACTCTAATAATGAATATAGAAGTATTCTTTTTTTAGAGAATGTATGTTCTTTTTGTATTAGAAGAAAAGCCCACAAAGGGGCTTTAAGAAACTATTTTTGTTAGTTTAATTTGAATGTGTTATTACAGTATCCATATCATTCTCATGCTTGTTCTCATTTACAATCTTTTGGTATTTCAAATATACTTTTGAATCGAAATCACATATAAAGAATACATCGGTATTTTTATAAAACTCTGAGAAGTAAACAGTTCTTTTATTATCGATTATATATCCATGTTTTAATTTCTCAGTTTTAATTTTCGCTTCACTTACTAGGGATACAGAGTATTCTTGTTGTACTTTAATTTTGTGTTTATTAATTATTATAGTATATAAAGGGAAAAGCATAATTAAGAAGAAAAATGCTGTGATTATAGTTTTAACACTAGGATCTATATATAAAGAATAGCTAAATAAAATACTATGTGCGAAAACCCCGCTAATCATTGTGAGCATAAATATATTATCGAATTTTGTTTTATCAATTTTTTTCGATTCCGAAGTACGTAAAGCAGATATAAGAATTTTAATTAAGTAAAGTCCCCATATTATTAGTGGTAGTAAAAAAGCAATGATAACAATCCAATCATTATTTAACTGAAAGCTTTCAAAACCAAGGTACAGTAGCATCGTAATAGAAATATTTAAAATAACAAATAGTATGTCTCCCATAATTAAACGCCATATTTGTAGGTTTTTTTGTTGTGTTTTTTCTAAAAATAGTTGATCAATTTCACTTAGGGTTATGATTTTAAGGTTTTTATTAAAAATAAAACCAATTAGGGCAAGAGCCGCTGTTCCAAGTGTCGCTATTGCAGTGACTAATTTTATAAGAGTTTCAATTGATAAATTCAAGTTGTATTTCCTTCTTTCATTTAATTTTTCTTACAAGAACCTTTATACATTTTTAAACGAGCGAATCCTCCAGGAATCCCATGAGCCTCCGCAATTTCTTGAATAGATAAACGAGTATCTTTATAAGCAGAAATCATTTCATCGGTAAGTAACAATTCTACAGCAAATGTATTTGCTTCGATTTCTAAGCGATCCACTGAAAAAAAGGTTTGGTTACGCAAGAAGGGGGTATTTGCTTTAGGATGAAGTACAGCATGACCTAATTCATGTGCACAAACAAATTGTTGAGTGGTTTCGTTAATTCGATTATTAATATGAATGAATTTAAAGCGTTTATAAGTGTTGTAAAAACCAAGAGTATTCCCAAGGTCTTCGAACAACACTATAATACTTTTTCGTTTAGCAATTTCAAAGGGGTTTGTTGTGCCGTGCTTTTTTACGATTTTGAGTACGTATTCTTTAATTTCCATTTCTCGCTCCGTTCAATCTTTTTTATACTTGTTTGGAGTGAATTTTTGTTTTGCTAATTGTTTTGCCATGCGCATAGAGTTTTCTAGAGAAATACGAATCATTTCTTTTGTGTGTTCGTCTATTGGTTCTCCGTCAAACATTAACGCTTCATCGCTGTTTTCTAGCTCTTCTAAGGTTTTTTCTAAATCACGTGCGATATCACGTTCTTCCTTAATTGATAATTTAGATGAATTATTAGATACCATTTCTTTTGTTTGTGTTCTATCTAACAGATAATCTGTTGATACCTCAAAAAAGTCTGCAATTTTCTTTAAAGTATCATAATCTGGTTCGCGCTGACCTTGCTCATAATTAGCTAATTTTCCTCTTGAAAAGCCCAAACGATCAGCAAGTTCATATTGACTTAGTTTTTGTTTTTTTCTAAGTTCTGAAATCTTTTTTCCAAGCATAAATTCTTCCTTCTTTCCCAATAAGAATAGGCGCTTTTTATTAATTATAGAAACGTTTAGTTTCTAAATCCACTAAGGAAACGAAATGTTTCTAATAAAAATTTACAGAAACATTTCGTTTCTGTATATTGTGGAGTATAAGGAAACAAAATGTTTCTTTCGGGGGTGGAATATTAGATAAAAAAAGAAATAAAATGATTGAACTTAGAAGTGATCAATCAAGATTAGTCGTAGCAAAGGATTTGAAAATTACTCCTCAAATGCTAGGGGCAATTGAGCGTGGTGATAGGACGCCTTCATTAGAATTGGCTAAAAGAATAGCTGATTTTTATAAAACTACAATTGATGATCTTTTTTTAGTTAAAAAGGAAACGAAATGTTTCTGAGAGGTGGGGAAATGCCATCAACTAACATGGCAGTACCAACAGAACCGTCGCATAAACATATAAAAAGCACTTCAAGAGGTGAAACCATGAGCCAACAAGAAGAATATGCGGCGACTTATGAATTTGGAAAAACGAAAGTCCATGTTGTGGCTCCTGAGCCAAAATCACAAAAGGATATTGATAAAATCCGTCAAGCATATTACAAGGCTGGTTGGGCCATCATCAAAGAAATACAAGTAAAAGCAAACGTTGAGGAATAGTTCCTCTCTTTTTACATGAAAAATAGACAAGTTACATATGCACTAAGTTCATTGTAACCATTTGAAAACTAAATATGGAGGCGAACAGATATGGGAACAAGCATATACTGCAATTCAGCAATAGGGGAATTATTACAGAATGCTAGAGAATGTTGCGACAATGTTCAGCTGAAAACAAAGAAAGGGTTATCTAAGTACCTTGGTATTACACATGAACGATTAACCCGTATTGAATCTGGGCTTTCTAAACCAGAGTTTGAACTTGCGATGGATTGGTGTCATGCAACAGGAGCACAAATGACAGGTACGTTTCTTCTCCAAGGAGATGGATTAACTTTCGTAGTAACAGATCCTACGAGTGATGCGCAATTAAAAGCAATGAAGGAATACCTTGACCGTAAAGGTTGGTGGTATGAAGTTAAATAAAAATAAGAGCCGATTCCAATTCAGGAGTCGGCTCTTATTATTTTAACTATGACAACAATTCCTCTACTCCGACACCATCTATTAACAATGCTTTTAATGAAGGAGCTATTTTAATTGTCTCTTCAATATCTAAATCTCCAAAATCCACTGTATATAATCCGAATCCTTCTTTTCCATCTACATATAGTAATGCTTTTCCGCCTTCATCATCACCGATTGCCAGTGAATTTGGTATATATTTTTGAATATCATGTGCTTCATTCATCTCTATGCAATCAGTAGGGCTCCAAATACGTATGTAAAGTTCATTTTGTACATTAATCTCTGCATTTGTACAATGTTGGATTACTTCTAAATAATCTAATGGTACATCTATTGATGAGAACTTTTGTAATTCTTGAATGGCCTCTTTACTCGCTGGTGATTCCTGAGCTTCTAATGTGAAGGCTTCATTTAATTTTTCTAGAATATTCATTAATAATCAATCCTCTCATACTTTACTTTTAATTTATCAAGCATTTTATATTGCTGTTCTAAAGTTTCTGAAATGTTTTCTTTAGGGAATCCTGCGCGTTCAAAATCAGATACAAGATTCAGTATCTGGACCGAAACTGTAAATCACACTTTCTTTATCCTCATTTTCTTTCATTATTGCTAATAGTGGATATCTCCCCATTGTTCTCAGCACTCCTTAATCAAAACTTTATCAAGAGGAACTGTTAAATGCTCATCAAAAGGTATCATTGGCTCAGTTTTAGGTGAATCCCATGGGCGTCTTGAATCAACTGTCTTACGATGTGCTGTTACATAATCTGTTTTAAAAATTCTTTCAAATCGAGATTCAAAGTATTCTTGTTTTGAAATTATGTAGGAAAGGGAAGAGATTGTAAATATAAAATACAAAAATGAAGACTATGTGTATGTGAAATATGATATAAAGGTGTATTCAGACTCTGGAAGAACAAAATTAGTTGATTTGTATTCAGAACAGTTTGCTGAAAGATATGGATAATACTTTTCTTTAAAATAAAAAACTGAACTAGGTAATTTCCTAATTCAGCTTTTTTAACATGATTTCACCCATATAGAATTTTTCTACCAACAAAATTAAGCTTCCATTTTTTACAAGAAGGACATAAATATAATTCAATAACAACAATACTGTCCTCAACTAACTCTTCAAACTTATCAAACGGCATTGTATCAACCATTTTATATACATCCATACATTCACCACATTCACACTTCGCACTTTCTATAGAACGAGAATTAAATACTTCTAAAGCATTATTACATAAGAAGTAAACCAATTCATGTGAAGGCTCTATTTCAGACGCTTCAGCTTCACGCCATACGCTTCTGGGAATCTCAGGTGATACACTTACTAGTCAATCCTCTATTATTTGACGCCAATCGAATAATAGAGTTCGTTTTTATTTAGTTTAAACAATTCTGTTTCTAAAGATATAAATACTAAGACTGTGTATTTTGTTGTAAAAATGCTTCTAAAATTCTTTTAACTGGCAGACTCGATTTTTTCAGTAGACTCTCTGCTTTATCCATTATTTTCTTGTTGGAAGCGATTATTTTTTTATATTCTTCATTGTTAAAAGAACGCAAAGAGTCTATTACATATTCAGCTAATTCATCATTCGCATTGAGTAAATCTAGTAATAAATTGAATCCATTCATCCCAGTATCTTCATCTATACAATATACTAATCTAATTTTATATTTATCATCTCTGTCCTTTAGATTTTGAAGCAATTTATCCCAATCATTTTCAGTAAATTCACTTATCAACTCTTGTACATACATAAATTCATCATCATAGAAGTAGTTATCTGAGCTATTTTCAGATAATACTGCATCTACTTTTTCATACATTTATGTTCCTCCTCTATTTGGTAAATCCACCTGGTAATGGTGCATTAATTTGACCTGTTGGATATCCACTAACCACATTGTCACCTATTTTTATTACATCAATTTCTACGCCGTCAATAATTTCCCTATGAAAAGTTGCTCCATCTCTCCCTCTAATACCTAACGGGGAAGAGTTACCTATATCAGTTATACTATCTAAAATCTTTGTATCACTCCAACTATCTGGAAATATTGTACTATTTTTTATTTTAGCCAATTTCCCGTCAGGGAATTGAGTCGTATATTTGATATCTTTCGTACCATTTGGATTGACCTTAATCGTCTCTGTAGCATAATTAGGATGACTATTTTTAATATTTGATGAATGTCCTCCAATAATTTCATTTTTATTAGGATTTTTTCTCTGTCCCAAAAGAATTTTCTCTTCCATTTCGGATGAAATAATTGACTTAGTCCCGCTGGCTTTCCCAACAGGTACTTTTTTAGCTGTATTTACAGCCTCAGTAGCCTTAGCAGTCATTTTAACTCCTTTTCCTACTTTAGCTATCTTTCCAAAGGGTGTAAGTCCGGCTACAGCCATGACACCTGCTCCAGCACGTTCCCACCCCGAAAGTTTTTCGCCAGTAGATGGATCAATACCATCCCAAACACGACGAACATCATACTCACCACTTATTTCACCCGCTATATCCCTAGCTAGTTTTTTACCATCAAAACCCTCTTTTTCTGATGATAGTGGTCCACACATTGCACCTTTTTCCATTGTAACATCTTGATTATCTGTATTGCGGAATTTTTCGGCAATTCGTTTCAAATCTTCTTCCACTTGTATAAGTGAATTGATAGATGTAAAAGCTTTTGGTCTCGCATCATTGAACATTTGAATGAATTGTTGATTAGAGGCACCAATCCATTGAAAACACAAATGATCAATTTCATTACATAAATTATTATGTATAGATTCTAATGCGATTCTGGTATTACTTGCACGATTAGCAACTTCTTCTAGCGTTTCAGGTGTTACTTTGATTTGAACCATTTCTTTCCTCCCTTTCCCAATTAAAATTATGGGACAAGAAGAAAAAAATGTAAATATCTAATGTAGAGATAGAAGAAAGAGAAGGTGTAAATAGGAAAAAACGTCTATTTATATGAAGATTTTTATTTTAACGATATTTAAAATTTACTTTTAGATAATGCTTTTAATATAGGGTTTATGATTTTATTAAATAAACGAAATCCCCTAATTGTTATAAATAACTGTATTATTATACCGAATTTTGGGGATATGTGGATTATTTATGAAATAATAAAATGTATGCTTAGAGATTTTTGGTTCCACATAAAATCAAAATGGATTTAACTAACCATGATTTTTATATATAATAGAAGAAAGTGAAATGGATTTATTTTGTTATCACCTTGTTGGTGTCAACCTCATGCGCCTAATGGCAACAAAAAACATCTACTTCGTCCCATTCGGTCAAGATGCACCAGAGAAAAAACCGAACTCAATGGTAGCTCGTATGGAGCTGCTTGAAGATACAGTATTAGAAGCGCTGCAAGGAAAGCAATTGCAACCGGTTGTCGTAGAAAAATTCAGATATATGAATTAAAAAACGAAAAAAAACGGACAATTTTTGATGAAACCATCATTCTTACTGTAGAATATGATAAAATTAACGTTATTAAGATTAGAAGGGGTATTGTATACTCCTTCTGATTCTAAGTTATAGAAGGATTGGTATCTAGAAAGGGGCATAGTGATGGAAAAGCAAAAAACTTTTCATGTCGCTGTAGTTGGAGCAACCGGCGCAGTTGGTGAACAAATGTTAAATACTTTAGAGAAACGAGAATTTCCAATCGGGAAGTTAACGTTACTTTCATCTAAACGATCTGCAGGTAAGAAACTTGTATTTAAAGGCGAAGAATTTACAGTTCAAGAGGCAACTCCTGAAAGTTTTGAAGGAGTAGATATCGCACTATTTAGTGCTGGTGGATCTGTATCAAAACAATTAGCGCCAGAAGCAGCAAAGCGCGGTGCGATTGTTGTTGATAATACAAGTGCATTCCGTATGACAGAAAACGTGCCACTTGTTGTACCTGAAGTAAATGAAAACGACTTAAAAGAACATAATGGTATTATTGCAAATCCAAACTGTTCTACAATTCAAATGGTAGTAGCTCTTGAGCCAGTTCGTCAGCAATATGGTTTAAAACGAGTAATCGTTTCCACATATCAAGCTGTATCAGGTGCTGGTGCGGCAGCGATTGAAGAACTTCATGAACAATCACAAGCAATCTTAAATGGTGAAGAAGTGAAGGCAAATGTTTTACCTGTATCAGGTGATAAAAAGCATTTCCAAATTGCTTTCAACGCGATTCCACAGATTGATAAATTCCAAGATAATGGATTTACGTTTGAAGAAATGAAAATGATTAATGAAACGAAAAAAATTATGCATATGCCTGAATTAGAAGTAGCGGCAACATGTGTACGTTTACCAGTTGTATCAGGTCACTCTGAGTCTGTTTACATCGAAGTAGAAAAAGAAGGTGTAACAGTAGAAGAATTCAAGAGCTTACTTGCAAATGCGGAAGGTATTGTTCTACAAGATAATCCAGAAGAGCAGTTATATCCAATGCCAGCTACTGCAGTAGGTAAAAACGAAGTATTCGTTGGAAGAATCCGTAAAGATTTAAATAATGATAAAGGATTCCATCTTTGGGTCGTATCTGATAACTTATTAAAAGGCGCTGCATGGAATTCTGTTCAAATTGCAGAGCGCTTAGTAAAATTACAATTAGTGTAAACGGCTAAGAGAAGGTGCAAAATATGAAAATTATTGTTCAAAAATTTGGTGGCACATCCGTACGTGATGAAAATGGACGTAAGCATGCGCTTCATCATATAAAAAAATCGCTAGATGCGGGTTATAAAGTAGTTACTGTCGTATCTGCTATGGGCCGTAAAGGTGAACCATATGCAACTGATACTTTGTTAAGTCTTGTAAATCAAGAGGAATCTCGCATTTCTAATCGTGAGCAAGATTTATTATTATCATGCGGAGAATTAATCTCAGCAATCGTCTTTTCTAACATGTTAAATGAGAACGGTATAAAAGCAGCGGCATTAAATGGTGCACAAGCTGGTTTTGTAACAAATGAGGATTTTACGAATGCTAAGATTATTGAAATGAATTGCGATCGTGTACATGAAGAGTTAGAAAATGTAGATGTAATCGTCGTTACAGGATTCCAAGGACAAACGAAAAAAGGTGATACGACAACACTTGGACGCGGAGGTAGCGATACTTCAGCTTCTGCATTAGGTGTTGCGCTTCATGCTGAATTTATTGATATCTTTACAGATGTAGAAGGTGTTATGACTGCGGATCCTCGCATTGTAAAAGATGCACGTCATCTTCAAACGGTAACATACAATGAAATTTGTAACATGGCATATCAAGGTGCAAAAGTCGTTCATCCACGTGCAGTTGAAATTGCGATGCATGCCAAAGTACCACTTCGTGTACGTTCTACGTATTCTGATAGTGAAGGTACGCTTATTTCAGCATCGGACGGTGCTACAAAAGGCCGTGATGTAGAAGAACGTCCTGTTACAGGTATCGCTCATGTATCAAATGTGACGCAAATTAAAGTGCTGGCAAAAGAAACAGCATATGATTTACAACAGCATGTGTTTAAAGAAATGGCGAATGAAGGAATCAGTGTCGATTTAATTAACATTTCACCTACTGGGGTAGCTTATACGGTGAGTGATAATGTATCAAGTCGTGCAGTTGAATTATTAAGAAACCTTGGATATGAGCCAATTGTGACAGAGCATTGTGCAAAAGTATCTATTGTAGGAGCTGGAATGGCAGGATACCCAGGGGTTACTGCGAAAATCGTTACAGCTTTAGCGGAAAAAGGTATTCAAATTTTGCAATCGGCAGATAGCCATACGACAATTTGGGTTCTTGTAAAAGAAACTGATTTAGTGGAGGCTGTAAATGCATTACATAGTGCGTTTGAGCTTTCAAAAGAAAAGCAACTGGAACAATAAGGAGTGAGACCATGATAGATTTTGGGACAATTGCAACCGCGATGGTAACTCCGTTTGATAAAAACGGAAATATCGATTTTGCGAAGACAACGAAATTGGTAAATTATTTAATAGATAACGGTACAACAGCAATCGTGGTAGGAGGAACGACAGGAGAATCTCCTACATTAACTTCAGAAGAAAAAGTAGCGTTATATCGCCATGTCGTATCTGTTGTCGATAAAAGGGTGCCCGTAATCGCTGGAACAGGTAGTAATAATACGCATGCTTCTATTGACTTAACTAAAAAGGCAACAGAGGTTGGTGTTGATGCAGTAATGCTAGTAGCACCGTATTATAACAAACCGAGTCAAGAAGGAATGTATCAGCACTTTAAAGCAATTGCTGAAAGCACGCCGCTTCCGGTTATGCTATATAACGTTCCAGGACGATCTATTGTACAAATCTCCGTTGATACAGTTGTTCGTTTATCAGAAATAGAAAACATTGTTGCGATTAAAGATGCAGGTGGCGATGTGTTAACAATGACAGAAATCATTGAAAAAACAGCGGACGACTTTGCAGTATACAGCGGTGATGATGGTTTAACGTTACCAGCTATGGCAGTTGGAGCGAAAGGTATCGTTTCTGTAGCATCTCATGTGATTGGAAATGAAATGCAAGAAATGATTGCAGCATTCCAAGCAGGAGAATTTAAAAAGGCGCAAAAATTACATCAATTACTTGTAAGAGTAACGGATTCATTATTTATGGCGCCAAGCCCAACGCCAGTAAAAACAGCGTTACAAATGGTTGGATTAGATGTAGGTTCTGTACGTTTACCGCTTCTTCCATTAACAGAAGAAGAAAGAGTAACGTTACAATCTGTAATGCAATCTATCCCTCGTTAATAAAAAATGACCTAGTGTAGAACTAGGTTATTTTTTTATGTTATGAAAATCTTTGCCTCTCGTTTCTCACCTACATGTGTTCTTATAAGATCATATTATGCCACTTGTTTAACCGCTTCTTCATTATGTGTTGCAACATGTATAAGAAAATAATCGTACACCTTTAAATGAATCAAAAAATCATAGTTATTATAGGATAAACATTTGTATAAACGTAATAAAATATCGATTCTGTTTTTTAGAGGGATTGTCTCAAATGTGACGTGATTCATAAAAAAGATTCATTTTATAAGTGTTTTTGTTCGATTCTAGAAAAATAAGTCTTGAAAATCCATATTATGAAATTAATTTAGCGTATGTATGGTTATTTCTTCAAAATAATATGGAGTATAAAATCGGAGTAAATATAAAGGAAATACGTTCGATATTTTTGTTGTAATTCCGTTCTTTTACTTCTTCTTTCGCACGATTTAACTTGTGTTCTATTTCTTGTATCAGGTATAATATGGCTAAGTAGCTTAGTACGGGTATGCTTAGCAAAATTGGTAAAAATTATAATTTGATTACATTTTCATATCATATCGAATAAGATATTTGATTTATATAATGAAAGAGAGGTGAAACCTGGTTTAAAAAATAAACAAGGACATGATATCGCATAACGGTAAGGACATTCGTCTTGGACGGTGAATATATGGTGGTTGTAGAGTTTCCCCTGGTGTCTCTGCAATTTTAGTGAAATCAGTGTTTGAAAGATTTTTAAACCAGGCAACAACATGAAGAGAAAAGAGAATGAGTCTGTTAAAGTATTTGCTCTTGGTGGAGTAGGTGAAATCGGGAAAAACATGTACTGTGTTGAAATTGATTCTGAAATCTTTATTGTAGATGCAGGGTTAATGTTCCCGGGAGATGAAATGTTTGGAATTGATATCGTTATTCCTGATATTACATATTTAGTGGAAAACCAAGAGCGAGTAAAAGGTTTATTTATTACTCACGGTCATGAAGATCATATTGGTGGAATTGTTTACGTACTTCGTAAATTATCAATTCCAGTGTATGCAACGAAATTAACAGTAGGACTTATACAAGAAAAACTTGGCGAAGCGGGTATGTTAGGCCGTGTAGACTTAAAAACAATCGATTCAAATTCAACAGTAGAGTTTAATACTACAACGGTGTCATTCTTTGGAACGACACATAGTATTCCAGATTCTGTTGGTGTTTGTTTCCATACATCAAAAGGTGCTATCGTATATACGGGAGACTTTAAATTCGATCAAACTCCAATTGGAAATAGTGGAGCAGACCTTGGAAAAATGGCACAAATCGGAAATGAAGGCGTACTGTGCTTATTATCTGATAGTACAAATGCTGAGCGTCCAGGCTATACAGGTTCTGAAAAAGAAGTTGGTGTAGAAATTTCTAAAGTGTTCTACGGCGCAGAAGGACGTATTATCGTTGCTTCATTTGCATCGAATGTACATCGTATTCAACAAGTATTTGATGCAGCTGCTGAAACAGGACGAAAAGTAGCGGTTGTAGGACGTAGTATGGTGAAAGTGGTAGATATCGCAAGACGTCTTGGTTATTTAGATGTTCCAGAAGGTATGGTTATTTCACTACAAGAAGTAGACAATTTCCCAGAGAAAAAGGTAGCTATTTTAACGACAGGTAGCCAAGGTGAACCGATGGCAGCCCTTTCTAGAATGGCGAAGCAAGCTCATAAACAAATTTCAATTCGTAAAGGTGATACGGTTATTATTGCGGCTTCTCCAATTCCGGGTAATGAAATATCTGTATCGAAAATTATTGACTTGTTATTTAGAGCTGGAGCTGATGTTATTTATTACGGTGAAAGAAAAGTTCATGTTTCAGGTCACGGTAGCCAAGAAGAATTAAAATTAATGTTAAATTTAATGAAACCTAAGTATTTTGTACCCGTACATGGTGAGTTCCGTATGCAAAAAGCACATGCATATTTAGCTGAAGATGTAGGTATTGCAAGAGAGAATATCTTTATCGTAGAAAAAGGCGATGTGATTGCTTTTGGTGACGATGAAGCAAACTTAGTTGGCAAAGTACAAGCTGGTAATGTGTTAATTGATGGATTAGGTGTAGGTGACGTTGGTAATATCGTTCTTCGAGATAGAAAAATGTTATCTCAAGATGGAATATTAGTAGTTGTTGTAACACTTGGTAAAGATGAAAAGAAAATTATCTCTGGTCCAGAAATCATTTCACGTGGTTTTGTGTATGTTCGTGAATCAGAAGCGTTAATTGACCGCTCTACAGAGATTGTACGTATGATTGTTGAGCAATCGATTAAAGAGTATTCAATTGAATGGTCTATGTTAAAACAAAATATTCGTGAATTATTAGGGCAGTTCTTGTACGAAGAGACAAAGAGAAAACCTATGATTTTACCGATTATTATGGAAGTATAAAAAAGATCACCTTTACGGGTGATCTTTTTTTCTTTTTAAACTCTATCGAATGAAATTTATAACTTAAGAAATAATAGTTATATACGAGTGAAAGGGGATGCGATATGACAGAACGTGATCGTTATACAAATGAAGGGAAAGAGGCTGAGCCGAAAGAAACTGGGAAAGAAGCCTCGATAGTGGAAAAAATTCAACAGCTAGGGCAAACGAATGTACCACAAATGAATGAATCGAGTATTCATTGTTTAACAATCATTGGGCAGGTGGAAGGTCATGTTCAGTTGCCGCCGCAAAATAAAACAACAAAATATGAGCATATTATTCCGCAAATTGTTGCGATAGAACAAAATCCGAAAATTGAAGGTTTGCTTTTAATATTAAACACGGTCGGAGGTGACGTTGAAGCAGGTTTAGCAATTTCTGAGATGGTAGCTTCGCTTTCAAAGCCAACGGTATCACTTGTTCTGGGCGGCGGGCATTCTATCGGTGTACCAATCGCCGTCTCTACGGATTATTCATTTATTGCGGAAACTGCGACGATGACAATTCATCCCATTCGTCTAACAGGTCTTGTTATAGGTGTGCCACAAACATTTGAGTATTTAGATAAAATGCAAGAAAGAGTCATTCGATTTGTGACGAAGCATTCGAAAGTAACCGAAGATCGTTTTAAAGAACTTATGTTTGCGAAAGGGAATTTGACGCGAGATATTGGGACGAATGTAATTGGTGGCGATGCAGTGAAATATGGTCTTATAGATGATGTCGGTGGTATTGGGAATGCGATTCGAAAGCTGAATGAATTAATAGATGCTCGCATGGATGATAGTGCAGAAGGGACAATGTTACAATGATTTTATACACAATTATGCCAGAGCAACTTGTATATCCAACTGATTATTCGCAATGTGAAAGCCAAAAAGTTGTAAATATAAACGGTGTTGAATTAATGGTTTCTGAAGAAGAACATGGGTGTTATTCTATTGTACGTGTGTTAAGTACGGATCCGCTACACTACTTAGAGTTTGAGCCCGGCCAAAAAATAACCTTTTAGCAAAAAGAAGGATTTTGTTTAGAAGCTATGGTATAATATAAAAAACAAGACGGTTGAGCAGCCATGAGAGGGCTGCTTTCTTCTGTTTATTTAACAATTTACAAGAAGTGTAAAAATAGAAGATATAAGACCTGAAAAAATAGAGAAAACAGACATATAAGTAGAGCTTTTTTAAGGAAGCCCTGCTTACATGTAGAACACGAGGTGAAGAAATGGCAAAACAAAAGCAAAGAGGGACGAAGGCAAAAGCAAGACGCACGATAAAGCCAACTTTGTATTATGAAATCGTCGGTTTAACTCTTTTTGCACTTTCAATCATTACGATTTTACAGCTAGGTGTTGTAGGGAAATCGTTTGTGTTATTTTTTCGCTTCTTCTTTGGTGAGTGGTACATAATTGGTGTGTTAGGTGTAATAGCTTTATCGGTTTCGTTTGTTATCAAACGTGGATGGCCGAACCTTTTAAATAAACGGTTAATCGGTTTTTATTTAATAGTATTGGCGATATTAATGTTTAGTCATATTACATTATTTAACCTTCTTACGAAAGATGGAGCAGTGCAAAATACTTCTGTTATTGTGAGTACGAAAGATAACTTCTTTCTTGAAATGAAAAAGGGGCCGGATAGCGTTCATTTAGGCGGTGGTATGTTTGGTGCGCTTATGTTCGCGACGTGTTACTTCTTATTTGACGAAGTAGGAGCTTATATCATTGGTATTATTTTAGTGATTCTCGGTATACTTTGTATAACAAATAAGCATATCGGAGAAGTACTTGCCCCTGTAGGGAGAATCCTTAGAAGTCAATTTGAAGTAATGCAAGGGGATTATAAAGATTGGAGATCCAAAAGGACGGCTGAACAAACAGAAAAGAAAAAAACAACGAGAAGCACAAGGAGCAAACGTTCTGCAGAACAAGAAGAGATTATTGAGCCGATGGAAGAAATTTCAATTGATCCTCCCATTATTTCGAATTTCACTGAGAATTATCCTGTAAATGAAGAAGAGAATAAACGAATTAGCGAAGAACAGGAAGTAGAGTTAATAACTTCACCGTCTATTGAAGAGGCTCCGCCTGTTGAAGAATCTAAGAAAAAGCGTGGAGAAAAGATTGTAGAATCTTTAGAGGCGGAAACAAGTGCCCCGCCAATGCAATTTTCAAATGTAGAAAATAAAGATTACAAGCTTCCTGCACTTGATATATTGAAATTTCCTAAGAATAAGCAAGTTACAAATGAAAATGCAGAAATTTATGAGAATGCTCGTAAATTAGAACGTACATTCCAAAGCTTTGGAGTGAAAGCGAAAGTAACAAAAGTACATAGAGGTCCTGCAGTTACAAAATATGAAGTATATCCTGATATGGGAGTAAAGGTAAGCAAAATCGTTAGTTTAAGTGATGATTTAGCACTTGCTTTAGCTGCGAAAGACATTCGTATTGAAGCACCTATTCCCGGGAAATCAGCTGTAGGGATTGAAGTTCCGAACTCAGAAGTTTCTATGGTAACGCTTAGAGAAGTTCTTGATTCTAAGGCTAATAATCATCCGGAAGAGAAGTTGTTAATTGGTCTTGGACGAGATATTACAGGTGAAGCTGTATTAGCGCGTTTAAATAAAATGCCCCATTTACTAGTAGCTGGTGCGACAGGTAGCGGGAAAAGTGTATGTATTAATGGTATTATTGTTAGTATTTTAATGCGTGCAAAACCACATGAAGTAAAATTAATGATGATTGATCCAAAAATGGTAGAGTTAAATGTATATAACGGTGTTCCGCATTTATTAACACCAGTTGTAACTGATCCGAAAAAAGCATCACAAGCTTTGAAAAAAGTCGTGAGTGAAATGGAACGACGTTATGAATTATTTGCTCATAGTGGCACGCGTAACATTGAAGGATATAATGATCATATTAAAGAACATAATAGTCAATCAGAAGCGAAACAACCGGAATTACCTTATATTGTAGTAATAGTGGACGAGTTAGCTGATTTAATGATGGTTGCTTCATCAGATGTAGAGGATGCGATTATGCGTTTAGCACAAATGGCTCGTGCGGCTGGTATTCATTTAATTATTGCGACGCAGCGTCCATCGGTTGATGTTATTACGGGAGTTATTAAAGCGAATATTCCATCACGTATTGCATTCGCGGTATCTTCTCAAACGGACTCTCGTACAATTCTTGACGGTGGTGGTGCAGAGAAACTGCTAGGTCGTGGAGATATGCTGTTTATACCAATTGGTGCATCGAAGCCTGTACGTGTACAAGGTGCATTTTTATCCGATGATGAAGTTGAGAGAGTTGTAGAGTATGTTATTGGTCAGCAAAAAGCGCAATATCAAGAAGATATGATTCCACAAGATGTTCCTGATACGAAGCAGGAAGTAGAAGATGAATTATATGATGAAGCAGTTCAGCTTGTAGTGGAAATGCAAACAGCATCTGTTTCTATGTTGCAACGTAGGTTTAGAGTAGGTTATACGCGAGCTGCCCGTTTAATTGATGCAATGGAAATGAATGGTGTAGTAGGTCCGTATGAAGGTAGTAAACCACGAGAGGTGCTCATTAATGATGTACAAGAAAAAAGTTCATAAAAAAAGCCTAATTGTTTTTACAATTAGGCTTTTTTATATGCTAGTTTTGTTATATACTATATTCAGCGATAAAGAAAGGGCTTACATTTAAAGCGATTCTTTAGAATACGAATACTTTGATTATGTTTTTAATGAATGTTCGATATTTAATGTAGAAAAATGTTAAATTTTGTTGACACGTATGGGAGCAAGTGGTAAGATTACTTCGAAAAGAATCACTGCCTCATATAATCTTGGAGATAAGGTCCATAAGTTTCTACCCGGCAACCATGAATTGCTGGACTATGAGGGGAAAAGTGTGTAACAAAGGATGTAAGAGATCTTTGTGCCGAACTTTTTCTCGAAATGAGGAATGTTTATGGTGCAAAGTTTTTTTTATGCAGTAAAGAGTGAAAATTTCATCTTAAAAAATTATTAATATTTATTCGACAATTATGCTTATTTTTAGTATTTAGTAATTTTATTATGTTGTAAGTTGAAAAAAGAGAAAAGAAGTCTTACATCAGAGGTCGAATAATTGAAATGCGGGGGAGTCTTATGTCAGTAAAATCCGATAGTCGTCACCTATATTTACGGGTGATTGATCACATTAAAGAAAAAATTAAAGATGGAGCTTACAAAGAAAGACAGAAGTTACCATCAGAGTTTGATTTAGCGAAAGAACTTGGTGTAAGTAGGGCGACTTTAAGGGAAGCACTGCGTATTTTAGAAGAAGAAAATGTTGTCATTCGTAGACATGGTGTAGGAACATTTGTAAATGCAAAGCCGTTATTTTCTTCTGGGATTGAACAACTTTCTAGTATTACAGATATGATTTCTAGTGTGGGGAAAACACCAGGAACTATCTTTTTATCATCATCTACAACAAGTTTAACAGAAGAAGAAAAAGAGAAGTTTAATAGTGAAGATGGTTTTAATGCAGTAATGATTGAGCGTGTGCGTACAGCAGATGGGGAACCTGTTGTATATTGTATCGATAAACTTGCAAAAGAAATATTGCCAGATTTATCGGGATACAACGAAGAATCATTGCTTACAGTGATACATAACAACACGCACAAACGTATCACATACGCAGTTGCTCACATTGAGCCAATTGGCTATCATCCGAAAATTTCACCGATTTTAGAATGTGAACCGGAAACGGCACTGCTAGTTTTAAAACAAATGCACTATGATCAAAATGATGAGCCAATCTTATATTCTCTCAATTACTTTAGAGCTGATAAGTTTAGCTTCCACGTATTAAGAAAACGTATGTAGGTAAGTTCCTTTTTGGGGAGGTGACAGCAAGAAGTTAGGGACAGCAGCGTATAAAAAATAGACAAATCATTTCAGGAGGGGTTTCTAGTATGAAGAAAAAAACAGGTCTTTTATTATCATTAACATTAGCAGCAAGCGCGGTTTTAGGTGCATGTGGTAACTCGGATAAGGCGAGCAGTGACAAGAAAGAAGATAAAGAATTCAAAGTTGGTATGGTAACGGATGTTGGGGGCGTTGATGATAAATCATTCAACCAATCTTCTTGGGAAGGTTTGAAAAAGTTTGGTAAAGATAATGGATTAAAGGAAAAAACAAATTATCGTTACCTACAGTCTGAAAAAGAAGCAGATTATATTCCGAACTTAAAGAAATTTTCAAAAGATAAGTATGATTTATCTTTCGGAATCGGTTATAAATTAGAAGGTGCAATTAAAGAAGTTGCAAAAGAATCTCCAAAACAACAATTCGCAATCGTTGATACTGTTGTAGAAGCACCGAACGTAACAAGTATTACATTTAAAGATCATGAAGGATCATTCCTTGTAGGTGCGGTAGCGGCTATGTCAACAAAATCGAATAAAGTAGGATTTGTTGGTGGAATGAAGAGTGATTTAATTAGTAAATTCGAAAATGGATTTAAAGCTGGTGCAAAGGCAGTAAATCCAAACATTGAAATCGTATCTGAATATGCGGAAGCATTTGATAAACCTGAAAAAGGTACAGTTCTTGCATCAGCAATGTATGGTCAAGGTGTAGATGTAATTTATCATGCTGCTGGTGGTACAGGTAACGGCGTGTTCACTGAAGCGAAAAACCGTAAGAAAAAAGGTGAAAATGTTTGGGTAATCGGTGTTGACCGTGACCAAAACCAAGAAGGTATGCCTGAAAACGTAACATTAACTTCAATGGTAAAACGTGTAGATATCGCTGTTGAAAAAGTAGCACAAGAAGCGAAAGATGGTAAATTAAAAGGCGGTAAAGTAGAAGCGTTTGGTTTAAAAGATGACGGTGTTGGTATTGCAAAAACAACTGACAACGTGAAAAAAGTTAACCCTGAAATTTTAACAAAAGTAGAAGCGTTTGAAAAGAAAATTACAGATGGTGAAATTAAAGTACCAGCTACAGATAAAGAGTATAAAGAATATGAAGCTTCTCTAAAAAAATAAATAGAGAAATAGCAAAGGTTAGTTCATAGAACTAACCTTTGTATGTATAAAACTTCCAAATTGCTTAATAAGTTAATAGTGTAATAGGGGAATGTTCCCTGTTAAAAGGAGGAACAAAATGGAATACGTAATTGAGATGAATAACATTACGAAAGTATTCCCAGGCATTGTAGCGAATGATGATATTACGCTGCAAGTAAAGCAAGGAGAAATACATGCTTTACTTGGAGAAAATGGTGCAGGGAAATCCACATTGATGAATGTACTATTTGGTTTGTATCAACCAGAACAAGGTGAAATTAAAATTAAAGGAAAGTCTGTAAACATTACCAATCCGAATGTGGCAAATGACCTTGGTATTGGAATGGTTCATCAGCACTTTATGCTTGTTCATAATTTTACAGTTACAGAGAATATTATTCTCGGAAATGAACCGAAGAAAAACGGGAAAATTGCTGTTGAGGAAGCTGCTAAAGAAATTCAAAAACTGTCTGAACAATACGGATTAGCTGTAGATCCATACGCGAAAATACAGGATATTTCAGTTGGTATGCAGCAGCGTGTTGAGATTTTAAAAACACTTTACCGTGGGGCAGAAATTTTAATATTTGATGAACCGACAGCTGTGTTAACACCGCAAGAAATTCATGAGCTAATTCAAATTATGAAAAAGCTTGTACAAGAAGGGAAATCTATTGTTCTTATTACACATAAGTTGAAAGAAATTATGGAAGTTTGCGATCGTTGTACGATTATTCGTAAAGGAAAAGGGATTGGAACGGTTGACGTTGCAAATACGGATGAAAATAAACTTGCAGAATTAATGGTCGGACGTCAAGTGAATTTTAAAACAGAAAAAATAGACGCGAAGCCAAAAGAAGAGGTACTTTCAATTGCAAATCTTGTTGCTCACGATGCACGTCAACTACCTGCTGTAAAAGGCCTTGACTTAACTGTTCGTGCGGGGGAAATTGTTGGAATTGCAGGGATTGATGGAAACGGACAAAGTGAATTGATAGAAGCAATTACTGGTTTACGAAAAGTTGAGTCAGGTTCTATTGCAATTAAAGGAAAAGAAATAACAAATTGGCCTGTTAGAAGGATAACAGAAGAAGGAATTGGTCATATTCCAGAAGATCGTCATAAACACGGCCTTGTTCTTGATTTTTCTGTTAGAGATAATATCGTTCTGCAAACGTACTATAAAAATCCGTTTTCAAAGAAAGGGATTTTAAATTTTAGTAAAATTACAGAAAAAGCAAAGGCACTTATTGAACAGTTTGATGTACGTACACCTAGTGAGCAAACGTTAGCGCGCGCTTTATCTGGGGGGAATCAACAAAAAGCAATTATTGCACGTGAAGTAGACCGTGATCCAGATTTATTAATCGCGGCACAGCCAACACGTGGTTTAGATGTAGGAGCAATTGAATTTATTCATAAGAGATTAATAGAGCAAAGGGATAAAGGAAAAGGTGTATTACTTTTATCTTTAGAGTTAGATGAAATCTTAAATGTTAGTGACCGAATTGCTGTTATTTATGAAGGGAAAATCGTAGCAATTGTTGATGCGAAAGAAACGAATGAACAACAGCTTGGATTGTTAATGGCTGGAGGAACAAAGAAGGAGCAGGTGGGTACAAATGGCTAAAAAACTTTTAACAGAACGAACGATAAATATTTTAGTCCCAGTACTATCCGTTATTTTCGGCTTACTTGTCGGAGCAATTGTAATGCTAGTTAGTGGCTATGATCCAATTGTTGGTTATAGTGCACTTTGGACAGGAATGTTCGGTAGCCCAAGTGCAATAGGTGAAACGCTTCGTACAATGATCCCGCTTATTCTTGCCGGCTTATCAGTGGCGTTTGCATTTCGTACAGGTTTATTTAATATCGGGGTAGAGGGTCAATTACTAGTTGGTTGGCTTGCAGCGGTTTGGTTCGGTTATGCAGTTTCGCTACCAGCTGTTCTTCACATTCCGTTATCTATTTTATTTGCAGCATTGGTAGGTGGAATTTGGGGTTTCATCCCTGGATATTTAAAGGGGAAATTTCAAGTTAATGAAGTTATTGTAACAATTATGATGAACTATATTGCGTTATACGTAACATATGACATTATTAAGCGTTTCTTGCACGAGGGTAATGATAAAACGTACGACATCAAAGCGAGTGCGTCATTATCTTCAGACTGGCTTGCTGCCATCACTGACGGTTCGCGCCTTCACTGGGGAATTGTTGTAGCAATTTTAATCGCTATTTTAATGTGGTTCTTATTAGATCGAACAACTTTAGGGTATGAATTAAAGTCGGTAGGATTTAATCAACATGCCTCCCAATATGCTGGTATGAAAGTTTCTCGCAATGTAGTATTCTCTATGACAATTGCTGGTGCATTTGCGGGGATTGGTGGTGCGATGGAAGGGTTAGGAACATTCCAAAGTATGACAGCAATGTCTTCGTTTACAGGAGTAGGATTTGACGGGATTGCCGTAGCCTTACTTGGGGGGAATAATCCGTTTGGTATTATCCTTTCAGCTTTATTATTTGGTGGTTTGAAAAGTGCTTCCCCTCAAATGAACTTTGAGGCAGATGTACCATCAGAGCTTATTAATGTGATTATTGCATGTATCATCTTCTTTGTTGCATGTAGTTATGTGTTAAGATGGGCGCTTACACGCATGAGCAAGGAGGGGAAATAAATGAGCTTTTTAGATATATTAGCCATTCTTGTGACGGGTACGTTATATACATCAGCACCTATAATTTTTACAGCACTAGGTGGTGTATTTAGTGAACGATCGGGTGTTGTAAATATCGGATTAGAAGGACTAATGCTATTTGGTGCATTTATTGGAGTTGTTACAAACTTATTAATGGGTGATACATGGGGAACGATGACTCCGTGGATTGCGTTATTATTTGCGGCAATTGGTAGTGGGTTATTTGCATTACTTCATGCGGTAGCATCTATTACATTCCGAGCGGATCAAGTTGTAAGTGGTGTAGCGATTAACTTCTTATCTCTTGGATTAACGGTATTTGCAATTAAGAAGATTTTTGATAAAGGACAGACTGACTTTATTCAGTACCGTATTGAAAAGATTGATATTCCAGGCCTTTCGGATATCCCAGTTTTAGGGAAAATATTCTTCTCTAACGTACCGATAACGTCGTATATTGCTATTATTTTAGCATTCGTTGTTTGGTATGTTATTTATAAAACACCGTTCGGTCTTCGTCTTCGTGCGGTTGGTGAGCATCCAATGGCAGCTGATACGATGGGAATTAACGTATATAAAATGCGCTATATTGGTGTTTGTATATCAGGTGTGTTTGCTGGAATTGGTGGAGCAATTTTTGCAATGTCAATTTCTAATAACTTCTCAGGGGCAACTATTACTGGACAAGGTTTCTTAGCGTTAGCTGCCATGATCTTTGGGAAGTGGAATCCACTAGGTGCATTAGGTGCAGCGCTATTCTTTGGTTTTGCACAATCGTTAAGTGTAACAGGTGGAACAATTCCTGTATTAGATCAAATTCCGAGTGTTTTATTAACGATATTACCATATGTATTCACAATATTAGCGCTTGTTGGTTTTGTAGGTCGTTCTGAAGCTCCGAAAGCGTTAGGAACGCCGTATGAAAAAGGAAAACGATAAGTATAAAAAAGCTCGCACATTAGTGCGGGCTTTTTTACATAGAATATATGTAATACGGAATTTTACTATGTTCCTTACATATAAAAGTTTTTAGAAAGAGCCTGATGTAAGTATAGTGAGGAAGAAAAGTTGATTTTTCATTTCTAAAAACTGTATATTGAAGAGGAATATTCCTATATACGTAAAGGAGGGCTATAAATGAAACTAATGGAACAACAGTTACATGAGTTAGGTGGTTTGCGAGTACATATTATTCCGACTGATAAATATAAAACAAATACTTTTGTATTTCGTTTTAAAGCACCTTTAAATGAGGAGACGGTGACAGAGCGTGCCCTATTGCCATACGTATTGCAAAGTGCGACAGAAAAACTTCCTTCTGTAATTCGTCTTCGTCAATATTTAGAAGAATTATATGGATCTTCTTTGGCAGTAGATGTAAGTAAAAAAGGAGAAGACCATATCATCTCTATTTATGTAGACATTGCAAATGAAGTATATTTACATGATGCACCACCGTTATTTGAAAAAGCACTTTCTATGTTATCGGATATAGTTTTACATCCAGCAACAGAGGGGAATAGTTTTCTACCTTCTATTGTAGAAAGTGAAAAGAGAGCGCTCTTGCAACGAATTGAAGCTACGTATGATGATAAAATGCGCTATGCAAACGAGCGTTTAATTGAAGAAATGTGCAAAGTAGAACCGTATCGATTAAGTGCAAATGGAAAAAAAGAGAGTGTTGCATCTATTACAAATGAAAGTTTGTATCAATATTATCAAAAAGTGTTAGCGGAAGATGAAATGGATCTATACATTATTGGTGATATTTCAGAAAACGCAGTTGATCTTGTAAGTAAGTATTTTTCTATTTCAGCGCGTCCTGTGAGAGAAAGAAATGTACTTCTTCATAAGAGAAATAATGAAGAAAAAGAAGTTGTGGAAAAACAAGAATTAAAACAAAGTAAATTACACATCGGTTATCGTACGTTTATTACGTATAAAGACGAAGATTATTTTGCACTGCAATTGTTCAATGGACTGTTTGGAGGATTCTCTCATTCAAAGTTATTCGTTAATGTTCGTGAAAAAAATAGTTTAGCGTACTATGCAGCATCCCGCTTTGAAAGTCATAAAGGCTTATTGTTTGTCATGTCAGGAATCGAAGCGAAAAATTATGAAAAAGCTGTTGAGATTATTAAAGAACAAATGTTGGCGATGCAAAATGGTGA
The DNA here is from genome assembly GCF_019837545.1 of Bacillus sp. 17RED48. Classification (NCBI taxonomy): domain Bacteria; kingdom Bacillati; phylum Bacillota; class Bacilli; order Caryophanales; family Bacillaceae; genus Bacillus; species Bacillus sp. 17RED48. Next base: position 1,132,109 of record NZ_JADAXG010000001.1, read on the forward strand.
TTTTTCAGAAGAAGAGATGCATCAAACGAAAAGTGTTATTCAAAATCAAATATTAGAGGCGATTGATACACCGCGCGGATTTGTGGAAATGCTGTATCATGGTATTATTTCAGACCGTACGCGTCCGGTTGAAGAATGGCTTTCAGGTATTGAAAGTGTGACGAAAGAAGAGATTGTGAAAGTTGCTAAAAATATTGAACTAGACACAATTTACTTTTTACATGGAACGGAGGGAGAATAAATGGAGAAAATTGTTTATGAGCAATTAAAAGAGACACTCTATTATGAAAAACTTCCTAATGGATTAGATGTATATATTTTACCGAAGCAAGGATTTAATAAAACATTTGCAACGTTTACGACAAAATATGGTTCTATGGATAATACATTCGTACCACTAGGTAAAGAAGAAATGATTCGTGTGCCTGATGGAATTGCTCATTTTCTTGAGCATAAATTATTTGAAAAAGAAGATCACGATGCTTTCCAATTGTTTAGTAAACAAGGAGCATCAGCAAATGCTTTCACATCTTTCACAAGAACAGCTTATCTGTTTTCATGTACATCAAATGTAGAACAAAATTTAAATACATTGTTAAACTTCGTACAAGAGCCTTACTTCTCTGAAAAAACAGTTGAAAAAGAGAAGGGGATTATTGGGCAAGAAATTCAAATGTATCAAGATAATCCAGATTGGCGCTTATACTTTGGATTAATTGATAGCTTGTTTGTAAAGCACCCAATTAAAATTGATATCGCAGGGACAATCGAGTCTATTAGTAAAATTACGAAAGACTTATTATATGAATGTTATGAAACATTTTATCATCCGAGCAATATGTTATTATTCGTTGTGGGGGCAATTGATCCAGAGGAAACAATGGATTTAGTACGTGAAAATCAAGCGAAAAAAGATTATAAAAACCAGTCAGAAATTGTACGTTCATTTGAGGAAGAACCTGATGAGGTAAATGAAAAGAAGAAAATTATTTCCATGCCTGTACAAACACCGAAATGTTTAGTTGGTATTAAAGCGACAAATTTAAAAGAAAAAGGGAAAGCCCTTTTAAAACAAGAAATTGCGCTTACGTTACTTTTAGATTATTTATTTGGGAAAAGCTCCGTTCATTACGAATCTTTATATAATGAAGGTCTTATTGATGATTCGTTCTCGTATGATTATACGGAAGAGAATAACTTCGGTTTTGCAATGGTTGGCGGCGATACGAAGCAACCTGATGAGCTGGAAGAGCGTTTGAAAAGCATTTTACTAAATACAAATTATGATCAATTAGATGAGGCGGCATTAGAACGAGTAAAGAAAAAGAAAATAGGTGGCTTTTTACGCTCGTTGAATTCGCCAGAATATATCGCGAATCAATTTACACGATATGCGTTTAATGAATCTAGTCTGTTTGAGGCATTGACTGTATTAGAAAGTCTAACTGTTCAAGATTTACAAGAAGTAGCCAAATTATTATTATCAGAAGAAAGAATGAGTGTTTGTCAAGTTTTACCGAAAAAATAAAAGGTTTCATAATAATACCCTCATCTTATCATTGATAAATTGTAAGATGAGGGTATTATTTACCCCGCATTAACGGGCAGTAAGACCCCCCACTTAAAAATTCAGTGAAAGCACAGAAGTAGGTGGGGGGATCAACTGCCCGTAAAAGCCCGATTGGTTCAACTAATAATCAGTGGGGGATGTTCATCCACCCACTGATTAAAGTTTCACTTTATTTATAGGAAAAAGATTTTGTTGAGATAAGAGAGGAATTGTATGAAGAAGTATGCATTAGTAACTGGAGGAAGCGGAGGGATTGGCTCTGCTATTTCAAAACAATTAATTCAAGATGGATATACAGTATATGTTCATTATAATAACGGTGAAGGGCAAGTGAATGAGTTACAGAAAGAGTGGGGGGAAGTGATTCCTGTTCAAGCGGATTTAGCTTCTAGTGATGGAGCGGAGCAATTGTGGGAACAAATTGAACATCCTCTTGATGTTATCGTATATGCAGCTGGGAAGAGTATTTTTGGACTCGTAACAGATGTAACGAACGATGAATTAAATTATATGGTAGAACTTCAAGTGAAGAGCATCTATAAACTATTATCAATGGCACTGCCATCAATGATTCAGCGGAGAAGCGGTAATATTGTACTTGTTTCGTCTATATGGGGCCAAATCGGCGCATCATGTGAAGTGCTTTATTCGATGGTAAAAGGTGCACAAAATTCATATGTGAAAGCATTAGCAAAAGAAGTTTCATTAAGTGGAGTAAGAGTGAACGCGGTAGCACCAGGTGCAATTGAAACGGAAATGTTAAACGTATTTTCAGAAGAGGATAAGAATGAAATTGCTGAAGAGATTCCGTTAGGACGATTAGGATTACCAGAAGAAGTAGCGAAAACAGTGTCATTTCTCGTGTCACCAGGTGCCTCTTACATAACTGGACAAATTATCGGAGTGAATGGCGGTTGGCATTGCTAAAAAATTTTTACATAAAAAATAAAAAACTGTACAAATTAAGCATGATTCTATTACTAAGTAGTGAGGTGCTTAAACATGTCAGTTTTAGATAATTTTGATCAATGGAAGAGCTTTTTAGGAGAACGTTTAGAACAAGCATCAGGAAAAGGTCTTGATGGTGGTGCTGTATCAGATATGGCATTTCGTGTTGGAGATTATTTAGCAAATGAAGTAGAAGCGCGCAACGATCAAGAGAAATTATTGTCTGAGCTTTGGAAAGTCGCTGATGAACAAGAGCAACATACAATCGCAAACTTAATGGTGAAGTTTGTACAGCATAAGTAAAAAATAGAGAGGAGATTCTCCTCTCTATTTTTTTTGTATAATAATAACGCAGGATAGATTATACATTTAGCTTCCCTATTAAGGTGAAATCATATAATATAGTACGTAGGTGTAAAGTAAGCAAGGGGAGTGATCTTGGATGATTGAATGGTATTTTGAATATGAAATACATAAAAACCGACCTGGCTTGCTTGGTGACGTTTCTTCGTTAATCGGTATGCTCGGCATTAATATTGTCACAATTAATGGTGTAGATAATGCACGACGTGGATTACTCCTTATGTGTGATAATCAAGAGCAAATCTCTAGACTTGAATCAATTTTAAATACGATGGATAACATAACGGTAACGAAATATCGTCCGCCAAAGCTAAGAGATAAGCTAGCGGTTAGACATGGTAGGTACATACAACGAGATGCAGATGATAAGAAGACATTTCGATTTGTACGTGATGAATTAGGGTTACTTGTAGACTTTATGGCTGAAATAATGAAAAAAGAAGGTCATAAACTAATCGGGATACGAGGAATGCCTCGTGTCGGAAAAACAGAATCCATTGTTGCCGCAAGTGTTTGTGCAAATAAAAGATGGTTATTTGTATCATCTACTCTTATTAAGCAAACTGTTCGTAGTCAATTGATTGAAGATGAGTATAGCGACGACAATATTTTTATCTTAGATGGAATCGTGTCAACAAAGCGTGCTAACGAAAGGCATTGGCAGCTTGTTCGTGAAATTATGAGATTACCTGCAACGAAAGTTGTGGAACATCCTGACGTATTTGTGAGTCAGTCAGAATACACATTGGATGATTTTGATTATATTATCGAGTTGCGTAACGATTATGATGAAGAAATCCAATATAATTTAGTAGATGAAATTGAGCAAGGTACGCAAAATAATTTCTCTATGTTTGACTTTTAAAGAAATATTGAGGTGTTAGTAGTGACAGAATTAGGACAAAAGCTGAAAGAAGCAAGAGGAACGAAGGGCTTGTCTATGGATCAGCTGCATGAGATTACAAAAATTCAAAAACGCCATTTAGTAGCGATTGAGGAAGGCAATTATGATGTATTGCCCGGAGCTTTTTATGCGCGTGCATTCATTAAACAATACGCAGATGCGGTTGGGTTAAATGGAGAGGAACTGCTTGTAGAATATCAGAGTACGATACCACAATCTGAAAAACGCGACGTTCCACAAGTATCAACAGGACAGAAAACGCAAGAAACAATGCAAAAATCTTCATCATGGCCAATTGCAGATCATATGCCGAAAGTTTTAGTTGCGCTATTAGTAATTGCATTTGGAGTGGTAATTTGGTTTGTTTTCCAAGCGTTAACTGGAAAAGGTGATGAGAAAGTTCCGAATGCTCAAAGTGAGAAAATTGAAGTTAAAAAAGCAGAAAACTCTCCGTTAGATACGAAGAAAGATGAAGTGAAAGCGGAAGAGCCGAAAAAAGAGGAACCAAAGAAAGAAGAGCCAAAGAAAGAGGAACAACCAGCACAACCAACGGGACAAGAAGAAGTAAAAGTAGTTGGTACAACTGGTAAAGTATCTACTTTGGAAATTCATAACAATAAAACATTAGAACTGGAAATATCGGGTAAAGGTGCGAGCTATGTAGATGTTAAAGATGATGCGGGGAATGTGATTCTAAACGCTACAGTACAAGAGGGCCAAATAGAAAAACGTGATGTATCAACATTAAAAGAAGTGCGACTTAATATTGGGAATGCAACGAATGTTGAAGTTAAACTGAATGGCCAAGTGGTCGCTTATCCATTGAATCCAGAAAAAGAACTTCACCAAAGATTGGTGATAAAAAACCAAGGGATAGGGCAACCTGCACAATAATAGTCATCGCCTCGATGACTTTTTTCAATGAACAAATGTTTTTGATATGATGGAGGAATAGCTGTGAATTTACCAAATAAAATTACAATATCTAGAATCTTCTTAATTCCAGTTTTTATGGTAATTATGTTAGCGCCCTTTGATTGGGGTTCATACACAATTGGTGATGTTGATTTACCAATTCAACATTTAGTAGGGGCACTTATCTTTATTATTGCTTCGGCTACAGATTGGATTGATGGACATTACGCAAGAAAGTATAATCTTGTAACGAATTTAGGGAAGTTTCTTGACCCGTTAGCTGATAAATTACTTGTTTCAGCAGCACTTATTACATTAGTTGAGATGCAATACGTACCTGCTTGGATCGTTATTGTAATTATCAGCCGTGAGTTTGCAGTAACTGGTTTACGTCTTGTACTTGCTGGAACAGGAGAAGTAGTGGCAGCAAATCAGTTAGGGAAAATTAAGACGTGGACACAAATTATTGCAATTGCGGCGTATTTATTACACGATGTACCTTTAAATTTAATCCATATCCCAGTTGCTGATATTTTCATATGGATTGCATTAATCTTTACTGTTATTTCAGGGTGGGATTATTTCTGGAAAAATAGAGCTGCTTTTGTAAACTCAAAATAGAAGTTTATGGGGGAATTGGGATGAATGCTGAAATTATTGCGGTTGGAACTGAATTATTACTTGGACAAATTGCAAATACAAATGCCCAGTTTTTATCTGAAAAGTTAGCTTCAATCGGAATTAATGTGTACTACCATACTGTAGTTGGAGATAATAACAAGCGATTACAGCAGGCGATTGAAGTTGCGGAAGAACGTGCTGACATACTTATTTTCACAGGTGGATTAGGCCCGACAAAAGATGATTTGACGAAAGAAACGATATCTTCTAGTTTGGGTGAAGAGCTTGTATATGATGAAAAGGCATTAGCATCGATAAGCGAGTACTTTAAGCGTACAGGTCGCGAGTTCACAGAGAATAATAAAAAGCAAGCGCTCGTTTTGAATGGAGCAACTGTATTTGCGAATGATCACGGCATGGCACCTGGTATGGGGCTAAATAAGAACAGGAAAGTTTATATTTTATTACCAGGACCACCGAAAGAGATGAAGCCGATGTATATAAGTTATGTAGAGCCTTTTTTACGTAACTTTACAACAGGAGAAAACATTTATTCTCGTGTGCTTCGCTTTTTCGGGATTGGGGAATCTCAATTAGAAGTGAAAGTTCAAGATTTAATTGATGGACAAACGAACCCGACAATCGCCCCCCTTGCGAATGATGGAGAAGTGACACTACGTTTAACTGCCAAACATCAAAATGCTGATGAAGCTGCGAAACGCATTCAGCATATGGAAGATTTGATTTTAGAAAGAGTAGGAAAATTTTTCTACGGGTATGATCAAGAGTTTCTGCATGATAAGGCAATAGAGTTATTGAAGAAAAAAGGATTAACTTTAGCGTGTGCAGAAAGTTTAACCGGTGGTCTCTTCGGCAATCAAGTAACAGAAAGTGCTGGTGTGTCTTCAGTATTTAAAGGCGGTGTCATTTGTTATCATAATGATGTGAAGCAACATGTTTTACATGTACCTGCGGAAGTGTTGTCTACTGATGGTGCAGTTAGTAAAGAATGTGCTCGTTATCTTGCTGAAAATGTTAAGGGCTTATTAAAAGCGGATATCGGAATTAGTTTCACTGGGGTAGCAGGACCGGATGCTTCAGAACATAAAGAGCCGGGAACAGTATTCGTTGGATTGGCGATGAAGGATGAACCAACTGTAGTCTTTCCTCTTATTTTAAGTGGAAGTCGTCAACAAATTAGGGAACGTTCGGTGAAATATGGATTTTATCATTTATATAAAAAGCTAGAAGAGATATAAGTTTCTTCTAGCTTTTTTTATGGTTAAATTCATTTTTATTTAATGGAAAATAAAAAAATCGAATAAATGTTCGATTTTGTTGGCAAATTGAATTGAAAATAGGTATAATAAGATTAGCAATTCAGTTAAGGAGGAATTTTGAATGAGTGATCGTCAAGCGGCGTTAGATATGGCGTTAAAACAAATAGAGAAGCAATTCGGTAAAGGTTCAATTATGAAATTAGGAGAACAAGCGGAGCGTAGAATTTCTACAATTTCAAGTGGTTCTTTAGCACTTGATGTGGCATTAGGGGTAGGCGGATACCCACGTGGCCGTATTATCGAAATTTATGGACCAGAAAGTTCAGGTAAAACAACAGTTTCATTACACGCAATCGCGGAAGTACAGCGTCAAGGTGGACAAGCAGCGTTTATTGATGCGGAGCATGCAATGGATCCTGTATATGCACAAAAATTAGGCGTTAACATAGATGAATTACTATTATCACAACCTGATACAGGAGAGCAAGGACTAGAAATCGCAGAAGCACTTGTACGAAGTGGCGCGGTTGATATTATCGTAATTGACTCTGTAGCAGCACTTGTACCGAAAGCTGAGATTGAAGGAGACATGGGGGACTCACACGTAGGTCTACAAGCTCGTTTAATGTCTCAAGCACTTCGTAAGCTGTCAGGTGCAATCAATAAATCAAAAACAATTGCAATCTTTATTAACCAAATTCGTGAAAAAGTTGGGGTTATGTTCGGAAATCAACCACAAGTTGCTTAATCAGAGCGTAGTACTTGAATCTTTATTTGTCTTCTTCATTTAAGTCTTTATAAGGGATTTCTTATAAGGAGAGATTAAGGTGGCAGTGACAATTGGAAATAGAACTTATCGAAACATAGAACAATGGCAAGTGGATTTTATCGCGACACATGCGGAGAGAAAATTAAAAGATATAGGTAAAGAAATTAATCTTGATGAAAGGCGAGTAGGTGAAATATTAAAGTTACTCGGAATTAAAAGAACCAGACATAGGAAGGTTTATTTACCTAAAACCGCAGAAGTTGAACAGGAGTTAAAAAATCCATATTTATCACATGTTGAAATTGCCGTTAAGTATGGCGTATCCTATACATGTGTTGCTAAAAGGAGAAAAGAGCTTAATGTAAAGGTCAGAAAGAAAAATTATGATACTTTACTGGAACAACAGGTTGAACAGATATTATTAAGCTTAGATCTGGCGTTCATTAAGCAAAAAAGAATCGATAAGTGGTCTATTGATTTCTACTTAGGTAGAAAATATTGTTTAGACGTCCATGGGAAATGGGCACACTCACTCAAAAAAATAAAAGAACGAGATAAAAGAAAACTTTTATTTATGGAAGAGAGCTGCTATAAATATCTTGTTATACATGAAGAAGAGTTAGTAAATAAAGAAAAAGTCGCACAAAAGATTAAGGAGTTTACCATGGGTTTCCCTTGCTAGTGATAGCATGTTAAAAAACCTTGTGAACCTTATTGCCTAAGGGTGTAACTATTTATATAGTTGCTAACGGTGAAGCCCACCATTATTTAGGGTAATACCGTGCCAAGCTTCATATTTATATGGGGAAGGTGTAGAGACTACCGAAAAGGACTTTTAGTTAACTGAGTAGGGTACGGCAGATGATAGGCTACTGCTGGAAGTGCAAGGCTCTCTGTAAAGAGATGAAGAGATAGTCCGGACTATAGAGATGGAAAATCTATAGATAGTGCCAGAAACAACTCCAGGTGGTCGTGCGTTGAAATTCTATTCAACAGTTCGTCTTGAAGTACGTCGTGCGGAGCAATTAAAGCAAGGCAATGACATCGTTGGTAATAAAACAAAAGTAAAAGTAGTTAAAAATAAAGTGGCACCACCATTCCGTGTTGCTGAAGTTGATATTATGTATGGAGAAGGTATTTCAAGAGAAGGTGAAATCTTAGATATGGCTTCTGAACTTGATATCGTTCAAAAGAGTGGTGCTTGGTACTCTTATAATGAAGAGCGTTTAGGGCAAGGTCGTGAAAATTCGAAGCAATTCTTAAAAGAGAATACGGATTTAAGAGAGGAAATTGCCTTCTTTGTTCGTGACCATCACGGAATTGGTGAAGACTCTGGTGCTGAAGACACGGAAGATTCAAATCTTCAAGATTAAAAAATAAAAGACACGGTTCCGTGTCTTTTATTTTTTAATCATTATGAAAGCGTTGTATATCATTGGAGATAAAATATTTAATCTGCCTAAAAGGCTATGTATAAAGAGGGATATATGCATGTTTTGTATGCATAAACTGGAATTTACTAAGGTTTTCCAGGATAATATGCTGTCTTCTTTTTAAATTCATATATGAATTAGGGCTGAAGGTAAAGAAAGTAAAAGTAGACAACGCTTGACAATGAAAATTGCGATAGATACAATGAGAATGTATATTTTTTCTTATATACGAAACACTCTTCTCAAGAAGAGAAGTAATATTCGGAGTAAGACTTAAATCTTGCCGAAATAATAATATGACATTTTAATTGTGAAATGAAGAAAGTCCCTTAAAAAAGCGGGACGACGGTCTTTGCTGTATGTTGGTATTCAATGTACATGCCGACAGTCTTTTTTCATTCATAGCAAGGGGAGGTGAAATCATGAGTAGTACAGTTTGGATACTCATCTCCATTTTGCTTGCAACAGTCGGTGCAGTTGTTGGCTTTTTTGTTCGAAAGTCTATTGCTGAAGCGAAGATTAATGGTGCAGCTAATGAAGCGAAACGTATTCTAGACGAAGCGAATCGTGAGGCTGAAGCACTTAAGAAAGAAGCGCTTTTAGAAGCAAAGGATGAAATTCATACACTTCGTACAGAAGCTGAATTAGAAATTCGTGACCGTAGAAGCGAATTACAAAAACAAGAAAATCGTTTAATGCAAAAAGAAGAGAACCTTGATCGTAAAGACGAAACGCTCGATAAACGCGAGCAACAGTTAGAAAAGAAAGAGGATTCTTTTGTAGCGAGACAACAACAGATTGAAGAGTTGGAAAGCAAAGTGGGAGAGTTAGTTCAAAAGCAACAAACAGAATTAGAGCGCATTTCCAATCTGACACGCGAACAAGCGAAAGCAATTATTCTTGGTAAAGTAGAAAGTGAAGTTTCTCATGAAATTGCCGTAATGGTAAAAGAAAGTGAAGTTCGTGCGAAAGAAGAAGCGGATAAGAAAGCAAAAGAGATTTTATCTCTTGCAATGCAAAGATGTGCAGCTGATCATGTTGCTGAAACAACCGTTTCGGTTGTAAATCTTCCAAATGACGAAATGAAGGGACGTATTATCGGACGTGAAGGTCGAAATATTCGTACGTTAGAAACGTTAACAGGTATTGACCTAATTATCGATGATACACCAGAAGCAGTTATCCTTTCTGGATTCGACCCAATTCGTCGTGAAACAGCTCGTATCGCTCTTGATAAACTAGTACAGGACGGACGTATTCACCCAGCGCGTATTGAAGAGATGGTCGAAAAATCAAGACGTGAAGTGGACGAGTATATTCGCGAAGTCGGAGAGCAAACAACGTTTGAAGTGGGTGTTCACGGATTACATCCAGATTTAATTAAGATTTTAGGTCGTTTAAAATACCGTACAAGTTACGGACAAAACGTCTTAAAACATTCTATGGAAGTTGCATATTTAACTGGACTTATGGCAGCGGAGCTTGGTGAGGATGAAAAACTAGCAAGACGTGCTGGTCTATTACATGATATCGGTAAAGCAATTGATCATGAAGTAGAAGGTAGCCACGTTGAAATTGGTGTCGAACTCGCAACGAAGTATAAAGAGCATCCTGTAGTTATAAACAGTATTGCATCTCACCATGGGGACACAGAACCAACTTCTATCATTGCAGTTTTAGTTGCAGCAGCAGATGCATTATCAGCTGCAAGACCTGGAGCTCGTAGTGAAACACTTGAGAACTATATTCGTCGTCTTGAAAAGTTAGAAGAGATTTCAGAGTCTTATGAAGGCGTAGAAAAATCTTTCGCAATTCAAGCAGGACGAGAAGTTCGTATTCTGGTAAAACCAGATACAATTGATGATTTAGAAGCTCATCGTTTAGCTCGTGATATTCGAAAACGTATTGAAAATGAACTGGATTACCCAGGACATATTAAAGTAACTGTTATTCGTGAAACACGTGCAGTGGAATACGCAAAATAAAGTGGTGAAACACCACTTTATTTTTTTGTGTTGGAATTGGTTAAAATAAAGGAAATTAGTTATACCTAGTATATAAGTGAAACAAACTTATAATAAATATATTGTAAGGAAATCACTTGAAGCTATAGTAATAAAAAATGTAGTACATAGGAAGGGTAAGACATATGAGAATATTATTTGTTGGGGATGTAGTAGGATCTCCTGGTAGAGGTATGATTCAACAATACGTACCGGCATTAAAAAAGAAATATACACCTACAGTAACCATTATTAATGGAGAAAATGCAGCAGGTGGACGTGGAATTACGGAAAAAATATATCGAAACTTTTTAGAATGCGGGGCACAAGCGGTTACACTTGGAAACCACGCTTGGGATAACCGTGAAGTATTTGAATTTATTGATGACGCAAAATATCTTGCAAGACCAGCTAACTTCCCAGAAGGAACTCCAGGAAAAGGACTTATCTTTGTGAACTGTAATGGAACAGAAGTTGCAGTTATTAACTTACAAGGACGTACATTCCTTCCTCCGATTGATTGCCCATTCCGTAAAGTGGATGAATTGATTAACATTGCAAAAAAACGTACGAATATTATCTTTATTGATTTTCATGCGGAAACTACAAGTGAAAAACAAGCGTTAGGTTGGTATGTAGATGGTCGTGCTACGGCAGTAGTGGGTACACATACACATGTTCCTACAGCAGATAATCGTATTTTACCAAGCGGAACCGCATATATCACAGATGTTGGTATGACAGGACCTTACGATGGGATTTTAGGTATGGATCGAGAAGCGGTATTGAAGAAGTTTTTAACAAACTTACCAGTACGATTTGAAGTGACAAGTGGTAGAACACAATTAAGTGCAGTGTTAGTTGATGTGGATCCTAATACAGGAAAAGCTAAGAAAATCCAGCGTATCTTAATTAATGATGATCAGCCATTTTTTGAGTAATTCCTGGATAGAATTTAGAAAAGTTATTATTTTTTAATTTTTTAGAAAAATTACAGAAATTTAGCAGGAATACGCGTCATTCCTCGTGAATATAAGTTAAAGTGAAATAATTGCTAATACTTTTTATAGAAACGAGGAGGAAACGCGGAATGGAAATATTAAAAGTTAAAGCAACGTCGGTCCCTAATTCTGTAGCTGGTGCACTTGCAGGTGTTATTCGCGAACGCGGAACAGCAGAAATTCAAGCCATTGGTGCAGGTGCATTGAACCAAGCGGTAAAGGCAGTAGCAATTGCAAGAGGATTTGTAGCGCCTAGTGGTTTGGACCTGATTTGTATCCCAGCGTTCACAGATATTATGATTGATGGGGAAGAGCGTACAGCAATAAAATTAATTGTAGAACCTCGTTAAGTTTAAACAACCTGTTTGCAGTATGCAAACAGGTTGTTTTTATAATGGAGGAATGGAAATGAAAATTTTTGATGCTCATTGTGATGTACTCTTTCAGTTATGGAGTGCACAGGGGAAAAAGGATTTTAAAAACGATCCGCAATTACATATTACATTTGAACAGTTAAAGAAAAGAAAAGGAAGTATACAATGTTTTGCTATATATGTGCCAGAAACGGTGCTATATGAAAAACGATTTGAAGCGGCATTACAAATGGTAGATATTTTTTATAATGAAATTTTATCATTACCGGGTGTAAAGTTTATTCAGACAAAAGATGATATTAACATGTTAAAACAGGACGAGATTGGAGCGATATTAACACTAGAAGGATGCGAAGCAATTGGAAAAGATGCAATGAAATTACGGTTGTTTTATCGTCTAGGAGTACGTTCTTTTGGACTAACATGGAATTATGCCAATTTATTAGCTGATGGTGCGCTAGAGACACGTGGGGCGGGTTTAACGACCTATGGTAAACATGTTGTACAAGAACTTAATACGTTACATGTATGGACTGATGTGTCGCATCTGAATGAAAGAAGCTTTTGGGATGTGATAGAAATTGCAAAAAATCCTATTGCCTCCCATTCAAATAGTATGAAACTTTGTCAGCACCCACGTAATTTAAACGATGAACAACTTAGAGCTCTTATAAAGCGAAATAGCATGATTGGTGTTACTTTCGTACCACAGTTTCTAATAAGTGAAAAACAAGCGAATATAGCAGATATAGTAAAACATATCGAATATATTTGTTCATTAGGTGGAGAGAACAATATAGGGTTTGGTTCGGATTTTGATGGGATATTAGAAACAGTTGTAAATGTATCAGCGTATGGAGAATATGAAAATGTAATTAATGAGCTTTGTAAACACTATGCTGCATCTACAGTAGAGCGATTTTTATATGATAATTTTGTTGATCATATAAGCTTTTAAGATTTTTGTTTTAAAAATCCAGAAAAATTAGAATTAATTCATTTGATATTATTGCTTTTTTTAAGACCTAATACTAGAATGAAAAACAAAATAGCTTTATACTAAAGATTCAGGGAAATCAGAAGAGGCATAATTTGCGTCCGTTGTAGTTTATTTGTATAAAAAATGCTAAACTATTACTGTAAAAAAATACACTACAATGAATGCAGCCAAAAGGGGTGTAGGAGATGATTAGTCAACTTTCATGGAAAGTTGGAGGCCAACAAGGTGAAGGAATTGAAAGTACAGGAGAAATCTTCTGTATTGCATTAAACCGATTAGGATATTACCTATACGGTTACCGCCACTTCTCATCACGTATTAAAGGCGGCCATACAAATAATAAAATTCGCGTAAGTACAACAGAAGTACGCGCGATCTCAGATGATTTAGATATTCTAATTGCTTTTGATCAAGAAACAATTGATTTTAACTTCCACGAACTACGTCCAGGTGGAATTGTAGTTGCGGATGCGAAATTTAATCCAACAATACCTGATAATACAGATGTAAATCTATATGTGATACCGTTTACAGATATTGCTTCAGAATTAGGCACATCATTAATGAAAAACATGGTTGCTGTTGGGGCATCAAGTGCGGTATTAGGATTAGATGAAACAGCTTATTTAGATGTTGTTGAAGAAATCTTTGGTCGTAAAGGAGAGCAAGTTGTTCAAAAGAATATGGACGCAATTAAGCGCGGCTCTCAATATATGAAAGAATTGCTAGGTGAGAAAGTAAACATGATGCAGCTTGAAAAAGCTGATGGTAAGAAACGCATGTTTATGATTGGAAACGATGCAATCGCATTTGGTGCGGTAGCTGGTGGTGCTCGCTTTATGTCTGCATATCCAATTACACCTGCATCTGAAATTATGGAATACTTAATTAAAAAATTGCCAAAAGTTGGCGGAACAGTAATCCAAACTGAGGATGAAATCGCAGCTTGTACAATGGCAATCGGTGCAAACTATGCTGGTGTTCGTACATTAACTGCATCTGCTGGTCCGGGTCTATCTTTAATGATGGAAGCGATTGGTTTAGCGGGTATTACAGAAACACCATTAGTAATTGTTGATACACAACGTGGTGGTCCAAGTACAGGATTACCAACGAAACAAGAGCAGTCGGATTTAATGGCGATGATTTACGGTACGCACGGTGAGATTCCAAAAATCGTAATGGCGCCAAGTACAGTTGAAGAAGCTTTCTATGATATTGTAGAAGCATTTAACCTAGCTGAAGAATATCAAGTACCTGTTATTTTCTTAACGGATTTACAGCTTTCTTTAGGAAAACAAACTGTAGAACCGCTTACGTTAGATAAAGTGGAAATTCGTCGCGGTAAGCTTGATTTAGAAGCGGAATTACCAGAACGTGAAAATAAAGCATACTTCAAGCGTTATGAAGTAACCGAAGATGGCGTTTCACCACGTGTTTTACCTGGTATGAAAAATGGTGTTCACCATGTTACAGGTGTAGAACATGATGAAACTGGTAAACCATCTGAATCAGCAATAAACCGTAAAGATCAAATGGACAAACGTTTCCGTAAAATGGAGAACTTGAAGTTTAACACCCCTGTCTATAAAAATGTTAAGCATGAAGAAGCGGACGTATTGCTTGTTGGATTTAACTCAACTCGTGGTGCGATCGAAGAGGCAATGGAGCGCTTAGAACAAGAGGGTATGAAAGTAAACCATGCTCATGTGCGTTTAATTCACCCGTTCCCAACAGCTGAAATCGATCCACTTGTGAAAAATGCGAAGCGTGTTGTAGTAGTAGAAAACAATGCAACAGGTCAGCTTGCTAACATTATGAAAATGAATCTTGGTAACGGTGAGAAAATTTCTAGTCTTTTAAAATATGATGGGAACCCATTCTTGCCGAAAGAGATTTACAACGAATGCAAAAAAGGGGTTGTATTAAATGGCAACATTTAAGGACTTTCGTAACAGTGTAAAACCAAACTGGTGCCCAGGTTGCGGAGACTTCTCGGTGCAAGCTGCAATTCAACGTGCGGCAGCTAACGTTGGCTTAAATCCAGATGAACTTGCTGTTATCTCCGGTATCGGCTGTTCAGGTCGTATTTCGGGTTATATTAATTCATATGGTGTGCATAGTATTCATGGTCGTGCCCTTCCAATTGCACAAGGTGTGAAAATGGCAAATCGTGATTTAACAGTTATCGCATCAGGTGGTGACGGTGATGGATTTGCGATTGGTATGGGACATACAATCCATTCTATTCGTCGTAACATAGACATTACGTACATCGTAATGGATAACCAAATTTACGGATTAACAAAAGGGCAAACTTCACCGCGTAGTGAAGCTGGATTTAAAACGAAAAGTACACCACAAGGTTCAATTGAACCGTCACTAAATGTTATGGAAATGGCTTTAACAGCTGGTGCGACATTTGTGGCGCAAAGCTTTTCAAGTGATTTAAAAGAACTAACACAAATTATTGAAGCTGGTATTAACCATAAAGGATTTTCATTAATTAACGTATACAGCCCATGTGTTACTTACAATAAAGTAAATACTTACGATTGGTTTAAAGAAAATTTAACAAAACTAAGTACAGTAGAGGGATATGATCCGTCTAATCGCATGATGGCTATGCAAACGTTAATGGAAAATAACGGATTAGTAACAGGTTTAATATATCAAAATACAGCGCAACCTTCATACCAAGAACTTGTAAAAGGCTATAGTGAGAAGCCTTTAGTGCAAGCTGATTTAAATATGGATCAGAAAATGTTTGATGAACTTGTTGCTGAATTTATGTAATATAAGAAGAGGAGGTTGCCATTTGGTAACCTTTTTTTATGAGTAAAAAATATAGGGTAGTCTTATTTACTTAGAAAATTCAGAATGGTAAAATAATATATAAATCGTTGTATGAAAATGGCGAGTTCATTGCTGATGAAATGTAAGATCAGACAGAGCCTCTTTCTTGTTAAAATTGGCGCAACGCTTCATACTATGGTAATGTTTATAGGGATAAAGCAATATGCTTTTGGATAGGACAAAAAGAAGTATGAAAAGGGAATGTCTATTTGTGTGGGGAAGACTTCATTCTTATGAATGATTAGATTGATTACTCAAGTTTCAAAGGACAAGTTATCTCTCAAGCTATCTAACCATTTTTGAGGTGAGTCAAAGCGCATTAAAATGGACTATAGAGTGTGTATAGTTAAGGGTGAAAGGAGATTACCGATGAACGAGCAACAACGATTAGCAAGTCAACAAGCAAATTCCTCTACGAAAAAAGAAGAGAAAGATTATAGTAAATACTTTGAAAGTGTATACCAGCCACCTTCCTTAAAAGACGCGAAAAAACGAGGGAAAGAAGAAGTTAAAATTGAACGGGATTTTGGCTTACCTGAAGAATTTCGCAATTTTGGTACAGGAAGAAAGTTCTATATTCGTACATATGGTTGTCAAATGAATGAGCATGATACGGAAGTAATGGCGGGTATTTTCACCGCACTTGGATATGAGCCAACCTTTTCAACTGAAGATGCAGATGTAGTTTTATTAAATACTTGTGCAATTCGTGAAAATGCTGAAAATAAAGTGTTCGGTGAACTAGGTCATTTAAAGTCATTAAAAAGAAGAAATCCGGACCTTTTAATTGGTGTATGTGGTTGTATGTCTCAAGAAGAATCTGTTGTAAATAAAATTATGCAAAAAAATCAGCATGTAGATATGGTGTTTGGAACGCATAATATTCATAGATTGCCGTATATTCTAAAAGATGCAATGTTCTCGAAGGAGACGGTAGTTGAAGTTTGGTCAAAAGAAGGGGATGTAATTGAAAACCTTCCGAAAGTACGCCGTGGTGATATTAAAGCTTGGGTAAATATTATGTATGGCTGTGATAAGTTCTGTACATATTGTATCGTGCCGTATACACGTGGAAAAGAGCGAAGCAGACGTCCAGAAGACATTATCCAAGAAATTCGTCATTTAGCTGCGAATGGTTATAAAGAAATTACGTTACTTGGCCAGAACGTAAATGCATATGGTAAAGACTTTGAAGATTTTGAATACGGACTTGGCGATTTAATGGACGAACTCCGTAAAGTTGATATTGCTCGTATTCGTTTTACAACGAGCCATCCACGTGATTTCGATGATCACTTAATTGAAGTGCTTGGAAAAGCTGGAAACTTAGTAGAACATATTCACTTACCAGTTCAATCTGGAAGCACAGATATGTTAAAAATTATGGCGCGTAAATATTCACGTGAGCATTATTTAGAACTTGTAAGAAAAATTAAAGAAGCAATTCCAAATGCAGTATTCACAACTGATATTATCGTTGGTTTCCCAAATGAAACAGATGAGCAATTTGAAGAAACGATGTCGTTATATCGTGAAGTAGGATTTGATACTGCCTTTACCTTTATTTATTCTCCGCGCGAAGGTACACCAGCTGCAAAAATGAAAGATAATGTACCGATGGAAGTGAAAAAAGAACGTCTTCAACGCTTAAATACACTAGTAAATACGTTGGCAATTGAAAAGAATAATCGTTACAAAGGTCAAATTGTAGAAGTGTTAGTTGATGGGGAAAGTAAAAATAATCCAGAAGTACTCGCAGGTTATACTCGTACGAATAAACTTGTAAACTTCGTCGCTTCAAAATCTTTAATTGGTCAGCTTGTGAAAGTAAAAGTAACGGAAGCAAAAACTTGGTCTCTTAACGGGGAATTAGTTGAAGAGCCGATTGAGGTGGAATAATAGATGAAAGCATATTCGAAAGATGAAATTGTTGAACAAGCGAAAGAATTAGCAAAAATGATTTCTGAAACAGAAGAAGTTGATTTCTTTAAGAAAGCAGAGGCGCAAATTCATAAAAATGAAAATGTAAAGCGCGCAATTGATGAAATTAAAGCACTGCAAAAACAAGCAGTAAACTTGCAGCATTACGGGAAATGGGAAGCTTTGAAAAAAGTAGAAGCTGACATTGATGCATTGCAAGATAAGTTGGATAGTATCCCAGTTGTGCAAGAATTTAAATCTTCACAAACATATGTAAATGACTTACTACAGCTAGTTGCAAGTACGATTTCTAACAACGTAACAGATGAAATATTAATTTCAACTAATGGCGATGTATTGAAGGGTGAAACGGGTGCGGCGGTAGAAAGTAAAAAAGGAAATTGTGGTTGTTAAAGAGATGTCGAATTGACATCTCTTTTTTTAGTGGGTTAAACGTAAGTTCTTCTCGAAAAAAGAATGACACATTCCGCTATTGTCACGCATATGATTAAGTGAATAGTGATTGAGGAGGGTTACGAATGTCCGAATTTAGAGAGATTATTACAAAAGCAGTGGTTGGAAAAGGACGTAAGTATACAAAGTCAACGCATACATGTGAATCGAATAATGAGCCAACAAGTATTTTAGGGTGCTGGGTAATTAACCACTCGTACGAAGCAAGAAAGAATGGAAAGCATGTGGAAATTGAAGGTTTCTATGATGTGAACACTTGGTATTCATTTGATGGTAATACAAAGACAGAAGTTGTAACAGAACGTGTGAACTACACTGATGAAGTGAGTATTGGGTATCGTGATAAAAACTTTTCTGGTGATGATTTAGAAATTATTGCTCGTGTCATTCAGCCACCAAATTGTTTAGAAGCTCTTGTATCACCAAATGGTAATAAAATTGTTGTAACTGTAGAACGTGAATTTGTAACAGAAGTAGTTGGGGAAACGAAAATTTGTGTAAGTGTAAATCCTGAAGGTTGTGTAGAATCAGACGAGGATTTCCAAGTCGATGATGATGAGTTTGAAGAATTAGATCCGAACTTTATCGTCGATGCAGAAGAAGAGTAATAGAAAGCTAGGGAGAAGTTCTTCCTAGCTTTTTACTTTACATAAGTGATGCTTGAATGAACATGATTCCTTATGAAATGTGCTATAATGAGGAAAGACTCCTGAAATAGGAGATATGGATGTCCGTGAAGTGTGACATATATGAAAATTGATTACTATGTAAGAATTATGGAGGAAAAGTATGACGCAATATACCCCTATGATACAGCAATATTTAAAGGTTAAGGCAGACTATCAAGATGCCTTTTTATTTTTCCGATTAGGTGATTTTTATGAAATGTTCTTTGAAGATGCGGTTAAAGCAGCTCATGAACTTGAAATTACATTAACGAGCCGAGATGGTGGTAGTAGTGATCGTATACCGATGTGCGGTGTACCGCATCATGCAGCTAAAAATTATATTGAACAACTTGTTGAAAAAGGATATAAAGTAGCTGTTTGTGAGCAAGTGGAAGATCCAAAAACAGCTAAAGGTGTAGTGCGCCGTGAAGTCGTACAACTAATTACGCCAGGAACGATGATGGAAGGGCGTACTATTGATGAGAAAGAAAATAACTTCTTAGCAGCATTAACACATTTTGAAGATGGATCGTATGCTTTAGCTTGTAATGATTTAACGACTGGACAAAATACAGTAACGTTGTTAACAGGTTCAGTAGAAGATATTTTATTAGAAGTGTATGCAACTGGTTCAAAAGAAATTGTTGTAGATTCTACATTTTCAAAAGATGAATTAAATAAATTAACTGCAACATTAAAAATGACGATTTCGTATGAAGATGCAACAACGATTCCGGAAGGGTTAGAACATCTTGTGAAAAACGTTTCGCAAGCAAAGTTAATTAAAGCAGTTGGACGCTTATTTAACTATGTGATAAGAACGCAAAAACGTTCGTTAGACCATTTGCAACCAGTGGAAATTTATTATACGAATCAATTTATGAAAATTGATGTGCATTCAAAGCGAAATTTAGAGCTGACAGAAACACTTCGAACGAAAGAAAAAACAGGATCATTATTATGGCTATTAGATAAAACGAAAACAGCTATGGGTGGTCGTATGTTAAAACAGTGGATGGAACGTCCACTGATTCAAAAAGAAAAAGTAGAAGAGCGTTTAGAAATGGTTGAAACATTTGTAAATGATTACTTCTTACGTGAAGATTTAAAAGAAAAATTAAAAGAAGTATATGATTTAGAACGTTTAGCAGGGAAAGTTGCATTTGGTAATGTGAATGCACGGGACTTATTACAGTTAAGACGATCTTTACTTCAAGTACCAGCTATTTTAGAAGCGATTAGTCTATTAGATAATGCTTATGCAGCAAGGTTAATTCAAGGTGCGGATCCATGTGAGAGCTTAACTGAATTACTAGGAAGAAGTATTCAAGAAAACCCACCACTTTCTATTAAAGATGGAGATATTATTAAAGACGGTTATAATGACAAGCTTGATCAATATCGTTACGTTAGTAAAAACGGGAAAACGTGGATCGCTGAGCTTGAAAAACGAGAGCGTGATATTACAGGAGTTAAATCATTAAAAATCGGGTACAACCGTATTTTCGGCTACTACATTGAAGTGACGAAGGCGAATCTTGCAGCACTTCCAGAAGGCCGCTATGAGCGTAAACAAACGCTTGCTAATGCGGAACGTTTCATTACAGATGAATTGAAAGAAAAAGAAACATTAATCTTAGAAGCAGAAGAAAAAATTGTACAATTAGAATACGATTTATTTACAGCGCTTCGTGAAGAAGTAAAAGTATTTATTCCGAAATTACAACATTTAGCGAAAGTAATTAGTGAATTAGACGTACTGCAAAGTTTCGCGACAGTTAGTGAAGAAGAACAGTTTGTAAAACCTGTTTTAACAACTAAGCGCGAAATCTTTATAAAAGATGGTCGTCATCCTGTCGTTGAAAAAGTATTGAACGGGAAATTGTATGTACCGAATGATTGTATTATGCCGGAGAAGATGGATGTCTTTTTAATTACAGGACCGAACATGTCTGGTAAAAGTACGTATATGAGACAATTAGCACTTGTAACTGTTATGTCACAGATTGGTTGTTTCGTACCAGCAACAGAAGCGGTATTACCTGTATTCGATCAAATCTTTACGAGAATTGGTGCAGCGGATGATTTAATTTCGGGTCAAAGTACATTTATGGTCGAAATGTTAGAAGCGAAAAATGCAATTGCAAATGCATCAGAAAGAAGTTTAATTTTATTCGATGAAATTGGACGCGGTACATCTACTTATGATGGTATGGCACTTGCACAAGCAATCATTGAACATATTCATGACCAAATTGGTGCGAAAACGTTATTCTCTACGCATTATCATGAATTGACGGTGCTAGAAGAAAGTTTAGGACAATTGAAGAATGTACACGTTTCAGCTATTGAAGAAAACGGAAAAGTAGTATTCCTTCATAAAATTCAAGATGGAGCAGCTGATAAAAGTTACGGAATTCACGTTGCGCAACTTGCGGAGCTTCCAGATAGCTTAATCGCTCGTGCGAAAGAAGTGTTAGCGCAACTAGAAGGACAAGAAGAAATTATTATTCCAAAGCGTACAGAAGTGAAAGTACAAGAAGTGGCTCCAGAACCAGCTGTTGTAAAAGAAGAACCAGCAGAAATACAAGAGCCGAAAGTAGAGACTGAGGAAGAATCGCAATTATCATTCTTTGGTGGAGAACAGTCTTCAAAAAAACAAGACAAGTCAGTGCTAGATGCAAAAGAAACGACGGTACTTGCACAAATTAAAAAAATTGATTTACTTGATATGACACCTTTAGAGGCGATGAACGAACTGTATCGCTTGCAGAAAAAGTTAAAGAAAGGATGAGTAAGTAGATGGGGAAAATTCGCAAACTCGATGATCAACTCTCTAACTTAATTGCGGCAGGGGAAGTAGTAGAGCGCCCTGCCTCAGTCGTAAAAGAACTTGTGGAAAATTCTATCGATGCGAATAGTACATCTATTGAAATCCACTTAGAAGAAGCTGGTTTATCAAAAATTCGCATCATTGATAATGGGGATGGCATTGCAGAAGAAGATTGTATCGTCGCTTTTGAACGACATGCGACGAGCAAAATTAAAGATGAAAACGATCTGTTTCGCATTAGAACACTCGGTTTCCGCGGTGAGGCATTGCCGAGTATTGCCTCAGTTAGTGAATTAGAATTAATCACAAGCACAGGTGATGCGCCTGGTACACACCTTATGATTAAAGGTGGAGACATTATAAAGCAGGAGAAAACAGCGAGCCGAAAAGGAACAGATATTACAGTACAAAACTTATTCTTTAATACACCAGCGCGTCTTAAATATATGAAAACCATTCATACAGAGCTTGGGAATATTACGGATATCGTGTATCGTATTGCAATGTCACATCCAGAAGTATCATTAAAGCTGTTTCATAATGAAAAGAAATTGCTTCACACATCAGGAAATGGTGATGTAAGACAAGTACTTGCATCGATTTACAGCATTCAAGTTGCGAAAAAGCTTATTCCAATTGAAGCTGAATCTTTAGATTTCACAATTAAAGGTTATGTAACACTACCAGAAGTAACGAGAGCATCTCGAAATTATATGTCAACGATCGTAAATGGTCGTTACGTTCGAAATTTCGTATTAATGAAAGCAGTTCAGCAAGGATACCATACATTATTGCCAATTGGACGATATCCAATCGGTTTCTTATCGATTGAAATGGATCCAATGCTTGTTGACGTTAACGTACATCCTGCGAAATTAGAAGTCCGTTTTAGTAAAGAACAAGAATTGCTAAAACTTATCGAAGAAACATTGCAAGCAGCATTTAAAAAAATACAGCTCATCCCAGATGCAGGTGTAACAACGAAGAAAAAAGAAAAAGATGAAAGTGTGCAAGAACAGTTCAAGTTTGAGCATGCGAAGCCGAAAGAGCCATCTATGCCGGACATCATTTTACCGACGGGCATGGATGAAAAACGAGAAGAACCACTGGCTGTGAAACAGCCAGCACAACTGTGGCAACCGCCGAAACAAGAATGGCAACCAACACAGTCGCTCGTAAGAGAAGAACAAAGTTGGCAGCCATCTACTAAACCGATAATAGAAGAACCAATTCGAGAAGAGAAATCGTGGAACAGTAACGATGAAGACTTTGAATTAGAGGAATTGGAAGAAGAAGTTCAGGAAATAAAAGAGATTGAAATGAACGGTAATGACTTACCACCGCTTTATCCAATTGGACAAATGCATGGAACATATATTTTCGCTCAAAATGATAAAGGTTTATATATGATTGACCAACATGCCGCGCAGGAACGTATTAATTATGAATACTTCCGTGACAAAGTAGGAAGAGTAGCGCAAGAAGTACAAGAGCTACTTGTACCATACCGTATTGACTTATCTCTTACTGAATTTTTACGTGTCGAAGAGCAACTAGAAGAACTGAAAAAAGTTGGACTGTTCTTAGAGCAATTCGGTCATCAATCCTTTATCGTCCGCTCACATCCAACGTGGTTCCCGAAAGGACAAGAAACAGAAATTATCGACGAAATGATGGAACAAGTCGTCAAACTAAAAAAAGTTGATATTAAAAAATTACGTGAAGAAGCAGCCATCATGATGAGCTGTAAAGCGTCCATTAAAGCAAATCAATATTTAACGAACGATCAAATATTTGCTTTATTGGAAGAACTACGTACAACAACAAACCCATACACATGCCCGCACGGAAGACCAATTCTTGTGCATCATTCTACTTATGAGTTGGAGAAGATGTTTAAGAGGGTTATGTAGGGATACTGTCATTTTGGATATGATTTAATAAAAAAGAAGCGATGAAATAAATCGCTTCTTTTTTGTTTGCATTTATATTAAAAGCTTTTCATTTTTTTATAAATTTTTCATTTGTAACCATGTGTAGAAAAATCAAGTGAATCTATAGTTTCATACATATAGCATTTGAAAAAGCTTTTCCTTTTTCTCTATGTTTTTTTATTTTCCTTATAGAATCCTTATAATTGTCGTTTACTCTAGAATTACAATATACGAGGAGGAAGTTTAGGATGACTGAGATGATGTTAGAAACAAAAAATCTTTGCAAAACATTTAGAAAGCAAAGTGTAGTACAAAATATTTCGCTTTCTGTACCAAAATATGCAATTTATGGATTGTTAGGTCCTAATGGGGCAGGGAAATCGACAACTTTAAAAATGATAACAGGTATGCTTATACCTACTTCTGGTGAGATTTATTTTGATGGTCATAAATGGACGCGGCAAGATTTACATTCTATTGGTGCTTTAATTGAGTCTCCGCCACTTTATGAAAATTTAACAGCAAGAGAAAATCTGTTGGTTCGTACGACTGTTTTAGGATTACCTAAATCAAGGATTGATGAAGTATTGCATGTTGTGGAGCTAGAGAATACAGATAGGAAAAAAGCGAGGGAATTCTCTATGGGGATGAAGCAACGATTGGGAATTGCGATTGCATTGCTGAATCATCCGAAGTTTTTAATATTAGATGAACCGATGAATGGACTAGATCCTTTTGGGATTCAGGAATTAAGAAAATTAATCCTTTCCTTTCCCACAAAAGGAATTACTGTCATTTTATCCAGTCATATTTTAAGCGAAGTAAGTCAAATTGCAGATCATGTTGGGATTATCTCAGGCGGTGTGTTGGGGTATCAGGGGAAACTGAATAAGGATGATGACCTGGAAGATTTATTTGTACAAGTGGCTGGAAAGTATAGAAGGGAGGCATAAGAAATGAATTTATATATTGCATCTGAAAAAATTAAAATTAAACATACTTTTTTGAACAAACTTATATGGCTAGTTCCATTTGCCACAATACTAATTGCTTTTTTATTATCGGCGGATTATTTTCAATTATCTAGTTACAATTGGTGGTACATTACGATGCTTCCAGGAATGATTTCTTTAAGTTGTGTACTTCTTGCGGAGAAAGATAAGAAAATGAATAATCGTTCTATCTTATCGTTACCAGTTTCATTAAAACGAGTATGGATTTCTAAAGTATTACTAATTTTAGGGATTTTGAGCTTTTCATGCATACTTTTTTTCTGTGGAATCCAGTTATCTAGTTTACTATTAAATAAGGAGAACTTCCAAATCATTCCTACAGTAAATGCGCTATTAGGAAGCGTTCTTTTAATCGTTACTTTTATGTGGCAAATTCCACTCTGCTTGTTTTTAGGTAACAAAATAGGTCTATTTCCGACGCTTCTGTTGAATGTAGGGGCAAATGGAATTTTTGGAGTTGTATTGGCAACAAAAAATATTTGGATGATTAGTCCATACACATATCCAAGTAGACTTATGATTCCTATTTTGAAAATACTACCAAATGGTCTATATGCAGAAACCGGAAGTGTAACGTTCAAACCAGAACTCCTTTCCTACGATGTAATTTTGCCAGGCGTGGCAATTTCTGTCGTGTTGTTCTTTTTGTTTACTTATATGACGGCAAAATGGTTTGAAAAGCAGGAGGCAAAATAATATGGCGGTTTTGTCGAGGATAGTAAGAGCTGATTTTATAAAAATGAAACATACGATTTTTTTCTGGATACATATAGCGATGCCAATCATCGGTATTGCTCTTTTTTTAAGTTATTATTCCATTTCAAAAGTTGATTCTATAAATAAGGTTTCAGGATATATTCAAGTATTATCGATATCTTTTCCGTTGCTAATTAGCATTGTGTGCTCTTCTGTTGTGGAACAGGAGGCTGTGGCAGGGAATTTTAAAGAACTTTTATCAACGGAATACGGAAGGCGTAAAGCATTTATTAGTAAAGTATGTTTACTTTTAATATGTGGGTTTTGTTCAACTATGTTGGCAGTCGTTGGGTTTGCGGCAGGGTTTCATTCTCTGTTAGGACAAAATAACTTTCCATTTGCTTTGTATGTTGAAATTTCCTTCATTCTTTTTGGTTGTCAAATCTTTATGTATATATGGCATCTGTTCTTAAATTTTCGCTTTAGTAAAGGTGCTTCCATTGGGATTGGAATTATAGAAAGCTTGCTGGTAGCTTTAATGCTTACAGGGATGGGAGATGTGATTTGGAAATACACGCCATGTGCGTGGAGTGTGAGATTATGCAATTATTTTTTGGAGCACAAATTGAGCCCCGCTTCTATTCATGTCTTACAAGTAGAGGGGAAAATTGGAGCAGTGATTTGCGTTTGTTTCACGATCATTGCATTTGTTATTTCCCTTGTATGGTTTTCCTTTTATGAAGGCCGTAAAGAAATGTAAGTGCATTTGTATTATAATGGAAGTGAGAGGAGGGATTCTATATGGCAAGAATATTAGCAATTGATGATGAAGAAGGCATCCTTTATATTATAAAAAGTGCTTTAGAGAAAGAAGGCCATGAGGTAACTGCCGTTAGTAATCCTCTTACTATACCAAAGGAGAAATTTTGTCATTATGATTTAATTCTATTAGATGTCATGATGCCAGAAATAGATGGTTTTACACTTTGTAAGGAAATACGGGATTTGGTTGATAGTCCAATTGTATTTCTAACAGCCAAAACAATGGAGAAGGATCTGATCACAGGGCTTAGTCTCGGTGGAGATGACTATATTACAAAACCTTTTGGAATTGGAGAACTGCGTGCGAGGGTATCCGCACATGTAAGGCGTGAGCATAGAGAAAAGCAAAATGCATTTTTCCTGTCAGGTCTTACATTTCATCTGTCATGTAAAGAAATATGGCATGACGATACATCTATCGCATTTACGAAAAGTGAGTATGGAATTTGCGAATATTTAGCTTTGAATCATGGACAAGTATTTTCAAGAGAAAAGATTTACGAAAATGTTTTTGGTTATGAGGGAGAAAGTGATAACCAAGTAATTGTGGAACATATTAAAAATATCCGTCAAAAATTATGTAAGCATAACATGAATCCAATAGAAACAGTATGGGGAATTGGTTATAAATGGAGAAAGTGAAAAAGCAAGTCAATCTTAGTAAGATTTTAATACAGTATATTTTTGCATTTTCAATAGGGACGATTGCATTAGTTACTTTTTTTATGATTCTATTCCAAGTTGGAGTTAACGCAGAGGTAATCTTGCCAGCAAATTATTATGAAAAGCAGATTGAGTCGCAAAGAGATGCTATAGTTAAAGCGGAGCAGGACGATGATCAAATTTTAAAGCAATATAAATATGTTGTGTATGATTTTTCTGGAAACGTTATTCAAGGGAGTATTAATAAAGATTATGCGGGACAAATATGGAATAACATACATAAGGATGAAAAAGGTGATAGTAAGTACTACTATGCAGTTATAGAACGTGATAAAGATATTTGTGTCATTATATATACGTTACATGCTACTTTTAAAAATCCTTTTTTGAAGAAGTATTTACCAAGTCCGGAAGTTTGTGAAATTGTTCTTTTTATTCTATTATTTGTTGCCGAAGTGATATTTCTATCTCGCTCTTTTGGTAAAACATTGTCAAAGGAAATGCTGATTTTGAGAAATGTAACAGATAAAATTCAAAAGGAAGATTTAGATTTTCAAGTGGAACAATCTAAAATAAAAGAAGTGAATGAAGTATTAACTTCTTTAGTAAAAATGAAAGATGAATTAAATCATTCGTTACGTACACAGTGGAATATGGAAACAAATAGAAGAGAGCAGATTGCTGCTTTGGCACATGACATTAAAACGCCATTAACGATATTGAGAGGGAATGCAGAGCTATTAAATGAATCAATGCTAGATTCAAATCAGAAGAAATGTAATGAGCATATTTTGAAAAGTATTGATGAGATGGAAATATATATGAAATCTTTGCTCGATATTACGAAATGTGAGGAAGGCGCTTCACTTCAATTCAAGCAAACAGATCTCCGCGACTTTATTCGTAATATTATAGAAGAAAGTGCAATTTGTGTTTTAGGCAAACAGTTAAATCTAATTGAAAATGTTCAGGACATACCAAATTTTATTCCTATTGACGAGACCGCTTTGAAAAGAGCAATTATGAATATAATGATGAATGCAATTGAATATTCTCCAACAAAGGGTGACTTGATGTTCTCAGTGGAAATGATTAGTGAAAAACTGCAATTTATTGTAGAGGACTCGGGAAGAGGGTTTACAGAAGAGGAAATGCATTCAGCTACAGAGCAGTTTT
Organism: Bacillus sp. 17RED48; assembly: GCF_019837545.1. Classification (NCBI taxonomy): domain Bacteria; kingdom Bacillati; phylum Bacillota; class Bacilli; order Caryophanales; family Bacillaceae; genus Bacillus; species Bacillus sp. 17RED48. Next base: position 1,160,345 of record NZ_JADAXG010000001.1, read on the forward strand.
ATAGAGGAGATAAAAGTAGAAACTCCAAAGATCATCATGGAATGGGGTTATACATTGCTAAAAGCTTTGCAAAGCAACACGGTGGAAACCTTTACTTAAGTAATTCGGAAAAGCTGCACGGTGCAAAAGTTGTTTTGGAAATATCAGCGTAGTAGAGAGGGTACAGATTATAACAAGTCGCTCCTTTTTAATATAATTCTTTTGCAACTACATTTTAAAAATTCATTTATAAACTAGAGATAACCTCAACCTATTTGTACTTTATATGTGCCTTCTCAATTTTTTTGTAAGGAAAGAGGTTTTCAATTTACAGATTTATCAGAATTATGTAAAGTGTAGATAAAACCATAAAACGGGGTGTTCTTTATGTGTACTAGTTTGACATTACAGACAAAAAACGGTCAGCATCTTTTTGCAAGAACGATGGACTTCACATTAGATATGAATCAAGAAGTAATAATCATTCCTCGACATTACCAGTGGAATAATATAACTGGTGAAATTATTAATACGAAACATGCTACGGTCGGAATGGGGATTAATCATCACGGAAGGGTCATTATGGCGGACGGAGTAAATGAAGCTGGTATGACATGTGCAACACTCTATTTTCCAGGATTCGCTGCTTATAGTCAAAGCATAGATGACAACAAAACGAATTTGGCTCCATTTGATTTTGTGACTTGGAGTCTCACGCAATTCAATTCTGTCAAAGAGTTAAAGAAATCTGTAGATAGCCTTACCTTTTTGGATATACCATTACCGGATTTAGGACTTACGCCACCACTACATTGGATTTTAGCGGATAAATGGGGAGATTGTATTGTACTGGAGCCGACAAATGAAGGATTAAAAATGTATGATAACCCACTAGGAGTGATGACGAATAGTCCGGAGTTTAATTGGCATTTGCAAAATTTAAGACAATATATAGGCCTTAAATCGCAGCCATTCGCGCCAACTGAGTGGAGTAACTTATCATTAAGTGCTTTTGGTCAGGGCTCAGGCTCAATGGGACTTCCAGGGGATTTCACCCCGCCATCAAGGTTTGTGCGAGCAGCATATGGCAAACAAAACATTCAAGGTATAGATAGTGAAGAAGAGGGAGTATCGGCCCTATTTCATATTTTATCAAATTGCGAGGTTCCTAAAGGCGGAGTAATAACAGAAGAAGGTGCATTAGATAATACCATATATACAAGCGTAATGTGTATGGAGTCCGGAACATATTATTATCATACCTACGATTGTAGACAAATTATAGCCATTCATTTATTTCATGAAAATTTAGATACAAATGAGATTAAAGCCTATCCGTTCCAACGGAAACAAAAAATATTTTATGAAAATTAGGTAGCTTTGAAACAATGTTTGGTAAATATAATAGAGCAATAATGCCTATATAATTCTTGGGTACTTCTTTAACTTTGTGATTCACCATAGATCTACTCCTTTCTTCAATGACTCCAACAAGTAAAACTTTGCTGGTAGAAGCATTGGCTAAGGTGCAGTGATGGTGGACTTTATTGCCTAATGTATTTGAATAGTATTATCCTGAATATCTCTAAAAACGCTAAGAAACTTATTTCTTCTAGAAGGCCCATTAAAGTGCTATTAGGTAAAATGAACATGGACGTACTCCATTTATAAATAGTAAAGAACAAAAAAGGTGTGGAAAATATCCATACCTTTTTTGTTTTTCTATTATCTATGTATAAAAAAGCGCTGTATATCAGCACTTTTTAAAAGTACATGAGCTGTATAAAAAGTATAAATTACTTAAAACGTAACTATGCAGCGTCAAAATGAAGAACTATACGCTTATTTATTTTTATTATTATTAATTTTTTCCGTATATAACACTTGTTCTTTATAGTGTTTTTTAATTGGGAAAGTATGTGTACCAGAGCCGTTTTTGAAAGTTTTATTGATGGGGTTTTTTAGCGGGATTGTTGTAGTTTCAGTAAATTCATATGGGTAATTTATTTTAGATTTATCTTCAAACATGAAAATGCCTCCTTTTAGGATTTCCTGAATTCTTTACTATAACATGATATGCATATAGATTTTTTTTGGACTAGTTATTTATATAGGTTAATGGAATTAAATTACGTAACTACTGAAATATTTCAAAGGAAAACAATGTGAGAAATATATGATAATGCTTCTTTTATTTATTAGGGAAGGAAATATTGCATATATATTCGTTATAAATTGTTTTTATAATATGGTTTATATAGATTTTTCCTGATAATATAATGCGGGAGATTATAGTCTTATTAGGTTATTAGGAACATTTAATGCTGTTTCACAACTGAAAGGAAAATGAAAAAAAACTGAAACTTTTCTCATAAAAATTCAATCTAACTTAAAAAATGAAAGGAAAATGAAATTTTCCAAAAGATATTCTTTGTTAAGATAAAAAGCATACATACAAAAAGTATTGACATATCTTAAAAATGTATTTTCAAGATATAGTGGGGGAAAAGATGAGAGTAGAAAAACAATTAATAAAAAAGATGTATTATGAAACATTCCTAATGGAGAATGAAACAAAACCACCTATTGACGTACTTGGAGAAGCTTATGTAAACGAAGAAAGAAATGAGATTTCTGATGGATCTTACATTCGTTTTGCACAAGGTGAATTTTATTATCGCCATCAAGATTTTGAAGCAGCTATTTTTAAATGGGAGAAGGTTAGTAATGAATTAGCACCATGGGCACAAAAAAATATTGCCGATGCTTATTTCGAGCTTAATCAATTACCAGTTGCTGAAAATGTTTATACTTCCATTACTACTGATAATATAATATTGATGACGGAGATTAGATTACAATTACTTTCTCTTTACATAGAGCAAAATAATTTTGACTCTGCTTTCGCTGTTATTAAAGAAGCAGTTTCTTTAAATCCGGATTATCCAAATGTTACAAAAATTGCACGTTCCTTTTATGAGGAGCAGCAAGATTTTGATAGTGCAGTAGAGCTTGCTGTCAATGAGTTAATTCGAACAGAATCTTATCCGTGGTTTGAGGTTTTAAAAGGATATATCGATAAAAGATTTACTAAACATATTTCACCAGATTATTTTTATGAAGTATTAGTTACGTTAAATAATGTAGATCAAGTACAATTTACGCAAATGGTTTCATCACTTTGGAATAGTTATAAAAACGAACAAAATTACTTATCATGGCTTAACACAATAAATGAATTTTTCTTACATATTGAAATACATTCGTCCGATATATGGGACAAAATTTCTTCTCTTTACGAAGGAACGTACTTTGAATTAATTCAAGGTCAATATAAGCTTAAACAATTACACGACATCATTCCAAACTTGTTAACAAATTGGTTAAAGGTAGTCAATCCATCTTATGCTGTATTTCCATCTGCAGCTGTGTTGGCATGGGATGAGATTTTCCCTTCTAAAATAGATGCAGCAAATATAAAACATGCTGAAAACCTGTTGTTATATTCTATTAATCATGTGAACGGCTTAGAGTATAGTTTGCATCTTTTTGAATCTATTACAGAGTGGGCACAAAAGCATAATATAGAAATGGGTCACCGATTTAGATGGTTAGTTGGCGAGCTCGCAGATTTAAGCACAAATCGCATTTTAGTAACGGGAACTTCAGGAAACGGAAAAACTACATTTATTAACTCTATATTAGGAGAAAATATATTAGAAAAATCAATTTCAAATGTAGTAGTTTTAAAAAATGATGAGCATACAGAAATTAACGCCATAACAGACTCTACAATTACAACAACGGAAGATGTCTCTGATTACTATAATATGATGTCTCAGCACCATCAAACATATAGAGATAGAGCGTGTGTTGAATTTAAATTACCATGCAGATTTTTAAGTGAAAATAAACTTACATTTGTAGTTACACCTGGCTTTAATAGAAATAACGATACTAGGGATGAGATATTCGAATATTTAAATTCTGTAGACGAATTACTATTTGTATTAAATGCGGATTCACCTTTTACTGACAAAGAACGTGATATTCTATTAAGCATTCAAGAACATACACCAAATTTACAAATTCATTTCTTATTAAATAAAATCGATAACATATACAGTGATGCAGAAGTGAAAAGAGTATTACATGATACGCAAGCGAGAATAAACACATATTTCCCGCATGCGAGAATTTTCCCTTACTCTTCGCTATATACAAGTAGTCAACAATTAAATGATTTAACTGAGTTTATTCATTTTAACTGTAATCATAAAAATATCGATGCAGAACGTACGGAAAAGCTATTGTTTTTCATTCGAAAAACAATTACATATCTTTTGGATAAACGCGTTGAGAAAGAAAATAATCTAGTGGATGCGATTAATTGGAACGAAGATATGCTAGTGAAACTAAATGGTAGTATTAATAATCTTACTGCTTTTGAGAAGGAAAAAATTCATTTCATTACAAAATCATATCGTACAATGAAAACTGAAATTATGAATGACCTTACTGAAAATATTCCGAAGATATTACAGAGTTGTTCGGATTTAATTAGTGAAGAAAGCGATTTCGGGCACATTGATACGGAACTAAATAAAGCGATGAATGAAAGAGTACATAAATATTTAGAGCAAACTGTATTACCTAATTTTGCTCTTTCTATGCAAAATTGGATTGCGATTTCTAATAATGAGCTCCTTCAAAGTCAATCGTACTTAGAAGAACTTAGTGAAGGGCTTAATTCTTTATTTGGAGAAAATCGAATACAGTTAGAATGTGATTTTAAAGTGCTTGATGACTGGCGCAGAGATACTGACAGAATGACGACTAGAATACAAATGGATGAAGTAAATATTTTACGTCGCTTTACGCCAGCGCAATTTTTACTGAAAAGTGCCGGTAAATTATTTGGAGTTCTTCCTAAAAACAAAGGTATGCTATATAACAAATACAAACAGTATGTAGAAAATGAAGATTATACCGAGGTAACGGCTTCTATTATGAAGAAATTTTTCTTGCAATTTGAGCTATTTGAAAACACGCAAGAGCGGGATATTAACATATTCTTTAGAAATCCATTTAACTCCTTGAAACAAGCTGTAGAAAACACTCATTTAGAAATACAAGAAAAACAAGAGATGTTACATAAGATGAAATCACAACCTGAAGTTTATCAAGATTCTATCATGCTCTTTGAATTGAGATTACGTCAATGTGAAGTAATTTTAAATATAGGTGATGATCATACCTATACAGATGTAACTTTAGAAACAAGCGTAGAATAAAAGTAAAATATACGAGGTTTTTATATGACATTGCATCATATGTTATAAGAGAGTGAAAGGGAGCAACTGTAATAAGTTGCTCCCTTTTCGTATTTAGATTATTTTTCAGTCTCTTTAATTTTAGTTTGTACTTTGCCAGTTTTAATTTTATTACTTTCTGAGAAACGTAATAAATCGCCTTCAATAATTTTGTCGGACATTCGTAATTCATTTTGTGCACGGTTAATGAGTGCTTGTGCTTCTTTTTTTGGTAAATCTACAATTTCACCTGTTATGCGGTCATAGAAAGTATTGTTTGTGTATGCATACTTGTCTGTAATAAAGCTACCATCACGTAAAACGACAAAACCGGCATATTCATCTGAAAACATATCATGACCAAAACGGATATCGTTCGTAGTATCAATCCCTAATAAATTTAGAATAGTAGGTTTCATATCGATTTGTCCCGTAGGCTTTGAAATCGTTTGACCTTCTGTTTGGCCAGGTACATGAATATATAAAGGTGTGCGTTGTAAATTTAAAGTATCAAATTTTGTTATTTGATCTTTTTCTAAAAACTGTGCCATTGCACGATTATGTTTTTCAGAAATACCATAATGATCACCATACAACACAATAATAGAATCATCATACATTCCTTCGGCTTTTAAACGCTCAATAAACTTTTTAATTGATTCGTCTAAGTAACGTGCTGTTACGATATAACGATCAAATACGCCATTACCAGAGTTATATGGTTCAATGAATTTTGTATCTTCATCATACGTAAATGGATAATGGTTCGTTAACGTAAGGAAACGAGCGTAAAATGGTTGATCAACAGTTTTTAATATATCTACTGATTGATCGAAGTATTCGATATCTTTTAATCCCCAATTTAAATTTGTTTCGGGTGTAATTTTGTAATCAAGTTCGTTATAGTAACGATCATAACCAAGAGCGGAGTACATAATATTACGATTCCAAAATGTTGCGTTATTCGCATGGAATACAGAAGTGAAATAACCTTGCTGACGTAAAATTTCTGGAGTCGCAGTATAATCATTGTTACCGTGTGTGAAAAATACAGCTCCTCGATTTAATGGATACAATGACGTATCGATTAGAAATTCAGAATCGGATGTTTTTCCTTGCCCAGTTTGGTGGAAAAAGTTATCGAAGTAATAGCTTTCATTTATGAATTCATTCAAGAATGGTGTAACTTCTTGACCGTTAACTGATGCGCCTATTAAAAAGGTTTGTAGGGATTCAAGAGTGACAACAATTACGTTTTTTCCTTTTGCTGCACCAAACATGTTAGGGTTTGGCTCACTTTGGTTTGCCTTTACGTAGTTTTCAGTTTCTTGTAATTTACTACTATCAGCAAGTGCTTTTTGTGATCCTGCTTTTACTTGTAGTGTTAAATCATATACTTGATGAGTGTATAGTCCCAAATTTTTAACAAGCATGACTCGGTCGAATGATCTCGTTAATAGTTTAGGGCGTTCTTTTTCTGCAAGGTGTAGATTCGCAAAAAATACACCAAACGTTAAGAGAAAATATAACAAGCGTGCCGGATGAGTTACACGTCCTGTTTGGAAGACTAGTGCCTTCTTCTTTAACAAAATAAAGAAGAAAATAATGTCTACGAAAGCGAGTATAATTTTATAGTTCAATATTTCTATAATACTGCCGCCTAATTGGCCAAAGTTTGATGTTTGTCCAAGTACTGGTAACGTAACGAAATCACTATAAAAATCATAGAACATTACATTCCCAACAAGTATGATTGTTAATAAGAGATTAATACATAGCGCTATATAATTTCGCTTTTCACCGGTTGCAAATAATGCTAATCCGACAAAAGCTAATGATGCAGCGAGAGGGCTAATAAACAAAATAAGCTCTTGCGTTGAAGACTCAATTTTTAAATCAAAACTGAATCTTGTAATAAGATATGTTTTTAACCATACTGCTAAAGCAATTATTAAAACAAAGCTTATATTTTGCATTTGTAAATTGATTTTATTTTTCATTTTTACACCTTCTTTATACAATTTATTTAACTTGTGTTATATATTATATTTTCATAACTATTAGAGTGTAATGTACCATTTAATGGTTTCTAAAGGTAACAATATGAAGTATTCATATACGTACAATGAGGAATTTTAAAGCGCAAATCTATTTTGGGAAACAGAACAGAAAAAGTCATAGTTGTAGTAAAAAATACTTATAGACATCCTAACATATTAAACACTATGATGATGTTACAAAATACCGAACAAATGAAAGTGGAAATGAATAGAGGCTTTTAAAACTGTTGACATTCAATTTTTTAGAATTGAATGTCGATAGTTTTACCATACATAGTTATGTTAAAAATGTATCTCGTAAAATCCCGATTTTTGGCGGGATAATCATTAGCGGGGGAAGGACAAGGTACATAAATAAAGCGTTATGGAAGTTAAAATATTTGATTGATATCTTAATGAAAGAAATTAAATATGAGATAAATATTTTCCAACATACAACCCACTTGCAGCAGCTTGAGATAATGAATGAGTGACGCCTGAACAATCTCCAACTAAAAATAGTCCATGCACACTTGTTTCAAAATGGTTATTGATTTTTATCGTAGGAGCATAGAACTTTCCGTCAATTCCATATAACAAAGTATCTTTATCGATCGGTTCTTTGATAAATCGTTCTAAGCGTAATAAAAACTCTTTTAGTCCTTCAATATATAATGGGGGAATTTCTGTATTCAAATCTCCATAATCTCCTTGTAGTGTAGGTTGTATACGGTTATGTTTCATGTCGTTCTTTATTGTAGGTTGTTTATTTAGTAAGTCCTCTAAGCGCTGTATAACAATCCGATCTCGTCCTTGGTTAATGTTTTTTATAATTGAACTTGCGTATACATTTGCTTCTTTGAGAGTTGAAAAATAGCGCGGGATAAATAAAGTGAAATTTAAGTTAGGTGTGCCAGTTCCTTCCTCTCGAAAATTTTGACCGTCAGGCATAACTAAACCTTCTTCGTACTTTCTAATGATGCGTCCTTTTGGATTCATACAGTACGTAGTTGCGGTGAAGTGTTCATGCTCATAAGAAAGTTTTGTCTCAAATGTATCTTTTAATATAGAACGTAATTGGTGTTCTTTCATCTCTACTCTAATCCCTAAATCTACACGAGTTTGCTCCTGAGAAATTTTAAGAGAAGTGCACATTTCTTTTAACCAATCCGCTCCGGAACGCCCAGTTGCAAACACTAGTTGCTTAGATTCAACTATTCCTTCATTTGTCTCTATTGTAAAATGATCTTTCTGTTTCATAATATGTTGTACATCTATATGAAATTGAATATTTATTTTTGTAAGTAAAAATTCATAGAGCTGCTGAAAAATGTCACTTGAAAGGGTAGTACCAAGATGCCTTACTTCTGTTGTTAGCATTTGTAAACCACACGTTTCAGCTCTCTTATTGAGATTTGGATTTTCTGTAGAGTATTTTGAAACAGAACTTCCTCCGAACTGACATAGAATTTCATCTACTTCAGCCATGAGTTGAATAAAGCTTTCTTTACCGACTTTTTGCTCAAGTTCTCCGCCAAATCCGTTTGTATAATTAAATTTCCCTTCAGATTTTCCTAAACCACCAAACCCGAAATATTTATCACATGTAGTACAAGTACACACTTTTCCTTCGTCTAAAGGACAATGGCGATCTTCTAGCGCTTTACCTTTATCAAGAATTAAAACCTTTTTGTTACTTTTAGCTAGTGAATAAGCCATAAAAATGCTACTTACTCCAGCACCGATAATTGTAACATCATACATATTTTTTCACCTACTAACGAATAATTTGTTTTTATTTTTCTAGTGTATAACAATTTTATGAAGTTAAGAAATAGCTTTTATTAATAAAGAGGGAGTTTTTGAACTGGATGCTTTTTTAATTTCTCCGAGTGGTGGGGTAAATACAAATGTTTTTATTTGAAAGAAGAAATAGTTTTAAATGATCACTATGTCATATGATTAATAAAATCTAACATATAAAAAACAGACCTTCCAAGTGAAGAGGTCTGTTAATGATTTTAAATGTTATTTAGCAAACACATGGTTACCAATTACTGCTACTGTTTGACGTGTCGTAATCCATTTGTCTGTTGATGTTTTCGGATTGTAGAAATAAAGCCAATCAGAATGTATTCCATTTGTGGAGATAGCTTCTTCTACTGCCATTTTTGCTTCTGGGCTTGCAGGATGATTGATTCTTCCATCTGTAACAGGAGTAAAGGCATATCCGTATTTAATAGGTTCATAAATAACGCCTGTTATTGTATTTGGAAAACCTTTTGCATTTACACGATTTAGTATAACTTTTGCTACAGCCACTTTTCCTTTATAGGATTCGCCACCTGCTTCAGCGGTAACTAAGCGTGCCATTAAGTCTTTTTCTTTTTCTGAAATGCTTGAGTTAATTTTTAGATGTTGCCCTGTATAAAGCTTGTTTCCGACTGTATTGTTAATTTGTTTTATAGATTGAACGGTAACATTGTAACGCTTTGCTATCGTTTCTAATGAATCTCCCTGTTGTACTTGATAAATAATTTGTCCAGATATGTTCGCAGGTTTGGCGTTTTGACGAACGGTGATTTCATTTGAGTTCGTAGACCCTGGAATATGTAACTGTTCACCAATAAAAGCTTGATCGTTTCCTTTATTATTAGCCTGTTTAATGGATTGTATTGAAACTCCGTATTGTTTACTAATGCCCCAAAGTGTATCATTCTTTTTTACTGTATGAATGGTAGATGCTTCAGCTATGCCTTGATTACATACGAATGTAATTGCCGCTGCAGATAAAGGGAGTATATGTTTTATTTTTAATAATTTCATTGTAAATCCTCCTAGAAAAAATTAAGGTGAAACTGTTAAGTAATGTAGTTCAGAATATCTATGTATAATATTTTAATATAAGTATATTAGCACGTATAAAATAAATAATCATCATAAGTTTTTTATTTATGCAGTGTAGAGTCCAAATATGAAATATTGCATATGAAAATACATTGAAGTTCATATTGCTGATTACTATAATCTATTTAGTAGAAAGGTAACTTTATATGTTATAGAAGTTAAATCATTATAGATTGATATAATGATTTTTAAGTTGGAGGAGTGATGTAATGAATATCTTTAAAAGAATATCTGTTTCAGCTGTAATCATTTCAACATTTTTAGGAATAGGGGACACTGTCAATATTGTAAATGCTGATTCTATAGAACAGCAGAGTAAATTAGGGATAGAACAAGAAACAGATAAACAAATCATTGTAAAATTCAATGCGGATTTGAAATTACCATATGAAGATGGTATTGAAAAACAGATACAAGCTCAAGCAAGTGATAAAGTACTAGAAGATCTTTTGGTAGAATATCCAGATGTAACATTCACTCGTTTATTCACATCTGTAAGTCCAGAAGAAATACAAGACCTTGAAGTGAAAGCACCCAATAATGTATCTACAAGTTTATTAAACTACTATATTCTTCAAACTCAAAATGGTGGGCAGAAAGAAGAACTAGTAGATAAGTTAAAGGCATCTTCTTTAATAGAAGATGTGTATATGAAAAAACAAGAAAAAATAACGCCACCGGAAGTACAACCATTAAGTGTATCTTTTAATCCTAATAACAATCCTAGATATAAAAAACAAGGTTACCTTGAAGCAGCACCATACGGTATTAATGCGCCTTTCGCCTGGGGAGTTCAAGGCGGTAATGGAAATGGTATAACTTTTGTTGATATGGAATATGGATGGTTATTAAATCATGAGGATTTAGTACATCAAAATATTGAATTAATGTCTGGAAGAAATATAGATCAGCATGTTGGACATGGGACGTCTGTACTAGGAATTGTATCCTCCGAAGATAATGAAGTGGGGAATATTGGGATTGCGCCAAAAGCGAAAGCGAAAGTGATTTCTCAAATAAGAGATAACGGACAGTATAATACAGCTGATGCAATATTAAGTGCTGTAAATCATTTAGAAGCTGGGGATGTTTTATTATTAGAGGCACAAGCTTCCTTTGATGGATATGGTGATAAATATTTACCTGTTGAAGTACAACCAGATATCTTTGATGCAATTCGTGCTGGTACAGATAAAGGTGTTGTAATTATAGAGGCTGGAGCAAATGGCTGGAATGATTTAGATCAATTTAAAGATAGAAATGGTAAACAAGTTTTAAATCGTAATAGTAAAGATTTTAAAGATTCAGGTGCAATTATGGTAGGAGCGGGCTCTTCAACATTCCCTCATGAGCGTATGTGGTTTTCAAATTATGGAAGTCGGATTGATGTGTACGGGTGGGGAGAAAATGTAGATACAACTAAAGCCGAGCAAAGTAGAAGTGCTGTAAATCTTTATACTACAAGCTTTAGTGGAACATCTAGTGCTTCGCCAATTATTGCTGGGGCAGCGACTTTAGTACAAAGCATTGCTAAAAAAAATTCAGGACAACCGTATAGACCGAGTGAATTAAGAACGATATTAAGTAACCATAACACTGGAACGAAATCTAAAAATCCATATGCAGATAAAATTGGTGTTTTACCAGATTTGAAGTCTATACTAGTAAACTTAGGGTATGAACAAAGAGAGCCGAACGGTGGGAATGAGTTACAAGTAACAGAAAATGAACCAAATAATGAACCTAGACAGGCAAATAAAGTTAACTTTCATACACCAATGAAAGGAACACTACATAATCGGGATAAGGTAGATGTATTTACTTTCCAAATTGACTCACCAGAGAATATTAATATTTCTCTACTAAATGAACAAAACATTGGAATGACATGGGTACTTCATCATGAATCAGATTTAAACAACTATGTAGCATATGGTGAAAATGAAGGGAATGTAGTTAAGGGAACTTATAATGCAAAGCCAGGTAAATATTATTTATATGTTTATAAGTATGAGAATAAAGATGGTTCATATATATTGAATATAAAATAAACGAAAGGAACTTCAGATGAAGTTCCTTTAAATTTTTCTAATTCAGTATATGTGAATGATTTTTTAACTTTACTTCTATGCAATATTTCATATTGATGAAATATTATTTATTTTTTACTCACCAGATTATATTATATTCAATAAGTTTGATGTAAAACAGAAAAAGGAGGAATAATAATGAGCAATAAGAAGTTTATTTTGAAATTATTCATATGTAGTATGATATTTATCACATCTGTATTTGCTTTACATGATAAGCAAGTCGTTGCAGCTAGTTCTGTTATTGAACTTGAAAATTGGTCAAAATGGATGCAACCTATACCTGATAACATCCCGTTAGCACGAATTTCAATTCCAGGAACACATGATAGTGGTACGTTCAAATTACAAAATCCAATAAAGCAAGTATGGGGAATGACGCAAGAGTATGATTTTCGTTATCAAATGGATCATGGAGCTCGCATTTTTGATATAAGAGGCCGTTTAACAGATGATAATACGATAGTTCTTCATCATGGGCCATTATTTCTTTATGTAACACTGCATGAATTCATAAACGAAGCGAAACAATTTTTAAAAGATAACCCAAGTGAAACAATTATTATGTCTTTAAAAAAAGAGTATGAGGATATGAAAGGGGCAGAAGGTTCATTTAGTAATACGTTTGAAAAAAATTATTTTGTTGATCCTATCTTTTTAAAAACAGAAGGAAATATAAAACTTGGAGATGCTCGAGGGAAAATTGTACTACTAAAAAGATATAGTGGTAGTAATGAATCTGGAGGGTATAATAATTTTTATTGGCCAGATAATGAGACGTTTACGACAACTGTAAATCAAAATATAAATGTAACAGTACAAGATAAATATAAAGTGAGTTATGATGAGAAAGTAAAATCTATTAAAGAGACGATAAATGAAACGATTAACAATAGTGAGGATTTAAATCATCTATATATTAATTTTACAAGCTTGTCTTCTGGTGGTACAGCATGGAATAGTCCATATTATTATGCCTCTTATATAAATCCCGAAATTGCGGCATATATTAAACAAGAGGATCCCAAAAGAGTTGGTTGGGTGATCCAAGATTATGTTAGTGATAAGTGGTCACCGATTCTCTATCAAGAAGTTATAAGAACTAATAAGTCACTTTAAGTTTCACCATAATTTCATAGAAACAATGTAACGCTATTAAAAGTCTTGTGGAATTCCCATAAGACTTTTTAGTATTTAATATTATGAGAATCAAAGTTCTTTGAATAGGTTTATATAGTTAATATAATAATTTAATACGGTTATAAAATCGACACGAAAAAAATTGTCGATAAATGTCGATTAATATTGTAATATAAAACATATAAGTGTAATATACAGATGAGGTGGATTTATTGTCTTTTATTAAAAATAGTAAAATTGGAACGAAATTAAATGTGTTAGTCATTGTATCGAGTTTGGCGTGCATCATGTTATCTTCTCTGGGGTTTCTAGGGCTTCAAAAAGGTGAAAATACATCTTCTAGTATGTATGACGAAAGGCTATTACCAATTGAATGGATAGGAACTGTAGAATCAAATTTTTACCATGTGAATATGAATTTTATGGAGATTATGATATCGAAAGATGAAAAAAGAATGAAAGAACTAATAACAGAAATGGATAAGACTAGGAAAGAAAATGATGAGTTATTAAAACAATTTGAAACTAGAATTAGTTCTCATAAAGAAAAGGGCTTGTATAATGCATTTCAAAGTCAATTCAAAGATTTAAGAATACAAATGAAGAAAGCACAGGACTTGGGACTGACTAATAATGAAGAAGCGTATAGCTATTATTTAAAAGAAATTGAGCCTAATATGGGAAAAACAATTCAGTCTATCCGTGAACTTATTTTATATAATAATACCGCGGCTGAACAACTACAAAAAGAGAATATCAATAGTGTGAAAAATACGATAATAACATTTGTAATTATTTCATTTGTTGGAATCATAATAATTATTTTTATTGGTTTTATAATAAAAAATGTTATAAAAAAACCAATTGTATTATTACAAAAAGATATGGAACGAGTATCTGCTGGAGATTTAACAATTCGAACTTCTTATAAATCCGAGAACGAATTAGGCCATATTGTACAATCCTTTAATAGTATGTTAGATAACTTGCAACAATTAGTCGGTCAGGTGAAGGTTACAGCGAAAGAAGTGATTATTTCAACTGAAAATATGTTACAAGAGACAAAAACGGCAGCACATATATCAAACGAGGTTGTTCGAACTACTTCTGAAATAAATAAAGAAATAGAGGGACAAGTGACTAGTATTCAAGAAAGTTCAACTTCGATGGAAGAAATTGCAACTGGAGTTCAAACAGTAGCTGAATCTTCAGCGATGGTTGCTGAAGTTGCTGTTACAACAATAGACCAAGCAAATTCTGGTAGTGAAGTTATAAAACAATCTATTCGTCAAATGAATAGTGTGAATGAAGTTGTTGAAGAAACTTCTAAGGTCATTGATAGACTTGTTACGCGGACACAACAAATTGAAGAAGCGCTAGATGTTATTACTAATATTGCAGAACAAACGAATTTACTGGCCTTAAACGCTGCAATTGAGGCAGCACGCGCCGGAGAAAATGGAAAAGGATTTGCAGTAGTTGCAGCTGAAGTAAGAGGTCTGGCTGAGAAATCTAAAACATCTGTAAATGATATAAATAATTTAATACGTTTTATACATCAAGATACACAGGATACAGTTCATGTAATGAAAAAAGGTCAACAACAGGCTAGTGGTGGTAAAGAAGCGGCACATAAGGCAGAACTCGCTTTTTCATCTATTATGCAAGATATTAATAGAATAACGTCCCAAATTCAAGAAGTGTCTGCTGCCACAGAAGAAATGTCTGCTGGGACAGAAGAAGTGAATGCCTCTTTATCAATAGTTTCTGAAACTGCAACACAAGTCGCACAAGAAACGAATCGAACGGTACAATCAATTCAAGCACAAGCCACATTGATTCAAGAAATAACGACGAAATCTAATGAAATGAAAAAGAAAGTCGAAAATTTAGAAATGCTCATTTCACAATTCATTATTGAAGAATAAGTTTGTTAACATTTATCAGTAGTATAAACTTTAAGATACTCAATATAGTGCTGCGTTGCACAATTTGAAAAAGGACCTTCATAGGTTCTTTTTTTGTAAATGGTGTGAATGCTATGTTTAATTATAGTGAAAAACAGAAACTTATTATATAATAATTATTTAAATTTGTACCTACAAACTTTATATGTAATAATGAATTTGATTTATTCTAATGAAATGGAGGTATATACTATGAAGTTTCCACATGATTTTTTATTCGGAGCTGCTTCAGCTTCTTATCAAGTAGAAGGTGCATGGAATGAGGATGGAAAAGGTGTTACGAATTGGGATGAGTTTTCAAAAATTCCTGGCAAAACATACAATGGAACAAATGGTGATGTAGCGGTTGATCATTATCATCGATATAAGGAAGATGTTCGTTTAATGGCTGAGATGGGATTGGAATCATATCGTTTTTCGATTTCTTGGGCGAGAATATTGCCGACTGGAGATGGAGAGGTAAATGAAAAAGGCATTAAATTTTATAACAATTTAATTGATGAATGTTTAAAGTACGGGATTGTACCGTTTGTCACTTTATATCATTGGGATCTACCATTACCGTTAGAAAAGGATGGTGGGTGGACGAATAAACGAACAGCAGATGCTTTTGTAAAGTATGCCGAAATTTGCTTTAAGGCATTTGGTGATAGAGTGAAACATTGGATTACTTTTAATGAAACCGTAATGTTTTGTGGATTAGGCTATTTAAAAGGTGCACATCCACCAGGAATACAAAATGATGTTCCAAAGTATTTTCAAGCGACTCATTATGTATTTTATGCGCATGCGAAAACAGTTGCGGTGTACAAGCAGCTGAAACAATATGGGGAGATTGGGATTACACATGTTTTCTTACCTGCTTATAGTGTGGATGATGAAAAAGAAAATATACTAGCAGCAAATCATGCGAATGAATATGAAACGTATTGGTATTATGATCCAGTTTTAAAAGGTGAGTACCCACCTTATGTTGTTCAACAATTAAAGGAAAAAGGGTGGACTCCTAATTGGACGGTTGAAGAATTAGAAATCATTAAACAAAATGCCGAAAAGAATGATTTTATTGGCTTGAATTATTATCAACCAATACGAGTAGAAAGATACGATATGGATATAAAGAGCGATGAGCATTCTCGAGAAAACTCAACACTTGCTCCAGGTAATCCTTCTTTTGATGGTTTTTATCGAACAGTAAAAATGGATGATAAAACATATACAAAATGGGGATGGGAAATATCTCCCGAAGGTTTCTTAGATGGATTGCATATGTTGAAAGAGCGTTACGGTGACATAAAGATGTATGTAACGGAAAATGGACTTGGTGATGAAGATCCAATCATTGAAGGAGAAGTTGTAGATGTTCCGAGAATTAAATTTATTGAAAAGCATTTAAAAATAATAAAGCGTGCAATTGAAGAGGGAATCAATTTAAAAGGTTATTATGCATGGTCAGTAATTGATTTATTAAGTTGGTTAAATGGATATAAAAAGCAATATGGCTTTATTTTTGTCGATCATAATGATAACTTAAAACGTAAGAAAAAACTTTCGTTTCATTGGTATAAACATGTGATCGAAACGAGAGGAGAAGAGTTATAACAGATAAAAGAGTATTTTAGGAGAAAGTGTATGAGTGCAAAGTATAAACAAATTGCAGATGTGTTAGAGCAAAACATTCGAGATGGGCTTTTTAATGAAACGAAAAAACTACCTACAGAAGAAGCGTTGATGAATCGATTTGAAGTAAGCCGTAATACGATACGTAAAGTAAGTAGCCAGCTTGTAAATAGAGGTTATATTTTTCAAGTGCAAGGTAGTGGTATGTTTTTACGCGAAACTTCTGTAACAGATTACATTAATTTAGGAAGTTTACGTGGATTAACGAAAAATCTCGTTTCGCAAAATATTAAAACGAGAGTGTTAGAGCTTGAAGTAATAGATGCGGATGAAGATATAGCAAAGCGGATGCAATGCGAAGCTGGAACTAGAATATATTTTTTGAAGCGTTTAAGAATTGTAGATGGTAAACCATTCTCTATTGAAGTAAGTTATTTCAAAAAGGATATTATTCCATATTTGAATAAAGAAATAGCATTAAGCTCTGTATACAGTTATTTCATTGAAGATTTACGATTAAATATTGGCTTTGCCGATAAAGTTATTAGTTGTGAAAAAGTAAATAAAGAAAACGCGCAGCTGTTAGAATTAAATGAAGGTGAGCCGGCGCTTCTTATTGAAAATACAGTATGTCTTGTAAACGGGACAATTTTCGAGTTATCTCAATCGATGTTTCATTATGAAAAGACTAAACTTTTAAATCGAATTAATTTCAAATAAAAAAAGAAAATAATTTATCGTGTGAAAAGCAACTGAGTCCAAAGTGATCAGTTGTTTTTTATTTTCAAAGTGGATGAGCAAAAAAACACAAAAGTGGTTGGTCCGTTTTTTGCAAACATACATTATGATAAGAGAAGAAAGGTAGTATGTTATTAATGTTTTAAAGAGGAAGTTCTTTATTAAAATAGATTGTCTTTAGAGAGGTGAAAATACAATGAGTTTTGCAATTTCACTAGTGGTTATTATTGTAATTGTATCGCTGTTTGGGACCGTGCTAGTTGCACGAAATGTGGAGGAGAATTACGGCAAGTCTACAAAGAGAAATGTGAAAAACTTATCAACTATTTATATTCTCCTTCTTTTCGTACTACTTGTTGGGGTAACGTGGTATGCGGTAGTGATTTAATAGTTTTGAAAGAAAAAGGTTAATATTGTGTATGATGGAGGAGTATGATTTTGATAAAAAATGAACGCCACGTTTTAATTGTATTTCCGCATCCAGATGATGAGTCATATTGCGTGGCAGGTACAATTTTAGCTTATGCGCAGCGAAATGTTCCTCTTACTTATGTTTGCTTAACGTTAGGGGAAATGGGGAGGACGATGGGAAATCCTCCTTTTGCAACACGTGAATCATTATATGTTATAAGAGAGAAGGAACTAAAGAGGGCTACAAATATTTTAGGGATTAAAGATGTACGTATGATGGGATATCGTGATAAAATCCTGGAATTTGAAACTCCCGGAGAGTTAAGATGTGTAATACAAAAATGTGTAGAAGAATTGAATCCTTCGTTAGTCATTTCTTTTTATCCGGGATATGCGGTTCATCCAGATCATGATGCAACAGGAGAAGCGGTAGCAGAGGTGTTAGCTAATATTCCGGAATATAAAAGGCCAACATTTTATGCGGTAGCTTTTTCGAAGAATCATGAAGCGGAAATAGGTCCTCCGCATTTTAAAAATGAAGTGAAAGAATATGTTCCCAAAAAGTTAGAGGCATTGCAAGCACATGCATCACAATTTGCGACGAAAGTAACGGAACTAAAAAGAGAGTATGAAGAAGGTGTACCGGAAATAGTAGAGTGGTTAGAAAAGGAACCATTTTGGATATATTCATTCAAAGATAAGAGTAAGTGACGTTATAGCTGAAGGTGATGAATATGTATTTTGAATATAATAATTGGAAAATTTCTTACAATATAGAAGGGTCGGGCCCTGTTATATTGTTAATACACGGTCTTGGTGGGAACGCAAACAATTGGCTATATCAAAGGCAATATTTCAAAGAGAATTGGACGGTGATTTCTCTTGATTTACCGGGGCATGGGAAATCTGAAGGGCTGGAAATCCCTTTTAAAGAATATACAAATGTTTTGTATGAGTTATGCAGTTATTTAAAGCTACAAAAAGTAGTTATGTGTGGTCTTTCAAAAGGAGCTAGAGTCGGTATCGATTTTGCTATTCAATATCCAGGCTTTGTTTCTAGCTTAATTGTTGTAAATGCATTTCCCTATTTGGAGCCTGAAGATCGAAAAGAACGAATTGAAGTATATGATTTACTTAGCTTGCACGATGACGGAAAAACATGGGCGGATACATTATTGAAGGCGATGGGAGTAGCAGATAATGAAGTAATTGTCAGGGGATTTTATCAATCTTTACAGTCAATTAATTCGGTGCATATTCAAAGGTTATTTGCTGAATTAGTGGACTATGATCAAAGACCGTTTCTATCAAATATTTCATGTCCTATTTTAATTATAAGAGGGGAAAATGATGATTTTGTCCCTGAGAAATATGTAAGAGAGTTTGAACGACATTTGAAAAATACAACTTTCATTGAGTTGAAAAGTAGTGGTCACTTACCTTATTTAGAACAGCCGACTAGCTTTAATAGGACTGTAAAAATGTTTTTAAATCATGCGCTTAATTAATACTATTATTACAGTCAATACTGTTAGTAGGAAATCAAGTATATTTCGTTTTGAGAGGGGCAAGAAGGTGGAATGGAAACCAAATCGTGCAGATAAGACGCCTGTATATAAACAAATAGCGGATTATATTGAAAGGGGTATTTCTTCAGGTGAGTTTCCTTCTGACAGCAAGTTACCTTCTGAGCGTACGTTAGCGAAAGAATTACAGGTGAACCGAAGTACGATAGTAGCTGCATATGAAGAATTAAAATCACTGGGAGTAGTAGAACGGCAAAAAGGAAGCGGAACACGGGTAAATACAGACATATGGGGTGTTTCACATAAACGAATACCGAACTGGGGTAGGTACGTTGAGGATGGATCGTTCTTACCTAATGTACCACTCGTTCAACAAATTAGAACGGAAACACAAAAAGATGACTTAATTAATTTAGCGAGTGGTGAATTGTCACCAGAATTAATTCCGAGTGATAGATTCCGAACGATTTTGTCGGAGAAAACATTTATGGGGAACCTCGGTTATGACCATCCACTTGGAAATGAAATGTTGAGAAAAACAATTGCAGCACATGTTCAGCAATATAAACAAATTGAAGCGGATTCGAATTCTATCCTTATTACATCTGGCGCACAACAGGCACTTAATCTTATCGTTCAATGCTTATTAAAACCTGGCGATGCGATTGCAATTGAGGACCCTTCGTATTGTTTCTCATTGCCGATGTTTAAATCCGCTGGCTTAAAAATATTCCATTTACCTGTTGATCAGTATGGAATGAATCCAGATGATTTAATTGATTTGCATAAAAAGCATCGTATTCGTATGGTGTTTTTGAATCCAGATTATCAAAATCCAACGGGAACTGTGCTTTCATTGGCGAGACGTAAAAAAATTTTAGAACTGTCTTCTGAATTTGGGATACCGATTGTAGAAGATGATCCGTATAGTTTAACTTCATTTAATGGAGAAGTGAATCCAACATTAAAATCAATGGATCAAAACGGGAATGTTCTTTATATAAGTTCATTATCAAAAATTGTTGCATCAGGATTACGTATTGGCTGGGTAATTGGCCCTACACGTGTAATAGAACGTTTAGCAGATGCGAAGCAGCAAGTTGATTTTGGCCATAGTGTATTTACGCAGTGGGTGGCAAATCAGTTTTTAGAATCAGCAGATTTTCATGCACATATTGCAATGCTTCGTGAACAATTGAAAGAAAGAAGAGATGTGTTAATTAGAAAGCTCGAAGAAATATTGGGGGACCAGGTTGAATTTTTTGTTCCAGAGGGTGGAATACATTTATGGTGCAAAGTGCAAGGAACGTTTGATGAATATCATTTATTAGGCGAATCTATACGAAATGGTGTAGCGTTTGTCCCAGGAAGTGTTTTAGGTACTAAAAGTGAATATATTCGTTTTACTTTTGGAAGAGTAGATGTCGAACAAATTCAACTGGGAATCACGAGGTTTGCGGAAACATTAAACGAGATTTCATAATAGTGATGCATATTGAAATGAGGGAAAGAAATGAAGTACGTGACGCTTTTACTTCAAGTAGGCGTGCTATATGTATTTAGCTTAGTTGGTACGTGGATTCAGGAAGTATTCCATTTATCAATGCCAGGAAGTTTAATAGGAATGTTAATGCTGTTTTTACTCCTTGCTACTCGTATTTTACCATTAAAGTGGTTTGAGGAAGGTGCGGAAAAGTTAATTATATTTTTACCGTTATTTCTAATTCCTTCGACAACAGGGCTGATGGAATATGGGTCTTTTCTTTTCAGTAAGGGGAGTGTTATATTCCTTTTAGTAGTTGCAAGCACAATAGTAACATTGATTGTTTCAGGGTATATAAGTCAATTATTAGTAGCATCAAAAAAATAAAATCGACAAGGTGCAAGATGCAAATGGTCTTAATTATTATTACTGTAGTAATGTATGTATTGGCGACAAAGTTATATAAAAAAATTCCGTTTCCATTTACGTTACCGGTGTTAACAGTTACAGCAAGTATGATTTGCTTATTTCTGATTTTGGGTATTTCTCATCATGAGTATAGAGAAAATGGGGGAGACATTCTTTCCGGCTTATTGAGTCCTGCAATTGTAGCGTTAGCGATACCTTTATTTAAAGAGCGAAATATACTTATGAAAAATTTTTTGTCGATACTTATCGGCGTAGCGGTAGGTATAGTGGCTTTAACGAGTATGAATGTAGTGATAGGCGGAATGTTAAATATAGATAAGGAACTCATATTAACAACACTGCCGCAATTAGCGACGATGCCTATCGCCATTTCATTAGCGGATCAAATTGGTGGTATTCCATCTATGACTTCTAGTTTTGTAGTTGTTGCAGGAATAACAGGTGCTATTATCGGACCAACAGTACTTAAGTTTTTCCGTATAACAAGTACGATTGGAAAAGGAGTGGGGATGGGCTGCGCATCACATATTATTGGTGTGAGCCGTCTCGTGAAGGAAGGCGAGAAAGAGGCGACGATCGGTTCAGTGACGATGATTGTAACCGGAATACTCATTAGTATATTTATACCTTATGGAACGAAATTTATATTTTAAAATATAATGGAGATGATGAAAATGACAACATGGTTTATAGTTACATTATTTATTTTTGGCGCTCTTAAAGTACTAGTTTCTAGTATGCCAACTTCTGTTGTAGAATCAATTATTAGTAGATTTGAATTGCATCAAAAACTTGAAGAAGAGAATACCTCTATATCGATAGATGGAAAAAATATAGTGGGAGAAATGAAACTACAAGTTATTCATGAATTTAATGAGGCTTTATTTTTAGATAAACATTATTTCCCACCGCACGGGGAAGGAACACCAATCGTTATTAATACGAAGAAAGGGAATAAAGAGATTAGATTTTCTCTGTATAGCCATGAGGAACATGTTGATGTAATCAAGCAATATAAGAAGAAAATCGTTGCCTATCGTTTACGTTCAAAAAGTCTTCAAAATCCTATATCATTAACAATAACTGAAGATTATGCTTAAGAAGAGATCGATTATGGTCTCTTTATTTTTGTATGAAATGATATGTTTTCAAAATAAAAGAAAAGAAAATCATATAGCCAAATAAAGAGTATGTATGATTCCAATCTACGCTATGAATAAAGAAACCGAATCTTTCTGCAATCTGTTCAAAAATACTAGCACAAATACCTATTGAAACAATAAATAAAATTCTAGAAACTGCAGATAATGTTTTTGAAATTTGTATGAAAATCGTTGTTAAAATCGGTAGTACAAACAAAGTAAAGCCAATGTTAACTGAAAATATGGATGAGAATGGTCTAACGGGAAAGGAATAGATTTGTTTTGCAACAAAGAAAGCATCTAAGCAAGTGCCGATAATAGAAGAGAGTAAGATTGTAACTGCTAATGCTAGAAAATCATTCTTCTTCTCGAAGGAGGACGTTTTTCTTTGCAAGAATTGCCAACTCAATTTTTTCGAGTGTTTTACAGTAGTCTTCTGTAATTTGTCCATTTATATTTTCCTCCTTATCTACTAAGTAATTTACAACTTGCCAGTCCGTAAACCAATCTTCACTGTCAACTTCTTCATGCTTCATATCTCGCCATGCATAGATAAGTGCAGGACTGTATATACGATAGGTGCCAGTACGCAACTGGCATTTCTTTATTCGACGTTTATAAAACTCACGGGAAAAAGATTCATTTACACTTGAGAATAAATGGGGCCAGTAATCTTTCCTTGATCCTGTATGCGGATGGTGCTGGGCCCAGCTTATTATTTGAGATAAAACATGTGTGTCTCGAAATAATAATGAATACAACCTTTTTCCAATTAAGATTCGTTCGTGTAAGGAAGTAAAATGTTTCATTGTATCACCAAATAGTAATACTTTGTGTTTCTTATCATTTTCGTAGAATGGGAAAAGGATATGATTAAACTGAAAGAAATCAAAGAGTTTAAATCCAATACTATTAAGTACAGTCTTTTTAAATTGTATATTTTGAATCACTCTTTTTTCTAAGTAGTTTTGTTCATTAATAATAGTTGCAATAGCTAATGTTTTTTTGTTACCTGTTTTCCAAAAATCGTTCCACATCGTTTCCATAAATGTAGAAACATTTAGGTGAGGGAGAAGGTGAAATAGCTTTTGTGCTCTTTTTACACTTTGTTCATAAAGCAGAAATTGAGGATATACATCTTGGAAAATAAGCCAATTTCCTCTTTCTAAAAAAGAAAAAAATGTGATTTGATCTTTCTCTGATAAAATTTTCGTATATAAATCGCCCTTTAAATCAGTCATATTCCAACCGCCGTTACGTGATACCATATGCCCAAGTAGTGCCCAATGTATTTCTGGATATTGAATGTAAAATTGGTAGTATGCGCGTGTTCTTGTCACATTATTTTTATTTAGTTGTTCTGTTTGTATTTTTATGTTGTTGATGATGAGTTGCTCTTCTTTCGTTAATTTATACATCGTGCCAGAATGTATGAGTTTGCTTTTTTGTTTTAATTCATTTTTTACATCAAATAGGGAGAGAGGCAGTGCTTTGGAAGGTCCCTTATCTGTATGATTTGAATTGCTTCGGTACATTCCGTTACCTCCATTTTTCATAAATTTAAACATGATTATTGGCTATGA
Source organism: Bacillus sp. 17RED48 (assembly GCF_019837545.1). Taxonomy (NCBI): domain Bacteria; kingdom Bacillati; phylum Bacillota; class Bacilli; order Caryophanales; family Bacillaceae; genus Bacillus; species Bacillus sp. 17RED48. The sequence continues at coordinate 1,184,711 of NZ_JADAXG010000001.1, forward strand.
ATCATTCTATTTATTTTATTACGAGTATAAGAAATAAATGAGCGGTGTTTTTTACAAAGGTTTAGTTATCATGCAAAAAGTATAAAAAATCTTACTGTTGTGAGGTGAAATAAAAAAACAGAAACTATTTTTAATAGTTTCTGTTTTTTTATTTTGTCAATTAAATGTAACAAACGACGATTATGATTTAAATCAATTGAAAATAATTCAATAAATTTTATAAATACTATATGAATTGAAATGTTTGGTAGGAGGAAAAGAGATGCTGAATAAAATAATTTTAATTACTGGTGGTACAGGTTCGTGGGGACATGAACTTATAAAACAACTATTAGAAAAATCCCCGAAAGAAATTAGGGTTTTTTCAAGAAATGAAACGGTTCAGTTTGAAATGCAGCAACAGTTTATAAATGATGATAGGTTAAAATTTATTATTGGAGATATTCGTGATAAAGATCAAATAGCCTATGCATGCCAAGGTGTACATTATGTATTCCATCTTGCAGCTTTAAAACATGTTCCAGTATGTGAGTATTATCCTTATGAAGCTATAAAAACTAATATACATGGTACACAAAATGTAATTGAAGCATCTATACAGATGCAAGTTGAGAAAGTTATATATGTTTCAACGGATAAAGCAGCTGACCCATCAAATACGTATGGGATGACAAAAGCAATTGGTGAGAAGTTAATGGTTCATGCGAATATGCAAACGAAGAAAACAAAATTTATTTGTGTTCGTGGTGGAAATGTTTTAGGGACGAGCGGAAGTGTGGTACCACTTTTTAAAAACCAAATTAAAAAATCTTCACAAGTAGGGATTACCGATGCAAATATGACTAGATTTTTCTTAACGATTGAAGATGCTGTTGGATTGTTATTTAAAGCCGTATATCAAGGTAGAGGTGGAGAAATCTTTGTCATGAAAATGCCAGCATGTAAAATAACAGATTTAGCAGAAGTGTTAATTGAAGATTCAAAAAAAGAAAACGTGAAGTTAAAAGAGATAGGGATAAGGCCGGGTGAAAAATTAAGTGAAATGCTTTTATCTGAGGTAGAGAGTAAAACAAGTATAAGCTTTGATCAAAATTATTTTGTGGTACTACCGACTATTCCTATAGAAGGGCTGCAAGAATATTATACTAGTTATCCGCTAGTAGATGTGAAGAGTTTTAGTTCTCAACAAGACTTACTTGCAAAACACGAGGTGAAACAAATGTTATTAAAAGGAGGGTTTTTACGATGAAAAAAAATGCGAAGCTCTTAATAACTGGTGCAAATGGCTTCACAGGACGCCATGCTTGCCAATATTTTTTAGAGCAGGGTTTTCATGTAATTCCCATGTTTCAAAATCGTGCGCATAGAGAAATAATTGGGAATGGTATTACTTGTAATTTAACTAATAAGAGCGAAGTAATGAAGGTAATGAAACAAATAAAGCCAGATTATGTATTGCATTTAGCAGGAAAGAATTCGGTCATAGAGTCTTGGACAGCCGCTCTTGAATATGTAGAGATTAATGTAATAGGGACATTATATTTATTAGAAGCAATTAAGCAAGAAGCACCTCATTGTAGGATATTGGTTATAGGATCTGCTTTGCAAGCAGATAGTATGAACAAAATAAAAATTTCAAATCCATATAGTTTAAGTAAAACGATGCAAATCATTATTGCAGAGGCGTGGAGTGAATTAATGAATTCAAATATTATCATTGCAAAGCCCTCGAATTTAATTGGTCCAGGAGTATCGAATGGTATTTGTTCTATTCTTGCAAAAAAAATGATAACTATAGAGTCGAACAAAAGTGAAGCAATTATTGAAGTAAACAGTTTGAAAGATAGTAGGGATTTTCTAGATGTACGTGATGCGGTTAAAGCGTATCATGTGTTATTACGAGATGGGATAAATGGAAAACAATATAATGTCGGGTCAGGAGTGAAACGATCTTTATTAGATGTACTAGAACAATACAAAGAATTAACACAGCTGAATTTTTCCATAAAAGAAGCCGAGCATAGTGGGAGCGAATCAAATGAGAGTTTAGTAATAGAGGATATAAAAAGGTTAGGTTGGGTCCCAGAAATTCAATTCCATCAATCATTAAAAGATGTACTCGAGTATGCGAAGTGTAGTGAAATCTGCATTCAATGAAAAATAAAAAGGGTGTAAGAAATATATGAATGGCTATAAAACAATAGATAATCAAAATACGCTATTTCTTTTAATTGTTGATACGCTGGACTGGAAAGATGAGGAAGAGCATGTTTTGTGTATCTATGAGGCGATAAATAAATGTCGAGCCTATGTGGAAGGTAAAAAGGATGATAGGAAAAATCCAGTAATAGGTCCAGGAACTAGGCATGTAATTCAAGTCTTTGCTCATTATGAATGTAGTGAGTATGGAAATGATTTTTATGATCTCATTAAAGATTTTTTGCAAGATATAGGATTTGAGTTACATGTTTATATAAATAATAGTAAGTTTACTTACATTTAATAGATTAGTATAAAACAAGATTTTTAATGATAAAGGTGGATATAAATTATGAATAAAAAGATTCTCTTTACTGGGGGCGGTACAGCCGGACACGTAATGATTAATATGGTATTGATTCCTAAATTTATGGAAAAAGGATGGGGAGTTGAGTATATTGGATCTCAAAATGGAATTGAAAAACTATTAGTTCAAAATGTGAAATACAATAGTATTTCAACGGGGAAGCTTAGGAGATATTGGGATTGGGAGAACTTTAAAGATCCTTTTAAAATAATAAAAGGTTGCATACAAAGTTATAAATTGATGAAACGAATAAAACCAGATGTTGTTTTTTCGGCAGGAGGATTTGTGTCCGTTCCTGTAGTAATAGGAGCGTGGATGAATAAAGTGCCTGTAATAATACGTGAACCAGATAGTACGTTAGGATTAGCAAATAAAATAGCATTACCTTTTACTACAAAACTATGCACAACATTCCCTCAGACAGGAGAAACTGTCAGTAATGAGAAGAAGGTTTATGTAGGACCAATTGTAAGGGAAGAAATTGAGAGGGGCAACGTATTGCGGGGAAGAAGCTATTGTAAATTTCAGCAAGATAAACCAGTATTGTTAATTATGGGTGGGAGTCAAGGTGCTAAGTGGATAAATGATATGGTAAGGGAAAGTTTGGAAACATTACTATTAAATTTTAATATTGTTCATATGTGCGGTAAAGGTAAGGTGGATTCATCTATTGGTATGGAGGGTTATATGCAATTTGAGTATATAGGGGACGAGTTGCCGCATATACTAAATATGGCGAGTGTTGTAGTTTCTAGAGCGGGTTCTACTGCTATTTCTGAATTGCTATTTTTGAAGAAACCGATGTTGCTTATCCCGTTAACTAACAGTTCCAGTAGGGGAGATCAAGTTTTAAATGCTGAATATTTTTCTCGGCAAGGATATGCGGAAGTTATACTCCAGGACAGAATAAGTACGAATGTATTCATACATGCAATAAATAAGTTGCATACAAATAAGGAGAGATATATTCAAAACATGAATGGATATAAGAAAACAAATGATGAGGGGATTCGTCAATTAATAGATATAATAAATGAAGTGGTGAAGTAATAGAAATTTAAATAAAAAAACAAAAGGAAAGAAGGTATCTTCTTTCCTTTTTACTATAGTTGTTCAAATTCATTATTACTTATCCATATTAGCTATATACTATGGGTGAATACCGATTTCTAATAGCTCAGTAAATGCATGAGTATGGATAGGTTTACTATAATAGTAACCTTGAATAAACTGACATTTATTTTTTTGAAGGAAATTCACATGTTCTTTCGTTTCTACACCTTCAGCAATGACAGACATTTCTAATGTATGTGCTAATGTGATAATCGTTTTAATAATTTCCATTCCATCTTCACACGTTTCAGACATTGTTATAAATTCTCTTGGGATTTTTAACGTATCTATTGGATATAAAGGTAAATACGCTAGTGAAGAATAACCTGTACCAAAGTCGTCGATTGAAATGTGAACTCCTAAACTCTTTAGTGTGCGGAGCTTTATCAATGTTTCTCGCTCATCCATCATTGCAATGCGCTCTGTTAATTCAAGGTCGAGAGAACTTGCCGGTAAGCATGTAGTTGCTAATGTAGAAGAAATAGACTTTATAAAATCTTCTTGTTCAAATTCTTTAGCAGATAAGTTTACACCAATTTTCAAATGAGAATATCCGAGTGTGTGCCAACGTTTCATTTGCTCACAGGCCTGCTGCAATGTCCATTTTCCTATTGGAATAATTTGTAGTGTTTCTTCTGCAATCGGAATAAATTCGTATGGAGAAATAACGCCTAATTCAGGATGATTCCACCTGATTAGAGCTTCTGCACCGATAATTTTATTAGATTCACTATCTACTTGAGGTTGATATAAAAGGAACAATTCTTCATTTTGTATTGCGTTTGGTAAATCTTTTTCTAATCGTAATCGTCTTTCAATTTTTTTAGCGATTACATCGTCATAAATAGAGACAGAGTTAAGCTCTTTTGCCTTTGCATCATACATTGCAACATTAGCGTTTTTCAAAAGTGTAGCGGTATCGATTCCGGAATGTGGATAAATAGCGATGCCGATACTAAGTGATAAAGTTAATGTATGCTCATGTATGACAAACGGTTTTTCCATGCATTCAAATAACTGGTTGCATAAATCGAATAAGGAATCTTCGTCAGTATAGTTTTCAATTAAGATTGTAAATTCATCGCCACCGATTCTTGACAGATGAGTATGTGATGGAAGACATGATTGGAATCGCTTCGCTACTTCTTCTAATATGTGATCTCCTGCCGAATGTCCAAGTGTATCGTTAATCGCTTTAAAGCGATCTAAGTCTAAATATAATAATGCAAACTCGCTTTCTGTCGTTTTAGCATGTTTTATAACTCTTTTTAATTTCTTATGGAAAAAGGCACGGTTTCCAATTTTTGTTACAGTATCATGGAATGCTAAATACTTTATTTCTTCTTGTTGCTTTTTTAGTGCGGTAATATCTTTTACCATAATATAGCTTCCTGAAATTTGTCCGTCTATTATAATAGGGACGATGGTAACGTATAAGAAATAAGTAAAACCATCTTTATATTTAGAACTTAGTTGTAAGTATGCCGATTCTTGTTGTTTCACCTTTTCTAATGCAGATGTTAGTTTATGTTTGTCTTCATCTAAAATAATCGAAAAACATGTTTCACCGAGTAACTCGTTCGTTGGTGCCCCAAGTAGTATACTCCCGGCTTGATTTACATTTAAGAATACGCCATGTAAATCAATTGTAAAAATAGGATCAGGGTGATATTCATATAACGATTTAAACTTTTGTTGTTTTTGAGATAGAGCCTCTGATTTATGAACTAAATCAGAAGTCCGTAAAGTCACTTTTTCTTCTAGTTGCGCATTAAATGCCTGTAAACGTTTCGTTAGGGAATTGTTTTGCATACGTACAATAGAATGACGAATGAGTACGAAAATAAAAGTAATACAATTTCCTGTAATGAGAGTTGAAGATGATGTTTGTTCTTTTAATGTAAACCCAATTAGTATTGCAACAGCAAGATAGGGAAATACAACTAAAGCCTTTTTTCCTATTATAGGGTTAACAATGAAATAATTTTTATGGCTATTACGATCTGCTGAAATAGATCCAGCTATTGCAATAAATAATATAGGTATTCTATATAAAAGACGTAATAATGTTATCGTTTCAGTTGATAAATGGTTATTTAAGTAAAAGTAAATATAGTTAAAAGTTGCAGAACTTATTAATACAAAAATAAAGATATAAATCTTCCGTTTAGAATTAAAAATTGTCGGACGGAAAAAGAGACTAACGCCTAGTAGAAGAAATAATAAATCTGCAATTGGATATAGAAATGAAAGGAATACATCTCCTAGTGAAAGAGAGAATATATTTAAATTTGGCTGATTAAATAAATACCACTCTAATGTGAATATGGAAGTAAGTACTATACATATATCACAAATAAAGAACGCTTTTTCCCATTTATCGCATTCTTTTAAAATTTTATAACTGAAAGCGATAAGACAAAAGAGTAGAAAAAACATGTAAAATACATCAGAAATAGTAAAACGATGTATTGGAATTTCGAAGAAGCTATCTTGATATGTATATACTATTTTTCCTAATAAAAAACTCCCAATTGCTATTGTGATACATACCCAAAATGGATTTGAACTGACTTTTTTAGAATATATAGAATAAATTAGTGATACAAATGTAATGGCTTCAACGATAAGTGAAGCGAAGCGTACATCCGAATTTGAAAAATGAGTAGGGAACAGATAAAAAAATATAAAATAGATTGAATAGCATATTAATGTTCCGATTAATATACATAGTTGTAAATTTTTATTTAATTTCAATGAAATCACCTTCTTTAATTATGCACTATATTCGTAATATCTATACATAATAATATTATTTAAGAATTGTATCAGATTTCCTTGTAAAAATCTTGTTTATAAGGAAACTATTGAAGAGTTTAATACTTCTTAAAATTGAAAAATATTGAGTTTGATAATATGTACTTCATCAAGATTTTAAATGGAAATTGTATATTTAGTCATCCTTTGAATTGTAAAGGTTTTTTAGTAATTTGTAAGTGGAGATGCACAATTGCATATAAAATGATGAGAATCCTCTTTCTAGCTGATCTTTTGATTGTTATAGGCTATTTTAAGTAAGGTTTTTATTTTTAATCTGAAAATTAACATTTGTAAAAATGTTACAAAGGGATATAAAATAAGAACATGTATTCTTACAGAGTGGATAGTATTTTCACTAAATAGGGAGGACTTTTTATGTTATGGCGAATGAAAGGTGCGGAAATATACTATGAAATTGTTGGAGAGGGGAAACCGGTCCTTATCATACATGGCTGTGCGCCGGATCATAGGTTAATGATGAAATGTATGGAATCAGTATTTCAAAAATATGAAGGTTATCAACGAATATATATTGATTTACCTGGAATGGGAAAGTCGAACGCTCCAGATTGGATAAATAGTTCAGATCATATATTAGAAGTGTTAACTATATTTATTGAAGAAATCATTCCAAAGAAAGATTTTTTACTAGTAGGAGAGTCTTTCGGCGGATATTTAGCTAGAGGGATACTTTCAAAAATGTTTGAGAGAGTCAATGGATTATTATTAATATGTCCTGTGGTTGTTGCGCTGCAAAAAGAAAGACGTTTACCGGATAAACAGATAATTGTACAAGATAAGGAGTTTTTAAATACGTTAACTTCTACCGAAAGAAAAGAATTTAGCGAGTTAGCAGTGGTAGCAAATGAATATACATATAAACGATTTAAAGAAGAAATTAAGCCGGGGTTAGATGTTGCTAATTATGAATTTATTGAAAGGTTGCAAAAAAATTATTCTCTTACTATGGAGTTTCACCGAAAGAAATATGAGAAACCCGTTCTTTTATTAGCAGGAAGACAAGATATATCGGTAGGTTATCGAGATATTATAGAAATTATTGAAGATTATCCAAGAGCAACATTAGCGGTGCTTGATATGGCGGGACATAATTTGCAAATTGAACAGCCTGAACTATTCGAGAGTTTAGTAGGAGAATGGATTACACGAACAAAACAACAAAATTTATAAAAAACGAATGAATATTTTCAAGGAGGAAGTATGAATACATATATTTATATGGTTAGGCACGGTGAATCATCAAAATTAGAAGGGAGTGAAAGAACACGTGGTTTAACTGAAAAGGGAAGTTTAGACGCTCACAGAGTAACAGACATATTAAAAACAGAGGGAATCGATACTTTCATTTCAAGTCCGTATAAGAGGGCTGTGTTAACGATAGAAAAATCAGCCGATTTCTATGAAAAAGAAGTAGTAGTATATGAGAATCTCAAAGAGTGTATGTTTTTAAGTGAGGATAAGATTATATCAGATAAAGAGGTGTATCCACTTGTAAAGAAGATGTTCTCTGATCCGGATTTTGCACTAACAGAAGGAGAGTCATATAAGGATTGTCAGGTAAGGGTAGTGAAAATGTTAAAGAAAATATTAATGAATTTTCAAGGACAAAAAATTGTAATTGGCACACATGGACTTGTAATGACATTAATGATGAATTACTTCAATAACCAATATGGGTTTGAATTTTTAATACATACATCAAAGCCTGACATATATAAGTTGGAATTTAAAGAGGAGCAATTCATGAATGTAGAAAGATTATGGATAGGAGAATGAAACTGCATATATGGAGTGTGTTTTAATTTGTACTTATAAAACACACTCTTTTTTATAGAATGCATTTTTATCAACTATTTTTAGAATGTTAAATTAATAAGTAATTATTCAATTTCTGAATAATATAAATGGAAGTTGGTTTAAGGAAACAATTTTAAATGTGACAAAACTCCAAACGTTGGATTTCTATTCAATTGGAAAAAAAGATGTAGAATTTTGTCTTACGGTCCCCGTTTACTTTTCATTTCATTACATATAGGCTTTGTGGTGTAAAGGGGAAAATCACCTTTATACAAAATTTATAAGGAGGACAATGTGATGAAAAAGATTAAAAAGTTTGCGGGAGTAGCTTTAGCAGGTACGGTTGGATTAAGTGGACTACTATTTTTAGAACCAAGTGTAAGCGCTGCGGAAACCCAGCAGGTAAAAGAAGAAAATTTCAATGCAATTGATGTAACGATGAATCAAAGTGCATTTTATGTATTGAGTGGTAGAAGTATTGATATTCTTTCTGGAGATAAAGAAGCAATTCAGTTAAATAAATACACAATTCGTTTTAGTAAACCAGGGAAGTATGTTATTAAAGTAAATGGTTGTATTTATGATGATATATATACATTTATTGTGAATGAGTAGTATATATTCTTAAATTGTGAGATAAAAAAAGAAACACCCTATTTGCGATGAGAATCGTAAATAGGGTGAATACTTTGTATTAAGTTGTATTTTAAATATGTTCACTAACTTTCTCTTTGTTATGTAAAGTATGTAAGAGGGCTTGAAACATCTTAAATGATTGCTGAAAGATTGGACTTTGAATAAAGGTGTAAAGAAAAGTTACGATGAAAACAGGACCTCCTAGCATAAATCCAATAACTAGTACAACACATTCTACTATGATTCTAGCACGACTAATAGATAGCCCTGTTTTGTCGGAAATAGTAAGCATGAATCCATCTCGAGGGCCAGCACCAATCCCAGCCGCAACATACATCCCTCCCCCAATACCTGTAATTGCAATACCAGCAAATAAAATGAGTAAGTTTATCCATAAATAATTACTAGCGTTTGGAAGAATGTTTGATTGTAAGAAAAAGTCCATAATGGGACCGATAAGTAGTGCATTTAAAAATGTACCCACATTTATATATTTTCGATCTACTAATAAAGAAATGAGAACGAGACATAATCCACATATGACACTCCACGTACCAATGGTCCATCCAAATCTTTGGTAGAGAGCCATATTTAAAACTTCCCAAGGATGTAAACCGAGAAATTTTACTTTGACTGCAAGAGCATTTCCAAGGCCAAAGAAAATTAACCCTAAGAAAAAAAGAAAATAGCGAAAGAGAGTTAGCCTCATCTTTAAAACCTCCTATATTGTATAATTATGTATATTACATGTAAGAGTTTTGATGTACAAATATTACGACTTTTTAGGGTTTGTTTAAAACTGTTGAATACAAATGAAATTTATGCATTCACAGTCAAAAAAGTTAAAATATTTCGTCTCAAGGATTATAATAGAGAAAGAAATATAAAAGGGAGTGAACGAGTTTGAAACAAGAGCTTATTGAAAGATTTACGAGATATGTAAAGATTGATACACAATCAAATGAAGAAAGTCATACAGTACCAACAACACCTGGACAAATTGAGTTTGGTAAGTTATTAGTGGAAGAGTTAAAAGAGATTGGCTTAACAGAAGTAACAATGGATGATAATGGGTATGTAATGGCAACACTTCCTGCTAATACGGATAAGGATGTGCCAGTAATCGGCTTTTTAGCACATTTAGATACGGCAACAGATTTTACAGGGAAAAACGTAAAACCACAAATTCATGAAAATTTTGATGGCAATGCGATTACGTTAAATGAAGAGCTAAATGTTGTGTTAACGCCAGAACAGTTTCCAGAATTACCATTATATAAAGGACATACGATTATTACAACGGATGGTACGACACTTCTAGGAGCAGATGATAAAGCTGGTCTTACAGAAATTATGGTTGCAATGAACTATTTAATACATAATCCACAAATTAAGCATGGGAAAATAAGAGTTGCATTTACGCCGGATGAAGAAATTGGCCGTGGGCCAGCGCATTTTGATGTAGAAGCGTTTGGTGCATCATGTGCTTATACGATGGATGGCGGTCCATTAGGTGGTTTAGAGTATGAAAGTTTTAATGCTGCAGGCGCTAAGTTAACGTTTAATGGAACGAATACACATCCTGGAACAGCGAAAAATAAAATGCGTAACGCAACTAAACTTGCTATGGAGTTTAATGGATATTTACCAGTAGAAGAGGCACCAGAATATACAGAAGGCTATGAAGGATTCTATCATTTACTTTCATTAAATGGTGATGTTGAGCAAAGTAAAGCGTATTATATTATTCGAGATTTTGATCGTGAAAATTTTGAGGCGCGTAAACATAACGTTGAAAATATTGTGAAGCAAATGCAAGAGAAGTATGGACAAAATGCAGTCGTTTTAGAAATGAATGATCAATACTATAACATGCTTGAAAAAATCGAACCAGTGAGAGAAATTGTTGATATTGCATATGAAGCGATGAAAAGTTTAAATATCGAACCAAACATTCATCCGATTCGTGGTGGAACAGATGGATCACAATTATCGTATATGGGATTACCAACGCCGAATATTTTCACAGGTGGTGAAAACTATCACGGTAAATTTGAATATGTTTCGGTGGATACGATGGAAAAAGCTGTTCAAGTTATTGTGGAAATCGCAAGACGATTCGAGGAACAAGCTTAAAAAAGAACCAAGTAGTGCGGATGCGCTACTTGGTTTTTTAGTATAATACTCGCCACAAATAAAAAGTTGCGTAAGACTCCCAGTTGGTCCAATTTGCCGCAAAATCTTTTATTTCCTGTTTAGTCGGTTTACTTTCAGAACCTGTTATATATTTAATTGCATTGTGCAAGCCAACATCGTCAATTGGAAAAGCGGAAGGAAATCGTAAACAACGCATTAAAACATAGTTGGCAGTCCACGGTCCTATACCGTGTATAGCAGTTAATTGTTTTTCAGCTTGTTTCACATCTTGTATTTGCAGTAAAGATTCTTTTGATAGTTTTCCTTCTGTAATAAGCTTTGCAATACCGATTAAATATTCACATTTTCTAGTCGTCATTTTTAATTTTTTAAGTTCCTCTACGTGTAAATGTGCAATCGTTTCAGGAGAAGGGAATATCCAATGTTTTCTATCATTCCATTCTACATAATTACCAAATTGCTCGACTAATCTTCTTTTTAGCGTATAAGCATATGTGAGGTTAATTTGCTGACCGATAATTCCCCAGGAAAGTGCTTCAAATAAGTCTGGAATACCTAAAGTACGAAGGCCATAATATTGTTCAATTGGTCCTTGAAGGAGTACATCAAGTTTAGCTAATGTATAAAAGGGAGCTAAATCAGTAGTTAAATCAAACCAATCCTTCACATAAGTAGCTACAGCTTCGCATACCGATTCTTCAGATGTATATAATTCTTCTAAAAAACGTATTTGAATATTACCATTCGTATTCATACTAATTTCAACTAAAGGATTTACATCGTGAACAGGAATAACTTTATAAATTTTGTTATCTTCAATTTGGAACATACATTCATTGTTAGAACGTGATAGATAGCGTAAATTTTCTTGGAAACTAAATTCTGTTGGAACTGCTAAAGTTAATGCGTTAGTATATTCTGTTGTCATATGAATTCTACCTGCGACTTTTCTAATGTAAGCAACTCTTTCTTCATTCCTAATCCACCTCTAAAACCAGTTAGTTTACCATTCTTTCCAATAACACGATGGCAAGGAATTGTAATGAGAAGAGGGTTGGCAGCAATAGCAGTAGCAACGGCACGCACAGCAGTAGGTTTGTGCATTCTTTCGGCAATTTCTGAATAAGAATATGTCTTTCCATAAGGAATTTCACGTACTGTATTCCAAACAGATAATTGAAAATCAGTTCCGTAAGCATCGATAGGGAATGTAAAAGTTTCTCGCTTACTTTCTAAATACTCGATAACTTCTTTCGTATATGATGGCAGGTAATCTGGATTACATGCCAATATATGTTGTGGCAATTTTTTTCTAGCCCATATATTTAGTTCTTCAAAGCTTTCATCTTGTGATCCAATGAAGCATAGTCCATTTTCAGTTGCAGCAATATGAAAATGCCAATCTTCATGTGTAAGTAGCGTCCAATATATAAATTTATTTTTGGAGGAATTCATTATTGTATCCTTCTTTCATTTCGTTCTTTTTTCGATATTCAGTAGGAGTAAACCCGGTTTTCTTTTTAAATAAAGTTGCGAAATACTCTGGGTTTTCTATCCCGATAGCAGTACTAATTTCTTTAATGGATTGATTTGTTTGTAAAAGGTGCTCTGCCGCTTTAACAATCCTAAACTGTTGTATATATTCTATTGGGCTTATCCCAGTCATTTTTTTGAAAGTGCGTTGTAAATGAAATGGGCTACCATGGCACATTTCAGCAAGTATGTCGAGAGTTAATAATTCGTTAAAGTCTTTTTCGATACAATCTTTAATTTGTTTTACCCACTCTTCATTAGGTAAAGTGATCCCATTTGGCTTACAACGTTTGCACGGGCGAAAGTTTTCACTCAATGCTTGCTCTGCGTGATGAAAAATTCGTACATTGTTTCTATTCGGTATTCTTGATTTGCATGATGGCCTGCAAAAGATTCCGGTTGATTTCACAGCATAAAAGAATTTACTATCATAGGAAGAATCATTATGAATAATTGCTTGCCAATGCTCATTTGTTAACGTAACCCCTTCATTGTGCAAAGAACATCACCTCTGAAATTAGTATAACCTGAATAAAGTGCGTATGTATGTATTCACAAATGTAAGAGCAAGATTACAAAGGTGAAAATATGATTGTTTTTCTATTTTGTGATAGCATGAAATTTGGAAATAAACATCAAGAGGAGGGCTATAAGTGAAGTTAATTTCATGGAATGTAAATGGCTTGCGAGCTGTTATCGCAAAAGGTGGATTTTTAGAATATCTCGAGGAATCAAGTGCTGATATATTTTGTCTACAAGAGATTAAATTACAAGATGGACAAATTGATTTAAATCCAGAGGGATATTATGCATATTGGAATTATGCCGTGAAAAAAGGTTATTCAGGAACAGCAATTTTTTCGAAAAAAGAACCGCTTGCTGTTACATACGGTTTAGGAATTGAAGAGCATGATCAAGAAGGACGAGTTATCACTTTAGAATTCGAAGATTTTTACATAATTACGTTATATACACCAAATTCAAAACGTGGATTAGAACGATTAGATTACAGAATGAAATGGGAAGATGATTTCCGGGCTTATATTAAGCAATTAGATAAAAAAAAGCCCGTTGTTTTTTGCGGAGATTTAAATGTTGCTCATAAAGAAATCGATTTAAAAAATCCAAAAAGTAATCGTAAAAATCCTGGATTCTCTGATGAGGAAAGGGAGAAATTCACACGTATTTTAGAAGAGGGATTTATTGATACGTATCGTTATCTGTATCCTGATCAGGAAGGTGCATATTCGTGGTGGTCGTATCGTATGGGAGCGAGAGCAAAAAATATTGGATGGCGTTTAGATTATTTTGTTGTTTCGGAAAGAATGAAAGATAAAATAACAGAGGCGAAAATTAATAGTGAAGTAATGGGATCAGATCATTGCCCAGTTGAATTACATATAAATTTCTAAAAAAAGAAGTATCTTCCTAGGATTAGGCAGATACTTCTTTTTTTATTCATTTTGTTAAAATTTTTCAAATCTTTCTTGAAATAATCGCATATTAAATATATACTTAGTAACGATAATCATTATCAGTGGGGAAGATTATCAAAGGATGAGGTGTAAAAAGAATTATAGCTTAGGGGAAGTGAACGAGAATGAGTTCTGGATAGAATTATTAATTTAATGAAATATATATGTAAGATAAGTTTCATATAGTTAAATTTTATTAAGAATATTGTTTGAAAATTCGAGAGGAGATATATAAAGATGAATAAGAAGTTATTTACATTAGGGATGGTTACAGTATTAAGTGTAGGACTAGCAGCATGCAATAGTACGGATAAAACTTCAGGAGAACAAAAGCAACAGACAAAAGCTACGGAAACGAAAAAAGACGAAAAAAGAAAAATTACATATTTAGGTAAAGAATATACAGTACCAGCAAAAGTAGATAAAATTGCGACAGCTAGTTTAGAGTCAATGGAAGATGCAGCGGTACTTGGTATTAAGCCGGTAGGTGCCATTACTGTAGGTGGTAAATTACCGAAGTATCTTGAGAAAGATTTAGAGGGTGCGAAATCTGTTGGTGAGAAAATGCAACCAAATTTTGAAACATTACTACAATTAAAGCCAGACGTTATTACATCAAGTACGAAATTCCCAGCAGAAACAGCTGAAAAGTTTACGAAAGTAGCTCCGACATTCCCAGTATCACATGTTTCAACAGATTGGGAAGATAACTTAAAGTTAATGGGAGAATTAACTGGTAAAAAAGATAAAGCAGAAAAAATTATTAAAGATTACAATGCAGATGCTGAAAAAGCAAAAGCAAAACTAGGAGATAAGTTAAAAGACAAAAAAGTACTTGTCATTAGACTAAGAGCAAACGAATTATTCCTATATCCAGAAGGAGTATACTTCAACCCTGTCATTTATAAAGATCTTGGGCTAACTGCTCCAGAACAACTTAAAGCTGTAAAAGCACAAGAGAAAATTTCATTTGAAAAACTTGCTGAACTTAACCCAGATTATATTTTCTTACAATATGAGGCAAGTGAAAATAAAAATCCGAAAGTGCTAGAAGAAATTGAAAGCAATCCAATTTGGCAAAGTATGAATGCTGCGAAGGAAAAGAAAGTATTTGTAAACGTTGTAGACCCAATGGCACAAGGTGGTACAGCTTGGAGTAAAACAGTATTCTTAAAAGAAGCAGTAAAAAATTTATCTAAATAATACAATAAGTAAGGTGCGTTGAATGATATGCAGAAAACAAATGCAGTACCAGTAACCATATTATGTATAGCACCCATACTGATCTTATTTACAGTTATACTTTCTATTTTGTATGGGGCGAAAAGTATTGATGCTGAAACAGTGTGGAACGCATTATTTCATTTTGATTCAAGCGATGTAAATCATAATATTATTATTACTTCACGTTTACCAAGGGTAGTTGCAGCTCTTTTAGTCGGAGCGTTTCTAGCCATATCAGGAGCACTTATGCAGGGGATGACAAGAAACTATCTTGCATCCCCTTCTATTATGGGTGTGACGGATGGGGCAGCCTTTGTTATTACACTTTGCATGATTTTTCTTCCAGGAATGTCATCAATTGGTATGGTTTTATGTTCAATGATTGGTTCTGCACTAGGAGCCGGTATCGTTTTTGGTTTTGGTTCGCTCCTTCAAAATGGCTTATCACCAGTTAGGTTAGCGATTATCGGAACAGTTATTGGAACATTTTTAAGTAGTGTATCTGCTGCAATGGCTTCATATTTCCAAATTTCTCAAAATGTTAGTTTTTGGTTTAATGCAAAGTTAGACCAAGTGGACCCTAATATCATTAAAATCACGATACCGTTTGGGATAATTGGAATAGTTTTAGCGCTGTTAATATCAAAATCTATTACTATTCTTTCTTTAGGAGAAGAAGTTTCTATTAATCTAGGACAGCGTACAAAACTAGTTAAAGCGATGGCTATTTTATCGGTTATTTTCTTAACAGGAACGGCAGTTGCTTTAGTGGGGAAAGTTGGTTTTGTAGGCTTAATTATTCCGCACATTACTCGCTTTATCATTGGAGTAGATTATAAGTGGATATTGCCATGTGCAGGCGTGATTGGTGGCGTGTTTTTAGCGTTATGTGACGTTTTAAGTAGATTTGTAAACTATCCATTTGAAACACCAATTGGAGTCGTTACCTCCTTAATTGGAATTCCTTTCTTCCTTTATTTAATCCGTACAAGAGGAGGAGAGAGACATGCTTAAAAGTTCGAGTCAGCGCTTTGGAATGACAATGGGGATTATTATATTTTTAATACTATGTGCAATTTATATTAGTTTAACGAATGGTACGTTTGATATTACGATTAAAGATGTATTTAAAACACTCTTTAGAATAGATCCAGTACCAGATCATGATTTAGTTATTTTTGAGTTTCGTCTTCCGCGCATCGTAATCGCTGGATTAGTAGGATTAGGCCTAGGCGTTGCAGGTGCTGTTATTCAAGGGATTACGAGGAATGGATTGGCAGACCCAGGTATTTTAGGAGTGAATGCTGGGGCCGGCACAGCCATCGTTATTTTTATGTTTTTCTTTCAAGGGCAATTAAAGAGCACAGACTGGATGTCTATTATGATGATGCCAATGTTTGGTTTAGTCGGCGGATTAGGTGCAGCTATCATCATTTATCTGTTTTCATGGAAAAACGGTAAGCTAGACTCGCAACGTCTTTTATTAACAGGGATTGCAATTGGATCAGGATTTGGAGCATTTTCTATGTACTTATCACTCAAAATGAAGTCAACTGATTTCGAAATGGCTGCAGTTTGGGTGTCAGGAAGCATATATAGCGCAAACTGGAAGTATATTGTTGCTATGTTGCCGTGGCTTATCATATTAATTCCGCTTATACAAAAAAAAGCTTATTTATTAGATTTATTTCAATTGGAAGAAACGAGTATTACAAGTTTAGGTGTTTCGGTAGAAAGAGAGAAATCTATTTTACTACTAAGTAGTATCGGACTTGTCAGTGCATGTGTTGCAGTTTCAGGAAGTATTGGTTTCATTGGTTTAATGGCACCGCATATAGCGAAAAGACTTGTTGGTATTCAACATAAGCATATCATTCCTACGTGTGGAGTAATCGGAATGTTCCTTGTAATAGCTTCAGACTTTATTGCAAAAACAGTTTTCACCCCTGTAGAGTTACCTGTTGGGATCGTTATTTCTATTGTCGGTGTACCGTATTTCTTATATTTACTTTATAAGGCGAAAGCGTAAGAGGAGGAATAAAAGTGAGTATTTTAAGTGCAAAAAATTTAGAAACGAGTTATGAAAAGCTTACAGTGTTTCGCGATTTAAATGTGGAAATACAAGAAGGAAAAGTAACGACAATTATAGGGCCAAACGGGTGCGGTAAATCAACACTGTTAAAAACGATGGGAAGAATTTTAAAGCAAAAGAGCGGTAAAGTATATTTGCAAGGACAGGATTTAAATACGATTCCAACGAAAGAAATTGCGAAGCAGTTAGCTTTACTCCCGCAAACTCCAATTGCACCAGGAGAACTTAAAGTGGAAGAATTAATTTCTTATGGACGCTATCCACATCGAAATAATGTAAATAAGTTAACTTCAAAAGATAAAGAGATGATTGACTGGGCATTAGATATAACGAAAACTTCTGAATTTCGAACGAGACAAATTGCCAATTTATCAGGTGGTCAAAGGCAAAAGGTATGGCTAGCGATGGCTTTAGCACAAGAGACAGAAGTGTTACTACTAGATGAACCAACGACATATCTTGATATGTCTCATCAATTAGATGTATTACAAATTGTGGAGAAGTTAAATAAAGAACATAATTGTACAGTTGTAATGGTACTACATGATATTAACCATGCAGCAAGGTTTTCAGATGAGATTATTGCAATGAAGGAAGGGGAAATCGTTACAACTGGTATCCCAGAAGAAATCATTACAAATGAAGTGTTAAAAGAAGTATTTCATATTGATGCGCGTGTCATGATTGATCCGTATAATGGATCTCCTGTTTGCTTTGGATACGATAGTGTTGTCTCTCAAGAAGAGAAAGTAGAAATATATGTAACGAGTTAAGAGGGAGGGATATAAGATGAATACTACTATTGAAAAACAGCAGATTATAACAACTAATACAGAACAGTGGAAAATGTATTCGAAATTAGAAGGTAAGGAATATCAAATTCATATTTCAAAGCCGAGGCGACCAGCGCCAGAGTCAGGATATCCTGTTATATACGTATTAGATGGCAATGCTTTTTTTCAAACATTCCATGAAGCGGTTAAAATACAATCAGTTAGAGCGGAAAAAACAGGTGTTTCACCAGCCATTATAGTAGGTATTGGTTATCCAATTGAAGGGGCATTTTCAGGTGAAGAAAGATGCTATGATTTTACGCCTAGTGTAATTTCAAAAGATGCACCTTTAAAACCAGATGGCAAACCGTGGCCTAAAACAGGAGGAGCACATAACTTCTTTACATTTCTGGAAGAAGAACTGAAACCTCAAATTGAAAATAATTATGAGATTGATAAAGGAAAGCAAACGTTATTTGGGCATTCGTTAGGTGGCTTATTTGCTTTACATATACTATTTACCAACTTAAATGCCTTTCAAAATTATTTTATAAGTAGTCCATCTATTTGGTGGAATAACCAATCCGTACTTGAAAAAGAAGAGAACCTTATAAGTGAATTAAACAACGCTAAGTTTGAAACAGGAGTGTTCCTTACAGTCGGATCACTAGAACGAGAGCATATGGTTGTAGGGGCAAACGAATTATCAGAGCGCCTTCTTCAAGTAAAACACGATCAGTTTAGATTTACGTTTTATGAGGCTGAAGGGGAGAATCACGCATCAGTTGTGCCGACCTCTTTAAGTAAAGGGTTAAGATTTATTAGTCACGTATAGAAGGTAGAAAAAAGGTAAGCAATTGCTTACCTTTTTTCCTTATTGTTTAAAGGCAACGTATCCATCAATTAAAAAACTAGTAAAAAAGCGAGTAATTTGAGTAAAGCCACATTCCTCCATAATAGTTAGTAGATTCGTTTCGGAAATAGGGAATATTTCCGTTTCAAAAGAATTTTCAAATCTGTTCCAATCTTCTAATGGAATTTGATTTTGCATCATATGGTTGTGCCAAGCATTTAATTGTGCAGAAAACATACTTGTATGGGGTACACCATTTATTGAAGAGAGAAAGAATGGAGCACCAGGCTTTAAGCGACTACTAATTTCATTAAGTAACTCTTTTTTCTCCTTAATAGTTGGGATGAAGTGAAGAACAAGCATACAAGTAGCAGCGTCAAATAATGGATTGGTTAATAATGAATGCACAGTTCCATGTACAAAGTGAATTGGATTTTGTATGCCTTCGTTTTCAATTCTTTTTTTAGCTAACTGTAGCATGCTTTCAGATGGATCAACACCTGTAAAAGATAAGTTGCTATTTTGTTTGCCTATTGAGAGAATTTCTTGTCCACCACCAGCACCTATAACTATTAAATTGGGATTCATATTTTCTTTAGGGAGTGTAGTAAGTAAAAAATGATTCATCATGTTATAAAGGGTAAAATATCCAGGGATTTTCAACGGAATTGTTCGTTCATATGTATGTACAGTATGATCATTCCAGCTCATTTTTTAGCCTCCTCTTTTCCAATAAAGTTTCACTTTATTATGAAATGAAATGGTTAGAGGAAACAATCCCATAAATCTGGGGGGAATAAAGATGATTTATGAACAGGCAACGAAAGAAATAACACTGTTAATGAAAAGCGAGAGCTCAACTAGACAATTTCAAAAAGATTTTTTAAATATATTAAAAAAGGTAATTCCTTTTGATGCTTCCTGCTTCACCGCTATAGACCCGCGTACATTTTTATCAACCGGAGCATATACAGATCAAAGAATTGAACAACTGCATCCGCAGTTATTTATGAATGAATTTTTAGAGGATGATTATAACAAATTTAAAGAGTTAGCACGAAAGCCTCCTCATGTTGGTGCGATACGTATTGTCACAAATGATAATTCGATAAAAAGCGCTAGGTATCGAAATATTTTAAAACCAGCCGGTTTTATAGATGAAGTAAGAGTGGTTTGTATGAGTAAAGGAAAATGTTTTGGACACTTAAGTTTGTTTCGAGATAATACAAAAATACCTTTTCAGCATGATGAATGTAAGTATTTATCGAAGGTGGGTTTATTGGCAGGAGATACTTTAAGAGCATCCTTTATAACCCGTTCAGAAGAAAAAATAGAAGTAGTAGGAATGGGCATGATTATATTAAATGAAAATCTTAAACTAAATTATTGGGATGAAACAGGATACATATGGTTATCAAACTTTAGAAAGTATGAACAATTGACTGAAGAGGACATTCCAAGGCCGATACGTGCAGTTTGTTCGCAAGTAAAAGCAAATGAAACTAATAAAGAAGCAACAGTCTGTATAAGTTTAACGTGTGGACAATTTTTGGTTATTCGTGCAAGTAGGTTAGAAAGTTACAGTAGTTGTCATACAGGATATAGGGTTTTGTTCGAAAGTGCACGGCCAGAAGAAGTTTTTCCTCTTCTTGCAGATTCTTATAGTTTGTCTCAAAGAGAGAAAGAAGTGATAGTAGGAATTGTTAGGGGGATGTCAACGAAAGAAGTGGCAAAAGAATTGTGTATTTCTACGTATACAGTTCAGGATCATTTCAAGTCAATTTTTGAAAAGGTCGGAGTAGGCAGTAGAAACGAACTTATATGGGAGCTTTTTTCTAAGTTTTGTTTTTTAAAGGGGGAATACTAAAAGAAAAATGGTTTAATTTATCCGGTATTAACGGTCGGACAGCTCATAAGATCGATTACTGCGGGCTAATAATTAGTGGGGTTTTTAGGATAAACGAGAAACATTCAAATAAACGTTTGAATGTTTCTCGTTTATAAGGTATACTACATACATAATCAAATATATACTTGAATAAGAGGTGTTACATATGAGCGAAGAGCATTGTGAACTTTGTTATCATGATGAACAAAAAGTAAAACATGCAAGTGATATGCTAGAGAAAGAAAATATAAGTAGTGTAGCAAAAATGTTTAAAGCACTTGCAGATGAAACACGTTTGAAAATTGCTTATGCGTTGTATACGGAGAAAGAACTTTGTGTACGTGATGTCGCAAGTATTATTCATAGTAGTATTGCAACAGCTTCACATCACTTAAGACTATTACAAACGATAGGATTAGCGAAAAAGCGTAAAGAGGGGAAACTTGTTTTTTATTCATTAGATGATTCTCACGTAAATGGATTAATTGAATTAGCGTTTAGTCATAGTAGTGAAATGAAGAATAAAGAACTTGATATGTAATCGCGCATTTTCATAAAGATACTTCTTTATGAAAATGCAACTTTAAAAGGAGAGGAGATAGCAAGTATGGTAAAGCTAGTTTTAATACGACACGGACAAAGTGAATGGAATGTTGAAAATAGGTTTACTGGTTGGACGGATGTTGATTTATCCAATAAAGGTTTGGAAGAAGCAAGAGAAGCCGGAGTAATGCTGAAAGCGAATGGTTTCTCATTTGATATCGCATATACGTCTGTTTTGAGAAGAGCGATGCGTACTTTATGGATCACTCTCGAAGAAATGGATTTGATGTGGATACCTGTTCATAAAACATGGAAATTAAATGAGCGCCATTACGGTGCGCTTCAAGGATTAAATAAGGAAGAAACAGCGAGAAAATATGGCGATGAGCAAGTAACTTTATGGAGACGTTCAACAAATGTACGCCCACCAGCACTTACAAAAGATGACGAAAGATATGAAGCAGCACATCCGAAATATAGAGATGTAAAAGAGTATGAATTTCCTCTTACAGAAGATCTAGAAGATACAGAGAAACGAGTTGTTTCATATTGGAATGAAGAGGTAGCTCCTAATGTAAAAGCTGGTAAACAAGTAATTATTGCAGCACATGGAAATACAATACGTGCTTTAGTAAAACATTTAGATCAAATTTCAGATGAAGAAATAGAAAATGTAAACATTCCAACAGGAACACCATTGGTTTATGAGTTGGATAATGATTTAAAACCGATATGCCATTATTATTTAAATAGGGAAATAGAAACTTTGGAAGGAAATTTGGTATAAAACAAACGGTTTTATATACCCTACCTATGTATTGTATATAAATAACGGAGGAGATTTATAGTGTTACATTATACGGTTGTAGATAAAAAGAATTGTGAGTCATGTGGATTATGCACTTCTATAGCACCTGATATATATCAATTAGATGGAAGAGGAAAATCATTTGGTCTATTAGATAGTAATCAAGGAATAATGGGGATCCCAAAAACTTTCTTGCAAGCAATGTTGGCGGCTAGTGATGGCTGCCCAACAAGTTCAATTCAGGTAAGAAAAGAACCATTTATAAAGAAAATGAAAATTCAATAGAGGAAGTATTAAGGATAAAACAAAATTAAAAGGAGGAATTTATATGGGACATCATCACGGTCACCAACATCATGGGCATGCTCACGGGCATTCCCATGGACATCATCATTTTGAGGAGAGTAGAAAAGGGAATAAAAAAGGATTAATTACAGCTTTAGTAATTACAGCAACTATTATGTTTCTTGAATTTTTTGGAGGACTAGTTACAAATAGTTTAGCTTTATTATCAGATTCAGGACATATGTTAAGTGATACGAGTTCATTATTATTAAGTTTAATTGCAATCGGACTTGCAGCTAGAACGGTTACTTCTACAAAAACATATGGATATTATCGTTTTGAAATTTTAGCAGCATTAATTAATGGAATCACATTATTTGTTGTAGCAGGGCTTATCGTATGGGAAGCAATTGGTCGTTTTTTTGAACCACCAACTGTAGCAAGTGGTCCAATGATGTTAATCGCATCAATTGGTTTATTAGCAAATTTAATTAGTGCATGGGCACTTATGAGACAAGGTGACGTGAAAAATAACGTGAATTTACGTAGCGCGTATTTACATGTTCTTGGGGATGCTTTAGGGTCAGTGGGAGCATTAGTAGCTGGTGTACTTATGTCATTATTCTCATGGTATATTGCAGATCCAATTATTTCAGTAGTTGTAGCTTTATTAATTTTAAAGAGCGCATGGGGAGTAACAAAACATTCTATTCATATACTTATGGAGGGTACACCGGTTGCAATTGAAATAGAGAAAGTGAAGCAAGCAATTAAAGGAGTAGAAGGTGTACGTGATTTACATGACCTTCATATTTGGACAATTACATCGGGATTAGATGCATTAAGTGTCCATGTAATAATTGATAAAAAACAGGATGATCAAGAAGTACTTCAAAATATTATTGATATGCTAAAAAAAGAGTTCCATATTGAACATGCTACAATTCAAATTGAAACACTTAACATTAAACATAATGAAATGATTGTCTAATAAAATGCAAACAAAAGGCTATGGGGAAATTCTCCATAGCCTTTTGTTTGTGCAAGTAGAATTGTCCTTTTTGAAAGTTTTGTTTCAACTTTTCGTCTAAAGAGACAAAAAGTTGTCACAATTCGGTCACAATTAGCATAAACATAAAATAGACGAAATGAACTTATTTCCAAAAAGGCTTGATTCATTCCAGTCATGATTAGTAGAGCTGAAAAAGCATGGATTAAAAGTTCACTATATTCTCAAGGAGGTAGATCGTATGAAAACTATTCTTGCTATCGCTGGGCTTATTTGGGTTTTATCACATGGCATTCCAATTTATGAAGGAGAACAAATTCGCAGTGCTCTGAATAAAAATTTTAATGAATATCATATCATTGATCGGCAAGATAATGTCGTGACAGTTCGTGTAAATGACTGTTTTCATACGGTAACCGTTGAAGGAACTTCAGTAGTGAATGACACAAAAGTATGTGATCAGCAATAATTATATATAGGAAGAAAAAAGTCTCAATTTACACGTATGAAAATTGAGACTTTTATATTTGTGGATGAATAATAAGCGGGGAGGAATAATCCCTGCTTATTATTGTTTTTTGAAAAAAAGGTAAGGGTATCATAATAATTGAGTCTGAGAAGCTAATAAGTTGTTAAGAATAAGCATAGAGCAGAAATATACTCATATGGGGTATCATACGTAGATATTTAATGCTATAATTGGTATACTCGTAAAAGCAATTGTTTTATTGGATGAAGAGAAACTTTAAGAAGGTGATAATATGGATCATAAAGATCATGAAGCGGTAACACATAGATCAGAAAAAGAAAAAGAACAAATTATAAATAGATTAAAGAGAATTGAAGGACAAGTCCGCGGTATTCAAAATATGATTGAAAATGATCGTTATTGCGTGGATATTTTAGTGCAAATTTCAGCGATTAATGCAGCAATGAAAAAAGTAGGAATGGGTGTATTAAAAAACCATACAAGTCATTGTGTTTCAGGTGCTATTAAAGATGGCAATGGTGACGAAGCAATTGAAGAATTAATGACAGTATTTGAACGTTTTTCAAAAGCGTAAAAACAAGCTAGTATGTCACTGGCTTGTTTTTTTGTTTATTTTTATATAGGATTTCGAGGTATTGGTGTGAAAAAGTGTGTGTAAAATAAACTTTTAGAAAATAATTGAAAAATCATGATATAAAACCATTGATTACCTTAGGGGGGTATGGTAAGATGTAATTGTGATTAACAAACAATGAAGAAACAAGAGGAGGATTTTAAATGGAACAGTTAACATTACAAGTTGAAGGTATGTCTTGTGGACATTGTGTAAATTCTATTGAAAGCAGTGTGAAAGAACTAAACGGTGTTGAGCAAGTGAAAGTTCAATTAGCAGAAGGTACTGTTGAAGTTACTATCGATTCATCAGTTGTAACGTTAAAAGATATCGTTGCTGTAATTGAAGATCAAGGGTACGATGTTCAATAATTATTTTTAGATATGGAAATAAATCGTACTTTATAGGAAGTACGATTTATTTTGTTAATAATTATACCTTATGAGGGTATATAGAGGTGAGAGACATGAATGAACAGAAAGAGGCCAATCTTCAAATATCAGGAATGACATGTGCGGCATGTGCAAATAGAATTGAAAAAGGTCTAAAAAAAGTAGAAGGTGTTCATGATGCAAATGTAAATTTTGCACTTGAAAAAACAAAAATAATGTATGATCCCAAAAAAACAAATCCGCAACAATTTAAGGAAAAAGTTGAATCGTTAGGATATGGAATTGTCAGTGATAAAGCTGAGTTTACTGTTTCTGGGATGACATGCGCAGCATGTGCGAATAGAGTAGAAAAGCGTTTAAATAAGTTAGAAGGTGTGAACGGAGCGACAGTAAATTTCGCTTTGGAATCAGCTACAGTAGATTTTAATCCTGATGAAATTAATGTAAATGAAATGAAGAGTGCAATTACGAAATTAGGATATAAATTAGAAGTGAAATCAGATGAGCAAGATGGATCAACTGATCATCGCTTACAAGAAATTGAGCGACAAAAGAAGAAATTTATCATTTCGTTTATTTTATCATTCCCGTTACTGTGGGCAATGGTAAGTCATTTCTCATTTACATCATTTATTTATTTACCTGATATGCTTATGAACCCTTGGGTGCAGCTAGCTCTTGCAACTCCAGTTCAGTTTATCATTGGTGGGCAGTTTTATGTTGGGGCTTATAAAGCGTTACGAAATAAAAGCGCCAATATGGATGTTCTCGTGGCACTTGGAACGTCTGCAGCGTATTTCTACAGTGTGTATTTAAGTATTAGGTCGATTGGTTCTTCGGAACATATGACAGACTTGTATTTTGAAACGAGTGCAGTACTTATTACATTAATTATTTTAGGTAAATTATTTGAGGCGAAAGCAAAAGGACGCTCGTCAGAAGCGATTAAAAAATTAATGGGATTACAGGCGAAAACTGCTACTGTTGTACGAGATGGAACAGAAATAAAAATTTTAATCGAAGAAGTGGTAGCTGGTGATATCGTTTATGTAAAGCCTGGTGAAAAAATCCCAGTAGATGGGGAAATTGTAGAAGGAAAGTCAGCAATAGATGAATCGATGTTAACAGGTGAAAGTATTCCGGTTGATAAAACAATTGGGGATGTAGTAATTGGTTCTACAATAAATAAAAATGGCTTTTTAAAAGTGAAAGCAACTAAGGTAGGAAGAGATACTGCATTAGCTCAAATTATTAAAGTAGTAGAAGAGGCGCAAGGTTCAAAAGCTCCTATTCAACGGGTAGCAGATCAAATTTCTGGTATTTTCGTACCGGTTGTAGTTGTGATTGCTATTATCACATTCGCAGTGTGGATGCTATTTGTTACACCTGGTGATTTTGGCGGAGCACTTGAAAAAATGATAGCCGTACTTGTTATCGCTTGTCCATGTGCATTAGGTCTTGCAACGCCTACATCTATTATGGCGGGATCAGGAAGATCAGCAGAGTATGGTATTTTATTTAAAGGCGGGGAGCATTTAGAAGCAACGCACCGATTAGATACAGTTATTTTAGATAAAACAGGTACTGTGACAAATGGGAAGCCGGTGCTAACAGATGTAATTGTAGCAGATGGATTCCACAAAGAAGAAATACTACGTTTAGTAGGTGCGGCAGAAAAAAATTCTGAACATCCACTTGCAGAAGCGATTGTAGAAGGAATTAAAGAAAAGAAAATTGAAATCCCAAGTTCAGAAACGTTTGAAGCAATTCCGGGATTCGGCATCGAATCAGTCGTAGAAGGGAAACAATTATTAATTGGTACACGTCGATTAATGAAGAAATTCGATATTGATATTGAAGAAGTTTCTAAATCGATGGAAGCCCTAGAACGAGAAGGAAAAACGGCAATGTTAATAGCAATAGATAAGGAGTATGCTGGAATAGTTGCCGTTGCAGATACTGTAAAAGATACTTCAAAAGCAGCTATCTCAAGACTTAAGAAAATGGGTCTAGACGTTGTTATGATTACAGGAGATAATACACAAACTGCTGAGGCAATCGCTAAGCAAGTTTGTATTGATCACGTAATTGCAGAAGTATTACCAGAAGGAAAAGCAGAAGAAGTGAAAAAACTGCAAGCACAAGGTAAGAAAGTAGCAATGGTTGGGGATGGAATAAATGATGCTCCTGCACTTGCTACGGCGGATATCGGTATGGCAATTGGAACAGGAACGGATGTAGCGATGGAGGCGGCAGATATTACGTTAATCCGTGGTGATTTAAATAGTATTGCTGATGCAATCTTTATGAGTAAGATGACGATAAGAAATATTAAGCAAAATTTATTTTGGGCACTAGCTTATAACGGCTTAGGCATCCCGATTGCAGCGTTCGGTTTCTTAGCACCTTGGGTTGCTGGAGCCGCGATGGCATTTAGTTCTGTATCCGTTGTATTAAACGCATTACGACTGCAAAGAGTGAAATTTAAAAAATAAAAATCTATAGAGTAATTGCAGATGCTTACAAACAAAAAAACAATACTTTGAAATAAGTATTGTTTTTTTCTTTCTATAGAAAGAAAAAAGATATAATAAAGCAGAAATATTGAATACTAGATGGTAGAAAAGTTAAATGATAGTTTAGTAAGGAGGTTCGTATATGTTAAAAGACACGATTATTAGAACATTTCATAAAGAGGATTTAGAACAAGTATTACAGTTGTTCTATGAAACAGTTCATACAATTAATGCAAAAGATTATAACGTATTACAGCTACAGGCATGGGCACCGGATTGACTAGATAGAGAAAGCTGGTTAAATTCTTTAGAGAGGAATATTAGTTATGTAGCGGATCATAACGGTGTGATAGTGGGATTTGGGGATTATAATGAAGATCATTACGTAGATCGCTTATTTACGCATAAAGATTATCAAGGGAAAAGGATAGCTTCCTATATACTACAGAAGTTAGAAAAAAAAGCAGTGAACTTGGGGCATGGGGAGGTATATACAGAGGCGAGTATTACAGCAAAACCTTTCTTTGAAAGTAAAGGTTTTATTTGCATAAAGGAACAAAAGAAACAGCATAATGGTCAGATTTTTATTAATTATGTAATGAAAAAATAGCCCTCTCGTAAACGAGAAGGCTATTTTTTCATTATTTTACAGCTTCTTTTAGTTCTTTACCAGCTTTGAAAGCAGGTACTTTAGAAGCTGCGATTTGCATTTCTTCACCAGTTTGTGGGTTACGGCCTGTACGAGCAGCTCTTTCGCGAACTTCGAATGTACCGAATCCGATAAGTTGTACTTTCTCACCAGCAGCTAAAGTGTTAGTGATTGATTCTACTACAGTTTGTACAACTACAGTAGCTTCTTTTTGAGAAATCTCAGCATTTTGTGCTAC
The DNA here is from genome assembly GCF_019837545.1 of Bacillus sp. 17RED48. Classification (NCBI taxonomy): domain Bacteria; kingdom Bacillati; phylum Bacillota; class Bacilli; order Caryophanales; family Bacillaceae; genus Bacillus; species Bacillus sp. 17RED48. The sequence continues at coordinate 1,213,202 of NZ_JADAXG010000001.1, forward strand.
GTTTTTAATTAATTCTGTTTTGTTCATGTTTTTCACCTCATATGTAAATAATGCTATTTAAGTTGTTATTATAACGTATAAAACATTCGAGAACAAGTGTACGTACATATATTCGTAAAAAAAATGAAATTTGTAATATTTTTGAGAGCTACTTTATAGACATTCAATTTAAGCGGATACAGATTTTTTCTTTAATGCAGTTTGCTCTTTATTGGAAGGGAGTTTCTTATTATAGGATATGAAATAAGGTAATGCTACAAATAACATACCTCCTACTAAGTTTCCGAAGAAAACAAAAATGAAGTTTGGAAAATATTCAATCCAAGTTAAATGACCGGCAAAAATTGCAGCTGGGATGACAAACATATTAGCTACAACGTGTTGAAATCCAATCGCAACAAAAGTCATAACTGGGAACCAAATGCCGATAATCTTTCCGATAAATTCTTTACTTCCCATACTGAGCCAAACAGCTAAACAAACGAGCCAATTACATCCGATTGCAGAAATGAAGGCTTGTAGTGGTGTATCTTGTAGTTTAGTTTGCGCAATAGAAACTGTTTTCGTTAAAAAAGCTCCCTCTGTTAATCCGACGATATGACCGAAAAAATAAGCAACGAATACAGCACCTATGAAGTTGCTAAACGTAACAATAACTAAATTTTGAATGAAGTGAAATAAGTCGATTTTTTTGTGAAGCCACGCCATTGAAACGGTCATCATATTGCCAGTTACTAACTCACCGCCTGCAAGAATAACGAGTATAAGACCGATAGGGAATACAGCGGCACCTAGAAAACTAGTAAATGATCCCCAAGAATTTGGCATTGTTCCAATAACATGAATATCGAGTAAATACCCTAATGCTATGAAAGCACCACCAAAAAAACCGAGAATTAACATAGGGAGTAATGATAAATGAGCTTTTTTTCTTCCGGAATTCGCAGCAAGTTCCGTAATTTCTTCTGGTGTAAATACAGACATGAATAATCTCTCCTTAATAAAATGATAGAATAAATAGAAGGAATGTTTTTAAGAATCTATGTATTATAAAAATATGTTATGCCTTCTGTATAAAATTGTCAAAGTGAATGGGTAGAATTGGATATAACTAACATTGTTCATGTTGTCACATTAATGTAACAATAAGGCTTTAAAGTATTTCTAGAGGTGAGAACATGAATACGCATCATGTAAAAAAAGAACAAAAAAAATCAATCATAAAAATATTTGCAATCAGTTTCATAAGTATAATAATGATTTCAGTAAGTTTGTATTTCTATGCGACAGAAATAGAACGAAAACTAGTAACAGTTACGTGGAATGAAATAGAAGCATCTACAATTCCTAAAGAGTTTAATAATAAAAAAATATTACAATTCTCAGATGTACATTTAGGGCCAGAATTTACACTGAAACAACTAGAAAATTTGGTGGAGAAGATGAATGCGTTACATCCAGATGTAGTAGTTTTTACAGGGGATTTAATAGATAAGTTTGGATCGTATAAAGCCGAAAGAGAAGAAGCGAAAAGTATTTTACAGAAAATACATGCGCCTTTAGGGAAATATGCTGTGTTTGGGAATCATGATAGGGGCGGGGGAGGTAGTTTATTTTATAAAAAGTATATGGAGGAAGCTGGTTTCTCTGTGTTAGTAAATGAAGTGCAGAAAATAAAAGCGGAACACGGTAAGTATATTACAATAGCAGGTTTGGATGATTTTTTATTAGGTAAGCCGCAAATAGACTCGACTTTAAAACATATAAGGCAACAAGATTTCAATATGCTATTAGTACATGAGCCAGATGTTGTAGATAGAGTAGCTCGTTACCCAGTTGATTTTCAAATGTCAGGCCATAGTCACGGAGGACAAGTTCAAATTCCTTTTATAGGTCCATTAATTACTACAAAGTTAGCTGAGAGTCATGTTGAAGGTATGTATGAATTAGAAGGGAAGAATAAGCCGTTACATTTATACGTAAATCGTGGTATTGGGACAACCCGAATGCCTGTTAGATTTTGGAGTGTACCTGAACTTTCAGTATTTGTATTGAAGCAAAATAGTAACTAGACTATTTTAGAGTAGTAGGAGGGCTTTCAAAGAAAGTGCTCTTTTTTATTGATTAAACACGGAATATTATGTAACTTTTAATTAAAGTGTTAAAAAAGAAAGGGGCATTTCTATGATAGAAACATGGTATAAAGAATTGGAAAGTTTATATAACGAAATGGTTTTGTGGCGAAGAGATTTTCATCAATACCCAGAGCTATCGTTTCAAGAAATAGAAACACCGAAAAAAATAGCTGAAATCTTAAAAAGTTTTCATATTGATGTGACAACAAATGTTGGGGGAAGAGGGGTAATCGGCGTAATTGAAGGTGGAAAACCTGGGAAGACGATAGCGCTACGTGCTGATTTTGATGCACTACCTATTCAAGATGAAAAGCAAGTTTCATATAAATCAAAGGTTCCCGGCGTAATGCACGCTTGTGGACATGATGGACATACAGCAACACTTTTAGGCGTTGCAAAAATATTAAGTGATCATAGAGACCAGCTTTCTGGAAAAATAGTTCTTATACATCAACATGCAGAAGAGAAAGAGCCTGGCGGAGCAATTGCTATGATTGAGGATGGTTGTTTAGAAGGTGTAGATGTTGTGTTTGGAACACATTTATCTTCTCAAATGCCTATAGGAATGGTTGGAGCGAAAGCTGGAGCAATGATGGCGGCAGCTGATACATTTGAAGTAAAGATTCAAGGGCGAGGCGGTCACGGCGGTATGCCGCATCATACTGTTGATGCTATTATCGTTGCAACACAAGTAATTAATCAGTTACAACTTTTAGTGAGTCGAAAAATAGATCCGCTTCAATCTGCGGTATTAACAGTTGGTACATTCCATGCTGGTCAGGCGGATAATATCATTGCGGATACTGCTACGTTTACAGGAACCATTCGAACGCTAGATCCTGAAGTGAGAGAATATATGGAGAATGAATTTAAACGAGTTGTTGAGGGGCTTTGTCAGTCTCTTCATGCTGAGGTTAGTATTCAATATAAACGAGGCTATCCAATATTAATAAATCATTTAGATGAAACGAGTCATTTTATGGAGATTGCGAAACGTGACCTTGGAAGAGAAAGGGTCATTGAAGTGCCACCTATTATGGGTGGAGAAGATTTTGCATATTACTTAGAATGTGTTCCAGGAGCATTTTTTTTCACAGGTGCGCGTAATGAAGAAATAGGAGCAACATATCCACATCATCATCCTCAATTTGATTTTGATGAACGAGCAATGTTAATTGGTGGAAAATTACTTTTAAGTCTTGTAAATAGTTATGTAAGAGATGGAAAAGAATCTCTTCATCATGTAGAAGTGAAAAAGTAATTTACATAAATAAAAAACAACAATAGGTCATATAAAACCTATTGTTGTTTTTTATTATTTTTGCAAGGAAAGACTATCAAAATATGTTCTATAGTTATTAGAGAATTCAAAGTTGTTTTTTGCATCCCAATTAATAGACCAAGACATTAGGCCGCGGAATGCAGGATAGCCACTCTGATTTGAAAGTTTATACTTTCCTCCAAAAGGAATTCCTTTAATGATATAATCTAAAGCTTTTTTCATTTCAGTTGGAGAAATATATCCGCCACTTGGAGCAGCTGCTGGTGCTGCAGGAAGTCCAATCATGACTTGATCCGAACGAAGAGCTGGGAAAATGTTATTTGTATTACCACCTACAGGAAAACCATGTAAGAGCATATCTGCCATAGCGACTTCGTAGTCTGCAGTACCTTGATTGTAGTTATTACCGTCCATTCCAATCCCGCTACCAGCATTGTAGTGTTGAACGTGAATGTATGTTAGTTTGTCTTTTACTCCGTAAATAATCGGTAAATAAGCACCCCAGATGCTTCCATATGCGCTATAACCACCTTGAACATAAGCTGTTTCAGGGGCCATGCTTAATAGAAAATCTGGACCATAATGATCTGAGATTGTCCGAATAGCTGAAATAAGATTTACGATTTGAGGAGTCGTGGGGTTTTTGAAATTAGTGTCATTTCCGTTTAAGTAAATACCTGATTCAAGGTCAATATCTATTCCATCAAAACCGTATTTATCGATCAGAGATTGTATGGAATTAATAAAACGTTGCTTAGCCGCATTGTCAGGAAGTAAAACGACCCCATTTTGTCCACCTATTGAAAGAACTATTTTCTTACCTTTACTTTTTAAATAAGAAATATCTGATTTGAACTCTGCATCCGTACCATACACAGGAGAAAATTCAACAGTGGAACGATCACCCCCAGTTTCACCGAAAGATACATTGATTACATCCCATTTTGGTGAAACGTCTCTTAATTTAATAATGCCAGTACCGTTATCAAAGTTATGCCAGTATCCAACGAGTAATTTTGATTCTAAATTGTTTGCTGCTTGTGCTTGAAAGGGAGCTAGCGGTAGCAGTAAGAAAATTACTAAAGCGCAACAAATGAATTTGAACTTGTTTAACATATCAACACTCCTATACAAAAAGTTGTCTAGATGTATAATCTTGTTCGTTTAATAATATCTGAAAATTCATTCTTTTGTAAGTCGATTATAATTTTCTCAACAATTGTATATGGAAAACTATTAAACCTAATGAAATAATTTTTGAAGGAGGTCGAATTACGATTGTTAAATTCAGAATATTTTGATATATTTTAAAATATAGGACAAGATTTTTCGCATAATACTCTTACATAAATTTCAAAATTAAGTTTGGAAGGGGATGTACAAGAGTTGGATAAAAATCTTAAGAAAGACCTCAAAATACGCCACATTACAATGATTTCCATTGGTGGCGTAATAGGAGCTGGTTTGTTTGTTGGAAGCGGTGCGGTTGTGCATTCAGCCGGACCAGGTTCTATCGTTTCATATGCATTAGCAGGACTTCTAGTTATTTTCGTTATGAGAATGCTAGGGGAAATGGCAGCTATTAACCCGACAAGTGGTTCATTTGCAACATATGCAAGAGAAGCAATTGGTCCATGGGCGGGTTATACAATTGGGTGGCTATATTGGTTTTTCTGGGTAATTGTTATTGCAATAGAAGCTACAGCAGGTGCTGGTATTATTCAATATTGGATTCCAGAAATCCCGCTCTGGTTATTAAGCTTAATATTAACGATTTTATTAACGTTGACGAATGTTTTCTCGGTGAAATCATTTGGAGAATTTGAATATTGGTTTTCATTTATTAAAGTAATAAGTATTGTTTTGTTCCTTTGTCTTGGGCTCGCTGTTATTTTAGGATTTGTACCAGGAACGGAAGCACCTGGCACTTCGAATTTAGTAGGGCAAGGAGGATTTATGCCAAATGGTATAAGTTCGGTGCTACTTGGAATTACCGTCGTTATATTTTCATTTATGGGATCTGAGATTGTTGCAGTAGCCGCTGGTGAATCTGCCGAACCTGTAAAAGCAGTAAAAACAGCAACAAATAGTGTAATTTGGCGTATTCTCGTATTTTTCATTGGATCGATTGCTGTAGTTGTTACACTCCTTCCGTGGAATTCAGCGAACATACTAAAAAGTCCGTTTGTGGCGGTACTGGAACATATAGGGATACCAGCGGCAGCACAAATTATGAATTTTATCGTTTTAACAGCTGTACTTTCTTGTTTAAATTCGGGTTTATATACGAACTCAAGAATGCTTTTTTCAATGGCAGAAAGAGGAGATGCGCCAAAGGCATTTTTGAAATTGAATAGTAGTGGTGTTCCAGTTCGGGCGGTTTTATTTGGAACTTTCTTTGCTTACATTGGAGTTGTTTTTAGTTACATATCTCCAGATAAAGTATTTTTATTTTTAGTGAATGCATCTGGCGGGATTGCGTTACTCGTTTATCTCGTTATAGCAGTTTCACATTTCAAGATACGTAAAAAAATGGGGAAAGCGGAACAACAAAATTTGAAAGTGAAAATGTGGCTTTTTCCATATGTAACATATGTTACAATTGCTGCGATTATAGCAGTTTTAGTTGCCATGCTCGCAATTGAATCTTTACGTTCACAAGCGCTTTTAACAATGCTTGTTACTGTTCTTATAATAATTTCTTATTTTATTTTTAATAGAAATAAAAATAGTACATTGTTGAATCCTAAAAGTAAGAATGAGGAATCTGTTCGATTCTAATTTCTTGTTTTAGAAGAGAGTTACACCCAATCATTGCTATAAAAGAATCATATATAATCATAGAAACAAGTAATTACTATTGTCATAGTGAATATAAACTTTTTTCTTGACTTTTTATACGAAGGCGAGCAAAATGATAAAAAAGGAAGGGGGGATGACGATGGAAGAGTACGTATTAGAGCTGTATAACTTGTTATATACGACAGAATGGCAAGATATTGTTTCGTTTCTAGGAATAATGTTTTGTATGAAAATTGTAATTGTATATATGGAAGAGCAAGGTATGTTCTATTCCTTCGCATCTCCGTTCGATGTGCAACGCGAGCCGTTGCCAAACTATGCCAAGGTAAATTACGAACAATTTCCTTTTGTGATTTTCTTTATGCTTCGATTTATAACAGCAATTGTAAAGAAAAAGGAAAGTGACGATGAAGAGTGCCACTCAACTTGTAATATAGCGACTGCTTTTTAAGCTAAATACAAGGAGGAGATTTATATGTGGTTTCGATTTCTTATGATTGGTTTCTTTTCATTAACAGCAATTTCTTTAATGGGATATCAAGTGTCTGAAATTTATCAAGCATATAGCAATACGTTTTTTAACAAAAACTAATTACATTGCTATTTAAATAATAAAGCGATAAAATCCTTCTTAAGAAGTTTTATTAAGAAGGATTTTTTTCTTTGCTTTGTCTTACTGTGTCAAACTATTGTCACATTTACACTGTGAATAATATGTTAAAATAGTGAGGTTACGTATACATATTTGAAGGAAGAGGAGTGACCATTTTGGTGGATCAATCAACGAATCAGAAAAGCTATGCTCCTATTGTGATAACGCTTTCTGTAATTGTAAATGCGATTATTTTATTTTTGTTCTTTGGACCTGTTGGCTATGAAGGAGAAGTACATTTTGATGTAACAATTTTACCAATGTTAAATGCAATTTTTAATAGCTTTACGTTCGTATTCTTATTAGCAGCTTTATACTCTATTATTAAGAAGAATGTGAAAATGCACCGTGGTTTCATCCTCGCAGCATTTACAACGACGTTGCTATTTTGTGTTTCTTATTTATCGTATCATTACTTGGCGCCGGCAACACATTTTGGTGGGGAAGGATTCATTAAATATGTGTACTTCATTATTTTAATTACACATATTATCCTGGCAGCTATTATTGTACCACTTGCATTGTTTGCACTTGTATTTGGTTTTACAAATCAATTAACACGTCATCGTAAAATTGTACGTTGGACGATGCCAATTTGGTTATATGTAAGTTTATCTGGTGTTATTGTTTACTTAATGATCTCACCTTATTACCAATAAAAAAATCTCAGCCTGTAGGCTGGGATTTTTTTGTTAGGCAAATATTTTTGTGAAATGAAAAAAATATGGTATACAAAAGTATAGTTGCTTTTCATATAGAAGGGATGGTAAAGAAATATGCAAAATTTTGTATTTCGTAATCCAACGAAACTTATTTTCGGTAAAGGTCAATTAGAACAGTTGAAAACTGAAATTCCACAGTTCGGTAAAAAGGTTCTTCTCGTATACGGGGGAGGCAGTATTAAAAGAAATGGTATTTATGATAATGTAATTTCTATTTTAAAAGATATAAATGCAGAAATATTTGAATTGACAGGTGTTGAACCGAATCCGCGTGTATCAACTGTAAAGAAAGGGATTCAAATCTGTAAAGATAATGGCGTCGAATTCATATTGGCGGTTGGCGGAGGAAGTGTAATCGACTGTACGAAGGCGATTGCTGCTGGTAGCAAATATGATGGAGATGTATGGGATATTGTAACGAAAAAAGCATTTGCTAGTGGGGCGTTACCATTTGGTACGGTACTTACGCTTGCGGCAACAGGATCTGAAATGAATGCTGGTTCTGTCATTACAAACTGGGAAACGAATGAAAAATATGGCTGGGGTAGCCCAGTTACTTTCCCGCAGTTTTCGATTTTAGATCCAGTTCATACTGTTTCTGTGCCGAGGGATCAAACAATTTACGGTATGGTAGATATTATGTCGCACGTATTAGAGCAATACTTCCATCATGGAACAAATACAGAATTACAAGATCGTTATTGTGAATCTGTTTTAAAAACAGTAATTGAAACTGCTCCTAAGCTTTTAAGTGATTTAGAAAATTATGAGCATAGAGAAACTATTTTATATTGCGGTACTATGGCGTTAAACGGTATTTTAGCGATGGGAGTAAAAGGAGATTGGGCGACTCATAATATTGAACATGCAGTATCTGCGGTTCATGATATACCACACGGGGGTGGCCTTGCGATTTTATTCCCGAACTGGATGAAGCGTGTTGTAGATGAAAATGTAAGTCGTTTTAAACAGTTCGCTATTCGTGTATTCGATGTAGAAACAGATGAAAAGGCTGATCGAGAAATTGCGCTAGAAGGAATTGAGGCGTTACGTCAATTTTGGACTTCAATTGAGGCACCAGTAAGGTTAGCGGATTACGGTATTGGGGAAAATGAAATTGATTTAATGGCTGATAAAGCGATGGCTTATGGTGAATTTGGTAACTTTAAAAAATTAAATAAAGACGATGTTTTAAGTATATATAAAGCTTCTTTATAAGTGAATCGAAAAAAGAAACCCATTTGATATAACAATCAAATGGGTTTCTTTTTTATTGTTTATAACTGTTTATGACCGGTTTTGGTTATTTGTGAATGTTTATGGTTGATTTTTGTGATCGTTTTCATTATACTGTAATCAAAGAAGAGGTGAATAAAATGTTAACTCCTGAACGTCATCAAATGATATTGCAACTTGTAAAAGAGCAGAAGGTTGTTAAATTACAGCAATTAGTGGAAAGAACAGAAAGCTCTGAATCAACAATTCGTCGTGATTTAGCGCAATTGGAAAAGCAAAGGTTATTAAAAAGAGTTCATGGTGGTGCTGCTGTTTTAACAGGAAAAGGGCAAGAGCCAACGATGGTTGAAAAATCATCCAAAAACATTCAAATAAAGCAACAAATTGCTAACTATGCGGCTAGCATTGTTGAACAAGGTGATTGCATTTATTTAGATGCAGGAAGTACAACATTTGAAATGATTCCATTTTTAATAAATAAAGATGTTACTGTCGTTACGAATGGACTTATGCATATTGAAGCTTTAGCTGAAAATAATATTCGTGCGTATTTACTAGGTGGAATGATGAAAAGTAGGACGAAAGCTTTAATTGGTGCTATGGCACAGGAAAGCATGCAGAAGTACCGTTTTGATAAATGTTTCTTAGGAGCGAATGGTGTACATGAACAGCTTGGTTTTACAACTCCAGATCCAGAAGAGGCACTTTTAAAACAAATGGCATTAACATTTGCGAACGAAGGATATTTCTTAATTGATGAAAGTAAGTTTTCAGAAGTTGCGTTTGCGAAAATAGCCAATGTTGAAGAAGCGAATATTATTACAAACCATTTAGAAATTGATTTAGAAAAATATAAAAGACAAACCAATGTAATTGAGGCTGATAAACAATGATCTATACAGTTACTTTAAACCCATCTATTGATTATGTAGTACAAGTTAATTCCTTCGATTTAGGCGCAGTAAATCGAGCAGAGAAAGATATGAAATTTCCTGGAGGGAAAGGTATTAACGTTTCTCGTGTTCTTCATCGTTTAGGTGTTGAAAATGTAGCGCTTGGATTTACTGGTGGATTTACCGGTCGATTTATTAAAGATGTATTACAGGCGGAAGGTGTAACAACAAACTTCGTCCAAGTAGACGGTGATTCCCGAATTAATGTGAAAATAAAAGGGCAAGAAGAGACAGAATTAAATGGGCAAGGTCCTAATGTGACAAATGAACAATTTGAACAATTAATGAAACAAATCGAAAGTATGAGGCAGGGAGATTGTGTTGTACTAGCTGGAAGTGTACCGGCGTCTATCTCAACTACTTTTTATGAATCAATCGCAACGCTCGGAGCTGAGAAAGGTATTCGCGTAGTAGTCGATGCAAGTGGAAGTGCGCTGCAGCATGTAATTAAAAATAAACCATTTTTAATAAAGCCTAATCATCATGAACTTGGTGAGTTATTCGGAGTAGAGATTTCAACAGTAGAAGATGTTTTACCGTTTGGAAGAAAATTAGTTGAACAAGGTGTAGAGCATGTTATCGTATCAATGGCTGGAGATGGGGCTTTATTATTTACGGCAGAAGGTATATATGAAGCAACTGTTCCAAAAGGTGTTGTAATTAATTCGGTTGGGGCCGGAGATTCTCTCGTTGCAGGATTTGTGGGTAAATATGAACAGACAAAAGATATTGAAAAGGCATTTCAATATGGCGTTGCAACAGGGAGTGCAACAGCATTTTCAGCTGATTTATGTGAAAAAGAAAAAGTAGAAGAATTATTGTCGCAAGTAATTGTAGCTAAGCGATAGGGGGGAGCAACATATGAAAATTACAGAACTATTAAAAAGGGATACAGTTATTATGAATTTGACAGCTTCAAATAAAGAAGCTGTCATAGATGAATTAGTTGAGAAATTAGACGGCGCAAATCGTTTAAATAGTAAAGCTGAATTTAAAGAAGCTATTTTAAAGCGGGAGTCACAAAGTACAACTGGCATAGGGGAAGGGATTGCAATACCTCATGCGAAAACAAAAGCTGTTAAACAACCAGCGATTTGTTTTGGTAGAAGTGTAAGCGGTATCAACTATGAATCGCTTGACGGACAGCCAGCGCATTTATTCTTTATGATTGCTGCGAGCGAAGGGGCGAATAATACTCATTTAGAAACGTTATCGCGCCTATCTACATTATTAATGGATGAAGGATTTCGTAAGCAATTGTTAGAAGCAAAGGATGAAGAGGAACTTCTTCGTTTATTTGATGAAAAAGAGAATGAAAAAGAAGAAGAAGACATTGAAGTTGCAAAACCAGAAGGAAACGAACCATACGTACTAGCAGTTACGGCTTGCCCAACTGGAATCGCTCACACCTATATGGCAGCGGATAGCTTGAAAGCAAAAGCAGCAGAGCTAGGTATAGCAATTAAAGTTGAGACGAACGGATCAACAGGAGTAAAAAACGGTTTAACGAAAGAGGACATTGAACGCGCAACGGCTATAATTGTTGCGGCAGATAAACAAGTAGAAATGAACCGTTTTGCTGGGAAACATGTCATTCAAGTGCCAGTCGCTGATGGGATTAGAAAAACGGAAGCGCTTCTTAATCGAGCTGTAAAACAAGATGCGCCAATCTTTAAAGGAATAAAGGAAGATGGGAAGACAGAAAGTACAGAGGAAGAAAAAGGATTAGGGATTTATAAGCACTTAATGAGTGGTGTAAGTAATATGCTTCCATTCGTTGTTGGTGGCGGGATTTTAATTGCACTAGCATTTTGGATTGGTGGTATAAAAGCAGAAGGACCATTGGCTGAATTGTTAATGTCTATTGGTGGAGGCAAAACAGGTGCGTTTTTATTCCTCGTACCAATTTTAGCTGGATTTATTGCGAGTTCTATTGCTGATCGTCCAGGATTTATGCCTGGTGTTGTCGGTGGATTCTTAGCAGCACATGCGAATGCTGGATTTTTAGGGGGATTAATTGCTGGTTTCTTAGCTGGGTATGTTGTTTTAGGATTGAAAAGATTGTTTTCAGGATTACCAGCACAGTTAGAAGGAATTAAACCTGTATTGTTATATCCGGTCTTTGGATTGTTGATTACAGGAGTTGTTATGCAAAAAGTAGTAATTCCGCCTGTAGTAGCATTGAATGAAATGTTAACAGGTTGGTTAAATGGTTTGAACGGTACAAATGCTATATTACTAGGTCTTATATTAGGTGGTATGATGGCAATTGATATGGGTGGTCCAATTAACAAAGCTGCATTTACATTTGGTATTGCTGCAATAGAAGCGCAGAACTTTGGCGTGCACTCTGCTGTTATGGCGGGTGGTATGGTACCACCATTAGCGATTGCATTCGCAACTACTTTCTTTAAATCGAAATTTACTGAAGCAGAACGTAAATCTGGTTTAACAAATTATATTATGGGAGCATCGTTTATTACAGAAGGTGCGATTCCATTTGCAGCTGCAGATCCGATTCGAGTAATAGTAAGTTGTGTTGTTGGTTCAAGTATTGCGGGTGCATTATCTATGTTATTCCAAATTACATTACCAGCACCGCATGGTGGATTGTTTGTTATCGCATTAGTAAATAAACCGGTGCTATATATTTTCTCGATATTTATAGGGACAGTTATTTCAGCTCTTATGATGGGGATTTGGAAAAAGAAAGTTAAATAACACATGAAAAAGGAGTAGCTTTTATTAGCTGCTCTTTTTTATTACAAAAAAGGAGATTAATAATTGGAGAATGATGAATTTTGGTAAAAGATGTAATGAAATATGGTTTTTTTGTAACAAAAAAGTAATACTGTAATTTTTTTTGGAAAAAAATTCTGGGCTGATATGTAGAAAATATATGAAAACTATTGGGAATTCTATTAGAAATGGAATTCATTAATATGGAAATTTATGTTACAACTCATTAATCGTGTATTACGAATGGTTTGTAATTGTGTGATTTCTAAAAATCTTAAAAATCTGTTGCTATAATGAAAATACGAAAACAAAGCAAATGGAGGCTATTCATGAAAAAATTATTAGGTATAGCAACGGCGGCAGTTTTTGGTCTTGGGATTTTTGCAGGTTCTGCGAAAGCAGAAACGATTGTAACAACAGACGTATTAAATGTTAGAGAAAACCCAACTGTAGAGTCAAAGCTTGTAGGTAAAATGTTAAGTGGAAATAAATTAGATGTTATAAATACAGAAAACGGATGGGCAAAAATTAAATTAAATGGTAAAGAAGCGTTTGTAAGTGCTGAATTTACAAAAAGTACATATTATGTAACGGCGGGCGCGTTAAATGTTCGTGCTGGAGCGAATACTGACTCTGAAATTCTTGGTAAACTGAATAAAGATGATGTAATTGAAACGACAAATCAAGTTCAAAATGAATGGTTACAATTTGACTATAATGGAAAAACGGGATATGTTCACATGCCATTTTTAACAGGGACGGCACCTGTAATAGAAAAGAAAGAAGTTGTAACGCAAGAAGAGGCGCCAGTAAGAGTAAATACGCCAGTTAAAAATAATAAAGTAGTTAAGAGCAAAGAGTCTGTTAAAAATGTAGAATCAAGTAAACCTGTCGCAAAACAACAGTCAACTACGAAACAAGTTACGAAATCTACTGAAACAAGTGCACCTGCTGGTGGACGTGAAATAACAGTAGAAGCGACAGCGTATACAGCCCATCCAAGTGAGAATGGTACGTATGGTGGTCGTGTATTAACTGCAATGGGGCATGATTTAACAGCGAATCCGAATATGAAAGTAATTGCTGTTGATCCTAAAGTAATTCCGCTTGGATCAAAAGTATGGGTAGAAGGATATGGAGAAGCGATTGCTGGAGATACTGGTGGTGCGATTAAAGGAAATCGTATTGATGTATTAGTCGGTTCAGATGGTAGTGCCAATAGCTGGGGGCGCAAATCTGTAAAAGTGAAAGTGATCAAATAGTGTATATGTATTAATATAAAAGGCGGTTGCTTGAAAGTATGTAAGCAACCGCCTTTTATAGGTTATTGAAAAGGATAAATAGTTTTACCTGTAATAATTTTATAGGCACTGCAAAATTGATTTTGTATATACTCTGTATTTTTATTTTCTGGATGTAATGTTGTTTCTTGGAGAGTAGAATGAAAAGAACGTAGCAAACAATTTAAGGCGAAATATAATTCTTCTTGTGAACAATTTTGTTCTTTTGTAGCAGTAGCTAAAATAAGGTCTTTTGTTAAAGATGAAAAATTAATGGTGGATTGTTTCATAGTCAACTCATCCTCTCGAAGGTATTTTTAATCATGTATATGCGGAATTGGACAAACTATGTTCTTTTTTATTTATAATTTCATGTACCGAAATGAAAGAACTTGCAATCATGCCGTTAAAATTGGTAAGATTGGATATAATCAATAGATGGAGTACATTACATAAAGAGAGTTGAATGATATGGGAGAAGTGCAACGTGAAAAAGTTGCTGTCATCATTGGACCAACTGCTGTTGGAAAGACGAAGTTAAGTATTGATCTTGCCAAAGCGTTGAATGGTGAAATTATAAGTGGAGATTCCATGCAGATTTATCGTACGATGGATATTGGAACTGCAAAGGTGACAGAAGAAGAGATGGATGGAATGCCGCATTATATGGTCGATATAAAAAATCCGGAAGAATCATTTTCTGTTGCCGAATTTCAAGAACGTGTTCGTAAGCATATTCGAGAGATTACAGAGCGTGGTAAATTGCCAATTATCGTTGGTGGAACTGGTCTGTATATACAATCTGTTTTATTCGATTATCAGTTTACGGATGATGCTGGCGATACTATATACCGAGAACAAATGGAAAAGTTAGCATTAGAACGTGGTGTGGAATATGTACATAAGAAATTACAAGAAGTAGACCCAGAAAGTGCTGAGCGTATTCATGCAAATAATGTACGTCGTGTCATTAGAGCGTTAGAAATTTTCCACACGACGGGTGAAAAAATGAGTGATCAACTTGAAAAACAAGAAAACGAGTTATTATACGATGTTTCCTTGATTGGCTTGACAATGGATCGAGAAATGCTATACGATCGCATTAACTTACGAGTTGATATAATGATGGACCAAGGGTTATTAGAAGAAGTAGAAGGATTGTATAATAGAGGGATACGAGATTGTCAATCTATTCAAGCGATTGGGTATAAAGAGATATATGATTATTTTGAGGATCGTGTCTCTTTAGAAGAAGCGGTATCACAATTAAAGACTAATTCACGTCGTTATGCAAAGCGTCAATTAACGTGGTTCCGTAATAAGATGGATGTCACGTGGTTTGATGTTACAGGCGGTGAAAAAACGTCAGAAATTTTACGATACATAGAAGGAAAATTACAACTAAAGTCGAATAATAGTAAGTAGAGAAAAAGAGGAGGATTCGACATGAAGCAATCAATCAATATTCAAGATCAGTTTTTAAATCAACTCCGTAAAGAAAATACGTTTGTTACGCTGTACTTATTAAATGGTTTCCAGCTTCGTGGATTAATTAAAGGATTTGATAATTTTACAGTCCTACTGGAAACAGAGGGTAAGCAACAGCTTATTTATAAACATGCAATTTCTACATTTGTACCACAAAAAAATGTTTCAATTGAATTAGAGTAGTAATGAATTATTGTACATAACAAAAAAAGAGCGAGTTTCTCGCTCTTTTTTTATTTGCTATAAACAATACATAGTGAAATTTAAGCAATTCTAAATACAGTAAGGCGAATGTTAGTGTTTCCTGTTGCAGGGATCGTAATCTCGTTAAGAGTAGATTGGACAGAAATGTTTGCGCCAGCTCTTAACGTTTCGATTGTAGTGAATGAAAGTGAGTCGCCTATTAAATTTGAAGAAAAGTTATCAGTTGCGACTGCTCCATTAATTGAAATGCCTACTCCAAGAGGAGCGCATCCTGGCGCAGTTGTAGAAATAGATACGCTAATCACATAAATACCGCCGTTGATAACCGTAACTGTATCTGTGCCATTAAAGATAATATTGTTTACGTTAATTGCAGTACTGAAAATAAAGTTATTAAATTGTAGTACTGTTTGTTGAATGTTGTTTGTAACAACAATTGTTGCTACAGGGAAGCTAGGTCCAGTAGGGCCAGTAACTCCTATACCAGTGGCACCGGTAGCGCCTGTTGGCCCTTGAACACCTTGAGGTCCAGTAGCACCCGTGTTCCCTTGAACACCTTGAGGTCCAGTAGCACCCGTGTTCCCTTGAACACCTTGAGGTCCAGTGGCACCCGTGTTCCCTTGAACACCTTGAGGTCCAGTAGCGCCTGTGTTCCCTTGAACACCTTGAGGCCCCTGAGGTCCAGTAGGTCCAGGAGGCCCGCCAGAAGGTCCGGTAGGTCCGGTAACTCCTATGCCAGTAGCGCCCGTGTTCCCTTGAGGTCCTTGAATACCCTGAGGCCCAGTAGCACCC